>CAVYEV010000013.1:0-267497 GCA_963767545.1 Terriglobia bacterium
CCGATATTCCCGCCTTCGCCATTCTTCGTATCTAGTACCTGCTCGCGAACCGCAAACACCTTTTTAAGGCGCGAAATTTTGGCGCACAGATCAATTCTTATCGAGATCAGAGGATTTTGTGAATAATCGAAGGGCATTTTTTACTAAGATTTCTTCCCTGTCGGCTGGCCTTTTTGCCGCAAGGGACCTTCTCTCAGCTCAGCAGAGCGGAAACCAGAATGGCGCAATGGGACGCGGAGGGCTGCCAGTGCCGGTCACAACGCTGGATGTAGGCGATCTGCCATTCACCATCGACAACGGCATGAAGGTGTTTCAGTCTCGTCGCCGAACCGGTGAAACAAACCATCGTTCCCGGGCGGACATTTCGACCTCTGGGGTTTCAACGGCAGCGCGCCGGGGCCCACTATTCAGGCGAGACGAGGGCGATCGCGTCCGCATCGTCTTCGACAATCATTGCCGGAGCCGACAGGAATTCACTGGCACGGACTCGAACTTCCCATCGAAATGGACGGCGTTCCCGGAGTCGGCCAGAAGCCGGTAATGCCGGGCGAGCGCTTCATCTACGAATTCCCGCTTCATCAGAACGGCACGTTCTTCTACCACTCGCACATGGCGATGCAGGAAATGGTGGGGATGCTGGGCGGGTTCATCATCCACCCTAAGACTGCGTATTCGCCGCGCGTGGACAAGGACTTCCTGATCGCGCTGCAGGAGTATGCGGTGCTTCCCAACAGCACCGTTCCCAACAGCATGAAGATGGAGTTCAACTGGCTCACGTTCAATGGAAAGGCGGGACCGGCTTCCACGCCCTTGATTGTCCGGCTCGGTGAGCGGGTTCGAATCCGGATCATCAACCTGGGAATGGATCATCACCCGATCCATCTGCACGGGTTTACGTTCTGGGAGACCGGGCGCGAGGGCGCCCGGCAGCCCGAGGCGATTTGGCCGCGCGGAAACACGACTCTGGTCGGCGTGGCGCAGGCGAGAGATATCGAATTCGTCGCCGACCGCGCGGGAGACTGGATGCTGCACTGCCATCTTGCCCCACCACATGATGAACCAGATGACATCGAACGTCGGCCCCATGACCCGGACCGGGCGCGGTGAACGAAGCTCGAACGGTCCGCTATCGGGAGCGAGGCAGACAAGGCAATGGCCAATATGCCGGTATGGACAGCGACATGGCGGGAATGGACAGAGTATGCCGGCAATGACCGGCATGAAATGCCGAGCTCAAGCGAAGCGAACAGGTCCCCTGTTCCCCCAGGACGCGTACATGGAAGAGCCCCATGATGGCGATGGACAAAGAGGTGGAGAAACCGGAAACTTAGGGCTGCCGCCGGGCTGGAGCGGATACGTCGGCGGAATGATGACGCTGGTCCGCGTTCTTCCTGCGGCCCAGTACGAAAAGATCGTCGAACTCAAGAACAGCCAGGAGAACCGCGCAGCGATGACACGGAAATGATCTGCTCGCCTTAATCGGGCTCGCATTCCGCTCCGTAATTTGGCGGACGCCGATTGGGCTGGAGGATCTGGAACAGATGGCTCTGGCGAATAACCCGACCATGGCGCAGCCGAGCGAATATGCAAGTGGCCGCCGGACTCGTTCGCCAGGCGGGTCTTTACCCGAATCCCACGTCGGTTATTACGGAGACGAAATTCGCGGCGGATAATTCGGCGGCGGGAAGCAAGGCGGATTCGTCAGCCAGACGATCGTGACGGGAGGAAAGCTCCGCGCTGCCCGGCGCGTCGCGAAGCTGGCGGCAACAGTCGCAAACCGCCGGCAGATTCAGCGACTGCGCATCGTGAATAATGTCCGAATGCTTCTTCTATCAGATCCTCGGGGCGAAAAGAATGGTGGAAGTCCGGCAGAATCTTGTCAAACTTGCGGCGGATGCGACCAGACCTCTCATCAACTGGCCAACGTCGGTCAGGCGGACCGTCCGGATATTCTGCAGGCCGAAGTGGAGCAGCAGCAGGCAAACGTGGGTCTGCGAATCGCTCAGCAAGATCTCCACTCCTCGTGGAGAACTCTCGCCGCGGTCGTTGGAAAACCCGGTCTTCCCGTTACGCATCTCGAGGCGATCTGGAGGCTATACCGGACCTCAAGTACGACCAATGGCTGGCAACGACGGTGCATGAAAGTCCCGAAGTAAAGCTTGCCGAGCAGGGCGTGGAAAGAGCGGAAGCTTCGCTGACTCAAGCGAGGAAAGCGCCGATTCCCGATCTGCAATTCACGGCAATCTATCGCAGAGTTACGAACCCCTGGAACCCACGCGCAAGACCGCCGGACTGAATGGCGGCGTTCAGATCGGCGTTCAGTTGCCGATTTTCAATCGAAATCAGGGCAACATCGCCGCTGCGAAAAGCGAGATCGAGAGTGCAAGACAGGAAGTCGCGCGCCTGAAACTCCAGATTGCCCGTAATCTGGCGGGTTTGTTCCGCGAGTACGATTCGGCGCGAGCCACAGTTCAGCAATACAAGACCGAAATGCTTCCCCGTGCCGAGCAGGCATACCAGCTGTACCGGACCAATTACGAAAAAATGGCCGCCGCTTATCCCCAAGCGCTGATCTCTCAGCGAACGCTTTTCCAATTGGAAGCCGATTACATTCAGGCGCTCGAAAATGCCTGGCAGAGCGCGCTTGGCATTCGAGGATTTGCATTGATGGACGGCCTCTCCATGCCAATCAAGACGGGTAACAGGTCTGCGGATGTTTCGGGCGCTACGTTCCTGCCCACAGCGTTCTGAAGATTTTGCGGCTGGATTCGGCCTCGGCTGTCTTGCCTTCGCTCGCGAGGACGGCGGCGCGAATCTCGAAGATCCTGGGCATCGCGAGTGACAGGAATTCCTGATTCAAGTTGGGATGCGGAACGAGGAAGAGGCGCACGTAGCGCGCGGCATCCTTCGGCCGATTCAGTCGGACCAGGATATCGGCGTAGATGACCGGCTCGATGTCGTCGGCTCTGGCTTGATCCGCAAGCTGCTTCCATACCGGCTCGGCGGACTGCCACTCATGCGCGTAGTACAGCGCGTAGGCAAGGCCCAAAGGCTTGATTGGCGCCAACTGCGGGGCTGCGAACATCCGGTCGGCGCGAGATGACCAATCGGCCGCGTTATGAGCATCCTCCGCGGCGAAGCGGACGATCAGCGTAGGCGCCGATGCCGATCCCGTCTGTAGGGCGGTATTCACTTCCTGGAGAGCCCGCGCGCGACGGTCGAGTTGCAAATCCCAGGCTGCCATTTGAGTCAGCGCGACGGACTTGACTTGTGGGGCGGCGGTGGCTGCGAAAGCTCCAAGAACCGCGAATGCCTGGTCATGTTTGCCGGAGACGAAGAGCCACTCCGCCGTCCGGAAAGGCAACGAGGTGTCGTTGGCCGCGCGCCGGGCCGCGCCGTAGGAATCGAACTTTTTGCTCGCGCCTGAGACATCGCCAGTCATTAACTGCGCTTCGGCGGCTTTAAACAGGTCTGTCGAGTTCTGGAAATTGGGGTCCATGGCCGCGGCCTTATCGTAGAGATCCGCAGCCTCGGAAAAGCGGCCGAATGCGAACGCCACGTCGCCCTGGGAATCGATTGGATTGGGATCGGCCGGAACCAACCGCTGATAGCTCCGGAGTGCGGTCATTGCACCGCCGTAGTCGCCCGTGTACATGAGCGAATAGCCCAGCTGATTCCAGGCGCGAGGGTCGTTGGGCCGAAGGTGGGTCAAGACGCGGTATTGGGATGCCGCGGTCTGGAACTGACGTGCCGCGAAATTCTGGTCGGCAATAGCGCGAACGGTATCCGGATCGTCGGGGGACAATCGGCCGAGTTCGTTCATGGCGGCAAGGGTGGCCGCACGGTCGCCGGTGAGTTGCACGCTAGCAAACTTTAGCCGCGCCCGATCCCGCTCGCTGAAGCGGTTGGCATGCTGCTGTGCATCCGAGAGAATCCTGGAGGCCGCGGCTTTATCCCCATGCGCGGACGCTGCCGCAGCCCAGTTCAGCCAAGCGCCCGCAAATTCGGGATCGGCCTGAACCGCGCGAGAGTAGTCGTCACTTGCCTTCTGATAATCAGTCTCTTCAAGGGCGCGCGCCCAGTCGGCAATAGCTTCATTGTTCCTGGTCTGAAACGGTGTCACCTGTGGAGACAAACGATGGGCTGCTCCATCGGCGAGCGTGTAGAGGCCGTTCGGGTTTGGAGTCGCCAAAGTGAAGGCTTGGACCGTTTTCTGGGTCATGGCGTCGCGCTCGGTAACATCGAGGATCAGGCGATTGCCCGTGCGCGATAACTGGCCGAGGACCAGGCGGGTGGCGCCTTCCGCGAGAGCAGCGCTTCGCTCGGAAGACTCGCCGGGCGCGGATACCGGCCGCGATTGCGCCAGAGGATTCGCTCGTAAGGCCTGGCCCGAGAGCGCGGCCGACTTGCCTCCGCCGATCTCGCTTGCGATTATCTCGCTCGCCGCGCGGCCCATCCAGTCGAGCGAAACGTCGCTCGATAGATTCTCGAAACGGAGCACCGCAATGCGAGGCGGACCGGCTGTTTCCTGGCGGGAACACGAGACAATGGTTAGAGCGAGAGCGGCCAAAGCCAGCCGATTAGAGTACACGAGGTTCCAGGGTCATGAGATCTTTGAATTCCTGCGTGGCGCGAAGCGCTTCAAATTCTGGCTCCTCCATGAAGAGCTTCCGTTCCTTGAAACCTTCTTCGAGCGATTTCCGGATATACAGCAGGGCCCGATCGTTCTGTCCCGCTTTGGCGTAGGTGCGAGCGAGATAGTAGTGGAAATTGGCGAACTCCGAGACGCTGCGCTCCTGTAGCGTGGTACCGAAGGTGCTGTGATTTTCAAAGATGTCGGGATCGAGCTTGACGGCGGTCTGATAGGCCAGCGCAGCTTTCTTGTAATCTTTGCGTGCGAACCAGGCGGTGCCCAGATTGCTGTAATAAGACGCCGCGCCGGGCTTGATTTTGAGAGCGGCGTTATAACGGCCGATTGCCGCGCGGTACTTCTTGCGGGCATAGTAGACGGTCCCGAGATTATTGATGGCCTCGGAGTATTTTGGGTCAAGCTTGAGGGCTTTCTCGTAATTCTTCTGGGCGTTGTTCAGTTCAAGAAGTTGGTGATAAGCGATGCCGATCTTGTTCCAGGTCACTGGAGAATCGGTTGGCCCCTGGCGGTAGGCGTCGATGGCTTCGCGATACATCTTGCGGGCCATGTAGACATCGCCGCGGCCCTCGGCAGTCAATACGATCTTCGGTTCAGGCAGGGCGGGTTTTGACAGGCGGGTCGAATCGAGAAGCGTTGACGCCGGGGCGGCGGCGATTGGCAGACTGCGGCAAATGGGCAGAGGAGCACGGGTACGAGGAGTTTAAGCAGTGTCGAATTGTTTATACGGTTGGTGAGAACGACGGAAACCATAGCGGCCTCCTTACAGTCCTATTCTAAACAAGAACAGAGGAGTCAAGGAACCGCGCCGGCCGCGTGGCGCGTCAATTGCGTTTCATCACGGTTCAATTACGCTTGGTTCAATTGCGTTTGGTTCAATTGCGTTTAAAGATGCGGCCAAAAAAGCCGTGCTTCTTTCGCGGTTCCGGTGCGACGGGATCGCCAGTTACCGCCGGTTGGACTGGAGGAGCAGGAGGGGCCGAAGCTTGTTCGTGGCCTCCTGAATAATCGGGCGGAGGAACGGGAGGGCGGGGTTGACCTGGCGCCTGGGGCCGTTGCTGCGTCCCCTGAGGGGCGGCCGTTTGCGGCGTATCCCAGCCGGAAACATTGGTGTTGTCGAGCGACGCGCCACCGTGCAGCGGACATGAGCCCACAGGCTCGGTACCGGAGATGAAGAACTCGTTGATCGTCTTCGGGCATTGCGGAGTGGCGGGCATCCCCGACTCAGGGTCGATCTGTATACTGACAATTCCGGAGGGAGGCGTGAAGTACTTGACATCGCGATAGGCGCGGAATTCCGCGGCACGCTTCATGAACTCGGCCCAGATGGGCAGGGCCGATCGGGCGCCTTCGAGATCGAGTTGGCGATAATCGTCGAAGCCGACCCAGACGATGCAGAGGAGATTCGACGTGAAGCCAGCGAACCACCCGTCATGGGATGTTCCCGTCTTCCCGGCAGCCGGAAGGTTGAAGCCGAGCGAGTGCACACCTGCGCCGCTGCCGCTTCGCAGCACTTCTTCAAGCATGCTGATCATGAGGTAATTCACACGCGGGTCGAGCACCTGCTTGGTTTCGGGCTTGTGCTGATAAATTAGCGTGCCGTCGGACTCCCTCACCTGGTCGAGAAATGAAGGTTTGACATAAATGCCGTTATTGGCGAAGACGGTGTAAGCGCCGGCCATTTCGAGCGGCGTCGCGTCATACGAGCCCAACGCCGCCGCTGGAGTACCATGCACATCGCTATTGATGCCGGCCTTGTGGGCCAAATTGACAACCGCTCCATAGCCCACCATCTCGGCGACTTTGATAGTTGCGACATTCATGGAGTGCGCGAGCGCTTGCCGCAAGGTGACGACACCGTAGAATTTCTTGCCGAAATTGCTGGGCTCGTAGGGCTTGCCGTCATACCAGAAAGTGGTGGGTTCGTCGACGACTGTTGTAGCGGGAGTGAGGGTGCGCGGACCTCCGTTAATGGCCGTGTTCATCGCGGCGGCATAGACGAAAGGCTTGAATATGGAGCCGGGAGGACGCTTGGCAATTATGTGGTTCAACTGGCTTGTTCCATAGTTCCGGCCGCCGGCAAGGACCAGGATCTCGCCGGTATGCGGATCGAGAGCAATGAGAGCGCATTGCGCCATGGGAGGTGTAACGCCTTTGAACCGGCGCTGTTTCTTGATCTGGTCATCCACGTTCTGCATGCCGATCTTGATGGCTTCCGAGGCGGCACGCTGCAGGTTCACATCGAGCGCGGTATAGATCCGGTCGGATTGATTCTTGAAATCGTAATCTTCGAAGCGTTGCGAGAGCTCGTCGTTGACCATGTCGACGTAATAGGGGGCTTCGCTCGATTCGGCTTCCGGGGCGGCGAGGACAAGCGGCTTTTCGATCGCGACGGCGTATTCACGTTCCGAGATGTGGCCATTCTGACGCATGAGAGCGAGAACCAGATTGCGCCGCTCCTTCACGCGTTCGGGATTACGGAAAGGACTGTAGACGATTGGATTGCGAAGCATCGCCGCAAGCGTAGCCGTCTGTTCCAGTGAGAGACTGTGGAGGTCCTTGCCGAAGTATGCCCGGGCGGCTTCCCCGAACCCGCGTATGCCGAAACTGCCGCGCCGTCCGAGATCGATCTGGTTGCAATAGAGTTCGAGGATTTGCTGTTTGGTGAGGCGATGTTCAAGCTGCAGCGTAATCATGGCCTCGGCCGCTTTACGTTTCCAACTGCGCTCGTAGGTCAAGAAGAGGCATTTCGCGAGCTGCATGCTCAATGTCGATCCGCCTTGAACGTTCTTTCCCGCTTTCACATCTATCAGCACAGCGCGGAGGATGGCCTTCGGGTCGAATCCGGAGTGTTGGAAAAAGTTCTGGTCCTCAGCCGACGTGATGGCGTCGATCAGCGTCCTCGGAAGATCGGCATAATGAACGAAACGCTGTTTCTCGCGGTTCTTGTCGTAAACGTTTGTCAGCAGTTCAGGTTCGAGAGCAAATTGGCCCCGTTGGGTGTTGTCTCGCAGGGAAGTGATTCGGACGATGTGGTTATTGGCGAAACGTATAACGCCCGGTTCCTGTTTGAAATACGATTCGGGTCCGGGATAAATCTCGACCGAGTCGGAGTGAACGTTGTAGTACCCGATAGGGTTGCTGCGGGACTCGCTATACCCGGCTCGGCGCAAAATGTTGGCAATCTCAACGGAAGTGCCGGGGTCGCCGATATTCACGTTGGACGGCGCCGCGTAGATCTTGGAAGCAACGGTGTAAGGTCCGCCGTTGAGCAGCTTCTGATCGATCACCTTGGAATATTGCACGTAGAAGTACGTGAAGGTGAATCCGGCGATAGTAAAGACGATGAAGAAGAAGCCAAGAAGGACCTTGCCGAAAGGGCTGAGGAGGAAACGGACTAGTCCGGCCTCCCGAGGTACACGAATCTTGACCCGCTCTTTCCGGGCGGTTTCCACCTTACGATTCTCTCACTATATGGAGGGACGGATGTGCTGGATTGAAAGTTCTTCAGATGATTTGGTGTTCGAGATTAATTGTCATTCAGGTTTTCGTCTGGAAGCATACGGTTGTGTATTTGACGCGCGAAAAAATCCGTCAGGTTGAAATCGATGTGGCATCCGATATAATCAAACAGAGGGGAAGATTATGGTACAGCTCACGGACGCGGCAGTTTCGAAAGTAAGAGAGATTCTGGATCAACAGGAGCCGAAGCCGGCTGGCCTCCGGATCGCTGTGGTCGGAGGCGGGTGTTCAGGATTCAGCTATTCAATGGCTTTTGAGAACCAGCCCAACATGTTGGATAAGACATATGACTACAGCGGGCTAAAAGTTTTCATCGATCAGGCAAGTCTGCTTTACTTGGATGGCGCCAATGTGGACTACGTCGAGACGCTTGAAGGCTCGGGCTTCAAGTTCGACAATCCCCAGGTAAAGTCTACCTGTGGATGTGGAAGCTCCTTTAGCGCGTAGGTCAGTTTCGAAATATCGACAAGTTCTGGCCCTGTGGCGTGCCGATCGACGGCGCACTGCGGGGCTTTTAGCATTGGAGAGCAGCGGTTGGCGATGAGAAAAACAAAACGGGCTCAATGGCACCTGTGCCACTGAGCCCTGTAAATAAGTAACCCGCCAGATCAAACTGGCGGGTTCTAAGGCTACATTCAGGTAGGGTGTTAGCAGTCTTCGATTACATCTGGACTCGGGTTCAAGTGTTCGAACCGAATTACTTGCGAGAGAATTTCTTGCGTCCGGCGAGTGAAACGGCCAGCAAACCGGTGCCGAAGAGCAGCATGGAAACGGGTTCCGGAGTGCCCGTTGAAACCGTCGTGTAGGTATATTCCACCTGCACGTCGCCTGTCCCTTGTAATGCTGAGCCGCTGTTAAACGTCTGGCTAAACGCAACGTTGAAGCTGTTTACTCCGGCAGTAATGCCGGTAAGCGCATCCGTGAAGCCCGGAAGAACGATGCCGTTCGAAACTAACGTACTGTTGTTGTTAAATGTCGCATTTATAGTAGCGTTGGAGCTAACCGGACCGGTCGAATTGCCGCCGCCAGTTGTGGTAACCGTGTCGGACGTAGTTACGGCAGTCCAGCCACCTGGAAGTGTAATCGCGAAAGTCGCCGTCTCATTGACAGGAGTAGCCGCGCCGTTAGAATAGTCGCTATCGTAAAGGACAGCGCCAGAAATCGACGAAAAGGCACCAAGACCACTCGTACCCTGACAAGAAAACGTACCGGACGCACCTGGGTTGCTAGGTGGATTCGTTCCGAAATTGATGGGGTCGGAAATAGTACCGCAAGTGAAAACTACCGTGACTGTGGCCGCCGAAGCGCTGCCAGCGACCATAAGACCTGCTAATGCTAAACCTGACAAAATCTTCATTTCTATCTATTTTCCTCCATGAAAAAGTGGTGCTACTAAGTTCCCTACCTCGTTGCCTCAACCCGAGTCTACGTTACCCTCCCCTCACCGTCAAGAGCTTTTTGGTTAATTTCCGCTAACAGATGCTATCGTTGTACTACAGTGTAACGTTTATCCCCGAACCCGTCAGCCGAACGTCAACTTTAGGACTAGTCCGCTTTAACTATATTACTTAATACATATAATGGGCGCTTTGAAGCCCGCCGGGCATACGCAATAGCGGATACCAGCGACATCACAGCCGGGACTAAAACGAGCACATTTACAAAACCCGCGCAGCGGGTTTGGCAAAGTACGTCAGAATCATGTCAGCCCCCGCCCGCCGGATGCACGTGAGGCTTTCCAGCATGGCGCGATCCTGATCGATCCAACCGTTGCGGGCCGCCGCCATGATCATGGAAAACTCTCCGCTAACCTGATATGCCGCGATTGGAACTGTCGAAACGGTCGCGCGCCCTCGCGATAAGGTCAAGGTACGGCATCGCCGGCTTCACCATGATCATGTCCGCGCCTTCCTCCAGATCCAATTCGATTTCACGCATCGCTTCACGGCCATTGGCTGGGTCCATCTGATAGCTGCGCCGATCGCCGAATTGCGGCGCGGATTCGGCAGCCTCGCGGAATGGACCGTAGAACACCGATGCGAATTTGGCCGCATAGGCGAGGATCGGTACGTTCGTGAAGCCGTTCTCGTCGAGCTTCCTCCGAATGGCGCCGACGCGGCCGTCCATCATATCCGATGGCGCAACGATATCGGCTCCGGCCTTGGCATGGGAAAGCGCGGAAGCTGAGAGCCATTCAAGCGTCGTATCGTTATCGACGTCCCCATTCACGATCTTGCCGCAGTGGCCATGGCTCGTATATTCGCAGTTGCACACATCAGTCATTACCAGAAGATCCGGAATGGCGCGTTTGACCGCGCGAATTGCCCGCTGCACGATTCCGTCATCGTCGTAGGCGCCGGATGCCAACTCATCCTTGGACTCGGGAAGTCCGAAAAGGATGACACCACCGATTCCCAGCGAATGGACCTCCTCGCATTCTTTGACGAACTCGTCTACCGAGAGCTGATAATTGCCGGGCATCGCAGAGATTTCGCGGCGCACTCCTTCACCGGGACAGACGAATAGCGGGAGTACGAACTGCGATGGATACAGGCGAGTTTCGCGTACGAGCGCGCGCATCGATTCGCTCGAACGCAGACGCCGTGGACGATGGATTGGAAAGGGCATGTTTAATTTCCGTAAGGCCGCTGAACGGCGCCCGTGGGATCAGGAGGGATGTCGAAGTTATCGGGCGAATCCGGATGCGCCGGATCGAAGGCGGGTGTCGGGACCAGGTGCTTGGTCAACGGCAGTTTCGCGTCTTTGATTCCTTGGACGATGCACTTGGCGAGTTCGTAGCTACCGTAATCGCTGTGATGGGTAGTATCGTTCCCGGCAAACGCGACGTGCGCCTTCGCCGGACCCAGAGCTTCATAGAAAGGCTTACTCATAGCATTGAGATCGATTAGCGCAACTTTCTCTTCTTTCGCAGTCTGGCGCACGGCTTCGGGATAGTCGCCCAGGCTGTTCGTGATGTGGCCCTCGGCGTCGAACGTCAGGCGGTTCATCGGCGTGATCACAACCGGAGTGGCGCCGTGATTGCGCGCTTCTGCGATCAACTCCTTCAATGATGCCTTATACGTAGTGAAAGCGCCCACGCCCTCACCTTTTTCCTTCTGATCGTTATGGCCCATTTGAATGAACAGCCAATCGCCCGGCTTGATCATGCTCGCGACTTTTGCGAGCCGCTTCTCGCCGATAAAGCTTCGGAGCGACTCGCCCGATTCGCCATTGTTGGCTACCGCGATCTCTGGTTTGAAGAAGCGCGGCAACATCTGTCCCCAACTGTTGAATGGCTCGCGAGGCTGGTCGGTGCTGGTGGAATCGCCCGCAATGTATAAGGTGGGAACCTCCACTTTTTCGATTTCGATAGAGCTTACCTTCGGCTCCGTGTTGCTGAATTCGAGAGTCAGTTTGTTGTCCCAGGCAGCGGCTTCCGTGGTCTTCTCGCGCGGCTTCAGACGAACCTCGCCCCCGGTGGAGATTTGCGGAGTCCGGACATTCACGATGAACTTGACCGTTTCGATTCGAGCGCGCGTCGTATGGACTTTCTCGACCATCAAACGCCTAAGTTCGGCTTTGATCGTGGTAGTGGATTCACCCTCCGGATCGCCCAATGCGACTGTAACCAGGTAATTGCCCTCCGGAACCGCGGCTGAAAAATAGAAGGGCTTGTCGCTGGTGACGAACGGCTTCCCTCCATGATCGACTCCTGTAACGGTCGGTCCGGGTTCGAAACCATAGCCCAGCTCGTCTGAATAAACAGGCTGATTTGCCGCTGTAAACTGGACCTTATAACTGGTCTTCAGATTCTGCGCGAGACCCTGTGCGCAAAGGCCGCTGCACGCGAGGACGCACACAACTGTTAATCGTCTCATGTGAGATTTCCCTCTTTACGAGCATAATAGAATAAAGATATCGAAATGAACATCGTCGTTCGTTCGCTTTGCGGAATTGGTTTGGCTGCGGCCGTCTTGCAAGGAGCATCGGTTAGCTTCAATCGGGATATCCGGCCGATCATGTCGGACACATGCTTCCGCTGCCACGGTCCGGACAAGAGTTCGCGCATGGCCAACCTCAGGCTCGACGTCCGCGAGGAAGCTCTGAAGCCGATGAAGGATGGAGAAATCCCGATTGTCCCCGGCGATCCGGATAAGAGCGCGATTGTACAGCGCGTTTTCGCCGCGTCCGCGGCCAGGCGCATGCCGCCGCAATTTGCGCACAAGGACCTCACCGAGAAACAGAAGCAGACCATTCGGCAATGGGTCGCGGAGGGCGCGGTTTACGAAGGCCACTGGGCTTATCAGCCGATCAAACGTCCTGCCGTTCCAAAGCTGTCAGCCGATGCGTCCATCGTCAATCCAATCGACAATTACATCCAGGATCGGCTCGCGAAAGAAGGGCTGACACCTTCGCCGGAAGCCGACCGCCGTACGCTGATCCGTCGCGTCACCCTGGATCTTACAGGGCTTCCTCCAACGCCTGAGGACGTTCGCGATTTTGAGAACGACCACTCACCGACCGCCTATGAAAAGGTAGTGGACCGTCTCCTCGCCTCGCCTCGTTACGCCGAACAACAGACCATGCATTGGCTTGATGCGGTGCGCTACGCGGACACCTGCGGCTTCCACGGCGATAACATATTTCCCGCGTGGCCGTATCGCGATTACGTGCTGCGCGCTTTTCGCGACAACATGCCGTTCGACCGTTTCACGCGCGAGCAACTGGCGGGCGATCTGATGCCCAATGCAACGGTCGACCAGAAGGTCGCCTCGGCCTACAATCGGCTCAATCGCACGTCGGCGGAAGGCGGCCTGCAGCCCAAAGAGTATCTTGCGAAATACGGCGCAGACCGTGTCCGCACCGTCAGCGTTGCTTGGCTCGGCAGCACCATGGGATGTTCCGAATGTCATGATCATAAGTTCGATCCTTTCAAGAGCAAAGATTTTTATTCGATGAAGGCATTCTTCGCCGACATTGAAGAGACCGGCCTGGTGCCCGACCGCGGCGAGAAAGCATGGGGAACACAGCTCGAATTGCCGGCGCCGGAACAGAAGCAGCGGCGCGAGCAGCTCGATACTCAGATCGCGGCGCTGAAGACGAAGCTTGCGGCGTTCCCTGCCCCGACTCCCGAGCAGGAAAAGTCGCTTGCGGAACGTTGGAAAGCTGGCGATCTCGCGTGGCACTTCCAACGTCCCGAAGCGGCACGCTCGCTCCATGGTGCGGTGCTCACGGTTTACAACGAAAAGCCGGTAGATAGTCTGTTCTACATACAGGACGCCGGCGGCGCAACGCTTAGTCCCGATCGCAATTCTGGCAACGGGCTGATTGTCGCGAGCGGACCGAATCCCGACAACGAGACGTACATTGTTACACTCCATCCTGGCGCTGGCTCGTGGACCGAACTCGGCGTCGACGTCGTGGAAGACGAGAGTTTGCCGGGTAATCGTGTCTCGCGCGGCGCGGACCGATTCCTGCTGACCGGGGTTGAAGCGGTTCTGCAGGAGCCCGGACGACCGGCGCGCGCGCTTGCATTCTCCACTGCGCTTGGCGATAAAACGACCAACAATGGTATGCCTGCGACCGCGACGATCGATAACGATCCCGAGACTGGCTGGGGCGTCGGGCTGGGTGAATCGAGCGATCCATTTCTGGCCTTGCGCTTCAAGGAAAAGATCGCGACCACGCGCGGATTCGCGGCTGGTCGTTACACTTCGGCATGACTCCACCGCATACCGGCGCGCAGTGATCGGACGTTTCCGTCTGGCGCTTTCGCAAGGCGAATATTCGTGGCCTGCGGACGGTACTTCGGCCAAGCGCGTGAAAGAAAAAAACAAAGATCCCGAAGGCGCAAAGACATGGGCCAGCGGACTCTCGCCGGAAATGCGGGCAGCGCTGGAGCCGCCGGTAAACGCCGAACAGCGTGCGAAACGCAAGCCACCGCAGAAGGATGCGATTCGCGAATATTTCGAATGGACTTCACCCGAGACCGCGGCGCTGAGCGCGGAACTCGCACGGCTCGAAGGAGAGCGGACGATTCTCAATTCACAGATTCCCCGCGTGGTAACGGCTGTCGCGGTGACGCCGCAAGTGACGCGCATTCTCGCCCGCGGCAACTGGATGGACGATTCCGGCGAGGTCGTGGAACCGGCGATTCCCGGCTTCCTCGGCAAGCTGGAGACGGGCGGCAGGCGTGCTAACCGCTTGGACCTTGCAAACTGGATCGTTTCGGACGGTAATCCGCTGACCGCGCGCGTGTACGTGGACCGCGTGTGGCGTCGAGTACTTCGGCATCGGAATCTCGAAGACGGTGGACGATCTGGGATCGCAGGGCGAATGGCCGAGTCACCCGGAACTGCTCGACTGGCTGGCATCGGAGTTCAAGCACCCCGAGTGGCAGGCCAATGGAACTCACGATTGGGATATGCGGCATGTGATCCGGACCATCGTCATGAGCCATACTTACCGGCAATCTTCGCTGCCAACTCCGCAAATCGATGCGAAAGATCCGGAAAACCGGCTGCTCGCACGGCAGTCGCGCTTCCGTGTGGACGCCGAGAACGTTCGCGACATAGCCCTCGAGGTTTCTGGCCTGCTGAAGAATCGCTTCGGAGGTCCGAGCGTTAAGCCGTATCAACCCGATGGATACATGGCAACGCTCAATTTTCCCAAGCGCGAGTATTCGGCGAGCAGGGGCGACGATCTGTATCGGCGCGGCGTGTACACGCTGTGGCAGCGCACGTTCCTCCATCCGAGTCTGCTGAATTTCGACGCGCCGACGCGGGAAGAGTGCACGGTGAACCGCGTGTCTTCTAATACTCCGCTGCAGGCGCTCGATCTGCTGAATGATCCCATCTACGTCGAGGCGGCTCGCGTCTTCGCGGAGAATGCGTTGAGCAAAGGCGGCGCGGGTTTCGACCGGCAACTGAACTGGATCTTCACAGAGGCGCTGGACCGTGCTCCCAATCCGGAGGAACGGTCGATTCTCACAGGAGTGTATCGGGAGAATCTGAAGCATTTCACGGCGGCTCCGGCGGATGCGAAGAAGCTCGTCGGCGTGGGTGATTCTCACGTTCCGGATGGCGCGAAGATTCCGCAGCTCGCGGCGGTGACAATGGTCACGCGAGCGGTTCTCAATTTGCATGAAGTAATAACCAGGAACTGATTTTATGGACAACTTGACACAGATTCATCGGCGCGCTTTTCTGGGCCGCGGAGCCGCTGGGCTTGGCCTCGTCGCGCTCAATTCGCTGATTGCGCCTCGATTGCTCCGCGCTGCGACGGCGGCAGTGCAGGCGCAAGGCGCGGTGAATCCGCTGGATTTTCCTGCCAAAGCGAAGCGCGTGATCTTCCTCTATCAGGCAGGCGGGCCATCGCACCTCGAAACCTTCGACTATAAGCCGAAGCTCGCGGAGTTGAACGGCAAACCGATGCCGGAATCGATGACTAAGGGCCAGCAGATCGCTCAGCTTCAGGGCAAAGCATTGATCTGCTTTGGTCCGCAGCATGGCTTCAAAACGTTCGGGAAATCGGGTCAGCAGATCTGCGAACTCTTCCCACGCATCGGGAGCGTCGCCGACGACCTCTGCATTGTTCGCTCGATGTACGGTGAGCAGATCAACCACGATCCGGCGCATATGATCATGAACAACGGCTCGATCATTTCCGGACGGCCGAGTTTCGGGTCGTGGGTGCTGTACGGGCTCGGCTCGGAATGCGCCGATTTGCCTGGTTTCGTGGTGCTCCTGTCGGCGGGCAGAGGCGGACAAATGCAGCCGATTGCCGCGAGGCAGTGGTCGGCGGGGATTCTGCCCAGCAAGTTTCAGGGCGTGAAGTTCAATTCGGCGGGCGATCCGGTGTTGTACATCAACACACCGCCGGGCGTAAGCCGCGAGGCGCAAGGCGAGTCGATCAATGCGATCAACAAGCTGAACTCGCTTGAGGATCGCGTCCTGCACGATCCGGAGATTCAGACCCGGATATCGCAATATGAGATGGCGTTCAAGATGCAAGCCAGCGTTCCCGGCTTAATGGACATGAGCAAAGAGCCGCAGAGCGCGCTCGACGCATACGGCGCAAAGCCGGGAGACGGCTCGTTCGCGTCGAACTGCCTGCTCGCGCGGCGGCTGGCCGAGCGGGGAGTGCGGTTCATCCAGTTGTACCATCGCGACTGGGACCATCACGGCGCGGTCAAACAGGGGATTGCGTACAAGGCGGAAGAAGTGGACCGTCCGACACAGGCGCTCATAAACGATTTGAAGCAGCGCGGGATGCTGGACGATACGCTGGTAATCTTCGGCGGAGAGTTCGGCCGTACGCCAATGTCACAGGGCGATGGGAGGGACCATCATATTAAAGGCTTCTCGTACGTGCTCGCGGGCGGCGGCATTAAGGGCGGCATCAGCTACGGAGCGACCGACGATCTGGGATATGCCGCCGTGGATAAACCCGTAAGCGTTCACGATTTCCACGCCACCTTGCTGCGTCTGCTTGGAATTAATGCGGAGAAATTTCGGTGAAGTACCAGGGGCTCGATGCGCGATTAATTGGTCCCGCCGGCGGCAGTGTGGTTGAGGATATCCTGGCATAAAGATGGAACTCGCTATTCGCATACAAATTGAGGCGTTGCCCGAGGGAGTCTACCTCGGGACCTCGGACGAGATGCCAGGTTTGGTCGCACAAGGGCGCACGGTTGCCGAAACCCTCGAAATAGCGCGCGACGTTGCCCGGAAGCTCATTGACGCGCGCCGCGAACGAGAAAACGATGTCTCATTTCCGCTCGCTTCCGCTGAACGCGACTACATGATCGCGGTGCCCGCCTAACGCCCAGCAATTAGTTCTGAGCCGCGACTGTCAAGGAGGCGGTGCGACCGAGCCCGTGACACGATCCGTGTTTCAACCCTTTGGAGAGCAGCCCGCGCGACCGAGCCTCTCAACCTTCTAACGCGCAGGTTACCCCACCTGCACCAGACCATATCGCCGCTGCCAATGGTCGCGGATATGCGCCACCGCGTCCGCCAGCGCCTCCCGCGACGGCGGATTCTCGACAAACGCAATCGCTTCCCGCCGCGCGATCTCCAATATCTCGCCATCCCGCAGAATATTGGCGATGCGAAGCTGCGGCAGCCCCGACTGCTTCGTGCCGAAAAACTCGCCCGGTCCCCGCAACTTCAAATCCATTTCGGCGATCACAAACCCGTCCGTAGAATCGACCATCGTGCGGATGCGCTCCCGCGCCGTGTCGTTGAGCTTCTCCGTCACGAGCAGGCAATGACTCTGCTCGCCGCCGCGCCCGACGCGTCCCCGAAGCTGATGCAGTTGCGCCAGCCCGAAGCGCTCAGCCTGTTCTACGACCATCACGGTCGCATTCGGCACATCCACCCCAACCTCGATCACAGTGGTCGAAACGAGCACGTTCGTTTCGCCGCGCTTAAAGCTGTCCATCGCGGCTTCCTTCTCGGATGTCGGCAGTTTGCCGTGTAGCAACCCAATCTTCAGATCGGAGAAGACCTCCTGGGCAAGGTGCTGGTGCATCTGCATGGCGGCCTTCATCGATGCCGTCTCCGATTCCTCGATCAGCGGATACACCACGTACGCCTGCCGCCCCGCATCCACCTGCCTGCGCACGAACGACCATACCTGTTCGATCTGATCGGCATTCACCTGTTTGGTGCGGATTGGTTTGCGGCCAGGCGGAAGCTCATCGATAACCGAAACGTCCAGGTCCCCATACAGTGTCATAGCGAGCGTGCGTGGGATCGGAGTTGCAGTCATCACCAGCACATCCGGGTGGACGCCCTTCTGCGTAAGCCCGAAGCGCTGCATGACGCCGAAGCGATGCTGTTCGTCGATAATGACGAGCCCCAGTTTCTTGAAATCGACATCCTTCTCGAGCAGTGCATGGGTGCCGATCACCACGTGTACCAGGCCTTCCGCAATGAGCTTCTTCAACTGGCTTTTTTCCCTGCCGGTGTTCGAGCCGGTGAGCAGAATGGGAATGTAACCGATCTTGGCCAGCAGCGGCTTAAGAGAAAAATAGTGCTGACTTGCAAGGATCTCGGTAGGCGCCAGGACCGCAGTCTGATACCCGTTCTCCACCGCGATGACAGCGGCCTGCGCAGCCACAATCGTCTTCCCACTGCCGACGTCGCCTTGCAGCAGCCGGTTCATCGGACTGGGTGACGCCATGTCCCGCGCGATTTCGCCGAGCACCTTCTTCTGCGCGCCGGTGGGTTTGAAAGGCAACAGTTTCAGAATCTGCTCGCGCGCTCGTGCGCTAAGTTCGAACGCGATACCGGGCAGCGCAGCCGCCTTTCGCCGCTTGAGCGCAAGTCCGCATTCCAGCCAGAAGAACTCCTCGAAGATAAGCCGGAACTGCTGCTGCGAGCGGAAGGCGTTTAGCAAACGCATGTCCGAATCGGGCGGCGGAAAGTGCGTATTGCGAATGGCGGTGAAGAGGTCTGACAATTTGAGCCGCTGCCGGACCTCGGGCGGCATCGGATCGTTCATGCCGGTCAGCGAATTGAGCACGTTCCAGATCAGGCTACGAATCGCCTTAGTGTTCACCTTGCCCGCCGCTTCGTAAATCGGAACGATCCGGCCCACGTGCAGCGCCGATTCGCCTTCCTCATCGTCGCCCGTCAGCATTTCGAACTCCGGGTGAAGCATCGTGAGCTGGCCCACGTAGTTGTCGAACTCCACTTTTCCGAAGAGCGCAACGCGGCGTCCGGGAATCAGCGTATCGGCGAGGTAAGAGCCGTGAAACCATTTGCCCGTGATGACGCCTCGGGAAGCGTCGCTGAACTGAGCTTCGAACAATCCCAGATTGCGGCGCCGAAATGCGGCCACCTTCGAAGTGCGCACTTCAGCCACGATCGTGGCCATTTCGCCGGGAGCCAGTTGCGAGATCGGCTTCATGTTGCTGCGATCCTCGTACCGGAAAGGCGTGTAGGCGATCAGGTCCTCGACGGTGACAAGTCCCTTGGCTTCGAGCATGGCCGCGCGTGCGGGGCCGACGCCTTTGACATAGATGAGAGGGCTTTGGAGATCGAGAGACAAGATGGGATGGAGCTGACACTAGTGTACAATGCGGCTGATGCGATCAGTCTTCATTGCAATACTCTGTACCACGGCAGTTCATGCGGAGCTTCGGCTCGGGATCATAGGAACCGACACGTCGCACGTCACCGCATTCGCCAAGCTATTGAACGATCCGCGTGTCTCCGGACCATGTTCCTGGCGCGGTGATTGTCGCTGCATATAAGGGCGGCAGCCCCGACATTGAATCGAGCGCGTCGCGCGTCAATGGTTACGCGGACGATTTGCGCAACAAGTGGAAGGTGAAGTTCTACCCCGATATCCCGAGCCTGTGCAAGAACGTGGATGCGATCCTTCTCGAGAGCCTAGACGGGCGTGTGCACCTGGAACAGGTAAAGCCGGTATTCGCGGCGCACAAGCCGGTGTTTATCGACAAGCCGCTGGCATCGACTCTGGCAGACGCGCGAGAGATCGACAGGCTGGCAAAGGCCGCCGACACGCCGTGGTTCAGCGCGTCGAGCCTTCGCTACGGCGATATCGCCACGCAGATGAAGTTCTCCGACACTCAGGGCGTCATCACCTGGGGACCAGGTCCCCTTGAGCCGCACCATCAGCTCGATTTATCGTGGTACGCGATCCATCCCATCGAACTGCTCTATGCCTTGATGGGCAGAGGCTGCGTGGAAGTGACGCGGACATACACCGAAGACGCCGATGTGATTACGGGGAAATGGAAGGATGGGAAAACCGGCACGGTGCGTGCGCTGCGTCCTTATGGAACATACGGGGCAGTCGTGTTTCGCTCCAAACCCGCCGAAGCCAAGGGCGCTCGCGGCACCATTGTGGCGCAGAGCAATCCAAGATGCAGGAGGGATACCGGCCGCTGTTGGTCGAAGTGATGAAGTTCTTCGAAACCAAAGAACCGCCCGTGCCCAACGAAGAGACGCTGGAGATTTTCGCGTTTATGGACGCCGCGCAACGTAGCAAAGATGCGGGCGGCGCGCCGCAGAAACTGCGATGACTAGGCTTCAACATGGCTGATCTGTTAAAAGGACAATTGTGTCTGATTTTGGGGATCGCAAATAAGTGGAGTCTGGCTTACGCGGTCGCTGAAGCCTTTTCGCGTGAAGGCGCGGACTTGGTTCTCACTTATCTGGGAGAATCCCAGAAATCGTCGCTCGATTCGCTCGGCAAGAACCTGAACGTCGCCGGGACGATGCCGTGCGATGTTACCAAGGACGAAGATCTGGCTCAGCTCAGCGAAGGTCTCGCGAAGTTCGAGCGCCCGCTTCACTCCGTGGTTCACAGCTTGGCTTTCGCGAATCGGGAAGACCTGGCGAAGCCATTCGTCGAAACGTCGCGCGAAGGTTTCCTGCTGGCGCAGAACGTGAGCGCCTACTCGCTGGTCGCTGTCGCCCGCGCCACAGCTCCGTTGATGACGAATGGCGGGTCGATCATGACGATGACCTATCTAGGCTCCACGCGGGTGGTTCCGATGTACAACGTAATGGGTGTCGCCAAAGCGGCGCTCGAATCGTCGGTGCGCTACCTGGCGGCCGATCTCGGAGCGCGGAATATCCGGGTGAACGCGATTTCGGCGGGACCGGTGAAGACCGCATCGGCGCGCGCGATCAAAGACTTCTCGCACTGTCCTGGGAACGGTCGCCGAGCGCTCGCCCCTGCGCCGCAACACCGAACCTGCCGAAGTCGCCGACACCGCCGTCTTCCTGGCAAGTTCGCTCGGCCGCGGATTGACAGGCAATGTGCTGTTCGTCGATGCGGGTATGCACATTCTCGGTCTGTAGATTTTCGGTAGCTACTCCGCGAAGACTTCGCCACGGGACAACTCGATCGAACCGTCCGCCGTCGAAATGAGTTCGCCCTCGACCTCGATCAGCGCAGGCGAGCGGTACATCCACATTATCTGAAGACGCGGATCGATGAGCCAGATATTCTGCACGCCTTTATTCGCGTATTCTTTCAGCTTCTCGATCGCGACACTCATAACGTCCCGCTCGGAGAGCACTTCTACTATGAGGAAAGCCGCGTCGAGCAGGTATTTGGTCTTCGGCGCAGCGAAAAGAACACACACATCGGGCAACCGATAACGTGTGCCGGTCACGCTGGATCGCAATTCAGCGACAACTTTCAGATGCGGATACTTCCGTCGAAGAGCAAAGAGCACATTACTCTGAATTAGCGAGTGTAACCAGTCGCCCACATTGCGCTCCACAAGAACGCCGTCTACGAATTCCACCTCGGGGTCGTAGGCTGTATTCAGATATTCCTCGACCGGGACCAAGGGCAAATTCAGTAAGGCTGCCATACCTCAAGTTTACTCCGTAACTCGATTCGGCAGCTTGCTACCAGTAAAGCTTCAGCGCGCCCTGCATCTGCCGCGCCGTATTCGACTTGTCCCGTGACCATGCCGAACGAATTGCTATTCAGGTTCGTATTCGGGTTCCTGAAAATAGTCCGGTTGAACAGATTGAAAGCCTCCGCCCGAAAGTCCAGCCGGAACCTTTCCGTGAGCTTGAACGACTTCCCAGACTGAGATTCTCGTTCAGTCGGGAAGCCGCGAACCATGGGATTGAAGCGCGTCGCGTTACCCAGACACCAACGGCGACTGCGCGGGAAATGCGGCAGTATTGAGATACAGATCCGTGCGCTGGATCGAAACGGTCCGCTCCCGGAGGCCGCCATTCTCGTAGTTCGTGACTAAGGCGCGATTCGACGCCATTGAAGATCGGCAATCGGATTGTTCCGCGTCACGGATAAGCGGAAACCCGGTCGAGTACGACCTGAATCGCGCTCAGCCGCCAGCCCCCGAACCAGATCCGTCAAACGGCCCTGTCATTCAGCTGATGTCCCTTGCCCGAACGGAATCTCGATAGATCGTATTGAGCTTAAACACATGCGTCTGATCGTATGCGCCGATCGATTTCTCCAGCCGCCGGTTGCCATTGTCTTCCGCGAATCCGCTATTGGCGTAATACGTATCGGAATCCGTCAGCAACTTTGAAAACACGTAACTCCCCTGCGCAGTCAAGCCGTATCGAAAGGCGATGATCCAGCTTCAGCACGGCGGCATTGTAAGTGGAGTGCCCGCTCTTATCGCCGCCGCTTTGGCTGGTGTCGATGGTCAGATATTGCGGAAATGGCCGCAGCGCCTGGTTGACGCGTCATGAGTCCGCTGCACGCTCGAGTTGGTGAAATTCGGATATGGAATCGGAATTCCCGCCGCCACCGCCGCAGGCGACGTGATACTCGAATTGAGCAGCGTGATCGCCTGCGTAGCGTCCGTACTGCTGAGATCAGCGCATTGAACGTCGACATCGGCACCTGATTGATGTTCTCGATGCCCGATCTGCAGATGCGCCCCGACCGTGGCATTGTAGTCGGCCTCGAAAATAGTGCTGCTCGATATCTGCGCGCTGAATCGAGAATGTCCAGTTGTAAGCTTTCGGGAGCCCGCGTTGCGTCCTGGCCGTTCCAATAATCGACGTTCGTGTTGTTCTGAACGAGGGATTGATCTGCGGCGGCAGCGGATACGATGGCAGGCCAGTGATCCAGATTGAACGCCGGCGTGATGCCGTTATTCGGTGGAAGCGAAGCTGTACTGCCCGATGAAGCCGGCATAGTGGCTGCTGCGGCGACCACGGTCACGCGGCTGAAAGGTGCGCGCGGCGCCCGCTCGAATGGTGGTCTTCGAATCGAGCGAATAAGCGAGTCCCAGCGCGCGGCCCGAGCGCGCCATACCATCCTGGAACCAGGCTGCTCTTGCCCGTCCGTCCCGCGTCCATTACCGGCGAAGATCGAGCGCGCCCGGATAGTTATTCACCGCCGGATTCGGCGCGGTTGGCGAGAAATCGGCATACTGATCGCCTCCGGCCATCGGCGGCAGCGGTGAATTCGTAGCGAAGGCCGAAATTGACGGTCAGCCGGCTGCGTCAAGCGCCAATCGTCCTGCGCGTAGAAGCCGTGGTAGTCGAAGGTTTGCGGCAGATAGCGGATGGTTTCTGTCGCGCCGCTATCGGCATACCCGAGCAGGAACGAAGCGAACGAACTGCCGCTGGTGCCGTGGTCACGCCGGGAACCGCCGTTTCGAGAAAGCTGAATGAGGCCTGTCCCGCGATGTTCTGCTTGTCCGAAACCATTGGCCCGCTGACTGGTGAACGCATAACCGAACTTCATCGTGTGCGCGCCATGAATCCAGCTCAGATCTTCCTTAATCGACCACATCGGCTGCTCCGTTCCGTTATAAGCCGTGCTGCCCCAACCCGTAACGTCGCTGAACGAGAGTTGGGAAAGTTGACATTGCAGTCGACCGCGTTCGGGATGCATACCTTGCCTTCCAGTCCTGCCCGACGTTGGGAGAATAAGAATTCTTAAAGAACGTATTGCCGCCGATCGTGAAGTGATTCAGCAGACGCGGAGAAATTGTCCAATCGTGACTCATGCGGTAATCGGCGGCTTCGTAATGCGTGACGCTGCCGTTCCACAAGGGTTCGGGCAGTCCGGTGGGGCCGCTCGGCCCGGGCTCGGAGTCGTAAATCGTCTTGTTGTAAAAGAACGAAAGATGGTGACTGTAGCCGATGTTATGATCGATCTTGACGCCCCCTTTGTGGTCGGACTCTGGTGGTTCCGCCGGCGGTGAGGTAATTATTTCGGACGTATCCCGACGTTCCCGGAACCAGGCCGGGAATATTGGGCGCGACTGCCAAGCCGTACGGAATCAGCTCGGCGGCGACTTTGCTGATCCGCGATTTCGGAATTATGTTGCCGGCAAACACCTGCCGCGTGAAACCGCTGCCCGATGCGTTAGGCGTGGTTGACGCGGTGTCATAGATCGGGATCAAATTGTTCTTCGCATCCACCCACTTCGAAAAATCGCCCTGATACATCTCGGGCGTCGGAACAGTCAGGCTGCTTCCGTTCGACCCGATGCGATTGCGGAAACCTTCGAAATTGGCGAAGAAGAACGTCTTGTCGCGGCCGTGATACAGTTTCGGGATAACCACCGGACCGCCTATCGACGCGCCAAAATCGTTCTGCTTGTAAATGGAGCGGATAGGAGCGAAAAATCCGCGCGCGTCCAGATCGTCGTTGCGCAGAAAGTCGTACGCGGTACCGTGCACGGCGTTGGTACCCGACTTCGAAGCGAACGTAATCATGCCTCCGCCCGCTTGCCCATACTCCGCCTTGAAGCCGTTGGTCTCAACGGCGAATTCCGTGATCGCCTCCACCGACGGCGTGAGATATGCGGTCTCGCCGGCATCGCCCGACGCGATTGGTATTGACGGTCAGCCCATCGAGTGTAGCGCCCCACGCGGCCGCCTGACCGCCGCCGATCACAAGCGTCGTGCCGCTGCCTTTCGCCTGAGGAGTGATCGTAACCAGATCGAACGGACTGCGCATCGCCGAGCCCACAACCAACGGCAGTTCATCGATCAACTTGTTCTCGACTGCGCTCGTCACCTTGGCATCTTCGGTCTGCAACTGTACCGACTGCGCCTTCACTTCGATCGATTCGCTAAGTTGTCCGATCTGGAGCTGGGCATCCTGCCGCACGGTGCCGCCCGCGGTTACATGTACGCCGCTCTCGACATACCGTTTGAATCCCGGAGCGGATATTTCGATCTGATAATCGCCTGGCTGCAAATTGGGAACGTTGAATTCGCCGGTGCTTGTAGAAGTGACTCGCACCGACGTGTTGGTTGCTGTGTTAGTAATCGAAACCGCGACGTCCGGCATCGGCGAGCCGGAAGCGTCTGTAACGGCTCCCGCAATAGTCCCGCGCTCAACCTGTCCGAGCGCAAATGAAGTTGTAAGTAAAACCACCAGAAGCACACGCATGGCCGTCAGTATTTCACATGACCCATTTCAAGTCAAACGACCCACTTGAGCGACTTTAGCGAACCGGATCGCGCCGGACAAAGGCCCGTCTGCGGAACAGGAAGGGGGGAAACTCCATTTTTTAATAAACTTATCCGTCGATGGCTAAGAATTGCCCGCACTGGGAAGCAGGCTCTTGCGCGGTTTCACATGGCCTACACCAATGCAGTTGGTCCAATGACGCGTTTTGGGAATGCAATGTCTATCGGGCGTTTCCTCCTCCACCAGACGAGCAATCCCGCGCGGTAGGTGTTTAGGGAGGCACACGTTTCGTTGACAGTCGCGGAACTCGTGGAACGGCATAGCTAAACTAGCCGCACAAATCTTCAGGCCAAATAGAGTTCGAGCACGCTAAGCCCACCAGCAAAAATAAATGGTGGGCGTTCTGTACGGCGGCGCTCCTTTCGTGAAAATAGGCGACAAGCTCGTCACGGGAAATCGGCTTTACCCTGCCACTTTTCAGGTCGTCGTAACGGCTGTTAAGCATTTCGCGGGTCTGGGCCAGCTCGTCGAAATAACCGGTTATGGCGTCCTCAACCAGCTCGTCCGGACCGCGTCCGGTTTCCGTTACCCAACGGTCCAGCTTCGCCTGTAGATCGGGATTGGTGAGGTGCACGTCCATGCCCTCAAGATACGGGAAAAGCGGCCCTGACGCAAGCTGCGCTTGGGCGCTTGTGGGCGATTGGGCGGCTCTAGCGATGTCATAATCGTCCGGTGACCCGACGCGATTTTCTTACCACCGCCGCTGCGCCTCTGCTCGCCGCAGTGGCGCCGCCTCCCAACATCGTCTTCATACTCTGCGACGATCTCGGATTCGGAGACCTGGGCTGCTACGGCTCGAAGATCCGCACACCGAATCTCGACCGTCTCGCCTCGGAAGGGGTACGCTTCACCAATTTCTGTTCCGCCGACCCGGTGTGTTCCCCGTCGCGCGCCGCTCTGCTGACAGGACGCTACCCAACCAGAGTTGGCGTCCCCCGCGTCTTCTTTCCACAGGACGAAGGCGGGCTCAATCTCGACGAGACCACCATGGCGAACATGCTAAAGGCTCGCGCCTACAAGACCATGTGCGTCGGGAAATGGCATCTGGGCAGGCCCGATCCCTATCTGCCCACCAGCCGCGGTTTCGACGAATACTTCGGCATCCCCTACAGCAATGACATGAGCCCTCGCGTGTTGATGCACAACAAAGAGGTAATCGAGCAGCCCGCGGATCTGGAATCTCTCACACTGCGCTACACGGAGCAAGCTACCCGGTTCATCGCGGCAGCAAAGCCCGGTCCTTTCTTTCTCTACATGCCCCACACTTTTCCGCACATTCCCCTGGCTGCGTCGCCCCGTTTCCGAGGCAAGTCTTCCGAAGGGCTGTACGGCGACGTTATCGAAGAGGTCGATTGGAGCGTCGGCGAAGTCCTGCGGACGGTACGGCAGAATGGTCTTGACCGCAATACGCTCATCTTCTTCTCAAGCGATAACGGACCGTGGTACCAGGGAAGCCCAGGTAAGCTCCGCGGACGCAAAAACACCACTTACGAAGGCGGCGTTCGCGAGCCGTTCATCGCGCGCTGGACAGGCCGGATTCCCGCGGGCCGTGTAGTGGATGGCCTTGCGTCGATGATGGATATCTTTCCGACCGTTGCGAAGCTCTGCGGAGGCACGCTCCCTTCGAAGCCACTTGACGGCATAGATATGTGGCCGCTCCTTCACGGCGAGAAAGCATCCATCGACCGCGATCCCCTCCTCTATTTCGACAACTGGGACCTGCAGTGCGCACGTTGGATGAACTGGAAGCTGCACATCGCGCGTCATAACACCGGAGCTTACATGCCAGCACCGGCGATCGGCCGGCGCAGTTACGTACTGCCAAAACCGGAGCTCTACAACCTCGGTATCGATACTGACGAGAGCTATGACGTTGCCGCTGAGAATCCGCACATCGTAGCGCAGATGCAATCTAAAATTGCCGAAATGCTCAAGACATTTCCGGAACCCGTGCAGAAAGCCTGGGCCGAGCAGTTGGCAAGGAAGGCCAATCCCGCGACTCCAACCGGAGCGTATCCACAACCGGCACCGCAGAAATAACCGTCGGCACACCGCTCATGTGACCAAGGCCTGTCGCAGCATGTACGAATCGTGCCTCCGACGCCTGATACTCAATGTCCACTGTCGACGTTCCTTGCTAAACCATTCGCGACATTCCTCTCAGCCGTTTTTGTACAAGTGCACAAACCCTTTTACGCCCCTCAGAGTCAGTCGCGCCGCCATTCCCCACCGCAGTACATGAAGTGCAATCAGGTTCTTGGAAAAGCCAAGACAAACTTTGTGAGACGGTCACTCGAGTTTTGATTGACACCATCCGCCTCCTACCGCAACCTCTCCAACACCTCATCCTTAACAAAAACCAGTACAGCCCCCGGACCCTCCAGCCGATCCAGCGGCACCCTCAACACACCCGCCGGAGTGAACTGCGCCCCTGGCGTCTTACTCACCAATTCCGCCAGCTTCCGCGCATCCACCCGAGCTTCCTGGCTGAACTTAAACTGCACCGCCAACGCTCGCCGCTCGATATTCTCCACACCCAGCGATTCCGCTGCCGTCTTCAGCGCCGAATAAAGCAGCAGGTTCCGCACTTCCTCCGGCGCCGGACCATAGCGATCCTCGAGTTCCCGCTCGACCTTATCGCGCTCCTCCGCCGTGGCCGCGCTCGCGATCCGTTTATACGCCTTCAGCCGCTGATTTTCATCGCCGATATAGTCCGGCGGAATGCGGATATCGAGCCCAAGATTGATCACCGACCGGATCTCCGGCGCGATCTCTTCGCCCTTCAGTCTCGCGGACCGTCTCGTCCAGCATCCGCACATACATATCGAAGCCGACGCTGTTGATATGCCCGTGCTGTTCGCCGCCGAGCAGGTTGCCCGCGCCGCGCAGTTCCAGGTCGAGCGCCGCGATCTTGAATCCGGCGCCGAGGTCGCTGAATTCCTTCAGCGCAGCCAGTCGCTTGCGCGCGATCTCGGTCAGCTCGGTATCTTCGGGACCAGCAGGTACGCATAGGCGCGGCGATTCGAACGGCCCACGCGTCCGCGCAACTGATACAACTCCGAGAGTCCATACTTTTCCGCATTCTCGATGATGATCGTGTTGGCGAGCGGAATATCGAGTCCGTTCTCCACGATGGTGGTCGAGACGAAAACATCGTATTCATGCCGCATGAACGCCAGCATCGTCCTTTCGAGCGCCGCTTCGCCCATCTGGCCGTGACCCACGCCGATGCGCGCTCCGGGAACCAGCTCCTGGATCGAGCTCGCGCGCGACCAAATGGAGTCGATGCGGTTGTGCACGAAGTAGACCTGACCGCCGCGCGCCAGCTCCAGCTCGATAGCCGATTTGATCAGGTCCGGTTGAAACGGCGCCACGACGGTCTGGATCGCGAGCCGGTCTTTCGGCGGCGTCTCGATCACGGACATGTCGCGCAGCCCTAGCATCGACATGTGCAGCGTGCGCGGAATCGGCGTCGCCGACATCGTGATCACATCGACGCTCTGCTTCAGCTGCTTCAAGCGCTCTTTGTGCTTGACGCCGAAGCGCTGCTCTTCATCGACGATCACCAGACCCAGATCCTTGAACTCGACATCCTTCGAGAACAGGCGATGCGTCCCGATGGCGATATCCACCTTGCCTTCGCCGATCTCTTCAATGGCCTGCTTGATCTCCTTCGGAGTGCGAAACCGGCTGAGCATCTCGATGCGCACCGGGAAACGATTGGAATCGCCGCTTGAATGTTTCGAAGTGCTGGAACGCGAGCACCGTCGTCGGCGCGAGCACCGCGACTTGTTTGCCGTCGCCTAACGCCTTGAAGGCCGCGCGCATCACCACTTCGGTTTTGCCGTAGCCGACGTCGCCGCAGAGCAGCCGGTCCATGGGCTGCTCGCTTTCCATGTCGCGTTTGATGTCGTTGATGGCGGCTTTCTGGTCGCGCGTTTCGGTGAATTCGAAGGCGTCGTCGAACTCGCGCTGCCAGTTGCTGTCGGATGAGATACGCGAAGCCCTTGGCCATCTTGCGCTGCGCGTAGAGCTTCAAAAGCTCTTCGGCCATGTCGCGCATCTTGGCTTTGACTCTCGATTTGGTGCGGTTCCAGGTCGAGCCGCCCATGCTGTCGAGCTGCGGTGCGGCTTCGCCCGCTCCGCGGAAGCGCTGGATCAGATCCATGCGCGTGAGCGGTACATACAGCTTGCTGCCGCCGGCGTATTCGAGCAGCATGTAATCGCCCTTGGCTTCGCCCTGCTGAATCTCTTTCAGGCCGACGAACTGTCCGACGCCGTGCTCGGCATGGACGACGTAATCGCCAGGCTTCAGATCGAACTGATCAGCGGAAAATGCGCCGGTGCTGATGTTGGGTCCCGAGGCCGCGCGACCATGTCGGAGGCGTCGAACAGGTCTTCCGATCCGATGGTGACCAGCTTGGCATCCGTGAAAACCGTGCCGCGCGCGATGCGCGCCTTGAACCAGGAAAACGTTCGCCGCCGACCCGCCCATATACGCGCGCCCGGCGAGATATTCGGGCGTGCTCTCGTTCTGATCGAGACCGAGCTGATACAGCACGCCGTACTCGTGCATGATGTCGGCGACCCGTTCGACTTCGCCCGCGGTGGAGCCGAAGAACACCACGCTTGCCCGTGCTCCACCAGATTGCGAGCTTCGGCGATCGCCACCTGCATGTTGCCGTGGAACGCCATCGAGGGCCGCGTGGAGATGTGGAAATTCAAACGGGGGTCCGTCGAGATATCCAGTTCGCGCATCTCGATTTCCGAATAGCGGCGGCGAGCTTTCAGCGCATCTCCTCCCAATCTGGAACACGCGTTCCGGCGGGCACAGGGCAGGGCGATCCGGTGCGAGCAGCCGTTTCCAATGGCGGTCGGCGGCGGCGCGCGCAAGCTCCGGTTCGTCCCACATCACGATCGGCCGGTCGAAGAAGTCGAACAGCGAGGCCTCCGGCTTGCGGACCAGAGGCAGCATCAATTCCCATCCCGGGAAGGCATTGCCATCGAGCGGCAGATCGCGCGGGAGACATGCCGGCGTCTCGCAGCGTATCCGCCAGTTCAGCCAGCGTCGGCCGCGAGCTCTGATATGGCGTCAGCGGCAGCAGCGTGCACGCGTTGACCTTCAGCACCGACCGCTGCGACTCGACTTCGAACTGCCGGATGGATTCGATCTCGTCGCCGAACAGTTCGATCCGGACCGGCTTATCCGCTTCCGGGCGAAAATACGTCGAGGATGCCGCCGCGCACCGAGTACTCGCCGACCATCTCAACGGGCTCGCGCTTCTCGTAGCCGATGCTTTCCAGATGCGCGATCAGATCCTCGATCGGAATCTCGTCGCCGACTTTCAGAGTCTTGCGCCAAGCTGCCGGTAATGCTGCGGCGTTCGACGCGCAGCAGGGCGGACGCCACCGGCGTTACGGTGATCGGCGCCTGGCCGTGCGCCAGCCGCCAAAGCGCGATGGCGCGCGCGTCTCCAGAATTTCGGCGTGCGGCGACATCGTCTGTCCCGGCATTACGTCGAGCGCCGGCAAAAGCTGCGGACCCGACCGATCGCGCGATGCCGGAACCAACAAATGGAAGAAACTGTCGATCGCTTCAAACAGGATCTCAGCCTGTTTATTGCCGTCTGTAACGATGAGGATCGGGCGCTCGGTAACCTGCCACAGCAGCACGGAGTAAAGGGCCTTCGCTGTCGCCGTGAGCCCCGAAACGCGCAACGTCTGCGGACTATGCAGCCGCTGCACGATGTCCTGGAAAGCGGGATGGCGATTGAGATTAAGAAATAACTCGCGGATTGAGGGGTGGACCAATGATTTGCCGCGCGGCTAGCGCCTCAAGATATGTTCTACCAGATTTGTCGTGGAGAATCCGGCTTCGAGTGGAATGGTCTGCACGACTCCGCCTGCTGCTTCAACTTCCTCGCGGCCGGCGATGAAATGACTCCAGTCGGCGCCCTTCACCAGAATGTCGGGAAGCAACGCCGCGATGAGCTCGCGAGGAGTATCCTCGTCGAAGAATGTCACGGCATCGACAGCCGCGAGGCCAGCCGCCACTGCCGCTCGATCTGCCTCGCACATCAACGGGCGCGAAGGCCCTTTCATCCGCCGCACCGATGCGTCTGTATTCAACCCGAGCACCAGCACGTCGCCCATCGACCGGGCCTGCTCCAACAGGCGAATATGTCCGCGATGCAGCAGGTCGTAGCAGCCGTTCGTGAATACAACACGCTTGCCTGAAGCGCGCCATTCCGCGCGCAAAACAAGCAGTTTCGTCCGGGTCAGAGCTACACCCGTTCGAGCGGTCACCTCATCCACGGAACTTATCTCTGCACTCCTTGGAGCAAAAATAAATCGTGTCCCCTTTTATGAGCTTGGCCCAGGGGGAGGGGATGGAAATGTAGGTTTCGCAGACCGGATCTTTCCGCAGCTCACCCGCGGAGACAAGCTCCCCAGGAGGCCGCTGAACCGCTGGACGAGAGCTCGCCTCAGGCGTACTCCGGAAAATCCGCGACACTCCAGTGATCACCGAACGGGCGACCAGAAAAACGATCAACCATTCGATGAGAGTAAAGATGAAGCGCCACATATTGATGGGCGAAATTCCGCCCGTAAAAACTAATTACTTCTTCTTCTTTGGAGTCGCTTTGGGCGCGTTTGGATTCTGGAACGTGGCGTTCACGGTGCCACCCATCACCTGGATCATGCCCTTAGCCTGCTCTGCAAATGGACCGTCGGGCTTCAAATCGATATACTTCTGCAATGCCTCGATTGTGCCTGGAACAGCCGTCACTTTCCCGCTCGCATCGGTTTTAGCCTGCGACACCAGACAGATACCGTATTGATAATATGCGTCGGCATAGTTCGGATCGGCGTCGATCGCCTTCTTAAACGCGGGGCAAGCGGCCTCGTTCTGACCAGTATTTACCAACACTGCGCCGAGATTGTAATAGTACCGGCCCGCGCCCTGCGGATCGAGTTGAGCGGCTTTCTCGAGAGCTGCCTGGGCTTCCGGAATCTGCTTCTGATAGCCGAGAACGAGCGCATAATTGTTGTAGAGAGTTGGGTCGTCGGCCTTCAGTTCGATCGCTTTCTTATAAGCCTCGATGCCCTTCGTGCGCAGGTCCGCGGCTTCCGTCGGCTTGGCCTTTGAAGCGTTGACATAGCGTCGGCGAGATTGGCCCAGATGACGCTCTGGTTGCCACCTTCCATCTCGGAGGCCTTCTTGAAATTCTCAATGGCCGCATCGTAATTCTTCTGCTCGACGGCGGCCTTGCCGGCCTGGAACGCGTCGTTCAACGCCTTGTTCTTGGCGATCTGCGCTTCCCGTTCCTTGTTCTGTTTTTCCAGCGCATCGCGCTGTTCCTTGCTCATGGTGCGGTCCTTCTCGGGAGGAGGCGCTTGGGGTGCGGCTCCGGCCCCAGGACCACCTTGAGCGGACTGCTGCGGCTGCGCGGGGCGCATATTGAACGGGATATTCAGCGGGTCTCCAAGCCTGGTACGGACGTTGTCGACCTGGTCGACAGTTTTGCCATCGACTTCAAGCGTAAGCTTGTAGGTGCCAAGCGGCAGACCGTAGTGCCCATAATGGCCCTTTTTGTCAGATTTGACCGTGTAATTCCCCTTGATGTCTTTGCGTTCGATCTTAATGACGGCGCCCTGAATCGGTTTGCCCTCGGGATCTTTGACCATGCCTTCAATGCCGGACACCTGCGCGTGCGCAGCGGCGGTAAAACCCACGAAGCATGCCGTTAGAACGGCTAATTTCCTGATCTTGTTATACATGCAACGTACCTCGACTTTTAAACGACCAGTCTACTATAACGCAACGCGCCCGTCGAAAGCTGCGTATACAATTGAAGCCATCGAAGTCTTGGTATGGAACTGATCATTCAAAATCTTTGCAAAACTTACCCAGCGGGTGTGCAGGCCTTGAAAGATGTTTCGCTCACAATCCGCGCCGGAATGTTTGGACTGCTCGGCCCCAATGGCGCGGGCAAGTCAACGCTGATGCGCATCATCGCAACCTTGCAGGACGCCGATACGGGTTCCGCCAGTTTGGACGGAATTGACGTACTGCGAGAAAAGGATCGCGTGCGCCAGATCCTCGGGTATCTTCCGCAGGAGTTCGGCCTTTATCCGAAGGTCCGGGCCGTCGACATGCTCGACCATTTTGCCCATCTAAAAGGCATTGTCGACCGCTCCCAACGCCGGCGGTTGGTACAGGCCCTTTTGCATCAGACTAATCTATGGGACGCGCGCTATCGACGCTTGGGTACATTCTCGGGTGGCATGAAGCAGCGCTTCGGAATTGCGCAGGCGTTGATTGGCGATCCCAAGCTGATCATTGTCGATGAACCCACCGCTGGCCTCGATCCGGAGGAACGCGTGCGCTTTCACAATCTGCTCAGCGAAATCGGTGAACAGGTAATCGTGATCCTCTCGACGCACATCGTCAGCGACGTTAGCGATCTCTGCCGTTCGCTCGCCATAATCCATCAAGGACGCGTAGTAGTGACAGGCGATCCCGCGGATCTCGCCGCATCGCTTCGCGGAAAAATCTGGCAAGCGGCCATTCCGCGAGCCGAACTGGACGACAGTAAACAGCGAATGTGCGTCATCTCGTCGCGGCTTTCTGGTGGGCGAACCGTGATTCGCGTGCATGCCGATGCCGCGCCCGGGGCCGCATTCCAAGAGGCTGAGCCCGAGCTCGAGGACGTCTATTTCTGGCATATTCACCATCAGGCTACAGCCGCCGCAGTAGCGGCGTGATGCGGCCAGGTGGCAGCCGATTTCAGCCCTGGTGAACCAGGCAGATGGTTCACTCACACTGACTTTTTGCAACGGAAATCATGCGCTTCAATTCGCCGGTCAGTTCATCGAAAGTCTGGCTATTCGCACGACCTATGAGCGTTAGCCGGCGCTCGATATCCTCAAAGACATCCTCGGCGTCGCCCAGTGCCCGCGAGGCGGAAGCCCGATCGGCCTTTTCAAACTCAGCCTGAAACATGTCGACCAGATTGAAGGCGATCTCGAAGTCGGCTTCGATCAACTCGATTGGAATGCGCTCGGCAACCCGATCCCGATGGACCTCAGACATCATGGTCTCCTTCCGCCCATTTACGCATAGGGCGCGGGCAACCCAGCCGCGATGCGATGCGCCCGCATCTCCGCCGCCTGGTGCGTGCGAATCCGCAAATCGCTGCGAGGCTTCCCGCGACAGAGTAGCACGAAACCGGCAGCCAGATCGAGGGGGAGATAAACCCGGGCGTCGGTTTCGTCAACCGTGCCTGAAATCAGCCTTGCGCTGCATGTGAGGCACCAGCCCTGGCGGCAAATCGAGGGGAGCCGAATGCCATGCCGGGCGGCGGCATCGAGAATGTACTCGTTGCCGCCGCATTCGATCGTGCGAACCCCTTCCGGGTCTCTAGGATCACATTGAAGGACGTGCGCGCCCCTTTACTTAATGGTATCGCTATGGATTATAGAACCCCGCGTTTTTGCTGTAAGGCGCATGGCCCGGTTCGCCGCGCCGGAAATGTCCGGACGGAATCGACTTACCGTCGCGTTCGTAGGCCAGCAGTTCAATGAACCACGCCTCGTGCTCGATCTCCTCGTTGAGAATTCGTGCGGCCATATCGTATGTTCGCGGATCCTTTCCGAACGTCACATCGCACACGGCGCTCCAACTTCTTATCGCGCAACGTTCGGACTCAAGTAGTAGCGTGAGGATGTTGACCACCGTTGGCGGATCCGGAAGCTTTGCCGCGACGCATCCGGCGAGATCGTGAAACGCTTTCAGGTCGTTCGGCAATTCGCCGCCGAGCTCGTAAATCCGCGGCACAATCAACTCCCAGTGTGCGCGATCTTCCAGTCTCGCATCCTCGCAAATTTCCTTATAATCTTCGTGTCCGGCGAGGTGCATTCTCAGAATCGTGTAGTAATAATAGGTGCTTGCGAACTCGGCGGCTGCATTCGCCACCAGCATTTTGATCAGCTTGTCTACGTCAACCCCTCGGGCGCGAATGACTTCGACGCCTACTCTCTGGGTTACATCGCCGGGTTGAACGGTCTGGGTATCTGCCATTAATACCTCCCTCTGAGCATCCTATCGGCAGGCGGATCTAAAGGTAAAATATCTATTTCCTCTCGTAGCCATAGGCGAAACAAACCGAAACGGCTTGAATATGGAAATCCACCAGCTTCGTTATTTTTGCGCGGTCGCCCGCTATGGCACCTTCACACGCGCCGCAAATGTCGAACATGTCGCGCAGCCCTCGCTCTCGCAGCAGGTGCTGAAACTGGAAGCGGAACTGGGGGCGCCTTTGTTCGATCGCCTGCCGAGGTCTGCCAGGCTGACGGTTTTCGGAACCGCCTTCCTGCCCAAGGCGGAGCAAATCTTGCGGGAACTGGATGACGCCAAGACCGAAATGCTCGAAATGGCGGGCAAGGAGAAAGGCGAAGTGGTTCTCGGCGTCATCCCCACCATCGCCTCGTACCTCTTGCCGCGGCTGCTCGCTGGCTTCTCGCGCACTCATTCCCAGATCAGAATCAGTCTCGTCGAGGACGTTACGGTTGTATTGCTGGATCGTTTGCACCAGGGCACCATCGATCTGGCAATCGTCGCCCTTCCGACTCCCGGGGACGAGTTGTCGGGTACGGAACTCATGGAAGAGGACTTCTTTGCAGTCTTACCCAGGACGCATCCTCGGGCCAGACAGAAAACCATTCGCCTGACGGATTTGAAAAACGAGCCATTCCTGCTGCTGAAGGAGGGCCACTGCTTTCGCGATACCATGATCGCAGCTTGCAACGAATCGGGAGTGAAACCGGCCTTCAGGTTTGAAAGCGGTCAGTTTGCAACCATCATCGCGATGGTTTCGGCCGGTATGGGAGTTTCCGCTGTCCCCGCAATGGCTGTTCAACCGGTTTCCACCTGCCGGTTTATCCGGATCGCCGATAAGAACAGCAAACGTAAGATTGGCATCGTCCGGCTCCGGCATCATTTCGAAACCCGCGCGCAGCGGGTTTTGCTCAGTCATATTCAGAAGGCTTGCAGCCGCGCTTAGGCTATCGGCAATGCTGTTCGCTTTAGGTCAAACTTTAGAACATGAGTGAGCTTGGGAATCGCCTTTCTCAGCATCGGCAAGCTTCTCGCAGCCTGGACCGAACGCATTCACTTTCCGGCAACGCGACTTTTCGGGCGGAACTACGCACCCGCTCTCCCAGCCCGCCGCAATGGATAGTCAAGCGCCGAGTTAACCTGAGCGTCAGGACTCGCTAAATGTCCGAACTACCCACATCCTTTGCTCAGCAAGAGATCCTCGCGCCGCTGGGGCTTACGAAAGGAGAGCTTATCTATGTCGCAAAAAAAGATTTCTAGCGGTGTGGTACACCAACTGCCCGCAGATTTGAAAAAAGCACTTACATCCGACCCGCAAGCATTAACAGCATGGGAGGATATTACACCCCTCGCACGCAACGAGTGGATATGTTGGATTGAGTCAGCTAAAAAAGCAGAAACTAGAAGCCGCCGGATCGAGTGGGGCTGTTCAAGCCTTAAGGATGGAAAACGACGCCCCTGTTGTTGGCCCGGATGCGCCCACCGCTAATTCCAAGATGGTCAAACTGTGGGGAGCGAGGTCGGCGGCGTTGCCCCATGTGGCCCCGGCCAGAACTCCGCAACTGCAGCGCCTTGTCAGGCCGCGGAGAGCGCACTGATCGTAACGTAATATCCGTCCGGATCTCGGAGCGAGAACTCCCTGGTTTGAGTGTTCGGATTCACGTGTGGCTCCTCTTCGACCCGGGTGACGAGAGAGCGTGCCCTTTGAAGCGCCAGGTCGAAATCATCGACACGGAAGAACAACAGGAGCCCGTTGCCGGGTGTTCCGTGATCGGGGCTCATCAATGAGGGATGCTCGTGGGCGCCCCACTCGTGGAGGCAGAGCAAGACAGTTCCATCTGAATCGAGGATTTGCCCAAAGTAATCATGGGCAGGAAGGGTAGCCGGCTGACCGAACAGCGCCTGGTACCATTTGAAGCTGCCCGGCACGTCGCCTACCCCTATGATCGTCCACGTGCGCTTCATCGGGTACCTCTCAACGGACTGATTCTTGTTTCACCGAGCTGGATACAATCGGTCATGGACGGCCTAAAACGAAGTAGTCGCCAACAACCCATTGTGTTTACACTCGCTTCTACCATATCCCAGAACTCGCCGTACTGCTATGCCGACAGGCAGGTCAGGCTAAATCTGCCATTGCCTAGAGATAGATCCTCTCAGACTGGCGAATCGTCGGCAACCCGAACGTGAACGCCCGGTACGGGTCACTTCCGAGTGGCGCGTCAACCTTTCCCAAACTGGCACCGCAATGACCCGAACGTGATAGCATCCATAAACACGCTGAGCCCACAATCATTCATTGGCCACTACCGAATCACTGCCAAGATCGGCGCAGGCGGAATGGGCGAAGTCTGGCGTGCTACTGACACCAAACTCAATCGTGAGGTGGCGATCAAGCTTCTGCCGCTGGCTTTCGCAGAGAATCATTGACCGCATGGCGCGCTTCACGCGCGAAGCGTAGGTCCTGGCCTGACTGAACCACCCGCATATTGCCGCGATCTACGGCGTAGAAGATCGCTCGCTGATCATGAAACTGGTCGAGAGTGTGACGCTGGAGGAGCGAATCCGCGCAGGACCGATTCCGCTGGAAGAAGTGCTGGAGCGCCCGTCTGTGACACTATTGTTAGTGTCATATGAAAACGCCCCGCGAGCCCGACCTGGAACTGCGCGACAAACTCATCCGCAGCCTCGGCTCTCTCCGCGAAATGTTGCCCGGCTCTTTTGTCGAACGCCAACGCGCTTGCGGCCGCCCCAATTGCCATTGCGCTGACGGAAAGCGCCTTCACTCGCAATTCCAGATCTCCGTGTTGATCGATGGAAAACCGAAGGCTCTCAATATTCCCGCTGACTTGGCCGAGAAGGTGCGCCAGAAAATCGAGATGCGCCGACGCTTTGATGCCGCTGCCGCAACCATCTGCGGCGTCAACCTCAAGCGGTTCCTCAAAGAAAAGGAAGAGCGCCAGGTTTAACCCGGCACCGGTTCGAGGCTTATCTCGATAAGGTGTTTGGCTTTTCTGATTTGGTGACTGCCTGCCCGAGGGGAGGGAATTTTCTCCGCACGCCTGGAAGAAGGTGTTTGGCGCCGTTTTCTTGGGCGCCCCTCCGTGATCCCAACCGTAACCTATCCGCAACCGGTGCCGCAGAAATAACCACCGGCAAGCTGATAGAATCTCTGTCCATGAGAAGACTGTTGGGTCTGCTGCTCCTCACCGCGCCGCTGGGGTTCGCGCAAAACGTGGTTGGCATTCGCATTCTGATGGGAGTCGAGGGCAAGCTCGGCGACAAGTGGGATGGCTCTGTCACCGCGGAAGGCGCTCGTATAACAGCGGTCGAGCCGTGGCGGTTCGACATGGCGACGAGATGCTGCCCAACAACGCTTGGAAAGCCTCGATTCACATCATGCGGACCTTCGGTGCCGCCCAGCGTCCCGGCATGCAGATGCCTGCCGCCAACGGAGTGATCGTCTTCCTCAATTCCAATAACGACAATGCAGCCGTCATGGTTCACACCGCGCAGGGCGACTTCCGCATCGGGCTGCGCGACGTTCCCTGGGGTGCATTCAAAGCCGAACTGGGCGGCAAAGTCCTGGCCGACCGCGTGCCCGGTTACCAACAGATCACCGACTCGCCGGAAGAGCAGGATTATCCCGCTTCCGCCGTTGCAAAGGACGGCACTCTCTGGATCGCATATCTCGAATTCAAACACGCGCCCAATCACGTCCAACTGCGCAGGAATATGACCCAGGCGCCATCGGATTTCAGTCGGTATTCCGAAAAGCCCGGAGGCGACCAGGTCTTCGCGCGCAAGTACGCCAGCGGGACATGGGGATCGCCGATCCCCGTCAGCGAACCTGGCGGCGACATGTGGCGTCCGTCCATTGCCGTTGACGGCGCAGGCCGCGCGTGGGTTTTCTGGAGCGCCAACAAGAGCGGCTCTTACGACGGCAAGACCGTTCCGAATTACGACCTGTATGCGCGCCCCGTCGAGAATGGCACGCCCGGCAAGACGATCCAACTCACCAGCGAAGCAGGCTCGGACGTTAATCCCGCCGCCGCTACCGATTCGGCTGGGCGCGTATGGGTTGCGTGGCAGGCATGGCGCAATGGCCGGGCGTCAATCCTGTCCGCCGTACAGCAGGGCGACGCGTTCGCCAAACCCGCCGCCGTTTCCACCTCCAGCGGCAACGAGTGGAATCCTGCAATCGCCGCGGATCGCAACGGCCGCGTGAGCGTGGCGTGGGACTGGTATCGCAACGGCAACTACGATGTCTACCTGCGGACCGCTACCGGCCCGGGAGCGTGGGGCAAGGAGATACCCGCCGCCGCGACCGCGCGCTATGAAGCCTATCCATCTCTCGCTTACGATCCATCCGGACGTCTCTGGATCGCCTACGAAGAAGGCGCGGAAGGCTGGGGCAAAGATTTCGGCGCTTACGAAACCACCGGCATTGCTCTCTATCAAGGGCGAGCGGTACGCCTCCGCGGACTTGAACCCGACGGACGTTGGGTTGTACCGGCGGCCGATCCCGGCGCGGTTCTCACGGGTGTCGCCGCGCCGCGGCCTGAGAAAGCGGGCAAACAAAACGATCTCGGAAGATTGGCTCAAACTTGATCCCGAGAACGCGAAAACGCGCCAGCCTAATCAAGGCGCTCGTAACTCGCGCGCTCCCCGCAATACGTCGCCCCGCCTGTTGGCCGATTCTTCCGGCCGCCTCTGGTTGACTTATCGCACTCCTCATCCTGTCTGGTGGCAGCCGATCGGCACCGTCTGGAGCGAGTATCTCGTCTCCTTCGACGGTAAGGCATGGACCGAGCCGATCTTCCTTCCACATTCCGATAACCTGCTCGATAATCGCCCATCGCTCGCGTCAATTGCTCCAGGAGAGCTGATGATCATCGGGTCGTCCGATCATCGCCGCGAACTTCCGCCGATAAAGCAGGGCAGGCGCCGGCGGCTTATTTCCAGAACTCTGATACCGATCGCTACAACAACGATCTTTTCGTGAACTCCATCGCGCTGGGTGCGGCCGGCAATGCTTCGGTAAAGCCGATCACGACTCCCACCGCGAGCGCACCCGCCGCCTGGGTAACCAAAGAGAGGCAAGCGATCGCCGTCATGCGCAACGCGCAGACGTTCGGATGGACTGCGCGTCGCGCGCGGCGAGTTCCATCGTCACAGCGACGTTTCCCCGGACGGAGGCAGCGATGGCACCCTCATCGACCAATGGCGCTACGCTATTGACGCCGGCAGCCTCGATTGGATTGGTTGTTGCGACCACGATAACGGCAACGGCCGCGAGTACACGTGGTGGATGGCGCAAAAGCTTACCGATATGTTTTATGCTCCCGGGGTGTTCGTGCCGATGTTCAGCTATGAGCGAAGCGTGCAGTATCCCGAGGGCCACCGTAACGTGATTTTCGCGCAGCGCGGCATACGTACGCTGCCCCGTCTTCCGAAATTGGACCGCGATTCCGAAGGACACGCGCCCGATACCCAAATGCTCTATCGCTACCTGAAGCAATACAATGGCATCGTCGCGTCCCACACCTCGGGAACCAATATGGGAACCGACTGGCGCGACAACGATCCGCTAGTCGAACCGCTGGTCGAGATCTATCAGGGCGATCGACAGAATTATGAGATGCCTTCTGCGCCACGATCCAATTCGGCCAATGACTCGATTGGCGGATGGGAGCCGAAAGGCTTCGTCAGTCTGGCTTTCGACAAGGGTTACAGGTTCAGTTTCGAGTCGAGTTCCGACCACATCTCAACCCACATGAGTTTCGGCAATATTTTGGCGAAAGACTATAGCCGCCAATCCATACTCGATGCCATCAAAGCTCGCCACGTGTATGCCTCCACCGATAACATCCTGGCCGACTTCCGGGTAGGTAACCATATCATGGGCGACGCGTTCACCACCACTGTTCCTCCGGAGCTGAAAGTGAAGTTACAAGGCACCGGTAACTTCAAAAAGGTATATGTGGTCAAGAACAATAAATACGTCTATACCCTCGATGCGGGTAAGTCGACGGTCGATTTCACGTGGCGCGACAGTGAACCTACCAAGGGCACAAGCTTCTATTACATCCGAGGCGAACAAGAAGATGGCAACATCGTCTGGGTCTCTCCTATGTGGATAACTTATTGAACTAACTAACTTATTAAGCGAGGCTGGCACTCGACGATAAATCGTCCCGAAAGCTGCCGGCCGGCCGCGCGTATCTCCAGACCCGACTCTCGAGCCAGTTCGCGGAACTCGTCGAGCGTTCTCTCCTTGCCGCCGACGAGCATCATCATCAGCAACTCTGGCGGTGGCATCTCGTCCGGCACGATTCCACTGACGATCACTACCCGGCCGGAAGGACGCGCCGCTTCCGCGCACCGCGTCAGGATGAGCTTCGCCTCGCGATCAGGCCAATCGTGAAGGATTCTCTGCAGCACATAAAAGGTTATGCCCTGCGGGAAGCGGATCAAAGAAACTCTGAGCGACAGTCACGGGATGCGCCAGGCTCGCGGCCTTAAAAGACTTTCGCCCGACGGGGCTACCGTTCGCGGCAAATCGACTAACCTCCCATCGAGATGCGGCCAGACGCGGAGTATCTGCGTTAACAGCATTGCAGTGCCGCCTCCGACGTCGACCACCGTTTGCATCTTCACGCAGTCAACGGGATCTAGCAGGACATCGGAATCCGGAACGCCGTGACCGGTTCCCATGAGCGCATCGAAGCTGGCCGCGACCTCCGGATGCGCGTCCAGATCGTCCCAAAATCCGTGGCCGAAAGCGTCGTGATAAGCCGGCTGGCGAGTCCGAACTGCGCTCAGAAGAATGCCCCATGCGGCCTCCGATGCCTTCCAGGTCGAACCCGAGCCGGCCGTCTCCAAGCAGCTCGCGTGCGACATCATTCAGCGCAAACAGTCCCAGCGACGGCTCTTCGAAGCCGCGATCTGGCCGATCTCCGCATGATCCGCGGCAATGTGATCGGCGACTCGAAGGGTTGCCACAACGTGCAAGCACCAAGGGCCTACACAGATCGCTAAGGCTCCACAAATCCATAACAGACTCCTGCCTCTTTAACCAGGAACGCGCTGCAAGCCCTGGCCTTCGGTGCATTGGTACGAACCGGCGCGCACATTCTTGAACTCCTGCACGGCGCCGCTCGGCCACTCGATTACCAGGCGGGTGGCAGCGTCGCGCTTGCCGAGCCCGAAAGTCAGCGTCAGCTCGGATTGCGACAGATAGCTCGACCCGGTCTTAACGCGCCGGGATTGCGTGCCATCCGGGGTCGAACACGCGGACGACCGCGCCGATGGCATCGCGATTCGATTTGGTGCCGGTCAGGTGCAATCGCAGCGACCGGTTCCCGGACATCTGCTCGTTGCGATACAGGTACGCCGGGCCCTGGTTGGTAGTGATCAGAAGATCCGGATCGCCGTCGCGGTCGAAGTCGCCGATACGCCAGACCGCGGGCTACCTTGGGGCGGCGAAACCGGCGCCCGCCTGCGGCGGCCACATCGCGAAATGCTCCATTGCCGTCAGTTGAGGAAAAGATGCGGCGCCTGCGCGTACCCAACGTTGCCGTGAATGCTGCGGACGGTCTCGTCAATGTGTCCGTTCACAGCGACAAGATCGAGCCGGCCGTCCAGGTCGACATCCAGAAACGCGCAGCCGAATCCCAGGCTGTGCCGCGAAGCCTGGCCGATACCGGCAGCCATGCGCTACATCCTCATAAGTGCCGTGGCCGCCTGGGCGATAGAGCGCCATCATCTCGTTATCGAAGTTGGTGATCGCGATGCCCTCCGCGCCGGAGTTATCGAAATCCGCGGCGTCGACTCCCATGCCGGCGCGGGCCTTGCCGTCCTCGCTGAAAGCCACGCCGGCTCGCACGGCGACATCTTCGAACGTGCCGTTGCGCTGATTGCGGTAGAGCTTATTCGGCTGCGTGTCGTTGGCGATCAGCAGGTCCGGCCAGCCGTCGTGATCGTAATCGAGCATCGCCACGCCCAGCGATTTCGAGGTGCTGTCGAAGATGCCGCTCTTCGCCGTGACGTCTTCAAAGGTGCCGTTGCCGCGATTGCGAAACAGCCAGCAGGTTTCCCGCGATACGCTTCCGGCGTGCAGTACGATTTGTGCTTGCCATCCACGCTGCAGAAAACGTCGTGCTCCGGCGACCACTTCACGTAGTTGCAGACAACAGATCGAGGAATCCGTCGCGGTCGTAATCGAACCACATCGCGGAAGTGCTGAAGCGCGCTGCGGCCGCCCAGGCCGGCCTTTCGGTGACGTCGATGAAGTGGCCTCGGCCGGTGTTGTGAAACAGCCGGTTCTGGCCAACCGCGGTGATCAGAATATCGGGGAAGCCGTCGTTGTCGTAATCGCCGACGGCCACGCCCATCCCGTACATCTCGACGGCCAGACCGGCGCGCTCGTGACATCGGTGAACGTGCCGTTGCGGTTGTTGCGATAAAGCCGCAGCGTGCTGCGTCGCGGCTTGTGATCCGGCCAGTCCATGCCGTTGACCAGCAGAATGTCCAGCCAGCCGTCGCGCATCGTAGTCGAAGAAAGCGCAGCCCGGGCCCATCGTCTCGGGCAGATACTTGGCGCCGAACGCGCCGCTGTTGTGCCGGAAATGGATCCCGGCGCGCGCGGTGACATCAGTCAGCCGGAAGCCCAGGCTCGGCGCGGCAGCAGCGAGTGTAAGCGGAGCCGCGCCGAGCAGAAAGCTGCGGCGGGTCACGCGATGCTCACCAGGCCCGTTGCGAATCGCGTAGACCACCAGCTCCGCGGTGTTGTGGATGCCCAGCGTCTGCATGATATTGGCGCGATGCACGGCCACGGTGTTGGCGCTGAGCTCGAGCATCGACCGCGATTTCTTTGTTCGACTTGCCGTGCACGATCAGTTGCAGAACTTCCAGCTCGCGCGTGGTCAGTTGGAGCGGCGGCTCGCCTTGCGCCGGTCGAGGCGCCCAGCCGCGGATCCAGCACCTGCTCTGCCGGCCGCCACCTGCTTCACCGCGTCCACCAGTTCCAGATCCATCGCGTTCTTCAGAAGGTATCCGCGCGCGCCGGCTTCCAGACAGGTGCGCACGTAGTGAGGTCTCGGAGTGCATGCTGAGCATCAGGATTGCGGTTTCCGGCGCAGTTCGCAGAATCTGGCGCGTCGCGACGGCGCCATTCATGCTGGGCAGCGCGAAATCCATCACGACCACTCGCGGCCTCAGCGCCGCGGCGAGTTCCACGGCTTCATGGCCGTCGCTCGGCCTCGCCGACCACCGTGATATCGGGGTCGTCCTCCAGCATGCGCCGGAAGCCGCGCCGCACCAGGCTGTGATCGTCCACCAGCAGCACGGAGATACTGGTCTTCAGGCATGAGTCTCCTGAGGACTGGAAGGCACCGTCAGACGGACCAGCGCTCCGCCCGAACTGCAATTCTCCAAGTCCAGACGGCCGTGTACCAATTCGGCCCGCTCGCGCATGGACACCAGGCCCATCCCGTAGGTCTGCGCGCCGCGGAAGCCCACGCCTTGATCTTCCACTTCCAGCAGGACGGATTCCGGCAGATAGCGAAGCCGCACCGCCACGCGCTCCGATTGCGAATGCTTCGCGACATTGTTCAGCGTCTCCTGCATCACACGATAGAGATGGATCGCCAACGGCGCTGTCGATTTCACGGGCCGTGCCAGTTCTTTCGTATTGCACCTCGATTCCCGTCTGTTTCTGAAAGCCGGGCAGGTATTGATCCAGAGCGCTCTCAAATCCGATCTCGTCCAGCATCACCGGATGCAGCGCGTGCGATAGAGCCCGCACCTTGTCGAGCGTGGACTGCGCGATCTCCTGTACCTCGCGGAGATCAGCGCCGACGAGTCCTCCAGCCGGCAAGCGTCGGCTGGCGCGCTGCAGCATGGCTCCAATCGCCGTGAGAATCTGTCCGAAGTCGTCGTGCAGATCGCGCGAAATGGAGCGGAACGTGTTCTCCTGCATCGCGATCAGTTGCTGCGCCAGTTCGCTTCGCCGCGCCGAAAGCGCCGCCACCTCTTGAAACATCCGGCGATTGTACTGCACCAGGTACAGGCTGGTCAGGACAATGCACCACCAGCATGGCCGCCACGAACAGGTAAACGTTCCGCTCCACACCGCGCATAAACGCCGCGGATGCGAGCCGCGGCCTGCTGCTCGCTTTCGTTGTTCTGCACCAGCAGCCGTGCGACGCCGGTGCCGATTGCCGCCTGGCGGGCCTGCAGCGATAGCCGGATCAAAGTGCGGGCCTCGGCCTCCTGACCGCTCTGCGCCAGCGCGAAGATGCGGTCCAAAGCATCCCAAAACTGGCCCAGCGAGTCGCTCAGGTACTTGCGCTGTTCGGCGTCGGCCGTTGAGCGGCGACGACTGGGCTTCGCGCGCGAGTGCGTCTTCCAGATCGGTGCGGATTCTGCGGAATTGTCCCTGCCAGGCGGTAAGAGGATAGGGCTCGCTGCCGTCCAGCATGTCGCGCATAGCCAAGCCGATCGAATTCAGGTTGTTCTGAATGCGCAGAAGGAGCAGCGAATCGGCGCGGTTGCGGTCGATGATACCGCCCTGCAGCCGCTCCAGGCCGCGGAGTTGCATGACTGTATAGCCCGAGTAAAGGGCTACCGCGGATAGCGTGATTACCAGCCCAGCCAGCAAACGGACTGTAGGCGATCTTCCTTGCGACATTCTGCTGTTACGAACGGAAGACTAGCACGGTTTACCAAGGCCGTGCTACGCGGCGGGCGTGACATCACTCCAAGTGCTTCAGCACGGGTTGCGGCGGGGGAGCGGATTTATCGCCGGTCAGCCAGTCCAGTCGCTCCTTCACCTCTTCGGGCCGCGCCTGCCCGAGGATGCGGGCTACGATGCGGCCTTCGGCATCAATGAACGCAGTGGCTGGCACAGCGCCGCCCAATCTGAGCTTATCGAGGTCGTCGGCGCCCGCGCCGTACCAGACGGGAAAGCCGATCTTATGCTCGGTCACGAATGCCGGGATTCTGGACTTGGTTTTGGCATCGTCGAGCGATGCGGCGATGAAAATCACTCCGCGGTCGCGATACTGCTTTTCCATATCCACCAGCATCGGCATTTCGTCTTTACACGGACCGCACCAGGTAGCCCAGAAATTCACGACCACGGGCTTGCCGCGGAAATCGCGCAAATGGACCTTTTGGCCGCTCGCGTCGAGTAATGTGAGGTCGGCTTTGGGCGCCTCCGCCGACCACGATGGCATCCATGCCGACGACGATGCCAGCACAGCGAGGGCAGCCATCACCCGTCTCGGCATCAATTCTCCGTGTGACCTTTGCCCGGCATACGATAGGTGTAGCTCAACAGCCAGACATAATCGGCGAACGCGGCATCGCCATGCGTGCCCAGGATCTTGTCGGGAACACTGCGGGTACGGTCGCGATAAACAGCTTTACCGATGCTGGCCTGGATCATGTTGCGGCCGCGAGCGTAAATAAAGCCGGGCTCGGCCGAGATGGCAAATCCGGGACGACGGAAGCCGAGATCGTTGCCGAACAGATTGGACGCCGGAACGCCTTCCATGCGTGGACCGAACGTCAGCGTGAGACCTTTGACCGCCGCGATGGGATGCGACACGCCGGCTTGCAGCAGATACTGATCCTGGATCGCGTTATAAGCGGTGAGCGGCTGGTTGAGCGCAGTCGCGCTACGCAGCACGTGATTAGTGCCGCCCTGGGTAGTCAGATAGTTCCCCGTAGTGTAGATTGTTGTGTTATGGCCTAGGTCGCGAAAGGCCTGCCACTGGTAAATCATGCCCCAACCGCCGCTGCCGGGCTGAATCGAGTAGTCGTCGGTGATCACGGTCGGCGCGGTTGCGGAGGCGGTGGCGAGCACGTTATTTTGAACGTTATCCTGGCCCGTGGGCATTTGCACACCGAACCCGATGCTGATATTGCCGCGTTTCGCACGGCGTGGATTCCATAGCCAGCCCTGCGCCACTACTGCGGTATCGCCAAGTCCCGCGGCATGGGTAGTGTAGAAGGAATTGTTCGACCGCCTGCTGGCAAAGAGCAGCGGGACGGTGAGAGTAAGGCCGAAACGCGATGTCATCTGGTAGGTCAGGTTTATGTCCTCCAGGTTGATCTTATTCATCACCTGCGTGCCCTGCTGCACGCGATAGGTTTGCTCCACGTCGCCCACGAAATGTTTGTACGAAAACTGATGGCGATAGCCTATGGTAAGGTCCCAGTCTCCTGGCTGCAGATAACCGCCCTGGCTTTCCGGAGACATGTCCATGGAACTCGACCGCGCCACGATACAGCCCTGCCCGCGCGCGGGAACGGCGGAGAGTACCGCCAGTGCGATTGGCAGTACAGAAATAAAGAGCGCCTTGCCCATTTGCTGCATCGATGCATCCCTCCCTCCGTGGGATGTTGCGATTATGCGGTGAATCGTCGATCCGGGCAATAGTCGAAATCTATTACGTGGGCATCGCCACTTCTCACAGCGCCTCAGGATGAGCTGCGCCTAGTAATCCGGCAAATCGCCAACGACTCTCTGCAGCACATAAAGATCATGCGCTCGGGCATCGGATCGAAGAGACTCTGCGCGATGGTAGTCACGCGGTCCGCCACGCCCACGGCTTCACAGACAGAAGGTCACGATTTGACGCGGACGTCTTACCTGGGTTTTGTACAATAAGGCATCGGCTCGCTATGCACATTCGCGATATCTTCGCCTCGGATCGGACCACCGTCTCTTTTGAGTTTTTCCCTCCTAAGACGGCGGCGGACGCCCAGGCTCTGTATCAAAACATTACCCAGTTGGAGGCCTTGCAGCCTTCCTTTGTTTCCGTAACGTATGGGGCGGGCGGCTCCACGCGTGAGTTGACTCATGACTTGGTGATCAGGCTGAAGCAGACGACCACGCTCGATCCCATTCCGCACCTTACCTGCGTCTGTCATTGCGAACGGGATATCGAAGAGATTCTAACGAAGTACGCTGAAGCGGGGGTTAATAACACGCTGGCGTTGGGCGGCGATCCGCCTCGCGATCTCGTTAACTACGACCGGAAGGGCGATGCCTTTCATCATGCCGCCGATCTGGTAAGGTTCGTCCGCCGTTTTAACGAGAGCGGCGGACATCCCGACCCGAAAGGTTTCGGTATCGGTGTGGCTGGATTTCCCGAAGGGCATCCGGGCACTCCAAATCGGCTCGAAGAACTGGATCACCTGAAGGCCAAGATCGATGCCGGAGCGGACTATATCTGCACCCAGCTTTTCTTCGATAATCACGATCTGTACGACTTCCGCGAGCGGTGCGAATTGGCAGGGATACGCGTCCCGATAATCGCCGGCATCATGCCGATTACTTCGCTCGGCGGCATGAAGCGGATGGCTCAGCTTGCGCTCGGCGCTCGCTTCCCTGCGAAGCTATTGCGTGCGCTGGCGCGCGCTTCGGACGATCCTGAGGCGGTGAAGCGGGTGGGCGTGCATTGGGCAACGGAGCAGTGCCGGGACCTGCTCGATAACCAGGTCCGCGGCATCCATTTCTATACGCTCAATAAGTCGGATGCGACCCGGCAAATCTACCAGAGTCTTGGCTTGCGGGATAGCATTAAGCTGCGCCGGGCAGCGCAGCTTGTATAGTCGTTCGAAACAGCGCTTACTGGCGTTTGACGAGCAGTTTTCTTGAAGTCTCGAGGAGCATCTTGGCTTTGGGCATAGCCTCCACAGCCTTGGCGATTTCCGGATCCTGCTCGATCACAACCTTCTCGGACGCCTCCGAATTGATCCCCGTGATATACAACTCACGCTTCAGTTGCTCTTTGATCCACTCGTGGTTCGCGGTGAAATCGGCCTCGGTAAAGTTGACGCCGCTATCCAGCAAAAACTGATGATAGTCGTTGACCGTGCTCTCATCGGGAGACCAACCGGCGGGCAGCTTAGGATCTTTGCGAGGTCCGAAAAACTTGGCTGCGTAATTAAAGAATGTCGGCTTCCGGAACTCGACATCGATCTGGAACTTGTTCAAGGTCGGAGCGATGTACTTTTCATCCGGCGTGATGCCGCCGCCGCCGTATACGGTCCGGCCGCTGTCAGTCGTCTTTTCGTCCGCCAGATTCTTCTGGTCGTGCTTGTTGGTGTAGTACTCCAGGAAGGAGATGTTGGAGTAATCGCGCTGGATCAGGCGGCCGCTTGGCGTGTAATAGTGCATCGTGGTCAGCGCCAGCCCCGCGTTATCGCTCAAGCGCAATACTTCCTGAACCAAGCCCTTGCCGAACGTGGTTTCGCCCAGTATCCAGGCGCGATCGTGATCCTGCAAAGCGCCGGAAACGATCTCCGCAGCCGAGGCCGACCGGCGGTTTACCACCACCACCAAAGGATAGTCCTTGCCTCCATTGTCTTTGCGCGCGGTGTACTGCGTCGCTTTCTTGACGCGGCCGCGATCGCTTACGACCAGTTGACCCTTCTTAAGGAAGTGTCCGGCGACATCGATCCCCTCGAACAATAGCCCGCCTGGATTCTCGCGCAGGTCGAGAACGAGACCCTTGATGTTGTCCTCGCCCAGCTTCCGGAGATTGGCTTCCATCTCTTTGCTGGTGTTTTCCTTGAACTGAATCACCTTGATATAGGCGATGCCGGGCTTCAGCCAGAAGGCCTCGGACACGCTAGGCCGCGGGATCTCGTCGCGAACGATATCGACCGTTATCGGATCGACGCCCTGACGCGCCACCGTCACCTTCACGTGTGTTCCTCGCGGACCCTTCAGCAGCACTGTGATCGATGTCGTGTCCAGACCATCAGTGGCTTTGCCGTCCACTGCGATGATCGCGTCTCCAGGCCGTAAGCCGGCCTTGTATGCGGGTGATCCCGTAAAAGGAGCGACGACAATGGTCCTCTTGCCATCCGCTCGAACCGACATGCCGGTACCGAAGTAGGTCTCCCGGTTGTCTTCCTGCATGGCCGCAAATTCTTTGGGATCGAAGAAATGAGAATGCGGGTCGAGGGTATTCAGCATCCCAGGTATAGCCCCTTCATAAATCGCCGTATCGACCTTGGCCGTATCGGCGAAATTCTGTTCCACTACGCTGTAGAACTGGCTGAAAGATTTGAGACTTTGGGAAAGCCCTTCGTCGGCCGGCGGGGCCGCGACGGCGAGGGCGCCAATGAGCACGAAGACAGATACTAAACGATGGGTCGGACGGTGCATCCATTCACTCCAATTGCCTTAACTGTAGCAGTTTGCGGTGTAGCGCGCTTCGAGCCAAAGTGGGCCGTACTGGTTTTGACGTTCTCGCACTCGATTGGTTACTGCCAAACTCCTCAAAGGTGCTTCACGATTTCGACAAGAAGGATCACCGGAATCGCTATGCTGGCCACGAGTATGATCGCGGTTACGATCAGAAAAAGCCAGTCACTCCGAGTTTGATTACTGGGCCCCGAAAGGTGACTTTTCAAGAGCCGGTAATTCCGTCGATTGGCTTTGAAGACCGTGTCGAATAGTGCGCCGGCGAACGGGACGGTTCCCCCAAGGCTTTCAATTCCTATGTTTACCACCATTCGCGCGAGCGTGACTCTTGGAATTCCGAGTTGCACAGCGCGGCCTAGTATGTACAGAGAGAAGAGCGCATCGACGATGTCGCCAACACCTGGAATAAGGCCAATGAACCCGCCAAGACCGTAGCGAAAGCCGCCGGGTAGGACGAACGCATAATCCAGCCAACGAGCCACTGCTTCCACATCCGCTATGCGGGAGTCGATCACCTCGGGCTGAAGCACGGCACCCTGGTATTCAGGGCGGTGTTCAGGGCGGTATTCAGGGCCGGAGTAGGGCGATATTGCTCGATCCATTGGCACGCGTGAGATGAAGAGCAGTTAGGAGGCCGTAATCTGGGGCATTGGATAGCGAATCTTACCGGCGAAGATGTCGGCGAACATCTCCAGGATCTCCTCGTGGATTACGCCGTTGTCCACCAGTAGATGAGGGCTTTTCAAGGTATGAGGCGCCCCGCGCATATCGGGAGACCTTCCCCCTGCTTCAGCGACAAGGAGGGTCCCGGCGGCCAGATCCCAGGGGTTAAGGCCGAATTCCCAGAAACCATCGAGATGCCCACAGGCGACATACGCCAAGTCGAGGGCGGCGGAACCGCCACGGCGGACGCCGTGAGTGCTCATAGCCAGCTGGTGATAGAAGTGGATATTGATGTTCTCGCTGCGCTTCTTGCTGGGGAAGCCCGTGGAGACGAGCGAGTCGGCCAATTTGCCTGCGCGGGACACCTGGATCTTGCGGTCATTCAGAAAGGCGCCGGAACCTTTCTCGGCGGCGAACATTTCCTTGCGTAGAGGATCGTAGACCACCCCGACGCACATTTCTTCGCCTCTCGCCATCGCGAGCGTAACATTGAACGCCGGGTATCCGTGGGCGAAGTTGGTAGTCCCATCCAAGGGATCGACAAACCAGCGGTAATCGGAGCTGCCCTCGCGGCCTCCGCCTTCCTCGGCAACGATAGAGTGATCGGGGTAGTGGGCGAGTATGCGCTCGACCACCAGACGCTCGGAAGCGCGGTCGGCTTCGGTGACGAGATCGAAATCGCCTTTGAGTTCGAAGCCGACACGGCGATCGTAGAACTCGGCCAGCAAACGACCGGCTTCATGGGCGATTTTCACCGCAACGCCAAGATGTTCTGCCATTGATTACAAGCCGGTTCTATTCTTCAACCAGATACTTGATGTCGTGCTTGAAGACGAATAGGTTGGGCTCGCCTACCCGGGTCACGCGCAGAAAACGCTTGTCGTAATACTCGATTACGCCCTGAACTTCTTCGTTATTGCTGAGCTTGACCCGCACGGGTGTGTGGTTCTCGATCAGCCGTCTGAGGTACTTGATCTCCTCAAACGTCTGTTCCGGTGCTTTGGTACCGCCGACCTTCGATGGCAATTCGCTATCTTCCTTTGCTCTTCGTCACGGGAGGCGGCAGAGCCTGGGGGCTGATCGAAATGCGATCGTCTGGATTCCCGCCATCCTGCCTCGTATCCCCATAATAGCCGCTCCGGGTTAGCACCTGCAATCCAGGGCGGCCCACACGAACATCCAAACGATGGAATCGGTCCTTTGTAAACGGCAGGTTCTTCGGATAATAGCCCAAGAAATACTGAGTGCGAAGTTCGCGAATAATTTGATCGAAAGCGCTATCCATAGCGGCTCCCAAAGTGGGAACGAATACCCGCCCGCCGGTCCCGCGCGCAAGTCCGGTAAGTGCGTTTTCGCCGCCAACGTTGCGGCCCGCATCGTTTTCGATAGGGACAACCAGGATCGGATAGATGACGCAATCGGCAAGCTGCGCGGTTTCGAGGGCGGCGTGAAAGTCCTTGCTGCTGACGGTATCGCCGCCATCGGTGACAATCACAATAACCCGCCGTCCCTGACGCCGCTGCAGTTCCTGAGAGGCCAGGTAGATGGCATCGTAGACTGCGGTGCCGGCCTCGCCCTTCAATCCGCGCAAGGAGTGTTCAAGCGACTGGACATTACGCCCGAAACCGTGCTGCTGGACCACCTGATAGTTGAAGCTGTAGAGCCCGACAGCGTCGTCGAGATTGCCCTCGCGGAATAGCGCGCGGAGAAAGCGGGCAACGGAATCCACTTCGTACTTCAAGTCCTTGGCGGTTGAGCCGCTGTTATCGATTAGCAGCGCCACGGACAGAGGCTGTTCGGTGCGCCGCTCGAAGACTGCGATATCCTGTTCCGCGCCGTTGTCGCGAACGCTGAAGTCGGGTTTATCGAGTGAGCCCACTAGCGTGCCGGACGCATCCTTCACGGTGGCGATCAGGCGAACCAGGCGCACGTTCACCCGCATGATTGGATCAGGATATGAACTGGGTTGGGGAGCCCGCGGTTGCTGAGCATGCGCCGTGATCACACCGGCCGAGACCGACAGAAAGGCTAGCACGCCCATCCCAGCGAGAGTACGGCTGAAGCCCCCTCTACCGTTAGCTGTTTGCCGCCACTGGAGCACGGTCGTCCCACTCCCCTTCCACCCAGACCTCTCCGTCTGCGAAGTGTTCTTTCTTCCAGATGGGAACCAGCTTTTTGAGGCGGTTGATACCCTCGAGTGCGGCTTCGAAGGCGGGTTTGCGATGCGGCGCCGAGACCACGATCGCCACGCTCGCTTCCCCGATCTCCATTCGTCCCAAACGATGTACCATCGCAATACGCCCAATTGCCATGGACGCGGCAATCTCACGTCCGATTTCGGCGATTTTTCGAATGGCCATCTGCTCGTAACATTCGTAGTCGAGGAACAACGTTGCGCGGCCTTTGGTGTTGTTGCGGACGACCCCTTCGAAAGCGATCACCGCCCCGTCTTCCGGGCGGCGCACCAGATCTGTGAGCGCGCGGCTGTCGATGGAACGGCGCGTTAAGGCGAAGAAGTGGCCCGCCGGATCGGAGATGCAGTAGGTCCATTGATCTGACGGCACGGGTGCAGGTAAAGTCCCACCGCTCACGGGCGGAAGAAAGGCGATCTCGTCCCCATTGGCGACCGGGGAGGAGAGTTGGGCGAACTCGTGGTTTCGCGCCATGACAATGCTACGCGCCATCTCGCCCAGTTTGGGAAACAGGCCGGCGTAGTGGCGAAAGACCGAGTCCAGCGAAGAGCCGTCCGGCAGGTCGAGCTTTTCTTCGGCCCGGCCAACGACATCTTTGAGCAGCCCGAAAAAGAGTACTTTCACCGTCATCGATATCCGTAGCGTATCAGACGGTGCCGCCGGCGAACGCTACCGGGCCGGTTTGGCCGGCCCGCTACTTTGGACTTTCGTCGCCGCTGCGAGTTCCTTCCGCAGAGCTTCGTTGTCCTGGGACAGCCGCAGCCCAGCTTCAACTAATGACAATTTGCTGGCGGCATGGAGGCGTTCGGAGTCCGCCAGTTTAGCCTGCAACTCGGCGAGCTGGGTTTCGAGTTGGGCAATCTTGCGGTCTTTCGATTCTTGTCTTGGTTGTGAATCTTGTCTTGCTTGCGCCATGGATAGAGCTATACCGTTCTAAGATAGGAACATGCCTGAGATTTTGTGTGACGCGATGATGTGATTATCGAAATCCGTCGATAACACGCGTTTGCTCCCTTCGTCTCCAGTTTCGTGAAAACGTGAAGCGTTTGCTAATTCCCCGTCAGATCGCCGATAATCGACGCCAGAGCCACTTTTGTACTTTTATATGCTAATTATACGCCACTCCCGGTTTATTATTTTTACGATCTTTACACAATTTCTGTTTCAAACGTGTTTTGGGCAATCGACGTGTCTCCCTCTTTATGGGACAGATGCTGCTCATCCCAACGGTTTGCTGGTCCAACTGGTCCCGAAAAAGCAGTATTCGGGAGCCAGACAGAACCAGTCGTCAACCTATCTGGCGCAATTTGGACAAGGTTTGGAATTGCTCTGGGACGCCGCGCAGGGCCCGCACGTCGTCAGCGTGAAAGATCTAATGACGGCGCTCAACAATGAACTCTCAGGTTGTATCCCAATCCCGAGTATTCCCCCTACCCAACCGCCGCATGCGGTACCTTACTACTACACGCCGTTTGGGCCTGCTTCGAACGCTTTCTCGGTCGGCGATTTCAACCATGACGGGGTGGCCGACGCGGTCGTGGCTGTTCCAGGCAGCAACCAGGTTTCGGTCTACCTTGGCAATGCGGATGGCACGTTTCAGAGCCCAGTAAATACTTCACTCGGCAATGCCAACAGTAAGCTTGCGGCGTTAGTAGTTGCGGACTTCAACGGCGACCGCAAGCCGGACGTCGCCGTTGTCGATAGCGCCAATAACGCGGTTTATATCGCATTTGGCAAGGGTGATGGAACCTTCGTGACACCACTGACTTTACCCGTTGGGCATTCACCGAGCGATATCGTTCTGACGGATGTCAACAATGACGGCAATCCGGATCTCGCGGTGACCAACGCCGCCGACAATACGGTTTCCGTACTTCGCGGCAACCCCGATGGGACCTTCATACCGGCGAGCACCTTCCCGGTTGGTAAGAATCCGGTATCGCTGCTTGCTCAGGATCTCAACGGCGATGGAAATATCGACTTGATCGTTGCCGATAGCGGATCGAGCGACATTGCGGCGCTTTTCGGTTACGGCAATGGCGGATTTCAGAACGCGGTGTTCACCAAGACCCCGGCTCCGCCGACTTACTTAGGAACCGGCGACTTCAATAGTGATGGGAAACCCGATATGGTGGCGGTTTCAGAGAGTCTCAACACGGTGATGATGTTTCTGGGCGGCTACCAGGGCAAGTTGACGTTCACGGGCGCGTTTCTCGTCCCCAACCTCTCGGCTTCGTTCTCCATGAACGACTTTGACGGCGATGGCAATCTCGACCTGTTGCTCGCGGACACCGATTCGGGATCTCCGGTTCTTCTGCTTGGGAGGGGCGACGGGACGCTGGTTGCGCCGCCTGTATATCCGGGCGCTAATGGAGTAACGTCGATTGCCGTCGGGGATTTCAACAATGACAGCAAGCTGGACTTCATAGTTACTGGATCGAGTACAACAACTTCCACGCTATCCCTGCTAACGGGCATGGGTAACGGACAGTTTCAAAATCCCGTGGCCATTCCTTTCGCGGGCCGAACGGATTTCGTTGCGGTAGGCGATTTCAACAAAGACGGGCGTCTCGACCTGGCGATTTCCGGAGCGCAGTTGACGATTTTGATGGGTCAGGGTAACGGGACATTCCAGCAAGGCGGGCAATATAGCAACATCACGCCATCAGTAGTCGCTGATTTCAATCAGGACGGTATACCCGATATCGCAGGTCCGTTCAACGGCGGGTTGGGGGTAATGCAGGGCAATGGCGACGGAACGTTCCGGCCCGCGGTTCCTATAGCCGTAGGATCGAATCCAAGGACGGCGATTGCAGCGGATTTCAACAACGATCACCGGATCGATCTGGCTGTTCTCAACGCGGGATCGCCTAGCGATGCGGGTGGCATTACCGTCCTGCTAGGAAACGGTACGGGATCGTTCCCGAACGCCATTAATGTTGCAGCCGGACTGAATCCGAAGGCTCTTGCCGTGGCCGATGTGAATGGCGACGGAAAGCCCGATCTGGTGGTCGCGACCGGGGTGACCGCGTCTACTAATCAGATCTCGGTACTTTTGGGCAAGGGCGACGGGACCTTTCAACCGCCGTTCAACATTCCGTTACCTGCCGGAGAAATCCCGAACGCAGTTGCAGTGCTGGACCTCGATGGCGACGGTAATCCAGATATCGTGGTGGGAGACTGCTGTGCCGATGCAGGCACGAGTTACTTAAAAGGAAATGGCGATGGCACCTTTCAGCCGCCAATCTATTTCAATGGCGGCAACGGCCCACGCGCGATCGTCGTGGGGGATTGGAACGGCGACGGCAAACCAGACCTCGCAATCGCGTACTCTCCGGCGGAGGCTCCGGCATTGGGCGCTGTGACGGTTCTGGCGAATCATCTGAATTTCCTAACCGCGCCCCCGGCCATGACGAACACTTCGGCGGCCGGCTTTACGCCGGGCGCGATTGCTCCGGATTCAATCGTGGCGGCGTTCGGCGGTAACCTGACCACTGGAACAGCATCCCCGGCGGGCGATGCCGCAACACTGCCCACCACTTTGGCGAACACGACTGTGACCATCAAGGACAGTAAAGGAACGATTCAACAGGCGCCCCTTTACTTTGTATCGCCCACGCAGATCAACTACTTGGTTCCGACCGCTACGGCCTTGGGACGGGCGACAGTAGCGGTGACTGCGCCGAACGGCGTTACTACAACGCAAGTAACTGTTGCGAGCGCGGCCCCCGGGCTGTTTACGGTGAACAACGGTGGACTTGCCGCGGCGAACGGGGTACATGTTCAGGGGCCTTACCAATACGGTTTCAATGTGAGCTACACGGATCCCACGACAGGGAATGCGATGCCTTTACCGATCGATATGGGATTGAAGACCGATCAAGTGATTTTGACGCTTTATGGAACGGGGATGCGTTACAGGAATTCACTTGACGACGTGAATATCTTGATCGGGGGCCAGTACAGTCCGGCGCAGTATGCGGGTCCGCAAAGCCAGTATCCTGGCTTGGATCAGCTCAATTTCCAGATTCCGCCGGCGCTTGTGGGCGCCGGTAAGGTAACAATTCAGGTGAGAGTGAACGGGATCTCGGCGAATCCGGTAAACGTTACGATCCGGTAGAGTTGGGGCGGGCGCTATGCTGTCTCCATCAAAGACTGGGTCATTTCGTCCGGGTTGTCTTATCTTCGTCGATTCCGGAACGTGTATCTGAATTTGCCGCCGGTAAAGACAAGGCCGTCCGCGCCGCGCAATGTTCCAAGGTCAACGGGAGGCAACGCCTTCCGATTCACCAGATCGACGACCAATCGTGTTGAGCGATCCGTCGCCTATTAGAAAAGCAGGCGAGTGGGCCATCGCGGAAAATGCTGCGATGTGACTTTGATGTTGTCTTTGGACGCGCGAAAGGCCGGCGATGCCGCCGGCCCTGTTTCCTGATTCGAGAGATGTACACCGTAACCGTTTAGAACCGGCGGCGGCCACCTTCAGTAACTTTGTATCCGGCGGGAACCTGGAAGAGGCTCGCATCCGGCTCCGCGCGCTGGATATTAGTCATGCGGAAGGTGCTTTCGCCGGTGCGAGGATCACTGTGCTTGCTCATCACAACCGTCTGGAGATCCTTCGAATACCAAGTCTCGGAGACGACCTTGAGTTCCTTTTCGTTGCCGATGCTGCCGGCAGGAATGGTACGGGTGATGCGGGTGCCTTCCGCCCATACGCCTTCCACCATCTGAGGCGCCAGCGTCTCGACCGTCTCGTTATTATGATGGGCCTCGGCTCCGGGTCTCATGCAGCGGACGAGTCTCGGCAGTTGCGCCGGTGCCGCGCGGTCCGCGCTCATGCTGGGGAGGCATGTGGGAAGTGACCACGCTCTTGCTGTCGGGCGATATGACGTGAGAGGTTCGAGCCACGGGATCGCGGACGAAAACGAACGTTTGCTTACTATCGGCTGACGAAGAGCCATGCAGATCCAGCAGTCTGTTGGCGATAGGTGCGTCCCTGGCCATCACGGGCTAACGACGCGTTGATGGTTCGCATTATATGGCTACCATCCGCGAGAGTTTGGGTGGACGTGCTGACCACCTGCGCTGAGAAAGGAGCGCCAGTCGTGGTCCGGCCTTCAATGGCTCCGATGAAGCCGTCCGGAGGCGGGCCGCCAGGGCCGTGCATCTCGGGCGGACCCATCGGTCCATGCGGATGAGGCGGAGGACCACCGGGAGCCTGGCCCATTGCCGCAACTGCGGCGAACAGCAGCGAGGAGCCGATAAATAAAGTCTTGTACATAGCTTTCATTTCCTTTGCTTTTGATTAGTACTGATCGACAATTCTGATGGCTCGCGGCCATCCGTCTACTCCGAGAAGAAGCTCGGCCTGAATATCGCTTCCGGCGGGGACTTCGGTGGAGGGGATTCCTAATAGCTCCAGGTCCTCGGCGGATAACTCCACCGGCAATACCGTAGCGTCATCGAGCGGCAAAGCCGGATCGGCAAACGGTAAGCTCAGGTATCCTTGAGGCACCGTTTGTTCGAAATCGTAAACCGGGTTGGATCGCGCCGCCGGATGATCGGCTGCCCGATTCGCCATTCGCACTGATGGCAGCAATAAAATGCACGCACAAGCCGCGGCCACGGCGGCGAGACTATTGGCGAAAGCGGTACTCTTCAACATCTTTGAAAAGACTCGCGACCGTGATAGCCAGCCAGTCGTACTCTCCACATCTTCGAGGCGCGCCCGGAACGATCGCACGGCCGTTTCCTCGGGCTGCAGAGAGACTGCCGGGCGCGCCGCCACGAGTTCGCCGCTGAGGGCTGTAAGGTGAATCCATCTGGATTCACAAGAGGGGCATTCTTTCGTATGCGCGCGAACGGCTGCGATTCCATCAGGCGAAAGCTCGCCATCAAAGGCCAGCAGTAGTTCCCTATCCGGCACATGATCGGTCAACATCAGACACTCCTTCCCAACTGAGCCAACGCTTCGCGGATCAGATCCGCGACCGTGGTTACGCTAATACCAAGCGCCTGTGCAATCTCGCGGTACCGCAAGCCCTCAGCGCGAAGATGAAGACATTGCCGCTGCCGGTCCGGCAGGGCGCGCATGGCCAGACGCAGGCGCTCCACTTTTTCGAGATGCAGAACGCGTTCCTCTGGCGTTGCATCCGACGTGCTAGCGAGCGCTGCCTCCGGGTAATCCTCAATCTGGCCAACGTTGCGCCCGTGCCAGCCGCGGCGGCGGTCGCGCACCAGATTCTGCGCCACCCGAAAGACCCACCCCTGCAAATTCTGTCCAGGGGCGCCCGCACAGAGATGGCGGTGCAGCCGAAGAAACGATTCCTGAATCACTTCATCGATCTCGGACGGGTTGACTCCCAGGCTCGCCAGATAACGGCCGAGCGGCTCCCGGACTTCGCGAAACAGGCTTACAGTATGGGCGCGCACGGCCTCGCGGCTATCCGGCGAATCGGTTTCCCTGGCGGACGGAAGGTCGATCTCCACGCCGAGCACGGTGGCCAGGCGCCGCATTATGGGAATGGTTCTCGCTCTCGTATCGATGTCCCTATCCTAGATAACGAAGCCGCCGGCGATTTTTCGGAAAAAAGGCTGCGTGCGCAAGGCGCGCCGTTCGTCTCAATTGTGCATTCCCAGAAATCCGGACTTTACTGGCCGCCCGTCATCCAGCACGACGTACTCAGCAGACTGACTGCGGTCGCCAACCGATTTCGCCAGTTTGACCGTGCGCAGCGCGTCATTACCCGCCACGACCAGAACCATGCGAGCTGGGTCTAGCGGACTCTGAGCGGCTAACAAGAATGCCTCTCGTTCGGATGCATAAACGTTTCCTGCGATCCGGAAGCTGGCTCCGGTCGAATCGATATTGAGCTTCCCAGCCCAAGCTGCAAGAGCGGAGTTGGACTCGGGCCGGCCGACGAAGATGATGTTGTGGTGCCGCAGCACGTCATCGGTAGCTTCGAAATCCTTGTAGATCGGAATCTGGCTCTCATAACTGTTCAAGAAATCGCGCTGCAGGCACTCGGCGGCATAGCGGTTAGCGCCTGCTTCCCGCAACGTGCCGTACACCAGGACTGCCGAAGACAGCCGCTGACCAATGTCGGATGTTAGATAGACCGCGCCGCGTCCCGGATCTGGCTCAGTGAATGTGACGCCAGCCTTATCGAGGAACGCCTGAGCGGTCACAGTCTTCGTAGTGTTTGCTCTGAAGAAATCGTTCATCAGCTTGAAAAAAGCATCATCGCCGATTTTGCGCCGTAGTGAATCAAGGAAGAGAACGCCCTTGTTCTCCTCGATGCGAACGCGAGTAGCTGCATTCTCCGGCTCAAGTTTCAATCGACGGTATCGCGCGCGGACGGCATCCATTGATTTTTCGAGATCTTCGGACTGCAGTTCCTCGTAATACCTCGCCGAGCCGGCTACGAACCAGGTGTCCGCTTCGGAGGCAGGTAGGACCCAGCCTTTCCACACGCGATCCTTGTAGGAGACCCGCTTCGCGCTTGCCTTTGTATCGCTTGCCTTTGTATCAGGGTTAGAATTCGTTTCGGCTTGCGGAGATTGAAGCGCCGCTCTCACGCCTGCCGGTGGATCGCCGCGGAACAGGTAATATCCGGACGGATATAAGCCGTCGTTCTTGGCGAAGTCGTTATGCTGCGGCAACCATTCACGCTGATTCGGCCGGCCGATCTCGCCCCACAGCATGAGATGCGAAGCCATGTCCGCAGTGGCTACTTTCGCGTCCATCGTGGACCTCGATACTAACGGCGCCGATCGGAACGCGAGAAAAGCAAACTGCTCGTCAATCTGGCCGTGATACTTCTTGTAGAGATCCTGCCACGCCAGATCGCGAATCGCGGGAACAAAAGGAATGTAATCCGGCGCGCCATTAGGATCGGGCTGGTACTCCAGCTTGACACGTCAAGTCCTTGGCATTGTTGTTGCCCCAATAGAAGCCGGGAGTACCGCCGAACCACTCATTCTTCGAACTGCGCCACAGCTTGGTGTGATTGGTTCCCAACTCGTACATCGCAATCTCATTGTTCTTGGCATCGCCGATTATCCACTCATTGGTATAAAGGCCGTTGTTGCGGGTGCCAGTTGCGATACCACTTCGTCGATATTCCCGCCGTATTGGATCGCCATGCGTGCTCGAAAGGCGACCGGCGTACCTTGCGCGTTGAACGGAGTCTGGCGGATGGTAGTCTCGGTCAGGACCACGCCGGCATCGTTCTGATACCAGTCAGTGCCGCTCTCGATGCCGCCGGGATAGCTCTGGATCAGCATCCGATGGCCTTTCTCGGGTTGATGTCGAGCATCACGTTCGTCTGCTCGGCCAGCGTCAGCGGCCACCAGGTGACGTGGCCGATAATCATCTTGCCGTCGCGCGTTGCGGGTCCGGTCGCGGCGAACGCGCTGCAGTGGTCGGTGGGCGCGTCATGCTTTTTGCCGGCGTACGGCGGCTTGTCGAAAGTCAGGCCTTCGAGTCCCGTCGGCGTCATGCGCATCGCGCCATTCAGCTCACCCATTTCGACCGTGGCATTGGCCACCACGATGTCGACAAGGTCTATGCGTTGGTTTTTCCATTTGGCCCCGGCGTCGACGCGCCATCGGCGATACCGCGCATCTCTTCGAGAATCTCCTGGTCGAAGCCGCGAAGGAACACGGCATCGGCCATCAGGCGGTATTGTGACCACGCGTTCTGGCCTCCGAGGTCATCCGCGCAGCGCGCGAGGTATTCGGGAATCTCGCGAGCCATCAGGTGGCCATGCTGGTAGCCGCGTTCGTAAGGCTTGCCCTCGATATGAAGATAGATCCAGCCCGCCGCTGGATACCGATACGCAGGGCCGAAGGTCTGTACCGCCTCGCGAACGGGCCATTCGTCGTTCGCTGAAATTTCGTCTAGCGAGATGCCTTCGAACCACGCCTTACCCTGGAATGCGCCGCCATTCCCGGCGGTGAGAAGGATCTGGTCGGTGGTTCGGCTGGCGATGAATTTGAGCGACAGGCGAGTCCAATCGGTAGTGCCGCCCAGCGCGGCGGAGTGGACATCGAAGGGCATCGACGCCATTGTCAACGATGCACCTATTGCGATAGGGGAACGATCGAGATCGCGGACCGCGAGATGTTCTGTGCGCGCCCAGCCGCTGAGTTCATAGCGCTTCCCGAGCGTGAGGGAGAGAGGCGCAAACTGGATGCAGGCGTCGCTTGAGGAGCCGGTTTCAATGCGGAGAGACTTCTTTCCGTCGTGAAGGACGCTGGAATCCGTGAAGGCGGATCCACGTATGGCGGTCCAGCCTGGCGCAGGAATTTCGAAAGACGTGCGATAGAGCGGTGTTGCGGCAAAACTTGAAGCGGCGCAAAGTGCGAGGACTAACGAGCAGAGCAGGCGGTTCATGGACAATCTCCTTGAACTATTGTGCCTGTTCAAAAACCGCGGCGCACTCTTGCGTCAGAGTGGTAGTTCGTCGGTGCTCGGATAGCCGTGTTGCTGGCGGCCTAAATCGCCATCGTACTTCTTGGTGGTTTTGAAAAGCTCGAAACGCCCATCCGACGAGTAATAACGGCAGCGATCGCGCAAGTGCTGCATATCCGCCGCCGACATCGGTTGAAATCCCCTGGCAACTTCCAGATTCTGATGCAAAACACTGGGGGATTCCATACCGCTAATCGTCACTGCTACCGGCAAGCTCATCGCGTAGCGCAGGGCTTCTTCCGCCGTAACCGCTCCATGTCTTACGATTTCCCCGCTGCCGCCCATACTCTTCATGCCGAGTGGAGCGATCCCGCGGCGGATCGCTTCGGGCAGGACATGCTGCTCGAAGCTGCGAAAACCGGAATCCAGGCAGTTAAGCGGCATCTGAATCGTGTCGAACGGGAAGTCATGCGATAGAACCTTGAGGTGTATGGCGGGATCTTTGTGTCCGGTGAATCCCACGAAACGGACCTTTCCCTGTTGCTTCGCGAGAGCCAGAGCCTCGGCCGCACCATTCGGTTTGAAGATCAGGTCGGGGTCATTGTCGTAGATCACTTCATGGATCTGCCAGACATCGAGGTGGTCGGTGCCCAATCTCTTGAGCGACTCCTCCAGCATTTGCATGGCGGTCTGTTTATCCCTGCCGTGTGTGCATACCTTCGTCATCAGGATCGCCTGGTCGCGCTTCCCTTTCAAGGCCGCTCCCAACCACTCCTCGCTAGTGCCGTTGTGATACTCCCAGGCATTATCAAAAAAGTTGATGCCGGCCTCCAATGCCGTATCCACGATCTGACGGCACTCGGCCTGGTCTTTGGCGGAACCAAGATGATAGCCGCCGACACCGAGCGCTGAAACCTGTACGCCAGTTTTTCCCAATGGACGCTTAGGAATCCCGTTGCCAGGACTTTGTGCCATTATCGAACTCCCTCCCGCCGCGACCAACGTGCCCGTGGCTGCTAAAAATCGCCTTCTTGTTATTTCGTCCATTTTGACCTACTGATCCAGTTTGGGAAATGGATGACCGGTATTTTCGCTCGATTTCATCATCTCTTTGACTTCAGCCGATTGATCGTCAAGAGGAAATTGGTGCGCGATGCGAGCTTCCGGGTTATCGAACTTCAACGAAACTTTGTAAAGCTCAAAGCGCCCATCTCCGGAATACTGCCTCACGCGGTCGCGCAACGCCTGCATTTCCGCTTGACTGAAAGGCTTGAAATTCTGCGCGATTTGTAGATTCTGGCGGAGAACTTCCGGTTTATCGATGCCTGTGATCGTCGTCGCCACCGGAAGGCTCATCGCATAACGAAGGCTTTCCTCGGCAGTGAGTTCGCCGTGCTTAATAGCATCGCCGTGACCGCAAAGCGGCTTCATACCGATAGCGGCGATTCCGCGGCGATTCAATTCCGGAAGAACCTTCTGTTCGAAGCTGCGAAAATTTCCGTCAAATGCGTTCAAGGGCATCTGTACGGAATCAAAGGGAAATCCCGTCGCAAGCATCTTCAAATGAATGTCGGGATCTTTGTGACCCGTGAAACCTAGAAATCGAACTTTGCCCTCCTTCTTTGCTTGCTGAAGCGCTTCCGCCGCGCCTCCTGGCCGGATGAAGAGGTCGGGGTCGTTCTCGAACGATACGCCATGAACCTGCCAGAGATCGAGATGATCGGTTTGCAGGCGGTTCAGGGAGTCTTCCAACATGCGCAGGGCTAGGTCTTTATCGCGGCCATGGGTGCATACTTTAGTCATCAGGAAGACACGGTCGCGCCGTCCCTTGAGCCCTTTCCCCAGCCAGATTTCGCTTTTGCCCCGGTGATATTCCCAACAATTATCAAAAAAAGTCACCCCGCCATCGACTGCTTCTTGGACAAGCTTGATCGCCGTGGGTTCGTCTACGGCGTCGCCGAGATGGTGACCGCCAAATCCCAAAGCGGAAATATTTACTTTGTGCTTCCCAAACTGGCGAGTCGGTATACCGGCATTGTCAGGCATTGTTGTACCAAGCTTTTGGAAGATCGCTAGCAGGTGGACGGCCTATGAACGAAAGCTATCAGTAAGCCGGGCCGCCCAAGTTTATGCCGAGTACGGCCCGGTAAAATGAACATGAGTTAGTGCTTTGCAGACCCCGGTTCCGCTTGCTTCCTATGGAACTCCGCCTTCACGGATTCCGGCAGCATATCGCCAACGGTGCCCATAAGCTTGTTCTTCATTGCGCCTGCGACGACCTTATCTTTGCCTGCCATTAATGCCTCGAAACCTTCCCGCGCAACCTGGGCCGGGTCGTCTTTTTCGCTCGCTGCTACTTTCGTGTTGTCCATACCGGCACGATGGAAGAAGTTGGTTTCGGTCGCGCCCGGCATCAGTGCGGTGACCGTGACTCCTGTATCCTTCAGTTCATCGCGCAATGCCTCTGAGAAAGAGAGGAGGAAAGCCTTCGACGCCCCATAGACAGCCTCAAACGGAGCGGGCATGACGGCGGCTATCGAAGAAGTAAACAGGACTCTCCCCTGATGACGATCAACCATGTCTTTCACCACTCGTTTGGCCAGATGAACCGACGACGTAACGTTTAGATTGATAAGGTTGAGTTCCGATTGCAGTTCAGTCTGGCGGGCGAAATCGCCGCCGACTCCTACGCCCGCGTTCAAGGCGATAGCATCCACCGGCCGACCCGTAGACTTTATTTCGCTGTATAGTTTCTCGACGCCGTCGTAGTTGGCGAGATCGGCCTGAACGCGCTGCACATTGGCTCCCAGGCTCTCGAGTTTCCGCCCGGCTTCCTCAAGGCCGCCATCTTCGGCGGTCACGAGGAGATCGAACCCATTTTGTGCGAACTGGCGCGCAAGTTCGTAGCCGATACCGCTCGATGCGCCGGTGACTACGGCGAAAGGTTTGTTTGGTGAATTATTCATATAAGTTACGTCCATTAATTTGCGATTCGTGAACCGTTACCCGCGGATGGCTTGCATGGTCAGGTCCCTTGTGAGACCGTACACGAGATGCGAGAGGCAAGCGCCTTCAGACGCGAGCTTACATGTGTCTTCAAGCTCGACTCAGGTCTGCGCAAGGGTTGTGGCGAGCACACCATATAAAGCTCCGACGGGGGTTCCGAATGCTAATGAACCACTGAACCAGCCCGCTATTTTTCCCATCAGGTAAGTTCATCATGAAAGACATGTTTCGAGATAGCACCGGCCCTCTTTAAAGTGGCATCTTCCACATAGATTGGAATTATTTATCGCCTAGGAAGCCGTCGACCCGCCAGCAGCTCCCGCGACAATACCTATCAAGACTGATCCGTTACGTGAGCTCATGCCGGCATCCCCTTGTAAGTGGCGACCGATTCACGCGACATCCGGTTTCGGCGTTGCAAATTCGATCCGTATGATAGTGAACGCCTTACAGACACAGTCCGAGAACGCTGCTTTCATACGGCAGCGCTCGCTGCCATTGCTCGATCAGTTTTTTATAAGCGCGGCCTACCGGACGGATATTCCGGCCCAGATCACAGAGTCCCAGCGCATTGACGCGACCGTTATTTTCACGAAGCGCGGTGTCCCAGTCTACCTGATCCTGCAAACTGTACCAGGTAAAGCCGACTATAGGGACCCCATCCTTTTTCAGTTGGTGAACATTCGCCCACTCTTTGTAGAGCCAATTTACCGCACCCGGTTCGGCGAAGTTAGTTTCCGTATGCATGACAGGCAGACTGTAACGAGAGAAGTACTGATGGGTAATCGGATAGTAACCGAAGATCTCTCCGGCCAGCGATATACCACCATCGGCATGCACCAGATTCTCGTTCGTGTTGTAGTAATCGTTTCCCATGATGCACCGCGAGCGCACGTGGTGTTGCAGGAACCAGTGATATTCATCGCGCGTCATGCCGTTATCGAGTAAGTACTCGTATATAGTGGCGTTGACGTGATGCCCGTAAGAGAGGTCCAGCGAGAGGAAACGCTTCTCATTATAACGGCGGGCCGCGTCTTCGCTATCCGGCCTGTCCGGGTGAAAATACTGGGAGGATTCGCTCTGTATGAAAACGGCGTTCGGATTGATCGCGAGGATCGCGTGCATGGCCTTCACATTCGCCAGACATAGATTTTTCAGCGCGTTGACAAAAGCTCTGTCGCTCTGCAATCGCTCATTCCACCACCCGAATTGCGCCGAAAAGGTAGCGGCGATGAAGATTTCGTTCACTGGCGTATAGAACCGCACCCACGGAAAACGCCTGGCGAATGCCTCGGCGTATTGCACAAACAGCATCGGCAAATCGGGATTCTGAAAATCTCCAATCCAGTCCGGAACCCCGAAGTGGCAGAGATCCACGATCAGTTCAACTTGCTGGGCCCGGAGTGCGTTAAAAGTCTCGTCGGTAAAGCTCCAGTCGTACTTATCCGGCCCTGTGTGAGCCGAAAAATAAGGCGGCCCGTAGCGGAGATACTCAATTCCCAACTCTTTCAGGAGGCGGAAATCGTCACGCCAGCGCTCGTAATGTTTGGTTTTCGCGAGTTCATCCTGGCGTATCTTCTTCCCTTCCCACTCAATTGTCGGATAACTATTCTCGATCCCCGTAGCGAACATGAATCGCAACATAGATGGCGGCACATTAACCAACGTAGAATGGAAGGTAGGGCTGAGTGTGTCGTAAACAGGACAATCGATAAACTCGGCTGTGTGATTGACTACGATACTTTGTCGAGACGGTCTATCGATTGCTTCGCAACACGCGTGATTAAGAAGGACGGAACCAGCTTTGAAGTGGTAAGCATTGCTGTGTCGGGAGTCTACGACAGTTCGCAGCAGGCTGACACTGCCATCCATCAGTTAATCCAAGAGGGGTTTCAACCGTCTATTCGTGCGGCTACGGAGATGCCCATTACACGGCAAGAGACGTTGGAGGAACCGACCGCGACCGCACCGTTAGAAGACGTAATAGGTTTGCCGATCGCTCTTCAAGGTACGCGGATGCAAACCGTTACGGAGGTTTTTTCCACTCCGGCCGACGGGAACGGCAAAATCGTGGTTACAGTGCAATGCGACAGTCCAGAAACCGCGGACATTGCGAACGAGATTTTGAAGCAAACCGGTGCGCAGAATGTCCAGACAAACAGATAGGGTAGAGACTCCGGCCGGTCGGCGCACCGTGCTAACAGCGGCCCCCTTTATTCCCGAGTCTCCTACACTACCGCTGCTGAAAGAAGCGGTGCAAGGTTGTCGTGGTTGCGATCTTTACCGGTACGCCACACAGGCCGTTTTAGGTGAGGGAGCGAAATCCGCATCCATTCTGATGATTGGCGAACAACCGGGCGATGAAGAAGACCGGGTCGGCCGTCCATTCGTCGGTCCGGCGGGCCGGTTGCTGGATCGGGCACTGGTAGATGCCGGAATCGATCGCTCATCTACATACGTCACGAACGCAGTAAAGCATTTCAAATTCGAAGAGCGAGGAAAACGCCGCATCCACAAGAAGCCCAGTGGACTCGAGATTAAGGCCTGCAAGCCATGGCTCGAGGCCGAGATCGCGGTGGTCCGGCCCGAAATTATCGTATGCCTTGGCGCAACCGCGGCTCAGTCTGTCTTTGGCGCAACCTATCGGGTCACCAGGCAGCGTGGTCAATTTGTGGAGCACCCCTGGGCGCGATATGCGACATCGACCGTTCACCCTTCCGCGATCCTTCGCGCTCCCGATGACGAGCAGCGGCATCTTGAATATGACAACTTTGTCGCGGACTTGAAGCAGGTGCGGGAAAAAGCTCAAGCTTGGCCAAGGAGGGCGTCAAATCAGCTCGCCAGTAACTGCCTAAGCGGTACATGGCTCTCAAATTCCACCTGTTTCATCGTGCATTGACGCGGCAGTTTGTCTGGACGCCATCTCAGCAGTTTCGTCCCATGGCGAAAACGCGCGCCGGTGAAGTGATCGTATCGAACCTCTACCACAAGCTCTGGTTTGAGAGGCTTCCACTCAGCGGATCGCTCCGTGCTCCAGCGACTCGGACCGCCAGGAGCTTGACCGGTAAATCCGGGCGGCTCGATGAGAGATTCCAGTTTCCGTGTGATCGTTTTGCGCTCTGCCACTGGGATCGATGACGTGAAGCCGACGTGGTTGAGCAGTCCGGCATCATCATAAAGGCCGAGGAGCAGAGAGCCGACCACGTGTCCCGCGGAGGCGTAGCGAAATCCCCCAATTACGCAATCGGCGGAGCGCAGAGTTTTAATCTTCTGCATTGCTCGTTCGCCGGACATGTACGGCTGATCGATTCGCTTAGCGACAATACCGTCCAACTGGCCGCGAAGTTTTTCAAGCCAGCCTTTTGCGACCTCGGGATTCCGGGTAGCGCGCGATAGTACGATGCTTGTGTTCGACGCTAGATATTCCGCGTGAAACACTTCCAACTCACGGCGGCGTTCTTCAAGATTCTGGTCAACGAGCGACGCGCCCTTCTCATTCACCAGTAGATCGAATACCACCAATTGAGCCGGATGAGTGTGCGAGAGCAGCGTAACGCGGCTGGCGGCAGGATGAATTCGCTGCAATAGATCGTCGAAGGAAAGATGTCCTTTCACGGGAACAATCAACTCTCCATCGATGACGAATTTCCTGGCTTTCACTTCCTCCAATGCCGCGACAATCTCAGGGAAGTATCGCGTAAGAGTTTGTCCTGCTTTGGACTGTAGCTCTACTTCGTTATCACTACGGAACGCGAGGCAACGGAATCCATCCCACTTTGGTTCGTACTCCCAGTTTTCTCCTATAGGAATGTCACTCGCAATTTTCGCTTCCATTGGCGCAAAGGGTGGAGAGATAGGTAGCTTCATAGGAGCCGCTCCAGCTTGACGCGGTTTTTCTGGAGCAGTAACGGGCGATAGAGATCGCCTAGTCTCTTTAAGCGATCAGGCATGTTGGTAAGGCGAAAATCCTCAATTCGGATTCCCTGTTCGACTTCTTCCCATGTCACTGGCGCGGACACTGTCGCGTGCGGCTTCGGTCGTACGGAGTAGACCGACGCAAGCGTGCGGCCCCAGGCGTTCTGGTTGTAGTCGACGAGCACGCGGCGCTCTGGCCGTTTTGCAACCCGGTACTCCGCAGTAATGATTTCCGGATGCCGGCTCTCCAGTTCTTTCGCCAGAGATTTGGCGAACGTCCAGACCTCTTTTTGCAGCGGTCCGCGCACGATCGGAATATAAACATGAATGCCGCGCGATCCCGTTGTTTTTGGATAGCTCGGGAATCTTCAGTTGGGCTAACGCATCGCGAACCACAAGTGTTGCTTCCAGTACCTGTTTGAATTCCGCGCCCGGAGTGGGATCAAGATCGAAGTGAAGATAATCCGGACGATCTACGTCATCGCAGCGCGCGTACCAAGGATTGAGATCGATGCAACCGAGATTAACGACCCATAGCAGTCCCGCTAGATTCTGAATAACTGGAAAATCCACCAGATTCGCCGAAGGATGCAGAATCTCACAAATCGGAATCCATTGCGGGCGAGGGTCGGGTGCTCGCTTTTGAAAGAAGAACTTGCCATATGCGCCGTCCGGGTAGCGTTTCATTACCATGGCACGGTTTACAAGGTGAGGTAAGAGAAAAGGCGAAATGTCCGCATAATATTGAAGCAAATCGCGTTTCGTCAGATTATCTTCGGGCCAAAAAGGTTTGTTCAGATTGGTCAGCGTCACCGTTCCGCCGTCGACATCGAGTTCCGCGGAAGGGACATCGGAGGGTATTTGAATCTTGCGTGGCGATTTAGCCGATGCCGGCAATCTAGACGCGGGTTCTCGCATTACGCTATGGTGAGCGCTCATATCATCCGCATAGCAACTGCCCGGCCATTAGTCCCTCTTTCTCATCTTGTGATCTGCCGCTCATCGGTATCTAGTTTGCAGATGCGGATCTTACAAGAAAAAAATGCGCGAATTGGATGAAATACTAACACTCTGGACGGATACGGAGAAATGTAACGGCCAGGCAGTGTTGGCAACGGTCGTCGATGTCAGAGGTTCCGCGTATCGGCTACCCGGCGCGCGAATGTTAATCACCTCGAATGGCCGGCGTGCGGGCACTATCAGCGGAGGATGCCTCGAAGCGGACGTGGCGAAGAAGTCATGGTGGTGGACCGAAACGGGAACACCCGTCGTACGCACTTACGACACGACGGCCGGCGATGATGCTGTTTGGGAATTTGGTCTTGGCTGCAATGGCGTGGTTCGCGTGCTCCTTGAAAGGTTGGGAAACCTTGCCTCAAATCGTGCGATAGCGTTCTTGCGGCTCTGCCGCGCCGAACGCAAACCCGCTGTTATATCGACAGTAATTTCGTCTCCATCGCCCGAAGTGGCTTTGGTAGGCGATCGTTGGTTTTTGTGGCCTAACGGCGTCGCAGACGGAAGCATCAACGACATGATGGTGCGGGATTGGACCGAAGCCGAGTCCGATGCGGCGCTCATCGAAATGAGATCGCGCGTGCTTACGATTCCCCACAGTTTGGGAACTGTCGAGGTCTTTGTTGAAGTAATTGCTCCGCCCGTTCCATTGTTCATTTTCGGTGCTGGACACGACGCCGTTCCACTCGTGCGCATGGCAAAGGAGTTAGGCTGGCATGTCACAGTGGCCGATACCCGGCCTTCATACGCCCAAGCCTATCGATTCCCGGAAGCCGACAATGTAATCCTGACTCGTGTTAATGATCCGTTGGCCGGAATAACCCTAGGCGGCGAATCGGTGGTCGTAATCATGAATCATAATTACGATGCCGATCGCGAAGTTGTGCGGGGTGTACTGAAGCATCCGGTAAGATACGCCGGAATGTTGGGGCCAAGGTTGCGAACTCAGAAGATCCTCGGGGATCTTGGCGTGAAAGCCGCGCCTCATTTCTTACATGCCCCCGTTGGGCTTGATATCGGGGGCGATACTCCTGAATCCATCGCTCTTTCGATAGTGGCTGAAATCCAGGCCGTGCTCTCGCATCGCGACGGCGGAATGCTGCGAGACAGCGAGGGCCCGATTCATGAGCGGCAAGGCTCCATTCTCGAGCCGCGGGACTATTCAAGACAAGTTGCACTGTGCGCATAAAAGCAGGTGATTTATATGGAAAAGGAAGGCGATGATCAGGATCTTGATCCTTCATCGGGATTAACGCGGCGGGAGTTCGTAGGGGCGGTTGTGGTGACTAGCGTCGCGGCTGGGCTGCCCGCAGCAGCGTTTGATGTTGCGGAACCCGTTCACACCGTGCCTTGTACGATCACGATCAACGGGCAAGAACACAGGCTTGCGCTGGACACTCGCACCACGCTGCTTGATGCTCTACGCGAGAATCTGCATCTCACAGGCACAAAGAAAGGCTGCGATCACGGGCAGTGCGGCGCATGTACCGTACTGGTGAATGGCCAACGGATCAACTCATGTCTTTCGCTGGCCGTAATGCATCAGGGCGATCGCGTCACAACAATCGAAGGATTGTCACAAGGACCGGATCTGCACCCCATGCAAGCGGCGTTCCTGGAACATGACGGGTTTCAATGCGGTTACTGCACACCCGGCCAGATCTGCTCCGCGGTCGCGATGCTGGACGAAGCGCACGCAGGTGTTCCAAGCGTTGTGACTGCCAATCTGCGTACAGTCGGTCCGATACATCTAAGCGACGAAGAAATACGTGAACGAATGAGCGGTAATATCTGCCGTTGCGGAGCATATCCCAACATAGTGGACGCTGTGCGCGCGGTGGACCAAAGGAGGCGATCGTGAGGCCATTCGTTTACACTCGAGCCACAAGCGAGCAGGATGCAGTCGATGCAATCGGAAAAATGCCTCAATCCGTCTACCTGGGCGGCGGCACCAACCTGATCGACTTGATGAAGATGGGGGTGACGCTACCGGCCCAGCTCGTGGATATTAATCCTCTGCCGCTGAATACCATCGTGGAACTCGAAGGTGGCGTGAGGATCGGGGCGATGGTGCGTAACACTGCGGCGGCCAACCATACTCTTATCCGGCAGCGCTACCCAATTCTGTCTCAAGCCATTCTTGCGGGGGCATCTCCGCAGCTTCGAAACATGGCCACCATGGGCGGCAATCTGATGCAGCGCACGCGATGCTACTATTTCTACGATCCATCGTACAAGGAGTGCAATAAGCGCGTTCCCGGAAGCGGATGCGCCGCAAAGGAAGGCGTCAATCGGATTCACGCAATCCTTGGCGCGAGCGAACACTGCATTGCGGTGAATCCGAGCGATATGTGCGTGGCACTCGCGGCGCTTCAGGCTGTTGTAAACGTCCGGGGTCCGCGCGGTGAGCGTAAGATTGCATTCGCCGACTTCCACAGGCTGCCGGGCGACACGCCCCAGACCGATACCAATTTACAAACGGACGAGCTGATTACGAGTATCGATCTGCCGCCGAATAACTTCGCGGCCCGTTCCTATTATCTTAAGGTTCGCGACCGGAACTCTTACGCTTTCGCGCTGGTTTCGGTCGCAGCCTTGATGGAACTGGATCCCGGCGGAACGATTCGAGATGTTCGCCTGGCTTTGGGCGGAGTTGCGCATAAGCCGTGGAGAATCCCAGAGGCGGAGCGATTGATGGTGGGACAGCGGCCGGGCAACGAGATTTATCTTCGAGCGGCAGAAGCAGTGGTGAGCGGAGCCAAGCCTTACTCCGGAAATGCGTTCAAAGTGGAACTCGCTCGCAGAAGCGTCGTTCGGGCGTTGTCCAAGGCCGCTGCATAGGGTTAGAGAGGAAGTTATGGCGAATTCGATCGGGCAACCACTAACTCGCGTCGATGGAAAAGTAAAAGTTCAAGGGGCAGCTACCTATGCTTATGAACATCAGATTCCTCATGCGGCTTATGGAGTGATCATTTCGAGCACGATTGCGAAGGGGCGAGTTCTGTCGATGGATACACGCGCAGCCGAGCGCGTTCCAGGCGTTCTGGCAATCATGACCCCGATGAATACGCCCAAGCTGCCTAAAAAGCCGGCGGGACAAGAGAGTTCGCGCCCGACGACCCGTGTATTGCAATTACTGCAGGATAATCTGGTCCGCTATGATCACCAGCCAATTGGTGTTGTAATCGCTGAAACATTTGAAGGCGCGTGCGAAGGTGCGCGATTAGTCGCGGTCCGATATGCCGAAGCGAAGCCGGAGGTAACTCTGGAGCAGCGTCTTTCCACCAGCTACATGCCGCAGAAAGCCGGCGGCGGAGGCGACCCGTCCCAAAGCAATCGAGGCGATGTAAGTCTCGGCCTTCAAAATGCCGCCACCAAGATTCAACAAGTCTATGGAACGCCGTTTGAAACGCATAATCCAATGGAGCCGCATGCGACCATCGCGGTGTGGGATGGGCCAGACAAACTCACGATATATGATGCGACCCAGGGAATTTTCGGGGATAAACAACGGGTGGCGACCCTATTAGGTTTACATCCAGATAACGTGCATGTAATCTCGCCGTACTTGGGCGGCGGCTTTGGAAGCAAGGGGCCCACCTGGTCTCACGTTGTTCTAACTGCGATGGCAGCCCGCCGGGTAAATCGCCCGGTTAAGTTGGCTCTCTCTCGCAATCAGATGTTCGGGCCGATCGGACATCGCTCTCAGACCCGGCAGACGATTGCCGCAGGCGTCGACAAAGATGGGTTGCTCACGGCTTTACGGCATGACACGGTTTGCCACACTTCGACTTTCGACGAGTTTGTCGAGTCTGCCAGTTTACCTGCGCGGATGTTATACAAGTGCCCGAATAACTCAACTTCTCATCGCCTGATTAAGTCGGATATCGGTACTCCATCTTTTATGAGGGCGCCCGGCGAGGCTCCGGGTACCAATATCCTCGAGATTGCCATTGACGAACTCGCGTACGCCGCAAACATGGATCCGCTGGAGTTCCGTCTCAAGAACTATGCGGAAGAAGATCCTGAGAAAAACCGGCCTTGGTCCAGTAAGTCGCTGCGGGAATGTTATCGGCTCGGCGCGGAACGGTTTGGCTGGAGTAAGCGGCCGCGGCAACCGCGCGCGACCCGTGACGGCGATTCGCTCATAGGGTGGGGGATGGCAAGTTCGGTCTATCCGACCCGGCGTAGCGCATCGAACGCCGTGGCGCGGGTACATAAGGATGGCTCCATCTGGGTCGAGGCCGGCACTCAGGACTTAGGGACGGGCACTTACACGATCATGACTCAGATAGCGGCGGACGCTATTGGGGCACATCCCGATCAGGTAACTTTCCGTCTGGGCGATACGGAATACCCGGAGACTCCGGTTTCCGGCGGATCGCAAACGGCCGCCAGCACTGGATCGGCGGTATATCTCGCCGGGCGGGCGTTGCGAGAGAAGTTGATTCAAGCAGCGGTCAGTGACAATCAATCTCCCCTGGCGGGAGTAAGTGCCCAGGATGTAATGATCGATAACGGCAAGTTGTACGCGCGCGGCAACGACTCAAAGGGCGAGACGTTCGCGCAGTTGATGTCCCGGCAATCGCTGCCGGTGTTAGAGGCCCACGGGGATGCGAAGCCTGGCGAGGAGAAGGATCGGTATTCGATGTACGCGTTCGGCGCGCAATTCGCGGAAGTCCGGGTCGATGCGGATCTTGGGCAGATTCGAGTGTCCCGGATGACCGGTGTCTTCGGCGCGGGTAAAATACTGAACGCCAAGACGGCCCGCAGCCAGTTTATCGGCGGCATGGTTTGGGGAATCAGTATGGCGCTCCAGGAGCATTCCATGCTTGACGATCGCCTCGGGCGTTTCGTGAACAATAACCTGGCCGAGTATCACGTTCCGGTAAATGCCGACATACCGGCGATTGAAGCGCTGTGGGTGGACGAAGTAGACGAACACGTGAATGAGTTCGGAGTGAAGGGCATCGGGGAGATTGGAATAACAGGCGCTGCTGCGGCGGTGGCCAACGCCGTCTATCATGCCACGGGGAAACGCATCCGGGAATACCCGATTACCCTGGATCGCCTGATTTCCTAATAAGTGGCCGGCGTTTCGGTGAAGGCGTGGTTACAAATGTCGATTGGCGTGACCTAGCGATTCGCTTAGCGGTAACGCTGATTGCCGGTGGAGTTCTCGGACTGAATCGGATTGAACGTGGCCGGCCTGCCGGGCTTAGGACGACATTGATAGTTTGTCTGGCTGCTTCCGTGGCAATGATAGAGGCGAACCTATTGATTAACACGACAGGCAGGCCTGCGGACTCATTTGTCTCAATGGACATAATGCGAATTCCACTTGGCATCTTATCCGGAATGGGCTTTATTGGCGCGGGTAGTATCCTGCGCCGCGGCGATCTGCTGATCGGGGTTACCACCGCGGGGACGTTATGGTTCGCTACTGTTGTCGGCCTTTGCCTGGGAGGCGGTCAACTGGCGTTGGGCATTACGGCAACAGTCCTGGGTGTAGCGATTCTCTGGTGTCTACGCTGGGCAGAGCGATTGATTCCTCAACAACGCCGCGGGAGACTCACCTTCGCCGTCGATTCCGAGGCTGCGGAAGACGAGGTTCGATCAAGAATCACAGCGTCGGGTTTGAGGGTTACATCCCAGGCGATCGCCTATCTTCACCCGGCACCCCGCCGGAAGCTATCCTGGGAGGTTGAGTGGCGGAGCCGTCCAGATGAGAACCTTGAATCGCGTTTCCTTCGGGAGATAGCCGCGCGCCCTGAGATAACAGAACTGGAATGGAAGGAGGCATCTGGCAACACCTAGCGCAATGGTCACGCCCACGATGGAGTCGGACATATGCTTTCAACGCGGGCTCGACAGCTTGATAAATGGGTCCGCAGAGGCCGCGCTGTTCTACTTCCAGGAAGCTGAGCGCTTGGGGGGCGACCCGTGCGCATGCGCGGCCCAACGCTGGGACTGTTGGATGCTGCTGGGCGATTTCGAGAATGCCTGGCGCGAGAGCGATTACATAGCCCGGAATCAGGTTCCGGACAATCAGTGTTTGTGGGACGGCAAACCGTTCGACGGCAAACGTGTGTTGATCCGCTGCCTGCATGGGTTCGGCGATGCGATACAGTTCATCCGCTATGCATCATTGGTGCGGCGCGTGGCGGCCCGCGTGATCGTCGAAGTTCCGGCCGAGTTAATATCCCTCTTCCGCGCTCAACCCTATATCGACGAGGTGATCTCCTGGTCGGACGGAAGTTCGAAAGGCTATTCGGATTGGGACCAGCAGATCGAAGTGATGGAATTTCCGCGCGCGTTCCGAACCAGCGTAGATACCGTGCCGGCAGAGGTTCCGTATCTGACCGTGGACGATGCCCGTGTCGATCGTGCTTGTGAGTTGCTTCGCAGTTACCCAGGGCCAAATGTCGGGATTGTTTGGAGCGCCAGCGATTGGAATCCGCTACGCTCGATTCCGCTCACGGCTCTCCAGCCGATTCTCCACAACCGGCGAGCTTCTTTCTTCAGCTTTCAACATGGCGAGCAGCGTGCCCAATTGTGCGGAGTGCAACCTGGCGTGGAGATCCTCGATACCGCGGCGCTTTGCCCGGACATAAGCGATACGGCGGCAATGTTGATGAACATGGACCTGTTAATCACGGTCGATACTATGGCCGCGCATCTGGCCGGTGCGCTGGGTGTCGCGGTCTGGACCCTGCTTCCCTACCAGGCGGACTGGCGATGGATTATCGGGCGAGACGATTCGCCATGGTATCCGACGATGCGTCTTTTCCGCCAACACTCGCCCAATGATTGGAACGCGCCAGTGGCGGCAATGGCCAAGCTCATGGACTCCGCTCTGAGCTAATCGGCGCAGCAAAGCTTAATTCGGGAATTCGATCCGGCCGGGAACCACACCAGCAGTCCGCCAAGCTCCGATCTTCTCGCGCGTGCGGTCGTACACCAGAATGTTCGCGTTCCTCATAGCGGCCACTGCGTCTTCCTGCCAACCTGCCCCGAGCGCGGATATCGCCTTGCTATCGACGATCAGCACATCCGCTTCGCTGCAGCCTGGGACCAGAGTAGCGGGCGACCCTTCAAAGAGCCACACGGCATGGCCCGTGTATGCCAGCGCGATCAACAGCCCCATGAACGGAACGTTCCGGCTGATCTCCGCGAGCGAAGGTTGCTCGTCCCCATCGCCATCAAGCGTTCCCGGCGCTTCAACAGCCGCGATGTTTCTCGGTTCATCGGACGGCATGAAGCTCTTGACGCCGGCGGTCATCTGGGGCGAAATCGATCCTGGCGGCGGGGCAGGCAGCACGACGTGCGCATGGCTCGACGTCACTAGCGACACTCCTCGATTTGCCGCGGCGTGACGTCTGACTTTCGCAAAGAGACTTTCGATTCCAGGCAGCTCGATGATGTTCGACGTGCGATCCAGCGGCCTGGGACCAGCGTCATCCGATAGCGAGACTCTCAGCCGGTTGTCGGCAATCATTTGCATTACTGCATTGGATTCGGGAGTCGCGGGAGAAGCCGGATCATCGCCATGATACTGTACAAGCGACCCTTCAAGTTTGGCGGCGCGCAGTGCCTCTTCCACTTCGCCGAGCGTGACCTCACGACCATCGAGAAGGACTCGCCCGGATGAGAGAACGCTGATTTTCAAGACGCCGCTAACTGGGTCTTCCAGATCTTCCACACAAGGATTTTAGCAAGCTAGTGGTCCCCAACACTGCCGTCGGCGAAATGGAAATTGGCGCGATTCACCGGTTTATACGGATGCTGCGCCGCTACTTTCTCGTTCAGTTCAACGCCCAAACCGGGTTTCGATGGCAGTTCGGCAAAGCCGTTCTTCACCACGACGGATCCGCCGTTGAAGAGGTCCGCGACCCACTGATCCTTCTTCGGCGCATACTCCTGAATGGTGCATGCCGGCGTAGTCGCATCCACGTGCAGCGAGGCCATGGTGCTGACCTCGCTCTGCGGATTGTGCGGCGCCATCTCGATTCGCCAGGTCTCCGCGAGCACGCCGATCTTCTTCAGTTCCAGAATCCGCCGGCATGACACACGTCCGGTTGAATGTAACTCACCAGGTGCCGCGAACAGAGGTCCGAGAAACCGTATTTGGTAAACGCCCGCTCGCCGGTAGCCAGGGGAACTTTGGTCTTATTGCGCAACAACTCCAACTCGCCGAAGTCTTCGATTTGCGTCGGTTCCTCCACCCACATAGGACGAAGGCTCTCGATGCTGGTGCAGAATTCGACCGCCATCACGGTGGTCAGTATGCCGTGTGCGTCGATGCAGATATCGAAATCGTCGCCGACCGCCTTGCGCACAGCTTCCAGTTTGCGGACGCCTTCACGCACTGCATGGTGCGGAATCACGAGCTCCTTTTCGACTGTGATGAATCCCGATTTGGCCGCTGTATAGCCTTCTTCCTTGGCGCGCAGAAATTCCTCGGGGGTGCTGCCGACGTCTTTGTACATGCGGATACGCTCACGCGCGGCGCCGCCGAGCAACTTATAGATGGGTACACCCAACGCTTGCCCTGTGATGTCCCACAACGCGATCTCGACCGCGCTGATTGCGCTATTCAGAATGGGACCGCCGCGCCAGCGCGGATAACGGAACATCGACTGCCAGAGGATCTCGATATCGGTCGGATCTCTACCGATAAGAAACCGCTCGTGCTCCATGATGGCCTGCGATACGGTCGCTTCCTTGCTCGTCACCGAGCCTTCCCGAGTCCGACGATCCCCTGGTTCGTATAGATTTTGCAGTACACCCAGTTGACGCTCCCGGCGTTGATCACGAATGTCTTGAGGCCGGTGATCTTGAGGTTGAGAGACTTCGCGGCCGGGCGAATGTTATCAAAAGCCGGTAGCCGGAGCGGCAGCGCAAAAGCCGATGCGAGGAGAGCGCGGCGAGTCATGTCCGCAATCATATCGCGTCGGCCGGCATTCGGTACGCGATCACAAGGCTATGCTAGATACTACCGTGGCGACCAGCAACCCACTAATTACTCTGATGACCGATTTCGGCTTGCGCGATCATTACGTGGCGGCGATGAAGGGAGTGATCCTCAGCATCTGCCCGGACGCGCGGCTGATCGATGTGACGCACGAAGTGGGTTCGTACGAAATCGCTGAGGCGGGGTTCCTGTTGTCTCAGACTTGGCCTTACTATCCGAAAAAGACTGTGCACGTGGTGGTAATCGATCCGGGAGTGGGCAGCATGCGGCGGCCGATTCTGGCGGAGGTGGAAGGACAGCGTTTCGTTGCGCCCGACAATGGCGTGCTGACGCCGGTCCTGACTCGCGAAGGCTGCAAGGTCCGGCACATCACATCGCAGCAATATTTTCGCGAGGCCGTGAGCCAGACATTCCATGGCCGCGATATCTTTGCGCCGGTTGCGGCACATCTCGCGGCGGGTGTCACGGCCGCGAAGTTTGGTCCTACAATCGACAATTATCTGCGGCTGACTATCGACCGTCCATCGCGCACCGCGCGCCGCAGGATGGACCGGCTTGATTCTCCATGTGGACCGCTTCGGCAATGTCGTCACAAATATCCCGATCGCCGATTTTCCACAGATCGAGCGCGCAGCCGTTCGAGGTGAACGTCGGAATGCGGACAGTGGAGAAACTGGCTCGCAGCTATGCGGAAATGCCGCCCGGCGAGTTATTCGCCATCGTGGGAAGTTCGGGATATCTGGAGATTTCGGCGAATCAGCAGTCGGCGGCTCGGATCTTGGGATGCGAGACCGGAGCTCCTGTAGAGCTAAGGCTGCTTTGATTTAGCCCGGTGGGGCAGTACCCATAGGCGCCGATCATGGGCGGCCCCACCCACAGGTGGAAACTAATTGTCAAAGAACTTTTGTCCACGGGGGCACGAGTATTTCATCGTGTGCGTGGACGGAAAGAAGAATTCAGGAGTCAGAAGACGGAATAGGATCAGGCCGCTTTTGCCGGCTCCTGCTGGGTTTTCCGGCTTTGCGTCGGCTTCAAGGGTCAGTTTTATTGTCCTTTCCTCCTTTCGTCTCGACTTGGTGACGCAAATGGGGTGAATTTCAGCGAGCTTTTGACTTAATGCTCTTGCCTGTCAGCTTCAAATTGAGGGCGGCAACCAGTTCCGTGGCTGTTCCCTTCCACTCTCCTCCTCCTTCGGTGGCGATTTTGATGAGGTCGGCTTGCAGTTTGTTTTCCGCTCGGGTGACGCAAACCAGCTCTTTTTGATCGAGGCCGAGGATTGCGGCGGTGGCCCATTGCACGGCTTCGGGGAATCTCGCCTTTTCAGGGAACGGCATGCCCGGGAGAGAGCGGAGGGCCTCGGCGAGGAGAAGCAGGATGCCTTCGACGATCGACTTGCGGTGCTCTTCGAAGCGGCGGTTGAGTTCGTCGTTGGGGAGTGGATCGGGGAATTCGGGGAGTTCGACGGGGAGAATACGGCTCGACAGACGGTCGGCGGCATCGGGTTCGTTGGTGGTGATGATGATGGGGCGGGAGACGTTCTGCATCTCGCCGTGGAAGCTGGCGGGGAGTCCGGTGGAGAGGCGGGCGAGGACTTCGGCGGGGCGTCGGGCGAGGCGGGTGGCTCCGTCGATGAAGACGACGTGATTGTCGCGGGCGATGCGTCCGCCGGCGGCTTCGTTGGTGGGGGTGAAGTTGATGGGGGCGAGGCTCGGGTCGACGAGGGCGCGGAGCATGCGTGCGGCGGAGGTTTTGCCGGAGCCTGCCGGGCCTGAGATTTGGAGGATGGGATAGTCGCGCGGGTGTTGGTTGTCGTCGGCAGGGCGGAAGGCGGCGAGTAGCCAGACGACGACGCGGAGCCATGCGGGGCGGTCGTTTTCGAGGCGGAGGAGATGGCGGAGTTTGTCGAGTTCGGCTATGGGGTCGATGTCGTGGAGGGGGTCGACGGCGGGTTGAGGGGCTACGGTTGGGGATGGGACGGTGTCGATGAGGTTGCGGCGAAGGCTCCAGCCGTCGCGGGTGATTTCGATGTGGCGGCCGCAGTTCCAGGCGGGGTCGAGGTGGATGGCGCCTTCGTCTGAAGGGAGCGGCGCCGATGCGGAAGTGGACGTCGCGGGTGCTGCGGCTGGCTTGGGATTTGAAGATGAGGAAGGCGGCGCGGAGGGCGGAATCGCTGGGAGCTTTCTTGTGGCGCTGGTAGTATTCGCTGGCGGCGCGGAGGCGGACGCTTTTGTGAGAGAGGGGCGTCGAGACGCTGCAGCCGTCGCCAAAGCGGTAGCTGAGGAAGCGGATGCCTTGCGGGGTGATGAAGGGAATGCCCAGGTTGTTGAGGATTCCGATGAGCTCATGGGAGGCTTCGTAGGAATTTCGCTTGTAATACTCGGGATAAACATCTTCTGGAAATAATTTGCGTTCGGGCATAAAATCCTCTTTCTGATTCCAAGATAATTTATGAGGGTGGGAAAAGCGGGTGGGTGGAGGTGTGGGGATTGTGGGGTTAAATGGATTTAATTGAGGGGGATGCGGATTATTTTTTGGCGTTGTGACTGGGGTTGGGCGAGTTGGGATTATTCAGGCTGTTTTTTACCGCAGAGGCGCGGAGGCGCTGAGAAAAACGCGGAGGAAGAAAGACGGAGGATGGAAAAACATCTCATTCAGGCTAAAAGAAGCTGGCGGTCGCCGACTGATGAGACCCAGAATCGACTTTCTCGGATGGCAACGAGGCTAGGGGCTGGAACCAAGGTATTCTAGGTTTCACCCATGACAGATTTAAGGTTGTTCTGTAGATTGGTGCTCCCTGCCATCATTATCTCCGCGGGGTGCGCCACGGGGGCTTCGGCAGCGACCTGGACTGTCGTCAACACCAATGACTCTGGCTTGGGATCGCTGCGCGATGCCATCAGCAGTGCCGGGTCGGGCTGACACGATTAATTTCAATCTCAACTATCCTGCGACTATCACGCTCACCAGCGGAGGACTCTCTATCGCCAAAAATGTGACAATCAGCGGTCCGGGTTCCTCGAACCTGACCATTAGTGGAAACTCCCAGTTCACGGTATTCACGATTAACAAACGGCGCAAACGTCAGCATTTCCGCAATGACGATCGGGTTAGGCAAGGCGGTAGGTCCCGGCGATGGGGGCGGCATCCTGAATGCAGGGACGCTTTCGTTGCTCGATAGCAGTTTGGTTGACTCGGAAAGTGCCGGAAACGGCGGTGGCATATTTCAACAGCGGAACCTTGACGATTATCGAGTTGCTCCTGTCCGGCAACCAAGCAGCGAGCGGTCAGGGTGGCGCCGTCGACAACATGGGTTCGCTCACGATTAGCAACACTGCGATTACTAGCAACTCAGCCGCCTTCGCCGCAAACGGCTTCCCGACGGCGAACCCTGGTGGAGGCATTGCGAACTGCGGTTCACTGATACTGGCCAATAGTTCCGTATCGCGCAACGGCGGGGGCGGCATCCTATCCAGTTGTGGAACGGCGACAATTACAGGTTCCTCCGTGTCTGGCAACTTGGGGGTGGAATCTCCAACAACTCTGGCGTTATGACTCTGACGAGTAGTGCTGTCTCCGCCAACTCTGTAACCGGTTTCGGAGGCGGGATATCGAACAGCAGCGCGTTAACCATCGAGAACAGTACTATTTCTGGCAACACTGCGGGGAGTTGCCTAGGTTTAGGCTGCGGGTCTGGTGGTGGAGGTGTTTACAACGCTGGCTCGTTGATGCTGTCGAACAGCTCGGTGTCGGATAACTCCGAGGGCAGTTATTATTATGCTGACGGCGGAGGCATCCTCAACAGCGGCACTGCCATGGTGACCGGCAGCGTTGTATCCGGTAATTCAAGACCGGCCATGGTTTGATATCGCCGTCGTTCGCTGCGGGTGGCGGAATCTCCAACTCCGGCTCGCTTGCGTTAATCAACAGCACACTCTACGCTAACCACGCGGACGGTTATGGAGCGACGGGCGGGGGCATTTCAATAGCGGTGGCTTCGTGCTGACCCACGCAACGCTCACCGGGAACTCCGTAACTGGCACAAGCAGTACGGGGAACGGCATTGTGCATAGTAGTGGCACACTGATGGTCAAGGGCACAATTTTGGCAAACGGTGCCTCGAACTGCTCCGTTAGCAGCGGCTATGCGGTTTCCGGCCGGTTACAACCTCTCTGACGACGCAAGCTGTTTCGGGCTGCTAACGAATACAGGTGACCTGAACAATACGCCTTCCGGACTAGACCCACGTGGACTGCAAGACAATGGCGGTCCAACTCAGACGATTGCGCTCCTTTCGAATAGCCCAGCCATAGACGCGGTACCGGTTGGCAACGGCGGATACTGCACCACAGCGGATGGAGTTACGCCTATCACTACCGACCAGCGCAGTGTGTCGCGTCCGCAGGGAACCGGCTGTGACATTGGGGCGTTTGAATTGACCTCTTACCCCGCCCTCCTCACCATTACCAAGTACCACACCACCGGGATGGCTTTGGGCCAGCAAGGGGCAACATACACAATAACTGTCAGCAACGCAGTTACGGCATTGCCAACCAACGGCACTGTAACGGTGACCGATTCGCTTCCGACCGGTCTAACGCTGGTGTCGATGACCGGCAGCGGTTGGTCGTGCGCCTCCACGATGTGCACCCGAAGCGATGTCCTGGCTGCAGGCACCAGTTATCCTCCGATTACTATAACCGTCAATGTGGCTGCCAACGCTGTCTCCCCGTTGGTCAACACAGCTACCGTGATGGGCGGGGGTTCGGCGAGCGCGAGTGCTTCGGATTCCGCCTTTATCATCGGCTCTCCAATCCTGAGCATCACCAGTTCCCATGATGGCAATTTTGCTTTGAGCCAGCAGTCGGCGAATTATACGCTCACAGTAACCAACGCCTATGCAGCGGGGCCGACCAGCGGCACCGTCGTTGTGACCGAAACTTTACCAAGCGGACTTAGCCTTGTAAGCATGGCGGGTACGGGCTGGACTTGCACGAGTAACATTTGCTCCCGGAGCGATGTCCTGGCCGCAGGCTCCAGCTATCCGCCGATTGCCGTTACTGTCAACGTCGCAGCCCATGCCATCTCCCCGCAAATCAATACTGTCACCGTCTCGGGCGGGGGATGGGCGGTCGCAAGCGCCTCAGACTTGACTATTATCAGCGGCGTGCCTGTTCTGAGCATCGCGAAGACTCACGCGGGAAACTTTATGCTGGGCCAACAGGGCACCTACGCCCTCACCGTATCCAACGGCAACGGAGCTGGGCCGACCAGCGGGACGGTGTCGGTCTACGACGTTCTGCCGAACGGCTTGACCCTCGCGCTCATAGGCGGGACGGGCTGGGCCTGTGCGAGTACCACCTGCTCACGGAGCGATGTCCTCGCGCCGGGCGACAGCTATCCGGCTATTACCGCTACGGTCAATGTCGCGTCTCACGCCGCTTCTCCGCAAATCAACAGCGCCACAGTGTCAGGCGGTGGATCGGCGACAGCGAGCGTGGCGGATCCGACCGCGATTATCGGAGCCCCGGTTTTGAGCATTACCAAGATCCACTCGGGCGACTTCGGGCTAGGTCAGACGGGAGCTACTTACAGTCTCACGGTTTCGAACGCCAGCGCGGGAGGGCCGACAAGTGGCGCAGTATCGGTGACGGACTATCTCCCGAGCGGTTTGACTCTGGTGTCAATATCGGGAACTGGTTGGTCATGTGCCTCCGCAACGTGCACACGCAATGACGCACTAGCCGCGGGCGCCAACTATCCGCCCATCACAGTCACCGTCAACGTCGCATCCAATGCTTCGTCCCCCAAGTGAACACGGCCGCTGTTTCCGGAGGCAGTTCGCTAACTGCTAGCGTCTCAGATTCGACGACCATTATCTCCCCAACGCTCAGCATCACTAAGATGCACACCGGTAGCTTTACGCAAGGTCAACAGTCGGCAACGTACACAGTCACTGTTGCCAATGCGAGCGGAGCAGCGCCGACGATTGGCGCGGTTTCAGTGATGGATACTCTCCCGAGCGGTCTGACTCTGGTGTCGATGTCGGGCAGTGGTTGGTCATGTGCCTCCGCAACATGCACACGCAACGACGCACTCACGCCTGGAAAGAGCTATCCGCCTGATTACCGTCGCGGTCAACGTATCATCCACCGCGCCGACATCGGTAACCAATGTTGCAAGCGTGTCCGGAGGAGGATCGGCAACTTCCTCGGCCAATGACGCGACCAACATCAGCCCACCCCTTTATACACTCAGCGGATCGGTAACGATCTCTGGCGTGGGCCTGGGCGGAGTCACCGTGTCCTTAAGCGGAACGTTTAGCGGGTCCACGGTTACCAATGCGTCAGGGAGTTACAGCTTCAGCGGACTGTTCGGTGGCGGCACTTACACATTGTCCGCTGCGGTTGCCGGTTACAGTTTCAGTGCGCCGGTGACGTTCGCGAATCTGAGTGCGAACCAGATGGCGAATTTCACCGGGACCGCGGTCGCCGGCCCCGCCCTCCGTTTCGTGACGGTAACGCCTTGCCGCGTTGTCGATACGCGTACGGCCAACGGCGCCTTCGGCGGGCCGGCGTTGTCGGGCAATAGCCGCGACTTTGCCATTCCTATTGGGGCATGCGGGATTCCCGCCACCGCGAAGGCATATGCGTTGAACGTCACCGTGCTGCCGCGGGGATCGTTAGGCTACCTCACCATCTGGCCAACGGGACAGCCCCAGCCATATGTTTCGACATTGAATTCGGGTGACGGCCGCGTCAAAGCTAACGCAGCCATCGTGCCTGCGGGTACTGGCGGCGCGGTCAGCGTCTTTGCGGCGGGCAGCACTGATGTCGTACTCGACATTAACGGATACTTTACGTCCGATATGAGTCAATTGGCCTTTTACACCTTGACACCATGCCGAGTCGTGGATACGCGGAACGCGACAGGCACGTTCGGCGGGCCAATCATGAGCTGGGGCAGACACGGACATTCCCGCTCGCGGCCGGCACATTGTAATATTCCTGCGAATGCAGCCGCTTATTCGCTGAATCTCACTGTGGTACCGCAGGGTCCGCTGGGTTATCTGACAGCGTGGCCTGCGGGCAGTACTCAGCCGAACGTCTCGACCTTGAATGCGCCGACAGGGGCGGTCACGGCTAACGCCGCGATTGTGCCCGCAGGGGCAGGGGGCGCGGTCAGCGTCTACGTGAGTTCGGCGACCCACGTCGTGGCCGATATCAACGGCTACTTTGCTGTGGACAATGGGTCGGGGCTATCGTACTACGCGACCTCGCCATGTCGCGCGGTGGACACACGCAACGCGAACGGACCGCTCGGTGGTCCCGCATTCGCAGGGCAGCGGGACTTCCCGCTCTCCACGAGCGCCTGTGGTCTGCCGTCTGTCGCGATGGCGTATTCGCTGAACGCCACCGTAGTGCCCCGGCCTGCGCTGGGTTACCTGACGCTTTCGGCCCACCGGTCAGAGCATGCCAGTCGTTTCGACCCTGAATGCGAATGACGGCTCCGTCGTGGCGAACGCCGCGATCGTGCCGGCGGCAAGCGGGTCAGTCAGCGCATTCGCGAGCAATGCGACGGACCTGATTCTGACAGCGGCGGGTATTTCGGCCCATAGGCGGAAAGTGACGGGGAGGGCGAAGCGGGTGGTTGGGCTACCCTTCAGAGGTTTATCACAGGGCAGGCGGATTGCCTGCCCTGTGATGAGCGACTGCAATCTACTAGAATTGATTCCACAGATATTGGTTGTAGATCTCGTGGTGGAACAGCACTTCGGGCGGCCTTGACGAACGTGCCGAGCAGACGCGCGCAGCGATCGGCTGAAGCTTGCTTCAGGTCAGCGAACCGGCCCTTGACATCGTCGCCTAGAATCTTCGTGATCCATTCGGAAGAACGGAAATTGGCCAGGGCATCGTAGATATTATCGGGAAGGTAGCGCGGCGCGCTGCGAAGATTATCGATGCTGGTATCGATATCGCCGTCGAGTCCGGTCTTGAATACCGAATAAAGAACCATGTACGGATTCGCGTCCGGACCGACCGAACGGACTTCGACACGGGCGCTGTTGCTGATTGCCGATCGGGATGCGGATCATCGAGCCGCGATCGACAGCGGATGCCTTGAGCTGGTTGGGGGCTTCGAAGTGCGGATCCAGGCGGCGGAAGGCATTGACGCTCGCATTGAAAATCAGGCAAATGTCGTTGCCATGCGTAAGGATGCGGTCGATGAAATTCCAGCCGAACCTTGCTCAGCTTCTCCTCACCCTTGGCATCCCAGAACATGTTCTTGCCGTTCTTCATCACCGAAACGTTGGTGTGCATGCCGCTGCCATTGACACCGACGACGGGCTTGGGAAGGAAGCTGGCGGTCAGGCCCATTTTGGTTGCGACCTGACGGCAGATCAGCTTGTAGATCTGGATCTGGTCGGCCGCGTGTCACCACTTCGGAGTAGCCGTAATTGATTTCGAACTGCGAAGGCGCGACCTCGGGATGGTCCTTCTCGTTGTCGAACCCCATGGCGCGCTGCACTTCGGCGGCTTTGTCGATGAAGAGGCGAAGAGTATCGCCAGGCAGCGAGTGATAATAGCCGCCGGTGTTGACATACTCGAACTTGCCGGTCTCGGCGTAGTGGCGCTCGGCATCGACGCCCTTGAAGATGAAGCCCTCGATTTCGTTGGCGGCATTCAGCGTGTGGCCGTTATCTGGAAAGGGTCTTGGAATACGCTTTCAACACCGCGCGCAGATCTGCGCCATACGGGGAGCCGTCCTTATCCTTCACCTCGCCGAAAACCATCACCTTGCCCTCGCCAAAGACATCGGCCGGGCCCCAATAGAAAGAACCCCAATCGACTCCCAGGCGCAGGTCGCTCTCCTTCTGGGCCGTAAAGCCGCGGATCGAGGAACCGTCGAACGTCATGTTATCCGAGTTCTTGAGCAGCCACTTCTTGTCGTAGTCGAGCATGTGAAGGCGGCCTTCAAGATCGCTGAATAAGAGCGTGACGGCCTTGATCCGCTTTTCGTCGGTCAGGTACTTGATACGATCTTCTTGAATCTTGCCGGCAGAAATACGGCCAAGCCGTGTTCCTTGGCCTTCAAATTCAAATCTTCCAATTCGCCGTAAGAAAGCTTTAAAAAGTCTTGCAGTTCGTTACTCATCGTTATCCTTCGGGTAAGCTCCAGGAACTGTTATTGTGCAAGCGTAGGCAACAGAAGGTACGCCGCTTTCTTCAGCGGGTTGAATTGACCTGTGTTGAGCGCAAGTACGATTGTGAACGATCGATGGCACCCATCGCAACGTTTCGCCCATAAATTGTCTTTATGGAACAGTTTTGAGGAATTGATTTGAGCGGCTTAAGGGCTACCGCCAGCCTCAATGCGATTCACGTAATCACAGCGGGGATCATGATTCTCTCACAGGCTTTTTCAGGCCAACTTTGCGGATGAACTCGCCTGTTCACGGTTAACCGATAACCTTAGAACTTTATGGGTGTACTGGTTCAGCGTGAAATGGAGAGAGCGCGCTCTACGTTAGTGGGTATTCCGCCTTCGGGCGGGGATTTTCAAGGCATAAGGTCTACCGATCCGATGTGATCTTTGCAGAGCGCAGAAGCGGTGCCGCCGCGCTCCGTTCATCGTCTCGATGAGCCCACCGGACTATCCCTCAGCATGGTTGCGTCCCCGCAGTGCCGCTTCCGTTTCGCCCGGCAGAATCATTGCAGCGCCGCCGCGACCAGCGCGGCCAACTTCCGGATGCGCCGTAAACCAGACAGAACCCGGTTGCCACAGCCGACTTATCCGGCCTATCCGGAGGCGATGCATGCCCCTGAGATGCATGATCAGCCCCAAGCCGGACCGGAGCACAACGCGCGTCAACTTGCGTGTGTGTCGAGAGTGGGCCTTTCGGCGAATCGGAGGCCCGGTGTCGCCGGAACTACGGCCGTTTCCGTCGCGCCGGCCGTGAACCCACGGCATCCCTCCTGGCCGGGACAATCTGGTAAGCGACAATTCGCGTGGTCCAGACGCAGGGCGCGGCGTCGTTCCCCCACTGCGCAGTTGTCCAGAGTCTCGTGCCATCCGCCGGATCAAGTGAAGTCAGAATACCGGCCGGGTTTCCCACTGACGCAAACCCAGTGTTCGTCTCGCAAGTGTAGGGTTGGGGCACGGCAACCACCGTGACCGGGCCGCTGATGCTGTTGGGCGGATCCGACTTCCGGCGCGTCCACAGAAGGATCGAAAGATCAGTCTTGACGGTCGACGACATGGCTACAATCCCGAGGTTGCCCGCCGCATCCGCTCCGACCGTGGCAAACGCCGGGTTGAAATCACCGGCAATCTTCCCCGTCTGGCTGACCACGCAAGCGGCAGTCTTCGTGCAATCCAGATCGAACCAAAACAGCACATTATTGGTATCCGTACCTTGCGATCCGCAATCCTTGCTGCAAGGTCCCGACGGGAGGGCGGCATAAAGGTGGGAACCGAACTGGACCAGGTTGGTCAGCCGGTGGCTCTCCACAGTGCGCAGCGAGATCGCGTCGTTGCCGACCTGCGGGATGACGCCGCTCCTGCCGCAGCAGGGCTTGCTGTACAACCACTTGTCCCGTTTGGATCCGACATCGGTTCTGACCGTCTGTTCACCGCCGGCATTGAACGTTCCCGTGGGTCGGTTCCAGGTAAACGTTTCCACGATCCATTGGAACGGGTAGTTGATTGAGTTTTGGCATGCGCCCATCACCACGCGATCGCAGGTCTTGGCCATAAAAAAGGCTGGAGCCCCTGCTTTCTTTTGGGGATTGTGGTCAATCGCCGGCAGGATATCGAGCGGCATGTTGTGGGCGCGAGCGATATGGCTGGGCAGTTTACCGGCTCCAATGGCTTGCACCTCAGCCGACGGCACCGCCAGGCAGTCGTAGCCGATCTTCGGTATCGTGTTGGGGTTGTCGTCGCCCATGTGTGCGCCGCAGTAGTAGGCACCGTTCTTGTCGTACCCAAGGCGCATCGCGGGATCGAAGTCCAGGCAGGGGCCGCCCTGCAAGCAGGCTAAATTCACGCCTCGCCACGAACCCATAGCGTCGGGTGTAGAGCTGACCAGGAAGCTGTCGCTAGCTCCCGTGGCGCTGACGATCCAACGGTCAATGAACTCGTCGAAGACGACGTGTGGCTCGATTGGCCCCGGCACACTCGGTCTGGCCAGATTGCGCCGCTCGGGTGGAATCGGATTCAGACCGGCATCGCGCATGAATTTTGCCAGGGGCGTGGATTGCAGCAGGTGGCCGTCGTAGCCGTATACCCGCACGTTCTGCCACGTTACCTGCACCACCTGCTTCCCATTGACGGCTGCATCCATATCTGGAAAACCGCAATGGCTAACCCCCGTCTGGCAAACGGCCCAGCCGGGGCCTCGATCGCCTTCGAACGAGCGCACGATCGGCTGCGCCGTTGCCGCCGCGTCAGAGAACCCCAGGCAAACAGGGATGACTAATGACCACGCGATCCACACCTTCTTCATCATCAGCCTTGCTCAACTCTCTTATATTAGATTTATTCCGCCGCCCGTCCCCACATCTTTTTCCACTGGTTCCACCTCCCCGCCCTATTCTCCGCCCCTATCCGCCATAGTCTGCCCCGCCCCGGCGCATTCGCAAGAGGCCGCCAATCCGCATTTCCTGGCCGCTTTCCTCCGCTGCAAGCGCGGTCACGTGAGGCTGGGGGAAGAGTCGTATATTGAGAGAGATCATGAGCAGAAACCCTCTTCTCGCTGTTCTCCTCACCATGAGTGCCGTCCTAGCGGCTCCCGCGAAGACGAATTATCGCTTTCTGAAGACGATCCCGTTGCCAGGAGATGGAGGCCAGGACTACCTCGCTCTCGACCAGATAGCGCGGCGGCTTTACGTGACTCACGGAACCACGGTGGAAGTGGTTGACATCGACGCCGAAAAGGCTGTCGGCAGGATCGAGGGAATGAACGGCGTCCACGGAGTGGCGCTAGCCTCGAAACTCGGACACGGCTTCATCACCAGTGGGAATACGAAAACGGTGAAAATGTTCGACCTCCAAACTTTGCGATCTCTGGCCGATATTCCTGTCGCTTACGACGGGCCAGACGGCGCTGTATACGAGCCGACCACGAACCGCGTTTTTGTATTTGCACACAAGGGTGCGGGCTTGAGCGTCATCGATGCCAACGATGGGAAAGTGCTCAAGGAAATGCCTCTCCCCGGACAGGCCGAGTTTCCCGTCGTCGATGGCAAGGGGCTGGTTTGGGACATCATCGAGGACAAGAGCCTGGTCCTCAAGATCGATGCGAAGGAAATGAAGGTTCTGGCGCAATGGCCCATCGCGCCGGACTGCGAGGGGCCGTCGGGCTTGGCCATCGATCTCGCCAACAGACGTCTGTTCGCTGGGTGCAACAACGAGAAGATGTCTGTTCTGGATGCGGATGGCGGGAAAATCATTCAAACGCTGCCGATCGGAGTTCACATCGATGCTGTTGCCTATGACCCCTCAACGAAGCTGATCTTCAACGCGAATCGCAGTTCGGTGACGATCATCCACCAGGACTCCGCGGACCGCTACAGCGTGGCGCAGAATCTTGAAACCCTGCAGGGAACGAACACGCTCGCACTCGATTTGAAGACGGGAAAGATCTACCTCTCCACTGCTAAGTTCGGTCCCCCGGCGGCCCCTGGCGGCAGGGGCACAAAGTTACCGGGAAGCTTTATGGTTGTCGTGTACGGGCCCGAATAGCGCCGGTATGCGCCTAACGCGGTTATGAACGCTGAGGCGATCTCTTCGGCTGCAAAAAAGATGCACGAGGCGGCTGGGAATGGATTGTCCGGCGCTCTCCGGAGACATGGGCTCAGGCCGGGACGGATCTCGATCCGACGTTGACGAAGTTCCATGCGCATCAGGACGCTGCTCGGTCGAAAGTCGTTTCGGATTCGCGGGAGTCCATAGTTGCGTGCGGGATATGCTGCGGAGCCCAGCCGTTGTGCTCGTTCACGTTGCCGTGCTTCCGTTGCTTCTTCATGCGTTCTTTCCATTACCTTATTGGGAGAACGCCTTCTCCATTTCCAGCTGAACTGGAACATGGGGCCAACCGACTCGCCTGCCCGGCGCATGAGTCAAGTAACGCCGTTTCGCAAGGGTAACTTCCCGGATGGGCGACTATCCGCCCGAGTTCTGGCAGTTCGGCCCTCCGGGCGTTTTCGGTCCAGTCTGATCGAAATCACGCTCATGCCAGCGAAGCCTAATCGCGCATTGAGCCAAACTGGAACGACTGACCGCGTCGCTTCGCTGTTCGAATTAAAGTAGAATGATCCGAGACCAGATATGTCCCTTGCTCCGGGAGTGTGCCGCGGCCCCTACGAGATTCTCAGCCCCATCGGAGCCGGTGGTATGGGCGAAGTTTATAAGGCCCGCGACACGCGTCTCGATCGAACCGTAGCCATCAAAGTTTCCAAAGAGGCTTTTTCGCAGCGCTTTGAACGTGAGGCTCGGGCAGTCGCCGCGCTGAATCATCCTAACATCTGCCAGTTGTACGACGTTGGACCGGACTACCTGGTCATGGAGTTCGTCGAGGGAGCGCCAATCGCTTCTGTCGACACAACGCGCAAGCTGCTCGACATCGCGGTACAGATCGCCGACGGTCTGGCCGCCGCACATGCCGCGGGGATCATTCACCGCGACCTCAAGCCGGATAACATTCTCATCACGCGCGAGGGCCGCGTCAAGATTCTCGATTTCGGCCTAGCGAAGATCGTAACCGCGGCCAACACAGATGCTGACGCTACCCACGCCATGACGCGCACGGAGGCCGGCGCCACGCTCGGCACTATCGCTTACATGAGTCCGGAGCAGGCGCGGGGGAGTCCGGACCTCACCGCGCAATCGGACCAGTTCTCATTTGGACTGGTCCTATACGAACTGGCCGCGGGCCGGCGGGCGTTTCCGCGGGGCAGCGCGGCCGAGACCATGACCGCCATCATCCGCGAAGAGGCTGACCCGCTGCCGCCAACCGTGCTTGCGCCGCTGCGATGGATAGTCGAGCGTCTGATTGCGAAGGAGCCCTCCGACCGCTACGAGTCCACTCGCGATTTATATCGCGAACTGCGCCAGCTCCGCGACCGGCTCTCGGAGAGCGCGGTGAGTGGCATTCAGGCGGCCAGCGTCGATGCGACACCACCCCGACAGCGCTCCTGGCCGAAGGCGCGGGTCACGGGGGCAGGTCTCCTGCTCGGGGTCGTTTGCGGCGCTGCCGGATGGATTCTTCACCCGGCCGGCGGAGTAGGAAACGCCCGATTCACTCCGATAGAGGTTACTTGGGAAAACCCCTCGGCTGCATTTTGGTCGCCCGATGGAAAGGCCTTTGCCTATAGCGCCGGAGCGGTCGGCGGCCGACGTTTGTTTCTGCGTTACTTAAACTCCCCAACGCCGGCGCCGTTGACTCGCAGCGCGGATTTCTGGGATCCTGCCGGGTGGTCGGCGGACAACAAACGAGTTTTTGTGGTCGGAAAGAATCCGCAGGGCGCCGATTCACCCTACACGCTCTTTTCCGTACCGCTGATCGGCGGTGAGCCGGATGTGGTGATGCCGATGGACGATCGTTTCATCCTCCCCGGGCTCAGGGTGTCTGCCAATGGCAAAGCACTCGTTGCCCTCCGCGTCGACGAACATCGAAAACTCGAGGTCTACACTGCTTCTCCGGTCGGATCGGCCCTGAAGCGGTACACACCGGCCCCTTTCGAGACTCCTGACTGGTCGAATGCTCCGGTCGCCCAGTTTTCGCCGGACTTGCACTCGATCACGCTCGTCGTGGACGCCTTGGATGGCAGACAGGTTTGGAATCTGCCTTACCCCGCGGGGCAGAGGGAGCCAGAGCGTGTCTTCAGGAGCGTGCCCAACATCGCGTTCGGGGGGTGGTCGTGGTTTCCCGATGGCCGAAGTGGTATCTGGTCTTTGGGGGGCCACCTCCGGCTCGCGGGCGTTCGTTCGGGAGCGCGGGAAGCGGTAACCACCGGAATCACGTCCGAAGGCCAATCGGTACCGGCGCTCTCGCCCGATGGAAGACAGCTCCTATTCCGGCAGTCCAGAACGGACTACATGATCCTATCGGCCTCGGTGAGCGATGCCTCGGTCGAGCGCGTGATTTCGTCGGAGGCGGTAACCGGCATGCCGCTTTGGGCAGTACATCGGAAGGTGTTCGTTTACGCCAGCGAGCGCAGCGGAGCATCTGCCATCTGGATGCGCGACGAGGACGGGGACCGCCCGATTGTGACGGCCGACTCGTTTCGTTCCGGGTCCACAAATACCTTCATACTGCCGGCGCTCTCTCCTCAAGCTGACCGTGTTCTCTATACGCGCAGCAGCGGCGGCGGCGAGAATCAATTCAACTGGATCGCCTCGCTTTCCGGCGGTCCGCCGGTCCGGCTGACCAACTCGAAAGATGTCATCGAGCGTGGCGGTTCCTGGTCGCCGGACGGGAGCCGGATCGTCCTTTGGCAGTTCCGCAAGGGGACAGTCTCGATTATGGTCGTCAAAAGCACCGGAGATGCGACGCCCGTCATGTTGTGCGAAAAGGCGGGAATTCCGCTGCCGGAGTGGTCGCATGACGGACAGTGGATCAAATTCATCGACGCGCGCACCGCCGGCGCTGGCTGGTCCCTTATTTCGCCGGATGGCAAAACCCTGCGCAGCTATGGCGAGCCGCATACGGTCGAGATGACCTTTTCGGCCGACGGCAAACGGCTGTACGGAATCCGGGTCGAACCGGATCGCCGCACGTTGTTTTCACTCGACATCGCAACCAAAGAAGTGAAGACGATCGGCGAGATTGGCAAAGACTTCGCGCCTATCTAGCTACAGCAACCCGGGCATCCGGCTCAGCCTGTCTCCCGACGGCAAAAGCATTCTGTATCCGTCAACCAGAAGAACCAGCAGTCTCTGGATGATGGAAGGATTCGATCAGCCGGGCTGGATGGACCGGCTGCGGGAAATGATGCCCTGATAGCACCGGCAGGCACATGACGGACAGACCACCGTGGCAAGCAGACTCATTCAACCGATCGTCGCGGGCACGGGGCCGGATGACAGAATTCACGAGCGCTTCTTCCGCGATGTGTGGTTGGCGGCAAACTGCCGCGCTTCGGTTTTGAGCTCGGTCCAGAACTCGCGTGTCAGCGGAATATCGTCGCCGCTCGCCAGCCCTTCGAGCATCAACGCTTCCAGACGGCCGCCTCCGCTTGGCGCGTCGCGCAACAGCGAGCGGAAACATACGCTGACATTGCCGTAGCTTTGGCGGCGATCTGGCGGTCGATGAAACTGCTTCAAGGATTCGGGCAGTGAGAAGGTGACGGTCGTCATGGAAGCTCCTTGTCTACCTGCTCACATTGGCATCCCAACGTAGTTCTTATTTGTTCTCAATAGTTATTAAGTGCTTAGGCGTAGCTGGGATATGACCCGCACAACGATGAAGCAGGCTTCGCGGTGTCGATTGCCTCGGTGAGCGATTGGAATTTCACGCCGCGGGCCCTAATGGCGTCCAGCATCGTTATCATCGCGTAAACTTCGGCCCAGCCGACCGACCTTTCGCACAATCAGCGGGTCTCGGCTCGGAGCATCTTCAAACAACGCGCGAGGGCGCGAGGGCGCGACGCTTTACGCTGGCTCAGGATAATTCCTTTGTCGTAGAATATGCTGAAACACCGGGCTCGCTGGAGCGCAGCGAGTGCGGGTTCCGCTGATGGTTCAAAACCTGGCCTGTGCGAGGCGCAGCAGGTCATTGTCAATTGGAAGCGGAGATGTTAGCCTTCTAAGGCTGCACACGCGGAACTAGAACACCATGAAAATTACCGTTGAAACCAAAATCGCTGCACCTATTGAACAAGTCTGGCGTGCTTGGACTACGCCGGACGACATCAAGCAGTGGAATGCTGCATCCGATGATTGGCACACGACTAGAGCCGCAGTGGATTTGCGCGTGGGTGGTTCCTTTTCATCGCGCATGGAAGCCAAGGATGGCAGCATGGGTTTTGATTTCGCCGGAACATACACGAGGATCGTAGAGCATGAGTTGATTGAGGGCTCCTTCGGCGACAGGGTAATGCTGGTAGAGTTTATTTCCGGGCAAGATGGTGTCACGGTCCGCGAAACATTTGATGCTGAGACAACCCATTCTGAAGAACAACAGCGCCAGGGTTGGCAAGCAATATTAAACAACTTCGCTAAGCACGTTGAGGCGAAGCGACGTAGCTAATCATATTTCTGGCTTAGACGGAAGGCACGCGGCAAGCCCCGCCGATGCAAGACTTATGCCCTTTTTCGGCGTATCCCGAAACTTACCCGTTGCGCGACATCGCGGAAAACGGATTCATTTTGTTGAATTGGTATGGCCACTTCGGCATAACTGCCCGGTGTGGCCGCGTTCACGGCGACGACAATCGCGTCAAGATGCTGCCGCACAACCCACCAAGGTGCATTCTCCAAGAACAACGATGGAGATTTTCCGGCCGGCAAGGTTCTGCTGCAAGCTTAAGCAATGCTCTGTTTGAAATTCTTCCGATTGAGTTTTCTTGCCTCGATGACATCGTGGCCTGGTAGCGATCAAACAGGATGCGCATCAGGCGCACAGCGGGACGCGTTTAGACGCATCTATACAGCTTGCGCTTTGCAGGCTGCGACGCGTTGGTCGAGAAAGCGGCGCTCCATCGGGTTGCGTGCGAGAGCGAGCGCTGCGCGGAAGTGTTGCCGCGCAATGTCGCGACGCCCGCTGCGAAGTTCCAGTTCACCGATAGCGGCGGAGTAAAACGGATAGGCCGCGAGCCGTTCGCTACCGGCGATGGCACGAATCTCCTCCAGACCGCGCTGGGGTCCTTGTTGCTGCGCGATAGCGATTGCCCGGTTCAGCGCCACGATCGGCGACGGACGAAGGGTTATCAATATGTCGTATAGCTCGACAATGCGTCCCCAGTCGGTATTTTCCGCTGAGCCCGCCGTTGCGTGCAGCGACGCAATCGCGGCCTCGACGTGAAACTCCGTAAGCTCGTAACCGGCCGCCGAACGATCGAGCAGCATCAGACCTTCGGCCACAAGTTCCTTATCCCAAAGCGATCGATCCTGGTCGAAAAACGAACTCAGGTTCCCGTATGCGTCGACACGGGCGGGCAGGCGCGCCGCGTTCAAACACATGAGCGACGAGAGCGCATAAGTGGCCGGCGTCGAGCCAAGGCGGTGCTGGAGCAGCAGCGCCGCCAGACGCATTGCTTCCCGGCAGAGATCGACGCGCACCGCCGATTCGGGTGAGGCGCCGTGATACCCCTCGTTGAAGAGCAAGTAGAGCGCGCGTTGCACTGCTGGGAGCCGAGCGGAAAAGTCGTCCGGCGCGCCAACATCGAACAATACCTTCGACTCCGCAAGCACTTTCTTCGCCCGCGATATTCGCTTCTCGATTGCCGCCCGCGTGCCGACGAACGCGCTCGCGATCTCGCCCACGCTGAAGCCGCACAGGATGTGGAGCACGAGCGCGACCTGTGCCTCCTCCGCGAGACGCGGATGGCAGCAGGAGAACATCATGCGAAGCTGATCGTCTTTGATAGCGGCCGCGCCAAAGAACTCCTCGACCGCGGGCGCCAGCGTCGATTCAGCGTCGAGCAGGCGGGCCAGTTCGGGTGCAAAGGTGCGGGCGGTGCGCTCGCGCCGCATAACGTCGAGCGCACGATTCCTGGCGGTCGCCATGAGCCATGCGGAAGGGTTCTCCGGTACGCCGCGGAATTTCCACACCTCCAGCGCGCGGCAGAAGGCGTCTTGTACGACGTCCTCCGCCAGCGCGAGGTTGTGGGCTCCGAAGACACGCGTCAGCACGGCGACCATGCGTCCCGCTTCGCGCCGGAATAGATGATCGCTGGGCTCCAGCACATGCTCATCTTCATGACTGGCCGAACTTCCACCGAGCCGCCGAATTCGAAGATCGGGCAGCCTTTCGAGAGTTCCACCGCCTGATCGAGGTCGCGGGCTTCGATAAGCGTATAGCCGCCGACGACGTCCTTGGACTCGGCGTAGGGGCCGTCGGTGACGCTCTTCTCGTGCCCTTTGACGACCTTGCCGGAGCGTTCCAACGGATTACCGCGATCCTTAAGGTGACCGTTCGCGCCCAGTTCCTTCATCCACGCGATCCATTTTTCCATTGTCTTCTGCATCTGGTCAGGCGACGCGGAGGGGGCTCCGCCGCGATATAAAAGTAAATTCACTCATGATGTTTCTCCTTATTTGTCGAAGGCGTGATTTCCACTGCTTGAATGTGGACCTTCATCTCTATGACGAGTGAGGGCACGGCGAACCGGACATCTGCGTATAATTCATTTCTTGCATTTATTGCAGATATAGACTATGTTGAAATAGGGAGATATCCATTATGTCAGCGCTTGCACATTCGCATCGTCAATCAGCGCCGACGGCGCAGGAAGCCGCCTTAGCGCCCGTTTCCGGGCAACGCCTGTCGGGCTATGCGCGCCGGAAAAAGCCGCTGTCATTGCGGGTGACGGAAGCCGGGCAGGAACAGCCGATCGAGCTACCGGCCGGCGCGGTTGCCCTGCTGATGGACATCTTGGAGGCCATGGCGGCCGGGCGCGGCGTTACCATCATCCCCGAAAATGCCGAATTGACGACCGTGGAGGCCGCGAGCATCTTAAATGTATCCCGTCCTTTCCTAATCAAGCTTCTGAAAGAGAAGGCAATACCGCATCGCCTGGTCGGAAAGCATCGCCGAATACTGGCCGATGACGTGATGGCCTATAAGAAGCAGATCGATGAGGAGCGTGAAGCCATGCTCGATCAGTTGACGGCCGAGGCGCAGGAGAATGATATGGGCTATCGCCATCCATGAGCAGTTAGCAGCGCTGCTTGATGCGAATGTGCTTTATCCGGCGCCGGTGCGCGACCTGCTTTTACAGCTGACTGTCACCGACATAAATAAGGCGAAATGGACGCGCGACATCCACCGGGAATGGATCGAAAGCCTGCTGGGCAACGAGCCGCAGCGGGACCGCGCCGCGCTGGAGCGAACGCGCGACCGCATGGACAGCAAGACCCGCGATTGCCTGATCATCGGCTACGAGAGCCTGATCCCGTCGCTTGTTCTACCGGATCCCGAATGGTTCGGGCGTTATCATGCGGCTGTTTCGGAAGCTGCAACCTACGTTCAGCGGACACGAGCGGGACCTGACCAAACCTGACCAGGTAGACGAGAAGCTGAAACTTGGGCGTCGTTCTGCTCTTCTACCTACGGGCAATCTGTTTGGTTCTAGATCGCTTACGCTGAAAATTGCGGTGCAACATATAGGTCGGAGGTGATCTCCCAGAGTGCCGTTCGTGTCTGGAGAGCTACACACGCCGGTCGATCCCGCGACGTCCAGCTTGGGAAACTCAGCAGCCCTTTGATACCAATGACACAAACGCACAGATGTTTGGGTTCGGGTGCATCAAATTGGAGTTTTTGAGATCGTTTCGAACTGGCTCTTGATGTAGTGGAAAAGAGCGCAAAATCAACGGACGGCGCTGGCCTGTTTATTTTCCACAGGTTCATCATGACTCCAGCGTGCAATCCTGGATCATCGAACTGCTATCGCGACTCCCGGTTGGCTGGATACACCGCCGACCTGAATCGATATTGGCACAGTGCTGCCCTTCTGGATGCCACTCGGAATTTGCACGTTGACCTGCATGACACCTGCAACCTCACCCGGTGCCCCACCTGCGTACTGCGGCTGGACAGTTTGCCCTCCAATGGTAACCGTGACAGGTAGATTCGGATGGGGGTAGGGGGACCGCCGCCGGTTTGCCGTCAAGTCCCCCAGGAGTCGTCTGACCTTCTCCTGTTGCAAAAAGCGATATGACATCTCCAATGCTAGCTGGGTTTGCCGCAGTATTAATTGTGAAGCCGTCCTGATTGATTGCTGCTGCTTGGCCCTCGCCCATCGAATTCAAAGAGAAGATTCCAGGTGCCGCCGAAGCAATTGGAATAGAGTATGATGCTTTGTCCCTATCCAGACAACCAGTTAAGAGTCAAATTCAGTGAATGACAGAATTGACTGATGGGGTTGTCACGAAGGAAGTTCACAAAAGAAGTAAACCGGCTGCGGTTCAGCAGCTGGAACGGGCTCCACTGCCGCCAGGTGGCGCGGGCCTTCGAAGTTAACCGAATTCGCTGCATCGCTGGCGGAAGGAATTCCGCCACGGTCCCGCAATGCCTTTCCCGGCGTGGAGCTGATGCTGCAGGAAGTAGCCCAGCTGGAGCGCAAGGTGGGTCAGCAGACGGTGGAGATCGATTTTTTGAAGGGGTGCTTGCAGACACGAGAGCAGCGGATGCTGCAGGCACTGAATGGAAGACCGCGGTCTATCGCCACATCCAAAGTCAGATCGAAAAGGAAAACAAAATGAATACTTTATGGATGTGCCATCTGGGCGTGGAGCGCGCTGGGCTGTACCGCGACGGTCCGAAGGCCGAAACGCCGGACGACGTCGGGATCTACGTGACGATATCCAGAAGATCGCCTGGAGTTCCCGTATTATGCATGTGGCGGATCACCGCCGAACTGAGGCGCCGCGGGTGGGAAGTGAACCATAAGAGGGGTAGGCCGCATCATGCGCGAGGACAATTTGCTTTGTCTGCGGCGGCGGAAGTTCGTGGTGACCACCGATTCCAGCCACAACTTCAGGGTGTATCCCAATCTGGCCAAAGAAATGGAGCTGACCGGCATTGACGAGCTCTGGCGGGCCACATCACTTATATAAGGCTGGAAACGGAGTTCGTTTATCTGGCTGTGGTTCTCGACGAATGCTTTACGCCGGGTGATCGGATGGGCGCTGGACCGCAATCTTGAGGACGATCTGGCCATCTGGCTCGAAAATGGCGTTGAAGCGCCAGTTGTTGGAGGGGCTCGCCCCATCACTCCGATCGGGGCGTTCAATATGCGTCCAACGATTACACGGGTCTGCTCAAAAACAAGCGCACCGCATCAGCATGAGCCGCAGCGGCAATCCTTACGACAACGCCGCCTGCGAATCCTTTATGAAGACGTCAAGATGACGTTCACCAAGATACCGCGACCTGGCCGAGGCCAGATCGTCCATCGAGCAGTTCATCGAGAAAATCTACAACGGCAAGCGTCTTCACTCGGCCCTCGGCTACCGGCCGCCGGTCGAGTTCGAACGTTCGCTTCTGATTCCTCCTCCTTCAACCGATCCGCCGCGGGTGACCGCATGACCGCCATACGAAAAATGAGGGCGCCCTCGGGATGCGTTTTCAAGGCATGGCTAATTTTATTGGTCCGATGTGTCATCACATCTTTTTACCCCCGGGCCCTTCCCGCTTTCCGGTCGGCGGGCGCCGGGTATAGAACACGCCGGAAAGAACGTGTTCTGCCCATCGTCCGCGATGAGTTCCGGCCGGCCATTCCTCAACGGGCCGTCGCCAGCGCTGCCCTTACCGGCTCACCGGCATATCAGGAGGGCTATTGCCCAAATGAAGGGAACGATTTACCATCGAATGGTAACTTTTTTTTAAAGTCTCTTAACTGGTTGTCTCACGCTAAGGGAGTGGTTTGGCCCTGGTATGATACTGCCACTTGAGCGGCGGTGCCAGTAATGCCATAGGGGACAATAGCTGCAACTTGGGTGGCCAGGGTATAAACAATGGGCGCGGCCAACCCGTTGAACGAGACTGTCGTCCCAGCAAGTTGCTTTGGGTAAAGACCATCGCCTTCGACCGTCGCCTGAAGAAGTTGCGCAGGGCCGAGGCCAGTTCCGTAAAGCACCACAATTTCGCCGGGCGCTATCGATCCACCCGACAGACTACTCGCTGCATTTGCCAACGCAGTGAGAGACAGTGAACCCGGCACACCGGCCTGTTGAACTGCCAAGGAGACACCTGCAATGGAGATTAAAGCAGACCTGGCCTCACCTGTATTGGCTGCCACAGCGAGAGTTATGGTCGCTGGTCCGGTTCGCACGGCTGTGCCGGAGTACGTTATCCACGACGGAAGGTTCTGAACAGCCCAAGCACATGACGCGGCGGTTTGAATTGTGATACTTAGGTTTCCTCCTGAGGCACCGAGTGGAAAGTTCGATTGGCTAACTGAAGCAGAGCAGAGTCCAATGCCACCTGATGGCGTCAGTACCCGAACGCGGCCATTATTATAATCGTTCAGATAGACATTTCCCACAGGATCAACGGCAATTCCACCTAATAAAGTCAACGCTGCGCTCGTGGCTGGACCGCCATCCCCACTGTAACCGAAGGTTCCAGTTCCAGCGATAGTAGTAATTATGCCATTCGTTATCTTGCGGACGCGAGATTGATCTGTCTCGTAGATGTTCCCGAACTGGTCTAAGGCAATCGTATCGGGATAAATCTGGACGCTTGTGGCGGGTACATTGTCACCGGAAGAGAGTCCTCCTCCTGCTACTGTGTTGATGACGCCATTCGAAACTCTCCGGATACGTTGATTTTCAGCGATGTACAAGTTGCCAGCAGAGTCCACGGCAATCCCGCGTGGACTAAGCTGGGCGCTTGTAGCGGGCACATTGTCGGCAAGAGAAACCCCGCCGCCCGCTACGGTATTGACCACTCCGTTTGAGACCTCCCTAATACGCCCCATTGTCTGCAATGTACAGATTGTTAGCCGAATCTATAGCAATGCCGGTTGGGTTATTGAATGATGCATTAAAGAGCTGGGCCACCGTCACCACCGAGACCTTGAGCGCCACCAGCTACCCAAGTAATCACCCCATTCGAGACTTTGCGAATTACGCTGCCATCCACCACAAAATATATTGCCTGCAGAGTCTACGGTTATCGGACCAATTACGAAAAACGCGAAGCTTGTTGCGGGTATATCATTAGCGCGAGACGACCCTCCTCCCGCAATGGTAGTGATCACACCGTTCGAGACCTTGCGAATACGCCCATTTCCGAAGTCACTGATATAAACGTTTCCAATGGAATCCACAGCAATACCATACGGAATCTCGCTAATCTGGGAGTTAGCTGCAGGGCCGCCGTCACCACCGAAACTTTGTATCCCGGTTCCGACTGCCGTAGTGATTACGCCATTCGAAATTTTTGGAATGCGGACACCCTGTGCGAAGTATACGTTGCCAGTAGAAGCCTCCACTCCGACACCTTGAGGAGAGCCCACTACCTCACTAGTTGCCGGAACATTATCCGCCGTATGACGTACCCCCACCACCAATTGTAGTGATCACACCGTTAGATATCTTTCTAATCCGAAAATTAAGGGTATCAGTAAAGTAAATCGTTCCTGTCGCATCAACGGCGATACCTTGTGGAGCGTTGACCTGCGCGTTCGTTGCGAGGCCGTTGTCACCGCTGAAGCCGCAGAATCATTTCCTGCTAATGTTGTAACCATCCCGTTCGAAATTTTCCCGGATCGCAGTGATCATCGGTGGAATAGGACAGGTTTCCAGCGGGGTAAGAAGCCAAACCTAAAGAGACCCAACTTGACGTTTGTGGCAGGACCATCGTCGGGAGAGGAGCCGCCGCCCGCAACAGTGGTGATTATGCCATTCGAGATCTTGCGAATGAGGCCGCCGTCAGTGATGTAGAAGGTTACCCACCGAATCTACCGCAACAGTCGCAAATGATCCCAAATGCGCGCTTGTTGCCGGGATATTGTCGTTGCTAGAAGATCTTCTCCCTGCCACCGTAGTAGATCATCCTCGTTCGAGATCTTGCGGACGCGACCATTGCCTGCGTCCGCAACGTAAACGTTGCCTGCGGAGTCCACGGCGACCCCAGCCGGATCATTCAACTGGGCGCTAGTTGAAGGGCCACCATCACCGCTGAAGCCCGACAAGCCATTCCCCGCTACCAATGTCAAGATGCCAGTCACAGGATCTAACTGGAAGACAAGTTGGTGGCTACTAAAGACCATTTTGTTCCCAGGCCCGCCTGCCGCTACCCATTGGGCACCTGGCAAGCTCGCGGCAGTCCCCTGGATATTGTTAGGCAGTCCGCCACCAGCAAACGTCGAAATCGTATACTGCTGCGCAACGGCAGGCGTAATTCATCACCAGCAAGCCCAATGCAATGCGAACAGGTAACATAAAACCTCCCGGTTCCGTGTGGCGATTGTATCAAAATAGCGGACTGATAAAACGGGAACCTGCGAGAGGGCGACGAGAGAGCCGTCACCGGCCCACCGCAAATACCAAACCTGTTGCCTCAAGGCCCTCACGTGTTATTGCGCAAATCACGGCCAAAAGTCTACCGAAATTGAAATGTTTTCTTGGCTGTCGCGGCGGTCATAACCGGCATCAAAAAGTCGGCGGCTGGAATTCGATCCCGGAATCTTGTCGGAGGGACCCTTTCCCCCAAAATCCGCCGCCGCCTAGCTTAGCTAAAGCCGTTCGGAATCGACGCGCAGCATCCAGATCTATTTCTCTGCGATCATCTGAACCGGGCGCAGGGCGTCTTTCTCCGGCTCCGTTCAGAAGATCCGTCGCCGGCTGACGAAGCCGCCATACACGGTCGAGGAGTATCTTTACACGCTGACCCGCAACGGCTTGGTTGCCATTGCCACCGGGCTGCGGCCCTTCGCGGAACTCCTTTAACTCATTTTCAGCCTCGATGAAGCCTTGCCGATCGACGGCCGCAGCTCTTTTCCGCTTTTTAGGAGATTGAAATTTTTCTGCCGCTGCGTGACGTCGATAACCGTGCCGCTGGAGGAGAAGGCTGTGGATCAGGAGCGAAGGGTCACGGTGAGATGCGCAAGGGGAACACCGATGCATCCAGGTTGTGGCTCGGATGAAAAATTAAAAGTTCATCTCATCCTGCGGCGACCAGTGAAGATACACCTGATCGCCTTCGGTGAACGGGGCCGTGTCGCGGGCGATTTCGGCGCAAGCTTCTTCGCCGGAGTCGAGCTTTGCGTGGACCTGGAGAAGATTGCCGAGGAACACCGATCTGGTTACCTGCGCGCGATGGCAGAGGCTGTCCGGAAGAGTACGGGAGATGCGAGTGGACTCAGGACGAATGCCGATGCCGCCGATCCAGTTCACCGAACCGAGAAAGCCGGCCACGAAGCGCGTGGCAGGACGGAGGTAAACGTCCTCCGGTGTGCCGAACTGTTCCACGAGGCCCTCATTCATTACGGCGATAGCGTCAGAGAGCGAAAGGGCTTCCTCCTGATCGTGGGTCACAAACAGAAAGGTGATGCCGGCGCGGCGCTGCATGTCCTTCAATTCAGCGCGCATTTGCTTGCGCAGCTTGGGATCGAGCGCGGCCAGCGGTTCGTCGAGAAGGAGGACGTCGGGCGCGACCACCAGCGACCGCGCTAGCGCGACCCGCTGGCGCTCGCCGCCCGACAGTTGCGCCGGCAAACGATCGTTCTTGCCCTCAAGTTGCACCATGCGGATGGCCGCTTCGGCTTTGATTCGGACGTCAGCGGCTTTCTTCTGACGCAGACCAAACTCCACGTTGGACTGAACAGTGAGATGAGGAAAGAGCGCGTAACTTTGGAAGACGGTGGACACGTTGCGATCATAGGGCTTGGCTCCGTTGATGAGGCGTCCGTTAAGGTGGATCTCGCCGGAAGTAGGCTGTTCGAAACCGGCGATGAGACGGAGCGTGGTGGTCTTGCCGCAGCCAGAAGGACCGAGGAGCGAGTAGAAGCGGCCGTGATCCAGGGATAGCGAAATCCCGTTGACCGCCCGATGAGTTGGGAAGTGCTTCACCAACTGACGGAGCTCGAGAATGGCGGGCATTTGAATCGGTGGGCCTGATTCGTTCAGGCCCACCCTGGAATTTTACGCGAGGTCGAACTTGGTCTGGTGAAGCGAGACGTCGCTCTTGACCATCACGGTACGGCCCACGATTTCTTCGATCTCCTGCAAAAAGTCGTTGCGGTTGGATTTGAGAACCTTGGCGACTTCAGGATTGACGCGCAGCAGCACATCGTCGCCCTCCAGGTGCTTGGCAACTTTCTGCGCCTCCTGAAGGATTTCGCCGATGACCGTTTGGACACTTTTTATGTAACCGGCGCCCTCGCAGAACGGGCACGGCGAACAAAGCGTACGCTCGAGCGACTGCTTGACGCGTTTGCGGGTAATGGCGACCAAGCCGAAATCGTTAAACGCCAGAATCTTGTACGGCGCGCGATCTACGCGCATGGCTTCTTCGAGCGACTGCATCACCTTCTGGCGATTCTTGCGCTCGTCCATATCTATGAAATCCACTACGATGATGCCGCCGAGGTCACGCAATCGGATCTGGCGAACGATCTCTTTGATGGCGTCAGTATTGACGCGGACGATGGTGTCTTCGAGGCGATTGGATTTGCCGACATACTTGCCGGTATTGACGTCAATCGCGACTAGCGCCTCGGTCTGGTTGATGACGATGTATCCGCCGGACTTTAGCCAGACCTTCGGTCGCAGCGCCTTTTCGAGTTCCGCGGTAACGTTGAATTCGTCGAAGAGCGGGTTGGTGCGGGTGTAGAGCTTCACGCGCTGGACGAGAGCCGGCTGGAAGCGCTGAACGAAGCGAAGAACGCTCTCATATGCCTCTTCGTTATCGACCCAGATGGTCTTAAAGGACGAGGTGAGCTGGTCGCGTAATATCCGCTGGACCAGGTCGAGATCATGGTGCAGGAGCAGAGGAGCGGGCTTCTTTTCGGCCTTCTGGCGGATATCGAGCCAGAGATTGTAGAGGAAGTGCATGTCGGCGCGCAGTTCTTCCTCGGTCTTGCCCTCTCCAGCGGTGCGGACGATGAAGCCGCCAGTCATGCCGGTGCGGTTGGTCTGGAGGATACGTTTGAGGCGCTGGCGTTCATCGTCGGACGGGATCTTGCGGGAGACGCCGACGTGGTCGACGGTCGGCATGTAAACGAGGAAACGTCCGGGAAGAGCGATGTGCGAGGTGATGCGGGCGCCCTTTTGTCCTAAAGGTTCCTTAGCGATTTGAACGATGATTTCCTGACCTTCGCGGAGGAGCTCACTGATGGTGGGCGCGGCGGTTCGTTCGGGGCGCTCTGTTGTTCGCTCCGGGCGTTCGCCGCGGTCAGGGCGTTCACCGCGATCCTGGCGTTCACCACGTTCCTGGCGTTCGCCACGTTCCGGCCGCTCACCCCGGTTGCCACGATCCCCGCGTCCCCGTTGCGGCCGAGGCTCCGGAACACTTACGACGCGCGGCGGGACTGCAACGGTCGCGTCTTCGGTCGTCAATTCGGCGGCGTCGTTTGAGAGGGCGGTCGACAAGGCAGCCGGCGCGGTAGGCGGGGCATTCCGATGGTCGCGCGGCTCGCCTTGGGGTCCCCCACCGCGTACCTTGCGGCGGGCGCGCCGGGAGAGGCGATGAGGGAAGCGGTTTCCCTGTTCGCGAAGAGCAGCAGTGAGACTGGTCGGGATGCGGGCGGGTTCCGGACCCAAATCGTCTTCGGTGATAGATTCGGGTTCTTCGGGGATGGATTCAGCCGAATCTCCTTCAGACTCGGAGTCGATGGGCGCATCGACGATTCCGGTGTAGGATTCCGCGACTTCTAGAAGAGGTGGCTGCATCTCCGGCACATCGGATGGCTCAGCCGGTTCAGCATCAAGTTCAACTTCGGCTGCGGGTGAAGGAGGGGCTGCCGGTTCCACCGGTTCCGGCAGGCTGAAGCGCGCAGCAGACTCGGCCGGCAAAGGCGGCGGCTCAGAGAGGCTCCGGGCGGCTGGCCTTTGATTTAAGGTCACCGGTTCGCTGTGTGCCGGAGTTTCGAGCGGCGCGGTCTGGTCGGCAGCTTCCGGCGCTGAGTACTTAGCCAGAGACTCGCCGGGAAGCACGGGAAATTCATCATCCTCGTCATTCTCGCTATCCTCTGCCCCTGTATTCTCTGCCGCAGCCACCGCGAGATTTTCACGCGCAGGCAGCACTACACCTTCGGCTTCGCCTTTCCGCGGGGAATAAAACTTGGAATCGGGGAGCGAACTCGCGGGCCCTCCACGACGGCGGCGGCCGCGGCGGCCACGCCCACGGCGATTGCCATCGCGGTCCCGGCCCTCACCACGCTCCTGCGCACCACGCTCCTGCCGTTCGGGGCGAGATTCGACAGGGCGGCTTTCGAGGGCACTATCTTCCACGACGGAATCGCCATTCTCAGGCTCGGCTTCGGCGATAACCTGTTCGGCGAGGGATGCCGTATCCGCGACGAGCGGCCCTACCAGCTCCGGCGGGATAGTTTTCTCCGGCAGAACACGCTCGGAGGTACCCTTTTCCAGTTTGAGGACCTTTTCTTCGACGCTGGTGACGACCTTGTCATACTCCTCGTTGTCTTCGAAGAAATCGGAGACGTAGAGAAATGCGTCACGTTCCAGGCCGATATCGACGAAGGCAGACTGCATCCCGGGAAGGACTCGCGTTACCTTGCCCTTGTGAATACTACCCGCCAGTGAATATTCTTTTTCGCGTTGATAAAAGATCTCGACGACCTGATCGTCTTCGAGGATCGCTAGACGCGTCTCGTGCCGGGTGGCAGAGACGACCAATTCTTTCGACATGCAAATTCCCTCCGTTGGGTTTCCTAGAGGAAACTCGGAGCGAAGGAGGAAAGTCGACCCCGCGTGGGTTTTGAGTGAGAGACCCGATTTCAGGACTCACGATACAGCTAATATCTTTAAAACCACGCCGCGCCCGCTGCAGCGGAGTCTCCAGGATCGGTCTGTCTTCGGATGACAATCCGCTGGACTCTACGCTAAACGAACTATGGGGGAACCACTCCTCATTCGGAGAACAGCGCCTTCCGTGGCACCGTGCCTTCCGAGGGTCCTAAGGCTCCCAACAACAACTCTTTCTTCAAATCAAAAATACTATACGTTATGCAACAAAAATCAAACAAGTACCGGTAGAGCCTGCTTCAACGCTCAGGCGAATGGCGCGCCTGAAAGGCAAGCTCAGTTGACGAACCGGCGTAAACGAACGTTGTTAATCAATCCCAGCATCATGAAAGAAGACCAGATACTGGAACCGCCATAGCTCATGAGCGGAAGTGGAATACCAGTTACTATCATTCTGCCGATCACCATCCCTACATTGACCAAAATGTGAAACAACAACGAGGGCACCAACCCCCATACAAATGTACATTCCCGCGCGATCCGGGGCGGTTTGCGCATTCTGCACAATCTGCATCAGCAGAATCAGATATAACGAGAGTATCAGCATCACGCCGACAAACCCGTGCTCCTCGGCGAATGCCGAAAAGATGAAATCCTTGTCCGCGACAGGAAGAAACCGGAGCCTGGTTTGGGTTCCCTTTGTAATCCCTTTGCCCCACATCCCTCCCGAACCAATTGCAATTTTGGACTGAATGACCTGATAACCGCTACCCTGCGGATCCTGATCTTCGCCCAACAAAACCTTTACGCGATCTTTTTGATAATCCTTCAACGCGAACTTATAACTTACCGGCAAGACGACAGCGAAGACTATTACGATTGCAAACCAATACCGCCAAGGCATTCCCGCCAGAAAGACTCCTACACCGAGGATCGGAAGATACGTCAGGGCAGTTCCCAAATCCGGCTCCATGCCGATAAGAAGCGCGGGAACAAGCACCAGACACGAAATTTTGAAAAAATCCTTCAGTGTTAGAACGTCTAACTTCAACTCCGTCATGAACCGAGCTACCAATAATATTATCACCAGCTTGCCAAACTCCGATACCTGGAACTTGAGCCCGCCGGGCAGAGCGATCCAACGAGTGGAACCGAAAGCCGTTTTTCCGATCAACAGAACTGCGGCGAGAGCTACTACACAAAAGCCATACATGGAGAACACGTGATTCATCAGCGCGTGGTAATCGATCTGCGCGACAACCCACATCAGGAAGATGCCGGATCCGATGTAGATCATTTGTTTCCACCAGTGTTCCTGCCACGGGGTATCGATGTTTGCACTGAAAATCTGGAGCACGCCCACGCCGCATATAATCAGGACGATCAGGAACATGGGCCAGTCGAAGTCGCGGATAGAGAGATGGTTAGTCATGGAAGGAGAACTGCCGCTTCAATTTCCGCTGGCTTGCCCGCCGAATCGGGCTGGCGAGAGGCGCCTTGTAGCTTGAGGCGCGCCTGTTTATCGAAATATGCCTTCATCACATCGCGAACCAATTGGCCGGCCATCGGACCGTGAGCGCCGTTTTCGTAGAGCGCCACTACCACGATCTCAGGATCGTTCTTAGGAGCAAATGCGACGAACCACGCGTTATTCGCAAGATGGTGGGCCTTCATGTAAGCATCCGATGCGGTCTGCGCGGTGCCGGTTTTGCCGCACACATCGATATTAGGAAGGCGGGCCACAGTGCCGGTGCCGACGTTTACGACACCGAACATTCCTTCCTTAATCAGATTGACGTTCTCGGGATGTATATGCCAGTTGCGGGCTTTTTCCGTAGTAGTGATCGATTTTAAAAAATGCGGCTGGTAGGACACGCCGCCGCGCGACAGGCCGCCGATTTCCGCGGCGAGTTGCAAGGGGGTGACGGTAAGAGCCCCCTGCCCGATAGCTACCGATATCGTTTCGCCGGCGTACCATTTCTGACGCCGCGTCCGAATGCTCCACTGCTGAGAGGGCACAAGACCTGACGCTTCGCCGGGCAGGTCGACCCCGGTCTTCCGGCCTAAGCCAGCCAGTTCCGCGTACTTCGCAATGTTATCGATCCCGATCCGATTCCCTACGTTATAGAAATAGACGTCGCAGGAATTGATGAGCCCGTTCAGAAGATTCATGTTGCCGTGTCCGCCCGGCCGCCAGCACGCGTAATAGTGCCCGAAGAAACTGGCTCCGCCGGAGCAGTGAACCGTCCATGCAGGATCGATGATTCCGCTTTCCAGACCCGCCAGCGCCATCGTAGGCTTGAACGTCGATCCAGGCGCCAGTTGGGATTGAATGGCCCGATTCAGGAATGGACGGCCAGGATCGGCGTTCAATTCACGCAGGTCGGATGCCTTGATTCGCGCCGAGAACTTATTCGGGTCGAACACTGGGTGGGAGGCCATGGCGAGGATCTCACCGTTGCGAGGGTCCAAGGCGACCACGGCACCCATCTTGCCCTCCAATACCAGGTCCGCAACCACTTGCACGTCCAGATCGATGGTGAGTTGCAGATTCTTGCCAGGAATGGCCTCCGTAGTCTGCAGGACTTTGAGCGGCCGTCCGCGATTGTCCACCTCTACCTGCCGCTCGCCGTCCGTACCCATCAGGGTGTCGTTATATTCACGTTCGATTCCGAATTTGCCGATCAACGCTCCAGGATTGTATTTGGCGAATTCGGGGGTATCGAGTTCGGCTTCGCTTATCTCGCCGGTGTAGCCAATCCAATGCGCACCCATACCGTTCTGGGGATAGAGCCGGCGGTGCGCATGAATTAACTCAAGTTCTGGAAAGAATTCGGGATCGCGATGTGAGTCGACAAACGCAAGATCGGCTGGAGTAAGTTCCGCTTTTGCGATGATCGGCTCGTATTTTGGCCGCCTTCGGTATCTTGCGACCTCGGCCTGCAACTCCTCCGGGTCCAAATGGAGGCCCTCGGCAATCGCGGGAATATGCTCTTCCTTGAGATTCTCGCGGGTGAGCATTACAGCCCACGACGAGATGCTATCGACGATCACCCGTCCGTCGCGGTCCAGAATCTTGCCGCGGGGAGCAAGCATGGGAAATTGTTTCACGCGATTCCGCTCGGCAGCCTCGGAATAGACTTCGGGTTGTTGCACCTGCAGTTGCCAGAAGCCGGCAATGAGGAAAATGAAAACGCCGACGGAGAGATACTGGAACGCGGCCATTTTTCCGTTGGCGAAGCTCGGATCGTCGCGAATGAGGCGCGGGTGATCGATTTTATGCTGAAGGTCCGGATCGAGGAGGGTGCTCACGACGGGAAGGACTACCCGCTTGTATTGTAGCCTTATCAGCGCGTCTAGGTATGCTGGACTGTCCCAATATCAGGAACTTCCCATGACGCGCTTGGTTGACCGGTTCGAGAGGCAGGAGGTGATGAAGAGATTCGCAAGGCAGCTTTTCGGGTGAAAATGTAAACACGGCAGGTGAGCCGGGAGTCAAGACGCCGCCCATCTCCAAGGTAATCACCCGCGGCGAGACTGAACGTTATCGGTCCCTGCGGTGTTCCCGGCAATGGCCCGGAACTAAAGTCGAGCGAGCTTACGGTCGCGCAATGCTGAAAAGCGCGGGGTACCAGACGGCCGCCGCTGGCATCGCCTCACGACACGATCTATTGGTGCGGCGGGGGACAACCCCGGATGTAGTGGACCGGTTGTCCACCTCAGCTCATAAATGGCTGGACGACGTGAAAAGAAATTAGGGGAGCACTTGACAAGTTGCAGTGGTCTCCTTCCTCTTGGCTGTCTAATCACGCCCCTTGTTCTTTAGCGATAAATGTGATGTAATCAGCCCCATAGTCAGGAGAGTTTCGCAAAATGAGAAGCGTTCGCAGCCATGTCGCATTCCTGCCGGTATTCCTGTTGTGGACCGGCGCACTATTTGGGCAGAGTTCCGCCGGCACGATCAGCGGCCGCGTAGTGGACTTAACCGGCGGAGCAATCGCCGGCGCCGAGGTCCGCGTAATCAATGACGTCGATAAACAAGCCCGGACATTCGTTACGAAAGAATCTGGGGAATTTACGTTTCCACAACTTGCCCCTGGAACGTACACCATTTCCATCTCCATGGCGGGATTTAAGAAGTTCGAAAAGACAGGGCTGCACCTATCAGCGGCCGACAGCCTCGATGCCGGCACGCTACGGCTCGAACTCGGCACTGTATCGGAGACCGTTGAAGTAAAGGCCGAAGGAGCGGTGGTCGAAACCGCCAGCGGCGATCGCGCAGCCTTGATCGATTCCAGGGAGATTACCGACCTTATGGCGCGAGGCCGCGACGTGATGGCCATGCTTCAGATTCTGCCCGGAGTCGTCAACGACAATACCGGATCGGACGTGCTGGGGCAGTTCAGCACGCCGACCATGGACGGCATGCGGAACAACTATAATTCGCTCACCATCGATGGAATTTCGGGCAACACCGCGCGAGGCAGTAATGCCCAGTCGCCTATTAACCTGGATGCGATCTCCGAAGTTAAGGTGTTCGCCAATTCGTACCCTGCCGAGATTGGACCGTCCGCGTCCGGCGCGATCCTGATCGCAACCAAGAGCGGCACCCAAAGCTTTCACGGAGGCGTTTACTACTACAATCGCAACGAGGTGTTCAACGCCAACAGCTTCTTCAACAACCGGCAGGACATCGCGCGCCAGCGCTATCGCTATAACACCGTAGGTGAAGATCTCGGCGGTCCAATCTATATTCCGGGGCACTTCAATACCAGTAAGCAGAAGTTATTTTTCTTCTTTTCGCAGGAGATCGATCCCAACCAGACTCCCATTTCGGCCAGCAACTTCACCGTTCCAACGGCGCTAGAACGCCAAGGGAATTTTTCCCAGTCGTATAAGAACGCCACCTCAATCTATACAGTGAAGGACCCCACTACGGGCGCGGCATTCCCTGGAAACATCGTCCCGCAGAGCCGTTTCGAGCCTAACTCCGCCAAACTTTTGAGTGTCTTTCCGCTGCCCAATGCGACCGACCCGGCCATCACCAAGTACGCGTACAACTTTCAGATCGCGGGCATCGAAGATACGCCGGTAAAGCAGGAAATCCTGAAGGTCGACTATAACGTCTCAGACAAGGCTAAGATGTGGTTCCGCGCGTCGGGGTTTAGCAGCGACAGCACCGGCCTTAACAGCGCCGCAATCAACAACAAATGGGGACCCGCGCCGGTCGATTATCAGCAGACCATGCCTAATATCGGCGTCAATCTGACTTACGTGTTTTCACCGACACTCGTCAGCGAGACTACCGTTGGCATGAATCTGTGGACCGAAACGCAAGTTCTGACCAAGGCGGGACTGGCCGCGTACCAACGCGCCACTTATGGAATCAACATACCGCAGACTTATCCTTCGCAGAATCCGCTTGGGCTGCTGCCGGCTATGTCCTTCGGCGGTGTTAACGGCCCCGCGCAGATCACTTACGACGGCCGCTTCCCTATGGTGGACGATTCAACCTCATATACTTTCAAGGACACGCTCAGCAAGGTGTGGAAGAATCATTTGTTCAAGGGAGGATTTCAGTTCCAGCACGCCCTGTACAATCAGTATCATCAGGCCGGCAGCAACGCGTTTCCGGGGAGCTTCGCCTTTGGCACCGATGCGAACAACCCGCTCGATAGCGGTTACGCCTACGCAAACGCGCTTCTCGGCAACTACGACACTTACAACGAGACCACCAATCGCGTCAACTATGCCCCGATCACGACTATTATGGAGTGGTTTGTGCAGGATAAGTGGAGGATTACAAGCCGTTTGACAGTAGATATCGGAGTACGGTTCACCGACGCGCTGCCGCTGACCCCAAACAATAACAACGCCGCGAATTTCATTCCGTATCTGTATAACCCGTCTCAAGCTCCAGCGCTATACCGTCCGGAAGTCATTAATGGCCAGAAGGTCACGGTGAACCCGGTGACTGGCGCGGTCGTGCTGCCCGTCTACTCGGGTCTGCTCGTGCCGGGCACGGGAAATCCTACGAACGGAATCATTCAGCCCAACACGCCTGGATTCCCGCGAGCCATGGTTTACAGCAACGGCATCCTGCCCGCGCCTCGTTTCGGCTTTGCGTACGATGTCTTTGGCGATGGCAAGACGGCAATCCGCGGCGGCGCAGGCATCTTCTACACCAATCTTCTCGATGCGGGGACGCTCGGTAATCTATTTTTCAATCCGCCGGCTATCTATAATCCCACTGCGTATTATGGGACGGTGGCGACTGCGGCGAACACTACCGGACTACTCTCTCCGAGCAGTTTCTCGCGCGATATCGACCCGCATGGCAGGACCAATACGGCCTATCAGGCCAATTTTGGAATTCAACGGGATATCGGCTGGGGGACGGTGATTGACGTCGCGTACGTCGGCAGTTTCGGCAGGCATCTTGGCGAGAACACGCAGTTGAACGAGGTGCCTTACGGCGCGGAGTTCCTGCCGCAGAATCAGAATCCGCAAACCAACACGCCGCTGAACGATAACTACTTCCGGCCCTATCCGGGCTACGGTAACATACCTCAGCAGATTTTCGTCGGCAACTCGAGCTATCATTCGCTGCAGTTGCAGGCGCACCGCCGCTTCACGCATGGCGTGCAATTCGGCGTGGTGTACACGCACTCGAAGGCCATGGATTACGCCGAGGGCGACAGTACCACGAGCGCGGCCGTCGCGACATATTTGAACCGCGCCACTTACAGTTACGGTGTAGCGGGATATGACCGGCCCAACATTCTCACTTTCCACTTCTTATACGATTTACCCAAGTTGAGCCGGTTCGTTCCGAATAAGATTGTCGGGGCGATATTCGATGGCTGGCGAATCTCGGATATTACTTCCTTTATCGGCGGAGCGCCCTCGACAGTCAGCATAGGAACCTCGCCCGGCGTTAACTTCACCGGCGGAGGAGACCCGGTGCGCGCGCTGATGGCGGGCAATCCGAATGGCCCGAAGACCTTCGATGCGTGGTTCAATGTAGCGGCTTTTGCGGAGCCCATCGCGGTCAATCCCAAGACCTGCACCAATAGCGGCTGTCCTCCGATGACCTTTCTGAATTTCGGCGACGCGCCGATCATGCCCATCCGCTTGCCGGGCGTGAATAACTGGAACACGTCGTTGTACAAAGAGTTCAGCGTAAAAGAGCGGCTGCACTTCCAGTTCCGGGCCGAGGCTTACAACACGTTCAATCACACGCAGTTCTCGGGCGTGAATACGACGATCACCTTTAACGCCGCCGGAGTGAACACCAATGCCCAGGCGGGACAGATAACTTCGGCACGCGATCCGCGTATTATGCAGCTAGCGTTGCGCCTGTTGTTCTAGCGCTCAACTTACTCGACTTACTTATCCGCTGGGATTTTCATTCCTAGAGCTTTAACAAGAAACGAGTATTCATCGGCCGTCTCACCGATGACCTTACTTATCGGTTTGCCGCCGCCGTGTCCAGCTTTTGTCTCGATACGGATCAGGATCGGCGCATCGCCGCCTTGCGCGTGCTGCATCGTAGCCGCATATTTGAAACTATGTCCCGGCACCACGCGGTCGTCGTGATCGGCGGTCACGATAAAGGTCGGCGGGTACTTCGTTCCGTCCTTGATATTGTGGAGCGGCGAGTACTTACGGAGCGCCTTATATTCTTCGGGATTGTCGGATGAGCCGTAATCCACAACCCAACCTTGACCGACCGTGAACTTATGGAACCGTAACATGTCCATGACGCCGACGCCGGGAAGCGCGGCGCCAAACAGGTCGGGACGCTGATTCAGCACCGCGCCCACTAACAGGCCGCCGTTGCTCCGCCCCTCGATGGCCAGTTTTGGCGGTGAAGTGATCTTTTCCGCGATCAGATATTCGGCGGCTGCGATGAAGTCGTCGAACACATTCTGCTTATGGAGCTTGGTTCCGGCCTTGTGCCACTCCTCGCCATATTCGGAACCGCCCCGGAGATTCGCAGAAACAAAGACGCCGCCCATCTCCAGCCACGTAATCACTCGAGGCGAGAAAGCCGGAGTAAGTGCAATATTGAAACCGCCGTAGCCATAGAGGATCGTCGGATTCTGACCGTTCATCTGTACTCCCTTATTCGAGATGATGAACATCGGAACCCGAGTGCCGTCCTTACTGTGATAGAAGACCTGCCGCGTCTCGAACCGATCGGGATCAAACGAGAGCTTGGCGGCACGGAAGAGGCTAACCTTGGCTGCGGCAACGTCAAACCGGTAAATCGACGGAGGCCGGGTGAATTCGTTGTACGTGAAGTACAGTTCCTTGTCGCTTTGCGTATAGTGCGACCATTGCGCGTGGCCGAGACCCGGCATAGCAATCTCCTGCAGCAAGCTCCCGTCGAGCGCATAGAGCCGCGCCGTGCTGTGCGCATCGTGCAGAAACGACGCGACCAGCTTGCCGTTCGCCATGATAGCGGCCTCCATGTTGTCCGGCTGTTCCGGTACAATCACGCGCCATGCCGATGGTTCCTGGCGATTCAGATCGATGCTGATGATCTTGCTGCGCGGCGTCTTATCGTTGCTGAATACGTATAGCACCGGCCCGATGTTGCCGAGAACCTGGAACGAGGCGTCCATGCGGTCTACGATCGGAGTTACTTTCGCGCCGGCTTTATGTAAGTCGAGATAATAGAGCGCATTGTCGTTCGAAGCGCTATCCGAGACGTAGAGGATTAAGTAGCGGCCGTCTTCGGTTACGTTGGGGTCGAACCGCCAGTAAGGGTGATCGGGGCGTTCATAGATGAGCGCATCGCGCGATTGATCGTCTCCCAGGCGGTGCAAATACAGTTTATTGTTCACGTTGGCCTGTGTAAGCGCCGTATCCGCGGTTGGTTCGGGATAACGCGAGTAATAGAAGCTCTTGCCGTCGGGCAGCCACGCGACTTCGCTGAACTTAGTCCAGCGGATGATATCGGGAAGGTCCTTCCCCGACTTGATATCGCGAATCTTCCAAATGCTCCAGTCTGAACCCGCCTGCGCGGTCGCGTATGCCAGGAGCGATGCGTCGCGGTTCGGAGAGAATCCATCTATCGCCACGGTGCCATCGGCCGATAGAGTATTCGGATCGAGCAGAACGTGTTCCGGACCATCGAAGCCGTCCTGGTAGAAGAAAACGCTCTGATTCTGAAGGCCGCTGTTGTGCGCGTAAAAGATGCGCCCGTGGACTTCGAGCGGCGCGCTGTAGCGCTCGTAGTTGGTGACATTGGTGAGCCGCCGGCGCACGGATTCCCTTTCGGGAATAGAATCCAGATAGCTGAACGTCAGCTTGTTCTCCGCCTCGATCCATTGCCGTGTCTCAGGCGAATCGACATCCTCGAGCCATCGATAGGGATCGGCTACCTTATCGCCGAAGTAAGTGTCCACGTGATCCGAACGGCGGGCTTGCGGATAGTTCAACTTCACCTGCGCGCATAGCAGACAGGCGAATGCGAGCCCACCGGCAAGGGTTGCTACAAAGGAATGAATCATGGAGATAAGCCCATTTTCGCACGCACATCATGAGTCCACACGATACAATGCGCCCATGCGCCTGATTCAACTCAGCGGCCCTGAAGGCCGCCGAATCGCTTTCGTGGATGAACCAAACCTGCGCCTGATCGACGGCTTCGCCAGTGTCTACGATCTCGCGCAAGCGTGCATGGACACGAACCACCCAGTCAGCTACTTCGCTCAAGAGCGGCTCTCCGCCGATTCGCTTGGGTACGAGCAAGTCTACCTGGGCAAGTCACACTGGCAGATCCTGCCTTCGGCGGATCATCCACACGAGCCCGCACGCTGCCTCGTCACCGGCACGGGACTTACGCACATGGCGAGCGCCAAGAATCGCCAGGCCATGCATGGCAAGCCCGAAGATCTAACCGACAGCATGCGCATGTACCGTTGGGGAGTTGAAGGAGGCCGTCCGCCTGCCGGAGAGATCGGCACTTCGCCCGAATGGTTCTACAAAGGCTCCGGGTCCATTCTGCGCGGGCACGGCGCGCCGCTGACGGTGCCCTCGTATGCGGAAGATGGAGGCGAGGAACCGGAGGTCGCGGGAGTTTACATGATCGATTCCGCCGGGCAGCCTCGCCGCATCGGTTTCACGGTAGGAAACGAGTTCTCGGATCACGAATTCGAGAAACGCAATTATCTTTATCTCGCGGCGTCGAAGCTGCGAGAATGCGCGATCGGCCCGGAACTGCTCATCGGCGCCGATTTCGATTCCGTCCCTGGCGAAGTTTCTATCGAGCGCGCCGGGCAGGCACTTTGGTCGAAAGCCATTCGCACCGGAGAGAGCGCCATGTCACACAGCCTTGCGAACATGGAGCATCACCACTTCAAGTTCGAAGGGCATCGCAGGCCGGGCGATGTTCACATCCACTTCTTCGGCGCGGATGCATTCAGCTTCGGAGAAGGTATCCGGCTGGAGAACGGCGATGTGATGCAAGTCCGCTTCGACGGCTTCGGACGTCCGCTTCGCAATACGCTGCGGCGGAGTGCGGAGGTCGATCGTCTGGTGACCGCGCCACCGCTGCAAGCTTGATCTGCTGCCTGCATTGCTAAACTGGGAGATTCCCATGCAACTAGAGAAAGTGTATGAGCCACAGCGGTTTGAGCCGCATTGGGCGCAGTGGTGGATCGACCAGAATCTATACCGCGCCGACGCGCGTCCGGGCAGTAAAGCGTTCTCGCTGGTCATTCCACCGCCCAACGTTACCGGCTCTCTTCACATGGGCCACATGTTGGAGCACACCGAGATTGACGTCACGATTCGCTGGAACCGGATGCTGGGCGTCGCGACTCTCTGGCTGCCTGGCACCGATCATGCCGGGATCGCGACCCAGATGGTGGTGGAACGTAAGCTTGCGGAAGAGGGCCTCGACCGGCACATGCTCGGCCGCGAGGAGTTTGAGCGCCGCGTGTGGCAGTGGAAGGCCGAATCCGGCGGAACCATCAAGCGCCAGATGATCCGCATGGGGGCATCGTGCGATTGGTCCCGCGAGCGCTTCACTCTCGATGAAGGCTTGTCGCGCGCCGTTCGGGAAGCCTTCGTGAGGCTCTACGAAAAAGGGCTGATCTACCGCGGCACCTACATGATCAACTGGTGCCCGCGCTGCCGCACGGCCCTCTCCGATCTCGAAACCGCGCACGAGGAAACCGCTGGACATCTCTGGCACATTCGCTATCCCGTCATCGGATCGGAGCGCGTGCTGGTCGTCGCCACCACTCGTCCCGAAACCATGCTCGGCGATACAGCCGTCGCGATCAATGCCAAAGATCCGCGGTATCAGGATCTGCATGGGAAGACCGTCCGCCTGCCCCTCATGGGCCGCGAAATCCCGATCATTCTGGACGATTTGGCCGATCCGGAATTCGGTACAGGCGTCGTAAAAGTCACGCCGGCGCACGATCCGAACGACTTCGAAGCTGGACGCCGGCACAGTCTCCCCAGCATCAAGGTGATCGACGAACTCGGGAGTATGACTGCGGCGGCTGGTCCTTATCAGGGTCTTGACCGCTTCGCGGCCCGGCGACGCGTAGTCGCGGACCTCCAGAGCGAAGGCCTTATCGAGAAGATTGAGGACTACACTCTTAGCGTCGCCAAGTGCGATCGTTGTAAGACGGTGATCGAGCCGCTCGTGTCTACGCAGTGGTTCGTGCGCACCAAGCCGCTTGCCGAAAAGGCCATCAAAGCCGTCGAAACCAAGCAGATCGAGATCATTCCTGAGAACTGGGTCAAGACTTATAACGAGTGGATGTACAACATCCGCGACTGGTGCGTCTCGCGGCAGCTTTGGTGGGGACATCGCATCCCAGCGTGGCATTGTCAAGGATGCGGCGAAGTCATCGTGGCGAAGGAAGCGCCCAAGGCGTGTACCAAATGCGGCGGCACGAACCTGGTGCAGGACCCGGATGTGCTCGACACCTGGTTCAGCTCGGGACTTTGGCCCTTCTCGACGCTTGGGTGGCCCGAAAAGACCGAAGACCTCGCCACGTTCTATCCCACCTCGCTTCTCATCACGGGCTTCGACATTCTGTTCTTCTGGGTTGCCCGCATGGCAATGCTGGGTATCGAGTTCATGGGGGACGTGCCGTTCCGTAAGGTCTATATTCACGGATTGGTGCGCGATCCTGAGCGGCAGAAAATGTCGAAGACCAAAGGCAACGTTATCGATCCGCTGGTGGTCACCGAGCAGTACGGAACCGACGCGGTTCGCATGGCATTGCTCATTGGCGCCGCGCCGGGCACCGACATCGTCTTCAGTCCGGAGCGTCTCGAAAGCGCGCGCAACTTCGCCAACAAGATCTGGAACGCGGCTCGCTTCCTCTTCATGAATATGGAGCGATCGGCAGTCGAGCCGTGGACGCCCGACAATCCCGCCGCCTATCGGCCAGAAGGCGAAGCCATCGAAGACCGTTGGATCTTCAGCCGCCTCAACGCGTGTGCCAAGCAGGTCAATAGCGCCATCGAGGCGTACCGGTATCATGAAGCCGCGCAGTCGGTCTGGCAGTTCTTCTGGAGCGAATTCTGCGATTGGTATATCGAGCTTAAGAAGCTGCGCTTCGAGGAGAACTCGGGGTGCAATGCCGATTGGAGGAACATTCTCGCGGTATTCGAAGCGTCGCTGCGGCTGCTGCATCCGGTGATGCCGTTCCTTACTGAAGAGTTATGGCAGCGGGTCACGTCGAATACGGCCGAGCGTCCGAAGTCGATTTCGCTGGCGGCATTTCCGCAATATCGAGCCGAACTCGACGATCAAGCGGCCGAGCAGGATATGGCTATCTTGCAAAAGATCATCACGATCGTGCGCGACTACCGAGCCGGCCTCGAACTCGGTCCACGAGTCCGCATCACAGGTACGGTTCATAGCGATGAGGGTACCCGCATACTCCTCGCGCACCCAGCCAGCATAAACAGGCTCGCCAACGCCGATCTGAAGGCAGGTGATCCACAAGGCGCACTCAGAATACGAGTTCGATCTGATCAACGATGCACAGTTCGACGCGCAACTCCAAGCCATGCGCCAGCGCAAGAAGAAAGAACTGGAGCAGGTCGATAAGAATATCGCGAATCTGGAAAGGCAGTTCGGCGATAAAGAGTCCCTCGGCCGGAAACCGGAACATATTGTCGACGGACTGCGCCAGAAACTCGACCAGTACAAAGCCCAGCAGGAAAAGTTGCTCGCGGAATTGGCATGATCGAAGACACGGTGCGGCGGGCCCTCGAAGAAGATATCGGCACGGGCGACGTGACCAGCGAAGCGTGCGTGCCCGCCGATCTCCAGGCAATTGGATTTTTCGTCGCGCGTCAAGCTTTGGTTGTGGCGGGCACCGAGGTTTTGGAGATCATCTACGATCATCTCGATCTTCAGAAACACGATGGCGATATCGCGAAGGAAGGTGAACTCTTGGCCGCGGTGAGCGGACCCGCCCGCGCCCTGCTTTCCTATGAGCGTACTGCCCTCAATTTCCTGCAGCGCCTGAGCGGAGTCGCCACGCTAGCCCGCGCGTTCGTGGGTGAGGTGGAAGGGACCAAGTGCAAAGTACTGGATACGCGCAAGACCACTCCGGGTTTGCGCGAACTGGAGAAGCGCGCGGCGGCCGCGGGTGGCGTCACAAATCACCGAATGGGCCTCTATGATGCGATCCTGATCAAAAATAATCACATCGCTGCCGCGGGCGGAGTGAAACACGCGTTAGAGAATACGCGCGAAGCGAAACTGCCGATCGAGATCGAAGTGCGGACGCGCGAAGAGCTTCGCGAAGCGCTGAACAACGGAGCGACGCGCCTCCTCCTGGACAATCTGACGCCTGCTGAAGCCGCCGACTGGATCCGCGAGATCGCCGGCCGCGCAACAGTTGAGATTTCGGGCGGCGTAACGCTGAGCACCGTTCGCGCTTACGCGGAAACGGGCGCGAACTTCGTATCCGCCGGCGCCATCACCCACTCGGCTCCCGCGGTCGACATCAGCTTCCGTCTGGAGTTGTTCTAGTGGCGCTCGACATCCAGCGGGTCCGGCGCGCGCTCCCGCAGCATCGCATCGAATACTACGAGACGCTTCCTTCGACTCAACCTGTTGCGATAAAACTGGCCGAATGCGGCGCGGCTTCGGGAACAGCGGTTGTAGCGGGGCAACAGACTGCGGGCGTTGGACGATACGGCCATTCCTGGCACTCCGAACCAGACACTGGGCTCTACGTTTCGCTCATCGTCTATCCGCCGATCGAACCGGCAACGCGGCCGGTCCTGACATTGGCACTCGGCCTCGCCGTCGCCGAAGCCATCGCGCGTACCGCCGGTTTGAAGTGCGATCTGCGATGGCCCAACGACGTGATGGTGAATGGCCGCAAACTCGCCGGGATACTGGTGCAGTTGGCGGGAAATGCGGCAGTTGCGGGAATCGGTATTAACGTCAATCACGAAAGCTTCCCGCGGGATATTGCGGACGTGGCCACTTCCATCTGCATGGCAACCGGCCGTCGCTACGACTGCGCCGATCTTTTGGCGGCGCTTCTTCAATCGGCCGATGCATACTCGAAAATGCTCAACGAAGCGGGGAAATCAGCTATTATCACCGCCTTTACTCGCGCGTCCAGTTACGCAAGAGGCAAGCACGTCCGGGTGGATATGGGCGACCGCAGCGTCGAAGGGATCACGGCGGGGCTCGACGATTATGGCTTTCTGCGCCTTCTCAAGAACGACGGCAGAATGGAGACAATCGTGGCCGGAGGCGTGCGGCCGGTATGCGCCCTGGGCGAAGCCCAACTTCAATGAACGACGAGAAGCCGCCCGATCTCACCTACAACTACTACAACTACTTCACCGAGATCGAAGAGCATTTTCAGCGCGCCCGGGGCACCAGCATTTTCCGGCTCTCGACCCTCGATTGGGCATTGCTTGAAAGTTGGAAGAATGCCGGAGTCCCGCTGGAAGCGGTGCTGCGCGGCATCGAACTCGCTTTCGAGAAGTGGCGCAGTAGAAAGAAGAAAACGCAGATGGTGAACTCGGTCGCGTATTGCGCGCAAGCGGTGCTCAGCGAAGCACAGCGCATGGCCGGGGGTGAGCAGGCGCGTCCGGAACGCGATGAGGCCCCGCCGTTCGAAGGCGGCGAGGTGCAGACGTACTTGCGGCGGAATGCGGAAGCCCTTAACGACGCCGGGTTTGCGGAAGCGGCCGCATGGCTCGCTGAAATGGCGGCGGGTCCGCTCGACGATCTTGAAGAAGTGGAGCAGCGCCTTGGCGTGCTGGAGCAGAAAGTGATCGCGTTGCTGCGGAGCCGGCAATCGGAGGAAGAAGCGCTTGCGGCCAGGAAGTCGCTCGACAGCCAACTACGCCCTTATCGCAGCAAAATGACAGCGGATCAACTGGCAATGCTCGAACGCCAATATCTCGACCGCGACCTGTTGGAGAACGCTCGCGTCCCTAGGCTCAGTTTGTTCTATTGTCACTAAATTAGCTGCGAGCTAATCACAGCACTCCGTACTGCTTGAATGCGGCAGCGGCAGTCATTCCCTTTTCCAGAGCTTGCCGAACTGTCTGCTCCTGCCGGACCTTTTCAAAAGCGGCTGCAAACACATCCTGCTCCGCCTTGCGTGGAACGATGCATACCCCGTCGAGATCGGCAAAGACTATGTCGCCAGGCTCGACGCGAACGCCTTCAATTTCGACCGGAATGCGGAAATCGAGCACTTTACCGCGCGGACCCTGGTCCTGAGCATAGCGGCCCAAGGAGAACGTCGGGAATCCGAGAGCTAAAATGCCGCGAGTGTCTCGCGAGTATCCGTGGATCACAGCCCCCGCCGCGCCGCACTGGATAGCTCGGGTGCTCATCAGTTCGCCCCAGCAGGCATAACGCGGCGATCCGCCGGTGCACAGATAAATCTCATCGCGTTTCAAGTCGTCGAGAGCTTCGAGCATCAAGCCGAAAGGCTTTGATGAAAGAGGATTGCGTGATCCCTCTAGGACATCGTCATGGAAATCCGCCTCCAGAACCGGCATGGCGCGACCGATAGCCACCATGTCGAGCGAGAGAGGCCGGATCGACGGCGGAAGGAACTGGTGGCGTAATGCCATTTTGTCCATTACGTCGCCGAGGACCGCGCTGAACAGTTCGCGCCGCGCGGAGAGGAAGAGGCGAGCGTCGTCTTGGGGGTTTGGGCTCATCGCGAGTTTCCGTAGTATACAGTAGAACCTGAGCCGGTTTCAGCGTATTCCGCGCGTGAAAACACGAACGGCCATGTTGCTGTTCGCACATACTCTTTCTTCGCTTTCGCTCAGGAAATGAGCGACCGGATCTATACGGCCATCCATCGGAACGACCTGCGAACGATGAGTCGATGATAAATATGAATCCGGGCAATTCCAGGGCCTACACCCTGCCGCTCGATAGACCGTAGGATAACACCGCGAGCATGGGCCTAACCAGGCCGACGAGCGGCGCCAATACAAAATACTGGTTCGGAGATGCGGTTCTGATTAAACAATACGCAGGCGTGGGCTACTACTGGTGCCCAACGGGCATCTGCTGCACGAGCGCCGACAAGAACGCGGCGGGGCGTTTAAGACCGAGGATCGCAATATATAGCCTTTGGGCCTCAAGTGGACGGGTATTGCGGTAAGTTAAGTTGCAAGCTGGCGTACGAATTAGCCGCGCGGCGTCCTCGCGGCGGATAGGTCAAACGGCAAATTTGCCCAGCGATGCCTACGCGACAGATCAAGGGCTTTTTACGCAATACGTACTTGGGATGCCGCCTACGGAAGAGAAACGCAGCAGATGGATCGTGGTATCTAAAGACACGCGCGACCAGAGACAGGCCTATTTCGAGAGTGGCTTCCCGTATGGGTCTGATCCGTGGACCTCCTCGTCCGGGACAGCTTGGGTAATAATCGTCTTGAGTTACGCGGCTGTTGAAGAGAAACCGCTACGCAATGGACTCTGACGGTTGCGCCGGGGTTGGATTCGCAATCGTCCGGCCGGTTCGCCGCCAGCTAAGATACGCCAGTGCGATGGATGCGGCCACAAGCGTTCCATCGCGCAACAGTGTCCATCCTGACAGCGCTTCTCCGGCCCCGAAGCATCCGCAGTCAATTGCGAGCCCGCGCGCGTGGGCTATCGCCATCGCGCCCAAAAATACGCTCAGAATTAACGCTCCAACGATCGAAACGTAACGCAGTCCGATTCCCGTGACGAGCAGTATACCTATCGCCAGTTCAATCCACGGAAGAGTCCGCGCGACCGCCAACACCGCGGTCTCCGGCAACATGCGATAAGCATCGATGGACATAGCGAATACCAGCCAGGACTGGCGCAGCTTGGTATAAGCGGCATACATCCATACGCATCCGAGCGCGATGCGCAACACGAGCGTAAGGATCCTGCGTTTGCGCGTTGCTGGTGACGAGATCATGATTCCCATTTATCGGGAGAGGAGCTTGTCGAGGTACATCTTCAGAATGGAGTAGCTGATGGGACCCGCAACCGGAATTCTCTCGCCCTTATGCACAAAGATCATGGTCGGCGTCGAGGTTACCTTCTGGCTTGTACCGATCTCCGTGTCCTTATCGATCTCGGCCATAACCGAGGGATCTTTAGCGAGCGTACGGACCTTCTGCGCTTCCGCGGGTGTGAGCACGCTCGACACGGTCTCATCCACTTTGCCTGTCTGTCCCCAGCTTTGCTGCCGCAGGAACAAAACGTCGCAGACCTGATTATACTTTCCGATTCTCTCGGCCGCGCACGCGTAACTCGCCGAGAGCCGCGAGTAAGGGAATCTCAGCACGAAATAGTGGCGGACCAGATAGACTTTGCCGGTGTTTACATACTCTGCAATAAGCGGGCCCAGTGCTTCGTCGTGAAACTCCTTGCAGTGTGGACACTGAAAGTCGCTATACAGTTCGATGGTGACGGGGGCAGTCGGCGATCCGATGGCCTTGGTCGATCCCGCGGTAGGACCGGCCGCGGCGGAAACAGCCAACAGAGCCAGGACAATTGCGAATGTTTTCATAATTCAGCGAACTCAGTGGGCGAGAAGGTTATCGAGAAACCGTTTCAGAATTGGGTAGCTGATAGGTCCGGGAATCGGAGTCTTCTGTCCGTTGTGCGTGATGATCATGGTGGGCGTTTGGGTGACGTTTTCGGCCTTACCTAACGCCATATCTTTATCGACTTCCGCGATGACAGCCGGGTCTTTTGCAAGCGCGCGGACCTTCTGCGCCTCCGCGGGAGTCAGCACGCTGGAGGCAGCTTCCTCGACCTTGCCGCTAATACTCCAGGCCTGCTGATCTTTGAAGAGAGCGTCGCACACCGGTTGATACTTGCCGATTCGCTCCGCCGCGGACGCCAGGCACGCGGCTACTTTCGCATGAGCATGTTGAGGCCACGCCCAATAACGGCGGACCAGGTAGACTTTCCCTTTGTCGACGTAATCGGCAATCAGAGGACCGAGCGTTTCGTCGTGCAAGGTTTTGCAGGCCGGGCACTCGAAGTCGCTGAAGAGTTCGATGGTGATGGGCGCAATGGCCGAACCTATTGAGCGGCCGGAGCCACCCGAAGGACCTGCCGCTGCGGGAATAGCTACAACTAGCGCCAACGCGATCGCAATCTTTTTCATCTTCAGGCTTGCACCGTATCCCAAGTTTTTTCCTTGCCGCTATAAATGGACTCCCTCGCCATGATTGCGGTGAGCGTACTCTCCGCAGCCGCGAAGGCCGCGTTCTCCAACCGGCCGTTACGCGCGCCGTCAATAAAATCGTCGACCGCATCCTTGGTGATGTCGTAGTTGGTGGTCACAATCTCGGGCTCTTTGCCGCCGTTATAGAGTTTGTAGCCCTTTGCGGGAGGTATTTATGGCTCCATTTTCGCAGATAAAAGTTTCGGATACATCCTGGAATCCGCCCTTCGAAATCTGGTTGGCGCTATAGCTGAATACCAAGCCATTCTCAAAGTGCCAGGTCGCGGCAAGGTTATCGAGAATATTGCCTGGGCTCTTGCGGACCATCCGGCTGCCGTAGCCGCAAGCGCTCACGGGATGCATGCCAGTGAACCAGTTGACGACGTCGATGTTATGGCAGTCCTGCTCTACGATGAAGTCGCCGGACTTCTCACGATAGTACAGCCAGTTGCGCATCTGCTCCTGATCGGCCGGATGCCCTTCGCGCAGCGGCAGTCCGCCGCCGAGCCACGCAGCGCGGACCTCGACGATTTTGCCGAGTTGTCCGGACTTAACGATTTCGTAGGCTTTTCTGTAGTCCTTCCCGTAACGCTGCTGGAAATCGACCGAGATACGCTTGGTCTTGTCGGCTGTCTTGGCCGCTTCCACCAGCCGTTTGACGCCCGCGGGATCCACGCCCGCGGGCTTCTCCATGAAGATATGCTTCCGCGATTTGACTGCGGCTTCAAAGTGTGGCGGGTGAAGATAAGGCGGCGTCGCAATGTAGACCGCATCCACGTCGCTGGCGAGAACGTCGTTCAGATCTTTGAAATGCCGCGCGCCGGAGAACTTCTGGGCCGCCTGCGCGATCTGATCGTCGTAGATATCGCAGAGGGCCGCAACTTTGGCAAATTCGTTCTTCGCGAAGAACTGGGTAACGGCGGTGCCGCGCCGTCCGCATCCGATCAGTCCGACTGTCAGCGCGGAATTGGCTTGATAGCCTTTCACAACCTGAGGGGCAAGGATCAGGATGCCAGTTGCGGCGCCCTTCATAAAATCGCGTCGAGGCGTAGGTTCGCTCATGGGAAAAGACTCCTAAAGAGAAAGTATATCCAGGACCATGGTATTCCGCAGCGGCGATAGAATGTGGATGGATGAGTGCCAGTCAGCGCATAAGAGAGCATCGCGACGAAATCCTCCGTGTGGCTGCTCGTCATGGGGCGGGTAATGTCCTGCTTTTCGGCTCCGTGGCTCGCGGGGAAGACACGCCGGAGAGCGACGTCGACCTCCTTGTCGATGTGACCGGCGATACGACGCCGTGGTTTCCGGGGAGTCTGGTCGCCGATCTGGAGCGACTCCTGGGCCAACGCGTACAGGTAGTGATTCGACGCTCGTTGAGTCCCTTGATCCGCGACGCCGTTCTCCGGGAAGCCGTGCCGTTGTGCTTCCCCGCCCTCGCTTTCCTCTGTGCTGGTCTATTTAACAAACTTCTGGATCACTAAGATGATGCTGATTCCCATGATCGCGACCAGGAACTTGGCGGTGGACCACGTCCTCAGAGTCTGAGGTACCGTCATCCCGAAGTACTGATTGATCATCCAAAAGCCCGCATCGTTCACATGCGAAATCATGGTCCCGCCGCAGCACACCGCGAGATAGACCATCTCCGGCCGATAGCCGGTCGCGACTTTCGCCATCGGCGCAACAATGCCGGCCGCGGTGATGATCGCAACCGTCGCGGAGCCTTGCGCCAGCCGCATCAAGCCCGACATCAGGAACGCCACCAACAGCAGGGAGATATTAGATGAAGCGAGCAGCCTGCCCATAGTGTCGCCAGCGCCGGTGTCGATGATCACCTGTTTAAGTCCGCCGCCCGCGCCCATGATGAACAGCAGGCTTCCAATGGGAGCGAGCGAGTCGGTCGCGAGCTTTGCGATCTTTCCGCGATCGAGCCCGCGCATCGCGCCGAGGAAGATCATCGACGCGAGCGCAGTTACTGTCAGGGCCGTGAATGGATGCCCGAAGAACTGCATAACCACGTTCTTGGGACCCGCAATCGTCGCTGTGAGGATCAACAGAACCGGAAGGATCAGCAGAATGATCACGAGTCCAACTGCTGGCGGTTTGCCTTCGTGGACCGACTCCATCCGCACGGCAAAGTCAGGCACCGGGATATGAACGCGCCGCGCGATCCAACCGCCGTAAACGATCCCGCCGGTGATAATCATCGGGATGGAAAGCGCGCTGCCATAGAGAATCGCCTTTCCGAGATCGGCGCCCAGCATTTGCGCCGCCGCCGACGGCGCCGGATGCGGTGGCACCATGGCGTGCGCCACGGTTAACGCGGTAGCCATTGGCATTCCGAAGAACAGCAGCGATTTCTTCGATTCACGCGTGAGGCTCCAGATGACCGGAATCAGCACAATGAATCCGACCTCGAAGAAGAGCGGCAGACCCACCAGGAACGACGCGAGCAGTATCGCCCAAACGGCTCGCTCTCGGCCGAACTTCGCGAGCAGCCAGTCGGCCAGTACGCGGCCTCCGCCCGAGCTTTCGATGTACGCGCCGATGATTGCGCCGAGCGCCAATACGATAGCTATGAAGCCCAGAGCCTCGCCGAAGCCCTTTTGGATAGAGATTATCACTGCGGGAGGTTTCATACCCCCGGCGAGAGCGAGCGACATGCTGGTAATAACCATAGCCACGCCGGCGTGCAAGCGCACAAGCAGAATCAGGATCAGAAGCAGCACTACAGCAGCAAGCGTGAGTGGAAGGATTGGGGCGAGCAAGTTAGTAGCATATCCAAATTGATGCTATGGAAAAAACTCTTGCGCAATTAAAACATCTGTTTTAAACTGTTGTTTCATGGCCAGGTCAGCGCCTCCGACACCCGATCCCACAAGAGCCAAGCTGCTCGACGCTGCCGGACAGGTCTTCGCCGAACACGGATTTCACGCCGCGACAGTTCGTGAAATCTGTTCGCGCGCCGGGGCCAATGTAGCGGCCGTGAACTACTACTTCGGCGACAAGATCGAGCTCTATGAAGAGGTCCTGCGACAGGCGGTCTCCGCCGCGCACGACGCTCCCATGCGAGAGGCGCTCAACGCGATGGAGCCGCAGGAAGCGCTGCGCCGCGCGATCCGGTATATGTTGACGAAACTCTGCAGCGCGAATCGCCCAAGCTGGACTATGCGGCTGATGGCGCATGAAATGGCCAGGCCGACGCCCGCCCTCTCGCGCGTCGCTACAGAGATCATCGCGCCCACTTACTCGATGCTACGGCGCGTAATCGGGCGCATGTTAGATCTGTCTCCGGACGACGAGAAAACCCGGCTCTGCGCCCACAGCGTTGTAGGACAGGTGATTCATTACGTGCAGGCGGGCCCGGTGATCGCATGTCTCTGGCCGGAACTGAAGATGACCGACGACACCATCGACCGCATTGCGCAACATATTGCCGACTTTTCATTGGCATATCTCAACGCCGCGAGGAAAGCCTGATGGAATCGAAGAAGCCACGTAAGATACTGCCCGTCGTTATCCTCCTGGCGCTCGCAGGCGGAGGGTACGCGCTCTGGCGCACGCTTGCACCACGCCATCGCGTTCCCGATAACGTCGTTGCACTCAGCGGCCGAATCGAAGGCGACGATTCCGCTGTCTCGCCGAAAACCACGGGCCGGATACTCGAAATCCGTTATCGCGAAGGCGACACGGTAAACGCCGGCGACACCATCGCGGTTCTCGACGATGCCCAGGTCCGGGCGCGCGAAGAACAGGCGCAGGCTGCGGTCGCCCAGGCCGCCGCGCGATTGAACGCCGCGCGCCAGCAGACCGCGATTCTCGGCGATCAACTGCAGCAGTCCGAGATCCAGACCGGACAGTCGAAGCTCGATGCCGAGGGCCGCGTACGCCAGGCGGAAGCCGATTTCGCCGCCGCTCAAGCCGAACTCGCTCAGCAGGAATCGTCCTATCAACTCGCCTTATTCGACAAGGACGCCTATTCGCGGCTAGTGAAGACTGGCGCCGTTTCCGAACGCCAGGGGAAACAGGCAGCCACCACCGCCGATGCTCAGGCCGCCGCCGTTGCCGCAGCCAAACGGCGCGTCGAAGCCGCACAGGGAGCGGTTTCGACTGCTCGCGCCATGCTGGACAATCCCAGTATTCGCATCGCCCAATCCGCGGGGATCCGGAAGCAGATGGTGCAACAGAATGCCGAAATCGCGAGCGCTGCCGCCGATGAAGCGCGTGCTCGCGGGCAACTGGTGGAGGCCCAGGCGAACCGCAGCGACCTCATCGTGACGGCTCCTTTCACGGGAACCGTGATTAGCCGCACTGCCGAGCCGGGCGAGGTAGTCACGGCCGGCACACCCATTGTCACCTTACTTGACCTGCACAAAGTCTATCTTCGCGGCTTCGTGCCGGAAGGACAGATCGGGCGCATCAAAACCGGCCAGAAGGCGCGGGTGTTTCTGGATTCAAGTCCCGATAAACCGATCGACGCCTACGTCTCCCGGATCGATCCCCAAGCCACTTTCACGCCCGAGAACACCTACTTCCGCGACGACCGCGTGAAGCAGGTAGTCGGCTTGAAACTGCAACTGCAGGGCAGCTTCGGCCTGGCGAAGCCCGGCATGCCGGCGGATGGCGAAATCCTGGTGTCCGGCGACACGTGGCCCGAGGGACCGCGCCCCAAATGACCACATCTCAAATGAACCAGACCGCGGCCGAGCCTCCAGTCCGCAGCCGCTCTTCGAGGCGCGACGGCGCCCCCGCCGTGCGCGTTCACCAACTCACCAAGCGATACGGCGCTGTCGAGGCGGTCCGCGGGATCGACTTCGAAGTTCGCGAAGGCGAGATCTTCGGGCTCATCGGCCCGGACGGCGCAGGGAAGACTTCCACGTTTCAAGTCCTCGGCGGCGTAATGAATGCCACGTCGGGTACAGCCGAGATCTTCGGTAAACCTGCGCGAGAGGCGCGATCCCATACTGGTTACCTCACGCAAAGCTACAGTCTCTATCCCGACCTCACTGTCGACGAGAACCTTCGCTACATCGGCGATCTCCGCCTGGTTCCTCCCGCGCAGATCCGCGATCGAGGCATGCGCTACCTGCGCATGTTCGACATGGATCGATTCACGGATCGACTTGCCGGACGGCTCAGCGGCGGCATGAAACAGAAGCTTGCGCTCGCGTGCGCGCTGGTCGCCGAACCAGAGGTCCTGCTGCTCGACGAACCGACAACCGGAGTCGATCCAGTCTCGCGGCGCGAGTTCTGGGATACGCTCGCCCATCTCTCAGCCGAGGGCCTCGCCATCGTTGTCGCGACGCCCTATCTCGATGAAGCCGAGCGCTGCCATCGCGTGGCGCTCATGCACCTCGGCGAGATCCGTCAGACCGGCACTCCGGCCGAACTACGGGGCAGTTTGAAATCGAAGCGCCTCGAAGTCCACGCCGAAAATCTCGGCAAGGTCGAGGCCGTGCTGGACAAGACGCCGCGCGACGTCATCACTGACGTTCAGCGCTTCGGCGACCGTCTGGACGTGATGACGCCCGACCCGCAACGCGGACGCGAGGTCATCGAAGACGCACTCGTCAAAGCCGGTTTGAAGACGACCGAAATCCGCGAGAACGATCCCACCCTCGAGAATACGTTCGTCGCGGTTTTGCGGGCAGCAGGTCACGAAAACCCGGTGCCAGAGTTCCCCGGTAATCATCCGCACCGTGAGTTGCGAGGAAAGGTGGCCATCGGCGCGACTCAGCTCACCAAGCGTTTCGGCGGCTTTACCGCAGTCAAGAACGTGAACATTCAGGTGCGTTATGGAGAGATCTATGGTCTCCTCGGCGCCAACGGAGCGGGCAAGACAACCACGATCAAAATGCTCTGCGGCCTGCTTGATACCACCAGCGGCCAGATGGAATTGGCCGGCGAGCGCGGCAGCGTACGCACGCAAGCCGTCCGGCAGCGCATCGGCTACATGTCGCAGAAGTTCTCGCTTTATGACGATCTCACCATCGGCGAGAACCTCGACTTCTTCGCGGGCATCTACGGCGTGCCGGAACGCGAGCGCGAAGACAAGAAGAAATGGGTCATGGCGTTCTCCGGCCTCGAAGGCAAACTCGATCTGCTGACCGGCAGCCTGCCAGGCGGATGGAAACAGCGCGTGGCGTTCGGCGCGGCCATCATGCATGAGCCCTCCGTTCTCTTCCTCGACGAACCGACATCCGGTGTCGACCCGCTGGCCCGGCGCGCATTCTGGCGAATGATCAACACGCTCGCCGATATGGGTACCGCGATTCTCGTAACTACCCACTATCTCGAAGAGGCCGAGCAATGTAACCGCCTCGGCTTCATGGTGGCGGGAGAATTGGTTGCCGAGGGAACTCCTAACGGCGTCAAAGCGGAACAAGGCGGACACCTGCTCGAGTTCCATGTCGATCAACCGCAGCGCGCGGCCGACCTGCTCAAGCAATCGACGGATCGCTGGCGCGTCTCATTGTTCGGCGATCGTCTGCACGTGATTACCGATGACAGCCCCGATGCCGAGATCCGTTCGGTCACGGAGAAACTCGCAGCACAGGGCATTAAGGTTGAGTCCGTGAATGAGGAGCATTACTCGCTCGAAGACGTCTTCATCGCCTTGGTAGAAAAGGCCCGCCAACAGGGGAAAGTGGGCTCCGAAACTTAGATAGCCCGAAACTCCTATGCGACGCATCTTGGCTCAGGCCCGCAAAGAATTGACGCAGATCTATCGCGACCGGCTCGCGCTGGTGCTCGCGCTAGTGCTCCCGCTCATCATCCTTTTTCTCCTCGGTACGGCTCTCTCACTCAACGTTCACGACCTCCCTCTCGTAGTGCAGGACTTTAGCGACTCCGGGGCGTCCCGCAGCTTGATCGATGCCTTCCGCGCATCGCTGACCTTTCGCGTCGTATCGTGGCCCACCGACCGCAATCCCGAATTGGCTTTCAATCACAATACCGCGCGAGCCGCTCTCATCATCTCTGAGCATTTCGGGCGCGATTTAGCCCGCGGCCAATCGGCCGAAGCACAGCTCCTGGTTGACGCGACCGACGCCAACACCGCGAAACTCACGCAGGCTTATGCGGGCCAGATTGTCGCCGCCTACAACGGGCAGAACGCAGGCACCGGACGGGTTGCGCCCATCACCGCCGATGTCCGGCTCTGGTACAATCCCGGCCGGGATTCCAAGAAGTTCTACGGACCTGGCATTTTCGTCCTCGGCATCTCGATGTTTCCGCCGCTTCTCGCAGCCCTCGCAATGTCCAAAGAAGGCGAGCAGAAAACCATCCTCCAGGTGTACGTATCGAGCATCCCGGCGCATGAATTTCTGCTCGGCAAAATCCTCGCGTTCATGGTCATCGCGCTTTGCGAATGGGCGCTCTCGATGATTGCGCTGTTCACTTATTTCGGACTGCGCTTCGCGGGCGACCCGACTCCCTTCCTGGTTGCGACGGTGTTGTACGCGTTCTGTGTCTCGGCGTTCGGCACGCTGATCGGCGCTGCGATTCCCAATCAGGCGGCCTCGATTCAGGCTGTCGCGCTCGGCGGTTTCCTGCTCGTATTCCTCCTCTCCGGTCTCATCTTTCCGGTCGAGAATATCCCTGCCGGTCTGCGATGGATCTCGAATATAGTGTGGGGCCGCTATTACATTGAAATCGTCCGCGACGCGCTGCTCAAAGGCGGCGGGTGGCCGGCAATGTGGTTCTCGGTCTTCATGATCGCGCTGATCGGCGCGGTCTTTTACCTTGTGGCGTGGCGCAAGATGCGCGCGATGCAGTTGAGCGTGTGACTATATGGCCGAATCCGAGAAACAAAGTTCGTTCCGCCGGATTGCGAGTCTGGTTCGCAAAGAGATCAACCAGATTCGCAGAGACCGGCGGCTCGCGGTCGCATTGATCGTACCGCCTATTGCGCAGATCCTGCTGTTCGGTTTCGCGCTCGATTCCACCGTGTCTCATCTGCGTCTCGGAGTGCTTGACTATAGCAAGACTCCTATATCGCGAGAGCTGATCGCGCAACTTAGTGAGAGTGAAAGCTTCGTTGTCAGACGCTACTACAACTCGCAGGCTGAAATCGGCGCCGCGATCGGCAAGGGAGACATCGACGATGGCCTCACGATTCCGTATGAATTCGAGCGCGATCTGGAACGCGGCCGTCCAGTTCAAGTGCAGTTCCTGCTGAACGCATCGAACGCCAACACGGCGGCCATCGCGCAAGGTTATGCCGAGGGCATCATTCAGAATTTCAATCGTACTCTGCTAGGGAGCGGACTTCACGCGCAGTTCATCCAGGTCGCCGCGCGGCCGGTCAGCCGCCGCGGGCAGGTGGTGCTTCGAGACGCCTTCCTCTTCAATCCCGGTCTGGTGAGTTCGTGGTTCATCGTTACGGGAACGTTTGGCGTGCTGCTGATCCTGAATGGATCTCTGGTCGCCTCGACGGCGATGATCAAAGAGCGCGAGGCCGGTACCGTCGAGCAACTGCTCATGACACCCGCGGACGGGACCGAAATCGTGATCGCAAAACTCACACCGCTTTTTATTCTGCTGCTGCTCATGGTCCTCGTCGCCATGGCGTTGATCCGCTTTGTCTTCGATGTGCCCTTTCGTGGAAGCATCGTTCTGGTGCTGATCGGCGCAGCGCTTTGTGTTCTGAGCGGAATCGGCATCGGGACCTTTATTGCGACGTATGCGAAATCCGGACAACAGGCCCGGTTAGTCGCTTTTTTCATCAATCCTCCTCTTGCTTCGTTATCGGGCGCATTGACGCCGATTGAGGCGATGCCCGGCTGGCTGCAGCCGATCACGTGGGTAAACCCGCTGCGGCATTTTGGCTTGATCGCGCGCGGCGTGCTCGTAAAACGGAGCGGACTCGCCGAGCTATGGCCCAACTTCCTGGTGCTTGTCATTATTACTGTCGTGATGGTGGGACTCAGCGTCCGGCGTTTCCGCAAACAACTTGGGTAATCAATATGAGACAGCTCTACTCGATCGCCATTCTTCTTCTCTCATCGGTCCCGCTTTTCGCGCAGGGCGCCCCTGCTCCATCCACCTCGGGAACGGTTGCGCAGCAATTACCTTTGTCCGGCAGAACCGCACAGAGCGGCTCCGTCACTTCTACCCAGACTCCCCTGCCCGGGATCACTTCGAGCGTCAACACACTCAACACCACGGTACAGGTGCAGGGACCTTATTCGGGCAGCGTTCCGCACGGACAGCTTACCGGAAAGCTTTCGTTACAGGAAGCGATTCAACGCGGCCTGCAATATAACCTCGGCGCTACTCAACTCAATTCGGTGTTGCGTCAGGCGCGCGGCCAATCGAGAACGGCGAGATCGGCGCTGATGCCGAATCTGAACGGCAATCTACGCGAGAGTGCGCTGCAGAACGATCTTGCAGTTGCCGGTATTCGATCGCCAAGGATACCTGGACTCGGACAACTCATCCCCACGGTCACGCCGCCTTTCAACTACTTCGATTTGCGCGCGACGCTGACGCAATCGATCGCCGATTTCACGGCGCTGAATAACTATCGCTCGGCAAACGAGACAGTGAAAGCCGACGAACAATATGCGCAGGACGCGCGCGATCTGGTGGTCTTTGCGGTCGGCGGGGCGTATCTCCAAGTGCTCGCCGCGGAAGCGCGCGTCGATTCGGCCCGCGCCCAACTCGATACAGCCAAAGCTCTCTTCAAGCAGACGGACGAACGGCGTCAGGCTGGTTTGAACGCGCAGATCGATTCCAATCGCGCCCATATTCAGATGCAAACCCAGCAACAGCGCCTCACGTCGGTGGAGAACGATCTCGCGAAGCAGAAGATCAATCTAGCGCGGCTTACCGGATTGCCGCCGAACGAGCATTTCGAACTGGCCGATCGCATTGAGTTCTCGCCCGCTCCGGAACTTACGCCAGAAGAGGCAGTCAAACAGGCGATGGACCGGCGCGCGGACTTAAAAGCCGCCGAGGCGCAGGTCCGGGCTGCCGAACGGACGCTCGGGGCAGCGCGGGCTGAGCGATATCCGTCCCTGGCGCTTAGCGCCGACTACGGCGCGATCGGCACCAACCCATCGCAATCGCATGGAACTTTCACGGTGACCGGTTCGCTCAAATTCCCTATCTGGCAAGGGGGCCGGGCGGAGGGCGACATTGCTCAGGCGCAGGCGGCTTTCGAACAGCGGCGCGCGGAACTCGCCGACATAAAGGGGCGGATCGAAGGCGATATTCGAACGGCGCTCCTCGATGTCCAGACTGCTACGGGGCAGGTCGATGTGGCGAAGGACAACCAGGCGGTATCCCGTCAGACGCTGGAACTCACGCGCCAAAGGCTCGAAGCGGGGATTACCGATCCGGTGGAGGTGGTGCAGGCTCAGGAGTCAGTGGCTACGGCCGACCTGGATTACATCAGCAGCCTTTTTGCGCATAATCTGGCGAAGTTGACGCTAGCGAGGGCTATCGGTCACGCGGAGGAGAGCCTCCGCCAGTTTTTGCGGTTTTGAGCGGTGACGCTACTGCCACCCTCTAGCTGCTACTTCGCTTCAATGATGAATGTCGGAGCAATGCCGGCGGAACTGGAAAAGCCGTTCCCACCCGAAACATAGGTCGAACATCCCGCAACCTTGCCCAGAAACGCTTGCGGATGAACATCCACCTGCATTTCCTTGAATTCGAGATGCCCGTAGCTGAACAGAGGGAACACCGATTTTACCGGCTCCACGCGATCCTGTACCACGTAAGGCGACCGCTGCGCCTGACGCACCGCTCGCTCCCATTGGATCTGGTCGTTCTCCCAACCAAAGAAGCTGGGTTCATCGCTGATGTCGTCATTCGGCTTCATCACCAGACGTTCGCGATTATGCGGATGAAATCGATAAGATCGACCGGCTTGTCGTTATACAGTCGTGCGGCCCTGCTTGACCAGCCGCGTCCACGGCACATGATCGTGGATAGCCTTGCGCTCAGCCGCTGGGAATTTGGCCGTCAGCGTTTCGTCCGTCAGCAGCGCGAACATCGCCTTCTTCTGCGCCAGTTCAGAGCGGAAACTGTTAACGATACAAACCGCGTGGTCCTTATATGCCTGCACCAGCGGATGCGACAGGTCGAAGCGAACCAGGAATTCCTGGATGCTGATCCGGCGATAGATCAGGTTAATCTCGAAACGCTTGCCGGTCTTCAGAACCCGGTTCGGTACTCGAGTTGATCGGGCGAAACAATCTCGCAGGCATAGCCTTCCTTGCGGAAGTAGTCGCGGATCAGTTCGTACTCGCTCGGTCCGCCATTCGCCGGACGAAATTCCAAAATCGCGATATTGGGCTTGTCCGATACCGCCGCTGAACTGTTTGTAGGCCTTAAGAAGCGCCGCCAAAAAGGGCTTCTTTCCGCCGACCCGCGTCAGATTGTATTTGCGCCGGAACTCTTTCACGGGAGGGCTGTCATAAAAGATATTCGATAGCCCTTCCGCATACGCGAGACCGGCTGGCGATCCCGCATTATACTGGACCACTCGCATGGTGCCGTTGTGGATCTGCAGATCCAGTTTGGAAGCAACTTCAGGTATCTGGTAACCCGGATCGATCGCCGCCAGCATCTTCTCGGCAGGGAGCAGTTCCATCCGGGCAATCAGTTGCGGGCGATGCCAGTACCATCTGGAGCATCCGATCCATTGCCGAAAGGAGGCATTCGCCGCCCTTAACCAGATTGTCGTACTGGCGTTGTGTGACGAAGTTCGGCCGCAGGAAGGGACACATCATGACGTCCGCCTGAAGACAGACGTTCGGTCTCCATGCGATCCTGCAAAGTCTTCACCCAGGAGAGATTCTTGTAGGGCTCGGCTTCCAGGATCTTGTGATAGCGGGAAATGGCCTCGTCTAGCTGGGACATCAAAAATTAACCGTTTCTAAGGTCAGTATCGCATAGCGACTTCATCGAACGTTAGCTTTTATCAGGATTTTCCCTTATAAGTTGATGAAAAGACGAGTATTATTGTCTCTTGCAAAAACTTGCAAAACAAACCCGAACGGCACATAAATTGCTAAGAACCATGCCGACGCTCATGAAGATGCTCCCACCGATACCGGCCGATTAGACCTTCACTACTATAAGACGCACGTCCCGCCTGCCGCGATTCATACGTGACAGACCGGCTACCAGTTCGCCTTTGTCCCGTCCGCCAGGAACATCTCCTGGTCACGCCAGACCACGCCTTGCTTCGCCGCTCGAACCACTTCCGGCCAGTCGATCCGTACTCCTAGCCCAGGCGTCTCCGGCACCGCGAGATGCCCGTCCGCATCCAGTTCGAACTGCTTCCGGTCGCTCTCCGCTACATACCTCAACCACGGATCTACCTCACCCGTAGCCCCGCTCGCGTTATAGTGAATACCTTTCGACCATTCGAGTATCCATCCCGCGCGCGACTGCGCCACCACCTGCAGACAAGCCATGAATGCAATCGGGGACAATGGACAGTGTGGCGCAAATGCGATCCCGTTAGCTTCCGCTAACGCCGCGATTTCGGCGCAATTCGAGATTCCTCCCGCGTGCACCAGATCCGGCTGCAGTATATGCGCCGCCTTCATAGCCACCAAATCCGCGAACTCCGCAACCGTGAACATCCGCTCGCCAGTCGCAATCGGAATATGCGTCAGCGCCGCGATTTCGGGCAGCCATCGGTTGTAATCCGGACGCACCGGCTCTTCGTAAAACAACGGCTGCGAACCCTTCCAATTCCCGCACCAACCGTCTCGCCATCGGAACATTGCAGCGCCCGTGAAAATCGAGCGCCACTTCGACCTCCGGACCCACCGCCTCGCGCACAGCCCGCATCCGCGCTACAGCCGCCAGGACTCCGCCATAGGTATCGATTGCCGCCATCGGCGGGCAGGCGTTCATTTTAAGAGCCCGGGCACCCTCCGATACAACCTTCGCCGCTTCTTCGGCCGCGGCCGCTGCCGTATTGTTATTGCCTCCAGCCCACCGGTAAACCTTTACCTTGTCGCGAACCTTCCCGCCGAGCAAACTGTAGACCGGCTGACCAAGGAATTTTCCGCGGATATCCCAAAGAGCCATCTCGATGCCGCCCAAAGCGCTCATGAAATGCGCCCCGCCATGATAAAAGGATTCGTCGTAGTGGCCGCGAATCAGGCGCTTGATATCCGCTGCGTCCTGGCCCACGAACCGCTCCGCCATGTCACGGACAGCAGCTTCGGTAGCGCCAAGCTGCCCTTCCACCGTGAACTCTCCGTATCCTTCCAGCCCGCCGGAAGTGAAGATATGGAGAAGCCCCCATCGCGGCGGAACCTGCGCGGTCTCGACTCGTTCGATTCTCAGTTCCCGCGAAATAAGCTAGTGGTCCTTACTCAAACGCCGGTAATAATCCGCGACCGCATCCGCGTAGCCCGGCGGCGGAGGCTGCGGTGTGGCGCTACGGATGCTGCCACCCTGCTGATCTTCAACCTTGCGGCGTAATTGAACTTCCACCTGCTCGATGCCTGCCATTGCCTGCATGTAGAGCTTGTCGAGATCGCGCGGCATCCCGTTGGGATAACGGTTCGGATCGAGCGCTGGTAGCAGTGCGCCAACGTCGCGAAGCTGCCGCAGCAGATCGGGGTTGTCGCGCACGACGCCCTGCAGGCGGTTTACGTCGCGAAGAGCGTCCTGATAATTGCGCTGAGCGATTGCGGGATCCCAGTAACCGCCATTCCATGATCCAATGGCAGGTCCACCGCCGCCGTAGCGCGCTCCGTAGCCACCTTCACGTACGCCACCGCCGTTTTGTTGTCCGCCTTGCTGATTTCCGCCGCCTTGTTGATTACCACCCGCCTGCTGGCCGCCTTGTTGACCTTGGCCCTGCTGCTGACCACCCTGTTGGCCTTGACCTTGCTGACCACCTTGTTGGCCTTGACCTGGTTGCTGGCCACCCTGTTGACCCTGCTGCTTGCCTTGTTGCCCTTGCTGCTGGCCCTGATCGCCATTTTGGCCCTGTTGCTGACCATTGCGGGCTTGCCCCTGCCCTTGCTGTTGACCCATTCGGCCCTGCTGATCGCCTTGTTGCCCGCGGCGTCCGAGCGACTCCAATTCTTGCCGCAATCGTTCGGCCTGCTGCAGTGCCGCTTCGAGTTGCTTGTCGCCCGCTCCTTTCCCGCCATTCTGATTAAGCGCGCTCTGTACCTGCTGGACCTGATCGCGGAGATTGTTCAGCGACTGCGTGACCGGCGCTTCGCGCATAATCGCGTACGGCCCAAGACCCTTGCGAAGGTAGTCCGCGATGGTCTTCATTTTGTTGGTGATTTCTTCCTGCTCCGCCGCGCCGAGCGCCTGCCGCAGCTTGTTCGCGGCATCGCGATCCGTGCCCATCATGTCGCGCGCCGCGGCCTGTATCTGCTGCTCCAGCCGCTGTACATCGCTCGGCCATCTTTTCTTTCTCATCGGCCATCTGCTTGATGGACTGATCGGCTGTTGCCAGATCCGGCAGATCTTCCGAGGACTCGGGTCCTCTGCGCCGCCGGAAGCCGCCTTGCTGGGAAAGAGGATCGGGTGCGCCCGCTCCAAAACGCTGGCGCATCCGGTCGCTGAAGTTCTCCTGCTCCTGAGCCAGGCGATTGGCCTCACGCACGACGTTGCTCATGGCGTCCCCATTTTCCTGCTCGCGCATCCGCGACAGCATGTCGCGGGCTGCCTGTAACTGTTCGGCAGCGCGGCGGGCATCGGCCTGCGCTTGGGCTTGAGAACCGCCGCCCTGCTGCGATCCACTTTGTTGACCCTGCTGCCCGTGTTGCCCCTGTTGTTGTCCTTGCTGACCCTGTTGACCTTGTTGTCCTTGGCGCCCAGCTTGCTGTTGCGACCCGACTGCTGTTGCTGTTGTTGACGCCCGTTCTGCATGGCGGACGCAGCGCTCCCCATCTGGCGCTCGGCTTCGGCCAGACGATTCAGCGCCTGCTCGAGTTGCTGTGCCTGAGACCGCGACATATCGCCCCGCGCAATCTGATTCTGCTGATTTTGCTGATTCTGCTGATTGCGCCTTGCTGTTGCTGCTGCTGACGGCTCAAGCTGGCTTGCTGCTGCGCACCGGCTGCTCGATTGCCCAGACTGTCCGGATTGTCCGGATTGCGAACTGCGCACTCTGGCTCTGCTGACCCTGCTGCCCTTGTTGCCCCTGCTGTCCCTGTTGACTCTGACTTGTGGCCCTGTGGTCGCGCTGGAGCTGCTCCATCTGCTGGCGAAGCTGTTCGGCCTCGCGGCGCAACATCTCCTGCTGCCAGCGCTGCTGGGGGTCTGCTATTGCGCGCCTGCTCGGCGAACGCCTGCTGGCGGCGCGCGAGTTCTTCGAGTTTGCGCATGGCATCGTCAACAGCCTTATTGCGCTGTTCCGACGCCGACTGCTGGCTCGCTTCGTACTGATTTTTGTCCTTATCGAGCTCGAGATCGAAGAGGCTCTCCAGATCGCGGCTGGCTCCACCTGCGCCGCCACCGCCACCGCCGCCCTGCTCGCCCGAACGAACCTGGATATCGCGGAAGGTGGCCTCCGCGCGCAGCAGATATTGCAGCGCCTTCTGTTCGGGAGGAAGCGCGTCGTTCCACTTCTGACCCTTTAACTGGTCCGACGCGGGAGTCATGGCCGCGACGGCCTGCTCCATGTCCTTCACGAAAGAAGCGAACGCCGCGTTCGCGCCGGCGAGTTGGCGGGCCTTCATGCGATCCGCGAGCGATTGCGCCTGTTCCTTCAGCTTGCCCTGTACTTCCGACAGATATTTCGCGTTCTCCGCAGCGCTATTCTTATTTGTCGCTTTAAGCTGATTCCAGGTCGCCGCGATGATCTCTTTTTGCCGCTGCGAAATTTGATTTTGTTCGTTGCCGTCCGCGGCGCCGCCACCGCCGCCCTGCTGCTGCGATTGCGAGTAGTTTCGTTCGAACGGTTCAGCCTGGATGAAGTAGATGTCGGTCTTGACGGTTGTCCGCGCATCTTTCGCAGTCGCGTAGAGGCTGACCAGATCTCCTGGAACGAGTTTGAAATCCTCGAGCGTAATCACCTTGGAACCTTCCACGGTCTTCGCGCCCTTGGCGTTCAGCAACGACACCACTTTCTCAGGACCCCATTCACCGAATAATGCAAATCGAGAGCCATGACCCCGAAATCGTCCTTGCCGGTGGCCGTGACGGTAACTTCCTCGATCGGATTTACTTTGGCATCCTTACCGGGCCGGTTGATGGTCACAGTCGGGGGATTGTCCTTGCGCGCTTCGATGAAGTAATCGTCCGACAGCTGACCAACTCGCCAGAATCGAGCGCGGCCACGTGATACATGCCGTCTTTATTGATCGGCACCTGAGCCACCAACGTTATTGCCTTCAGTGCTCTTCAACTCAACTTTGTTGTTGTCATCTACCACCAGGCTGGCGTTCGAAAGCGGCTTATCGGTGGTGATTTCAACTTCCGCTACGGTGCCTTCCACGGCCCGCAGATCGCCGCCGGGATCTTCCGTCGCATCCGGGAGCCCGGACCAACTCGGGAAATGGTACTTCACCTTGACGTGCTTCACGCCAGGAAGATCCGCAACGTTGATCTTATATGTAGGAGACTTCACGCCACTGGCTTCGATGTAATATTCGACCGGTTCCGGCACGCTGACAAAAAAGAACTCGTAACCCGACGCTTCCTGCCTGCGGCTGCATGGGCGCTTCTTCCCACTTCGACGAACTGGCGTAGCGCGCCATCACGCTGACGTGCGGAGCTTCGAAGCCCGTCAGTCTGGCCGTAACCCGGAGATCGGATCGCCGGCGAATAGTGCGCGTTGCCGGGAGTCACTGAGATGCTATAGATCGGTTTGCGCTCATCCTTTGAATAGCCGCCCCATAAGAGCGACGTCCCGTAACCGAGATAACCGGGACCCGCGATTCCGAGCCACAACAGCACCGCAAGCGCGGCGGCGCCTGCGGATGCAAAACTGACTAGCCACGATTTCGGCGCGACTGCTTTCGGTATCCGCGGTGCGAGCCACATTCAGCGCATCGGCTGCGAGCAGCGGGAGGAAACGGATCGTCAGCCTTCTCTTTCGAGCGTTCCGTGAAGGTGAGCAGGCGCTCCTGGAATTGCGGGAACTGCTGTTCGGCGCGGCGCGCCGCGCGATTGCGGTTCAGGCGCAGAAGTGGGACCACACAGTCCTGCGGAAATTGCCGCCGCAACCGCCAGAAACAGCGCCACGCGCGCCCCAAAAGACACTCGGGTCCGAAAACGAGAATTTGTGCAGCACCATGACCAGCAACACGGTTGCGAGCAGGGCAGCGCCTCCGAAGATAGCTGCGCCGCGTGTCCACGCGAGAAGCCGCAGTTTCTTTTCAAGTCCAGCTAGATATTCGGTAATGCCGATGAGCGGATTCATGCTACCTCTTTATCGACGGAAAGATGTCTGTTTCCGATAAGCGACTCAGCGACGGCCAACGCCAACGCGGCGATCATCACATACCACCAAAGATCATTTCGCTTATGGGTGGCCTCCGGATTGCCCGCGCCAGTCGACAGCGTGGTCTGTCCCGTATTCTCCCAGAGTTTAAGGACATCTGGGGGGACGAGCGCAAAATCCGATTCGCGGCGGTCCGGATTCACCGCGTCGAGTTCATGCTTGCCGTCCGCGCGCCGGACCTCATAATAGCCTTCGCTCGCGAGTTGAATAGGTTTGCGCTTTGGTCGATTCCCCGAGCGACAGAGCGCGTTTTCCATCCGGCCCGACCACTTCGACGGATGCGCCTTTCTCCTTGGCCGTCCGCAAGTCGGCAAAGGCGCCGGCCGTGAAATTGGACGATCCGCTGTCCAGCCCGCCGAGATAATGCGCGGTCTGCTCGACGAACGGAACGAACGCGGTGCTCACCGGAAAATCGTTGCCGACGTTGTCGAGCGGCGACGTGAAGATCAGCACACGGCCTTCGCCGACAGATTGCTCCAGCAACAGCGGCGTGTCGTCCGCCAGCTTCGCGAGCACGCGCGCGCGCCCGTGTAATCGCCCGGCTCGACCACGATCGATTGGTAGAAACGCACGCCGTCCCAGAGATTGCCGCGGCGGATCGGAGGGTACGTGCCATCGGCATAGGATACTGTCTGGAAACGGACCGCTTCGGACGCGGCGTAGTGCGCCCCGTCGACTTTCAACTGCGCTACCGGTACCGTACCGCCGCTTGCAAAACTCCGGCCCAGCACCACCAGCATCTGGCCGCCGCCCGTCACGTAACTCGTCAGATTCTGTTCAGTCCGTGAGGGAGCGTGCCGGTATCGCAAACCACGACGAAAGCGAATCGCGCCAGATTAAGGTTCAAAGCCTGCTCGACCGAAACCGTTTCCAGGTTGAAGGCAGCCTCGCGAGCGGACTCCATTGCCGTCTTGAAATAAGTCCCACTGAGGGTGGTGTCGCGCGACGCATGGATGAAAAGCGCGGGCCGCGGGTCGGATCGCTCGACCGAGAAATAGAAGTGATCGTCATTCGGGAACGAGTCCGCGCCGTCGATTCGGACTTCGCCGCGATTCAATCCGTAGCTGGCGTCAAGCGTGGGAAACTCCACATCCGCGCGGCCCGACGCCGGAACCTGCACGGATTTTGTTTCCAAGGTCTTGCCATTCAGCATCAACGTGACCTTGCGCAAAGCAGCTTCAGTGCCAAAGCCCGCAACCGTCACCAGCACGCGCGATTTCTTGGGATCGAAGACCCGGCGCGGCGCATTCACATTCTCCACCGTGAAATTCGGGCACCATCCGATTGGCAGCCGGCATGGATGATCAGATCCGTGCCGCCGTTCAGCTTGAGATCGGAGAATGCGGCAGGCATGGACGACTGCTGAATATCGCTGAAGAGGTGCGCTTCAACCGGAGACTTGACAGCATCGCTGATGGATCGCAGCGCCCGCGCCACCTCGGCGTAGGAACTCGCCATGTCGGTCTGATGAACTTCCTGTGACCGCTGCCTTAAGCGCCTCTTTATCGTTCACTAAATCCGTCAGAACGCGCGTGGGGCCGCCGAACGCAAGCACTTGTGCGCGATCCGCGGCGTGCATTCCGTCAATTACCTTCAGGGCATCCGTTTTGGCCTGTTCGAGACGGCCGCCCTGCTTCATGCTGAACGAATCGTCGATGCAGAGAGCGAGAGTCCGCGCGCCGTGCGCGCTGGCGACTGTAGAGGAAGGGATGAACGGGCGCGCAAAAGCGAGCACCAGCAGAATGATGAATGCGAGACGCAACGCGAACAGGAGTAGATATTGTAGCCGCCGATGCTTAACCGAGCTTTGCGTGCGCCGCTCAAAAAACATCAATGAGGCAAACGGCAGCGGCGTGGTCTTATGCCGCTTCAACAAGTGAAAGTAGACTGGCAGTCCAACAGCCGCCAAACCAGCCAGAAACCAAGGTGCGATGAATCCCATTACTTCCGTCCCTGCCGAATCGTCAAATACTCCCGCAGGCCCTCGTCCAGGGGACGCGACGTGTTCATGAGCTGGTATTCCATGCCCGCGGCCTGAGCCTTATCGCGTAGTCCTGACGACATGCGCATCGATCCGATGGCGATATTCATTACGGGCATATTCAGGCGAAACTTCCATGCTGGTCTTATCTTCCAAATCGATCAACACCACCGGATCGCGGAACTTCGGATCGATCTCACGCGGGTCCAGGATGTGGAAAAGGACAACTTCGTTGCCGTGATAGCGCAACGGCTCCACAGTCTTGACAATTGTTTCGGGTTTTTCGTAGAAATCCGAAATCACCGCAACGATTCCGCGGCGCTTCAGAAAATTCTGGAAATGATGAAAAGGTTTCGAAAAATCGGTATGGGTCCCAACTTCGCTGCTCTCGATCGCGTGAAGGAGCCGGAACAACTGCCCCTGCCGCGTTGACGGCGGCACATAATTCTTCACGTCTTCATCGAAAACGATCAGTCCGGCCGCGTCGCGTTGCGTGTTTGCGAGGTAAACGAGCGAGGCAGCCAGAAAGCGCCCGTAATCGAGCTTGTTAATTTTGTGCGAGGTATATCCCATCGACGCGCTGGTATCGAGCAACACGAGCAATTGAGTGTTTGTCTCTCCTCGATAACGCTTTAGGAAAGCCTTTCCGGTCCGCGCGTAAACATTCCAATCGACGTGCCGCAAATCATCGCCTTCGTTATAGGCGCGATATTCCGCGAACTCCTGGCTAAAGCCGAAGTCGGGTGAGCGATGCAACCCCGCGACGAAGCCGTCAACGACGGTCTTGGCAACCAGGTCGAGCGACGATATCGTCGAAAGGGTCGCGGGATCGAGAAACCGCTGGAGCATTTGTTTGCCTGAGGGTTACGCCTTGGGCGTGCCCTTCCAATCGAGCACTTGCCGTAGAATGTCGTCCTGGCTCAGCCGATCCGATTCGGCGTGGAAATTCAACAGCACGCGATGCCGTAGCACCGGAGTATAAAGCGCCCGGATATCCTCGAACGCCACGTGCACCCTTCCCTGCATCAGCGCACGGGCCTTGGCCGCCAGCACCAGGAACTGCGCAGCGCGGACGCTGCCGCCGTAATTCACGTACTTTTTGACGAAGTCCGGCGCTGTTTCGTCACGCGGACGGGTGGCGCGAACCAGTTCGATGGCAAACCGCGACGCGGATTCGCCGATCGGCACCATCCTGACCAGTTGCTGAAAATCCAGAATTTCCTCGGCGTTGGTGATCGGATCGGCTTGCGCCACGTGCGTAGTAGTGGTGAGATCGATGACCTTCAACTCCTGGTCCGACGAAAGGTAGTCGAGCAATACGTTGAACAGGAAGCGGTCAAGTTGCGCTTCGGGTAGCGGATAGGTGCCTTCGAGCTCGATCGGGTTCTGGGTGGCCAGCACGAAGAACGGCGATGGGAGCATGTAGTTATGCCCGCGAACCGTACAGGCTCTTTCCTGCATAGCTTCGAGCAGCGCCGATTGCGTCTTAGGAGGTGTACGGTTGATTTCGTCGGCTAGCAGCACATTGGCGAAAATCGGGCCCTGCACGAACGTCCACGCGCGCCGCCCGGTGGTGCTGTCCTCGTCGATGATGTCCGTACCGGTGATATCGGAGGGCATCAGGTCGGGCGTGAACTGGATGCGTTTATAGATGAGCCCCAGCGTCTGGGCCATGGTTCGGACGAGCAGCGTCTTCGCCGTACCCGGCAGACCGGTAATCAGGCAGTGGCCGCCGACAAACAGCGAGATCATCACCTGTTCCAGCACTTCTTCCTGTCCGACAATGACCCGGCGGACCTGCCTGACAATTTCCGCCTCGACTTCGCGGAAGCGTGCAATCCGGCGCTGCAAAACCTCCGGAGCTAATTCGATTTATGGGGACAGTAGTTGTGGACATTGAGTTGGCTAATTATTCGTTTTCGCGGTAAGTTCCAGCAGCATTTTTTGGGCGGGACGGTATCCCGGCGCGGCTTCCAATGAGGCTACCACTTCATCTTTGGCCTGGTCGTCATGACCTGCTGCGTGCAGTGCCTGTGCCATGTTGAAATGGCTGGCGGCTTGATCGAGCGGATGCATCGCCAGCACGGCACGGTACTCGCGGATCGCGTCGCTCTGTGTCGCTGTTCGCCATCTCCAGGCCGCCCAGGCGAGTCAGCAGATCCTGATCCATCGGATCAATCCATAGCAGACGCTGCAGAGCGAGCATCGCCTCTTTCTTGCGGCCTGCTTCCTCTTCCAAAGTGGCAAGTTTCTTGATCGTCTCCGGATTCCGTCCGCCGACCTTGGAGTAGCTCTCCAGTTGCGCGATTGCGCTAGCTTTATCGCCCTTGTCGAGGTACAGCTTGGATAACGACTCGTAAACGCTGCCGGATTCGACAAAGTCCGGATAAAGGTCGCGGATCGAATTCAGCTTGGCGATCGTATCGTCCTTCTTGCCCGCTTTCTCCAATTCGTCCGCCTCTTTCATTCCTTCACGCCACTTATCGAAACCCTCGACGGTCTTTTTGGTTTCACCATCGAGATAAGCCAGAAACTCTTTGTCGAATTCTTCCGCACTCAGGCCGAGGTGCGCCTTGATCACTTCCGGAGTCGGCGTGTTGCCGGTGAAAGCTGTAATCAATTCAACCAGCTTGGGCTCGCCCCACTTTTTCGAGATGAAATCGCAAATTTTGCCCGCCTGATAATATGACACTACGACCTGCTGCGGATAAGACGGATGAATGAATCCGCGATCCAGTTCGGCAACGGGGAGCAGCTTCTTGTCCTTGATCGCCTTGATGACGTGAGGGTCGAGCCGGTCGCCCCAATCCGGCGCCTGCGAAGCCGCAGTTTCCTCGTGCACGGCCAGGCCTTCCGTATACCACCGGGGCACCCGGTGCTTAGTCATCGAGAGCACGAAAACATGGCTCAACTCATGCCACATGGTGCTATCCCAATGAAAACTTCCCGGAGGCCGGCCGGACGGGCTGTCCATCGCCACGATGTAGCCGAATGTCACACCTAGCGCGCCAAGCCCCGGCATGCCCATGGTACGAACTGCGAAATCCTCGTGATCCGGATAGACTTCCACCTGCACCGGCCGGTCCAGGTGATAGTTGTATTTCTTCTCGTAGACCGCGATCGCGCGTTTCAGCTCCGATTCAAAATAAGGCCGCAAGACGTCGGCTTCCTTCTTATTTAGCTTGATGATTGTGTTATTGGTTTCGAAGAACTGGAAGTTCTTATAGCTGTCCATCAGCTTCAGCGTGTTACTCGTTGGTTTGTCCTGATACTGGTTATTCCAGGCCAATTCCAGTTCTTTGCGCGCTTCGCCGTCCTGGCCCAGGCGCATCAGGTTAATGCCGAGTTCGGAATGCGCCTTCCACAGATCCGGCTGGACTTCAAGCGCCTTGCGGTATAGCGCAATGCCCTCGACATAACGGCGGTTCAGCACGAAGAAATGTCCCGCTGTCGCGTAGCCTGAACCATCGTGGGGGTGCTTCTCGATAATCTTGGTCAACCACTGCGTGTCGGTTTTGTCGTCGAGCAGATCCATGGTGCCGCGAATCGCCATGGCTTGTACGGCGTCGGGAGCGATCGCCAGCGCCATGTCGGCCTGTTCCGCAGCTTTTTTCGGATTATTGTCCTCGAGCGCGATGAAAGCCATCAATTCCCGGGCTTCATAGAGCTTGGGGTCGGATTCGAGCGCCTTCTCCGCGATCTCCGAAGCCTTGGCATCGTACTCGTCGGCGCGAATCCTCGCGAGGCCCAACAGCGCTCGCGCATGATCCGGTTTCAATTCCAGCGCCTCGTTGAAAAGATCCGTGGCCAAGTCCGGCCGGAAGCGCTCCGCAAAAAGTTCGCCCCAACGTACCTTGAAGTCGGGATTCTCGGGAGCAGCCGCTACTAGCGCGCGGAACTGGTCGTTTGCATCCTTATAGAGACCCTGTTTCCAAAGCGAGTTGGCCCGATCCAGCATCTGCCGTTCGCTTGCGCTAGAGGCCGCTGTGGCCGCATGACGGGGAGCGGGTTGTTGGGCGCACAAAAGGCTGACCACCCCAGCAAACATAAGTGTCCTGAGAAACGTCACTTCTCAATGGCCTCCTGCACCTTTGCCAATTCGAGCAGCATCGCCGTCAGGCTCTGTTTATAGGCGTTCGGATCCATCGTGGTCTTCTGAAACTTGAGCGAATCGATCTGCGCCTGAATCTGATCGCGGTGTTCGAGCAGCGCCTTCTTCTGCGGATCGGACGCAGCGGACTTGGACAAGCCAAAGCGCACCAGCGGAAACGCCGCCGCCCTCAACCCAACTCCGTTCTCCGCTGACGGCGTCCTTTCGCCGGAGCCCTTGCCGGTATCCTCCATTACCGCGTGCTCTGTCGCCAGCCGCTTCTGTTCCTCGTAGAACTTCGAGGTCTTCTGCTGTGCATACTTGAAAGCTTCGAGCGCCGAAACGGTCTCGTTCTTATCGGTATCCGCCGCCGGATCGCGCAACGCTTCCACCCAGAACCTGGCGAATACAGTCGCATTCTTCTCCGTCCCATTGCGCGTAGCGCAGACGACCACGCGGCCTTCTTTACGCAGCGCTGTGATAGACCCCCCGCTGGCGCTAGTCATATTCACTACCAACTGGCGCGTAGCCGGCACCCGATTCAGAGCCGCCGCCAATTCCGTCGCGGAAAGATCCGGACCCGGCAGATTGAACTTATAATCGACTCCATCGTAGGTGCCATGGCCGATCAGCATAACAACGAGCGCATCCTGGCTCTTGGCCTCATGAGCGAACTTGTCGAGTGCCCCCTGGACCGCGGCTTTCGTCGCTGCCGCGCCCTCCAAAGTCACTACCGTGCGGTCCGGTCCGCCCGATTTCAGGAGCTTGTCGGTCTCATCCGCGAGCATGTGAAAGCGTTGTTCGTAGTCGGGCTCACCGCCCAGACCTGCCACCGTCAGATAAAACGTCGTGGCGTGCAAAGGGACTGCCGCAAGTAGAAGGAGAGCCGCCTTCACACTACCCCCCACTTCCGCCGCAACAGCCATTCGCCGCCGCGCAATAGAATCGCGAGTAAGAAGACAATCGGCATATCCCAGAGGTCCAACACTTCGTGCGCCGTAATCCCGGCTTCAGAATACGAAATCTCACCGGCGAGCTTCTGTGCATCGCTCAGCGGATAATAGCGCCCGCCTGTCGCGTCCGACAGCTTTTGCAGCAGCTCCCGATTCTGCGTCAAGTGGAAATTCTCCGCGACGCCGTCCTCGCGCCGGAACGCGATCACGTCCCTGCCCGCCTCGCCTTTGTCGCTTCGGACTACAAACTCCGCAACGTACGATCCCGCGGGAGTGGCGTTCCAATCGACTGCGTAGATTCCGGGCTGATTCGCGACCGGCGCCAATTTCACCACGTCAGACGATCCCGCCGGACCCAGAATATGCGCCTCTACCTGCGCGTTAGGCACCGGTTGATAACTCTTGTCGCGAGCATCCACCTGGAAATGAACCTTCGTTTCGTCTGAAAGCACTTGCCTTGGTGTTGACGCGGTGATCTGTCCAGGTGTTTCGGCAACCAGCCAACGGAGCAATTGCGACCAGAAAGTAGCATGGGTCTTGTCGGTGTGCTCGAATAGCATCTTCCATCGCCAACTCCCGGCGGTCGCAAACACCGCCGTCCGTCCCCGGCCGTAATTCTGGATGACCAGCAGCGGACTCTTGTGCCGGTCGGGATGAATCACATCCAGCAGTTCAACCGCGCCAGGTTTCGGGTCGCCCACCACTTGATAATTCGCTACGCCCGGCATCTTGGCCCATCGGGCCGCACTACGTTCCGCATTGTCTTCCAGACGGCAGATCACGCTCTCTTTACCGGCCGGAGTAAGTTCCGGGATCGAGAAATCGCGGAAGAACGTTACCGAGGCATTCGGCAAATGCACCGGAAGCATCTCGGCCGCATTCGACCTAGCCCATCCGCCTTCGGCCAGCGTAAAGCGCCCTCCTAAAAATAAGACGCCGCCGCCGCGCCGATTGGCGAACTCGCGGATTAAATCTATCTGAGCGGGAGTGAAATAGGTCGCCTCCACGCTGCCGATGATCAGACCATCGAAACCGAACAACTGTTCGGCGGTTGTTGGGAATCCCTCCAACTCCGTGCCGACCTGACTGCCCTGGTAGTAAATCTTGTTCTGCGTGGTGCGCAGCATCGACGCGATTTCGACGCTCTTATCGTCCTCCAGCGCCCGCCGGATGAACTTGTATTCCCAACGCGGCTCGCCTTCGATATAGAGGATCCGCGCCTTGCGGTTCGTCACGTTCACTAGCCGCATGATGGAGTCGTTGGCCGTATTCTCCTCGCCCGGCAGCGGATCGATGGCAAACTGCAGCGACCTCGGCCCGGCGGCTCCGGCGTTGAAAACGATGTTCTCAGTCTGCGTCAAGCCTTCACCCTTGAAGGTAATGTCCTGGGACGCCAGAATCTTGCCTCCATCGCGCACGGAAAGGCGGCCTTTGTCGCGGCTGTGCCCAAACTGTCGGAAAGTGACCACCGCGTTTAAACGAGAGTCGGGCAGCGCGCGTGGAGGCACGCTCGCGTCCAGAACCTCGACGTCGTTCGACAGCTTTTCTTTGCCAACGCCAATGGTGTGAACTGGAACGCGCTGTTGGCGAATACGCGAAATGGTGTCGAGATCGACGCCGCCGGTGTTATCGGAGCCATCGCTCACCACCACCACTGCGCCCAACGGAATGCTCGACGATTCCGCCATGAGCGAATCAAGACTGTCGCCAATGCGAGTGGCATTCGATAGCGGCTTAATGGCCGAAAGCTCGTTCGCACGGTTCAGGTCGTTACCAAATTCGTAAAGGCGGACCTGAAACTTCTTGCTCAACTCATCCAGCAACCCGTCGTTCTTCAAGGTCTTCTGCACTTGGGCGAGACGCGTCTTGCCGCTTTCGACCGTTCCCATGCTGCGCGAACCATCGACCAGTACTGCGACCATATTTTGTTGCGGGCGCAGCGTTGCGACGCTTAAAGCCGGATGCCAAAGGAGCAGCAGCAGCAGCGCCAACATGCCTGTCTGAAGTAGCCAGATGACGATCGGGCGTGCGCCCTTGAGGTATCCGCGATGCCGGATCACATGCCAATAAAGCAGTCCCGCGGCGCCAAGAATCGCGATTGCGAGCAGCCATTGTGGCCACGGCGTAAGGAACACAATCCGGCCTTTGGAAAATACCGCTGGCGAGTATTTGAAGAGGAACTCGAACATCTTCGTCCAATCTCCGTTTATTTACCTGGCTTATTATCTAACGCAGGCAGCCTCGAAAGGGGTTACCTTCTTTTTCAGGGACGCTGGCTCGCACGGAGCCTGATAAGACAGGAGGACTTCTGCCGGGAGGGCGAAGCAGACGCGCATACCCAAGGCCATGTTTATGCCAAAAGGATAGCATGGGAGGAACGTGAGCGGGTTCGAATCGCCTCGAGGCACCTGATGCCAGCTTGTAGGCGGTCCCGCTTTGGCATTGCGCAATTAGATAAGGCGCCCGTTAATCGATGATTTGATACCCCACGCTTCTATCAGCGCGAGGGATGCATCCAAGCGTACCGGGAGTCGTTGCAAACTTCCTCGACGAGGAGTTCGATCTCAGCTCGGGAGGCGAGGGCTTTCCTCCTCATCACGGACGCCGAAGAATCGGCAAATCATATGGCATGCAACCACCCTCTTTGCGAAGGGGCGCACATCCGTATTTCAAACAGGGCGGGTTTTGGTGCCCGTTTCTTCAAGGGCAGTCTGAGTGATGGCTGGTCCGGTTAAATGGCCGTTCCGGGCCGGTGAGCATGACGCGCCTCGTGTCAGTTTGTCGGCTTCGATTGGTAGCATGGGCGCACCGAAAATCGTTGGGGGGCGAATCCCTGACTCCCGGTTAATGTGCGATCGGATCTTACAACTGCTAAGAAATGAGAGTATACGTTGCGTTCGATAAGTGACTGCGCCAAGGAATATCACCGCCGATTCGTTATGCGTTCGAGCAGACAGAACTCCGCAGAACCTCCGTTACTACATGGGACGATTTCGGCCGGTAAGTTGAGGAGTTGCGGGATGGAAGTCACCTCGAAATCTGCTTGCAGCCAGGCAAGGGTAGGTTAGACAAGTTCTTCAATTTCATCGCACTCATCGGCTGGCGGCAGACCGACTGACCGCTGAGAATAGAACTGAGCCTCGCTGGCGCGTTCGCTTACGCGGCAGATTGGTCCTGTGTTCCCCGCGAGAACGTCGGCGAGCACCATCTTGACTGTCTGGCGACCCCGACCCGGTATTGACACGTCCTCCTTTTCATGATGTGGTGATCGTAGCAGCACTGTGCCCACCTTCTTAGATCGCGTACGCCAAACCATTGCCCGCCACGCGATGCTGACCCAGGGCGAAACAGTAGGCGTTGCTGTCTCCGGCGGCGCGGATTCTCTCTGTCTCCTCCACGTCCTCCTTGAATTGCGCGCGGAATTCGGTCTCAACCTCGCGATTATCCACATAGACCACAATCTCCGCGGAGAGCAGTCACAAGCCGACGCACAATTTGTTCTCGAAACGGCACAACAACTTAGCCTCCCTTTTCATCTCCGCACGCTCGCTCCCGGCCGCGCGGGCGGTAACCTGGAACAGGAAGGGCGGCGTGCGCGCTACCGCTTTTTCCGCGAACTGATTCACAGCGGCGCAGTTCAAAAAGTCGCGCTCGGGCACACTCAATCCGACCAGGCCGAGACCGTCCTCTTTCGTCTGCTTCGCGGCTCCGGATCGGCGGGATTGGCCGGAATCCGCCCGGTTACCAATTTCGGGATCGTCCGTCCTTTATTAAGCGTTACTCGCGCTGAAGTTGAGGATTGGCTGAAGGAGCGTGATGTCTCCTGGCGGGAGGATGCAACCAACGCCGAACTTCGTTTCGATCGGAATCGCATCCGTCATCTGCTGCTGCCCGAACTCGAAGCGGAGTGGAACTCGTCCATCGCCGATACTCTGGCCCAGACCGCCGATTGGGCGTACGAAGAAGAGCAGTATTGGCATATCGAGATCCCTCGAGTGCTGGCGGATCGGGTTCGTTTCGAAAAAAGTACCGCGGTCATGGATGTCGAGTGGTTGAATGCGCTTCCGGTGGCTGTGGCGCGCCGTGTGCTTCGTGAAATTGTAAGGCGGGTGAAATACGATCTGCTCGGCGTGAGTTTTGCCCACATTGAGGTAATTCGTCTGCTCGCAACCGCGTCCGAGGGATCTGGCAGGGTTCAGATTGCTGGAATCGAGGTTTTCCGGTCGTTCAATTGGCTCCGTTTCGTAATACGGCCAGGTTCCGGCGGCAAGGTGGCGCGAAATTGGCAGGTTTGCGTCACCGCTCCGGGCCACTACGTAGTACCACCGGCTACTATCGAGCTGGAAGTGATTCGTAGCGAAACCGCATATAATGAAACCGTATATAATGGAGACGTGAATGCCCTCGATTGGGAACGGGCTGGCGGTCCGCTGGTGCTTCGAAACTGGCGGCCGGGGGACCATTACCAGAGTTGCCGGCATATCGGGCCGGAAAAGATAAAAAACCTCTTCCAGGAACACCGTGTACCCTCATGGGAACGCCGGGACTGGCCGATAATTACAGTAGGTGACGCGATCGTTTGGGTTAGTCGATTCGGTCCCGCGGCGCATTGCGCGGCGGATGCAGGCAGTCGAACCGTACTCCGTATTCGCGAGATACGTAAGACTTCTGTTTAAGGCGTAAGGATGGAATCGGTTGAGACTTCTGCTACGTCTATATCTGTGGAGATAAGTCTTTGGGAGGTGCAATGTTGAGCGCCGGGTTAGTTTTGCGGAGGTCAAGTGAATTCTAGTATCAAAACAATCATTTTCTGGGCGGTTCTTATTTGCTTTGCGGTTCTGCTGTGGACAGTGCTGCATGGCAATCGCGGCAAGGAAGACCAAGCCCTCAATTTTACCGAGTTCATGCACCAGGTGAACGAAGGCAATGTGAAGTCGGTAGACATCAATGGTACGGACGTTAAAGGCTCCTTCGCCAACAAAAACGCCGATTTTCATACTCTGATTCCGGCCAATTATCCACAGATCTACGACCAGCTTCGCGAGAAGAACGTGGTCATCAATATGAAGGAGACGAACGGCGCCGGATGGGTGAACTGGCTGGTCAACGTCTCTCCTTTTATACTCCTGATCGCCTTCTGGCTATTCATGATGCGTCAGATGCAGAGCGGTGGAAACAAGGCCCTTAGCTTTGGCAAGAGCCGCGCCCGACTCCATTCCTCGCAGCAGAAAAAGGTCACATTTAAGGACGTTGCCGGGGTCGAAGAGGCCAAGGAAGAGCTGCAGGAGATCATCGAGTTCCTCCGTGAACCGCAGAAATTCCAGAAGCTTGGCGGACGAATCCCCAAGGGCGTGCTGTTGATTGGCGCGCCGGGTACCGGCAAAACGCTGCTCGCTCGCGCCATCGCCGGCGAGGCCAGCGTTCCGTTCTTCTCCATCTCCGGATCGGACTTCGTTGAAATGTTCGTCGGCGTGGGCGCCAGCCGCGTCCGCGATCTGTTCGAGCAGGGCAAAAAGAATGCGCCGTGCATCATCTTTATAGACGAAATCGATGCGGTTGGACGGCATCGTGGCGCGGGTCTCGGCGGCGGACACGATGAGCGCGAACAGACTCTGAACCAATTGCTGGTCGAGATGGATGGGTTCGAATCGAACGAAGGCGTCATTCTGGTCGCCGCCACGAACCGTCCCGATGTTTTGGATCCTGCGTTGCTTCGTCCCGGACGTTTTGATCGGCGTGTTGTTGTCGGCCGGCCCGATGTGCAGGGCCGCGAGGCAATCCTGAAGGTTCACACCCGGAAAATCCCTCTCGGCGACGACGTGGACCTGTCCGTCCTGGCCCGCGGAACACCGGGCTTGGCCGGTGCGGATCTCGCGAATCTGGTGAATGAATCGGCTCTTAACGCCGCGCGCCAGAATCGCAAGCTGGTCACGATGGTCGATTTCGAGCTCGCCAAGGACAAGGTTTTGATGGGCGCCGAGCGCAAGTCCCTGATTCTAAGTGATCAGGAGAAGCGCACTACCGCCTACCATGAGGCCGGTCACGCCTTGGTCGCAGTTATGCTCCCGAATGCCGATCCGCTGCACAAGGTTTCGATTATCCCTCGCGGAATGGCTCTGGGTGTGACGATGCAGTTGCCTATCGAGGATAAGTACTGCTCCAGCAAGGATTACCTTGAGGATCAGCTCGCTATCTTCATGGGCGGCCGTATCGCCGAGGAAATCTTCATGCACCAGATGACCACTGGCGCCGGCAACGACATCGAACGCGCCACCGACATCGCGCGCAAGATGGTGTGCGAGTGGGGTATGAGCGAGCTTGGCGCGCTGAGCTACGGCAAGAAGGAAGAGCAGATCTTCCTGGGACGCGAAATCGCTCAGCATCGCGACTATAGCGAGGACACCGCCATCAAAATCGATGAGCAGGTGAAGAAACTGGTGCAGCGCGGGTATGATCGCGCTCGCAGGGTGATCGAGGAACACTCCGCCGCTCTGGTTCAGATCGCCGAAGCGTTGCTCGAGCGGGAAGTCCTCGACGGAGCCGAAGTAAAGTCGGTGATTAATGGCCAGCCGCTGCCTCCATTTACCTCAACCCGTACGCCGAAGGATTCGGTGGATCATACGCAGCAGGTGCTGCGGCCGGATACCGGACGGCGTATGCCGGGCCTTTCTGAAGGGGAGAGCCCATCCCCGGCCTGATACCACAATTCCCCGTCTACCTTTTCGACATTGACGGCACTTTACTGGACTCCGCTGTAGACATCTGCGGCGCGGTCCAGTGTGTCATTTCGGCTGCCGGTTGCCCGCCGAGCAGGCCTATCGACTTTAGCTATCTGAAGAGCTTCATCGGGCTCCATCTCCACGAATGCTTCTCCGAGGTCTTTCCGGACTTCACCCTTGAGCAGCGGGATAACTTGATCGCGGAGTACCGGTCCACCTACCTTGGACAGGGACATCGACAGACCCGTGTTTACGCCGGAGTGGTTGAGGCTCTGGAGCGGCTTGGGGGGCGCAAGTCCACCGCGACGACGAAGGGTACGCCGACCACCCGCGCCATTCTCGAGCAGTTCGATCTACTTCGCTTTTTCGATGGCGTGCAAGGTACAGATGGCTTTCCCTGTAAGCCTGAACCGGATGTAATTCTGAACGCGCTGGCCGCTCTTGGAGCAAAGCCCGCGGACGCGCTGATGGTGGGCGATTCGCCGGCCGATATCCAGGCCGGTTCATGTCAAGTCTTTTGTGTAAACGATTCTCCGAATTCTTGAGCAGTGGGTCATTTTGACCTCTGCTGAGTTTTGGGCATAGTAACCCCCTGTCCCCGACCGCCTGGCGGTGAGGGTCGGATCAGACATCGACTTGGTTGACGTCAGTTGCTGCCGATCCGTGACCTCCCTTCCGCTTCTGCCAGCAGATGCCGAATTTGATGGACCGCCATCTGATCCGGCTGAACGCCCGCATCCAAGTGCACTTGCGTTACCTGGGTGACCGGCGTCAATGCCCGCGCTATGCGCTCGTTGGCTGCCCGCCCTGCGTCATCCCCGTCCATCAACACCACCACACGGTGAAAACCCCGAACCAGTTGTTCCTTCTGCCTATCAGAAAGCTGGACTCCCATAAGCGCCACACACGCAAAACCCGCTTGATGAACTCGCATACAATCGAAGAATCCTTCCACCAAAACCGCTTGGCCTGACCCCCTACCGAGCGCGCGATGATAGTTGAACAGTACCCGCGATTTCTGAAATCCGGCGGGGAATCGGTAGCGCGGCTCGCTACCATCGACCGCACGTCCGCAATAGGCAACTAAGCGGCCTCCCTCATCGTGGATTGGAATCGCCACCCGCCCTCTCATCAGTCCGCTGCCGCGGAAGAACCCAACGCCGAATTCGTCCGCCGTTGCGCAATCGATGCCCCGCTGAACCAAGTAGGGATACCTCCGTCCAGCGCGAGAGAAAAGCCCAGCGGCGGATTGCCCGCTTCTCTTTTTTTCGTAACCAGTTTTGCTTCTGCCGACCGGAACGGCGGACCCGGCTGAACACCCCCCATCCACTTCTCCTGCACCCGCAACGCCGCTTCGCGGATTGAACATTCCTCCATCGCCGCGACGAAATCCAGTACGTTTCCCCCGGCTCCGCAGGCAAAACAGTGAAACACGTTCCGCTCCAGATTCGCATGAAACGCTTCGCTGCCTTGACCCTGATGAAGCGGGCAGCGCCCACGAACCTGCTGCCGGCCGCTGACCCGCAAACCCTCTACCCGGTAATGCCTCAGCAACCGACCCAGTGCTACCCGGCTTTTGATTTCGGCAAAATTCACCCACTTCGTCATGGCCTCACGCTCCCCCTTTCGCCGCCCGGATTCGTTCGCTCCAGAGAATCTCGAACTGATTGAGGGCCTCCCGCCAATGCTGTACCGTCTCCCATTTCCCGATCACATTCCGCAGCGCCAGATATCAACAACTTCAGCGCCGCCTCCTCGCTCGGAAACGCTCCCCGGTTCTTAGTGATCTTCCGCAAGCTCCGATGCAGCGCTTCCACGGCATTGGTTGTGTAGATCACTTTCCGCACTTCGGGCGGAAACGCGAAAAACGGAATCACCCGCTCCCAGTTCTCCTGCCACAGCTTGCCGACCGCTTTGTATTTGCCGCCCCATTGCCCGATGAAGCTATCCAGTTGCATCTTCGCTTCCTCCGCCGTCGCCGCCCGGTAGATCGGCTTCAGATCCGCCACTACCTGCTTACGTTCTTTCCAGTTCACGTAATTCAAACTGGCGCGCACCATATGCACGACGCACAACTGAATCTGCGCCAGCGGAAACACCGCCTCGATCGCCTGCGGAACTCCTTTGAGTCCGTCTACGGTATCTTCTCAATAAATCGTGGAGGTTCATAGGCGGACCCCGGAAGCGGATGCTAAAGACGTAAGCGGAGCCTGTAACATTTTTAGTTGTGGTTTTCGATTTCGCTGGACAAATCGCTGCAGTTGTTCTAAGCTGAACTGGATGAGTGACAGCCAAGCTGGAATCAGCGCAGTCGATCAGATTCTCCAGAAGGTTGATCTGGCCGGCATCCAGGACGAGCGTGCCCGCGAATGCATCCGGTTGTTGCTGAACCTGATCGAATCACTGACGGCGGATCTGCGCAAAGCCCACGCTGAGAACCTGTATTTGCGAGAGCAACTTAACCGCCGCAAAGGTGGAGGGGGCAAAGGGGACCGGTCCAAAGACAGTTCGGCGCCGGCCTCACAGTCATCGGAAAAAGAGCGAGGGGAGCGTTCGGAAACGAACCAGCGCACCAAGCGTAGCAAGCTGGACCGGGTTCGGGCAGACCGGGAAGAGGTACTGAAAGTAGACCGGACATCCCTTCCACCGGATGCCGAGTTCAAGGGCTACGAAGAGGTGGTGGTGCAAGAGTTACGCTTCGTTACGGATAATGTGAAGTTTCGCAAGGAGAAGTATTACGCGGCCTCAACAGGCCGAACCTACCTGGCGCCGCTGCCCGCTGGCTACCGCGGTGAATTCGGTCCCAATCTGAAGAGCCTGTGCGTGCTGTTTTCTCATTTGTGCAATATGACCGAGCCCAAGATCGCGGATCTGTTGGAAAATCTGGGCATCGTGATCTCCAGCGGCCAAATATCGGCGTGGCTCACGGGCGCATACCCGGAACTCCAGGAGGAAAAGCGAGCAATCGTGGAAGCCGGATTGAATAGCAGCGCGTGGCACCACATGGATGACACGGGCACGCGTGTGAATGGTGTAAACCAGCACTGCCAAGTCATCTGCAATCCGCTGTACGGAGCTTACTTCACGACTGCCCGGAAAGACCGACTGACCATAATCGACGTGCTGCGTAATGGGCGCGAGCGGATATTCCGCCTCAATGAGGAGGCCTTGGGCTTGATGGTCCAGTTTGGGATATCGCAGCGGGTTTTAGAGCGAGTGGGGCAGTTGCCGTTCCATCAGGACTGGAGCCAGGAGGAGTTGCAGCGAAGGCTGACGGAGCAGATTCCAGATCTGGCCTCAGGGGCCCGCCACCGGATTATAGAGGCAGCGGCTCTTTCGGCGTATCATGCCGAAAGCGGGCATGTGCGCCTTTTAGTATGTGACAATGCCAAGCAGTTCCAACTCGTGGCTGACGAGCTAGCCTTATGCTGGGTTCACGACGGGCGGCATTATCAGAGCATGGCGCCGTGCGTGCCGCGACATCGTGAATGGCTGGAAGCGTTTCGCAAACGCTACTGGGATTTCTACAAACAACTGCGCGCCTACCAGCAGGCTCCCACCAAGGAACGGCCGGCGCAGTTGCGAGAGCAATTCGACGAACTATTTTCTACAGTGACGGGTTACGATGGACTGGATCAGCGGATCGCCAAAACCAAAGCCGATAAGACGTACTTGCTGAGGGTGCTGGAACATCCCGAGATTCCACTGCACAACAACCCGGCGGAGTTGGATGCGCGAACACGCGTCAGAAAGCGCGTGGTGAGCTACGGCCCGCGTTCGGCAGCGGGCGCTCAGACTTGGGACGCAATGGAAACGCTGCTCAGCACAGCCAGAAAACTCGGAGTGAACTTCTTTCAATACATTCGGGACCGAGTCTGCGGCGCGAGGCGGATGCCATCATTGGCCGAACTGATCAAACAACGAGCTGAAACGATGGATCTCAGTTCTTCGTGGGCACCTACGTAACCAACCCCGGTTTATTGAGAAGATACCGTCTACGCATACGATCAGCATGTCCTTCACCCCGCGATTCCTCAGCTCCGTCAGCACCCCCAGCCAGAACTTGGCTCCCTCGTTGCCGCTTGCCCACAGCCCCAGCACATCTTTGCGGCCCTCCATGTCCACTCCGATGGCCACGTACACCGCTCGGTTCTCTACCCTCCCCTCGTGCCGCATCTTTATATAAAGCGCATCCAGGTACACGATCCCGTAGATTGCTTCCAGGGCCCGGTTCTGCCAGACCTTCACCTCTTCGATTACCGCGTCAGTAACCTGTGAGATCAACCCCGGGCTGACCTCCACTCCATACATCTGCTTCAGGTGTCCCTCGATATCCCGCGTCGTCATGCCCCGCGCGTACATCGATAGGATCTTGTCGTCGAAACCTGCAAACCGGGTTTGATGCTTGGGCACGATCTGCGGCTCGAAGCTCGCGTTCCGGTCTCGCGGCACCTCGATTTCGATCTTGCCGAAATCTCCCTTCACCGTCTTCGAACTCGTGCCGTTCCGCGAGTTGCCGCTCCCGTACCCCTTGGGATCGTGTTTCTCGTATCCCAACTGGTGCGTCAGCTCGGCATTCATCGCCCGTTCGATCAGCGCCTTCGTCAGCTTTCTCAGCAGTCCGTTCTCACCTATGATGTCTTCCGGCTTACGGTACTCCTTCAGCAATTCGTCTATCAGCTTCTTATCGAGTCTCCATTCTCCGTTCTCCTCTAAAAAACATATCTTGAGAAGAACGTTTACACAATCCTTTTTACACCCTCAGGATGACCGCACATGCCGTCTCCGACAATGCTGGCCACACCTCCCTCAACATGCAGGATCTAAACCCGGAAGAACACGCCAATCTCTGTAGACACGACGCCACACGCACGTGCTCGTGATGCTACTCTTCGTGTGCTCATCCGAACCGAACCGGTTCGGTCTCGTTAACGACGGCAATGGAAGTTGCAGCCGCCCCTAACGCAATGCGCGATCCTGTACTCATATGTCCGTCGTCAAGACCGTACTTTGCGCCCTGTTCCTGACCGCAGTTGCCATACTGGCGGACCAGGCTGGCCTCTTCACGGCTCTCAAAACGACCGCCGCCCTCGGCCGCCACGAGGAAGGCTTTTACCTTCTTCCCACCAACCAGGTCATACGGCCGTCGGGCGACCAGTCGATGATCTCCGGCCGTCCCGTCGATATGGCCTTCGACTCCCAAAAGCACCTCCTCGCGATCCTCAACTGGCGGAGCGTCATGATCCTCGATGCCACCGGTAAAAAGATTGCTGAGATCCCGTCGCGCTCCACCTCCTACCTGGGCGTCGCCTTCCGCCCCGGCGATCGGGAACTCTGGGCCAGCGAAACTACCCGCAACGGACCGGACAGCATTCTCGTCGCCAAGCTCTCCGATACCGGCAAGACTCCCGAAACCTCCCGCATCGATTTGAAGCAGCATCCTCTGCCCGCCGGCCTCGCCTTCTCGGGTGACGGCAAGACCGTTTACGTCGTCTTCAGCCGCAACAACACCCTCGCGGCGATTGACACCACAACCCACGAGATCATCCGCGAGGTGCAAGTTGGCATCGCTCCGTTCGGCGTCGCTGTCTCTTCCGTGCGCGGCAAAATCTTCGTCACCAATCGCGGCGGACGCCGTCCGCGCGCCGGCGACACCACGGCTCCTTCCAGCGGCACGGCGGTCGTTACCGACCCCATCACGGGTTCCTCCAGTACTGGCACCATCAGTGTCATCGATGCCAAAACATTTGCCGTTCGTGAACTCCCCGTTGGCCTCGCACCTTCGCAACTCGCCCTGAGTACCGATGAAAAGCTCCTCGCCGTCACAAATAGCCACTCCGATTCGGTCAGCATCATCGACACTGAAACCCTCGGCGCCTCCGAACTCAAGATCCCGACATTTCCCGAAGCCCCACTCGGTAGCCAACCCATTGCCGTCGCCTTTGCCCCGGACGCCAAGACTCTGTACGTCGCCTGCGGAGGCAACAACGCCATCGCACTCGCGCGGCGTTCCGGTGCTCACTGGACCATCGCAGGCGCCATGCCCACTGCCTGGTTTCCGTCCGCCATTGCGACCGATTCCGACGGAGCGTTGCGTATCCTCAACCTCAAGGGAGTCGGCAATACTACTAACAAGAAAGGGAACTTCAACTCCCGGCAGTACGAAGGCTCGCTCGAGCGCATTCCGCTGCCCACTCCCGAGCAACTGGCCGAAGGTACGCGCGCCGTCAAGGCCGCCAATACTCCGCAATACGAGCCCGCGGGAGGTATCCGCAACCTGCCATCGCTCGGCATTCAGCACGTTTTCCTGATCATCAAGGAGAACCGAACCTACGATGGCGTGCTCGGCGATCTCGGCAAAGGCAACAGCGATCCCAAGCTGTGCATGTACGGCCGCGATATCACACCCAATCACCACGCCCTTGCCGAGCGCTATGTCGCCCTCGACAATTTCTACACCGCCGGCGCAATCAGTTTCGATGGACACCAATGGTTGGAACAGGCCTTCGTCAGCGACTACGTTGAACGCGCCTTCGCCGCTTCGCCCCGCGGGTATGCCTGGAATATGGCCGACTCACTGGTCGTAGCGCCCACCGGCTTCTTCTGGCAATCCGCCACCAAGCCGCTCGATGTCCGCATCTTCGGCGAATTCCAGTTGCCCGCGCGCTGGGATCCCAACACCCAAAACGCCGTTGACATGGATGAGAAAGATCTCCTTTCGTGGCAGGAGTACCTGAGGCTCTGGCGCGAAGGCAAATGGCAGAACGCGGTCGGCGCGCGTAGCGGTGTACCCGCGCTTCAGCCCTACTGCAGCCGCCGATATCCGCAGAACTCGCTGAGCCTGCCGGATCAGATTCGCGCCGAAGAATTCCTTCGCGAATTCGCCGAGCACGAACAATCCGGGAAGCTCGCGAACCTCACGATCCTAACGCTCAATAGCGATCACACCAATGGCACGCGGCCCGGCACGCCCACGCCGCGCGCCATGGTGGCGGACAACGATCTCGCGCTGGGCCGCATCGTGGAAGGCATTTCCAAGAGCCGCTTTTGGCCGCACAGCCTGATCCTGGTTACGGAAGACGACGCGCAGGACGGCCTCGATCACGTAGACGGTCACCGCACCCTCGCTCTCGCTATCGGCCCGTACGTGCGCCGCAACGTGGTCGATAGCAACAACTACAACCACATAAGTCTCATACGCACAATCCAGGAAATCTTCCGTATCCCGCAGCGCACCCGGTATCTTGTGGCCGCGCGCGCCATGACCAGCCTCTTCACGGCCGAGACGGACATCACGCCATACGATCACCTCACGCCGAAGCAGTCGATCGATGAACTCAATCCGCCGCTCAAGGCGCTCTCCGGCCGCCGCCTCTGGGCCGCGCGCGAATCGCAAAAGATGAACTTCAAGGATCTCGATGATGCCCCGGAGGATCTCTTGAACCATATTCTTTGGTGGGATGCCAAGGGTTACGATACGCCGTATCCGGCATTGCGCAGCCAACGGTAGTTGAACGCCTGTGAGTCTCGCTTGCGGCGCCCGATTCGATGCATCGTTTGGCCTGACATCGGTTTACCTTTTGACCCGGCTTTCGCTTCTAACATTAGAATCCAAACTGAAAGAGCTTGCCTTCAGTCGATCAGCCGGTTTAAAAGTTCAGCGCTTTCACCAAAATCTTCCCCGGATTATCAATCCTAAGAGTTCACGAAATCTGTCACCGCCCGATGATCGCCGCCACCTGCGGCCGACTCCTTGCTTATTTCCGCCCTCCACGAAGGGTGAGGTATTCGCGCAGAGCGTCGTCAAGCGGTCGGTCCGTCATGAGCAGGTAGTAGCCCATGCCCGCTGCCTGAGTACGATCGCGCAGATCGGCAAGATGCGTCTCGATTTTTTCCCGATACTCCTTGCGGGTGTAGTCGGGAGTGACCTCGAGATGCTCCTGAGTCTCCATGTCAACCAGGATGGACGGGCCCTTCAATTTGGGACGCACATCCTCCGGGTCGAGGACATGGAACAAGACCACCTCGTTGCCATGAAAGCGCAGCGGCTCGATGATGCGGATGATGCTTTCGGCCGGCTCCCAAAAGTCGGAAACGATGAGCACGATGCCGCGGCGCTTCAGGAACTCGAGGAAGTAACGCATGGGCTTGGCGAAATCGGTGCGGGCGCGAGCTTCGGCCTGTTCGAGCGCGGCCAGCAGGCGATGAAACTGGCCCTGGCGGGTAGAGGGGCGGATATAGTTGCGGATTTCGTCGTCGAAGGTGATCAGCCCCGCGGCATCGCGCTGGCCATGCACGGCGAGATAGAACAGCGAGGCGGCGAGATATCGGGCATAATCCATCTTGTTGACGGCATGCGAGCCAAACTGCATGGAGTTGCTGGCGTCAAGCAATACCGTCAATAAGGTGTTGGTTTCGCCGCGAAAGCGTTTTAGATACAAGCGCTCACTTCGGGCGTAGACGTTCCAATCGATATGGCGAAGATCGTCGCCAGGACTGTACGTTTGGTACTCGGCGAACTCCTGGCTAAAACCGAAGTCGGGGGAGCGGTGGAGTCCGGCGACGAAGCCATCGACCACAGTCTTGGCGACCAGTTCAAGGCCTGAGATTCCGGAGAGGACGGCGGGATTGAGGAAGCGCTGCAGCATGAGGAACTAAACGATCCCCCATTTGCGGCGCAGCCACCACTCGGAAAAGCGCAGGAGCAGCAATACCACGAAGACCAGCGGCAAATTCCACAGATCCTTGGTCTCGCGAGCCGTCACGCCCGCTTCCGATATGGGAATGGCGCCAGCCAGTTTGCCGAGGTCTGCGGGCTTCCAATATTGTCCACCGGTTTGGGTGGCGAGGCGTTCGAGCAGGTCGCGATTTTGTTCGGTGTGAAAATTCTCCGCGACGCCATCCATGCGTTGGAAGGTTAATACGTCGCGGCCTAATTCCTTGACCGTGCCGTTATGAGCATCGGCGCGTTGAGCGGTGACCTCAGTCAGATAGGCGCCAGTCTTGGGAGCGGACCAGATAGCTTGGAACCGGCCGGGACTATCCGCCACCGGTGTCATCTCGACCAGTGCGCTGACGCCGCTAGGTCCCAGGATATGAGCCTCGACCCGGGCATCTGGAGCGGGGTTGTATTGCCGATCGCGAACCTCGGCGGTGAGAGTTACGGCGCCGTTATCAAGCAGCATCTGAGCGGGGACGGAAGCTACGACATGGCCAGGCGAATCGGAAACCAGCCATCGCAGGAGCTGCTGCCAGAACACATCGTGAGCCGTGTCGCCCAGGGGTGAACTCATCTGCCATCGCCAAGTGCCTCCGGTGGCCATTATCGCGGTGCGGCCATGACCGAAGTTCTCGGTAATCAGCAAAGGTAACTTCCGGCCTTCGGGCGTAATCATGTTGGCCAGAACGGCGGCACCCGGCTTGGGAATTCCGGGATCTTCATAGTCCATCAGATACGGCAGCTTCTTCCACCTGGCGGCGTTCGCGGCGGGGTCGTCAACCAGGCGAGTAATGGTGCTATCGACGCCGGCGGGCGCCAGTTCGGCTGTGGTGTGGGTAGTGCCGCTCCTCGGATCCGCCTCGCGATGAAAAGTGCCCGCTTGGGTAGGCAGTATCGACGGCATCAGTTCGGTTAGGTTTGAGGCGTTCCAGCCGCCATCCGCCAATGCGAACTGACCGCCGAGAAGCAGCAGGCCGCCGCCGCGGCGATCCACGAACTGACGGATTAATTCCTGCTGGCCCGGAGTGAAATAGCCGGCTTCAACTGACCCGATGATCAATCCCTGGTAGCCGAAAAGGTCTTCCGGGCGTGAAGGAAAGCCGTCGGCTAGCTCTTTGGGATCGGCAATTCCCTGGCGGTAAATCTTGTTTTCGCTGGTGCGAACCATGGAGGCGATCTGCACCATGCGGTCGTCCTCTTCAGCCTGGCGGATAAATTTGTACTCCCAGCGCGGTTCGCCCTCAATGTACAAGATACGGCGCGGTTCGGAGCCTACATTCACTACGCGGGTCAAGGTATTGTTGGCGGTGTTTTCCTCACCAGCGAGCGGAGTGGCCGCGATCTGGAGCGTTCTGGCGCCCGCGCCGCCGATATCGAACATCAGAGTCTCGGTCTGGAGATTGCCGTCGGGTCCAAGGCCGATGGTACGCGTGGCAAGCACTTTGACTTTGCTGCCCGCTGGGCCTGCGGTTGCGCCGGCGCTGATGTCGCGCACCACCAGGTTGACCTTTGCGCCAGCGTATCCGCGCTGGCGGAGCGTGATTTTGGCGGCGACGCGGGAGCCGGAAAAGGCGCGGGGAGCAACGACGGCATCGTCCAGCTCCACGTCATGCGCGGCGCGCTCGTGTCCGAAGCCTACGGTGTGAACCGGAATGTGGCGAGCGCGCAGCGCGCTAATGGCGTCTGAACCGATGCCACCAGCGTTGTCATCGCCGTCGCTGAGCAGCACTACGCCCCCGATGGGCAGGTCGGACGTTTCGTCGCTCAACTGCTTGAGGCTGTCGCCTATGCGGGTGGAGGGTGCGTTGGCATGCAGGTCCTTGAGGCTGTCGATACGGGCGGGCACGGCATCGACGCTGTAAAGACGCGTTTGAAACGAGTGGTTGAGGCTGGCCAGGACGCCGTCCTGAAGCGCCTTAACGGCTTGGGCCTGGCGGGTGACACCGTCTTCGGATATGGCCATGCTGCGCGAGTCGTCCACCAGCACGGCGATGATGTTTTGATGAGGTTTCAATTCGGCGACGGTGATCGCCGGCTGCCACAGCAGTACCAGCACCAGCGCGGCCAGGAGCGTCTGCATGCCCCAGATTACCCAGGCTCGCCAACCCCGCATGACCGGCGCGGCTTGGGCGAGGCGGGCGCGGATCAACCAGGCCAGACCGGCGGCTGCGGCCAGGATCAGCAGCACGAGTATCCACTCCGGCCAGGCGCCCAACAAGGCAAATTGGCCTCGTGCATACACGGAACGCGGATATCTGAAAAGGAATTCGAACATGGGGTCGTGGACTGCTTGTGGATTGTAAGAAGTGCCTAGTGGGTCATGGCGTAGGTTATGTAGTTGAGGACGATGCGAAAGGCAAGTCCCGAAAACTTCTCGGGATAATTCGGGTCATCCGCCCACTCCCAGGCGTCACCGAGATGCATGTTGGCGCAGATCGCCACCATAATGCGCCCGTGGTCGTCGCGAATGGCACGCCATTTGGGCACGTAGCCGTCCTTCTCATAGGTTCGCCCGGTATTGACGTAGACCTCGCTGGGGATCTGAAACTTTTCGTTGATGTCGTACAAGACGTGGTAGATCTCGTCGGCATCGTTGAGATCCTCCACCGCGCGATCGGGCAACACCATTCGCATGCCGGCCATGAAATGCTCCCAGTCCTCGGTGCCGTGGAAGTCGTCCACCATCAGGAAGCCGCCCTTTAGAAGATAGTCGTGCAGGCGTTTGGCTTGCTCCTCGGTGAAGGTCCAGGTGTTGACCTGGACGGCGTAGATCCATGGGTAGTCGAAGATATGGTCGCTATCAAGGTCGGCAACGTTCAACGGTGAGGGAGAGTTGATACGGGTTAAACGGCGAAGTGCAATCAGGCAATCGTTGTCGGCCTTGGGATAATCCCTGGACCATCCGCCGCGAAAACCGCGATAACCGAAGCTACCGCCGCTGGCATAGCCAGAAGTGTACTGGAGCCGGCTCCAATAAAACTCCGAGGGCACGCTCGGTCCCATCGAGTACGAGTACTGCCGGCGGCCGTAGCCCTGGTTGAAACCCTGGTAGCCGCCCCCCTGCATAGCGAACAGCGCGAGGCTGAGCAAGAACGGGAGGGAAATAGCGGAGATAGGCCGCACGAGCTTCATAAGTAAATGCCTCAGATGTCTTGAAGCGTAGCAGAATAGAGGCAGATCTGCAGAGAGGAGGACTTGGCGGGGGAATTGAACGGAAAACGTCAGTGACTGTCCCGCAACCGCGGCGGCCTTTTGCAATACGAGTCGCCGCGGTCCATTTAGCACGGCTTGGATTCCGGCGTTGGCAATACACCGGTTTGGAGCCATAGTTTGCCGTATTGTTAGGCACGTTAAAACAGTTGACATCCTGTAGAAACAGGAGCAACATGAAATCAGGAAGCCATCCTATGAGGCTTTCACTTTCGCACAAAGATGATCCGCCCTGAAAATGAGTAGTTGGGCGTATCAGTCAGGTTAGTCCTCGCGGGCTAGCCAGGAGGTGAATATAGAACCGGATTACGCACGAGGGCAACACCGGTTGGCAGAAGTGGGCAGGTGGTACGCGGTTTGAACGGTGGATCGGATGAACATGGAACCATGTGTTCCTGTTTCCTCGCGCCAAGCGCGAAATCGATGATACCTTCCGCACGAGCCGTAGCTCCGCTTTCATAGCCGGTGTTGCCCTTTAAATTTTGTCTGCTCTTCTCCTCAACATGTCATACTGAGAGTTCGATTTTCCCTCTGTATGAGCGCTCCCACTGTACGAGAAATATCCACTGCCCACAGTCCCGACTCCGACGATGCCTTCATGTTCTACGGGCTCGCGACCAGGAAAATCCGCTCGCACGCCGTTTGCTTCAAGCACATTCTTTCGGATATCGAAACTCTGAATCAAAAGGCCCGCGTTGGCGAGTATGACCTGACGGCGATTTCATATCATGCCTACCCCTATGTAGCCGACAAGTACGCTCTGATGGCGAGCGGATCGAGCGTGGGGGATGGCTACGGCCCCATGCTGGTCGCTTTGAAGCCCATGGAAATCGAAGACATCAAGGGCAAAAGAATCGCGATCCCGGGGAAGTTGACGACCGCGTATCTTGCGGCCAAAATCGCGGAGCCGGATTTTGAAGCGGTGGTCGTGCCTTTTGACAAGATTCTCGAAGCCGTCCAGGAGCATACCGCCGATATCGGGTTGATTATTCACGAGGCGCAACTCACCTACTCGCGCGCAGGTTTTCATCGCATTCTGGATCTTGGAAAATGGTGGAAGAGCAAGTACCAACTGCCTCTGCCTTTAGGTGCCAACGCGCTGCTCCGGGCGCTTCCTTCCGGCATTCAAAGCGAGTGCTGCCGTATGATGCGCGACAGCATACAATATGCGCTCGACAATCACGATGAAGCGCTTTCTTATGCCCTACAGTTCGCGCGCGATATGGATACGCGCCTGGCGGAGAAGTTTATCGGCATGTACGTGAATCACTATACAGTCGATTGCGGAGAAGTGATCCCAAAGGCCGCGCAGAAATTGCTCGACCTCGGCTTCGAAGCTGGCATAATTCCGCAGCGCATTGAAGTCGAATTCGTCAGATAGCTCGTCAGTATGGGTATGCGCCCTCTCGTCTCAACCGTCCTATGCGTTGCGCTGATCTGCGCGGCGCGCGCGCAGACACCGAAGGATGTCCGCAACACAGCCAAACTCGGTTCCCGCGCGATTCCTCAACTGACCGGCCTCCTCGATAGCCCGGATGTCGCCGTTCGCGTGGAAGCAGTCAAGGTTCTTACCGAGATCGGCGGTGGATCGGTTTTGGATCCGCTGGTCAAAGCTACTCGCGACAACGATTCCGAAGTGCAGATTCGCGCGACCGATGGCTTGGTCAATTTCTATGTTCCCGGTTATGTAAAGACCGGCCTGGGATCGAAGATCAGCCGCGTCGGCACGTCGATCAAAGCTCATTTCACCGATACCAATGATCAGGTAATCGACTCGTACATCCGTGTTCGTCCTGAGATTATAGCCGCTTTGGCTGAACTCGTGCGCGGAGGCACGAGTCTCGATTGCCGAGCCAACGCCGCGCGCGCCCTAGGCATCCTGCGCGGACGGGCCGCCGTTCCCGCGCTGATCGACGCGCTGCGCTCCAAGGACTCCAACCTGATGTACGAATCTCTGGTGGCGTTGCAAAAGATCCGCGACCCCGAAGCCGGCCCGCGCATTCAATTCGTCCTGCGCGATCTGGATGAGCGAGTGCAGATCGCCGCCATTCAGACTACGGGCGTCCTGAGTAATCGTGAGGCGGTTCGGACGCTAATCGGCGTATTCAACGATACGCGCAACGCCAAAGTAAAACGCGCTGCGCTGCTCGCACTGGCGATGATGCCGACCGCCGAAAGCAGGGCGATATTTGTGCAGTATCTTCGCGATAAAGATCCGCGTACCCGCGGCGCGTCTGCGGAAGGGCTCGGGCGTCTGCGTAATCCCGCCGATTCGGCGCTTATCGATGACGTGTACAAGGACGAAGATAAGACGTCCCCGCGAATTTCTCAGGCTTTCGCTTTGGTGATGGATGGGCAAGCACAACTCTCCGAATTCAGCCCATTGCAATATCTTATCAATACACTCAACTCGGCCACTTATTCCGCTGAGGCATTCGCGCTACTGGTGGAAGCGGCGCGGTATCCCGAGATCCGTACTCTCCTGTACAGGCCCATGGAGACGGGTACGCGCGATGAGAAGATTTATCTGGCGAGGGTATTTGCAGCCAGCGGCGACGCGTCGGCAGTGCCTTACTTACAGAAAATGAGCCAGGATACGGATAGCCAGGTTGCGGCAGAAGGCCTGAAAGCGCTACGCGATCTCCGCGCACGGCTTGGGTAACAGATTTGCCCGGAGCTTTCGCTCCGGGCCGGAGGATCTCTTGAGAATTGACTGGACTGGATTATTCGGACGGTTCTGAGAAGTTGGCTATAAAAGCGCTGCGCTTATCCGGGCTGCTCCAGGTTACATCCAAGCCTTTGCCCTGATATTGATTCGCTAACGCGTAAGCGGGCATTGCATGGCTGGTACGCGAGAGCGGCTGATACCAGACCTCTTCGTTATGGCAGATCTGATCGTGCTCAGCCATTGCGCGGGTCTGAATTTTCGCGAGCAGGCCCGCTGTCAGCGTTGCGTTCATGCTATGCAGGTCGTTGTTCGCGATCTCCAGATCGATGGGTTGAGTTTCGGTTCGAACTACATCCGTGAGCAGACTGCCGCTCATGTGTTGCGCGAAGCCGACTAACGCGAGACGCTGCTCGGGGTCCGCTTTGCTGTCGATGATCATCACGGCTTTGGTGGGATTCGACTTCACTTCCACGTCGCCCAACGTGGATTGCGCCCGTACCACGCCAACTACCGAGAGTCCCGACAGATCGACGCCCTGCCACGACCCGTGCGCCACTTTCCAGCCCATCACCGCATACTGTCCAACCAGACCGGTCTCCGCGTTGGCGAAACAGGGTCCAGTGTAGACGTCGGCTGTGCGGGCTTCTAAATAGTTACCGGAAATGTTGTGAGAGGGGAGTCCGGCCGCGAACATCAGGCTGGACGAAAGGAAAAGAGAACACGTAGCTCCCTGGAAAATCTTCATTACTGCCTCCTATGCTACAGCCTTTATTATAAGCCAGAAACAGGTGGCAGCGCTGTTCCTACGCTACTATATCTCCCGGATGATCTCTTTTTCCAATATCAACAAGCAGTACGGCAGACAATTGATTTTCGTCGATGCATCCTTTCAGTTGAACCCAGGCGAAAAGGTCGGCTTGGCTGGTCCGAATGGCTCCGGGAAGACAACGCTTTTCCGCATGATCGTCGGCGAGGAGAGTCCGGACGAGGGCGAAGTTTCCGTCCCAAAAAGGTTGACTATTGGGTACTTCCGTCAGGACGTCGAAGAGATGAAGGGGAGGTCGGTTCTGGACGAAGCAATTGCGGGGAGCGGCCGAGTGGGCGATCTGCATCACGAACTGGAGGCGTTGCAGCAGGCCATGGAAGATCCGGGACAGGCCAACGCCATAGACCGGATACTTGATCGTTTCGGTGAAGTGCAGGAAGCATATGAGCATCTCGGCGGTTATACTCTCGAATCGCAGGCGCGCGAGGTGCTGCACGGCCTCGGCTTCAAGGACGATCAGATCGACGGTGACGTCGGGGCTCTATCGGGTGGGTGGAAGATGCGCGTGGCGCTGGCTCGTGTCCTGCTCGGCCGGCCGGATGTGTTGCTCATGGACGAACCGACCAACCACTTGGACATCGAATCGATCATCTGGCTGGAACAGTTTCTGAAGTCGTTCCCGGGCGCTCTTCTCATGACGTCGCACGACCGCGAGTTTATGAACCGGATTGTCTCGAAAATCGCGGAAATCGATGCCGGTGAGATCGTCGTCTATTCCGGTAATTACGATTTCTATGAGCGCGAGCGCGCCATCCGCGAGACCAATCAGCAGGCTGCTTTCGCCCGGCAGCAAGCGATGCTCGCCAAAGAACAACGGTTCATCGAACGCTTCAAGACACATGCCGCAAAAGCGGCGCAGGTGCAGAGCCGCATCAAGGCTCTCGACAAAATCGAGAAGGTTGAACTGCCGAAAAAGAGGCAGGTGGTCAAATTCGAGTTCCGTGTCCCGCCACGGTCGGGCGACCAGGTCGCAATGATTGAGGACGTTCATAAGAGTTACGGTTCGCGAGTGATCTACGAGGGGTTCAGCCTTACCGTGCGCCGGGGTGAGCGTTGGGCGGTGATGGGAAGGAACGGCGCGGGCAAGACTACGCTGCTTAAAATGATTGCAGGCGCCAGCACTCCAGATTCCGGGTGCGTCCGCTTGGGCGCGAGTTTGAAAATGGGCTACTTCGCGCAGCAGTCGCTCGATGTGCTCGATCCGGATCTGACGATTGTTGAGCAACTCCAGAACGATTTTCCGCAGGAAGGGCTGGGCACGCTGCGCACGCTCGCGGGCGCATTCCAGTTCTCCGGAGACGACGTGGATAAGAAGATCCGGGCACTCTCGGGCGGGGAAAAGTCGCGCCTCGCTATGGCGCGAATGCTCTTCAACCCGCCGAATTTCCTGGTGCTGGACGAGCCGACAAACCATCTGGATCTAGCCACGAAAGAGATGCTGGTGGAGGCGCTAAAGGATTTCGAAGGCACGATGATTTTCGTGTCGCACGATCGCATGTTCCTGCGAGGGCTCGGATCGCGAGTGCTGGAACTTGGAGGCGAGAGCGGCACTGATCGCAATCCGCTGGTTTATCCCGGATCTTACGTCGAGTATGTGCAGCGTATGGGACACGAGGCGCCTGGGATATATTCGTAATTTCGGCTAAAGGTTTACGGACTAGCCGGTTTTCACGCCATACCAAACTTCCGTATTTTCAGGATGCCAGCCTGCCTGCGATTATGATTCGATTAGTGTCTACCCCGCAGGTATAGCTCAACTCGATCAGTCGCCCAGGTGACAATTCCGCTGCCGAAAAATCCTGATCCTCGGTCCAGATGGGTATTCTGAACATGAGGGCAAGAGCGACAACAGGTCAGTTTTCTATGCCACGCACGGCAATTCTCTCACGAGCCAACTGCTCGTAGTCTCGATTAAAGAATTGCGCTTACCGGTTGGACGAGTAGCCGGATCTGATCAACTACGGCGATTCCGATTTCCTGGTCATCACGGCGACTGCGAAGAACATCGGGGACATATTCCAGCACACTCGACCTTAACGCGAGAGAACCACCGTCACAACGCCCGGGCGTATCTCCAGGCGGTCGATGTTATAGTCCATCGGAAAGTCCTTGTTTATTTTCGCGCTCGGGAACGTCGGCAGGACGAAGTTGTCGATGAGAAAGTCGAGGGTGCGGCCTTCGGCAATTATGCCGGAGACTTGTACCTTCAGAATGTCTACGCGCGCCATTCCGTGGCCCGACGTTATGCGGGCGGTAATCGCGACGGGGCGCTCGCCGGCGAGTAACTCGGACATCACCCAGTTAGGCTTCTCGCCCTGGGCCCGGCGGATTTTCAGAAAGTCGATGTCGAGATAGCCGCGAGCTATGTTACCCACGTCGGTCTCGACTCTGGCGTTCCGCACACCTGGTCCGATGACGCCGGGAATTTCCGCATGGATATAGGCGTTCAGTTCCCTGGTGGTAATCGGAACCCGCGCACCGCGCCGATAACTTCCGATGTCTAAGCCGTGGAATTTGGCTTTTACGGTTTCGAGATCGCTGGCCGCGGCGAATGTGAGAGTGAGGAGCGCATAAGCAAACGCCGCTCGCCTCATGCGCTCGCCGGCGCCGTACGGCGGAGCCGGAGCGCCTCGGCCAGACCTTTCCATTTGCGCATGATCAGTTCAATCAGGTTGAGGAGAACCGCGAGGCCGAGGAGGCCCGGCCACAGCTCCATAGAGGACTCGATGGAGTGGCCGCCATTGTCGAAGATGCCCTCGATCGGCGGATTGAAGCGGCCCCCGGTGCTCGCAGCGATGCTCTTCAGCAGAAACCGATTCGTGCCGAAGTCCGACAATTCGGCCTCTTCCCGATAGATTCCAACTTCGGGGAACGCTCGGGTTTCGACAAGCGGACGGATGCGGAAGAGGCCCTGGCGTTGTCCCACGATCAGTTCACCGTGATAGTTGCCCGCCGACGTCTTGGTGACTTTCACTGGCTGGCGAAAGCCGTCGGGACCGAAGACGAAAAGATCGGGAATCAACGCCGGATCTTCCACGCTTTTGCCAAGCCGGTAATTAACCGTGATTGCGCCGCTGGCGCTGTCGTAGCCCGCGGCCGCTTCGCTGGGCGGAGCGTGCGGCAAAAGATCGCGGACAACGTTGGTCCAGAACCTGTCGAAGCCGGGCCACGCGACCCAATTAGCCGACCAGCGGGACTTGGCGTCGGAGGCGAAGACCGCCGCGCGCCCGAGGCCGTTTTGCCAACGAATAAACAGCGGATCTTTATCGATACCGAGGAGCTGATCTCCGCTGGGCTTCGCCTCGAAGCGCACATAGCCGAGCAACACCGGCGCCTTCTCCATCTCGACGCCTTCAAGAAGATCCGCTTTCGCGGTGACGACCGGTTTCAACGGCTTCTCCACCGCGGTGGTGCCGGTATGCTCCTGTACGTCCTTGAGGAGAATCTGTTCGAGGCCCGAAGGATCGTTGAGGAAATAGGATTTGCCGTTAGCGTATTCAGCGACCTTCTCGAGATAAGCGCGATTGACGTCCTGCCCAAGCCCAACCGTAGAGATCGTAACGTTGTTAGCGGCGGCTTCTTTGGAGAGCGAGAGGCTGTCGCCTTCCTCGGAAATGCCATCGGTGAGAAGGACGATGTGTTTGTAAACGGCGTTGAGGTTGCGCACGCGCGCGAATGCCTCGGCGAGCGCGGGGGCAATCTGCGTTCCGCCATCCGGTGTAATCCGGAGATGAGGCGCGCGATCAACGAGCGGTCTTCTGCTTTTCGAACCGGGACTGCCCATTGGAAGGAGTTATCGAAGATGAGCACGCCGACCAGATCGATGGGCCGGAGGTTCTGCACCACGCCGATGGACGCGGCGCGCGCGAGGTCCATTTTCTTGCCTTCCATTGAGGAAGACTTGTCGATGATAAGAATCACGCACGTGCCTTCGGGCGTGCGCGGCGGCGCAAGCTTGGCGGGGAACGCGCGCTCGATCGGAGTTTCTGGCGCGCCCTTTTTATCGGTGTATACGTTGCGCTCACCGGCGATCCAGAGGATGCCGCCGCCCTCCTTCTCGAAATTTTCGATGCGTGTTTGGTCCGCCAACGGGATGGCGTCCATGTTGATGTTGTTGAAGATCAGGAGTTGGTAGCTCGAGAGATCGCGGGGAATGTCGGCGCCGTTGCGGTCGAGGTCGAACTGGTTCGATTGGAGGACACTGGCCAAGTGGGCCTCCGTACCCGGAGGGTCCTGAGAGAGAAGCAGAACACGTCCTCGGCGCACGGTCACGGCCTGTTCAAAACGGGCCTCACCGAGATTGGACATCGCGCCCGTAGCAGTCACCTTGCCGGCAAGGTCCAGCGCGCCCGATGTGTTCAGACTGGCGCGCACGCGGACACGATTCTCGCCGGGCTGGAGCTCGACTGGATTGCGTCCGAGGCTCTTTCCCTCGGCGGTAAGTTCGACGGTTGCGCTGGTCGCGGAAGGAGTCTCGATGGTCAGATCGACGGGAAATTTTTCGCCGCTGAAGACCTGGCCGGGGAACGAGACGGAGTTCGAGCCGGAGTCCGGGTTTGGCGCGGCCGCTGAGCGGGAAGGTGTCGATGGGAATGCCTAGTTGTTGCGCCTGCCAGGTGGCGCGGACGATGCTGCCGGTGTTCTCGTTGCCATCCGAGATGAGCGCGACGCGGCGGATGAGTCCGGCGGGAAGGGACGCCACGGCTTCGCTGACGGCGCGTTCGAGACTGGTAGCGCGTCCGCCATCGCCGGGGGTGCGCTGAAAATTCCAGACTTTGCCGTTGCGTTCGGAAGGCATTGGCTGGCGGGGATTGCGAGCGAATGGGATGATTTGCGTAACGTTCGATCCGCGCCTGCCTTCGATTTGCGTAGCGATGTCCGAGGCACGTTGGAGGTCCGCTGGCGTTACACTCGCAGATGTATCGGCTAAAACGGCAACGGCAACTTTCGTCTTTTCGAAATCGAGGCGGGGCTCGGCCAGGGCGGTGATGATGAGCGCGATCGCGATGGCTTTGAGGATGAGGCGCGGCTTGCCTGTGGTGCGGCGCCAGTCGAAGAAGAGCCAGATTACCGGGGCGATGAGCAGGACAAGCCAGAGGGGATGGGCGAACGCCATGATGCTGCTTTTAGTTTACGGCCTTTGTGGTGCAAACGTTTCGTACCCGGCTACGGTGCGGCAACGTCGAAAAGAGTTTATGCGTGTCATGGTTGTACTCGTTGTTGTCGGTTTCTGCTCGCAAATGCTTCTCACCGCCGCAACTCCTGGCGAGAGCGGCAAAGGCGAGCATGAGATTCCGCTGGTTGTTCCGGCGGGAGTGCCGCTTCGCCTGTATCTGACGAAACGCATCCCAAAACGCGAGGGAGCGCCGGTAGAAGCCAAGGTCCTCGAACCGGTGTACGTCTTCGATCGGCAGGTGATTCCGGCTGGAGCGGTAGTGCTGGGTACGGTGCGCCGGCTGGAGCCTGTTTCGAGAGCACAGCGGACGAACGCGATCCTGGCAGGCGATTTCACTCCGTTGCATCGAGCGCCGGTGGAGTTCACCACGCTGATAATGCCTGATGGACGCAAGTTGCCGCTGCACACGGCTGAAAACGTGGGCCTCAACTCGATCGTGCTTTCACGCCCGCCCAAGAAACGCCCGCCAAACAAACAAAGCTCCGCCGCCCCGCCGAAAACGGGTGTGCTGGGCACCGGAGAGCAGAAGGTACGCGACGCCATACAGGCTCAGATCGCGCAAGTCAAGACTATTCCGGACCTGGTACGTGGTCCGGACAAGACGGAGAAGATCGAGGATTATCTCATGGCAAAGCTGCCGTATCATCCGCAGAAGGTGCGCAAGGGTACTCGCTTCGATGCCGAACTCGTGGATCCTCTGAGCTTCGGCTCGGCAGCCGTGACACGGGAATCACTTGCTCTGGTTGGAACGCAGCCGCAGGCCGACATTGTGGCGCACATCCGGCTGATTACACCGCTCGATTCGGCTTCGTCCAAGCAAGGCGAAGCGGTGGCGGCGGTGCTATCGGAGCCGGTGTTCTCAGCGGATCACAAACTAATTCTGCCGGAGGGAACACGCGTAGAAGGGACCATGGTGGTGGCGAGAAGGGCCCGATGGTTCCACCGTAGCGGACAGCTTCGATTCAATTTCAGGCAGATTGAGTTACCGACGGAAGTCGTCAGTTTGCGAGAGACGATTGATCGGGAGGCGGCGGAAACTCCCGCTGCGATCGAGCAGCGGCCCACGGAGGAGAAGACATTGAAGATTCGGACGCAAGCCACCTTGCAGGCCGTTGAGAGTACAGGAAAGGGCTCGCTCAAAGTGGATGGCGAGGGCGGTGTAGAGGTCAAGGATTCGAAGACGCGTTTCCTCGCGGCGACCGCGGCGGTGTTAATCGCGCAGAAGGCTGCCGATAACGATGCCGGACGAGACCATCTTGGACATATCGGTGGAGCTGACCAGAACGTAGGGGGACGAACGGTCGGAGGCGGTTTTGGTTTCGGACTGCTGGGCGCCGCCGCATCGCAGAGTTCGAAATACGTGGGAACCGCATTCGGATACTACGGAATGGCGTGGACGCTCTACTCGACCCTCATCGCGCGCGGCGCGGAAGTGCAGTTCGGCAAGAATGCCGTAATGGACATTCGCTTCAATACTCGACCGGCGGCGGAGGCGGCACACGGGCAGGCAACCAAGCAGGGACGTGGCCATTGAAGCTAAACGAAATATCTTTCCGTGATAGCGAAACCGCGGCCGTTTTCCGCGCGCGAAATGCGGCAAGGATCATCAATGCCGGGCGGCTCAGCCTTGCTGACTGCCACGTGAATCGAAACCGGCGCGTACTTACTGGAAGGATTGAGCGGATGCTGGCCAGTATCGAGGATCGTCAAGACGTTCATTTCGGCGCGAAGCTCCACGAAGTCGCCGGATCTGGAATTACTCGTAACAAAATTCATCGATCCGTCGGCGTCGACCCGCACTTTACTAAAGAAGTTGACATTCGCGGGTAAGTCGCGGAGTCCGAGCCCCCAGTCAGCCAGTTCGGCCAGAAAGTTATCCCGCGTATTCCGGTGGAAATCATTGCGAAATTCCTGGTAGCGCTTTTCTCCGAAGCGTTCACGATTGATCCCGGGAGTGCTATGTCCTCCTATCGGATCGTGCCATCCGCAGGTATCGCCAGTGATGGATAGTAAAATTCGGCCCATGTCCGAGTAGATAACCATGCCTCGCGTCAAATACGCGGTGTGCTGAGCCTTTAACGTATCCGGCATGTTGTAGCGCTCCACGGGGCAATCGGAATTAAAGAAAATTGCCGGGACATTTGCGTTGTCGCCGAGCGCCGTGATTCGAAGAGCTGTACCCCGTTTCAATACATGGGCCCAACTGGCTCCGGCCGGGATCGTTTCTTCGAAAAGTAACATGCAAGAATCATTGCGCAGCGGGAGGAAACAACGCAATACCCGCCTCCATCGATTCTTTTTGTTGACTATATCCAATTCCTTTTATTGGCGCTTATCCAGATCCGGCAGTTGGAGGCGTCGCACTTTGGGCTCGCTTACGCACCGTCCGGGGAAGGCTGCTCTGATAGCGAGCGGTGGCAGCCCGTCCGGGCAAAACCGACAGGCAGACGAGACGCAACGATTAAAGTTGAAATTCGCTGAAGGGCGGCTGCAGCCAATAGAGTCGATGATCGATCAGTGCGGGTTGACGCGTACATTGGGACCGGCGGCCGCGAGACGGGGCTGGCCGAAGACGCCTAGTATAGTCTCATAGACCGTCGGCACCGCGGCTTCATGAAAATCAAAAAAACCTGAGAGAAATCCCTCGCGCTACCTACTAAACCGGCAGAGAGCTATTCCCTGGTATAAGAGGGGGAGGAAGAATGAAGCAAGTACCGAATCAGCACATCGACGAAAAGCGGCTCGAAGCCTATGCAATGAACTCGCTGGACGGGGACGAGGCCGCAAGTGTAGAAGAACATCTATTGTTTTGTGAGACTTGCCAGGATCAACTGGAAACAATCGATCGTTACAGTGCAGCCATGCGAACTGCCGCAAAGCGCGTCAGGAAGGAAGAACAAGAGGCAGCGGCCAGGCCACGCGTCTTGGATTGGCTCCGTGACTTGTTCCAGACCCCGATTCCGGTCTGGGCTGGTGCGATTGCGATGGTTTTGATCGTCCTCGCTGTAGGAGTGCAACTTCACCAGAAACCCGGGGCTCCGGTGAACGTCGAGTTACAGGCCAATAGAGGCGCATCGACCGGAACTGCGCCTGCCGGACACGCTTTGAACCTGCAACTGGACAATCACGGGATAACCCAGTTTGCTGAATATCGCGTAGAAATCGTGAACTCCAACGGGGGACATGTATGGACCGGAACCGGAACCTGGTCGGAAAACGCCATCAGAGCGACTGTTGCAAAATCCTTCCGCCCGGGAATCTACTATGTCCGCCTGCTACATGAAGGAGAGGAACCGGTAAGAGAATACCAGCTCGTGGTGCAATAAACGATGCGAAGTGCCAGGTGACGGCTCGCTAGATGACGGCGCGTTAGATGACGTCGACGCCCATACTGCGAGCCGTACCCTTGACCGAACGGATCGCGGCATCCAGGTCGAAGCAGTTGAGATCGGGCATCTTGATCTTGGCGATCTCTTCCACCTGCTGTGCCGTGATCTTGCCGACTTTGGTCTTGTGCGGCTCCGGCGAACCTTTGGCAAGATTCACGGCTCGCTTGATCAGTACCGGCACGGGCGGAGTCTTGGTTATGAAGGTGAATGACCTGTCGGAGTAGATCGTGATCACCACCGGGATGATGAGACCTTCCTGGTCCTTGGCCGACGTCTTCGCGTTAAACGATTTGCAGAAATCCATGATGTTCACGCCCTGAGGACCCAGGGCGGTACCCACCGGCGGGCGCCGGAGTGGCCTTGCCGGCCGGAATCTGCAACTTAACCTGTCCAGTAACCTTCTTCGCCATATGCTATTGCGTCTTCTCTACTTGTAGGAATTCGAGCTCTACCGGGGTGGAGCGTCCGAAAATGGTCACCATCACGCGCAGTGTGCCGCGCTCGGTATTGACCTCGTCCACTTTCCCTTGGAAATTCGTAAATGGTCCTTCGATGATCCGCACATTCTCGTTCTTCTCGAACGACAGCTTGGGACGGGGACGTTCCGCCGAGGTCTGCTGGCGGTATAAAATCTGATTGACTTCGTCGGCTGTCAACGGGCTAGGCACGTTACCGCCTCCAAGAAATCCCGTCACGCGCGGCGTTGCCTTGACCGCGTGCCAGAGATCGTCATCCATCTCCATCTGCACCAGAACGTAGCCAGGATAAACCAATCGTTTACTGGTGACTTTCTTGCCGTTCCGGAGTTCCACTACCTCTTCGGTCGGGATCAAAAGTTGCCCGATGCGAGGGGAAAATCCGAAAGCCTCCGCGCGCGTGCGCAATGACTCCGCCACTTTCTGTTCGAATCCAGAGTAAGTGTGGATAATGTACCAATTCATCGGCGGAGCACCCGCCGGCTCAGGCTGAGCATTATCCTGAAGACCGTCTTGATGATCGGCCTGAACATCAGCCGGAGCCTCGTGCTCGCCCGCAGCTACCTGTTCGTGCTCATCCGTGGAGCCTTCATGGGCAGCTTCGCCGCTGTGTCCGGCTTCGCCGTCGGCGCCGTGCTCGGTTTGGTCCTGCTCCTGATCGTCGGGAAGCATGTTCGCCTTACTTGGTCAGCGCCGTAAACGCCCGCGTCACCGTGTTTTCGATGATCGTATCGACCACTTTGAAATAAGCCGCGAACGCAAATACCGCGATGATGACGATCGCGGTTGTCGCCTCAACCTGCTTACGATTCGGCCAGGTAACCCGCCGCATTTCGAGTTTCAGCTCGTCAATATAATCTTTGGTGGCCTGGGGCCACGCCTTTACAGCCTCAATTTCACCAGCCATGAATCCTTCCAACCTTTCAGGGGAATACAATTGCGGATGGAAAACGCCACAAGCTCGCAGTCAGAATGGCAGGGGCGGAGGGATTCGAACCCCCACTCGCGGTTTTGGAGACCGCTGGTCTGCCGTTAAACCTACGCCCCTATTGAGCGGAGCCTGCCTTCAGTGTACCGCGTTACTTGGTTTCCCGGTGTGCCTGGTGCTTCCGGCAGTACGGGCAGAACTTCTTCATCTCCAGACGCTCGGTCGTGGTTTTCTTGTTCTTGGTCTTCGAATAGTTCCGGTTCTTGCACTCAGTACACTGGAACGTAATGATTTCTCTCGGCATTTTCTACCTTTTTAACTCAAAATCTCGGTAACCGTACCGGCGCCCACGGTGCGTCCGCCTTCGCGAATCGCAAACCGCAGACCCTTATCCATCGCGATCGGCGTGATCAATTCCACTTCCAGGCTCACGTTGTCGCCCGGCATCACCATCTCCGTGCCTTCCGGCAACTGCGCCACTCCCGTCACATCCGTCGTGCGGAAGTAGAACTGCGGCCGATAGCCCTTGAAAAATGGCGTATGACGTCCGCCTTCTTCCTTCGACAGAATGTAAACTTCGCCCTTGAACTTGGTGTGCGGCTTGATCGAATTTGGCTTCGCGATCACCTGTCCGCGCTCCACGTCATCCTTTTCAATGCCGCGCAGCAGCAACCCGACGTTGTCGCCCGCGCGACCCTCATCGAGCAGCTTCTTGAACATTTCGACGCCCGTCACTACCGTCTTGCGCGTCGGCTTGAATCCGACGATTTCCATTTCCTCGCCGACCTTGCAGATACCCTGTTCGATGCGGCCCGTGACTACCGTACCGCGGCCCTGGATCGAGAAGATATCTTCGATCGGCATCAGGAATGGCTTGTCAACCACCCGCTCCGGCATCGGGATGTAGTTGTCGACCTGATTCATCAACTCATCGACAGTCTTTTCCCACTGCGGCTCGCCGTTCAACGCGCCGAGCGCGGAGACACGCACCACCGGGAGATCGTCGCCGGGGAACTGATAGCTGGTCAGCAGTTCACGAACTTCAAGCTCTACCAGATCGAGAAGCTCCGGATCGTCCACCATATCCACTTTATTCATCGCTACGACGATGTAGGGAACACCCACTTGGCGAGCCAGCAGAATGTGCTCGCGGGTTTGCGGCATTGGACCGTCGGTAGCCGCGACCACCAGGATTGCGCCGTCCATCTGCGCCGCGCCCGTGATCATGTTCTTGATGTAATCCGCGTGGCCGGGGCAATCTACGTGCGCGTAGTGACGCTTCGCGGTTTCGTACTCCACGTGCGCCACGGCGATCGTGATACCACGAGCCTTTTCTTCCGGCGCGTTATCGATTGAATCGAACGAACGGAATTTGTTCTTCGGGTTGTGCTTGGATAGCGTCTTAGTAATAGCTGCCGTCAGCGTAGTCTTGCCGTGATCGATATGTCCGATCGTGCCGATATTGACGTGCGGCTTGCTGCGATCAAATTTTTCTTTCGCCATTTCTTATCCACTCTCACCGGCTGCCGGCCGGCTCCTCGCCGGTTGCACCCGGGAAAATAATGGAGCCGTTGACCAGGATTGAACTGGTGACCTCGTCCTTACCAAGGACGCGCTCTACCAACTGAGCTACAACGGCCCGAACTTGAATTATCGCCTATCTGCGCCGGAAGGGCCGCAGGAAAACTGGTGGACAGGGGAGGATTCGAACCTCCGTAGCCCGGGGGCAACAGATTTACAGTCTGTCGGTTTTAACCACTCACCCACCTGTCCAATATCCGCGCATCCTGATAGTGATCTTTAACGGATTGCCCTGCAGAGTCAAACCGGCGGACGGATCCCAACGGACGAAACTTGTAGTTTACCACGAGGGACTCAGCCGGGCAGCTTTTTTAGTTTGAGGGTTGACGGTGAGCGTTGGCACTTCGGCCGTCGAGAACTCTTCACCCATGAAGTGCCCATTTGCGCGGACGTCGGCGAGAATATTCCGGAGCGCGAGCGATACGAAGCCCAGCGGACGCCAGCCTCGACCGCCGGTTCGAGTTGCGGATCGTTGTCGCGCCAATCCGTGCCCATATCGGCGCCTTGTATGCGAGGCAAAGATGCCGCCAAAAACGCCGCAGGTAGCGCGATGCAGCATTTGAGTATCGGGAGCATGGGCAGGGAATCCTCGGCCATTTTGGGAAGGCGAGGCAATGACCGGACGCCGTGCTGGGCAAAACCGCCCAGGTGATAAACGCCGGTGACTTCGAGATCGACGAGGATAATCCCCTTCCCGCAATGCGTATTCTCGTGGGAGCCGCGGACCTGTCGCGATCGATTCCACGATATCGGCGCCGCTGTGGGAAGTGTGGCCGATGTCAATGCAAAAACCCATGCCCGATCCATGTTCTTGACAGCGTCCATTGTTGGCACGCCCGCCGCCCTGGCGTATGCGAACGCGTGGCGCTGTTCGCCCGGCTCTCTCAACTTGATATTGCCGGCGGGCTTACGGCATTTCCGGGGTCCCGGAATTCCTTTGCGCCCTGCTTGAGTTGCTCGGGAGTATCGGTTAAGGGCAAGTGAGCGTCCCTTATGCCGGCGAACTTGATCCGCAGTTGCCGGATCATCGCAATGGCTTCCGGGCGCTTGAAATGGCGCAGAGAATAGGTCACCACCGAGAGCCTGACGGGACCGGAATTTCCGGGGAGCGCCTTCAGGGGCACGACGGGAGGGCTTGCGGCAGCCATGTGTGTTTCTAGAAAATTTTCGCCGGTTCATTTGCATTAGATTCGTCTCTCACCGATCGTGACGCCCCATTGTGAGCTACGCTGCGTAGCACTTCTATCGACACGGTTCGCAATCGGTTCGACAGGATCTTTCCTTTAAACTTATAAGCATCCGACTTTGCTCTATCGCACGAATATGCGACCGCGCCCGCCCGCGATCTCGGAGGCTGGCGATGCCTTCGCTCCTGGTAGCGGGAGCGAGTGGTCCCGCGCGGGCTGGGGAGACCGCCCCACCCAGGTGTGGCAACTAAGTGTCAAAGAGCGTTTGTCCGGGGCGCACGAGTATCGGAATCAGGCCGCTTTTGCAGGATCCTCTGGGCTTTCCGGCTTTGCGTCGGCTTCAAGAGTCAGTTTTATTGTCCTTTCCGTCTTTCGTCTCGACTTGGTGACGCAAATGGGGTGAATTTCAGCGAGCTTTTGACTTAATGCTCTTGCGGTCAGCTTCAAATTGAGCGCGGCGACAAGTTCGGTGGCTGTTCCTTTCCACTCTCCTCCTCCTTCGGTGGTGATTTTGATGAGGTCGGCTTGCAGTTTGTTTTCGGCTCGGGTGACGCAAACCAGCTCTTTTTGATCGACATCGACGAGTGCGGCGGTGGCCCATTGCACGGCTTCGGGGAATCTCGCCTTTTCCGGGAACGGCATGCCCGGCAGACAGCGGAGCGCGACCGCAAGGAGAAGCAGGATGCCTTCAACTATCGACTTGCGGTGCTCTTCGAAGCGGCGGTTGAGTTCGTCGTTGGGAAGTGGATCGGGTAAGTCGGGTAGTTCGACGGGGAGAATGCGGCTCGACAGACGGTCGGCGGCATCGGGTTCGTTGGTGGTGATGATGATGGGGCGGGAGACGTTCTGCATCTCGCCGTGGAAGCTGGCAGGGAGTCCGGTGGAGAGACGGGCGAGAACTTCGGCGGGGCTTCGGGCGAGGCGGGTGGCTCCGTCGATGAATACGACGTGATTGTCGCGTGCTATTCGTCCGCCGGCGGCTTCGTTGGTGGGGGTGAAGTTGATGGGGGCGAGGCTCGGGTCGACGAGTGCGCGGAGCATGCGCGCGGCGGAGGTTTTGCCGCAGCCTGCCGGGCCTGAGATTTGGAGGATGGGGTAGTCGCGCGGGTGTTGGTTGTCATCTGCCGGGCGGAAGGCGGCGAGTAGCCAGACGACGACGCGGAGCCATGCGGCGCGATCGTTTTCGAGGCGGAGGAGATGGCGGAGTTTGTCGAGTTCGGCTATGGGATCGATGTCGTGGAGGGGATCGACGGCGGGTTGCGGGGCTACGGTTGGGGATGGGACGGTGTCGATGAGGTTGCGGCGAAGGCTCCAGCCGTCGCGCGTGATTTCGATGTGGCGGCCGCAGTTCCAGGCGGGGTCGAGGTGGATGGCGCCTTCGTCAGTGCCGATGCGGAAGTGGACGTCGCGGGTGCTGCGGCTGGCTTGGGATTTGAAGATGAGGAAGGCGGCGCGGAGGGCGGAATCGCTGGGAGCTTTCTTGTGGCGCTGGTAGTATTCGCTGGCGGCGCGCAGGCGGACGCTTTTGTGAGAGAGGGGAGTGGAGACGCTGCAGCCGTCGCCAAAGCGGTAGCTGAGGAAGCGGATGCCTTGGGGGGTGATGAAGGGAATGCCCAGATTGTTGAGGATTCCGATGAGCTCATGGGAGGCTTCGTAGGAATTTCGCTTGTAATACTCGGGATAAACGTCTTCTGGAAATAATTTACGTTCGGGCATGAAATCCTCTTTCTGATTCCAAGATAATTTAGGAGGGGCGGGAAAGCGGGTGGGCAGGGGTATGGGATTGTGGGGTTAAATGGATTGGATTGCGGGGGATGCGGATTATTTTGGGGTATTGTGACTGGCGGGTGGGCGAATTGGGATTATCAATTCTGAGGAACCTCGCTCACGGTGAGCGTGAGACCGCCGAGGGGAAACTGTCATGATCGCACCCTAAACTCTTGCGCTAAAGATAGTGGTACTAATTGTGTTGTGCCTATCGAGAAGAAGAGGAAAACCCGTATCGGAATCTGCACCTACTGTGGTGTCGAAGGACCGATCACCCGGGATCACGTCCCGCCCAAGGGCATCTTCGGCAATCCTCTTCCGGCCGGGCTTCTAACGGTTCCTAGTTGCGCTGCCTGCAACGGGGGAGCATCAAAGGGTGACGAGTACCTTCGGATGATAGTGGCTCTCCACGCCGGATCAGGCGATGGTTCAGGCCTTGCTAAGGTCAGAGAGAGCACGATTCGCGCCCTTCAACGGCCCGAAGCCGCTGGTCTGCGGAAGTCTCTACTCGATAACGTCAAGGAAACCTTTACGCTAGGACCGGGCGGCATGCTTGTTCCGACCGTGATCGGGACCGTCGACAATACTCGGCTGGACGCCGTAATTGCAAGAATCATAAAGGCACTTTTCTTTGTTCAAAGACAAATTCGGTTACCTCCGGAGTATGTAGTCGTAAACTACTCTATTGCTGGCCTTAGGCAACTTCCGAAATCGGTGGGGACGGATCTAGCGGCGCGTTTGGACGTTTTAATGGCACCAGAGCCGAGCATCATCGGTGATTCACGATTTCTGTTTTGGTCAGACTACCAATCGGATGACATGAACCAATCGATGTGGCTGATTGTCATTCACAAAGTACACTCGTTTATCGGATGGACGCGCCGTGCGTGACCACTGACCCTGTAAGCGGCGGTGCAAGGCCCGTCATTCACGCGGGTCAGGCGCTTCGAGGTTGTCCGGGTATCCAAACTGGAAGGCCAGACGTTTCCGCCGCGGTCCGCCAGGTTTGGGCATGATTTGCCAGATAGACTTCCTCGCCGCAGAGCGGGTTGTGTCTCGGGACGTTGGTTCGGCGCTTCACGACGTCGAACTATTTGAGTAATTGTGTGGCGTTGCCGGTTGCGATGATGGGTAGTTTACCGGTAAATTCTGACCACAACGGCCCGGCGCGGACTGACCACAGTCTCGTGCATCGGAGGGCGAAACTGATCCCAAAGGATCGGTTGTAAGCCACTACTGGTCAACTTTGGCGGACCGACGATCTGTCAGATCGAGTCGCATCAGAAAAAAAGCTTCGCAATTGCTCTTGCAATGTGGTCACGCTTCCGGTAAGGATCGTAGCGTTATGAAAACTGTAACTATAAGCAGGACCGATCGCGGCAGGGTTACGTGCGTCGCGAAGTTTGGAAAGCCGGAGACTGACGGCTCACTCACTATCGAACTAACGCCAGACGTTTACGCTGAAATGTTCTTCTCGCCGGACATGCCGGAAGTAAACATGGACGAAGATCGGAATCTACACCGTCTGAGGTGGCAAGGCCCGACACTATATCAATTCCTTGCGCAGCCCTCGAACGAACGTCTGTGAGGAAAGTGTCCACAATTGGACAAAGACGGCATTTGGTGGACGAGAGGGCGAGCTTTTGGTTAACCTTCCGTAAGAAGAGCTTGCGTTTGCGTGCGGGTTTGACCGGGCGTAGCTCAGCCTCATAGAGCGAGTTGATTCGGAGCCAGACGGTTCGGAACGTGGTCAAACTGCGCAGTGGCTGGAATCCTCTCCATCCTCTGAACCATCGCAAAAGGGGCGATGCTCAGCACTTCCGTGGCCGTGGAACAGGCTATGTGAACCATGCGCTGAGCGGCAAACACACGCTTTCCCGCCGTGTTAGACTCCCCGATTATGGGCTTCGATAGACAGAATGCTCCATTTGGACTAATGGACAGACCAGTTGGGGAATCAAGGTGCTAGGCGGAAGCGACCTTCGTCTGGACCATTTTGCAAGGAAGCAAAGCCCTGTGATAATCGTGATCGACGGGACCGAAACTCCCGTGAATATTGACAAAGACAGTTTTTGGAATGATACCTGTGGAGAACTAATCCACAAACACTTTCGCGCCTTCAAGGACCGGCACAGCCTGAAACCGGGGGATCGCGTCTGGCTCAAGGTGCTGGTGTCGCATTGCAAGTTTTGCATCGAACTATAGGTAACGGCAGAAGTTATCATGGCCGCTAAAATCAAATTCATCGGCAAGATTAAGGTCGGGCCGGACCGTACAGGCCGGTGCTCGGTGGTGAAGCTCTTCCCTAGCGAAAATGCGCTGAATGAGCCGAGCATTGCGGAGCCTCTTTTTCTACAGCCGGGGTTAGGTGTCGGCAACCTTGTACCATTACGATGTGAGGATGTTTGTCTTGTCGGCAGGGCTAATCCCTGGCCCGACGTATGGATATACAAAGGGAAGGCTTTTCGGGTGTACGACTGGTCAGACTTAGATTCGAGAGATATCGCGGTCCGCATAGAGGAACTGGTCTTAAAAAGCGACGCCCACGAGAATCCCGCCCTAGAACCTTCAAGCGCGCGCGAACGCATCTCCGCGGCCATCCAGGTGTTCGTTTGGCGGTGCGATCAAGGGCAGTGTGTTCAGTGTGGAGGCAAAGAACGTCTTGAGTTTGACCACGTTATTCCTGTGGCGAAGGGCGGGAGCCACACCGCGCGGAATATTCAGCTATTGTGCGAATCTTGCAATCGGAAGAAGGGGAAGCGAGTCGGATATTAGGTGTCCGCCCTCTATGAGGCCGCCGTGCTCGGGTCGTGGCGATTGGACGGGCAGGCTTGGGAATGAATACGTTAGTTGAATCTAAACACTTGCGCGCTGCTGTTGCGAACTCCTGAATCTGCAAACGCCTCGCCGAATCAGCATTTTGCATTCTCGTCGTTCTGATCGAGGCACAAATGAGACAAGGCTGTAGGCGGCAGCGTCAAAGTCGCTGGCGTTGAATACGCAGGTGACACAAGCCGTCTCACTTGCTTTATAATCAGCAACCATGAAGTCTCTACTGGTGTCGATTTGCGGCGCGACCGTCATGCTGGCAGCCATCGATCAACCGGTGCGTCTTGATACCGGTCTGGTCGCAGGCGCGGATGTCAATTCAGCCGTACGCGTCTTTAAAGGCATCCCCTTCGCAGCGCCGCCCGTCGGATCACTGCGGTGGAAAACGCCGCAGCCAACCGCACATTGGGACGGCATACGCAAGGCCGATCAGTTTTCCTCCACCTGCGCCCAGCCGCAGCGCACCGGCCAATCCTTATTACTGCCTACAGCCAAGCGGCTCAGTTCCACGAGCGAGGACTGCCTCTACCTCAACGTCTGGACCGCAGCCCAATCGGCCACGCAGCGCCCGCCGGTTATGGTCTACATTCACGGCGGCGGTTATCACGACGGTTCTGGCAGCGCGCTAGTCTTTGATGGAGAGGCGCTGGCCAAAAAGGGCGTCGTACTGGTCACCACCAACTACCGCGTCGGCATTTTCGGTTTCCTCGCGCACCCTGAACTCACCGAGGAATCGAGCCATCACGCCTCTGGCAATTATGGCTTGATGGATCAGGTTGCTGCGCTGCAATGGGTGCAAAGGAATATAGCCGGTTTCGGCGGTGATCCGCAACGCGTCACGATCTTCGGCCAATCGGCAGGCTCAGGCAGCGTGTTGGCGCTAATGGCCTCGCCCCTCGCGAAAGGCCTGTTCCAACGCGCCATCGGCGAGAGCGGCGGTCCTGGATTGACGCCCATGCGCACGCTGCGAGAGGCTGAGCAAGCAGGCGAGAAGTTGGGCCGGCTCAACGATCTGCGCGCCAAAACAATGCGCGAACTGCTCGGAGTCGCTGTTGGTGGCCCTATCGTCGATGGGTGGCTGCTGCCCCAGGACGAGGCCGCTATCTTCGCGGCCGGCAAACAGAACGACGTGCCGCTGATCTCCGGCTCGAACGCCGAAGAGGCTAACGTGATCGGCCATCCGGTGCCTAAGGACCAATACATCGAGCAGACCAATCAACGGTTTCGTGATATGGCCGCCAGCTACCTGGTCAGGTATCCAGCCGGCTCAGATGATCAGGCCAAAGCGTCGCAGATGACCGCACTCAATGATTCTATGGCGTGGGGCATGCGCACCTGGGCTCGCTGAGAGACCAAGACGGGCAAGTCCCAGGCTTACGTGTACTATTTCACACGCCAACCACCGTTGGACGCGCCGATCAAAGGCGCCGCGCATGACGCTGAACTCTACTATGTCTTTCACAACTTGAATCTCTTTCCGCAGCAGTGGGCCAGTTGGGATCGTCAACTAGAAGATATGATCTCCTCCTATTGGGTCAACTTCGCAGATCACGGCGATCCGAACGGAAGGAGCCTGCCGCGCTGGACCGCGTTCAGTAAGGAAGAACAGGACCGCGTCATGATCTTCGGCGACAAGGTGGAGATGGGCGCTTCGCGACTTGATACGGCCAAGGCCGAATTTCTAGAAAAAGTATCCGCCCGACGGACGCGATAGAACTTAGCAAGGTTGCGGTCCGGTGTACTGATCCAGGTAGCCTATTAACTTCTTTTACCTTCCACTCGAGGTCTAATCCCGCGGTCCAAAACATCCGCAAGCGTATAACGGTTGAGCGTGGTGGTAACGACTCCAGCGCTTCTCTCAGCATGGCTTTCAAGCCTCAGCAGGGGCGATTCCGCATGTATTGGTCCCCCGTTCGGAACACTGAACCAGGCCCGTGGTCGGTTCGGAATCGCGAACTACTTTGCCGAGAGAAATCTGTTGAGGTTCCCGAGCCAGGTTATGCCGCCGGAGCGCCCGACATGAAAATGATTTTTGGATAGCCCTGGCCGCTTTCAGGTCGGCACTTGCGCCAGGCTACAGCTCCGGCTGTCCGGCAATGCAGGCGCAGTGTCATGAAGCATCGCGGTTGTAGTAGGCCAAGTCTATGTTCACCGTCGAAAAGAGAGCCATGAACGGAGACTCATAGTAGATACCGAGGTTGACTGCCATGCCTTTCCGGTAGTCTAAATCCCCACTCTAAGCCCGACCGTTCAGATCAGCGTGTGCCGAATCCATGACCGGAAGCTTCATCGCCGGGAGTCAGGCCTTCGCCAACTCCGCTGTCAGCTTCCTTGTTTCTGCGGTGATGCACTGAACTATTGCCTTCTCCCGGCCGGCATCGGGAACGCGGGATTTTGGAGAAGACATGCTTATCGCGGCGGAGACACTTCGTCCAGGCCCGCCAAACACGGGCACACCGAAACAGATCCCGTCGAGCACTGACTCCTCGCGGTCGATCGCGAATTCCCCGGCTCGTACGCGCTCGAATTCCTGGTTGAGTTCGTTCGCATCCGTGATTGTATCTGGAGTAAACCGATAAATTCCGAAACTGCGAATCAACTTTTCCCGACGCGCGGTCGTTTGGAATGCGGTGATTGCCTTGCCTAGTGAACTGGCGTTAGGAGGCAGTATATTACCGACCACATTGCTCATTCGCAGTAACTGCGGACTCTCAACGACCGCCACCACCTCAATGTGATTGTCGAAAAGCACAGCCAGGCTGGCCGTTTCTCTTAACTCCCGAGTGATGTGCTGTAGGTACGGTGTTCCCAGCCGGACGAGCTTAGCCAGCGACTGAGTCGGCCCCAGACACCGTACGCCTTGCGCAATCTGATATTGTCCGCCATCTGTCAGCGCAAGATAGCCAGTGGTGTGGAGCGTTCGAAGCAGTCTGAAAGTGGACGTTTTTGACAGGCCGACATGCCTGGCAAGCTCATTGACCGCGATTGGTTCCTGTGATGACTGCACCACCTCCAGTACTTCAAATGCCTTTGCGACTGCCCGCGAGAAATACTTGTCCGCACCGATTTCGTCACCATTGACCGGCATACCTTTAATGCGTGGGGGCTTGATTGAAGGCGTCGGGCTGATTCCTCGTGTCATCTAAATATGAGCGCTGCAACTGATGCCCGGTGGAGCGCAGATTCTGAAATGGCGGCGCAGAACTTTACCATCCGGCAGATTCAATCGAACCATCATCGATCCGAATGAGTCCGGCCGCGAACCAGGCCCGGGTTATCACTGACTCATCCGTTCTGCGCCGCCGGCTGCGCAGGATCTCGCCTCACCCACTTATACGCTGCGACAGAATTTTTCCAGAAGTACTTTTCCGCTACCGGCAATCCTTTCGCATCGAAATACCGGCGCACAATCGACAGGGCGAACTCGAGGGAAACCCAATTGCCTGCGCTGTTCGGCCAGTCACTGCCGAATACCACGCGATCCTGGCCGAAAATGTCGAAAAGTAAGTCGAGCCTGGGCTTGTAAGTGTCGGGATCAATAACGACCTGGCCATCCGCGCGCCGGGCAACGGCCGAAATCTTCGCAAACACGTTCCGCTTGGCGAGTTCCCGCAGATTCACCTCGACCGGCATTCTCGCCGAAGCATCATCGAGCAATGCCATATTGGGAAGATGATCGATGACCACTCGCAGATCCGGCACTTTGTCCGTCAGTCGCACAACCGCCTCGATAAGGTCCGGTCTCGGATTCGCGGTATCGAATGTGAGATCAGCAGCGGCGAATTCCTTCACGCCCGCAATGAAGCGCGCATCGTTCACCTTTTTGGCAAGGCTGCGCCCCCACAAATTGCCGTAGCGGATTCCGCGGAACAGAGGGTGCTTAAGATAGCGCTGAAGATACTCATGGAATTCCGGCTTATCGGGTTCGAGGTCTCCTATCATGCCGACCATGATTGAGTTATGTTGCGAGACATCCAAAACCCAGAAGTTATCTTCGATCCACGGACTAGCTTCGATCTCGATTGCGCCGACAACGCCCAAAGGCTCGGCCACGAATCGATAAACTTCGGGAAGAGCAGGCGGACGGCCGGCGCCATAGGGAACCCCCTGTGGTCTTGATGAATCGAAAAGATGGATATGCGTATCGATGATCGGGTAAGGAGCCTTGGGTGGGTCTTGGGGCGCCCGTCCGCGTTGTGCTTCGGATGCAGCATTGCCCTGTTGCCTTTGCTGCGCGAACAAACTGCCCGCCGACACTGCAATCGCGCCTGCGCCGAAAAACTGGCGGCGGCCGATTCCGGAGGAGCAATTGCGCGCATGCGAACGAATTTGTGAGTTTCCCATGATTATTCTGAATGGCCTTGTTTTGGAAGCGCAAAGGAAAGAATGTTGCCGCCTGAAGCGATGGCAACAAACTGCCGGCCACCAGCAACATAAGTCATCGGTGATGCCTTCCACGGCTCATTGGCCGTGAAGTTCCACAGCAGCTTTCCGGTTTTGCTGTCCGCCGCTGCGAACGAGCCTCCAGTCTCACCGTAGAAGACGATGCCTCCGGCCGTGGAAAGCACACCCGTGTAGTTTGCTTCCTGAGCGCCGACCTGAGAAGCTTCCCACACCTTCCGGCCGGTTTCGACATCAATGGCTCGGAGGTATCGTTTGCCGGAATCCTGGGGATTGCGATAGCCTTCGTAGCCACCACGGCCCGCCTGTTTGTAGATACTGCAATCTTCTACGGCCATAACGTAAAACAGATGGGACTCAGGACTGAATGAAGTCGCATACCAGTTCGTTGCTCCACGGACTGCCGGACACGTCTTTACGCCGGCCCTGGTAGGAAAGTTCGGCGGGAGCAGTACGGGCTTCCCGTCTTCGCCGATCCCGCTCGCCCAATTCAACTTGTCAACGAACGGTTTCGCGAAAAGCAGCTTGCCGGAGGACCTGTCGAGCACATAAAAGAATCCGTTCCTGTTTGCCTGGATCAGAAGCTTGCGAAGTTGGCCCTTATACTCCGCATCCGCCATGACAAGAGGCTCGGTGGCATCCCAGTCATGCAGATCGTGGGGAGTGAACTGGAAATACCAGCGCAACTTTCCGGTTTTTCCCTCGAGGGCAAGGACGCAGTTGGTATAAAGATTGATCCCTTTGCGCTCGTCGCCGTCGGTCGCCGGGAAAGGATTACCAACAGCCCAATACAGGGTGTCCGAATCCGCTTCATATGAGCCGGTGACCCAGGTTGCGCCTCCCCCGGTGGGCAGCGCATCGCCGACCCATGTCTCGGAACCGGGTTCTCCCGGTTTGGGAATGGTCCAGAATCTCCAGGCCAACTGCCCCGTCGTGATCTTATATGCGGCGAGGAAGCCGCGCAGCGGGCCATCACCGCCGCCGATACCGGAGACAACCAAATCACCGATAACCAATGGCGCCGAGGTTGCGTAATAGCGCCCCGGGGTTTCGGGCATCGTAACGTCCCAAATCACGCCGCCGGTAAGACGATTCAGGCATACAAGATGAGCATCACTGGTCGCAAACAGAACGCGGTCGCCGACGACGGTAGCCCCGCGGTTCGGTTGACGGAAGCCGCCCGGCGCTCCGTTCCCGCCGCCCTGGTTGCCTCGCCCGCCCGGCGCAGCATCGGCACTGCGCTGATGACACCAGATCTCGCGGCCGGCGCGGGCATCAATCGCGCATACCTGGCTGGGAGCAGTCACATACATCACACCCTCCGAGACAACCGGCGTCGTCTCCAATCCTTTCGACTGAAGAGCGTAGACCCAATCCAGCTTTAGAAGGCCGATATTCCGGCGATTGATCTGATCGAGCGCACTATAGCGATTGCCACGAGGCGCGCCATCATAATTGGGCCATTCTCCCGGCTCCGGATGGATGGTCCTCTGTATCGCCTCCGCGGGAAGCGCTGGTTCCTCGGTGGGAAGGGGGCCTGAAACATTCCCTCCCAAACTGCTCAGATAAGCCACCAGATCCCGGCGCTGTTCCACGGAACCCCGAAATGGCGGCATGTAAGAAGTCTTCTCACGATCTATGTGGTCGTAATCGGAACTCGTAAAAAAGTGCGTCCGGCCATTGAGGTCCTGAACCTCGATATCCCGGTTCGTCTCATTGCGGGCGAAGCCCCGAATTGACTTGCCGTCGCGAAGGTGAACATCCACCACGCCCCATGTCTCATCCGGACAGAATGCCCAGTTCGGACAGGCCGCAGTAGTATGAATGCCCATCTGCGACGTCGGGTTCTCCAGTACGAGTTCGAGTTCGCGCACGGTAGAATTTCGTCCGATATCAGAGAGATCAGGCCCGTTCGCGCGACCCCGGCCGCGGACCATGTGGCAACTGACGCACTGACCCGTTCCAAAGAACAATCGCTCCCCCGATTTGACGTCGCCGGAGGGCTTTGTCTCAAAGGCGGATATATTCAGCGAGCGCAGCCATTGCGCGAGATCTTTCAGCTGATCCGCTGGCAGGGGGAACGCCGGCATGCCGCCTGGTGTCCCGGCCCGGATAACTTCCTCGATCTGAGCTTCAGACCGGCTTCGCAGCGAACGGTTGTTGAGGAGAGCAGGCGCGCGGTCGCCTCCGGCCCCACCCTCGCCGTGACATCCCTCACACAGCTGATCAAATTGCCGCTCGGGACTTCGCGACGATTCCTGGGAACTCGCTGTCAAAGCGACGTAAAAGAACAGTCCGGTTAGTAGTGCGCCGGCAGCGATCCAGCGTTTATTGCCATTCAACTTGAAATACCTCCGCCGACGATCAACCCATTTGAGGCGCGTCAGATATTTCCCCTTCCGCGATTCCCCCCGAAACCGCCGGTAACCGGACCTTCGACGCGGAAGCGGTTGAGAGCCTCTTCATTCAGATCGAGCCCGAGTCCCGGCCCCTGAGGAACAAGAAGCTCGCCGTCTTCGAATACGAACGGAGCGGAATTCAGGATCGGCATGATTGGAGTAATCCGGTCATTGGGCAACTGTGGCGGCGTCAGAACACCAATCTCCTGATACATGGAACCCATAGCGGCCGATGCCTGCACCCGTCCTGCCATGGCTAGGCCCGATGATGCATGCGGGCAGATCGGCAGGTTCCACGCCTGGCAGAGTGCGCCGACTTTTCGCATGGTCAGAATGCCGCCAACCGTGTTGCAGTCGGGCTGGAGAATGTCATAGGTACTATGGGTAACGCACTCCCGGTAGGCAGCGAGCCCGCGATAGCCTTCGCCACCCGTGATGAGGATGTCAACCTCACGCGCGAGCCTGGCGGGGCCCTCAAAGTCATTTCGGTCGAACGGCTCCTCCAGCCAGTAAACACCCGCTTTCTGCAGTGCAAGGGCCGCCGCGAGGCCCTGCGGATATGTCCAGAGTCCGGGCTGCGTCGCAGTCCGATCCACCATTACCCGGAACCCTGGTCCACCGGCAGCGAGAATCTCCGAGCATGCCTCGACGTCGTCCATGTAATTGGGCCGGAAGATGCGGATCTTCATCGCCTTGAAACCCGCCTTCTTCACGATCACAGCCTGCTCAGCCTGCTGTTTAGGCGTAACTTGCGATTGATCGGCAGAACCAGGCCAGACGTAGGTCAGGTAAACAGGCTGCCTTCGGGTGATCGCTCCCCCGAGGAGACGATGCACAGGCTGGCCTGAAAGTCTTCCAATGCCGTCCCACATGGCCTCCTCGATATGTGACCAATTGATGAGCCCATGCTTAAGGTGCTGTTCCACCGCGAACAGATCCTCGCCGAGGAGCACTTTTCCGGCCTGCTCAACGTTAGCGGTCGAGCCCGGTAGAAACGAATAGCCGCGAGTACCGGCATCGGTGGTGACACGAGTACACACCACGCGTGTCGGATCCGCGTTAAACGGTCCGGCAGCGACCGGAGCCGGAGGTGCGTTTGGCGATTTCGGAACCTGAACAGCAAAAATTTCGATGTTCTTGATGGCAACCCGCTTCGCTTCGGCGGCGATCGCCTTGACGGGCGCGAGGAATTCATTCGCCACTCCGACGCCGATAGCGGCCGAGGTGGCCGATCGCATCAGCGTTCTGCGGCTCAAGATTTTTCGCTTTAATGTCATGGATTGAGTCTCGTTACCAATAGCGACTTAGAAATCCAGCCGGAGAGCTAGTTGCAACTGCCTCGGGTTGTTAGCTTGCGTGCTTACCACGCCGAATGTGGATGCTCCATACGTCGTTCCCGGCGCCCCAAACTGCACGCGGTTGGCGACATTGAACGCCTCGGCTCGAAACTGCAGGTTGAAACGCCCATCGTGTCCGAAGCGATTGTCCTTGAAGATGCTAAGGTCGAGGTTATTCTGCCCCTGGGCGCGGATGTTGGGTGAGCTCCGGCCGGCATCACCGTATGTGTACGCAGCGGGTTGGCTGAATAAGCTGGTATTGAACCATTGGTTCAGGCGAGAAACCGCCGAGCCGCTCAAGGACGGGCTGCTGCTGACGTTAGGAACGGAGTTCGCGACGAATGTCCCGTACACATCGGTGATTGCATTATAGTTTCCGGTCAGATTTGTGCTTGTTACAAAAGCAAGCGGAAAACCCGTCTGTGCGGTATAGATTCCGTTGAATCTGCCACCCCGACACAACCCGGTCGAAGTGTCCCAGATTAGTTAGCATGGCCTTGCCTTTGCCCAGCGGCACGGCCCAGTTTACGGCGATGACAAGCCGGTTCGGCGCATCGTATGACGCCAGTGACCGGCTGACCGCCCGATTGTAGTTGTCCATGAATCCGGAACTCGTATTCCCACTGGGACCTACGTCGAGGCGGGCCTCGCTGTTGCCTATCGATTTGCTGAACGTGTACGCAACGGTGATAAGGGAACTGCCGAATCGCTTTTTATACTGCGCCTCAAACGCGTTGTAGCTCGAGTGACCGACTGGATCGACCTCGTCAAATAACGTACTGAATTGTGGAAATGGACGAAGTAACTGGCTGTATTGGATCAGCGGTTGTGCAAGTATGCCGCTTTGAACGACTCCGTAGTATGGGTTCGGGACCATCTGGGCCAGCTTCGAACCAAGGCGCAGGTACTGGTCAGGCAACTGATTGATCTGCGCCGCATATCCCGCCGGCAAACCGACTCCAGCAGTTCCGATATAGCTGACCTCGATTACGGACTCTCGCCACAACTCCTGCTGAATATTGAAATTCCACTGTTGCATGTACCCTGGGTGATAACAGCGGCAGTTTGCCTGGCCCTGCTGGCCAAGCAGAGAGTTCGCTCCCTGCGAACTACCCGGCGGGTCCTGAACACCCTGAGGATAGGGGTTGTCAAGCGTATTGAATGGCGTGATGCCTCCGTCCAGTGTTGTCACCATCGGAGTATTAAGAATCCATGCCGGCGCTCCGCTTGCGCCGACAACCTGTGAGAGGTTCGCTGGAATCCAGAACAGGCCGTACGCACTCCGAATAACCGTGTGCGAAAACAGTTGGTATGCCAGCCCGAGCCGCGGGCCCCATTGCTTCAGATACAGATCCGTAGGAGAACGCTGCTTCGAAGAAGCAAACTCAAAGCCTCCATTTACGGGAAAGCCGACCTGAGTGCTCACGGGCAGAAGAGCGTTCGGCTCAAACCACATCTCACGGTTATAGCGATCGGTAATCGGAAACTCGAGGCTGTAGTTGACCCCGACATTCACGGTGAATCTGCGGGTGACCTTCCAGTCATCCTGGGCGAAAAGAGCAAGATACTGCCGCTGGTCTGCGAAAGCGGGGCTTTTGGCCGCGGAAGCCGTCGACACATCCCCGAGCATAAATGAAGCCATCGGTACACCACTCGCGCTATTCAGACTTAGCGGGTTGATGGCTGTGAACTGATTCGTGAAGTTGAAGATCGGCTCGAATGAATTCTCAAAGGCCATATTCATTTGCTGGACTCGGAAATCCGCTCCAAACTTGAACGTATGCGGGCCTTTAACCCATGAAAGCGAGCTCTTTCGCTCCAACTGTTGTAAGCGCCCACGTTTTCGCCGGCGGAATTCGCGCTGCCGATCGAAGTCAGACCAGTAATATTGAATGCAGGGAAGCTCTGAATTTGTGTTGAACTCGCGAACGATTGCGGGAACCCAAGTTTCGTGACGTCATAGCCCAGCGAGTTAGGCACTCCGAACTCGGCGACCCTCGCGAATCCTGAATTGAGTTCCAGAACGAGTTGCGGGCTCAGTACGGCGGTCGCGGAAATCGTCGCCTGTTCATGGTCGTCGGTTTGCGCCCGCGTGAAATTGACGGACGCGGGCCACGGATTGCCAGTTATCGGCTGATCCCAAAGCCTGCCGTATGTGCCGAACACTTTCCAGGTCTGGTTTACGTTGTAATCGAACTTCCCGATCGCATTCTGCTGGTTATTCCGGGACGCGGTGAGGCCGGCATAGTTATTTGTGCCTGAAATCGTCCCTGGCACGTTCGGCGCAGGATAAAATTGCGCGACGTTCGTCGCGACCGTGCTCCGCCTTGACGCCGGGATAATATTTCCCGGGAAGACCTGGCGTGTATATGATCCGTTCGGCTGGAGCGTACTCGTCAGCGGATCGGCGATTGCGACAACGGTTCCCGTTGCCGTGTACGTTTGTGAGAAGTTGCCCTGTGCTTGAAGCGAAGTCGGGACGCTCAGAAGCGCAGGTGAAGACTGTCGAACCTCATACTCCTCGAAGTTGCCGAAGTAGAATGCCTTGTCTTTTTTGATCGGTCCTCCGAAGGAACCTCCATATTGGTTCTGAATGTATTGAGGGCGAGGCGTACCTGTGCGATTGGCGAAGAACGTGTTTGCATTCAGGTCAGTGTTTCGCAGATACTCATACGCCGATCCGTGAATCTGATTCGTGCCGGATTTGACGCTGAAGTTGATTACCGCGCCAGTGGACCTGCCGTACTCCGCGGAGAAAGTATCAGTCATTGCGCGAAATTCCTGGGTCGCATCGAGCGGCGGCACATAGGACGGAAGATTCATCTGGAGAATATCGAGCGCGAGTCCCTCGACAAGGATCGGGTTAGCGCCCGCGATTCCACCATTGAACGAAAATCCGGACCAAGCTCCGCTTTGACTGGTTCCTCCCGCCGTCAATACTCCTCCGAATCCCGATTGCGGCCGGATGCCAGGGCTGAGCGCCAGAAGGTTGACGGGATCACGTCCGTTAAGGGGCAGGTCCGCGACCTGCTGATTCTCGATTACAGTTCCTACCGTGCTGGTTGCAGAATCAAGCAATACCGCCTTCGATGATACCTCGACGGTTTCCCTAGCCTCGCCAACATCCAGCACAAAATCAAGCCGTGCCACCTGGTCGACCGCGAAAGTCAGGGGCCCTTGTGCGATCTGTTTAAATCCCGCTGCCTCGGTGGTGATCTGGTAATTTCCCCGGCAGAAGGGCCGTGATCAGATAATTGCCACTCCTATTGGTCGTTGCTGATCGCGCTACGCCGGTGGCCGCATTCGTGGCAGTTACTCTGGCGTTGGGACGACCTGCGCCCGATTTGTCGTTACGGTCCCGGTTATTTGAGCAGTCTGCGCGAATGCGGTACCGGTGAGAGCAAACGCGCCGAAGATTGCAAGTGCAGCAAGTGATCTACTTCCCACTGTTGGTTCCCTCCCACGTGGAGTTACCCACGGGCGCGGCCCCGGGCAGTCTGCCTCAAAATGCCGGACGAGCGCATCCGCAGTGTGTCGATTATAGAGGCGAAGAAGCGAAACGTCAAGAACGGAAAATGCACCAGAATGTGAAAATCTGAACCATCGTGACACTAAGCGGTAGAGCCAACGTAGTTCGGCCGAGACTCTCTTGCCGGTAAGGAACGGTCAAATAGAGCACCTTGTGACGTGGGGGCGGAATGTGGACGAGCAGCCATGTCACAGCACGGTCGAACGAATGAAACGCAATCATCATTTGTGAAACAGGGTCAGTTCTCCCATGAGAGAGTTGCTCTATTTCGACGTCTTATGTTATGCGGCCACTCAGAACCGGTCTTGCAACTTTAAGGTACCGCCCAATGAACTGCTGCCGCCGATCACTCAGTGAGATCGCTTCCTCCATCTTCTTTCGTGGCCGGAAGTAATTCCGCACCTCTTCGCTTGCCCGGCAGAAATCCGCTGCGGTCGCGAACGCTTTGAACCCCACGGGCAGCCTCGATTCGAACGAGTCCTGACAGATTCCTTCTGAGCAGCCGGCGGGCAAGATTCCCGGCTTCACCATGAGCAATCCATTTCCCGGAAGCGGTACCGTGCTCGCCCAATACAGGCCTACAATCCCACGAGGTCCAGTTCGGCAGGCTTTAGGAGTGGTTGACGGGTGGGGCCAACCGCCCGAACGAACAGGTCACGAAGGCCAGGTTACGGAAGATGCTGGGAACCTCAGCCTGACGTTAGCGCGCCCGATACACGCGTGAGCCCCGGTTGACTGCGCGAGCCGGAAGGTTATATAGTTGCAGTGATTTGAGAGGGCTCTAATGTTCTTCCGTAATCACTTCGTTGTGACCGCATACATCGTGGCGCTCTGCGACATCCCCAATCTGGCGGCCCAGCAGACGACCAAAGATGGGATCCGCCTGGAGAATTCGATCAACAAGCCGGAACGTCCCTATCGCCCGGCTGGATTTTCTGACCCGCGCGATAACGGTCCCCATATTGCAAAGGGCTTCGGCAAGCGCGACCGGCGGCTTGTCTATGTGGCTCTGCCGGGTGGTTCAGCCGGCGGGCAGTTCTCGTCCGAAATGAACGGAGTCGGTATTGTGGTCCTGGACATGGATCGCAATTTTGAGTTCGTCAAGCGAATTCCCACCTGGAACGTGCCGGCGAGCGTAAGTCCGGAAGAAGTGTCGGGAGTCGCTGCCAGTCCGGCTACTAACATGATCTATCTGGCGACCCGGGGCCGACTCGCAGCCTTCGACCTAGCGACCGAGAAAGAGGCATGGGAGAACACCTATGACGGGACGTGCTGTGAGCGTCCCGAGCTTACACCGGACGGCAAGACGTTGGTAGTGGGCTCGGACCTGAAGGACTTCTGGTATGTTATTGACGCGCAGAGCGGGACCTTGCAAGGCAAAATCCAGGCGCCTAAAAGTATGTTCGCCCACAACATGGCACTCAGTGCCGATGGGAAGACCGTCTTTATGGCCCCCAACGGAGTCACCATGACGGTGGGCGACGTCCCGTCGATGAAGGCCATCAGAACCATCACCTTCTCCGACCATGTGCGCCCCTTCGTCATCAACCACGACGCGACCCGGGTTTACGCCAATCTGAACAACCTGCTCGGCTTTGAGATCGCTGACGTCAAGACGGGCGAGGTCATCAAGCGGATCGAAGCTCCGGCTGAATTGTGGAAGGCAAAGTGGGGAGATGTGAACCAGCATTTCTTCGGACACGGCTGTCCCAGCCATGGCATCGCCCTCACCCCGGATGAAAGCGAGATCTGGGTGGTGGACAACATCAACTACGGTGTGCTGATCTACGACAACACCGGCGAGTGGCCCGTACTTAAATCAAGTTTCCCAACCACTGCTTCCGCCGACTGGATCACCATGGGAATCGGCGGGAAATACGCCTTGCTTTCTTCGGGAGACGTTGTCGAAGTGAAATCCAAGAAGATCGTCGCCCAGATGAAGGACGAATACGGAAAGACCATGCACAGCGAAAAGTTTTTGGAGATGGCGTTCTCCAACGGAAAGCTGGTGCGGACTGTGAGCCAGTTCGGCGAAGGCATCCCCAGCGCGGTTCAGTCGAGGCTTGCCGGCCGCGAGTTGACCTCTAACAAAAAGTGACTCCCGGACGTTGGTCGTGCGTGGCGACCGCAGCCTGCATCGCAGCCGGGGTAGTGGCAGCGACGGCCGCGGCTCCCAATCCAGATCTGCAAGCCGTACAGGCAGTGTGCGGGCGTTGCCACACTACCGCCGTGTTCCTCAACAAGCCCCGATCTTGGGACCGATGGAACGACGTCTTTGCCGACATGACGCAACGCGGCGCAAACGGAACGGACGAGCAACTCGAGCGGGTGACGAGATTCTTTCTGGAGAACCTCACGCTCGTGAACGTCAACACCTCTGCGGCCGAAGAATTGGCGGGGGTTCTCGGCGTAAACGACGAGGTGGCGCAGGACGTCATCGCGCGAAGGCAGCGCCAACGCTTCTCCAACATCGACCAACTGCGCGCTGTCCCTGGCGTCAGTATCGAGAAGTTAAAGGAACGAAAGAGCCGCATTCTGTTCTGATCCTCTCCTCGACCTTATCCACGAATAACGATGGCGGACCGAAGGTAGCGTGGTCAACTTATAACCCGACTCGGAGTACTGGATTGCCGCAACCGGGTGAGGTAGGCCGGGTTTATGTTGGTCCTCAAGACCATCGTGAATGGTTTCAGGGTACCGCCAGGATGCGTTCGCCAGTGGCGGCTTCTACCGCGCCTCGCGAAAACGGCATTCGGCGGTATATGCCATTGTCCCGTCCGCCAATGAGATCGTCGTAATGCGGCTAGAGCCTGCTGCGCCGGAACAAGACAGTTTGACCAAGTATGACCAGATTACTTATGACCTGATACGCCACTGTTCGCTTTCGCGGCATCGCCGATGGAAGAACCGTGCCCGCCCTGGACTCATCGGGCCATCCAGCCTTCTCGATTTGAGCAATCCTCCGATGCGAACCTAACTCCGAAAGCCAGCAACCGCGAGGGATAAGCCGGCCTCAGGTGGGTAGGAAACATCGACGTGCCAGTGCTGATGCGCGGCCAATGGCTGCTCAAAGCCCGTGCCCTTCTTCGATGGCTTGCTGTTCCACTTCGAGTGTAGTCCCGCTTGCACCAATACCCGCCAGCCACTGGACGGACTCACCGCGACAATGTCGGCATCCAACAAAATTCAGCCGCCGGTAGCCTTCCAGGGGGTTCTTCAGAGGGAAGCCGATGATGGCCTGCTTTTCCCAATCTTCCATCCAGAAATCGCGGAGAACCCAGCCGCTGTGCTCGTTAATTTGCCGTAGCGTTCCCGCCAGTCGTAGAACTTGCCGGCCAATGAACCGCCCGACCCCGATCACGGTGCTGTTCCTATGTCTTACATTTAATGAAGAACTGATTCGCAGCATACATCATCCATGCGGACAGCTGCTCCTCCGCCCTTCGGGCGACCAGATGAATCGGGTTTGCAAACCTTGCACGCTCTATGATAGCTTTCACGCAAGGCAGTTATGACACCTCAGAATCGGCGTTACGAACGCATCTGCCGTCGGAGCTTCCTCGCGGCGATTGGCGCGGCCTCGATTTCCCTCACGTTATCGGACACTCCGGTTTTCGCAGCCCGGAAGTCCAGCGGGAAGACGCTCCGCGGCATTTTTCCGATTGCGCAGACTCCCTTCACTGAAGCCAACAAGCTGGACATCGATTCGCTTGTCGAGCAGGTTCGTTTTATCGATCGCGGAAAAGTACACGGCTTCGTATGGCCGCAACTGGCCAGCGAATGGTCCACGCTGAACGAATCGGAGCGCATGCAGGGGGCCGAGGCAATCATGTCCGCCGGCCGGGATCTGCGGCCCGCGATCGTGATTGGTGTGCAGGCCTCGAATATAGCAACTGCAGTGCGTTATGCGAAGAACGCGGAAACCGGCGGAGCAGACGCGATCATTTCGCTACCGCCCGAGAACAAAGATCCACGTGCGATTTTCGATTATTACAAACAGATCGGCCAGGCTACTGAGCTGCCGCTATTCGTCCAGGCGGTAGGAAACATGAGCGTGGATTTACTCCTCGAAATGTACAAGGCGATCCCGACCCTGCGCTATGTGAAGGACGAGGCTGGCCAACCCTTGATGCGAATTTCTGAATTGCGCTCTCGAAGTTCGGACGAACTCAAGGTATTCACCGGCGGACATGGGCGCACCCTCATCGATGAGATGATCCGTGGATTCTCGGGCAGCATGCCGGCTGCGTCCTTCGCGGACGTCTACGCGTCGGCCTGGGATCTGTGGCACGAAGGCAAGCAGGAGGAGGCCGTGCGGACCTTCGGCAATGCGGCTCTCCTGATCAACGAGATTGGAGCGTACGGCCTGGAGTCGATGAAATACATCCTGGTCCTGCGCGGCGTTTTCAAAACCTACCGGACCCGGGAAACGGAAAAGATTGCCGCACCCTCCGCCGCAAGTCTTGCGTCGGGAAATGCAAATAGCCGGGCCAGCCTGGATGAAGAGTCGAAACGCGTACTGCGCAAAATACTGGACTTGATGAAAACGTCGCTCAGAGCCTGACAAATAGTAATTCGCGGAAGCTATAGAACCACGTTCAGCCAAAGGCAGTTTCTCACTTCCCTGACGGGGACGGCCGTCGCGGCGGACCCGCATCACCGGTAGATTTCCAGTCCTACGGGTGGCGAAGACATTGTCGAGGATTGTATCAGGCCCCAATCGCCTCGTAATTTATGAATTTGCCTTGGCTGAGCGCTACAGCGAACCGTGACGATGTAGCGTGGAGTTTGCTATTAGGGAGGGACTTTTCAGTGACTCGAAGAGATTTGTGTTCAGCGTCGATACTCAGTTTAGGTGCGCTATGGGACTGGCGGGCGTTGGCTCAGGCTGTCGCTCCCGCGAAAACCCGGGGCGCAGTCAAGCCGGGAGATCCCGAGCCAGTGACCAATTACGTCGTTGAGTTTATCGTAAGCGCACGATACTCCGATATTCCGGGCGAAGTAGTTGAACTCTCGAAAAAATCCGTGCTCGACGGGTTAGGCCTCGCGCTGTGCGGATCGGTAGCAGAATCGGGCGACATCATCCGGAACTACCTGAAGTCGAGTGGGCTGATGTCCAAGAATTCGATGGCAGCTACCGTGATTGGTTCATCGCTCAAAGCGCCGGTTCGTTTTGCGGCTTTTGCCAACGCAATCGGTATACATGCCGACGATTACGACGACACCCAGCTTGCGGTCGCGGGAGACCGTGTCTATGGTTTATTGACTCATCCGACCGCCCCAGTTCTCCCCGCTGTTCTGGCTGTAGCGGAAACGAGATCGATGTCCGGGAAGGATTTGATGCTGGCCTATAACATCGGTGTTGAGGTGGAATGCAAAATCGCGGAGGCGATCGCCCCACGGCATTATGAAGATGGGTTCCACACCACTGGCACGGTGGGCACCCTGGGCGCAGCGGCGGCCGTGGCAAAGATCTATGGATTCGATCACGCCCGCGCCGCTACGGCGCTGGGCATCGCTGCAAGTGAAGCTGCTGGGTTGCGTGAAAATTTCGGTACGATGACGAAGCCATTCCACGCGGGCAGAGCCGCCGAAAGCGGGGTCGTCGCCGCCGACTTTGCTTCATTGGGATGGACGGCGGCCCAAGATATCCTCGAGGCGCCGCGTGGGTTCTTCCACGCGGAAGGCGGCGGTTTCGATTCCACAGCGATCATGGGCAAACTGGGAAAGCCGTGGACATTTGTTTCGCCGGGTGTGTCCATAAAGCCCTTTCCGTCAGGATCACTCACTCATCCCGGCATGACGGCCATGTTGGCTTTGATTCAACAGCACAGGATCACCGCCGACCAGGTGCTTCACGTTCGGGTCGGTACGAACCGGAATTCACCGAACGCTTTGATTCATCACCGACCCAAAGACAATCTTCAGGCCAAGTTCAGCATGGAATTCTGCATGGCATCATTACTTCTCTACGGAAAAGCAGGCCTGACCGAGTTTACCAACCAGGTTGTCAACCGGCCGGAAGTGCAGGAAATGATCCGGCGTATAGAGTTTGGCGTAAATCCCGTCGCAGAAGCCGCGGGCTACAACAAAATGACGACAATAATCGAGATCAAACTGAAGGACGGTCGAACGATTTCCGCGCGTGCCGATGTTGCCAAAGGGAATCCCGCCAATCCGATGTCTTTTGAGGAAGAAACGGCGAAATTTCTGGACTGCGCGGCTTACGCCAGGTGGCCGATCGGGAAAGCCCGATCAATTGTGGATACGGTCCGATCCATTGAAAGGGTTGCCGACGTAGGTGTCCTGGCGGCGCTGTGCACACAGGCGTAGCGGGCACGGCCGTTTGTTGTGTCGATCTGCGCTTCATACGAGCTTCGAGACCCAGCCGCTGGAGGCGTCGGAATACCACATGATGCCCTGGTATAGGTCGAGGCCGTGCGGCTCAGGATCGTCCTTCGCGAGTTTGATCTTCGCCAGCAACTTTCCATCTCGAGGATCCATCTTGTAAATCTCGCGCTCGGTCGAGCCGACACACCAAAGAGTCCCATTGTCCCAAGCCAGGCCATGCGTGCGCACCGTGGGAGCTGGAATGCTGCGAACAATCGCTCCCGATTCGGGTTCCATCAAAAAGATCTTGCCTGAAGCCGGGACGGCCATCCAATATTTGCCGTCCACCCATTTCAGCCCATGCGCGCCGGAAGGTGTTGTTAGTTTGCCATACAGCCCTGCTCCCGGCGTGGCAAAGGACTTTAGGGTCTTACCGGTCTTGGGATCCACTTTGAGCGTCTTCAACGTTTTGGTAGAACCGATCCACCAGGCTCCATTTCCATATGTAATTCCACTGCCGTGCATCGATTCGGTTTGCACCTGGTCGAGGATGGAACCGTCTTTGGGATTTACCTTGAAGACCTTGTTGGGGTCGACCTGGTCAAGAATCCATAGATTGCCGTCGGGAGCGAATTGGAGGTCATTCGGCTCCTTGATAGCGGGTACCTTGAATACCCTCTCAACACGTTTGGGGACGATCGGGAGATTTTCCCTTGCATCCTCGTTCGCCGCGCGCATGCGGCGGATGATTGCCAGGGTTCCGGAAGAGATGAGTAAGCTGCGCCGCGAGAGTTGACTGGCTCGTCTCATTCAAGCCTCCTCGTCAAGAATCATAATCGATAAGCAGGTCGCCTGGGAAAGCCAAGTGGGAAGGATGCTTTCGCCCGATGACGACAGCCGTGCGCGTGATCGCACGCGAGGCGGTAGTTGCCTTCCACGTCCGATCCCGCGCTAAACTACCGCGCCGTACAGAAAGAATCCCGCCGTCGATCGCACCCAGCCTCTCCATCCCATCTGTTGGAGCCGACTCGGCTGCACCGAAGGGTCGTAGTAAATCTTGAGGATGTCGAACTCGCGCCCGTCGTTGAGTCGCGGCCGGCTCACGCCCATCTCATTCCGCGGCCCTGATCCACAGCGCTCGACGTTGGCTCCGGGATGCTATCGATGAAAAACGCCGTCCCTCCCGGCCTGAGCGCCCGCCGCACCAGTTGCCAGAACTCGTCGAACTGTGCGCGCGGCACATGCAACAGCCAGAACCCAAAAAAGACGGCATCATATTAGCGGTCCGGCGCCCATACGAAAAGGTCGGCCAACCGAAATTCCACGTTGTCCCGACCCACCCTCCCCCGGTTGATCTCGATCACCTCAAGCGACGAATCGAGTGCTACGACGTGCCGGCAGATCCCGGCGAGATGCCGCATCCACAGCCCGGTCCCGCACGCAAACTCCAAGACATCGCCGTGTGCACCGTCCGCTGCAGCACGCCTTCCAACTCTGCGGAATCGCGCATCCAGTGTTCCTTCTGCTCCGAACCGCGATCGTACCGCCGCCTTCCTCAAGCACCACTCGTCGTACTCGCCGGCTAGCGCCCAATAGTAAGCGATTTGACGGTCCAGCGGCTTGCGGTCTTCCATCCGCCGTCTCCGTCTATTTCCTGTCCTGCGAGCGCAACAGATAATGCAGTGCAAACACCACCTCGTCGGGAGGCGCCGCGCAGCACGCGGTGATGCGCTCGAGTTTCAGAGTGTCGCCCGCGATAGCGCTGATCTCCATCCGGTCGACTTCGATGATGTCCGGAAATCGCACATAAATTCCGGCATGGCACAGTGTCGTGGCCGGGGAAATCAAAACAAGCTGGAGCATAAACATGAAAGCCAGGCAAGATTTGGCAGTGCTGCATCCGCCCCGTTGCACGGGGCCCCCTTGACAACGATCAATTCAAATGAAAGACTCGACTGATCAAAGCGAGGCCTAAACGCGTTGGGTGGTTCCGCCCTACGTCACCGACGGCTTTACCGGACAGGCTCCGGATCTCGGGGCACTCGAGTTGGGCCAACCCGTTCCACATTACGGTACACGACCATAAGCAGGTGTAACTACAATGAGACGATTTCTGTTTTCGATCGCCCTGTGTATGCCTTTGGCGGCGCAGGTTACGAATAAGTCCGGGCCTACGACGGGAGTCGTTCCCGACCGGGTCTATGCTACCGCCCACCGGCCGAAGGCCCTGGCGCTCATCGGCGACATCTATCACGGCCCTGTGATGATGCGAGACGGATTAATCACGGCGCTGGTGAGAGAGAACATACCCGTTACTTTTATTGAAGACCCGACAGAGCTGAACGCAAAATCACTAGCCGAGTGTTCGCTCCTGATCATCGCCCGCAACGGCCGCTACTGGCCTGAAGGCTACGGAAAGCCGCAAACCGCGTGGATGACGGACGCGCAGCAAAAAGCTATATGGGATTTTGTCAATAATGGGGGAGGTTTTCTGGGCGTACACAACGCACATACGATGTATCCGCCCGGCGGGCCCTACTACAAACTGTTTGGCGGCGATTTCGGCGGCCATCCCAAGCCTTATACGTTCACCATCCGGGTTGAAAACAAGAATCATCCAATCACCGCAGGAGTGGAAGATTACGATATCTTCGACGAGCAGCACATGTCGAAGTACAATCTGGACCAGGAGCATCTGCTACTCCGTTCCGTTGCACCGGACAACAAGCAGGCAGCAGCCGGCTGGTGGAACGAATTTGGTAAAGGCCGCATGTGCTATCTCTCTCCCGGACATACCCCGGAGGCGCTTAACCATCCGATGACACAGCGTCTCCTTCGTAACGCCATGGTGTGGCTGTTGCACGAGGAGCGTACCGGCGTGCTGACCAGTGCAAAATAGAGTCCCGTATGATCCTTCCTCATCACTCTGTGATCGTCGGTTTCAGAGACGTTCGGCTCAGCGGCTACTAGCGTTGATTATCGTGCAAGGCGATTTGCGACCGGCCCGATCACGACCGGATTGCCCCAACTGGAAGTTGCAAGCTGCGCCCGGCAAGGTCCATCCTGGGATCGCTATGTTTTTCGCATCGATCTGATCTGAAAAATGGCGGAAGCGTCGAACCCAGGTCCGGATGGCAACGAAACGATTCCGGTCCAAAACAGGGACTTGCTGCCTCCGGTCGGTATATCGTATTTGCGGGTAAAGTCGAGTTTGCCGTCACGGCGTATGCGGAATATCGCCAAACTCGCAGGGACAGTCTCAATACGCGATCCGTTGCGCACGAATCCCGCTGACTGGTTGGCGACCGCGAGTATGCTTCCACTCGCATCCACGGCAAACGTTCTGGGCTGGAACCCACGTGTATCTACGGTTTGAATCAGAGTGGGTTCGCCCGTCTCACCATTGATTGAGAACACCGCGATGGTGTTTTCCCCGCCCGCGAATACCGGTTTGCCCTCGAAATCCGTTGTGCCACTTGCGCGATTGGCAACGTAAACGAACTGGCCATTGGGATGCACGTGAATTGAAGAGGCCGCCTGCCCGTTGTGGGCCTTCAAGGGATCGGCCAGCGTATCCTTCACAAATATCGGCGCATCGCTCAGCGTTCCCTCTGCCGATCGCCGGTAGACGTGCAACTTGTTCTGACGCTCCAAAGTGGCGTAGTCCCATTTGCCGGATGGATGAAAGTCGATATGGCGGATCTGGTAATTGAAGCCGCCGTTCGGTGCGATGTTTTGCCGGTTCGACAGGATGCCATGGCTGTAGCTGAAAAGCTTCAGAGCGCCGGGGTCTTCGGGTTTGGTTGCAGTCGGACCGTTTCCCCGAGTCACCAGAATCACAAGCTGGTTCGAAGGGTCTACGCGAACCTGATGTCCATAGATGCCAAAATCCAGCTTTGCGCTCTCCTTTATTTCATCCCCGATGGTTCCGTCCCCTAAAATTTTGTGTACGGTCAGACCGCTCGGATTATTGTGGGCAGTAATCACGTGGGTACCATCCATATCCGTCGTAATATAAATCGGGCGGGATGGCAGTGCGGCGGGTAGACCGCGCGGCGTAAGGGATCCCGAAGCGGGATCGATCTGGTACGCGGTCACGCCGTGATGGTTTCCCGAGGGTACGTTACCGGCTCCTGCGGCATAGCTTGCTCCGCCATTGCTCCAGGCGACATACAGGTATTTCTTCGAAGGACTCGGCCACGCCTCCTGTACGTTCGCGGGAGCGACGACCGAACTTCGCTGTTGAAGTATGCCACTCTCCAGATCGACGTCGTATTGAATAAGTTCTGCGCCAACGGAAGCGTAGAGAACGGTGTGGAGGGCCTTTCCTGGTGCGCTGATGATGTCCGTTGAAAGAACGCCGAGTGATAGCGCCAATGCAGCAAGCCAGGCGAATCCGTTTAAAGGCGAACGCATGATTTAACCTCAATATTGGATTATTCGAACGTATGCCTTGCGATCATACAAGGCCAATGTGAGCGAAGCAAGGCATTGCAGAGGGTTTAACCGATGGTGGGCGCAGCCCGATCGGCGAAACCCCTACTGGCCTTATCGATTCACACACTTTTCCTGCTGTGAGCGATAAGATGTTCCGGTGCGGACAATCATAGCTGTTCTTCTTGTTAGCGGTGCTGCGGCGGGCGCGGAGCGGGTCGTCTTATCTGGACTGAAGCAGCCGGTCGAAGTCCTGCGCGACCGCTGGGGCGTGCCCCACATCTATGCCAAAACTTCAGACGACCTGTTCTTCGCGCAGGGCTATATCACCGCCCGTGACCGCCTCTTCCAGATTGATTTGTGGCGACGCGCGGGCACAGGCAAGCTCTCCGAGGTCCTGGGCGAAAAAGCTCTGGACCGGGATCGCCTGGCTCGCGCCGTGCGCTACCGCGGCGATTGGAACCGCGAGTGGGAGTCCTACGCTCCCGACGCGAAACAGATCGTGACCGCTTTCGTAAATGGGATCAACTCGTACATCCGCGGTCTCGATGGCAAACGCCCGCAGGAATTTCGCGTGGCTGGCTACGATCCGGGCCTGTGGGCCCCGGAGGATTGCGCGGCGCGCGTGGCCGGGCTCGTAATGGTTCGGAATGTCTCGCGCGAAGTCAGCCGGGCATTTGACATACAGCACTTCGGCCTGAGCATAGTTCAAAAGGATCTCCCGCCCGATCCCGACATTCCCATCGAAATCCCGCGAGGTCTGGATCTCGCGGACATCACTCCGGATGTCCTGCGCGCTTACGATCAGGCCACCGGGCCGTTCAGGTCCGCAGAGCAGGGGAGCAACAACTGGGTGGTTGACGGCAGCATGACGGTCACCGGCAAGCCCATCCTGGCCAATGACCCGCATCGCCCGGTGCAGATTCCGTCGCTTCGGAAAACCTATCACCTGGTTGGTCCCGGATGGAACATATTCGGCGCTGGCGAACCAGCCTTGCCCGGCATCGCTGTGGGCCACAACGAGCGCATCGGCTTCGGATTCACCATCGTGGGTATCGATCAGGCAGATCTTTATGTCGAATCGATTAAACCTGAAGATCCTGGTGAATATCTGTACAAGGGCCAGTGGCGGCGCATGGATACCGAACACGACGCCATCGCAGTGAAGGGACGCCGCGAACCGGTTGCGGTCACGCTGGAGTACACCGTACACGGGCCTGTGATCTACAAAGACTTCGCCCGTCATCGCGCCTTCGCGCTGCGTTGGGTCGGCGCGGAACCCGGGGGCGCGGGTTACCTGGCCGCGCTTTCGTTGTCCCGCGCACACAGCTGGCAGGAATTCCTGAAAGCTGTTGAGCGTTATAAAATGCCATCGGAGAACATGGTTTACGCGGACGTGGACGGCAACATCGGTTGGCAGGCATCCGGGCTTGCGCCGATCCGTCGAAACTGGTCGGGACTGCTGCCGGTGCCGGGGGCGTCGGGCGAGTACGAATGGAGCGGATTCCGCGCGCTGGCCGAGCAACCGCGACTGTACAATCCAGCCGGTCATTTCATTGCGACCGCGAACCACAATATTTTGCCGCCAGGCTACCGGATACAACTCGGTTATGAGTGGGCACTGCCGTTTCGCTACGAGAGGATTCGCGAAATGCTCAGCACGGGCGCGAAATTCAGCGTGGAGGATTTCGAGCGGATGCAGCAGGATGTCACGTCGCTGCCGGCGCGCCGCTTCCAGGCTGTGCTGCACAAATGGACGCCGCCTCCTGCACTGGCCGGAACCGTTCGGGAGGTGCTCGCCTGGGACGCGCGGATGACCAGGGACTCGCGCGCGGCGCTTGTGTACGAGGAGTGGACAAACCATCTTCCGGAGGCTGTCTTCGGCGCCGCGCTCGGCCGCCGCGTGACCCTGGAACGGGTACTAGCCGCGCTGGAAAAGGAGCCCAACCCGCGGGCGCTGACGGACTCGTTGTCCGGAGCTTTGGAAGACATCGGACGGCGCATGGGCCCGGACCGATCCGCGTGGAACTGGGGGCGGCTCCACAAAATCACCTTCCGGCATCCGTTGGGCGCGGCTGCCTTCGACCGCGGCCCCATCGCCCGGCCGGGTGACGCAAACACGGTGAATGCGACTAGCGGCCCCGGATTCCAGCAGACCAATGGCGCGTCGTACCGCGAAGTTCTGGACCTCGCAGATTGGGATCGCTCGATGATGACCAACGTGCCGGGTGAATCGGGTGATCCGGCCAGCCCGCATTACGACGATCTCATTAAAGGATGGGACAACGGCGTATATCACCCGATGCCATTTACGCGCGCCGCGGTAGAGGCCGCTACTACCGAACGGATCCTGTTGGTACCCTGAGCTCCTTCTGAAGCCGGTGCCGGAGTGTAGACTTATTTCGTTATGCGGCTTCTACCCGGCACATTAATAGTCTTCTAACCTGATACTGGATTGTACGGGTTGATCGTCGTGCCGGACGGCGGCACGGCGGTCATGCACCGCGCCGGTCGAACGTCAGCGCACGCTATCATGCCTGAAGCATGCGCATTGGCCTCATGTCCGACACGCACGGCTTTCTGGACGACGCGATCTTCAAATATTTCGCCGAATGTGACGAAATCTGGCACGCCGGTGATTTTGGGCCCAAGGTCCTGGACCGGCTAGAGGCCTTCAAGCCACTCCGCGCTGTCTACGGTAATATCGACGGACCTGACATCCGCGGCCACGTCGCCGAGGATCTCCACTGGGTCTGCCTGGGCCTCCAGGTCTACATGACACACATGGGCGGCTACCCGGGCAATTACTCTCCGCACGCCATGAAAGAAATCGCCGCCGCTAAGCCGGCGCTGTTTATCACGGGCCATTCCCATATCCTGCGGGTGATGCGCGACCCCGCCACGAACCTGCTACACATGAACCCGGGAGCTTGCGGACACCAGGGGTTCCACTCCTTGAGAACCATCCTCAGGTTTACCATCGAAGACGCCAGGATCTCCCAAGTCGAGGCTGTCGAACTGGGAAAACGAGGCACGCATTGATCGCGATTTGCAGCACCGTCGCTCCTGCCAGCCCAGCCTCGAATCGAAAAGCCTCGCGATATGGATGCGGACAGAAATGTTGCGGTTCACCGCCTCGAACTGTCTCCGGCGTCACCAGCCCGATCTACTTCTTCACGAACTTCTTCACCTTAGTCCCGTTCACTTCGCCAACGTAAATGGCGTCGTTGGAGTCGACGGCAACCGCCGTCGCATTGCTGAGTCCTTCAATCTTCTCCAGCACATTGCCATCTTTTGTGCTGGCGATCAGCAGGCAGTTGTTTTCGGTTCCATCGACGACGTAAATGAGTTCGCCCTTGACGAACAAGCCCCAGGGCGTGCCGAAATTGGTCCACTGATTCAAAAATTTGCCTTCCTCGTCGAAGATCTGAATGCGGTTGTTGGAGCGATCGGCTACGTACACGCGGCCCCGTGAATCGATCGCGATGCTATGCGGCACGTTGAACTGTCCCGGACCAATCCCTTTGCCGCCCCACCACTTGATGAACTTGCCATCCTGGGAGAATTTAACAACCCGCGTGTTCGGACCTTCACCATCGGCGATGAAGATGTCGCCGCCGTTGCTAAACGCAACGTCGGCCATGCCGTTAAAGGTGTCCTGCGAGGTATTGTCGCCGGTGACGCCTTTCTTGCCGAGAGTCATCAGGAGCTTTCCGTCGGAGCTGAATTTGAACGCCTGCATGTCCCCCCGGTCAGTTACCCAGACACACCCGGAAGGATCGACACGCAGAAAATGTGTCGTCTTAAACATGCCCTGGCCCCAGCCCCTGAGGAATCTCCCGTTGCGGTCAAAGACCATGATCGGCATTGCTTCATTACGGTGGAGCACGTAGACGTTATCGTGCGCATCAACGGCCACGCCGGTCGCCGCGCCCCACTTTGTGACGCCGGGCGGGAACTGTACCCAATGTTCGACCAGTTGATAGTGACTTTCAGCCGCGCACACCCGCACGGAGGAGATAGTGGCCGTCGCCGCAAATGCAAGGACGACTGCAGTAGCGCCGATGAGACGTTTGAGTGGGCGGGTCATGTGCTACAGTGTACCCCGACCATGATCGGTCACTTCTGGCAGAGGCCTCCGCCTGCCTTGATTTCAGATATCTCGCCGAAATTGAAGCGCGAGTCGATACTGATTCTTCCGCAGTTTGGCACGCCTGCGGCGCGGGTACTGGCGGCGGAGAGTGGGGCCTGAGGGACTGTTGAGCGCGTCTTCCATCTATGTACCCTTCTCCGTCACCTGCCGGATCAAACGCAGCAGGTTCAACCCTGCCACTTTGCGGATGCGCTGCTCGGACCATCCACGCTTCTCCATCGCGGCGAGAACCTTCGGATAATCGCTGATGTCGTGCATGCCCTTTGCCAGCGGCGGGCCACCGTCGAAATCCGATCCCAGCGACACGTGATCTTCGCCCACGACGCTGATCCAGTGTTCCAGAGTGACCAGTAGCTGGTCCACCGGCATCCGGTACTCGTCTGAAAGCTCGATCGAATGGTCTGGATACCCTTTGGCGACCTTGCGATCCACCTCGTCGATCGTATCGGGCCGGCTAAAGTGCGCGGGTGCCGGGGAGAAGTTTCCGTAGGGCGCGCCCTTCTGTACCCAGGCGTAGTACTTCGGGTTGTTGAAGGTGTTGCCGAACTGGACCCCGATCACCCCACCCTTGGCGGCTACCTTTTGCGCCGCCTCATCAGTGATATTGCGCCCCGTATCCACGATGGCACGCGAACCGCCGTGTGAGTAGAGCAATGGATCGCTGGATGCCTCCGCTGCCTGCTGGATCGTCTCATCGGAGCCGTGCGCGACGTTGATCACCATCCCCAGCCGGTTCATCTCCCGGATAACTGCGCGGCCCTTCGCATTGATCCCGTGCCATCGCGAAACCGCGCAGCAGGAATCGGCGAACTCGTTAGTGTAGTTGTGCGCCACCAACATTGCCGATCGCAGCCCAAGCCGGTACATGTTCCGCAACACACCCAAATCACCATCCAGATCGAATCCGCCTTCCAGGTCCAGGAACGCCCCGATCTTACCAGCCTTGTGGATACGTTCCAAGTCAGATGCCGTATAAGCGATGTCGATCTGGTCGTGGTTCTTTTCGATCTGACGGAGCGCGAGGTCGATCAGGCGCAGCGTGTGCTTCACTTCGTAGCGGTTGGTGTAATAATCCTCCTGAGAAAATATGCTGAAGAAAATCGCGCTCAGACCGCCCATGCGGATGCGAGGCAGGTCCACCTGCCCATCATTGTAGGAGTCGCTGATGTCTCCACCCAAATAGAATTGCCGGTTGATCATGTGCACATGCCCGTCCATCACGAACCGGTCTGATTGGCCGAAACAAGCGGCTGTCACAAGAATGCAGGATAAGAAAATTCTGACCATGCACAACACTGAATCACATGGGTAAAGTCCTGTCAAACGAGGTCCCGCTTCGGCTTTCCACACTTAGATCCTATAGGCGAAGCAACGCTCCAGCCCTTATGCGGGTCAGCGGAAACAGCGCTATGTGGTCTGCCAGATAGGATTAGCCGCCCGTGAGCCAGCTACCATCTCTGCCGCGCGTTGCAAGCCGGGCAGGACATGGAAACCAGCGTGACGGCCCATGATCTGACACGCTGCAGTGGGGGCAACGCGAGTCAGATCTTCGTGAGTGCCGATCCTGGCGGTTCGACCCGCTAGCCGGCGGTTGTCCACCAAAGTACGCATCTTCACCGAGCACCTGGACAAGACTTTCGCGCTCTGTTCCCAGTTCAATCCGCGCTAGATCGTGGCCACTTCGCTGACACATCAGGCGATCGCGGCATCGATGAGATTGTTTCCTGGCACTGCGCAGTCCCACGGTTACCATAAATCCGCGGACGTTGTGGCGCCGCCAGGCGGTGGCCTCTGTGGTCTTCGCTAGGGCAGCGGTACCCAAGACTGAGATATGATATGCCACGTGTGAACCTCAAAATCATCTTCATGGAGGACGTATGCCCAAGACCGTTTTGATCGCTTGTTTTGCGATCGCGATGCTCATTGTCACGGCGGAAGCCGCTGATGTTACTGGAAAGTGGTCCGGTCAAGTGCCCAGCAGGGGTGACGTAGTGGCCGCAACTTTCACTTTCAAAGTCGATGGTGATAAGCTCACTGGAACGATGACAGGTCCTCAGGGAGAAGTCGCGCTCCAGGAGGGCAAGGTTTCAGGCGACCAGATTTCGTTCACCACGACGGGCGGAAACGCGAAGATTCTGTTCCATGGAACGACCGCTGGAGATGAGATCAAAATGACCCGCACCAGAGAGGGCGGTCAAGCGCGAGAATTCATCCTAAAGAGGGCTCAGTAGATTTCTCTGCGGCTGTAGGTAGAAGAATTGGTGACGCACAGTGACCCGCTGATAGCGCCTAAACGGCTAGCTGCAGCCGTCTGCGACCGTGACGCGTGAGCTGCGACAGAGCCAGCCGACAGCCGAACCAGCGGGATAGGCCCCATCAGTTTTGGCATGAAGCAAGCAGGAAAGCCCAGTGCGGGAAAACCGCCCGCTGGGTTTGACGCGGCGGGGGCTGGAAACCGGCCTACGGTTCAGTTAGTGAGGCACTCCCAGAGGAAACGGGGAGCAACGGATAGGCTGAACCTGAGGGGCAATCGACGCCAGTCCTCGACCCTACCTGATGAGCGGGGAAGGGAAACGGGCGACTGCCAGCAGGTCTAGCGCCGCGCTCGTCTCCGACTCTACCTGAGATCGCCACGATCCGGTCGGCGAGCTGTTATGAGGCACTGCCATGCCGCACATTCCTAAACCGCTTACCGGCAATTGGCTCTGCTCCGCAAAACCGCCCGTATCGGCTCTCCTCACTTCTTCTCCGGTGCCGCCGCCCCATCCGACGCCGAATCCGGCGCATCGAACGAAATCGTCGATTCCCCGGTAAACTTGCGGTAATCGTGAAACTCCACCACATTCTTGAATTGAATCTGCGGCGTCGTCATTCGCAGATCGGCGCGCAGCGGTAGCAGGAATTGCCGGTCGCCCACAGCGGCATAGTCGTAATCCAACATGCTCGATTGCGCGGTTACCGGGAAGCCGAGGGGAATCGCTTCCGCCTCTCCGGTGATGCGCATAACCATGCGCGTGGCATCGTCCGCATAGATAAAACCATGCCGTCCGGCGACGATGGTCCGGCGCTCGTCGGGCCGCGCGCCCACGCCGATTCTGTAATGCGATCTCTCCCGGCTCGTGTAGTATGCATAGACACGCGTGAGGCGCTTGCGCAGGTGTGTCCAGTGATCCCATTGGAATTTGGTGCCGCTCTCCGGCGAGAAGATTTCAAGTAATGTGCTGCCGAAGTCTCCCTCGGAAATCGCTCCGCCGGACGACTCATAGGTATCGCGAGTCTTACGGCCGTTCACCAGAGTCAGCTCGTACTTTTCGTGATTCTCGAAATAGCTCAGTTTAACCGTGAGAATATCCTTGGCAACCCAGAATCCTTCGCCTATGACTGGACTCGACGCACCGCGCCGCGAGCCGGACGAACCGGGTGGACGCGGCGGGGTCAGCGTGTACCGGTGGATTACCTCGTTGCAGATGAAATCCGGCAAACTTCTGCTGTAGCGCATGGCATTGACGTTCACGTCGTGGAAGAATGAACGTTGCTCTTCCGGCGTTGGACGAGCCGGCGATTGGAACGGCGGAAGAGCGTCCGATACGGGCTGCTTGGCCGATGCATCGCGGAGTCGATCGAGCGCCGCAACCGACTCGGGTCCGGCGCCCTCGCTCTGCAGTTCCTCGATCGTGCGCAGGTCCAGTTTCTGCTTCAGCGTAAGTTTGTGGATCGATTTGGCGAGAATTCTGTCGGACGTTTGTTGCTGGATTCCAGTGCGGACCAGTTTCACCAGATCGGCAATCGTCACGTCGGCGGATCGCGCCGCCATCACTACGGCTAACCCGAGCGCAACTGTGCGAAGCAAAGCCCGCAGCAAAGTCCGCATAAACTATATGTTCGCAGAGATGGAGAGGAGTCGCGGGGGACAGGACTGGAGGAGGGACCTGTCCCCCGATTCCGAAACCAGGCTTATCCCGGTTCCAGAGGCTTTACGAGGTCACTACCTATAAAAGAATACCAGACCAGGCCAGGATTCAAGTAATTTAGAGAATAGTTTTGTGAGTTATCGATCTAATAATGAGTGATACGGGTTCAAAACATCTATGCCATGGCAAGAATGCGATCCATCTTATCCGACAATGTCTTCAGAAAATTGGGGTCATTAGGGTCGTATCCATACTCCGGCGAGAGAAAGCCTCGATAATCCGCCGCCACCAGCGCCTGCATGACCCCTTTGAAATCCACATCGCCTTCGAATATCGGCACAAAGCGGCCCTGTTCGGCCTTGCTCGAAAGCTTATAATCTTTCACATGAATCCGCTTTATGCGCGTTCCCAGAGTCTGAATCCAGTCCTGTGGAAAGCCGTACTGCATCACATTGCCCATATCGAAGTGGGTGCGCAACCATGGACTGTGGAACTGGTCGACGAAAGCGCGCATTTCAAGCGGGCTCAGCAGAAACTTATTCCACACGTTCTCCATGGTGAGCAGTACTTTGGCGCGCTCCGCATCGGGAATCACCTTAGTAAGTTCGGCAGTGAAACGGTCCCACGTATCCTGGTAGCCGATATTGAACTTCGTGCCCGAGCCGACGCGGCCGGGATAGAGCAAAATCGCTCCGCAATTGAGCCGCTTTGAAAAATCGATCGCTTGCCGGATCGCGGTAACGCCTTTCGCGCGCACCTCGGGATCTGGACTATTGAGGGGCGCTTTCGCGAGCGGATTCGAATCCCAAACGCTAACGATCGTGACGCCGGCTTTCTCCGCAGCGTCGGCCAAGCGCGCAAGATCGTCCGGCGTGGAATCGAGCGCCAGTTCCTCGCCCATGCGCAGTTCGATGCCCTCGAAGCCGCTTGCCTTTGCCGCGGTAAACTTCTCGGCGATCGGCATTTTCGGAGGGAACGCAACCGAGCAGATGCTCTTACGGAAACGCGGATTGGATTGCGCCGCGCCGAGTGCCGCGCCGGAAGCAATGCCGGCCAGAAGTTGCCTGCGATTTAGCATGTGGGCCCTGCGATTAGCATATGGATATTGTATCGAGCTATTACACTCGCAGGAACCACTTGCGGCGGTACATTACGTAAGCCACACCGTACATCGCAAGCGTATAAGCAATGGCGTAAGCCAGCGACGCATTGAAAGGAGATGCCATCCAGCCAAACAGATGTTCATACAGCCAGCCGTGCAAGCCGGTCGCGCCGAGCGCTTCATCCAGTAATTCGGATACAGGTACACGGTAATCGCGTTCATGCCCATGATAACCAGCGGCTTCACAACTCGCTTTTTTCCGAGACCGTCAATCAGCCACAAGAACATCGCAAACATCACACAGTCCAGGCCAGCCATGAACAGCGCAAAGGAATCCGTCCAAAGCTTCTTATTTATCGGCAGCCACACGCTGCAAATCAAGCCGGCCCCGATCAACAGATTACCCATGCAAAAGAGCCATGTCGTCCGTTCGCTGAGCGTACGCTGAAGACGCAGTACATGTCCAGCCAGAATGCCGAACAACACGGTCGCGATCGCCGGCAGAGTGCTTACGATACCTTCCGGGTCCCATGTCTTGGTATGCCGGTAATTATGCGATCCCAGCACTATACTGATCCACGTAGTGCGCGAAGTTAGCCTCCACATCCAGCCGGCCCGGTCCATAGCTTGGTACGGGAAACAGTGTCATCAGCGCCCAATAAACCGCGAGCAGAGAAACAATCCATAGGATCTGGCCGCGCAGCCGCGTTGTGAGATAGATCGCCGTGGCGATCAAATAACAGATAGCGATACGCTGTAACACGCCCATGAGACGCTGCGTAGACAAGCTGAGACCCGGATAGACATATACCGAGCAGGCCGAGCATATAGATGATCAGTGCCCGCCGGAATGCTTGCGTGAAGAGCCGCGAGCGTGGCACACCGGCCGCCATACGCCGCGCAAATGAGAACGTCATGGCAACCCCGACAATCCATAGGAACGATGGAAATACGACATCCGTCGGAGTCCAGCCGTTCCATTCCGAGTGCTCGAACGGCGCATAGACATGCCGGCCATCTCCCGGATCGTTGACCAGGACCATAAGCGCCATAATCGCCCCGCGAAAAGCGTCCAGCGCGACAAGACGCTGCGGTTCGGCCAAAGGCTCGGCAATGCGTGCGGTCGCTATTGTTTTAGCACCTTTACGACAAAATAACTCACCGATTGAGGTACTTCCTTAAACCAGTGCGGAGTCCCGGCAGGCACTACGATAACGTCGCCTTTGGTAAGGTGATGAGTCGCGCCGCCAGTGATATCGGTGCCGGCCATCTGACCGGGTGTCGTCGCCTTGCCGCCCACCATCGTGCCGCCCGTGACGAAAGTCGCCGACCCATCAGTAACGTAAATGACATCGGTTTCCTTGTCGTGCAGCTCGACATGACCAGGTCCGGTGCGATGCGATCCCGAAACCAACAGGTCGGACGCGCTGACCAAAGAACCGCCCTTGGCCAATGCTGCGTCGACCTTCTCATGGCCGACATAGGTAACACCCGCGCCGGCAGCTCCGGCCGGCAGAACCGCCGCCATCAGCGCAACTGTTGCCGCAACGCCAAATAGTCCCTTCATCGATTCGTCTCCTCTGTCCCGCTCGCCTCCACGGCAAGGGAAACTACGTTATCTTATCGTGGATTCGAATCGATTGGGTGACGTGCCGTAAGTCCGTAAGTCGGACACCGCTACCTGCGCCGTACATCGACCGACCGCAAGTCGCCGTCGCGCAACTGCACGGAACACGAGAAATCGAAGAAGCCCGCTCGATTTCTGCCTTCCGCCCGCACGTTACCGACGATCCAATCGTTCCGCCCTGGCCGATCGTCCACATTGATCGAACGAAACTCGATATTATCGAAACCATCCTGGTGCAGCCGGTCTTCAACTCCCCGGCGGCAGTTCGCCATCGCGCGGTCCATGCCGCCCCGATCTCCATCTCGACGATCTCCGGCTCGACGATCGCCATCGGCCGCTGCAGGCTCGATGGAAGCCGAACGAACCTGACCCCTCTCGAAATCGATTGAGCACGAGAAACGGTAAATTTCGCTCCGGTCACGCCGACGCACTTCGAACGACCCCACTACCCATTCATTACGCCCTGGCGCCTCATCGATATTCGTCCTGCGAAATTGGATATCGCCCGCGTCGAATCGGCCCGCGGCTTGTCTGCGCACGGCATCCTGGCAAGCATTCACCGCCTGATCTGCGGCAAAACGCCGATTGGGCAGCCGGTCACCGTATCCGCCGCCAATCGGAGGACCCTCGGGACGGCCGCCGCTCTGATACTGGTTGCTCCCATCCCAACGAATATCGAACGTGTAGCCCTCGCTGCCGTTATCGGGATCTTCGATCCGGACGACCGCAGTGCCTCGATTGTTGCGGGGATCCTGAACTAATTGCTGCCGCCCGCGTCCATCCACTCCGCTGAAGCGGAAGTTCGCCGGCTGGGCAGGAAGCGGACCGGAGCATTCGAAACGCCGCCATTGAGGAGTTTGTCCCTTCAAATTCCGCAGGACGGCGGTGTCGCCGCGGATCTCCACCTCCGCGGCGCCGTCTACAATCACTTCGACGGTACATTTGCCGGAGTCGGGACTCCCACCGCCAATCATCGCCGCCCGTCGCGGCATCGATTGCGCGTCGAGCGAACCTGCCAATACGCAGGCACTCATTAAAGTCATCATCCGTACGTTCATAAATCACCCCTGTCGGAAGTTATATGCACTTTAGTTGCCGAAGGGGCGCGCGCAACGCCACGCTCAACTGGCAACTTGAAACGCCACGGATCGATTCAATGGCTGAAGGCCGGTGACCGGTTTCGTGCTCGATCTTTCTTTCGCCTGGACGCCGCTCGGCGGCAAGCTGTAGATAAGTTAGGATAAAACAAAGCTGGCAAAGGAGTGCAAGTTATGAGCACACAGACGCTGATGACTGCCGATGAGTTCGCTCACATGAACACCTCGGAAACAGACGATTATGAGCTGGTCGAAGGAGAATTGGTTCAATTGTCGAGCCCAACGCTGTTGCATGCGAGCGTTCGATTCAGGATAGAAACCATATTTGCGAACTATTTCGAACAGCATCCGATTGGACGAAAGTTTGGTGAAGTCGATTGCCGCATCACGGACGACACGGTACGCCGACCCGATGTCTCGGTATTTCTCGGGGAGCGGTTGCGACAACTCGATCCCAACAAGATTCCCGCGCCATTCGGTCCCGATATCGCAGTCGAAGTGCTGTCCCCGTCCGAGCGCGCCATTGACGTGCACCGGAAGGTTCGCGACTATCTGGGCGCCGGCGGCAAGGAAGTTTGGATTCTGGACCACGTAAACCGCGAGCTTTTCGTACACTCCCACCACGGCATACGGCTCCTTACTGACAATGATGTTTTGGAATCGCCGTTGCTGCCTGGTTTCGCGGCTACCGTACACGACTTTCTTGCGGACCTGACACACTGAAGCTATGGCGTTCGTGATTGATGATGCGTTCCTGCCTGCAACCTTGACCGCTCCCCCCATGACCGACGAGGAGTTCGCCGCGTTCTGCGCCGAGCATCCCGACCTGTCCTTTGAGATGACCGCCGAGGGTGAAATCATTGTTATGCCGCCCACTTACTCTCTAACAGGCGCTCGCAACGCCGAAATCAGCGGCCAACTCCGCACGTGGGCCAGGAGCGATGGCCGTGGTATTGCGTGCGATTCTTCTACGGGCTTCGTGCTCCCTAACGGAGCCCGTCGTTCTCCGGACGCCTCATGGACTCTGAAGAGCCGTATTGAACAGCTCGATCCAGCCAGCCGCGAACGATATTGGCATCTCTGTCCCGACTTTGTGATTGAGCTGCAATCCACCACCGATCGTCCACGAATTCTCAAAGACAAAATGCGGGAATGGTCGGCAAATGGCGCGCAACTTGGCTGGCTGATCGACCCGGCCCAACGTTCCGTAGCGATCTATCGAACGGGAGGCGCCGTGGAGGTGCATGCCAATCTCGATTCAATCACCGGTGAAGGACCAGTTGCCGGCTTCGTACTCGACCTATCTTTTGTCTGGAACCCGCTCGGCGCTTAGCCCATGAACGGTGTAAGACTCGACAAGTGGCTCTGGGCCGCCCGATTCTTCAAGACGCGATCGCTCGCCGCGCGTGCCTGCGAACTCGGCAGAATCACGGTTAACGGACAAGCGGTCAAACCGTCCCGCGAGGTAAAGGCAGGCGACTTGTTGCACGTGAAGAACGACAGCGGTGAGTTTCAGGTAGAAGTTCTGGCGCTCAGTGAGATTCGCGGCCCCGCCTCGGTTGCTCAGACGCTTTATCGCGAGACAGAGGCCAGCCGGGAGCTACGGTTAAAGCTGGCTGAACAGCGTAAGACCATGCCGTTCTTCGATTCGCCAGGGGAAGGCAAGCCGTCGAAGCGTAATCGGCGTGAACTGAACCGTATTCGAGGCCGGGTCTAGACCCTTCAGGCGCGGTAAACGGAATGAACAAAACTTCTTTAAACAAAGGCAAGATAAAGGTCCTGTTGCTCGAAGGCATCCACCCAAGCTGCATCGCGGTTCTGCGCGCCGACGGGTACACGCAAATCGAAGCTCATAAGAAGTCGCTGCCGGAGGACAAGTTGATCGAGGCAATCGGCGATGCCTACATTGTCGGAATCCGCTCCGCTACCAATCTCACCGAACGCGTTCTGCGGCAAGCGCCGCGCCTCATCGCGATCGGATGTTTCTGCATCGGGACCAATCAGGTTGACTTAGCGTACGCGATGCAACACGGTATCCCGGTATTCAACGCGCCGTTTTCGAATACTCGCAGTGTCGCCGAACTGGTGGTAGCCGAAACCGTTCTGTTGATGCGCGGTATTCCCGCGCGGAATGCCGGGGCTCATCGGGGCGAATGGATCAAGACTGCGACGGGATCGCGGGAGGTTCGCGGGAAGACGCTGGGCATCGTCGGCTACGGACATATTGGAACACAGGTCGGCTTGCTGGCCGAATCAATGGGCATGACGGTCCTTTATTATGACGTTGAGAACAAGCTGGCATTGGGCAATGCGAGGTCCCAGCCGTCGCTCGATCTCCTGCTCGAATCCGCCGATGTTGTGTCGCTGCATGTGCCCGAAACGCCGCAAACTTCGGGACTGATCGGAGGCGCGCAACTTCGGCGCATGAAACCTGGCGCGGTGCTGATCAACGCCTCGCGAGGCACCGTTGTGGATATCGACGCCTTGGTTGAAGCTCTAAAATCGGAGCATCTCGCCGGAGCGGCGATCGACGTCTTCCCGAAGGAACCGAAGGGCGCTGGCGACACCTTCGTTTCACCGTTACGCGGTATGAACAATGTGATTCTTACGCCTCACATTGGAGGCTCAACCGAAGAAGCGCAGGAGAACATCGGAGTCGAAGTCGCCGAGAAGTTGATTAAGTACAGCAACAATGGTTCGACACTCAGCGCGGTGAACTTCCCGGAGGTGTCGCTACCCGAGCACGAGGGTCTGCATCGCCTCCTGCATATTCATACCAATCAGCCAGGCGTGCTCTCCGCGGTCAACCGGGTATTTTCCGAGCACCAGATCAACATAGCCGGCCAGTATTTGCAGACGAATCCGCAGGTTGGCTACGTGGTCATCGATATAGAGACGGACGGAGAAGAGACGACGCAGATGCTGAAGCGCAGTCTCGACGAAGTGCCCGGTACGCTCCGCACCCGAATTTTGTATTAAGGGCACACAGCGGACCGGCTCGTATTGCGATAGGAATCCTGTTAACACTCGGCGTTCCCACGCAGTCTTATCTAGCGAAGGAGCTTTCCATGAAACGAAAAGTCTTAATCTCAGTAGCTTTCTTGGCCGCACCCCTATTCTCCGGAGCTTTGCTGCTGCAGGTGGCCGACCCCGAAACCAGTCCTGAAGCGCAGGCGAAACACGCGGTCGTAATGGCCCGAATGACCGCCTGCCATTCGCCAGAAAAAACCATAGTCTCGGCCACTGCTGAAGGCGTAGTCGGCGGCCAACGGAAAACCCTGCCTCTCAAGGTAATCAAACTATCCACGCCGGGAATGTTCGCTGTCGCGCGAGAGTGGCCGAGCGAAGGTGTTTGGGCCGTCCGCATGGTGGCCACCAATCCAGACTACAAGGACTACGCGACCGGCGTCATCATCCCGGTAGACCGGGAGACTTGGAGCAGGGCGGGCGCAAAGGAGTTCTTCCACGCACCAACCGATGACGATGTAAACTCAGCGTTGACACAGGCCAGGCTCCAATAGATTACACTCGAGGAAAAATCAGCCGTGCTGCTGTCCTCAAAACCGCAGTCCATCAGGACCTGCTCGAACGAAGCCGCGCTGGTCCTCGCCGCTCAAGCGGGCGACCGCGTGGCATTCGGAACGCTTTACAAGCGGTTCGCGCCGATGGTGCACGGAATCCTGCTTGCCCACGTCTCTTACACCGAGGCTGAAGACCTCATGCAAGACGTGTTCGTAAAGGCAATTCAACAGATTGAGGGTCTGCGAGAAACAAACGCCGTCGGAGGGTGGCTAGCATCTATTGCGCGCCACGCCGCGTTCGATTATCGCCGGCGCGCTCGACTGTTAGACTCTCTGCCGGATTCAATTGCTGGAGGAACGAGTCCGGATGGCGAAGCGTTCGAGGTGCTCGGTCTGATACAGAGTCTCCCCGAGAGCTATCGGGAAACCTTACTGATGCGCCTCATGGAAGGCATGACGGGCCCGGAGATCGCGGCGCGTACCGGGCTGACCGAAGCCTCAGTGCGCGTAAATCTTTGCCGCGGCATGAAGCTACTGAGAGAACGTCTGGAGCGATCTGCATGAACGAAGAATACTTATGGAATCGTAGTGGCGAACCAGACGAAGACATCGTGCGGCTGGAGCGCCTTCTTGCTCCACTGCGCTACCGGGAACCAGTTCATCACCGGCGCAGACAATCCCTGGTTTTGTGGCTCGCAGCCGCAGCCGCGATCCTCGCGGGCGCTGTATCCATTCCGTTTCTCACTCGCGGTCCTCTCACGACCTGGGAACTTCCATCGGGCCACAAATTACGCGCCGGACAAGCGATCGACGTTACGGGATCCTCGTCCACTAAAATCGAATCTGCGAAAACCGGTGAATTGCGAATCGATCCTGGCTCGCGCGTGCGATTGGTTGCGGTAAGCGATGACCAAGAACGCTTCAACCTCGAACGCGGGACCATCCACGCTTTTATCTGGGCGCCGCCGGGCCGCTTCGTGGTGGACACGCCGTCAGCGAGAACGATCGACCTTGGCTGCCGCTACACACTTCATGTGTCGAAAAGCGGCGTTGGCCTGCTCACTGTGGAGTTCGGCTGGGTAGCCTTCGAGTCACACGGTACCGAGTCGTTCATTCCCGAAGGTGCGGCGTGTCTAACGCGGCCGGCGCGTGGTCCGGGAACACCGTACTTTCTGGATGCGCCAAAAGCGCTGACCATGGCGCTCGATAGCTTCGACATGACGTCGGACAATGACGCACTCGGCCGCGTGCTCGCCAGTGCACGATCGCGCGACGCCCTAACGCTCTGGCATCTGCTCGCGCGCACACGCGGAGAACAGCGAGCCGAAGTATTTGATCGCTTTGCCGCGGTGCTGCCGTTGCCGCGGAACGTCTCGCGCGAAGGGATTATGCGCGGCAATGCAGAGGCGTTCGATGCAGCTTGGAATGCCTTAGATCTTGGAAATACCACGTGGTGGAGGGGGTGGAAACGGCAATGGTAGCTTCACCGGCTTCAAAAATCGAGCCGCGCTCCAAGCTGTACCTTCCGAGGATCGCGAGCGGCTGTCACTCTGCCATAGGTCCCGCTGCCCAACGTCGTGGATATCGAACTGAAATTAGTGTGATTTAACAGATTAAAGAACTCACCCCCGAGGCGAAGCTTCAGCCGTTCGCGTATCGGGAACTGTTTCGATATCGAACTATCCCAGATTGCGAAGCCCGGACCTCGTATGGTCCCCACTCCAGCGTTGCCAAAAAATCCCGCTGTGGGAGCGGTAAAGGCCGCCGTATTGAACCACTGCGCGATGGTCTTCGGACCATCCACGGAAAATCCGGACGCATCCGGGCGCGTCGCCAGGCCCTGCTTTCCGGTCGAAATCCCCGGACTGGCTGCGAGCCCGCTCTGAAACGTTAGAAAGCCGGACAGTTCCCAGTCGCCGAACAGTTGACCGGCGAAATCGCGGCGGGACTTCAGGAACGGCAACACGTAAATGTAATTCATGCTGAACACGTGGCGGCGATCGAAATCGGTCGGTCCGTAATCGGCGCGCCAGTTCAGCGGATTTTGCATAGTTGGATTTCTGCTGGACAACGTCTCTCCCAATACTTTAGAAAACGTGTAAGCGCCTTGGAGTGCCAGGCCGTTGGAGAAACGCCGTTGAAACGATGTCTGCAATGAATTGTAGATCGAGTTAATCCCGGAGTTCACTTGCGTGATTGCCGCGTATCCCTGAAATGGCCGCAGCAGATTGGTATTGAATCCGCCGTTGATTCGCGGATCGAACTGGAATCCCGCAGGCGGGATATACGCGGGTGAATTCAAATCGAGCCACGTCTCGTTATTGGTCGATCGCGTTCCCACATAGCCCACCGACACCAGGAACTGTCCCGGTAACTCGCGCTGAACGGTGAGGCTCCAGCTATGCACCATCGGGCGCTTGAACGAAGGATTTATTGCGCCCAAAGACACTGGAGCCAACACGTTAGGAGTGCCGTTGCTCGGATCGCTCAGCGACACATTCTGCAAACTCACGTTTTGGCTGAACGGCGGATTCGTGTTCAGCGCATCCCCATTCAGGTCATTGCCCACGTTCAGATAGGAGATTCCGTAACCGCCGCGGATCGCCATTTTGCCATTCCCTCCAGGATCGAACGCAAAACCAAAGCGAGGCCCAACTCCGAAAAAGTTGTTCGCGAATCCGCGCGGCACTCCGTTCTGCCCGGCTTGCACGATACCGTTCAACGGATCGTAATTCGCCGTAGGCACCAGAACACCGGCGCTGGTGATCGTTGGCGCTTTCGACGGGTCATACTTACCTGGCAGGAAAGAATCCACCCTGTTCTGTTCTTCATTGACCGGCGGCATGAGGAACATTCGCAGCCCCAGATTGAATGTCAGGCGGTGGCTCACCCGCCAGTCGTCTTGCCCGTACCATTCCAATTGATTCAAGCCGTAAGTGCGCGTGAAACGATCTTTACCCTGGGTGTATGTTTTCGCCAGGCCCAGCATGAAGTCCGCAATCGGATCGTTGGTGAACGCGCCCGTGAACGAGTACGTTCCCTGCGTGCTGTTGAACAGCGCCTGGCTTTTGGTGTACTGGAACCAGCTTCCGCCGAACTGCAGCGTGTGTTTCCCGGCGATGTGGCTGAAGTTATCGGACAGAATGTTGTTATCGTCCGTCGCCGGGCTCAGCGGCAATTGCGAAGTTCCCGCACTACTCCACCCCCCGCTGAACGTAAGCCCAGGCGCGTCGTTAAGGGTGTTGGCACCGGAGAAGAAATCCTTGATCGTCAAGCCCGCCGGACGCACTTGCGGAGCGGTATCGTCCTTCATAAGCAGGTTCACGTCATAACGCTTAAAGGCATAACTTACTTCATTGGTGGTACGCGGCGTAAACGTGACACTGGCTCGGGCTTGGCCATCGAGTCCCGTCGTGTGTTCCTGCTGCCGGATCACAGGGAAGAGAAAACTCCCTTCGGCGATATTCGATTGCAGCGTCTTAATATCGTCGTTCGCAATAGTGAAGCTCAGCCGAATATTGTCGTTGAGATTGTGATCGAGCCTTCCCGTGTCGGTTCGCGGACTGAGAGTGCCGATGCCATTGTTGATGTAGTTCTGAAACGCGCCTTGAGACGAATAGTTCGGCAGTGGAAAATAAGTTTGCAGCAAAAGCGCCGCGTTGGGATCTATACGGCTCGCCGGAATCTGGTTATTGGCAAATGGTGTCTTAGTATTTGGGTCCAGCAGCGGCAGACCCAATCGCGCCATCTCCGCGCTGAAATCGCCAGTGCGCATGGCCGAGGTCGGCGTCGCGGTAATGCTGACAGAAGGGCTGCTCCGTTGCCGCCAATCTTCGCTGAGGAAGAAAAACGTCTTGTTCCGGCTGGTGTAGTGAGGAAGAATTACGGGGCCGCCAATGGTGAATCCCCACTGATTCTGCTTCAACGGCGACACTGTCTGACTGAAGAAATTGCGCGCATCCATGGCGCTGTTGCGCAGGTATTCATATGCGCTGCCGTGAAAGGTGCTGGTCCCGCCGCGCGTCACGGCATTGATTATGGCGCCTCCCGTAGTTCCATATTTGGCGCTGTAATTCGATGTCTGCACCTGCACTTCGTCGATCGCGTCGATCACGGGCACGTGAGTGTTAGCGCTCCCATTTCCCACATTGACGTCGTATGCCCCATCGACGAACCATCCCGCGGACAGCGCATTGAGGCCATTGATTGACACAGGCGAGCCGACCGCGTTCAGACCCGCACCCGACAGCTCATCCGAGCTGGACTGGTACACCGCGCCGGGAAGCAGCATCGCGAGGCGGGCGTAGTGGCGTCCGTTCAAGACCGCGGTGGCGATCTGCTCGCGCGTGATCACCGAGGAAACAGTGCCGCTCGAAGTCTCAACCTCCGCACGGCTCGCGACCACCGTAACGGAGTCCGTCAGATTTCCGATTGCCAGAGTGATGTCATGCCTGACCTGAGTGTCGATATCGAGGTGAATGCCCTGCACTCGGTAGGCTTTGAACCCCGGCTGATCCACGCTGATGTCGTAAACTCCGGCAGGCAGATTCCCAACAAGATAGTATCCAGTGTTGTTGGTCCGGGTCGCCGCGACGAAGCCGGTCTGCGGCTGAGTTATCTTGACCGAAGCATTGGGAACCGGCGCAGATGAAGGATCGGTAAGCGTACCTTCTATCGCCCCCGTGGTCTGTGCCGCCGCGCTTGGAATTAGAATGAACAGCAATAGCCAGTAACCTCGCATCAACCCTCCATGGCGGAAGATCGTATCACAATGGAGGGCCGGAATGGCATGCGAAGCAAAGTTCGCCGAACCGTTCGGAAGCAGGCTGGTAACTTGCGTCTTAACTCGCCGGGAGATAGGCTACTCCCATAGCCTTGCTTTGCGGTAAGCGCTCAAGGCCGCGAGGGATCGCAATGAAGAATATCGCTTTGGAGACGCTAATTCAAGCAGCAACGATCGTTGCCCTCTGTGCCGGGCCGTTGTCCGCTCAATCGGTGGGTGGAGCGCAGATCGCGGGCGTGATTACCGACCCTACCGGGGCGCTCGTCGCGGGCGCCGAGGTGAAGGTGACCCAGACCGACACCGCGCAAGTTCGCGCTACGATAAGCGGGTCCGCCGGCGAGTACGTTCTCCCAAACTTGGCAGTCGGTCACTACACTCTTGAAGTCACCCGCCAGGGATTCGAACGGTTCGTCAACTCCGGCATAACGCTCGAAGTGGGAAATCAGGTTACGGTAAACGTTGCGCTCCGCCTGGGCGACACCAGCGCGTCAGTCCAGGTCACGGCCGATGCGTCGATGGTGCAGACTCAGGAAACCTCTATTTCCGAGGTCATCAATCAGCGCCGGATCATCGACCTTCCACTCAACGGGCGTCAGGCGACGGATTTGATGCTGCTTGCAGGCGGTACCGTTCGCGTGCCGACCGCCTCATTCGGCGGCGCCAACGCGCTTGTAACGACCAAGAATTATCCAGGGTCGGTCGCGATTTCGGTCGGCGGGGGCGCGGCCACGGGCAACAACTACGTTATGGATGGAGCGGACAATAACGACACTTTCTCCAATGTAAACCTGCCGTTTCCCTTTCCCGACGCGTTGCAGGAGTTCAGTGTACAGACCAACGGCCTTTCCGCTCAGTTCGGCATCCACCCCGGCACGGTGGTGAACGTGATCACTAAGTCGGGTACGAACCGGATTCACGGTGATCTGTTCGAATTCGTTCGAAACGGCGATTTCAATGCGCGGAATTTCTTCGCTGCCTCGCAAGATACGCTGCGGCGCAATCAATATGGCGGAACCGTTGGCGCGCCGATCAGGAAAGATAAGCTGTTCGGATTCTTCGGCTATCAACGCACAAGCATCCGCACTGCGCCTCCCCAATCCATTAGCTTCGTTCCCACCCAGATGGCCCTGAATGGAGATTTCAGCGGTCTGGAGTCCCCGGCGTGCCAGTCCACTCACGCACATCGAGCCATAACCGATCCTTCGACCGGTCAGCCTTTTCCCAATGATTTCGTGCCGGTCAGCAGATTCAGTCCGCAGGCATTGAACCTCGCGAAGTATCTCCCGGTCTCCACCAATCCGTGCGGCCAGATTGTCTACGCCATCCCGAATCCCAGCGACGAAAGCCAGTACATCGGGCGCGTGGATTGGAACCAAAGCTCGAAGAACAGCTTCTTTTCCCGTTACTTTTTGCTGAATTTTAATAATCCGCCGCTGTTCGACGGCAAGAACGGTTTGACTACCACGCTTGCGGGTCAATCGGTCCGCTCGCAATCCCTGGTGCTGGGCGACAATTACAGCATCACGCCTTCGATCGTCAACACGGCTCGAGTTACGGGCACCCGGCTGCGCGACAATCGTTCGGCGGCCTCGAACCTGTTCACGCTGGCGGATGCCGGCGTCAAGGTTTACGAGTACGATCCCCACTTCATCAATCTGTCGGTGACCGGCGCGTTCAGCTTCGGATGTGGCAACTGCGCAACGGCGCACTTCAATCGCAATGTGTACCAGTTTGCCGATGGCCTGGACATCGTTCACGGTAAACACCAGATCTCGCTTGGCGCGGATTACGGGCGCTTGCAATTCAACGAGTTCAACTTACTCGACGCTAACGGCACCATTGCTTTCAATGGCCAATTCACCAAAGACCCGCTGCTCGATTTCCTGCTCGGGAAACCATCCTCACTGACACAGATCCAGCCCGACGGAATGGCGTTCCGGCAAAACTATATCGGGATTTACGCGCAGGACAACTATCAGGTGACTCGCCGTCTCAACGTCCATATCGGTCTGAGATGGGAGCCGTTTTTACCCGAGAGGGATACTTTTGGCCGCGGCAGTTACTTCTCACAGAGCGCTTTTATTGCCGGTAGCAAAACGGCGAAGTACACCAACGCTCCTCCTGGCCTGTTCTTCAATGGCGACCCGGGAATCCCCAATGGCTACATCAACAATAAGTACTCGGACTTTTCGCCGCGCGTCGGCTTGGCTTGGGACCCGCGGGGTAATTCAAAGCAGAGTATCCGCGCTTCGTACGGGATCTTCTACGACCGGCCCAATTCGTTTTTCAATGCCAAGTACGCGGATGCGCCTCCATGGGGCAACAAAATAACCACTCCGAGTCCGGCAGGCGGACTGGCAGATCCCTATGCCGGTTATCCCGGCGGCAACCCGTTCCCCGCGCCTCTTCCTCCTGCCAAGGATGCATTCTTCCCGGCAGCAGGCGTCTATATCAATTTCCCGCTGAATACCCAACCGACTTATGTTCAGCAATGGGGCGCGAGTTATGAATTTCAAGCGGGCAGAGACTGGCTGCTCTCCGCGAATTACTGGGCAATAAGAGTACACATCTCTGGGCTCAGTACGATGCGAACCACGCGCATATACATTCCGGGCAATTGCAACGGAAGCCCCTGCTCGACTCTGGCGAATGTCAATCAGCGCCGCATTTTGGCACTTCTGAATCCCACGGCCGGCGCGATATTATGGCGCAATCGATACGCTGGATGACGGAGCTAATGCGAATTACAACGCCGTGATCCTGAAGGCACAGCATCGGTTCGGCCAGAACTACACATTACTCGCCAGCTACACGTATTCTCACTGTCTGCAGGATTCGCAACTTGTCGTAAACGATCTTGGCAATGGGCCGTTATATCAGAATCCATCAAATCGTAATGCCGATTACGGCGCGTGCGACTACGACGTGCGCCACAGCATTATCGGCTCTCTGGTCGTTGCCAGCCCCGATTTCCAAAACCGCTGGGCGAAGATGTTTCTCGGAAACTGGCAGCTTTCGCCCATTCTCACCGCTCACACAGGATTCCCATTTACATCCAACCACGGGAGTGGACAATTCCCGCACTGGCGAAGGGGCGGACCGGCCCAACGTGCTGAGCGACCCTTACGTACGTAACCTGAATACCCGTGTCTGGCTGAATGCCGCGGCCTTTGCTCAGAACCCGGTCGGCACATTTGGCAATGCGGGATGGAATTCGCTTCGCGGACCCGGCTTCTTCGACATCGACGTCGGCCTGAGCCGTTCGTTCGCAATCCGTGAAGTCCCAGCGGTTACAGATCCGGTTCGAATTCTTCAACTCTACCAATCACGTGAACTTCAGCAATCCGGCGAAGCGACATCAGCGTGTCAACGTTCGGCACGATTTTAAGCGCCGGCAACCCAAGAATCCTGCAGTTCGCGATGAAGTATATGTTCTGAATGCTAAAATTATGAAACTTTCTATCACAAATTAATCTGCATTTCGACGCATGAGTATCTTAATTGCATCCGTTTGTAGCGGCGGAACAGGGATGGTGGATGACAGAGCCGATCCGTTGGGTGCAGACCAATCTCCGCGAAACCGATGCCGCCATGGACCCCGAGAAGTTCATCGGTGAGATCGCGGATTTCAACGCGAAACGCTTTGCTGATGGCAATGGGCGGGATCTCGGCCTTTTATCCCAGCAAAGTGCAGTATCACTATGTAAGTCCGTACATGCCGAAAGGCCATGACAACTTCGGCGAGGTACTGAAAGCTGCGCATGCCCATGAGGATTCGCGTCATTGGCCGCTTCGATTTCAGCAAGACCCATAAAGACGCTTACGACGCGCATCCCGAATGGTTCTTCAAAAAGGCCGACGGCGAGCCTGCGCCCTATAACGGTCTGTACCAGGCATGCGTGAACGGCGGATGGTATCGGGAGAAAGCGCCGGAGATCCTGCGGGAAGCGCTCGAACAGGTACGATGTCGACGGACTATTCTTCAACATGTTCAGTAATCCGGCGGCGGACTACAGCGGCCATCCACTCGGCATCTGTCACTGCGACAACTGCAAGCGCTTGTACCACGCAGCGTTACCACCGCGACCTGCCGGACAAGCCAGACGCCGATTACCGCGCCTTTCTGCACGATGCAACCGTGACCATGTCGGAAACGATTCGCCAGATCATCCGCGACAAGCGTCCCAACGCCGCGCTGGTCGGAACGTCGCCCGAAATCGGCGACATCGTATTTTCTGAATCGAACACCGCGGTCAAACGTCCGCTGCCGCTGTGGCCCTATGCATCGAGCGACAACGTCAGCCGCGCACGCAATACCTATCCCGAAAAGATGGCAGTCAATCAGTGCATGTCGTTTATCGATTACGCCTGGAGATTCGCGATGGTGCCGTCAGCAGGAGATTCGTACGCGCCTATGGCAGAACGTCGCCAACGGTGGCGCTGCCGCCATCAACGTCCACGGCACGTTGGAGCAGGAGGACCGTACTGCGCTTGAAGCCGCCGCGCCCATTTACCGTTGGCTGAAGGATCACCAAAACTATTACGTGGGTCAGTATCCCGAGAGCCGGGTTCTGCTACTTGGCGGAGGCCGTCGTGGCTACGGAACCGAAAACGCATATCGCGGCATGTTCCGTCATGCTTTCGGAGGAGCACGTTCCTTTCGGCGTAGTCGACGACATCGAATTGGATCGGAAAACGCGACATGGATCTCGTGATCACCACTGGTGAAGCGCCCAAGGAACTGGATCAGTATGTTCGCAACGGCGGCAATCTGATCATCGCGAGCGCAACCGAGCCGCCCATGGATATGGGTAAGGTAGTGAAGCGCTGGAAGGATCCGGACGGCGCGTATTTCCGAATTCGCGATAAGCAGATGTTTCCATCTCTCAAAGAGTACGGACGTGACGTTCATGTATGGCGATTATCTGCAGGTGGACGCCAAAGGACCTCTCGACTTTTATCCCGCCATCGATGTACGGCCCACCCGAACTTGTCCATGTAGATTGGAAAGACACGGACTTCCCCGGCCTCATCATCAAGAAATTCGGCAACGGAACCGTCGCGTGGCTGCCCTGGGATTTAGGAACGCTCTACTACATGCACAGTTCGGAAGCGCACGCCGGATTGATGCATGATCTGATCGATAACATGCTGCCGCAGGGTAGGCAGTTGAAGACCAATGCTCATCGCCTCGTGGATATCACGCTGATGAAACAGGGCGACCATCACCTGGTCCACCTCGTCAACATCTCAGGCCATTCTGAGACGGCTTACTTCAATGCGATTCCGATGAGCAATATTGAGGTCGCGGTGAAGGGAAACTTCCAATCTGCGAAAGCGATCCGGTCGGGAAAGGAGTTGGCGCTGTCCCAACGTGCGGGATACAGCGCCTTTACCGTGCCATTGCTCGAAGAATACGAACTGGTGGAACTTCGCTGATCGCTCACCCCTTGGAGGCTTCCATCCATCGCAGCGATCCTGGTGTGGTGAGCATCTCGCCCGTCTCAAGCAGCGTCTTGATTCCGGACAGAATCATCGGCCATCCGCCGTAGAGCTGATCGTTGGCGCCCTCGCGCAATTGATCGTGAGTGACCTTGAGCAGGCAGGAATCGCCGATGGGCTGGATCTCCCATGTCACGCGCGAGGTGCCCTCGCTCTTGACGTCCTCTCCCCACAAAGCTCTGAAACTCTGCACGAGCCGTCGCGGGGGATCGACTTCCAGATTTTCGCCTTCGAAGATCGTCGACGCGCCGCCGACCCCCTGGTAGCGGGAGCCGGGTGTCCAGTCCGAGGTGACGACCGCTCCGAACGTATACTTGCGCCTCATCTCTGTATCGGTAATAGCCTTCCAGAGGCGCTCGGGTGTGGTCTTTATGTAAATTTCGAATACTTTTTGCATCGTCTTTTTCTCCAGTTCTTGTTTGAGGCCGCTCAGCGCCGCGACCCAAGGTTCGGTGTACTTGCTTACCCATCGGTCGTGGAGGAGCCGAATCGGGATGGCATTGAGGAAGTGCAACTTTTCGCGCCCGCGCCGTCTGGTAACGACGAGGCCCGCCTTTTCCAGCAGCTTCAGGTGTTTCATGACTCCGAAACGCGTCATGGGCAGGCGTTCCTCGAGCGCGCTAAGGGTCTGCCCGTCGTGCTTGAAAAGCTCGTCGAGAAGGCTTCGACGTGTCGGGTCCGCGAGGGCTCTAAACACGTCATCCATGAGCTCTATATTAGGTGACCTTTTGGTCACATGTCAAGAGGAGATTGTGCTATTTGTTTGAGAGGCACTTGGTCACCGCCTGGCGTGCGGCATCTGGAGTCTCTCCGTAGATTGACTGCCTGATTTGCGTGGTCATGCATGTGCCGCGCGTAGCTTTCAGGTAATCAGATAATTGGGGCCATTTCGAGATGGGTTTTCCTCGCACATTTTCTGCGGCCAAAGATGAAAACCGGAATTTGTCAGAGCGAAAACGAATTTGCCGTCGGCGCTGAAGCCCAGATCGCGAAGCGGTTGCCCGTCTCGCCCTAATTGCCGGATCTTCGATCCGTTTGCAGAGTACACTTCCACGATTCCACTCGGATATGCAATTGCGGCGGTATCGCCCTTTGGCGATAGGGCGATATTCGACGGGTTTTGTTGCAACGGAATACTGGCCCCTAGCGCGCCGGTGGATAAATCCATCACTCGCGCCGACTTCGTGGAAATCAACAAGGCCTTGTTATATGAGGAATTGAGGGCCATTGCGACGATATTCTCCGAGCCTGGCAGCTTACGTTCCGGAATGATCGGTTTGCCCGAAGGGATTGCCCAGACCGCAATGGTGTTCCTATCACTAATTGCCACCGAATTGGCGTCAGGGCTTAGCCCTTTATCCGCCAGTTGTACGCTCATTGGCGCGCGGGTATCCGGAAACGTTGCAGACAGCGTCAATTCCTGCTGGGCGCCGAGGTTGTAGGTTTTTATGTAGGAGATCTTACCTATCATTATCAGCAAAGCCCACCGGTTGCCGTCTGGACTCAAAGCACTGTCAATAACGTTCGCGCCAGAAGGAGGCGGAGCAATGCCCCAAAGCACCTTCAACGTAACGGCATCCACAACATCTGCTCGCGAAGATCCAAACAGGATACACTTGGAACCATCGCTGCTGAATTCCAGCCCGCGACTTGGCAACGGGACGGTGGTAGACCGTGACGAGGATGTCGAAAGATTGACGATGCTAAGGACATTTCCCTTGGTCATAGCAACCGTAACATTGTCCGGGCTGAGAGCCGCATGATCGAAATTGCCAGGCACCGTCGCTGAAGGGACGCCTTGCGACACAAGCTTGACGAGCAAGTTGCTCCGCCTCGGGAGGCACGGGCAAACCCGCCGCTGCGGCTAACGCAGCCGAAGCCTCGCCGACATCAGCCCCATGCGCCTGCGCATACTGCACCAGTGCGCGCCCCAGAACACTCTCGGGCGAAGATAAGGAGATAACTCGATCAGTCTCGAAGACCAGCACCGCCACGAGCGCCACCCACAGCACAGCCATCAACCACAGCCGAAAGCTCGAAGTGACGGTTTTCTTTCCCTTCCATCACGGCGCGCGGCACCGAACCCGGCGGCTGTTCGTAGATCTGCACCACCGCCTCCCGCTGCTCGACGCTTGGCTCATATGGGAACGGCGCGCGTCACCGCCCATTCGCCGGTAATTATTTGGGTGATTTGCTGGAAGGCCGGCAGTAGCGAACCGTAACGTTCCGGGAAGCGTTCGAAACGGCGAGAGCAGTTCCTCGTAAGCATAGATCGGGAAGTAGGGGACCTCCATCTGCTTCCAATATGACTTGAAGTCGCGGATCGACTGGATCTCGCTGAGCCGGTCAAGCGACGACTGAAATATCTTCTGTGCATAATCGCGGCGCTGGTTGAGTTTGTCGCGTTCCGATCCGTCAACGCGAAAGGCCGCGGGGTATATCGGCATATCGGGGCGGACAGCGGCGATAGTGGCTGCAACGTTCGCAGCTCCGCCGATGCTTTGGTTATTGAGCGTGAAGCATATCACCAGCTTGTTGGGCATCTGTATCGTGCAGATACCCGCCGTGTCGCTGACCCCGGTGCGGCTGTCGATCAGCACATAATCATACGCCGCAAACGACGCGCGCATGGCATCGAAGTACGCCCGTCCGTTCAACTCCTCGTAAAGGTGCTTCCAGTCGAACGAATTGACGCGCTTCGGATACAGCGCGTCTTGGCGGCCAGCAGGAAGAAAAGCGATAGACCCGCGCTCACCGATCTGCAGCCGTTCGCCGCCTGGCCAGCGCAACGGGATTGCGTGCTGGCCGGCATTGGCATACGGCATCATCCAATCCGCGCTCTCGTTTCCGCGTCGCTTCTCCCCTTCCGCATGCGACGGTGTGACTGCCTCGGAGGCATAATCGAGAACAATATCGATCATGCCCTTCACGCCATAACCGCTAAGAGTAGGATCGGGCAGGAAGGGCCGAAAATAGTGGTGCAGCCCGGGCGCCTCCATATCCCAATCGATCACCAGCACGCGGCGATCGATCGCAGCCAGCAGCCAGGCCATGTTGGCGAGAGCGAGGGAGCGTCCGGTGCCACCCTTGTACGAGTAGAACGTAATGATCTCTGGCATGCGGGCTCACAGGGACGGCATCGCACCGCCCACCGGCATGTTTCGTTTTGCCGAGCCACTGCTGGAGAGTGCGATTTGCAGCTTCTCCAGGCTCTCATCGATCCTGAGCCCGAGCATTTCCACGTTGTTGGTATTGAAAAATAAATCGCTCGATTTCGAATTACGAAAGACTGTGTCGTCCGTCCCGCCCGGTCCCACTACCACGGTGGCGCAGTGGCGATAACGGCGCTCGTCGTAATCCGCCAGCCATTTTCGGTACTCGTTGTTTTTAACCGAGGTCGGCTCGATCAACACCACCACGCGGCCATCGCCTTCCCGCAGCTTGTCGAGCGCGGAAAACGTGATGGACGAAGCCGGATCAAATGGAATCTTCTGCGGCTGCTCTACCTCTTTGTCTTCCGCGACCGCGGCGGATACGAAGCCCGCGGTGTTTTGCGGCGGCGGCGCGTACGGAGCGCCCTCGGTCCATTCCCAATCGGGTATCGCCAACGTATAGGAAGGTCGCTGATTTCGGACCCGCCCTGAGATCCGCCGGATTGTCCACAACGCGGGGCTTGCGCGGCTCAAATGCGTTCCGTTGGAGGCCCCAGTTCAGATTTTGAAGCTGAGCCAGAGGAGTGTTACGTGCGGTCTCAATGATCTGCCGAGCTATAGCGCGCTTGAATTGCGCGTACCAGGCGCGCCGTTGGCCGTCATCCACTCCCTGTTCCAGAATGTATTTCAGACCCTCCTTTTCGTAGAGCGACTCGGGATCGCGGCTGACGAAAAATTTGCGCACGGTGAAAGGAATATGCTCCGCGCTAGGCAGCCAAAGGATAGGTATTATGGATGCCGGATTACTGCCCGGATTATTCTTACGGTGAATCGCGATCCGGTCCCGAAAAACTGCAAACTCTTTACCGCAATACGGCTTCTGAAAATAGTTCGGCGAATAATTGGAGATCATGACGCGGCTAGTAGCCAACGCCTGCTGGATATTGACTGGATAATCTTCGCCCGGAAGCTGCGCCGCATCATAAAAGCAGGCTTCCTTTAACGTGCAGGGTAGCAATTCGGAGACTTCGTTTCTCAGGTCGTCTAGAAAGCGGTTGAGATATCCTCCCTTCGCATTCTCGATCGCGTAGCTGAAAAAGAAGTGGGGCATTGCACCTGTCGTCTAGCCACGCTAATGACGCATATAGAATGAGCGGAATCCACGGGGCAATTCGCGCACGACCAATCCGCCGGCGGCATAAGCAGCACCGAACGCAAACGCCAAAAGCTCATAAAGCGTAAACCAATACGCGAATGCCGGCCATGGCGATTCCAGCCTGCCGCCCAAGAGGAACCCAACTGTGATGCCGGCGGCTGCGCCTACCAGAGCACCCATCCACTGCGTCCAGGCAAGCAGCTTCCCGATTTCGACCCAGTCCTCGATCATCATTTTTTGGGAAGCCCACACGCACGCGAAACTCAGCGTAGTGGAAAAACTCACCAGCCATAGAAACTGCAGTCCCAGGCTGAAGAAAGCATACGGCAGCAGTCCCGCTTGAGTCCAACTGTGAAGTATTATCTGGGCCGTCTGCGAATCTTGCGCGAGCGCGATCGAGATGAACCCATCCGGAGTGAGCGCGGTTTCGAGATTGCGGTTGATAAACTCTTTTCCAGCCCAAGCCGCAGTCGTCAGGCAAAGCAGCGGCACAAACACGCCAGCCCGGCGGCCGGGCAGTACTGCGCTGAACGGATGCTTGATGGTGAACCGCGGGTACATTGACTCAGCAGATTATAACAGCGCACTATACGCAGGCCGCGACACCGCGCAAGTACGCCATCGACCGCTGGATACCAAGGTCTTTGCCGGTCCCGCGACCTCATACTCAAGGTTGCAGTTCCCTTGAAATCCCTGCTTCACGAGTTGCCGGAACAGCGCGGGGATATCGATATCGCCATCGCCGCAATCCGCGGAGACCCACTTCCCGTCAACCATACGGACATCCTTCGTGTGAAGGTCCAGCATTCGTACGCCCGCCATCTTCGCGGCTTCCGTGGGATTAACTCCGGAGCGCATCGTATGCCCGATATCCATACAGAGGCCCACGCGCGCATCCATACCCTTGATTGCCGTCAGCGCCGATTGCGGCGTCGGGAAGTGCTTGTCCGATGGGCCGTGATTGTGAACGGCGACCTTGATGTCGTATTCCTTAACGCACTTCTCAATCATCGGCAGCGTCTCCACTGTGGGGCCAATTACGATCAGCGGTGACCCGAGCGCCTTATTGAACTCGAACCGCTGGCGGATCTCGCCCATGTCCGGCTTGGTCAGGTACGTTGCGCCTGTTCCAACCAGGATGAGGCCGTTGTCGTCGAGCAGTTTCTTCATCTCGGCGATTTGCGCCGGCGAACTGTCATACGGCAAATGAAATTCCGGTTTGATATTGATGTAGCGGACGCGGGTACCCTTGATCGTATCCATGGCATCGGCCAGTTTGGATTTACCAAACGAATAAGAACAGATCCCGAGTTTGACATGGGCTGTTTTCGGCTCGGCGGCTGCATACGCAGTTGCGCCAGCGGCGAGCATCGCGGACGCGCCAAGAAATGTGCGGCGTGGAATTTCGAACGACATGAATTACTCCTGTGCGATTATACGCCCGTGGCGCTGATCGAAGCGGTGAGGGGATTCCGGACTGAACGTCGCTTGCACGGTTGAGGAGAATTACCATGCGCCTTTTTGAAACTTACCGGAACGCGTTAGTCGTAGGAGCCATCGCGCTGACGGCGATGTGCCAGGCTCAAGCAGCCACCATCACGATCGGTTCGGCCGATTCCACGAACGCCATGCCCTTCGAGGACGTAACCCGCGGAACATATCAGCAAATTTATTCGAGTTCGGATTTCGGATCAAATCCTCTGAGGCTGAGCGGCGTCACGTTTTTCGGACAAAACTTTTCCAGCATCACGGCCGCGAACTACACCGTGGACGTATCAACGACCACAGCTGCACTCGGATCGTTTGCGCTCTATCAACCGGCTACGAATGATATCCAGGAGTTTGCCGGCGCATTGAGCGGCCCTGTCACGGGCGGTTTCTTCAATATCAATTTCTCGCAAACGTTTAACTACAATCCGTTGGCGGGCAATCTCCTATTGCAAATCAGCATCTCGGGCGGCCCCAATAATCCCGGAGGTCTCGGCCTCTACACGCAGTCGAATGGTGGCGCTCAATTCAGCCGCGCTTACAACGTGTTCTCTGGACCGACGAATATCGTGGGAGGGGACTCCACGGGTTTGGTCACTCAATTCAATACGGCGCCCGCAGCAGCCACCCCGGAACCGGGAAGCTTGCTTCTGCTCGGAAGCGCGCTGGCCGGTTTGGTGTTTTTCTTCCGCCGCCGGCAACAGCGATACGATTGAGATGTCGAATTATGCGCCGTGCTGTTCCTCCTCTAGCACTACTGTGCCTGGCGGCATCCTCCTCCGGGCAATCGGCGGCGGCGGATGCGCCGTCTTTCGAGGTCGCGTCGGTCAAGGCCAGCAAGGTCGTCGCCGGACGCGATGGGAATATCACGACCGATCCCGGCAGGTTTGTCGCTCGTAACGCTACCTTGAAAAGGTTGATCTTCGAAGCATGGCAAGTGCCGTATTCCCAGATCACCGGAGGTCCCGCCTGGCTCAACACGGATGAATACGATATCGAGGCGAAGGCCGACAGTCCGGCAAGCTTATCCCAGCTTAGGCTTATGCTGCGGGCGCTGCTGATTGCTCGTTTCAAACTCGAAATCCGCACCGAACAGCGGGAGAGCCGGGTTTATGCGCTGGTCATAACAAAGAACGGCCCGAAGTTGCCGCAAACGGCGAACGGCAACGAGACAGCCAGTTGGAAATTTCATGGCGATATGTCCGAGTTCAGCAATGTTCTGGCCATTCAACTCACCATTCCCTTGTTGGACGATCCGGGAACTCCCTCGCGAGCCCGCGGCGCACCTATTCCGGTGGTGAACAGGACCGGAATTGAAGGCGTGTACGATATCGGTTTGCGTCTAAGACCGGACCAGGGAACCGACCCATTCACGATTTGGCAGCGCGCGCTGGAAGACCAACTCGGGCTCAGACTGGAATCGCAGAAAGCCATGATTGACGTCCTCGTCATTGCGCATGCGGAGAGGGTTCCCACTGGGAACTGATGGCGCAACTCATTGCGAGTCGCAACTTCTAGTACAATGTCGGGCGACGTTACTTAAAGGAGAAGTGAATATGGATCGCCGTCAATTCATGGCCGCCGGCGTAGCCGGATTAGCGGCACAAACCGCAGCGCAGGGGCAGTCCTTCGTGCAGAGTCCCGTGTTTACGCAGCCACGGGTATTCAATAAAGACAAGGTCCGCCGCGTCGGTCTGATCGGCACTGGATGGTATGGGAAGATCGATCTGCTGCGGCTGATCCAGGTGGCCCCGGTTGACGTAGTGTCGCTATGCGATACGGACAAAAACATGCTGCACGAAGCGGGCGAGATCGTCGCCGGCCGGCAGCGCTCGAAGAAAGTGCCGCGCCTCTATTCCGATTACAGGCAAATGCTGGCGGAGAAAAATCTGGATATGGTTCTGATCGCTACACCAGATCATTGGCACGCGCTGCCGATGATCGAGGCGGTGAAGTCCGGCCTCGACGTGTATTGCCAGAAGCCGATCAGCGTAGACATTGAAGAGGGCCGCGCGATGTTGGCGGCGGCGCGCAAATACAATCGCGTGGTGCAGGTGGGAATGCAGCGGCGCAGCACTCCGCATCTCGCCGAAGCGCGTGAACAATCGTGAAAGCGGGCAAGCTGGGCAAAGTCGCGCTGGTGGAAGTTTACTGCTACTATCACATGCGCGCGACGGGAAACCCTCCCGATACCGCGCCGCCCGCCAATCTCGATTACGAGACCTGGACTGGTCCTGCCCCGATGCGTCCCTTCTGTGCGTTCACACATCCCAGGAGATGGCGCGCATTCATGGAATACGGCAACGGAATTGTCGGCGACATGTGCGTCCATATGTTCGATATGACGCGCTGGATGCTCGGGCTCGAATGGCCGAAAAGCGTTTCGTCCGCGGGCGGGATTCTGGTGGACAAAGAAAGCAAGGCGAATATCACCGATACGCAGACGGTGACGTTCCGCTACGACGACATGGAGGTGATCTGGCAGCATCGCTCGTGGGGAGACGCGCCCGATCCGGATACTAAGAATCAGTGGGGCGCTACTCTGTACGGAGATAAAGGCACACTGAAAGCCGGGGTCTACGGGTACGATTTCCATCCGGTAAAGGGCGAGGCCATCCACAAAGACGTGACTTACGAGTACGAGCAGTTCCCGGAAGACCGCACCGAAAAGGATCTGGAGCGGCATGTCGCCCCTGCGGTCCGCTATCATATGCAGAACTTTCTGAGCTGCATCGACCGGCGCGACAAGCCGGTGTCGGACATTGAGCAAGGCTACATCTCGGCATCAAGCTGCATTCTTGGAAACATGGCATTGAAGCTCGGACGCGAACTCAAGTACGATCCTCAGACGCATCGCGTGATAGGCGATGAGGAGGCCACTCGCATGCTGCGGCGGCCCTATCGCGCGCCGTACGTTCACCCTGACGCGGAGAAAGTGTAGACGGTGTGGATGCGGCGTGCGTCGTGGGCCCTCGCGTTTGGGTGGGTCGCGTTGGCATGCGGATGTTCCAACTCCGGCAGGGGTCGCGTCAAGGTGATAGTGGGTGCCACGCTCGTTAACGGGACCGCGGAGATTCCCGATGCTGTGGTAGTGATCGACGGAAAGCACATCCGCGCCGTGGGGCCGCGCCCGACCACACCGATTCCACAGGATAGCGAGCGCATCGACGGCGCCGATCGCGTCGTCAAAGCGGATGCGCCGGTAACGGAGATCGCCGCCGGTCAGCCCGCCGATCTGGTGTTGCTCGACAAGAACGGCAAGGTTGAACGGAGAATGACCGACGGAAATTGGCTGCCGTAATTCGCTACTTGCGAGCGATCAGCACGCGAGAGGGATAGAATCCCTGCCGCACCCGGCGGTCGTGCTCGACCTTGAAATTGTAGCCGTGCATCATCCCGGAAAAGTTGGCTTCCATCTGCTTGCCCCAGAACGCGGGCACCAGCGTTCCGGCAAAGCGATGCGCGGCGTTAAAGGCCGGCACATCCTGACCAACGAGCACGAGCGCGAGCCGTCCCCGAGGCCGCAGCACGCGATGAAACTCGCCCACAGTCCGAGCCAAATCCTCCTTCCCCAGCAGCTCTAGCAGATAACACGAAACCACCGCGTCGAACGCGCCATCGCGAAACGGCATGCGGCTCGAATCCACTGCCGAGCAATCGACCCGTGAGCCGGGGCTTTGTTTGCGGGCTGTCCTCTGCGTCCGCGCCGCCATGTTGGGTGCAAGATCCACCCCGCATGTCATACCTCGCGGATTCAAATCCGCCAGCCGCCGGAACAACTCACCCGATCCGGTAGCCACCTCGAGTACACGCATCCCGTCGCGAATACCCGCAAGCGAGAGCAGCATTTTATGCGCCTCGGCATGGAAGAGCTTCGTCGAAAGAGGATAGACCTGTGCAACCAGATCGTAGAGGCGCCTCGTGCGGCCCTTGAGTTCCCGGACCTCGTTTCTCTCCACCGTGGGAGAAGCACTCGTCATCTAGAACACCGCCATCCCGAAAAGCAGGCATGCAAACCGGCCGCAACCGTGATGGCAACTGGTTGCTCGTAGTAATTTAATTCGCTGTTGAACATATGTCCTACTTTTCCTGAATCAACTTCGGCTCTGGACTGCGCCATTTTGTTTACGAACACTTACAATAGAGTAACCCTTCACGGCTACGATCAGATCACAAGCATGTATCCCGATCATTTCTGAAGCATGAAATTGCCGGCGAATAGCGCGTCGATGCCGGACGAGTAAAAGCTCCTCACCGCGTCGCGAGGCGTGCACACCAGCGGTTCACCGAAAAGATTGAAAGACGTGTTGTACAGGACCGGCAGACCGGTCTTCTCTCGCGCCCGATGGAGCAGTTTCCAATAAAGCGGGTTATCCTCGCGGGACACGGCATGGACGCGGATCAGGTCTCCCGCGAGCAGCGCGCCCGCGAACTGATCGCGATACGCGAGGCGGACTTGCCCGACTGTCGCCAGAAACCGCGCATTCGATCCGGTCTCGAAATATTCGTACGCCACTTCCGCCGGCACCGACGCGGCAAACTTGCGGAAGCCTTCACGATGCTTGATGAATGTGTTGAGGTTCTCAGTCGAGTAGGGATCGAGCGGCGACGCCAGGATGCTGCGATTGCCGAGAGCGCGCGGCCCGAATTCCATGCGCCCTTGCATCCACGCGACGATCTTGTTGTCGCTCAGGCTTTCCACGGCCGCGTCCACCAGTTCGTCGGTGGTGAGCGAGATAGCGAAAGCGCAGCTTACAGTTCTCGACCACCTGCTTGATCTCAGGTGCGCTGTATGACGGCCCAAGACAGTAATTCCCGATGCTCGCGCGATCTGTCTGACCTAGCAATTCATGCCACGTATAGAGGACCGCTCCCAGTGCCGATCCGTTGTTGCCCGAGGCAGGCTGCACAAACACGCCTGCAAATTTGCCGCAGTTCTCCAGCGCGGCAACCAACAGCGCATTCATTCCCAATCCGCCGGCGAGACACACATTTTTCGCCTCGCCGGCATATGCGATCACTGTCTGCTCGATGGCGCGCTGTGCGCCCGATGCGACGTGCGCTTTGAGGGCCTCCGGTATGGGCTCCGGGTCTTTGAGTCCGAGCCGCTCGTAAAAAGCCGCGCTGAATCCGCCATGAGAGAGGCGGGCATCGTCAAAAAATGTACGGTCAAATCGAGGACCCGCTGCCGGTGTTCCGATAATTTCCTCGAACAGATCCGACGAAACGGTCGTCGCCCGATGCGCCCATCCACTGCACTTTGTGTTCATCGGAACGTGCGCGGAAGCCCAGCAGTTCGGTTACGCGGCCGTAGAGATCGCCGAGCGAATCTGGATAGAAGAACTCGGACTCCAGGGTGAGATGTTTTCCTTCGCCGTGCCATCTGGCTCCACAGCGGAGATCGCCGGCGCGGTCGAGCGTGAGCACCGTGGCTTCGCTGAACGGCGAAGCGAAAAATGCCGATGCGGCATGCGCGCTATGATGCTCCACCAGCGTGAGCCGGCTGCACGGAAAATAATCGCGGATGGTGAGGTGCATCCGTGCTTCGGCCGCGCGGGGCCGGACCAGCGCAACATAGTCGATCTGATTCGGAGTCAGGTTTGAAAGCCGGAGGCATTCGGCGATGGAAGACATCGGAAGGCCGCCATGCCGGTGGCCGCGGGACAATTTGGATTCTTCGATGGCCGCCGTGATGACGCCATCGCTTAACACGACGGATGCGGCATCTCCGCCGATGCCTCCGATGCCCAGGATCTTCATACCGCGCTCAAGCGCTTGATGGCGCGATCCCGTCCAATTGCCACGAAAAGATGGAAGGCGCTGGGACCAACAGATTGTCCGGTGAGCGCCGCGCGCGCTCCGTTGATCAGGAGACCCGCTTTCACACCCATCTCTCCGGCAAGTGTGTGCAAGTCCGCTTCCACGCTAGCCTCCGTAAACTCCGGATTTGCGGCGAGCTTCTCAGCCAATTTGCGTAGTCCTTCGCGCGTGCCGGGAGCATTGAGCTTCGCGAGCGCGTCGGGTTCTGTAGGGAAATCCTCGGCGAAATACGCGCGGCCGCGAGTGGCGAAATCCTTGAGCGTGAAATATCGCGCGCGCAACAGGTCGACGGTGTAGCGCAGCCAATCGTCGTCATAGGGCGGCGTAAGGCCGGCCTGCGCAAGTTCCGTTTTAACCCGCGGGACCAGCAATTCGACCGGTATCGCGCGAAGATGTTGCGAGTTCAGCCAAAGCGCTTTGGGATCGATCGGATCTTCCTCGTTGAAGTTGACCACCGCGTTGCTACGATTGATGCCTTCGAACGAAAACACCTCGATCAGTTCTTCGAGCTTCATCTGCTCGCGATTATCTTTGGGGGACCAGCCAAGCAGACAGAGGAAGTTTACGTAAGCGTGCGGCAGGAATCCGGCGTCGCGATAAGTAGTCACGCTGACCACTGGGCCGTGCTTGCGCTTCGATAGTTTTGCGCCGTCCGGAGCGACCAGCAAAGGCAGATGAGCGAATACGGGGAGAGCGGCGCCTGCGGCTTCGAAGATAAGGATGTGTTTGAACGTGTTCGAGAGATGGTCCTGACCGCGAATAATGTGGCTGATCTTGAGATCGGCATCGTCGGCGCAGGATGCCAGGTGATACGTCGGCATGCCGTCGCTGCGCAGGAGCGCGAAGTCCTCGATGTCCGCGGTAGCTTTCGACTGTTCGCCGTAGACGCTGTCAGTGAATCGGACGGCGTCGCGAGTTTCGCGCGGGACGCGGAAATCGGAGCACGAACTTCTCTCCCGCTGCTGCCCGCCGATCGCTCTCTTCAGCGCTCAACTCCCGCATGCCGGCGTTGAACAACCACGGACCGGATGCTCGCGACCTCTCGCCTTCCTCGTGATCGGCCGGCGTAAAGTCGCGATACGCCATACCGCGCTGGAAGATCGCTTCGGCAACTTGCTTATGGAGCGCAAGCCGCTCAGACTGGCGATACTGCTCATCCCACGAAAGTTCGAGCCAGTGCAGTCCGTCGAAGATGGATTGAAGAGATGCCTCGGTGTTGCGCTCGACATCGGTGTCGTCGATGCGCAGGATCATCGTGCCCTTATTCCGGCGGGCGTAAAGCCAGTTGAATATGAAGGTCCGGGCGCTGCCGATGTGCAGAAATCCGGTCGGCGACGGAGCAAAGCGAACTCTTAGCATTAAACCGCTCAGTATAGCGTGGCGTTGGAATATCACGCCCCTACGTAATCGGTCCTGGGTTGAATGGCGCGAGCGAGTTATGCAGCCCCCAGTGATCCGCCCATGTCTTCTTGCGTCCGCTTGCGACATCGAGCAGCAGGCGAAAAATCTCCCAGCCGACATCCTCGATGGTCTTGTGACCAGTGGCGATGCGTCCCGCGTCAATATCGATCAGGTCGTACCAACGTTCCGCGAGCGCCGTCCGCGAAGAAACCTTCACCACGGGTGCAAGCGCCAATCCGTATGGCGACCCCTCGCCTGTCGTGAAGACATGCATATTCATCGACGCGAGCTGCTGCGTGCCGCACACGAAATCGTTGGCCGGCGTTGCCGCGAACACCAGACCCTTGGCGCGGACCTTTTCCCCTTGAGATGCGACAGCCATGATTGCCGAACTACCGGATTTTGCAATCGAACCCAGAGCCTTTTCGACAATATTCGAAAGCCCCCCGTGCTTGTTGCCTGGCGTTGGATTCGCGCTGCGATCGGCCGATCCGCGCCGCAAATATTCGTCGTACCATGCCATTTCTCGGATAAGCGCGCGCCCCACGTCCGCGTTAATCGCTCGCGGTGTCAGCAGGTGTATGGCATCGCGAACCTCCGTCACCTCGGAGAACATCACCGTCGCGCCGGCGCGCACCAGAAGGTCCGCCGCGTAGCCCACTGAAGGATTGCAGGTTACTCCCGAGAACGCGTCGCTGCCGCCGCATTGCAGTCCTACCACCAGATCGGACGCGGGACAGGTGACCCGCGTTCGCCTGTCCAATTCTGCCAGCCGCAATTCGGCGGCGTTCATGATCGCGGTGATAATGCTGCCAAACCCGCGCAACTGTTCATCCTGCATGCGAATTACGTAGGGCTCGCTATCGAGAACAGGCAGTTGCGTAGGAAAAGGCTGCAACTGCCGCTCGGGCAAAAGACGCGAAGGTTGCAGTTTCTCGCAACCGAGGCTGACGATCAGCGGCGACCCGCCGATATTCGCATGCTGGCTGATATGCCGCAGTGTTTGGATAGGAATGGCGGCGCCCGGAGCGTCGACTGCCATGCCGCAGCCGTAGGTATGGTTGATCGCAACCACGGCATCCACATTGCGAAAGCGCGGCAGAATCTCCTCCCGTATGCGCCGCACTGCGTAATCGACTGTGGGAGCCGCGCATTGTACGGTCGTCGTGATACCGAGAATGTTCTTGGTTCCGACGGAGCCGTCGGCATTGCGGTATCCCTCAAACGTATGTCCTTCAAGCGGCGAAAGTGGGGCGGGGATGGCTGTGGCCAGCGAAAGTGAATCGAGCGGGGGCGCGGACGGCAGATCGAGCATGTCCTCGCGCACCCACGCGCCGGCCGGCGTCGCCTGCCGCGCGTGCCCGATAATCTGCCCATAGCGGATTACCGGTTCACTGGACGCAATCTCGCGCAGAGTGATTTTGTGCGACTGGGGAACACTTTCACGTGCCATAAGACCGCTGCCGAAAACCGCGCCGCCGGGCACGCCTTCGGGATTTACGATGATCGCGACATTGTCGCGTGAATGAACTTGAACGTAGCGAGGGGTCACGCGTACGGGATTGTAGCAGAAGTCCACGGTGACGCAAAGTGCGGGTTTTTGAAACTGGGTGGTGGGGTAGGGAGGCAAACGAGGCGTTTTTGGCGAATCGCGCCAGGTTGCGGAATAGGGATACCGGCAGTTCGGCGGTGACGCAGAGTGCCGCTTTTTGAAACTGGCCGGTAGCTGGGCGGCGAGAGCGGTGACGCAAAAGCGCCAAAATTCAAACTTCGTGTTAGCGACAATGACCTGAACGCCGGTTTTGCGGACCAAACCCAATCCGCCCAGGGGAATCGATGGACAAGAGTAAGATAATACGAAGCGATATATGGCGGAGATGACGCAAACGGCTTTTTTTGAATTCGCGAGTTGCGATGTCTTCCTTATTTTCCAGATTTTCCAGCGATTTCGATAGTTCATAAGCGCAGATATCCCTTTCTGTCTTCACAATACTATTCAGGTTATTCGCTCTGGCGGGTAAGCGGCGTAAGTGATTGGATCCGTTGAGGCGAAATTGTTAGAGGGCGCGTTACTTGCGCGCTAGAAAGCCTCGCGGCACCTGATAAACGCCGATAATAAACGGAAAACAATCTGCGTAGATGGGCGGAGGGGGCGGCCAGGAGGCCCGATCATTTTTGCGAATCGAACCCAATCTGGCCGACGAGGGAGTCATGCCCGATCGGAATGAACTGGGGTCCCAATGATCCGTTTGGACCTAATGCCGCGCAGGTTAGCGGGGTGCAATACTGCGAGGCGATCAGATAAAACAATATCACGTACGGCTCGGACCCGGAGAACTATACCGGGTCTGCAGTTGAAACTCGCGGGATACAACCAAATGAACCTTACCTCCATTTCCTCGGTCTCCTATCACGAAGGGCTGCCTCCGCAATACTTTTCGGAACAATATAACTACCCGGCGGGGCAGAAAAACGGCCAGGTCTCATCGATTACGGAAGGAACGGGTGAGACGGTTGTGTATCAATATGATATGTTGAAGCGGCTGACGGGAGCCACCGCGAGCGGTTGGACTCAGAGCTACATTTACGATGGATTTGGCAACATGACCGCGAAGAGCGGGAGTTTCAATATGTTGGTGGATCCGATGACAAACCATGTGGCTGGCCTACCGAACGGCTGGTACTACGACGGGAATGGCAACCTGTATCAGGGTTACTACTGGGGCTATGATATGGAGAACCGGCTGGTAAGCGTGGACGCGGCGGGAAATGAGCAGTACGCATAGGACCCGTCGAATAAGCGGATCTATAAGCAGAATAACGGGGGCGAGACTTACTTCTTCTACGGCGTGAATGAGAAGGTGATGGCGAGTACGGGGTAAGTTGGCAGGGGTATGCGATGCAGATGAATCGCAACTCGGAATCGGCCTATCTCGGGGGACGAAAGGTGCTGCCTGTGGTCGCGCGCGATCGACTGGAGTCAGCGAGAGGAAACGCGAGTCCCGCGAATCATCCGTATGGGGAGAATTACGATGGGCGAGTAGTAATGCGGGTGGCGGCGATGGGTTTGCCACTTACTACCACGATCCTTCGACTCAGTTGGATTGTGCGGATCAACGGTATTATTCGAGTGTTTATGGGAGGTTCACGAGTCCGGATCGGGATAGGGCGAGCGGGGGGCCGAGTGATCCTGGCAGTTGGAATCGCTATGCGTACTTTGGCGGCGACCCAGTCAACTATCTAGACCCCAGAGGGAGGGAGAGGAACGTTATCGGGGACGATAGCCCCTCTTGCGAAGACGGAGATCCCGGCTGCGATGACAATGGCCATGACCATGATGATGGCACTCCCGAAGGAGAAGCTGAGCACGGTGCTACCTGGATCCACCTTGGCGAGCATACGGTCCCGGCGCGACTTCGGCGATGACTCGCCAAAGCGCTGCCATTTGGATGCGGCAGGATTTCACTGCACTTGGGAAGTTCTCGACTAGAAGTACGGGGCGTGGCTCTCATGCTGGACAAATCTTCGAAAATCTGATAAAACAAGCTGTCGAAGTGTTGCCCAACGCGGAGGTGCGATGCCCAAGATGGTGATTGAGGTTCCGGATCAGTTTGTTGAAGTGGGAAAAGCGATGGCCGAACATTTGGCTATGCTGCAGCGAGCGGTGGATCGACTGGGTGTGGGGAAGGCGGTGGATTATGCCGCGGTGGAAGCGGCGGTAGCGGAAGGGGCGTCAAGGACGGAGTTAGCAGCCCACGGCGCAATCTTGAAGAGTTTGGACATTGATGTTCCCGCAGTAGTGATCGGCGGGGTTCGGTACACAAGAGTGGGACGGTGCGAGGGGGCCTACCACACAATGATCGATTCAGTATCGGTGGAGCGATCGTTGTACCGGCAATCGGGAGAGCGAGGCGGACAGCCGGGGGCAGGGTGGTGGATGCTGTTAGCTTGCGCGCGGGAGTGGTGGGAGACGGGTGGTTGCCGCGGACGGCGCGGGCGATGAGCTATGCAGTGCAGCAAGGCACGTCGAGGGAGGCGCAAGCGACGGCGCAGGAGTTTGAACGGCTGCCGTATTCGCGCGCGAGTTTCGAGCGGGTCGCACACCTGGTTGGCGCACTAGCGGTAGCGGATCACCAAGATATCGAGGACGCTTTGATCGATGCCGTGGAAGTGCCCGAGGAGGCATCTTCGGTGAGTGTGTCGTTAGACCGGGTCAGTGTGCCGATGGAAGAACCCCGGCCGCGACCAGCAGGGCGGCCGAAAAAGAGTGCGCCCAAGAGGCCGGTTGAACGCAATTTTCGTATGGACTATTGCGGCACAGTGACGCTGCATGACAAAAACGGCGGCGGCGGATATACCATCCGTTATGGATGCATGCCGGAGGAGATATCCTCGGCTTGCGCGACCGCATGGTCGCCGATGTGGCGACGCTGCGGAGCAAGCGGCCGGACCTGAAAATTGAGTTGCTCTGCGACGGAGCTCCGGAGATGTGGAATCTGTTGGAGGATGGCTTCACGCCAAAATTCGGAGACGACCTCCACCATCTTGTAGATTTCTATCACCTGACAGAAAAGCTCGGCGCTGCAGCGCATGTGCTGGAGGACTCGACGGCGGCGGTCGGAGAACGGCTGGGAGGCTGGAAGAAAGCCCTACTCCACCGCAGCCGCGCGGCGACCGACATCCTGAAAGAACTGATCGCTTCGGGGCGCGATGAGGGTGTAGGCGCAGACCATCCGGTCCATGAGGCGATCACCTGTCTATCTACAAAGCCATGGTTGCGAAACCGATCGCATGAACTATGCCCGAGCGCGCCGACTTGGTTTGGCGCTCGGTACTGGCAACGTCGAGGCAACCTGTAAAAGTCTGTTCGAAATGCGGATGAAGCGCTGTGGTGCGCGCTGGAGGAAGGACACAGGCCACCACATCGTGCAACTCCGCGCTCTCGCACTCAGTGACCGATGGGAGCCCGCTATAGAATTAACACTTCGCCCACTACGCAAGGCCGTTCGCGCAGCCTGAGGTCAAATGTCCAGTATGAGAGCCACACCCCCTGCGGGGGTTTCTTGTCTTCCTTCTGGACATTATGCGGCGCGTCGACTGTCGCCGCTGTGGCGTTGTGGTTGTCGAGGAAGTTCCCTGGGGCGACGGCAAACGCACCCCTGACCAGAGCCTACATGCTCTTGCTAGCCCGGTGGGCGCGGCGATTTTCATGGAAAGAGACGGCGGAAGCCTTTCGCACATCCTGGGACAAGGTTTTCGACGCGGTCGAACATGTCGTCACGTTCGGACTGGAGCACCGTACACTCGGCCAGATCGACGCCATCGGAGTCGATGAGATCCAGTACGCCAAAGGCCACAAGTACCTGACGCTGGTTTATCAGATCGACCTCGACGTTACGCGCCTGCTTTGGGTCAGAAAAGAAAGAACGATCGAATCCTTTCAGGGATTCTTCATCATGATCGGCGACGAAGTGGCCTCGAAGATCGTCTTCGTCTGTTCCGATATGTGGGAGCCCTATTTGAAGGTGAATGGCGAGGAGCCAATAATGCAGAGGAAAGTGGCCGGACATCTGTTTTTGCTGGGGTCCGGCCGCGCTTACCTCGTGATAATTAGACGGCTCTTCAGAGCGAGTCGAGCCACGCCATCAACTCCGCCTCGCGTTTCCAGCGTGGAGGCTTGGAGGATCTGGCAGCCCCGTCCACTTTTTCCAGAGCCTTGCGTTTGGCTTCAACATTGGCTCGCGCATAGATATTGGTCGTGTCGAGACTTGCATGCCCAAGCCAGCTACGAATCACTGTCACGTCCACCTCTGCCGTGACAAGACTCACGGCCGTGGCGTGCCTGAACCTGTGCGGGGATACTCGCTTGCTGACCAGGGAGGGGACCTTTTTGCCCGCCGCGGCGGCATATTGTTTCAACTTGAAGCGGACCCCGGAGGCTTTGAGGGGATTTCCATACCGGTTCACGAAGATGGGTTCATCTTCCCGCCGAGGCTTTCTTCTCAAGAGAGCCTTCAGCAGTTCAACAGTCTCGGGCCAAAGAGGGCAGATTCGCTCTTTTCTGCCTTTACCGAACAGGCGAACGTGAAAGGGCGATTCCAAACGAAGGGCCTGGACACAGAGATCCAACGCCTCTTGAATACGTGCACCGGTGTTATATAGGAACGCCAATAAGACGTGATCGCGCTGGCCTTCGAGCTTCAAGCGGTTCGGTTGTGCGAGAATCGCGCTGATCTCGTCCTCGTCGAGATCGCGGACCTCCACTACCGGTGCTTGTTTGGTGGGTATGCGCAGGACCGCGGCGCATTGTGCAGCCGCCAACGGTTCACGGTCGGCGACGAATCTATAGAAGCTGTGCAGCGCCGACAAGCGGCAGTTCCGTGTTCCGATCGAGGACTTGCGAATCTGTTCGATGTCTTTCAAAAACGCGAGAACCTCGACTGCCGTGAGATCGTCCATGCCGAGCCTGGCAACCGACTTCGTTTTCTGTGCGGCGACGAAGCGCAGAAACAGCCGCCAACTGTCCCGATAGGACAACACGGTGTGATGGGAAACATTGCGTTGTTGCACCAACCAGTCGTGGAAGAAGGCGTGTAGCAGTAGAGGAAACTGATTTGTCTTCAAGCGTTTCCTCCTTCTGTCAGAGGCTGCAGGAGTCGGGCGCCCCGCACGCGAAATCGCTCGCTGGCTTGCTGAAGCAGATTCTGGGTAACGGTGAGGTACACCAGCGTCGAGTTGATATCTTTGTGCCCGAGATAGGTGGCCAGGTACGGGAGGCGCGACTGAGGATTGATACCCTCGCGGTACCAGGCGAGCATGCGGCCTGCGACGAAGGCATGACGAAGATCGTGTACACGCGGACCCACGCGTCCCGGAGCAGGTTTGAGCTTCGCCCGCCGTAGAACACGGACCAGCAACTTGCCGGCCCTGTCGCGCGAGTATCGGCCGCCCGCTTGTTGATGCCAGAACAGTGCGGCGTCAGGGGACGTGGATGCCCCCGCGCCTTTGCGAGCAGTGAGATACGACTGAAGTGCTGCAACTGCGCTGTCGGAGAGCGGCAGGCGCCGTGATTTGAAGAACTTGGTGCCGTGGACCTCGATGACGCGATCGTCAATGTTGAAATCGCCAACGTTCAAACGCACGACTTCGCCGATGCGGAGGCCGGCGCAGTAGGCCAGCACCAGCATCATGTGGAGTGTTTTGGGCCGCAGGGGTGATTGGGGAGATGGAAAACTGAGCGCCGTCTCCAATAGGCCGAGAACGTCTTGTTCGCTAAAAATGTAGGGCTGCCGGTACCGCTCTTTCGCTAGCCGCCAGATCCGTTTGTCCGAAGGAATCCTCTCGACTGTTGGATCGATACGAGACAGCACACTGGAAAGCAGTCTGCCCGCCTGGTGGCAGTCCAACGCATGCTGCGGGGTGGATCGTGTATTCGTCCATTCTCGAATCAACTCCGTCAGCGGATGGCCAGATAGATCCGGCCGGCCCTGAAGGAATCGGTCCAGCCGAAGCAGACGCTCCGCCTGCGTGTTGTAGCGGTAACCCATGGCATGCATAAGGCCCACGTGCTCGCGCATCACAGGGCCGAGAAAACTGCCGAAGCGGGGAAGCGGGCGTAGTGCTTCGAGTGCCGCTTCAGGGTTAGGATTCAACAGTGCCCGCACAACTGGTGTGGTCGTGCGTTGTCCATACTCCGCTCTCAAGCCGGCGAATGGATTGCTTATGAGTGCTCGGTTGTTTACCCTCCAGTCCAGAAAACGGTCGACAAGACGCGCACGATCCGTGACTATGTGGAACGGCCACGCCAGGGATCGATCCTTGAGCCACTGCCGTATCGTTGTTTGCGATACCGATTTGTCCTCCGCCTGCTCGGCGACGAAGCGTTGGAATCCGTTCAGGATGCTCAGGTAAACCTGAGATGACACCGGACTGCGCAAGCGCAGCTCTCGGACGTAATTCTCGGGCGTTGACCCCTTAGACATGGATGTCGTTTTCATGCCTTCACCCCAGTCGGAATCTCCAAGGCCACTGCGCGCAAATCCTCCGTCGCCAGCTTCAGATACACCAATGTTGAATCCGCTGCACGGTGGCCCAGCAGATCCCCAATATCCTTCACTGATACCGTCGCGCGAAGCATGCTCACTGCCCGTGCGTGACGAAAAGCATGGGGGCCTCGTTTGCCTGTAGTGATAACGTTAGCGGCTTCGAGCCGATGCCGGACGAGTCGGTATAGGCTTGACCCGCATCTGAAGGGTCGATACGGGGCACAAGCGCGAATGAAGATTTCTCGAAAAGACGTCTTTGGCCGCGAGTCCTGCAGGTATTTCAACACCGCCTCACCGACTTCGGGCAGTAATGGCAGATAGGATATGGCGCCAGTCTTACTGTGGCGAATCCGAATGACTTCCTGGCGCCAATCCACATCGTCCAGACGAAGGGTCGCGATCTCCCCGGAGCGGATCCCGTACTTCGAGATCAGCATCAGGATCGCGTAATCGCGTATTCCTTTCTGCGTGCAATCTTGTCGAGTGGCAGCCAAAATCTTCTCCACGTCCCCGGATCGAAGAGCAGAGGGAATACTTTCGAACGCGTAGAGCATGGGTGCGATCACGGTGGATGAAAGATCGCGGCAAGTTCGCTCCGTCATGTGCAGCCACCGCAAGAAGCTGCGTATTTTGGTCGTCACATCTTTGAGCGAACGCCTGCCTACCGCCGCTGCTCGGTACTTCAGATAGCCGTCCACATCGAGATGGGTGAGGGTCGCAAGTTCCTCTCGGGTTGCTCGTTCCCCCAGCCAATCGAGAAGACGCCCTGCCTCGCAACAGCGATGAGACACTGTTCCCGAAGCGAGGCCGCGCTGGCCGGCCATCCATTGGGCGTATTCTCCGCGCATCTCGCTTTGCAAAATCTCGACTGGCGTGACGGCTTTCGGTGCTGGTGGCCACTGGCCCTGCACCAGGCGCAAGAGCATGTGGATGCCATTGGTGTGGAGACACTGCCAACCCTTGTAATCTGGCGGATGGCCATGGCGGCGACGATACATCCGTCGTGCCTGTTGCAGATACTCCTCGACGCTTGCAGGTTGCGCCGTGCTGACGTCAACCTTCTGCTTATCGAGACAACGCAGGAAATGGCGCGCCACAGCGATACACTGCCGCGAGGTTCTGGCAGCGTACCGTTCTTCAGTCAAGTGATCCCTCAATTTTGAAAGCCACACTTCGTGGCTGAAATGCCGATCTGACATGTGCACCTCCAGGTGACTGCCCAGAGTTGCACGGTCTAAATTATGGTGAGCAGATTGGGTCGCTAAACCCCATCTTGTTGCTCAACGGCGTTTTCCTCCGCATTATTGGCTCCTCGCCATTCACCTTCAAGTAGGGTTCCCACATGTCGGAGCAGACGAAGCAGATCTTGGAAACAACCTCCTGGCCCATGGCGGTAAAGAATCCCTGGAAGGACTCGATGGTCCGTTCCTTGCCCACCCAGAGTAGACGGGTGACGCCGATATCGATTTGGTAGACCAGCGTCAGATACTTGTGGCCCTTGGCGTATTGGACTTCGTCGACGCCAATGGCGTCGATCTGGCCGAGCGTGCGGTGCTCCAGTCCCCAGGTGACGACATGTTCGACCGCATCGAACACCTTGTCCCAGGAAGTGCGAAAGCACTCTGCGGTTTCTTTCCACGAAAGGCGGCGAGCCCAACGGGCTAGGAAGAGCATATACGCCTTGGTCAAGGTGCGCTTGCCGTCACCCCAGGGAACTTCTTCGACGGCCACCACGCCACAGCGGCGGCAATCGACGCGTCGCATCGCGTACAGCAGGAAGACGAAGAATCCCCACAGAGGGATAAACTCGAAGCGCCGCTCGGCGAGTTGGTCGTATCCGGGCGCCGGCAAATGGCAGCGCGAGCAGACTGCGGCCGAACCTTTGCGCGGTCGCACGATCACTTCGATGCTTTTCTTGTCAGTACTGAAACGGGCGTGCTCATAGACAAAACCTCGGAAACGATGGCAGCGGTTCAGGATCGTGGTCAGTTCCATGGCGCGAAAGCGAGTAGCGTCGAAACCTCCACCATAAGCCGCCTCAGCGGGTGGGCTCGCGATTGGTGAACGCTAGACGACCCAGGCAAGGTCTATCGCCCGGAACGGCGGATTATGAACGATCAGCGGTACCAAAGTCCGACGACGACAAACCGTTAAATGGATCGCTTCCGTCTGGCCCGCCATCGCGACAGGCTCGATAGGACCAAGTTCGCGTACAGCGTTTTTTTGCGGCAGTGAACAAACGACCGGCTCGACCGCCGACCTTATCATCTGCTGAGACTGTGCGCCCCTGGCTGAGTACTTGAATTCCAACAGGACGTCGGATAGAATTGGACCTCGGACGATCCATGTACCGCGTTTGCATGCTCGCTTACGTCGTTCTGGGGAGCGTGGGGACAGCCCAGACTTTTCGCCCCGCGATACCGAAGACCTGGGATGACCAGCAGCGAGTGGGCTTCGAACTTCCTCTCGCGCAGGCGGATCGCTCGCCGCAGTATCTGTCTGCGGCCGAATATTATGCGTTGGAGGTCATGCCGATCTACCGCGGCTATCCCATTTATGCGCCTGGCAAAGAGCCGGCCGGATACCTGGAATCCCTCAAACAGAAAGAGCCGGAGATCATATTTGATCCAGCCAAACTGCGAACCGAGCAGGATTGGATCCAGGCGGGTGGGATTGTTTTCCGCGCTCCTCGCCTGTATGTACGGGAAGTTTCAATCCCGCTACCCGAATCGTTTGCTCTAGCGATCGGTGCGATCGCTTCACTTCAGACCCCCGCAACGGGCGACGGTATTCTGCCATTCTTCCAGTACGTGGTACGGAAGAAGGGCGTTGTCGAACTCGGCATCGCGGCATGCGCGAACTGCCACACTCGCGTACTACCCGATGGTACGGCGTGGGAAGGCGCGCAGGGCAATTTCCCCTGGGCGCACCGTGATGCTTTGGTGCTCAAACGGCAAGAGGGGCCGGATCGTGACCAACGCGCCTTAAATAACGAGTCAATAATGTACGCGGCGCCATGGGTTGAGCGGCCGGATGAGCTTTACTCCAGGACGGCAGCAGCCGAGGAGATCCTTCGCCTGCAGGCGACCCAGCCTGGGGTCATTGCACGTGAGGGCACTAGCTCCGCATTCCCGGTGCACGTGCCGTCTTTAATCGGCGTCAAAGATATCCGATATCTCGACGCCACGGGCCTCACACGGCATCGGTCCATCGCCGATCTTATGCGTTACGCGATCGTAAACCAGAGCATTGGGGCCCACAGCGGCAGCGGAAGCGGGCTTCAGATAACTGCGCACTACGGCGATTTCCAGCCCGCAAACCCAAAACAGGTACGTTATAGCGATGAACAACTCTATGCGTTGGCGTTGTATCTCTACTCGTTGAAGCCGCCTCCGAATCCGAATCCCCTTGATGAGGGTGCGCGGCGCGGGCAACACATTTTCCAGCAGCAAGGATGCCCCGGCTGCCATACTCCGCCGCTATTTACGAACAATCGCCTGACCCCGGCCACCGGATTTCAAATTCCAGACCAGTTGCGGAAGACGGACCAGATCCTCGATATCTCGCTGGGGACAGATCCCGCTTTGGCGTTACGGAGCCGCCGCGCTACCGGATTCTATAAGGTGCCCTCGCTGCGTGGTGTTTGGTACCGCAACGCCTTTGGCCACATGGGGCAAGCCGAAACGCTTGAAGAATGGTTCGACCCGACGCGTCTGAACGCCAACTACGTTCCGCATGGTTTCCACCTGACGCCGGGTCCAATCAAAGGCCACGAGTTTGGGTTGAAGCTTTCCGAGGAAGATAGGCGCGCGCTGATCGCTTTCTTGAAAACGCTATAGTTCGAAGGCATCGCATACGAGGAGGTATCAATGACCCACAGATTTCTCTAACGAGGCATATTGTTTGAGCCGTTTAGCTGCGGCCTCTTTGACGATGGTGTCGACATAAACTCCGGAGCCGCCAAGTTGGCGCTGAATTTCGTTCCCCTGTTCGGTCGTAGCTTCCGTGCGCTGGAAATCCCAGAGGCGTTTACGTTCCGCTTCAACGGCTTCGCGAAGAACTTCCGCCGCTTCTGGTCCGTAATTTTCGGACTCACATCGATCGACAATCGCGTGTCCTGCGAAGTTTTCGCCTGCCACAATCGTACTGAGCCGTGGATAAGCTCGCATCATTATTTCGGGTTCAGTCTGCTCTCCAACCTGGGCTAGGCGAAATGCTCCATTGTCGGTAAGTTCGAAATCGAGCAGGCAGTACTTCATAGGCCATAGTTCCGCCGGTTCATCACCAAACTCGTCGAGTTGCATCAGTGCGTCAGTTTCGCCGTCGGCATCTACAATAGAGAAGCTTCCATGGGGCCAGCGGGCGCAAAAGACGAGCATGTTATCTCCTGCATCCAGTTCTAACTAAAGAGAGCGGTGAATATCAGACTGTGGTTCTTTGTAAGGTCGAATTGCCAACCACACCCCGGCCCAAGTATGAAAAGCCACATTTGCGGAGATCCGCCGGAATCTGCGATAACTCTTCTAAAGATGGCGTACGTCCAAGTTGAAAGCTGGAGGCAAAGAAATGCGTCTATATGTCTCTCTCCTCGTCTTTTCCTTCGAGATAGCCGCGCAGGTCGGCGGTGGCGGAAGAACTCCTTCGCCCACTCCAACCGACGGCCAGCCCGTCGCCGCGGCGAATCCTTCGGCTCCTGAGGATCTCTGCGCGATTGAGGGTCAGGTGCTGAACGCCATCACCGGCGAACCGGTCAAAAAGGCGAATCTGAACTTGCAGCGGACCGATCTGACGCCCGACATTATGTCGATGCCCACGAGTTACAGCACTTCGACGGACGCCTCGGGCAAGTTCGCCATGAAAGACATCGAGGCCGGGAAATATCGCCTCAGCGTCAATCGGAATGGCTTTGTCTCCACATCGTATGGCGCGCGGAGCCCCGGCCGGCCCGGAACCACGCTATCTTTACTGCGCGGCCAGAGTTTGAAGGACGTTGTTTTCCGTCTGACCCCTCATGCCGTGGTCACTGGGCGTATCGTCGATGAAGACGGCGAGCCTGTTCCCAATGTTCGGGTTCAGCTCATGACCTACCGCTACCAGCAGGGAAGGAAACAACTGGCCTACGTGGGAGGGGCTAGCACAAACGATCTCGGCGAGTACCGGATGTTCAGCATTGCGCCTGGAAAGTATTTTGTGAGCGCCACTGCAAGTAACCAGACCTTCGGTCTTGTGCAGGACCGCTCTGCCGCTCCGCAACCGGAAGAGGATTACGTGCCGACCTATTATCCCGGTACGACCGATGTGGCAACAGCCGCGCAGTTGGACGTCCCAGCCGGTGGCCAGCTTCAAGGTATCCAGTTCAGACTGACCAAGGCGCACACGGTGCATGTCAAAGGTCACGTCGCCTATGGCATTCCGGGGCGGCAAAGGGTCATGATGTACCTCATGTCCCGCGGTCCGGGCATGATGGGGCCGATGGCGCTCCGTCCCACCCAGGCTGATGCGAAGGGAGATTTCGACATGCGTGGAGTGGGGCCTGGCTCGTATTCCCTCACGGCGGTGATAAATGATGGATCGAAAACCTATCAGGCGCGAGCGCCGGTCGACGTGGGCAGTACGAATATCGAAAGGCTCAATATCGTGATCGGTCCTGGAATTGAAGTCGTTGGGCACGTAACGACCGAAGGCTCGGAGCCGCTCGACCTTTCCAATGTCCGGGTGATGCTCCAACAGCGCGAGATTGGGGGCATTATGTTCGGCGGATTCTCGCCGGCCCGGCTCGAGGATGGCGGATCGTTCAAGTTGCAGGACGTCTCACCGGGACTTTTCAATGTGATGGTCACCGGGCTTCCGGCGGGCTCATATGTCAAGTCGGTTCGCTCGGAGCAGACGGATGTGCTGGCGAACGGTCTGAATACGGAGGTTCCCCCGGCGCCGCTCGATGTGCTGCTCAGCCCCAACCCGGCCCAAGTCGGCGGCACAGTGCAAAATACCGATACCGGCAAACCCGCGCCCGGCGCAACCGTTGTGCTGATCCCGCAGGAGAAAGAGCGGAAGGAGCAGCAGAGCTATTTCAAAACCGTTACTTCGGATCAGAACGGAGCCTTCACCTTCAAGGATGTGGTGCCTGGCGAGTACAAAGGGTATGCCTGGGAAGATGTGGAGTCAGGCGCATATATGGACCCCGACTATATGAAGCCCCTCGATAGCAAGGGAGAACCGTTGTCGCTTCACGAGAAGGACCAAAAGTCTTTGCAGTTGACCATGATCCCTGCCGACGCAGCGAGTGGGAAGGATAAATAGCGTTCCCAATCGCGGTGGGTACCCCGCCAGTTCGAGACCTCATGCCGATCTGGAAAGCGTGAATCGCGGCGAACCTTGAGCGAACCGTTT
>CAVYEV010000014.1:0-100677 GCA_963767545.1 Terriglobia bacterium
GAGAGTCGTCTTCCATACCAAGTTCATAAGGGCGTTCGACCACGGTGCAAGTTCCGTCGAACGAGCAGCCAGGCGCGGGCGCAGGAGTGCGAAACATCTCTTCAGGCGGATAGAGCGCGTCGTGCAGCGGGCTGAGCGAGCTTTCGTCAAGTGATTTTTCGCGGAGCATCTTGTCACGCCCGCCAAGCGCCGACACCACCAACAAATCGCGCGCGCGCGTGGCAGCGACATAAGCCACGCGCTCGCCCTCTTCGCGATTCATGCGCTGCTCCGCGGCCAGATTTTCCGGATCAGCAGTTCCCATGGCCGCATACAAGCAGAGTCTGCGCGCAGATTCCACGTTCGGGTCGACGAAACGGTCACCCTGATTGGACGTCAGTTTGGCGGTGAGGTCGGCCAGGATGACCACGGGAAACTCCAGTCCTTTAGCGCGATGCACGGTCATTAACCGAACGCCTTCGCCTTCCTGCTCGAGTACCGTCGGATCGGACGATTCCCGCGCGGTCTCCTGACTTCGAGATATTCAATGAACGAACGAAATCGGTAGGCGGTGTCCTTCGAACTGACGCGAGAGATCCGCTAAGCGCAAAACGTTCGCCAGCACACGCTCGCCGCCCTTCGAAAAGCAGGCCTGCGTGAGCACGGCATCTCCAGCAGGCGGTTGATGGTGTCGGCGATGGGACCGTAGTTGCGCCCGCGGTGCAGTCGCGGCGAGCAAATCGAGCGCGTCCTTGATGGGCTCGAATTCTGGTCCAAGTACCGGGCAATCCTTGAAGGGATGCAGCGTTCCGTGCTGTTCGCGAAATTTTAGCAGCGTGCCATCCTGCACAGCGAACAGCGATCCGCGGACGGTGGCAAACACGCTCAGTTCATCGTCCGGCCATTCGATGGCGCGCAACGCGGTGCGGATGGCCACCACTTCCTCGCGGCTATGAAACGATTTGGAGCCCACCAGCACGTGGCGAATTCCTCGCGCTTCCAGGCAGCGTACATATTCGCGGTGAGGTCGACGCCGTAATTGGTGAAGCGCCGAAAAAGAATGCAGATGTCGCTGGCTGTGATCTCACGCGTACGACGCGGGATCTTCGCGATCCGAGACACGCCACTTTCGTGCCAGCAGCCATTCGATAAATGCCGCGACTGTTCGGGGGCGCACAGCATCGATCGCCTTCATGGTGATGTTGCGCATACCGTAAGGCTTGGGCATCGGCAGCGCAATGACGGCTGGCTGACCTGGAGCGGATCCCGCCCCTTGCTCAACGGAATATATCCCGGCATATCCTCGAACGCCGCGTTGACAAATTCCTGAATGGGCGCCACCGAACGGCGGCTTTCCGCAGCAGTGACGGACCCACGCCGGATTGCGACAGCCGGTTGCAAATCTTGCGGTAGAGTTCCACGTCGGCGCGGCGAAAGCGATAGATGGATTGCTTGGGATCGCCCACCAGGAAAAGTCGTCTGGAATGGCGCGCTCCATGGTCGTCCGGATATCCGCGGCCAAAAGCATCAGGATCTCGGCCTGCAGCGGATCGGTGTCCTGAAACTCATCGATGAAGAGGCGTTGATAACGGCTCTGAAAATAAACGCGCGTCTCGAATTGTGCAGGAGCTTTTCGCCGAGATCAGAAGGTCGGCGAAATCGAGTTTGCCCAGCCGTTCCTTTGCTTCCTGATATTTGGTCACCACGGGCCAGAGCTCATCGCGAAGCGCGGCCACCAGATCGGCGTCGGCTTTTTCGCGAAAAGATTGAATATCAGTGCGAGTTTTTCCCACGCGGCATCATGCTCGCGCGAAACGCCTCGGCTAAATTGACCGCCGCCTTTCCTTAGCCAGCGAAGTCTTCGGGCAAGACGGATGATGTCGCTCTCCCATGCGTCGTAGTCTTCGCGGCCGATTGTTTAGCGGTGCGGAAACGATCCCCGCAGTCCGCGATCGGCTGTAAAGATTGATAAAGCGGATCCTGCTCCGGACGATCGCAGTGCGCGCGCATCGTAAGCAATTCGCCCATCTGCACGAACAGTTCGTCCACCTGATGCTGCCATGCGATTTTCTCGCGACGCCAGGGCGAGGAAAATCGCGCCACTCAGCGAGCTGCCACGCCGCGAACTTTAGCGACTCCATAGGATCGTCATCCCGCCACGAGAGACGCGCGAATAGGCGATCGAGGATGGCGGGCGGAGCGGCAAGTTTCTGCTGCATCCAAATATCGAACTGCCTGCGAAAAGCGCATAGGCTTCCGGCTGCGGCATTTCCTCGAATGCGGGATCGACGCGCGCTTCCACCGGCCGCTGCCGCAGCATCTGCGCGCAGAACGAGTGGATGGTGCCGATGAACGCGCGCTCCAGATGCTGCAGAGCTTCGCTGGCGCGGTCGCGGTGCGCAGTGGAGAGCGCCTCGTTCTGGCGGGCTTTATCGAGTTCCTGCCGGAGCCGCAGTTTCATTTCGCCGGCAGCGGCATGAGTGAAGGTGACCGCGATCACGTGCTCGATCCCGCATCCTTCGATGACCGCATCGACGATCCGGTTGACCAACTCGCGCGTTTTGCCGGTGCCGGCGGAGGCTTCGACCATGCAGCTTCCGGACCGCTTTTCGCGCGCACCCGAGGGCATCACTTCATGCCTCGCAGTTCGCGCAAGCTCTTCAGTTCGGGCTTCGATTTGTGAGCAGACCGCTCCTCTTCATAGGGGCCGCAGACTACGCGATAATCGCAGTTCTTGCACGCGTCCGCCCGGGGCGCCGCCGGCAGAAAGCCTTGCCGCAGCGATTCGTCGATAATCGCCAGGGCTTTGTGGGCCGGCCGCGCGTGAAGTCGGTCAGAGTAATGTCGATCTCGCGATAGTTCGATCGTAGCGTGGCGTAATGAAGACGGCCGGTGAGCACCTTTTCGCCCAACGCCTGTTCGGCCGCCAGCGCGTACAAGAGAGGCTGAAGCACTTCGCCCTTGCCGACAAACTGCGGAGCGGGTGACGGCGCGCTGCCGGTCTTGTGATCTACCACGCGCACGATGCCAGTTTCGTTCCGCTCCACCATGTCGATCGAGCCGCGCAGTTGGAACTGTTCGAGCACGGTAACGGGTTGCGGACGACTTTTGGGGTCGTGACGGCTATCGGGTGTCAAGCCGAAGCTCAGCTCAAATGCGATGGGCGTCCAGCCGGGTTCGCTAACAGCCATCTTCTTGAGCCAGCCGCGCAGGTCGGCGCGAATGGATTCGACTTCCGCTCTCCAGATATACGGGATCGCGGGCGCGAGTTTCTCCGCATAATCGGCGGCAATGCGTGTCGAGACACAGATCGAGCGCGAGAAACATTTCGTCGAGACGATCTTCCGCGGCGGGCAGCAGACCGCGATCGCGCATCTCGCGCAGGAACTCGAACTGGGTCGAGTGGTAGATACTGCCGCGAATCGCGGGGTCCAGGCGCTGTAGCGGCGCAGGCGGTTCGGCAGGTTGCAGCCCATGGATCGCGCGCAACGCGAAGCGATAGGGGCAGACTGCGAACTGCTGCAGTGCGGAAGTGGAATAGGCGTGCTGACCGAGGCGGTGTTCCTCCAGAATTTTCAGCGCGTCCATATCGAGGTTGACCAGGCCATCTTCCGCAAACCAGTTAGTGCGCCAGCGGCGTCCCCGCGCGCGCAGCGAGCGCTCCACACGCGGATTGACTTTCATGAGATAAGCGCCTGCCTTTGCCTTTGGCCTTCCTCCGCGTCCATGGCGTCGCGCAGTTGGCGAGATCGAACTCGGCATCGTCGATGGCGTCCTGTGGATTACGCGGCGCAGGCCACCGGCTCGCGATTGGTGCGCGCCGGCAGCTTCCTCCTCGAGCCGCTTGATGTCGAGATCCGAACCGCGCGCAGCCTTCATCAATTCGGCGGCGTAAAGCGATAAGACGCGCTTGCGTCCGCTCAACAGATCGACTTCCGAATAAGATGCGACGACGCGCTCCGACGCGCATGCCAGAGCGGTGCGAAGCAGAAGCTGTTCCTGCGCTTCGTCTTCGACGGTGAGGCCGAGTGCGCGCTTGCGATCGTCGGAGAGCAGCGGATCGCCAGTAATCTGCCGGGGAAAATCGCCTTCGTTAAGTCCGGGCAGCGCGACCATGCGGAAACGCATTCCGCGCGCCTCTTCGATTCCGCCGACGAAGACGCGTCCGTAACGATAGTCTTCCGGAGCCTCACGAAGAAAGCGAAGATGCTCCTCGATCGTGCGGACGATCGTCTCAAGGCCAACAGGTTCCGTGTTCTCGGGGTCCGCCATGATCTGCAGTTCACCGAGAAGTTCGATAACGGCATCTGGCCGGCGAAGCGTCGCCGAGGCGAGAGCGTCCAGAGTGAAAAGCCGTTCGGCCCAGGTAGCTTTTTCGGGAAGCTGTGCGAGGCGATCGACGAGAGGCAGCGCGAAGTTCTTCAGTTCGACCAGACGATCGAGTTCGCGGCGCAGGCGGTTGCGGGCTTCATCATCCGCTTCGGCTTGCGATTCGTAGCGAGCGCGAAGCTCCTCTTCAAGTCCATTCAAACGTCGTTGCCAGCGGGCGGGCGCGTCAGACGAACCTCCTATGACGGCGGCGTCGACGAGCAGTCGCTCCCAACCGGCAGGCGCGCGCAGTTCGCCATCTTCGCTCTGCGGTGCCTGTCCTAAAGACAGGTACTCCGCGAAACGGCTGGCGGGAAGCCCCTCCCTCTTGCAGTGAAGAAGCGCGAGAAAGGCCCGGCCCGCGGGATCGGGACGCCGGGTGCACGCGTGAAGTAAGCGGGAATTCCGGCGCGATGCAGCGCTTCCTCGAAGACTTGCTGATAATGTCCGGGCTTGCGCATCAGGATTGCCATGGCGTCGAACGGCATGCCGTCGCGCGCGGCATTGCGAAGAATGCGGACGACCTCCACAGCTTCGAGCGCTGGTCCGGGGGCCGCGAAAATGCGGCAGGTTGCGTCCGCCAGACGCTCCGGGATAATATCGCGCGAGAAGAGATACCGCTGTGCCGACGTGAGGCCGCTGTCGACTTGAGTTCGCAGTTCAACTCGCGTGACCCGCAACAGCCGCTCCCAGTCTGCGGCGACAGCGGATTGCGCCGCCACGAGCACGGCGCGCGATGCCCAAACGAGGCTCGCGACGAATTCACTTGCCGCCGGGCTCGTCAGCGGACGTCCAGCAGGATCAGGGGAAGTCCGCAAAACGCATGACCCGCGCGGGATGCGATATCGGTAGCCGTAAAAAAGCGCGTCTTCTGATCGGCGAGAGTTCGGCCGGCAAGTTCGCTCTCGTAGAGTTCGAGGAGATGCGCAAGATCCGATCCTGCGCCGCCAATCAGGCGCAGATGAGCTGTTGAGATGTGGCCCAGACGTAGATCGCGGAGACTGCGGGGGAGCGCTCGCGGAAAGCCGGGGAATGCGGCGACCGGGGCGAAATACGTGAGTTTCGATTCTTCGCGGGCTTGCTGGATGACTCGCGCGGCGAGAGCTTCATGAGCGAGGGTGGAGAGCGGGGCACAGCGGCGCCCCGTCAGTTCACTTTGCGCGATAGCGGCTGCAAGATGGTCGACTGTGGTGCGGTGCACGCCGATTAGAGCGGTTGCGGTGCCGTTCGAGGTTGCGCCGCGGACAAAGTCGTCGGCAGCATCGCGGGTGGCGGCGACGACGATGACTTCGCCGCGCGCGGATTGTTCGCGCAGAAATTCGGTCGCGCGGCCGAGCAGGAGATCGGTCCTGGTTGCGACTATTAACCTGGGGAGAACGGGTTTTGGATCAGGATTCATTGCCGCGAGGCCACGGTACAACATGCCGTGAGATTGGCCTGTTCAGGGTTCATTGCGCAGACGTTTCCTTTCTGCTTTCACATTACTATTCGGACCGCCCGTTCTTGTGCGTAAGGGGCGCGTAATTGATGAATCTTCTAAGATGGAATAATTGGAGAGCGCGTCACGTTGAGGGTCCGGGGTGGGACTCGGCTCGAGGTGTGTGGAGAAGGGAATCGGTGCATCGTGTGAATGAGCGACAAGAGAGATCGGTGGCGTAGCTAGCGTGTCGAGCCGTGTAAGTCATTGATAATAGTGGTGCGGGATAGGGAGACTTGAACCCCCACGCCCTTTCGAGCGCTAGCACCTCAAGCTACCTATCCGACCCCACCGGTTGCGGATTCAATGTAATGCAAGCCCTGGTCTTGATGTGCAATCGGCTGCTCCTTGGGCATCCCATTGGGTATAGCCTCTCACATTTTGGGAGGGGGTTGGGCGTCTGCGAAACGTGGCCCACGATGGTGTGGCGGGGATGCGCTCTAGCTCCATCCCGCTGCTCCAAAACGAGCCCCTCGTCATTGTTCGTGCTTCACTCCTTCATTTGTGCGACGGCGATCATTGCGCCGCGGCACTCCGGAACAACTTCGGGACTGGCACGACTGGTGTGTCACCCATGGCCGTTATGACATGACCGCTTACGTGGCGGACCCTGATCACCAGCCGGCCGATCCGGAAAGATGGTTCTGGAAGACCAACCGAGCGACCGGTGAACGGACGACATTGCTCCCGACTTTGGGGTGAGAAGAAGTGTCCGGGCTGCGATCGACTTGCTGGAGGCGAAAGGCTACGGTGGAGTTACGCTTCAACCCCAAGAATCGCTATGACCGCACCAAGCAATACCGGCTGGTACCGGACCGATTAACGGGAGATCTCGATCAATTGCGTCAGGTCTCACGGTCCGCGGGCGCCGGAAGGGGCGCACGGAGTGCCGCATGCATTCGGCCGAAAATGCCGAATGTCTGTTATCAACGAGTTGCGGGCCCTCTCCCATCCGGCAAAAACACCGAATCGAGACGGGGCTAAAGCCGATCTTCCTATAGAGACTACAAATTCAGAGATTACACGAGAGGAGTTTTCTTCTTCCGCCTCGTGGAGAGGGAGGAAGACGGAAGACCGCTCCTCGACAGGTGCGCTGATCGATCGATGGGATTTCGCGAAGCGCCACACATCCGAAGGCGGCGTGACGACCAAAACGACGGCGGACCCGACCCGCACTGGTGCCTCACTTGGGGCCAGTATTGTGAGGAGCGGGGAATTCGCGATCTCGAAGCCGTGTTCCAGGTGATGGATGGCGCCAAAGCGATGGCAGAGAGACGAGAGACAGCGGCGGTTCTGGAAGTATCTCGACGAGCAAGTTCAACTCGCTGTTGAGCGGTTCAGTGAAGGTCCCAGAACCAAGCGCGCTCATCTCCGTCGGAGGAGGTCACTCGGCCGTTGAAGATCCTGATCGGAATGGGCCCGCGTTAAAACTTTGTTGAAGAACCGTCTGAATCCACTCGCTTATGCGAACTGGATTGAGGCAGACCTGTCAAATCCGACGGGACGGCACGACAGTGTTCGTCTGGCTGCCTGATCAGACGACCCGCGCCTGGATCGAGCAGGAGTATACGACTCTGATCACGGAAGCTGTCGGCAGCATCGGCCCGTTCACAGTCAGGTACGCGAACGATGATGGCTGATGGTCAGGTTGGCTTTGATTGCTTCCTTTTCGGCCTAGTCCTAGTTGTCATGCTCCGAAACCCTCCGCAAAGGAAAGGTACCGGTTCGGAACCGCCTTCGGGTCCGTCGGACCACCGTTATTCCGATGTGTCAGGCCCGTATCAAACCTGGGGGCGGTCATAGTAGGGGTAGGGAGCAGTGTAATGGAGTTGCATTCCTCCTCTGACGTGCGCGATTTCGTCGCCGAACTGATCGACGTGCCGCGTACGAACGTCAAATGGCCTACGCGGAGACCATCGCGACCTGGATGATCGAGCTTGAATATGGTGCGAAGTACGTCGTCAAGCAATACGATCACGCATGGTACTGCTCGCTTCCGCGCTACGGAACTGGTCGAGCAATCGCTGAACGGACGCACTCCCACCGCCTACGATAAGCACGAAGACGGCAGCTAAATCGTGAATCAGCCGGAGTCGATTGCCGCACGTGAAAAGCAGCAGCAGTTGAAAGATCGATTCCGCGATTGGGTTTGGGAAGATCCCAACCGCGCCGAGCGCCGGCAAAGCTCGCGACAACAATTTCGGGCAAAACACATATCCGGCTCCCTGCGATTTCGACGGATCACATTTAACCCTGCCGGGGATAGAACGCACGTCTCTGCTGACGGTAGGACTGGAGCCCCATCAGAAAAAACGCAGTTTGGCGGCTTCTTCAGCATTTTGACTTTCAACCCGTTTGTCTCAAAAAGCGTGACAACTCCACTTGCTCCTCAACGGCAAGACCAATCGAGTTTCTCAAAGATTATATATCAAACCAATCACTTTGGTATGACAACGTCGGGGTTGTTGCATGGCTGGGAGAAGGAGAGAAAGGAGAAATACAGCCGGCAACGCTAAGGACTGCATTCGATGCCATTAGAGTGCGAAAGGACGCTCTCAACCGGCAATTCGGGATCGCAAGAACTGCATAGCTTCCCTGGCCACTACTTCACCGCTGGGCAAGAAATTGAACACCTCCAGCGAACACCAGCCTGCATACCGGCCAGCCTGAAGCGCCTCGAATACTTGACGGAAATTGTATGATCCGGTGCCCGGGCGCGCCCATCCATTTCATTCAGGTGAACGTGCCGGATGATCGGCAGGTACTGCCGGATAAGTTCCGCGCAGACAGCGTTTCAGCCGCGGTGTTGTGGACATCGAACATGGTTCGCACCGCAGGACTGTTGATTTGCCGCACCAGAGCCGCGGCTTGGTCCAACCGGTTTACCAGGTTGCACAGATGCGGTGCGAGCGGTTCGATCAGGATCGTGATAGATCGCTCGCGGGCGTGCGGTGCGACCGAGGCGAGGCCATCGCGGAATCGCGCAAGAGCGTCGCTAATCGGAACGCCGGGCAACGCTCGCGCTGTTTTGCGGATCCAAACACGACATTCGTATTCGGGCCGAGATCGGCTCCGAGATCGATGAGGCTGGGACAAGGTCCCAGGTTCCGCCGGCGCACGGCCGCATCGCCAGTAGTTGCCTGCATGCCTTTGGGAACAGAGAGAAGATTGTGTAGTCCGACAAACGCCACTCCGTTATCGCGCATGATCCGGCGCAATTCGGCGCGCCGGCCGGATGCGATCGCCCCCGGATCGTCGGAAAGAGTCCCCGGCATGATCTCGATGCCCTCATAGCCGATGGCACGCGTCATGCTGCACTGGTCTTCAAAGCGGGGGACTTGAAAGGTCTCGTTGCAGACTGAAAATTTGAACGTCGTGCTGGAAGCAGCGGACGCACATGCCGGTACAGCGGCCAGCAATTCGACGAGGTGGCGGCGCGTCACAGACGGAAAAGCCTCTGCGCGTTGCCGGCAATATCTTATGCTCGTCTGCAGCCGGAAGTTTCATCTCGCGGATGCATTTGGCAATGAGTTTGGGATCCACCCAGGGATGATCGCTCGAATAGAGCATCCGGTCGACCCCGACGAAATCGCACCCATATTTTATAGCTTGGGGCAAAGGCGAAACCGCGTCCAGCCAGACGCTTCGCAAATATTCGCTGGGTGGCTTGCGGATGTGTTCGATGCCGCGTTTTAATACTTGCGTCTGATGATCCATGCGGCCGACCAGATACGGCACCGTGCCGCCGACGTGCGGGCACACCAGGTTGAGTTTGGGAAATTCGTCCAACATACCCGCAGAATGATGCGGGTCAACGCAATGCTCGTGTCGAACATCAGGCCGAGCGTCGGCGCCATTTCGTAGCCCTTCGGTTTGCTCGAACGTGGTAGGACAGGCCGGATGAAGCAGAATCGGCACGCCGATCTCCGCGGCGCGCCGGAACAGCCGCCGGAACCGGCGGTTCATCCGGCCAACTGCCGTCCAGATTGGAATAGAGCAGGACGCCGCGGAAACCCAGTTTATTCACGCAGCGGTCGAGTTCCTGAAGCGACACATCCATATCCTGCAAAGGCAGGGTCGCCAAACCGATGAAGCGCGAAGGATGCGCCCGCATGACATCGGCGAGGTAGTCGTGAACCAGCCGGGCGACTTTCGGTCCGTCCACGCCAAACAGTTCAGGGCCGGGATCGTTGATGCTCAGCATGGTCGTGCGGATCTGCGCGCCATCCATATCCGCGATTTTCGCAGCCACGTCGGTATGTTTGGGCAGGACCTTGCGCACCCACTGGTTTACCTGAACGTACCGCTCCGGACCCCGGCGGTAGACGCGCGGGGAGATCTGGCGTTTCTCCATCAGCGCCAGCAACTCGGGAACATAAAGGTGGCTCTGGCAATCGATGCGATAAGGCTCGGAAATTTGCGACGAGACGGAAGCGCCGGTCATGGCGGCTGCCGCGGTGGTCAGGAACCCGCGCCGGTGGGACTTAAGTGACGACATAGGGAGCTCGATACGGATGACGGGCCAGAAGGTGGTTTGCCTGATCGTCGGACACGAAGCGCGTCGGCCCGAATCGAGAAATAACTTTCTTCCCGCCCGGTAGCTGATGAACCAGATCCGCCGACATAGCCGCTTCAGCCACCTCGGCGTGCATGTCCTCACGCCGGCGTGACTTCACGGCATCCAGGAAATTGGTCATGTGGGGAAAGTTCTCATCTTCTTTTTTCTCCTGCATCGCCATGTTTTCACCCGTTTGTCCCCGAGGAACGTCTTAAAGCCGCTGTCTTCCACCGTCATATAGCCCTTAGATCCGAAAAATATCACGCCGATAAAATTGCCGTCGCGCAAGCCCATGGAGTCTTCACCACCGATATTCAGGCCGCGCACCTCGAACTGCAATTCGCAATCGCCGTAGTCATAGACAACGGTCTGCGTATTGAGTGTTTCCTGGTCGTCCTGGTAGATGTACTTTTTGCCGGGACTGTAGGCATTGCGGGGATTCACGGATCGATTGAGCGCCCAACGTGCGTAATCGAGTTCGTGAATTCCCTGGTTCCCGATGTCGCCGTTGCCCGTATCCCAAAACCAATGCCAGTTGTATTTGTGGCGATTCTCGTTGTATGGACGCATGGGCGCGGGCCCGAGGAATTCGTCCCAATCGAGCCCCTGCGGAAGAGGACCGTCCGGCTTGTGGCCGATGGAGGGCCGTCGCTTGAAACACAACCCGCGGCCCAGGTAAACCTGGCCGATCGTGCCCGTTCGCAGCAATTCCACCGCGCGTTGCTTGTGGGCCAGGCTGCGGCGCTGCATCCCACCTTGCACGATCCGTTTATAGCGGCCCGCCGCGGCCACCATCCGCTCGCCTTCGAAAGGATTGTAGCTCGCCGGCTTCTCGACATATACGTCCTTTCCTGCCTGGCAGGCCCAAATGGTGGCGAGCGAGTGCCAATGGTTCGGCGTGGCGATGATGACCGCGTCCACGTCATTATCCTGATATAACTTTCGCAGGTCCTGGTAGACCTTCGGCTTGACGTTTCTCACCGCGTAGCAGCGCTGGATGGCGCGCTCGGTCTGAGCGGTATTCACGTCGCATACGGCCACCAGATTCGCGTCCTGCCGCCGGGTGTAATCGGACACGTGAGTCGAACCTCGATTGCCGACACCGACAATCGCGACATTGACCTTGTCATTTGCGGCCCGGATTCTGCCGGGCAGCGCCGCTGCCATGGCGGCAGCTTCCAGAAATTGGCGGCGCTTCATGAGGACTCCATTCCGCAGCATCGCAACAGTGTCTCTTCCACCAAAAGATCCTGCTCGGGCCGTGTTTTGAGGGGATGCTCACCGCGCACTGCGCCTGCCAAATCGGCGAAATCATCGACAAACCGGCGGTACGCAGGCAAAGTTACGGTCTGCCGGCCTTTCTCATACGGACCGGCGGCTTTGGCCAACTCAATTTTGAGCACCGGCGGCTCGATCGGATTCACGATCGCGGAGCCATTCGTGCCGTACACTTCGAACTCTCGATATCGGTTCGATCCCGGTTGAAGCGTGCACGAGTGCACCGTACCCATCGCGCTATCCCATTCTAAAACCGCCATCGTGTTGTCGTTCAGGTGATCGTCAAGGGGCGCTTCTTTCTGCAGAATTGCCTTAACGGCGCGCGGACGGCCCATGAGGCGGGCAATCGAATCAATAACGTGGCCGCCTAATTCGAACATCGGACCACCGTTGAATTCGCCCCATTGCGGCCGGCGACTGGCCTCGAGTTGGTTCGAAATCGACGCACGAACCAGGTAGACGGAACCGAGCCAGCCATTGTGCGCAGCCTCCAGTACCTTGTTGATGCCAGGGTGATAACGCCACATGTAGCCGACCTGCAGCAGTCGGCTCTTGGCGCGCACGGCATTCAGAATGGCTTCGAAATCCTGCAACCGGTACGCGGGCGGTTTTTCCAGATGCAGATGCTTGCCGCTTTGTACCACCGCCAAACCATCGGCAGGGTGATCGTGCAGCGACGATTCCACCGCAATTACGCTGATCTCCGGATGGGATAACAGCGCCTCGCGCGCAACGACCGTCACACCGGCCTTTAGCAACTGCTCACGAATCTCCGGATCGGTTTCCGAGATGCCAATCAGCCGCCAGTCTTTGGATTCGCGGATGACCTCGAACTTCCCTTTGAAGTGCGAATAACTGGCTCCCAGAAAGCCGATTCCGATCGGCCCCGAGTCGGCCGCTAATGCCGGGACGGCGGAAACTGCGGTGGCGAGAAAGCTGCGGCGGCTCAGCATGGCATTTATGAATATAGCTTCAATGCGAACTGAAGTGTGCGGTATTCCGGTTGCCCGTTTACCAAAGCTTAACTGGTCATGCGACCGAAACTGGTACTGCTGAGTGTGGATGCAAGCGCGGCGAAATTCGTAAGGTCGATCACATTAAAAACTTCCAGTCGATAGCGCTCTTTAACAGTAAACGGACGGCTCAGCGCGGGTTCCAGTTGCAGTAATCCGGGGCAACCAATCTTGCGACCGCGGTGAAAACACAAACGCACTCCTCGTTGAATTCGTCCTTAGTTTGCCATCGCTCAGTGTCTGTGAGAAGTTCCCTTTCATCTCAGCAGAGTTCCACAGAGGTTTCCTGACGTTCCCCGGACCAGTTACGTGTGTGTTAACGTTAGTTCGTCTTTGCTGATGGTGGATACGACTGGACGGTTGTCGATCAAGACCGCTGCCGCATCCAGCTCCGCAGGATCCTGGAGAGTCGAATTCGCCGCGCGTAAACAGCTCGGCGAATTTCTGCAGTACGTGTCGGAAGCAGCTTTTCAATGCCGGACCCATCTGGACCAAGTGGAGATCGCGGAACATGTTCTGCACCGCAGCCGCGATTTTAATCCCATCGACGATGCGTCGGTTCGGAAACTCGCCAGCCTGACGCGCCACGGGCTGGAGGCTTACTACGCCGGAACAGGCCAGCACGACTCGATCGCGGTGGAACTGCCGGTCCGTTCTTACATCCCGAAGTCCACGCGGAGCGGCGAAGCTGCTCGTCGAAGCCGGACGCACGGAAGTTGATGCTCCGGGCGGGACGCCGATCGTCGCCCGCGCCAACGGCTGGCTGCTGCCGCCGCTCGTTGCATCACTGCTCTCCGTTATCGCCATACGCGCGCTGCTGGTACATCCGCGAAACTCCGCCGCGACGTTTCCGGTGTTTCGGCTATCGACGGTCCGGGGCGATCTCATGCATTCCGTACTCGACCTGCCGGGGCACGCCATACAAGTCGGGCCAAGGCTGGCCGACGTAGAGGACGTTACGGTCCGGATGCAGTTCACGCTGGAACAGGCTTTGCAGCAAGCCGGCCTTCTGGTCTTCAACGACCCCAATCGCTATGTGAAATTCGGCTGCCAGTTTCTCTCGTGCCCGGAACTCGAATTCGGCCTTGAGACCGACGACAAATACCAGAAACCCCCCGACACGTTTCCTGTATGACGATCGCGCGGAGGATGGCGACCCCGTATGGTTATCCATTCGCCGCGAGCAGGCGACCTATACGGCTTACGTAAGTTACGACGGACGAGAATGGCATCGCACGGGAAATATCTTGCGCATGCCCGACCCGATGCCCGCCGCCCGCGTTGCTATTTTTGCGGACCGGAGCCATTCCAATGCTACACGGATCGACGCGCAGTTCGATCGATTGAGCCTCGGGCACGAATTCCATTCGTATCCGGACGGTGCAGCCGACTTAAGCCAGTTCGCGCCTTGGAAATACTCCAATACTTGCGACAGCGCCGCACCACCATTGTTTGACAGCGGAGCCCTTACACTCCCGTTGGGAACTCAAGACCAGACCTGCAAAAGTAGCTTTTCACACCCCGTAGCCAGCGGCGATTGGACAATTGCAACGCTGATTGATTTCCTCTCGGCAAATGGCGGCGCGGCGGGTTTTCGAGTATACGGCACCGGCGGCCAATTTCGCGTCATACGTTTGGGATTTGAACGGCGGTTCGCTCACGGCGGAGCACCTCGGTTTCAATCAGGCCAGCATTCGCGATTTTCCGGGCAGCCCGCGGGTTGTTTTGCGAATGGATTGCCGGAATGGCCTTTTAACCGCGAGCGTCAGCCGCAACGATCGGGATTTCGTTGCGCTGCCTCTTACCGTTGAGTTTTCCGATCTCGGCGCGAATCCCCGATATGAGATCACGTCCGTAAAAAGCACCTGGGGCGGCGCCGCTAGACCCCAGCCCGCCCGTTTCCTTTACATCCGGCAGTACGTTACGGAGTTGCGCGACTTCAAGTAATCTCGGAGCGTTCGAGCGAGGATCCTGAACGCCAGTTCCAAAGTGTCATTTGGGAGTTTGCCATGGCTCCGGCTGGAAAGAGAAGACTGCTCAGGTAGCCGACAATTAAGAAGACGACGTTGCCCACAGCGCCAATGGTCAGATCGTTCCATGGATAGTTATACGCGCCGAGGGCTACGATTTTATTTGTGCCGTTCGTCAAAATCGCCCAACCACTGAATACCACAGAGCAAACGATGGCCACGTACACGCCGTGCCGGTTGGCGCGCCGGCTGAGGAACGCGAGCAGAAACAATCCCGCCAGTCCTCCCGAAGCGATGGCGGACGCGGAGAACCACATCGACAAAGCAGTGCCTTTCTGGTGAGCAAGGACCAATGCAATACCGATGCACAGCAGGCCCGCGACGCCAATGATCCGCTTGCCCACAAGCAGCCGCTGCCGCTCATCGGCTTGCGGACGGAACACGCAATAAAAGTCTTCCACTCCGACGACCCCAAGACAATTCAGGTCCGACGCCAGACCGGACATCGCCGCTCCCATCAGCGAAGTCATAAACAGTCCAGCCATACCGGAGGGCAGATGCACGGATAGAAAATGCGGAAACACCTGGTCGGCTTTGGTAATGTATTTCGGCAAGGTCTCGCCGGTGAGCTTGTAGAATGCCCAGGTGCACGTACCGATCAACATGAACAAGGACCATACCGGCAGGCACAGGCTGGCGCCCAGGCGGACACCGCGCAGTGCCCCGCGGTCGGTTTTGGCGACCAAGTAGCGTTGCACCACTGCCTGATCGGCTGTATACCGCTGCAAGTACCAGAAGAAGCCGTAGACAATCAGCACCGATACGGTTGGGTCGCGCAGTTGGAGCGCTGTCGATCCCAAACTGAATTTGTGATTCTCAGCGGCGATCCGAAACACTGCCGGAGGGCCTCCGGGGGGCAAAAACAGCAGATAAGCGAGGGCTATAATGACGCCTGCCCACAGCACAAAGCCCTGGATGACGTCGGTCCAGATAACCGCCTCGAGTCCGCCGATCAGGGTGTAAAAAAGCATCACTGCCCCTACGCCCAGGATCAGCACGTCCACACTCCAACCGGTCATGCTGTTGATGGTCAGGGCGAGCAGGTAAAATACGAAACCCATTTTGGAGAAGTGCGCCAGCGAAAATGCGAACGCGCCGTACATCCGCGTAGGGCTCCCGAAGCGCTTTCCGAAATATTCGTAAGCGCTCATCCCCACCGCATGACGGTAGAACGGCACGATCACTTTGCCCACCAGGGCGAGCGTAACCAGCAGCATGAAGCCTGGCACGAGCAGCGACCAGTTCTTCGCGTACGACGATCCCGGATACGCGACGAACGTCACGCTGGTGATCAGGGTCGGAATCATCGAGAGTCCTACGGCCCACGAGGAATCGACCGCTTGGCCACAAAATACGCTTCCGTGCTGTTCGCTTTGCGTGAGAATCGCAGACCAACCAAAGCCATGGCCGCCAAGTAGGCCAGCATGATCGCAAGGTCGAGCCAGTGGGCGGTGTGCATAGAGGAATTCGCGCGAACTCGGCGGGAAGGTTATCCTTGGTCTAGTTCAGCTATGAAACCTCTCGACCAATATACAGGACGCGGCGTCGGCCTGATCGGCGCCGGCTTGCTTGGCTCCGCCGCGGCGCGCCGCTGGTTGAGTGCCGGATTCCCGGTGATGGCCTTCGACACGGACTGCGCCAAAGTTGACGCGATCGTGGTCCATGGGGCGCAGGAAGCCCCCAATCCGCAGCACGTGTTTGAATGGTGCCGAACTGTCGCTCTCGCGCTTCCCCATTCGGCGGTCAGCCGCAAGGTGCTGGCTGAAGTCATGCCGGGTTGTGAAGGACAAGTTGTTCTCGACATGACTACGGGCCACCCAGAAGAGATGGCCGAAATCGCCGCGGCTTGTTTCCAAAAAGGAATCCGCTACTGTGACACGACGGTCGGCGGCTCGAGTGCGGAAGTCGCGGCAGGAAACGCGATCATCATGGCCGGCGGCGACGAGAGGGTATTGGAATACAGCCGCGATCTTCTGTCGATGCTGGCGAAACACATCTTTTTCCTTGGCGCCGCCGGAAGCGGAGCGCGCATGAAACTGGCGCTCAATCTGGTGTTGGGGCTCAATCGCGCGGTGCTGGCCGAAGGCTTGTCTTTCGCGCAAGCTTGCGGGCTCGATCCGGCGATGGCTCTCGAAATCATGCAATCGGGACCGGCGTATTCAAAAGTCATGGATACGAAGGGGCAAAAAATGTTGGACGGCGATTTCGTTCCGCAGGCGCGTCTGGCGCAGCACCGCAAAGACGTGGATCTGATTCTCCAGGAAGCCGCCCGCTACTCCGCATCCACTCCGTTTTCCAAGCTTCACCACGAACTGCTTGTTCGTCTGGAGAGCGCGGGCTATGGGGCGCAAGACAACAGCGCCATCATCCGTGCCTTCACCACTGCACTCAATCACGCGACGATCGGCCGCACAGGTTCGTAAACGTCGCGCGCAAACTTGGATTTTTACTCTCTGACAATCAACTCGCAAATGAAGCTCTACCCGCGAAGCCCCTCGTGAAGCCCTACCCGCATTGTAACTCATGCGGTTTCGTGATATTGTGTGTCCGCTGCGGTTACGGAACGCCACTCACCAGGAGATTGTAATTCGGTTTTTTGTGATCGTGCGCGACAGTACGTCTGTGATTCGTCCAACGCATCACCGGCGAAAGAGAGGATATAAGCGTATGAAGAGTCTTGCATGTTCATGGCTGCCAAGTTTGCTTGCCGTAATACTCCTAATCGCAAGTCCAGCTTTCGGACAAATCAACACCGCAACCGTAAGCGGAAGGATAACAGACCCAAGCTCAGCAGTCATTCCCCATGTCCAAATTCGCATTACGAACCAAGGGACTGGTGCAGTCAAAACAACTAATTCGAACGCCGAGGGTGAGTATTCATTCACATTCCTGGCGCCGGGAACCTATGATATTGCGGTCAACGCCCCGAACTTCCAGCCTAATGTGAGGCAAGGCGTAGTCGTACTGGCAGGACAAGTGGTTAGTCTCAACTTCCAACTTACGCTTGGCACCGTCACGCGAACCATCGCGGTTTCAGCAGAGTCCGCACAGCTAAATACCGACAGTTCTCACCAATTACAAACGTTGACCAATCTCGAAGTGACCCAACTACCCGACAGTAAGCTCGATTGGACCAACCTATTGGTTCAGGGAGCGGGTATCTCGAAGGTCGTCGGACTCGGCGGTGCGGGCGGCGTCGGCGGCATCGTGATGAACGGCATGTCCCCGGCGGCGATGAATGTTACCATCGACGGCACCAATTCCAGTAATGATCCCGAGTTGCCCACCTATGGCTTCTACGGCGGAATGAATATCATCAACCAACTCGGTTCGGATGCCATTTCTGAAGTGAGTGTGGTCAAGGGTATCATGCCAGCTTCAGTCGGCAGCACTCTGTCGGGGAACATCAACCTGATCACGAAGAGCGGAACTAACAAGTTCCATGGTGATGCCTTCGAGTTGAACGACGTTGCCGCCTATGATGCACGTAATCAATTCCTGGCGAAAAAGCCGGGGTCAACTTTCAACCAATACGGCGGCAGTTTGGGCGGGCCTATTGTAAAGGACAAGCTGTTCTTCTTTGGCAGCTATGAGGGGGTACGATGGAGGCAGTTAGCGCCACTTAGTGGCAATGTTCCCACTCCGTACCTCGAAAGCATCGCTCCATCGATTTATTCTTCGCAATGGTCACTTTACCCTTCCGTACCCAGCCTGCCGGTGCTCCCACAGCATTGTCAGCGCTTTGGTTCGGTGCCGGCTCGAGAGTGAACAATGATGCAAACCTGCTTGTGCGAGCGGATTATTACATTTCCCCGAACAACCAGCTTAGCGTTCGATACACGCGATTAACCCCATACCAAGATATCCCCGAGTGATTGTCTCTAACTCCCAGACGTACACGGGAACCAATCAAACAGGGAACGTTGCTTTTGTACATACTACGGGAACTTTAACCTCCTCAACCCGTTTCGGCTACAACCACGTTGAACAAGTCCGGGCAGACAAAGGGTACGCTAGCGATTTAGAAGGAGTGAGTTTTTCGGGCATTAGCAGCGGAGGAGCGGAAATCTGGAGTATATTCGGCGCTACACAGACCTATCAAGAGGATCTGACGATCGCTCATGGCCATCACCTGATCCAGGTTGGGGGAATCGTGCAGCACCAGGGGGCAACTCGTCCCGACATAAATACAACGAATTTCAGCTACTCCTCTTTGCCGGACTTTCTGGCTAACATTCCAAGTTCGGTCCAAATCACCTTTGACGTCCCAAGTATTAACCTTGCGACCTTCCAAATCGGTGGATATGCGCAAGACGACTATAAAGTGCTTCCGAACCTGACTCTGAATATAGGAATTCGATACGACGTTTTCACTGTACCCAAGTCGTCTCAGATCTTTATCCGCGGAGTCGATCCCACGCGCTCCGAATTAGGCTACGGTTTCGGTCCTTACCGACCTGCCGGCAGCCTTTACAACGGGGACTATAACAATTTTCAGCCTCGAGTCGGCTTCGCGTGGTCGCTGGGCTCCGCCCGGAAAACTGTAATTCGAGGTGGCGGCGGTTTTTACGTGAGCCCGCACCCCATGTACGCAGGAATCGACAATGACAGGCAATCAAGCGCTGAAGTTCCTTTCCGTTCAACGACAAGCCGGAGTACCAACGTTGCGGGCGGGCTCAGTTATCCGATTCCACCCGCTCAGTTCATTCCGACCCTTAACAAGTTAGTCAGCAGCCGAATTCTTTCGGCCAACATCGCCAGCTCCGACGCGATCGCAACGAACTACCCGGATCCGTACAGCGCGCAATGGATGATGGGCGTTGAACATGAGTTTGGGTTTGGGATAGTGGCCACGGCTAATTATGTCGCCAATCGGGGGCTAAAGCTGATTGCGGATTACTGGGGAAACGCCCCTAATCGGATAACTGGAGTCGCGCCGGTTTCCACCTTTGGGCAGTTCATCGTCGTCAATCCGATTGATGCAAGCAGTTACGAGAGCTTGCAGACCAACGTGAGCAAGCGCTTTTCAAATGGCTTAGTCTTCAACGTCAACTACACATATTCGAGCAACAGGTCGTTTGGCGCGGGCGACGTGTCGGCATATCAGGTCAGGTATTTTACCCAACCCAACAACCCACGCGCAGACTTGGGCCCGACACCGTTTTCTCAGCCTCATATCTTCAATGAAACGCTGGTCTATCAGCTACCTTTCGCCCGATGGGCGGGAACGCACGGACGTGCTGCTAAAGCTCTGATTGGTGGATGGCAGATTTCCGAGGTCTTCAGTCACACTTCTGGTCTTCCGCTAAACGTTACGGATAGCGCTTCTATTTATCCGCAGGACCGACCTGACAGCGTTCCCGGGATAAATGCCATCAACAGCAATTATCGAAGCACGCTGGTGTATCTCAATCCCGCTGCTTTCAGTCGAGTCCCGATTGTTCCGGCGAGCGGTGCTGAGGCGCATCCCGGCGACCTCGGCCGTGACGCTTATCGTTTGCCGTCGGTTTGGAATGTGGATGCGTCACTCGGGAAGGCATTTAGCATCACCGAAAAAACTCACCTTCAGATCCGGGCAGATTTCTTAAACGCATTCAACCATACGAATCTTTCGGGGCTGACGACCAATATTAATAGTGCCAGTTTCGGGAGATTTACATCAGCGACAGCCAGAAACATCCAGCTCAGCGCCAGGATTCAGTTTTGACCGTTTGAAAGGGACCGGGACGATCTTCTTTATCGGACCGATCCTCGACCTTGCTCGCAGGCATCATGAGTTGGCTTGCCCGCATGTAGTCGTGACGGGTTGACTCAACTCATTGACTCAACTCGTGGCACGTGGTGCATGTCGTCCTGGCGGATGTCGCCCGGTGACAATCGACGCACGCGGCCATCTTCATCGCCAGAACCGGACGGATTTGGGATTGGGCATAGATATCGCCGTGGCATTTCGCGCACGCAATCCCGGCCTCCGCATGACGGCCATGGCGGAAGAAAACGAAATCGGGCAGACGATACACCGGAGCGGCCGGAGCAATTTCCTTCGCGGGCGGGATCGCCGAGAGTCGCTCGACATCCGGTTGGTCCTTGTCCACCGCTCTATGACAGGTCATGCAGACCGAAGCCGCCGGGAAGCCAGCGCGCGAACCGGTTTTCGCTCCGCTGTGGCAATAGATGCACTGCAGTTTCAAGGGGGCATGCACTTTATGATCGAAGAATTCCCTAACGCCGTGTACTGGCGCGGCCGATGGCCCTGACGCGGTCGCCGAAGTCTTCGCATAACTCACGAGCGGGGCCTGGTCCGCCCGACCTTCCGGCAGTGCATAAGCGATCAGCGAATCGGAGTACGTATTGTTGTACTTGTTGCCCCCGCCGGCCGCGATGACCAGGAACTGTCGTCCGGTTTTCGGACCGCGATAGGTCATCGGCGACGCGTGTGCGCTGGCGGGTAAGCGCGTTTCCAAAGTTGGTCTCCCGTGTCTTTGTCGAACGCGCGGAAACGGCTGTCGTTGGTGGCTCCGATGAAAACCAAACCGCCCAAGGTGACCAGCGAACCGCCGATATTCGGCGCACCGGTGGGCGGGATGCCGCGTGCGATCAACTGGTCCTCGACGCCCAACACCGACCGCCAGCGAAAGGTCCCGCTATCGAGATCGATCGCCGTCAGAAAACCCCATGGCGGACGCTGGCAGGAAGCAGGTCCCGATCCCAGAATCGCGAGTTGGGCGAACCCGAGCCTTGATTTCGATAAGGAATCTCCGAACCTGCAGGGCGCTTCACCATGTGAAAAAGCATGCCCACATCCATGGAGTTCACGTAGAGCGTGTGCGTAGCCGGATCGTACGAAGCGCCGCCCCAGTTCGCGCCCCCATTGGTGCCGGGGAAGATCACCGTGGGACGCGGACCGTTGGGAGTGAAAATGTTCCCGAACGAAGCGTCTTCGATGAGCTTCTCGCAGTATGCCCGTGACTCCGGCGTAACATTGGTCAACTCGTCGCGCGTCATGGATTGGCGTGCGTAAGGCGGCGGTTTCACCGGCCTTGGCTGCGTAAACCACGATTGTTCGCCGGGAACCACGCTCTTTGGCACCGGAACCTCTTCGATCGGAAACACCGGTTCACCCGTTACCCGGTCGAAAATAAAGGTGAAACCGGTTTTGGTGACTTGCGCCACAGCATCGATGAGTTTGCCGTTCTTCTTCACCTGTACCAGCACGGGTTGGGCCGGCAGATCGTAGTCCCAAAGGTTATGGTGCACTGTCTGGAAATGCCAAAGACGCCGGCCCGTGGCCGCGTCCAGGGCCACCAGCGAATCGCCGAATAGTCCATTCCCTTTGCGATCGCCGCCATAGAAATCCGTGGAAGGCGAGGTCAGGGGAAGGAACAAGATCCCGCGCTGCTGGTCGATCGACAAGGGCGGCCACGCATTGAGTCCTCCCCGATTTTTCGCGCGACCCGGAGCCCACGTGTCGGCTCCGAATTCGTGGTCGCGAGGTACTGTGTGGAATGTCCAGACCATCTTGCCGGTACGTGTGTCGTAGGCCCGGACATCGCCTGCCGGACCGCGAGCCTCTCCGTCGGGAACACGCGATCCGCAGATCACAAGGTTTTTATACACCGCCGGCGGCGAGGTCATTCCGATGTGCTGGTCGGGATAATCGTCCGCGATGCCGTTCCGAAGATCGACCCAGCCCGCCATCCCGAACGAATCGTCAGGCTTGCCCGTTTCGGCTACCAACGAAAACAACCGGCCGTCAAGCGTTCCCAGAAACACTCGATGCGTTTGCTGATCTGACCACCAAGCAGCGCCGCGGTTGATGAAGAGACTGGCCGACTGCGTGCGGTCCAGATGCGGATCGAAGCTCCAGAGCTCTTTGCCGGTTTCGGGATTGAGCGCGATTACGCGCGAGAACGGAGTGGTCACATACATCACTCCATTCACCATCAACGGCGTTGCCTCGAATGCGCTCCGCGTTGGCCATTTGGTTCCGTCGCTGACGTCGCCGGTGTGGAAGATCCACGCGGGACGAAGGCGCTGCACGTTCTCGCGGTTGATCTGGTTCAACTCGGAGTATTTGGTTCCACCGGGATCTCCCGCCCAATTGTGCCACTCCTGCGCCTGCAGAAAGAGTCCGGGTGGGATAAGAAGAATCGAGGCGATTACGATCGTTCTAAACATCGCTCTCAGCATCGTCCCCTACACGGTTCTCTACATGTTGGAATTCGTAGCTCATCCGCGGATGCCTGGCAGATGGCCAAATCCGCACGAATGGAGGGTAGGACATAAGCCTGTTCAAACGATATCTTCAATCGCCGCATCAGGAGCGCGACCGTTTCACGGCCGGCCATGCGAAGTGCCTCGTCGGTTTTCCATACCATCGCCGGTGGTGATCCAGCGCGCATAGCCTTGCCAGCCAAGGGCGACCGATCTTCAGCGATTTTACCAAATCGACCCTAATGGTGACTTCCGCCTCCGTTTCGAGTCCGACCATGCTGACTTCATCATCGCCAATCGACGCGTGAACGTCCCCGAGCGTAAGGTTTGCTCCGGGAATCAACACGGGAAGATGCAGTGAACCGGCCGGGACGCATTTATGTAAAGTTACGTTCGTCAGACTACTTCGGATGTCTTGCGTCCGGCCAAAAGAGTGGTCGATCTTTCCTCAGGTTCGAGCTGCTCCGAGGGATCAATGCGGAGCCATTGCGAGGCACTAATCAGCAACATCGCCGAAATCACCAGAATAGGAAAATCGTAACCGTGGGACGCCTTCACCAGGTAGCCGAAAACTACGGCAGAGACGGAAGATCCAAGTTGGCCGGCCGTATTCATGGCACCGGAGATCGTACCCGGACTGTCCTTGCTGATGTCCAGGCATGCCGCCCAGGCACTCGGCATCATAAGGTCCGAACAGCCGTAAGCCAGCGTGAGAAACACGATACTGGTGAACTTCCCGGAACTTAAGGCTGCAGCAGCAACAAATAATGCCGCGGCAGTCAGGCCACTCAGACCGCAGATCCGTCTTCCCCACTTCACTCCGTGCCGTCGCACCAGTTTGTCGCTGACCACCCCGCCGGCGACATTTGAAATGGTCCCCAACAGGAACGGCAGCGGCGAAAAGATCGCCAGCTCTTTCTCGCTAAATCCGCGACTGTTCACCAGGTATGTGTGTAGCCAGGTGATGAAGAAATGCGCTCCATAGCCATAACAGAAGTACATCATCATGAGCGCCCGGACATTACTGCTGGCGACCGCAACGCGCCACGGCAGCAGATGGCGTCCGCGAACCTTCCCGCTCCCGATCTCAGCTAACTCCGCCTGGCTGATGCCCGGTTTCTCCGACGGTTGATCGCGATACCACCAGTACCAGACACCAGACCACACCACGCCCACCGAGCCAAAAATCCAGAACATCGCGCGCCAGCCGAAAGCCATCTCGATCGGCACGACCAACATCGATGCCAATGCCGCTCCCATCCTCGTGGCCGCCCAGATCCAGCTTTGCGCACGAGCCATTTCTACAGCAGGAAACCAGCGTGCCAGACTCGCGGATGTATTCGGAAACGCTCCGGCTTCGCCCACCCCGAAGCCAAAGCGCGTGAGGACGAGGAGCGAATAGCTGCTGACGGTTCCTGTCAGAGCGGTGAATGCGGACCAGCACAAGACAATGCGAGTGAGCACTCGCCGGGGTCCCTTGCGATCGCCCAGCGCCCCCATCGGAATCTCGAAAATGGCGTACGCAATCGAAAAAGCGCCCAGCACCCATCCCCAACGTTCCGCGGGAATGGCCAAGTCCCGCTGCATTCGCGGCCCTGCCACCGAAATGCATACCCGATCCATGAAGGTCAACAGCGCAAAGATAAAGAGCAAAGCCAACAAGCGGTGGCGGTATTTCATGTCATCTCACGGCATCAGTCCAGTTCAAAGCCATAAAGATCGGTGTCCCGTAACGCGAACTCCAGCCGCACAGGTAGCCCGCGCAGCCCCGCCAGACTGCCGCTCGTGCGCACCGCGTGCGAGGTCGAATTCCCTAGAATCGGCGCGATGTCGGCAGTTGAGAAACCCGAGACCGCCTTGCCGTCTTCAGCCACCAGCGATAACCGCAGCTCTCCCTGGACGTGGGCGTTGACCGTCATCTTTTCACAATTTAGACGCAGCAGCGGCGTCACTAAACGACCCGGTTCCCGGCCTGCATCGCGCGAAACGAAGCCATCCTTACGGAGCCGTGCCAACATCAACGTGCGATCTGAAAAGTCCTTGTGGCCTCTTGAATAGGCTCCGTAGTAGATGTATTCCTCCTCGCCCACGGTAATCACGTCCGCCACCCATGCCATCGCGTGATCCGGTCCTTTCGGATCTTCCGCGGAGCGATTCAGCCATGGCTCTTTCATCCGGTTCCAATGCACCAAGTCGGTGCTCGTGGACAGCACCGTGTACCCGATGCCGTGGCTTTGCTCGCGCGTCCTCTTCATCTCATCGAGGATGCACGTAAGGATCAGCATCTGGTTGCCTCGTGGCTTTGGACGGCAGCCATAAAACTCGAGTGAGGGAAAGTCGTCCGCCCACGGAAGTCCGGAACGCGCCGGCGTGCTCCAGTGCACGAAATCCGGGCTCGTGGTCAAGCTGGTGAGCCGGCGTCCCATGCCATCGCTGCTCGAAGAAATGTAACCCATTTCGTCGGGAGGCCACGTCCAGCTCTTCACATACCCCACATGTAGTTTCCGCAGTGGATCCCAGGCGGAGACCAGGCAGTCCGCAGCGTAATCCCGCCACTTGATGTCGCCCTTCTTTTGCGGATCTCCGGCTACGCTATGCTTCCAAAGGTCCGGCAGGACGGGGTGCGGCCGGTATTTGGTCCAGTTCACACCGTCCGGCGAAAAGGCGACTCCGACACCCGCGTGCCCGTCCTTCAGGTGACTCACGTGCGGATCGCTGGTCTCCCAAAACGTCAGTTTGTAACGCCGCGCGGGATCCGGGTCGTCCGGACCGCCATCCGTCACACTGAAAGGAAAGCCATAGATTTCGAGCAGCTCTTTATAGGGCGGTTTCCAGTGGATTCCGTCCTCCGATTCGATGTAGGAGAAGTGAGTCGTACCCTTCAGTTCTTTGCGCGTGCAGTACCACATCCGAAACCGTCCCAGCGCGGCATCGTATAGCGTCGTGGCGAACGGTTGAAAATTATCGTACGCGGAACCGATTCCGAGTAGCACCGGCTGCTCTCGTTTCACCGGAGGGTGCAGCGTCGTTCTCAGATTCCGCGCATCCGAAACAAGGTAGTTGTCGACGAAGAGGTGCCGGCCTCTTTCGAGAACGAGGCCTTCCCAGTTGGACCCCGACGCTGTCGCGCCTCTGCTCTTGCCCAGGGCGGCTCCAGCGGCAATCGCACTGACAAATTTCCGCCTGTTCACGCTTTCGTTCGCTGCCTCGACACTACCCTACCCGTCCGGCATCCCTGGCGAGAAGTAATGTAACGGTACATTACCGTAACGATTCCCTGAGGACTAACTCAACTGCGCTTCTAGTTTCCGGATGTAATCCGAAGATTCCCGCGCCACCGTTTCGCCGTCTGGCTGGAATTGAAATGCTTCCACCGAGATCCACCGCTGGTACGACAGGTCTCGCAAGGTTTGCAGTACGGTCTGGAAGTCGAACTGCCCGGTTCCGGGGTGACGTCCGTCCATCTCGTTGAAATGGACGTGCCGGATATGCGGGTAGTATTTGCGAATCAGCCGGTCGATCGGCAGCGTCTCCGCCGCGGTGTTGTGCGTATCCAGCATGGACTGCACTGCCGGGCTGTGGACCGCCTGTACCACGTCCATGGCTTGTTCCATCGTGTTAATCACATCGCAGAACTGCGGAGCCAGTGGTTCCACCATGATCGTGACGCGGGACGTTTCCGCGGCCGGGGCCATGCGGGCCAGTCCTTCTTTGATCCGCGCCACCGATTCTGCCACGGTCGCGCCGCCGGTCGTGCGCCGCTGCGGGTTACCCAGAAAGACCATAGTGCCGTTGTCTCCCAGCGCCGCGCAGACGTCGATCATGCGACGGAAATAATCCCAGCTCCCGTCGCGGAGCGCAGCATCCGGCGTCGTGACGCTCAACCCTTTCGGGGCCGTCAGAACGCTGTGCAAGCCGACGAAAGACACGCCTTCTGACGCCATCGTCTTCCGCATTTCCGCCAGCTTTGCTGCCGGCAATGTGGCAGGATCGTCGGAGAGCGTATAGGGCGCAATCTCCATGCCCGTAAATCCGGTCTCCCGCGTGAGCCGGCACATCTCCGGGAAGGGTTTGCCTTCGAACGTCTTGTTGCATAGGGCCAGGCGAAAAAGACCCGGAGATCCGGCTGCTCGCATGGCTGCCAACAGGACACTGAACTGCCTTCGTGTCATGATCATGAAATTGTTGCCGGTCGCTCCAACCCCATCCTCTGCAGCCCCATCCTCTGTAGCAATGACGAGAAGCGGCGATCCGTCCGCAAGCAGTCAAACCGCGGATCGACCTTGAGCGGCACCAGTTCGTACGATCGAACCGCATACACTTTTTCCAGCGCTTCAAACGCTTTATCGACGTCGCCCAAGCCCATGTAAATCAGTGCGATCTCGAAGGGCGAAACGTACCGCTCGTCGGCCAGCGATTGCAGCGCAGCCAGAATCTCCAACGCCTTGGATGTAGCTCCCGACAGAGCGTGGCAGCGCCCCAGCGCTCCCTTTAGCCGCGGAACTCCGCCCGAGATATCGGCGCCGGTTTGAAATGCGGCAAGAGCCTCCGGCAGCATGCCCGCGGCCTCATAGGCCAGCCCCATCGCCCAATACGCAGTGCAGAAGTTCGGATCCAGGCTCAGAGTTCGACGGCATTGCTCCACTGCTTTGTCGTACTCGCGACGGTGCGTAAGAATGATCGCGAGGTCGCGATTGATACTGGGTGAAATCGGCCCCAGTTCCAGCGCGCGCCGGATTTCCACCAGACACTCGTCAAGCCGCCCCACGGGTGACAACACCGTCAGGGCGTACCAGTGGTGCGCCGTAGCATACCCGGGATTGAGCGATATCGCCAGTTCGTACTCACGTTCCGCCGCGTCCCAGTCCCAGTCGTAAGTGGCTCGAACGTGTCCCAGCGAGGTATGTGCTTCGGCCAGCGTACCGTCGATCTCCACAGCTTTGCCGGCGGTCTCCCGTGCACTCGCCCGCACCACGGTCGGCAACGCCAGTCCATAATTTCCGAGCAGCGAGTAAGAGTCCGCCAAGCCGGCATAGGCCAGGGCATACGACGGGTCCGCCGCAATGGCCTGCTGGAAGAATTCGATCGCGGTCCGCAGCCCCGCTTCCGAACGTAGATTCCACTGCTGCCGGCCACGCAGGTAGAGCGTATAAGCGTTCAGATTATCCGTGTAGCGCTTGCCCAGCAAGTCCCGCTGTTCCTGGTGCAGTCGCACGCGCAGCGCCTGGACGACATCGCGCGAGATCTCTACCTGAATCGCAAACACATCCTTCAGTCGCCGGTCGTACGTCTCCGACCATAGATAGCATCTCGTCTCCACCGCGATCAGTTGTACCGTGATCCGCACTCGCTGCCCAGCTTTGCGAACGCTTCCCTGCACGATGGTGCCGACCCTCAGTTGTTCTCCGAGTTCGCGAACGTCCGGCACGTCATCTCTCAATCGGAAAGCCGACGACTGCGCCACTACTCGCAACGCGCTCACTCGGGTCAGCGCATTGATCAATTCCTCGGTCATGCCGTCGCAGAAATATGCCTGGTCTTTGTTTGGACTGTGATCCGCGAAGGGCAAGACCAGAATGTGAGTAGCCGGCGCTTCTACTGCCGCCGGCACGGGTGGTTGCGCCGCCGGCGCCGTGTCCGCCTCGGCGTAGATAGGGACGTAGGAACCCCTGGGGAGATCGATGCGCATCCCATCCCACATGCCCGCCGCTTCGTAATACTGCTTCAAGCGGTTGCGGAGGCGGCCGGCCTCCACACCAACAATAGGATCGATGCGCGGATCGAAAGACGCCTTCCGGTCGAACACGTCCGTGCCCAGCGCGTATTCCTTCAGCGTGTCGGCGCGGCCGTCCAGGCTCTGTTCCACGATATGTCGAAGGAAACGCTTCAGCCGATCCGCATTCCTGAAGATATCGCTCTCGACCACACGCTGCAGGTGTGCGCGAATAGTCTCTCCCGAGAATACGTGGCGGGTTGCCAGCGACCCGCTGCCCGGCGACTGAGCCATCACATTGGCCTCGGCATGTACTGTACCATCAGCGGACCCGGTTTCTCAACTCGCGGCCTCTGAATTGTCCCTGAGGGCCAAGACAATTTGAACAAAGCTCAAGGTAACCGTTACGTACCGTAAATGTACTTCCACCTCGCAAGCCCGCGCTGTTACCCTCGAAACGAAATGAAGCCGTCGGACGTGGGCATCGAAAACGTGCGGTTCGGATTCGAGGATTACACCTATCGCACGGCCATGAAATTTGCCGATGCAGTGGTGGATCGCGTTACGCTGCTCAAAGTGGAAGTGGAAGTCCGCTCTCGCGCCGGCCGCGTCAGCACGGGCCTCGGCTCCATGCCGCTCGGCAATTTGTGGTCGTTCCCTTCCAGACGTCTCTCCTACTCGCAGACTCTCGACGTCATGAAGCGCATGGCCCGCGAGATTGCAGCCATTCTCAATAGCTTTGCAGGGAAAGGCCATCCCATCGAGATCAACCGGCAACTGGAGCCGGCTTTCGATGCCGCGGCCGAGCGCCTGATGCGCTCGATGGCACTTCCCGAACCGGTGCCGCGCCTCAGCACTGCCGTCGTCGCCAGCGCCTTCGACGCCGCGGTCCACGATGCCTTCGGCAAGGCCAACGGAATCAACTGTTATCGCGGCTATTCGTCCGACTATATGGATTACGATCTGGGCCGTTATCTCGGCGCCGATTTCGCGGGCGAATGGCTGCCACGCTACATCTCGGAGAAGCCCAAGGATCGCTTGCCCGTATATCACCTGATCGGCGGACTCGATCCGATCTGGCCCGGCGACATCTGCCATCCTATCGGCGACGCGTTGCCCGAAGCACTCACTGAGTGGATCCTTGCCGATGGCCTCACACATTTCAAAATTAAGTTGAACGGCCGCGACATGGTATGGGATATCCAGCGCGTGCTCGATGTCCATCACGCCGTTTGCTCCGCCCAGCCACCTTCGGCCGCCCAGGATCGCTGTTATTCCCTCGACTTCAACGAGCGTTGTCTCGACGCAAGTTATGTCGTCGAGTTCTTCGCCGCATGCAGGACATTTCCGCCGACCTGTTTGAACGCATTCAGTACATCGAGCAACCGACTTCCCGCGACCTCACCAGGCATCCGGCTGGCGACATGCATCGCGCAGCCGAACTGAAGCCAATCGTCATCGATGAATCCCTCGTCGATCTTGCCAGCCTTCTGCTGGCCCGCGAGATCGGCTACTCCGGCGTGGCACTCAAGGCGTGCAAAGGACAAAGCAACTCGCTGCTCATCGCAGCCGCCGCACAGAAGTACGGGATGTTCGTGTGCGTCCAGGATCTCACCTGTCCGGGCGCCTCGTTCCTTCACTCGGCCGGACTGGCGGCGCACGTTCCGGCGGTCGCGGCGATCGAGGCCAATGCCCGCCAGTATGTGCCTGCCGCCAACCTTCCCTGGGCCGCGCAATTTCCCGAATTGATGAAAGTAGAGGACGGACAGATTCGCACCACGCGATTGGACGGCCTCGGTCTCAGCGCCGGCCTTGAAGTGCACGCCTGTACCGTATGAGGCAACAAGAACCAGCCCGATGACAAGAAGGAACAATATGAAACGGAGAGAATTGCTCCAGATCGCCGCGGCCGCTATTCCTTTTGCCGCTGCCCACGGCCGTACCCCATACTCCGTCGCGCTCATCGGCCAGACCGGAGCCGGCGACTACGGCCATGACTGGGACATCGCCTGGAACGGTCTTGAGTCAGCGTCCGTGGTTGCCGTGGCTGATCCTGACGAAACCGGGCGCCGTCGCGCCGCCGAACGCAGTCATGCACCGGGCATGTACGCGGACTATCGCGAGATGCTGCAAAAGGAAAAGCCTGCCATCGTGGGAATCTGTTCCCGATCCCCGGCGCAACGACTCGAGATGGTGAAAGCGGCAGCCGCCGCGGGTGCCCATATGCTCATCGAAAAGCCGCTTGCCCAGGACCTGATTTCTACCGACGACATCGTCCGCATCGCGGATGAGCGGCATGTCAAAATCCAGGTCGGCCTCATCATGCACACGCAGCCGGCCGTGCTGGAGGCGCTCCGTATGGTCAAGGCGGGCGACATTGGTGTTGTCCAGGAATTGCGAACGCGCGGCAAAGAGGATGCCCGCGCAGGCGGCGAGGATATGGCCGTTCTGGGACCCCATCTCTTCGACCTCATGAGAATGTTCGCCGGAGATCCCGAATGGGTCTTCGCGCATGTCACCGAGAATGGCCAGGACATTAGCCGTAAGCCTATCCGCAAGGCGAGTGAACCGGTCGGCCCCATCGCCGGCAATCAGGTTGCCGCCATGTTCTCGTTCCGCAACGGCGTGCACGGCTACTTCGCTTCCAAAACCAGCGACGTCCCCAACGCCAACCGGTTCGGGTTCTACGTGTACGGGAGCAAAGGCGCAATCTTTCTCGGCATCACCAAGTATCCGGAACAGTCGTTCATTTTGCACTCGTCCTCCTGGCTGCCCGATCGGAAGGGCGGCTGGCAGCCCTTCGGACCACCGGACGGCAAACCGTTGACGCGCGAGGCCTCGAACACTTTGATGGCCCTGGATCTCATCAATGCGATCGAGGAGAGCGCGAACCTGCGTCCAGTGCAGCCAGCGCGCGTTGGACCGTCGAGATGCTGCAAGGCATCTATTTATCCCAGTTCACGAAATCGCAAGTCGCCTTCCCACTCAAGCAACGCCATCATCCCTTGGAGAATCTATGAATCGTCGCGCCTTCATCGTCGGATCTGCATCTGTACTCGCCGCGCGCGCTCTTGCCGCGAACGACCGTCCCAATATCGGGGTCATCGGAGTCGGCGGCAGGGGCACCTATCACGTCCGAGGTCTGGTCCTGCGCAAGGATGTCGAACTGACAGCCGTATGCGATGTCGACACCGGCCGCACCGAACGCGCCATTCAAACTGCCTACACTGCCGGCCGCAACAAGCCGAAAGCTTATACCGATATGCAGCGATGCTGCAGGATCGCAGCCTCGATGCGGTCATGATCGCGACCCCCAATCACTGGCACGCCCTCGCCACCATCTGGGCTTGCGAGGCGGGCAAGGACGTCTACGTCGAGAAGCCCGCCACCTACAACATTTTCGAAAGCGAACGGGTGGTCGACGTCGCCCGCAAGACCGGGCGCATCGTGCAGGTCGGAACCCAGCGCCGTAGCCTGGCGCACAAACGGCGGGCCATCGAATTGCTTCGCCAGGGTTATATTGGCAAGCTGTACATGGCTCGCGGGCTTTGCTATAAACGGCGGCACGCAGTCGGCCACAAACCCGACGGACCCACACCGCCCGGCGTCGATTGGAGTCTCTTTCTCGGTCCTGCACCGCTGCGTCCCTACAACGAGAATCGCCGATCGGCCTGGCACTATATGTGGGACACCGGCAATGGAGACATCGGCAATCAGGGCATTCACGAAATGGATATCGCGCGTTGGGGCTTGAATAAGTCCGAACCGCCAAAGACCGTGTACAGCGGCGGCAACAAGTACATCGACGACGACGATCGCGAGACGCCGAACACACAGCTCGCGGTCTTTGACTATGGCGATTGCGAACTCACCTTCGAGGTCAGGGGACTGATCACCGGACCCGAAAGCGAAATGTCCTTGCGCGCCGGAAACTATATCGGCAACCTGTTCTACGGCAGCGAGGGTTACATGGTGGTCGAAGACAGCGGCTTCCAAACCTTCCTCGGTGACAAGCGCAAACCGGGCGAAAGCATGAAACTGCAGGAAGCCGTCGGCGAACCAGGCGGCGAGGAAGCGAACCACATGGCGAACTTCTTCCAGGTCATGCACAGCCGCAAGTATCAGGACCTCAATGCGGACATTCTCGAAGGCGCGCGTTCCGCCAATCTGGTGCACCTGGCAAACATCAGCTATCGCACCGGCCGCAAACTCACGATCAATCCATCGGAACTGCGCGTGGTGGGTGACGACGCGGCCAATGCCCTGTTCACGCGCCACCCTTACCGCTCTCCCTACGTCGTGTCGTAGTCATCAGCCAACCCGCAGGGCAGACCATCGTTTTCCGTGGTCTGCCTTTGTGGCGCGGACTTCAGTCTGCCCAGACTACACTCGGGACACTACGCAAACTCCAGACCATACAATTCCGCCTGATCCATGCGGAAGCGCAGCATGATAGGCGCCTTCTCGGCATTACCGAGATCGTCGCTGCCCTTCCAGTCGAGAACCGCCCAATGCAGATCGCCCGTTTGCGGAGTGGCTTCCGCGAACGAACGATTCTCCAGCGGCTTACCGTCCAGATCCGCTACCTCCACCACGATTGACCCGCCGCGCAGTGTCAGCGCATTCATCTTGAGTTTTCGCCCCGGCGGCATGATCCCCACAGTTGCGAACTCTCCACGATCCGGAGCTTCGAGCGCCACCATGCGTCCTTTCGGCCACGTCGCATAACCGAGCGAGTAATGCCACAGATGCCGAGGATATTTGTGCGGCACGTTGTAGCCGGTGTAGGGCAGTACCCAATCGCCGTTCGCCAGTTCGATCAGGTTCGGATGCGCAAACATGCACCCGCCGTCAAAGCTGCCGAATGTCCCGGTGGACAGCACCGGCGATCCGTTCAGGAAATGCCAAAGCTTGCCGTCATGACTGGTGGCGAGCATGATGCTGGTGCTATCGTTCGATGTGTGCCATATCGCAGGAAACAAGAGATGGTGATCCGGCGCAAAGGGAATTGTCGTCTTTGAGTTGGTGTAGAGCAGATCCGTTGGAAGAAGATCCGGACCCGGTTCGAGAATGGTTCGCGAAAGCGGGAATCTCCGGTAATCCGATGTTTCCGCCCGGCCGATCGAACGTTTTCCGATCTGCCACGCCTTCTCCCCTGATCCGGCAGCTCGTGTCGACCGCGCTGCTGTCTCCCAAGTACGCGTGTACGCCACATACTTCTGCAGTTGCGCGTCGTAGTAGGCGGTCAACTGCGTGTCGGTGATTTCCATCACCATGGGCTCCTTGAACATTGTCCAATGAAGACCGTCGCCCGACACTGCGCCTGTCACTCCGTTGGCTGCGCCGCCTTTGCGCCGCATGTTTCGCGGATCCCAATCGTTCGGCCGCTTGCGCAAATACTCGTCTGCGATTTCTGCGGAGTAAGGCATCTCCGCAATCAGCTTGTACCGCTTCGAGGGCGGCACCGAGGGATCGAGAAAGATCGAACCTCCGTCGGTACCGAAGATGTTCACAATGTTGTTTTGCCGGCTGCCCTTTTCTTCGACGATGCCGATCTTAGGCCGCTTCCAGTCGACGCCGTCGTGCGACTCGAAATACATGTAGTGCCTCTGTCCGGGCGGGTCGCCCGAAGTGGTGAATGGCCCACCCCAGCCGCGATACATACCTTGGTCCTTGATCACCGTGGTGATCGTCACGGAGCCCTCTTCCCACGGATTCTCAGCCTGCAAAAGAGGACCCATCCGCTGTGCCTGCCGGGCCCGGATGCGAATCCCGTGCGGCTGATCGATGTGCTTGAATCTCGCAACTCCGGGAGCAAGCGCGTCGTTGACACTTACCTTCTTTCCATCCGGCTCCAGCCACGCGAAGCTTCCGGTCCGAACGTAATGCCAATTCAGAAAGACTATCCGCTTCCCGGCGAGCTCATACGGTTCGCCGAGAGTCGCCGGATGCGCGGGCTGATTGCTTTCCGCTGCTGCCGGTTGCAGCCCGAGCGCCGCCGATCCCGCCGCGCCAGCCAGAAATTTTCGTCGGTTCATATGCATCTTCTCCTGCAGTCCCCCGTTTCAAACCCCGAACAACCGCCGCGCATTCTGTTCTAGAATTTTGTTCTGGACATCCGCCGGCAATTTGAGCGATGCCAGGCAATTCAGGATCAGCTTCGGGTCCACCCAAGGATGGTCGCTGGCATACAGCAAATGATCGGGTGCCACCATATCGAGTGCGAAGCGCATGGCTAGCGGCAGGGGCGAAACGATATCCAGGTAGATTTGTTTCAGGTACTCGCTCGGAGCCTTGGTCAGATTTTCGCCGCCGCGCTTCAGCACCCTGGTCTGATGATCGACACGACCGATCAAATACGGCAGAACCCCTCCGAGATGCGGACACACCAGTTTCAGTTTTGGATATTGATCCAGGATTCCCGCCAGGATGATCCGGTCGAGCGCAATCGTAGTGTCGAACATCAGGCCCAGGCTGCCGGTCATCTCGTAACCACGGGTCTGGTCGTAAGTCACCGGATACGCCGGGTGGAGCAAGATAGGAACGTTCAACGCTTCCGCCGCCGCGAACAACGGCCGGTACTGCGGTTCATCGGGAAACTTGCCGTCCAGATTGGAATAAAGCAGAATGCCTTTCATCCCCAGCTTTTTGACGCAGCGTTCCAATTCCGTCAGCGAAGCGTCCGGGTCCTGCAGCGGTAGAACGCACAAACCGATGAAGCGAGTGGGATATCGCCTTGCCGCGTCCGCAATGAAATCGTTGACGAGTTTCGCAACCGCGACGCCATCCGCGCCAAAAAGCTCCGGCCCCGGATCGTTGATGCTGAGCGCCGTCATCCCGATCCCCGCGGCATCCATATCTGCCAGCTTGGCGTTCAAATCCGTGTGACGCGGCTGCAACTTTCGAGTCCACTTCTCCACCACGATGTACACATCGGCGCCCTTCCGGTAGACGTTGGGCGAAGTCTTCCGCTTCTCCATCAGGGCGATCAATTCCGGAACATAGATATGGCTCTGGCAATCGAAACAGGACTGGGAGGCTGCCGTTGCCGCCTGCGATCCAGCCGCCAACGCCGTACCGAGCGACGACATGAATGAGCGCCGGTGGGGATTTTTCATATGCGATTCCTGATCAGACTTCTCGCTTGTAATCGAAAGTGGCCAGATCCCGGACCTCGGCCAAATCCTGCAAGCTGGGGACGGTGGGTTCGTACTCCGCCGTCACATATCCATTGTACCGGTCGCCCAACTCGTAGATGGCCCGAAACACATTGCGAAAATTAATCTCCCCGGTACCCGGCTCATGCCGCCCGGGAACATCGGCGAAATGAAACTGCCCGATGTAATCAATATTCTCGCGCAATCGCTCGATGAGGTTTCCCTCCATGATTTGCACATGGTAGATGTCGAACAGAAACTTCACATACGGACTGTCGACTTGCCGGACCATTTCTACGCCATCCTCGACGAGTTCCAGGAAGTAACCCGGATGGTCCACGCTTGTGTTCAAACCCTCGACCAGCGCCGTCATCCCATTCGCCGCGAGTAACGGCACCGCGCAACGCAGCGTCTCGACGCAATTCCGCAGTTGCAATTTGCGGTCGATTCCGGGCAGCGTGTTGCCCGTCAGGACTTCGAGGCGCGTACAGTCGACCGCCTTCGCTGCCTCAATGCAGAGCCGCAATTCGTGGAGGAATCCCTCGCGGTCCGCAGGTGACACCAGGCTGCATCCCAGGGCGTTCACGTCAGGTTTCTTGTTAACCACCAACACTCCAGCTTTGAGCTCCAGAGTCCGCAGCGTATCGAGATAGCAGCGGAACTCGCCCGGATCGCGCCAGTTGAAATTGTCGCAGGTCTCAAAGCCGGTTTCCGCCACCTGCCTGAGCGCCTCGGGAATCGGCATGGAACTGAAATTCCGAGCGGCTACCGAAAGCCGCAGCCGGGATCTGGACGCTAGCCTCGCGCCTCGCTCTTGTTGAGTCCCCGTTTGACCTTTCGACACAGCTATCAGTCTGTAGCTTGCAGTGTCAATTTTGGAGTAAGGTAACCGTACGTTACGGTAACACCGGCCCGCGCCCTGCATGCGCTTCCACCCTCAGAAGGTTACGGTTACGTACCGTTACATTACTTGGACCCGATGATCCCCATTGCTACGCTCTCAAAGTGCGAGGGTTTCGAAAACTAACCGACCCGGTAAGTGTATTTAGTTGGCGAAGCGCTCGCATTGAAAGAGGAAGCTATGACGAACCTACGTTTGGTTGCTGCATTTGGAATTCTCACCGTGATGACGATGGTCCTGAACGGCCAGGTAAATACCGCCACCATTACCGGCCTCATTACCGATCCCAGCCATGCAGCCGTGCCCGGAGCCACCGTTGAAGTCGTCAACGAAAATACCGGTTTCTCCAAGACCGCTACTGCTCCCGAAGGCGGTGAATTCACATTCAACTTCCTGCCGATTGGTTCCTATACGGTAACCGTTCACGCGTCTGGATTTGAAAAGTCACAACGAAAAGCCGTCATGGTTGTCGCAGGCGAAGTATTGCGTCTCGATTTGCAGCTTCAGTTGGGTAACCTCAATGAGTCTGTCAGCGTGACGGGTGAGACTCCTCTAATCGAAACCGAAACATCGAACAAGCTTCTAACCGTGTCCAATCTCGAAGTCCGTCAACTTCCGCAGCCTAAGCTCGACTGGTCCACCCTCGCCAACACAGGACCTGGAGTCCGCCTCGTTCCCAGTGGAGGCGCCCGACGGGCAACGCCACCATCAGCATGAATGGTCTCCCTGGCGAGGGCATGAGCATTACCGTCGATGGTTCCAACGCCGCCGGCACGCTGGACGGACCATCCATTGGTTTCTATACGCAACCAAATGTCATCAACACTATAAATACCGACGCGATCCAGGAAGTGAGTATGAATAGTGGAATCCTGCCGGCCTCCGTTGGCGGCACTATGTCCGGCAACGTGAACATCATCTCGAAAACCGGAACTAACCGATTCCACGGCGACGTCTACGAAATGAACTCGGTGGCTGCTTACAATGCCCGCAATCAGTTCCTGAGTACTGTTCCGGGCTTCACGTTCAATCAGTTCGGCGGAGCGTTAGGCGGCCCCATCGTGAAAGACAAGCTCTTCTTCTTCGGCAGCTATGAAGGAGTGATCACCCACGGATTTCAAGTGATCAACACCAATGTCCCGAGTCCCTACCTCAGGAGCATGGCGCCGTCTATTTTCAAGTCGCTCCTGGCCGTTCTTCCTAATGTGCCTCAACCGGCCAATAATCCCACCGCATTAAATGCGCAATACATAACTGCCGGGACCGCGATTAATAACGACATGAACACCACCGATCGGGTCGACTACTATCTTTCCTCGACGAACCAGCTCAACGTACGCTACATTCACGGGCAACCCTACAAAGTGAATCCGAACGTAATCGTGAGTAACCCCCAGATATGGAACGCCAATAACGACATGGTAAACGGTACCTTCTTCCACTCACGGCCAACTTGGACATCGTCGACCCGCTTTGGCTATAACCATGTGTATTATGATCGCAACCAGTTAGGACTCGCTTCGGATCTCGAACAAGTCGGCCTCTCCGGTATCTTCAGTGCTGGAGGAGCGGAAGACTCCCGTCAACTCGGCTACTATTGGATGCTGACTCAAGACTTCGCCCTGACTCGCGGCCGGCACTCCATCCAGTTCGGCGGCATCGTCCAGCGGCAAAAGAGCAATGTACTCGATCGCAATACCGCGGCCTTCACCTATTCCAGTCTGGCCGATTTTGTGAGTAATACCCCGAGCGCCTTGCAGGTAACCTACGACGTCCCGCTGGTCGGTGAGAGCAGCTATCAGATCGGAGCCTATATTCAGGACGACGTCAAAGTCACTCCCAACCTCACGCTGAATCTCGGTCTGCGTTACGATATCTTCACCGTTCCCCAGGAAAAGGACGGACTGCTCTTCAATCGTGGCGTCGATCCCGCACGGCCTCAACTGGGACCTGGCTACGGACCCTACCTGCCGCCAAGCAGTATTTACAATGGCGATCACAATAACTTCCAACCTCGCATCGGCTTTGCGTGGACCCTCGGCGCCAGTCGCAAGACCGTAATTCGCGGCGGCGGCGGTGTGTTCACAATGCCCACTTCTATGTACACTGCCACCCGTACCGAAATGCAAACCGGCGCGAACATTCCGTTCCGCGTCAACTTTACCCGCAGCCAGTTAATCGCCGCCAATGTGGTTTATCCTCTGCCGGTCGATCAATTCATCCCCAGCCTTCGCGCCATGCAAAGCGCCGGCATTCTCTCGAGTCAATTGGCGAGTTATACGACGCAGCCGCAGAATAATCCGAACCCGTACAGCATTCAGTGGATGTTGGGTGTGGAACGCGAACTCGGCTGGGATACATCAGTCGAAGTCGGATACGTTGGAAACCGGGGGATACACGAGATCATCTGGCTTGAACAGGATCTGCCCGCCAGACTCACAGGAGCCATGGTGGACCCGACCTTCACGCCTTTCATCTTTTCGTCGCCGACCGACTCCAGCACCTACCATGCGGTTCAGATGAGCATCAAAAAACGCCTGAAGAGCGGCCTCATGTTTCAGGCAAGCTATACTCACGCCAGCGACAACGCCTACTGCGCGGGCAATCTCGCGGGCCGATGTTATCCACAGGACAACAACAACATTCGCGCCGACTACGGGCCGGTCAATCAGGACATTCGGAATAACTTCAACACCAGCTTTGTATATGAAGTTCCGATCCCCAAATGGACAGGCTTGACCGGCAGGAGTTCCCGTCTGTTGCTGGGAGGCTGGCAGTTATCCGGCATTCTGATTGCGCAAGATGGCCTGCCGTTTAACATTGCCAATCCCGGTAGCTCCTATCCCGCCGACCGCGCTGACGCGGTCTCTGGAGTGGATCCCTATCTCAATAATTACCAAAGCACTTTACAATACCTGAATCCGGCGGCTTTCGCGAAGATACCGATTGTCGCCGTAAGTGGAGCTTCCGCGCGACCCGGAACATCCGGACGCAACGCCTATTTTTACCCGGGTATGTGGAACCTGGATGCGAGTTTCGTTAAAGGTTTCGCTATAACCGAAAAGGTCCGCCTTCAGTTTCGCGGCGACTTCTTCAATTCCCTGAACCATACGAACCTGACTGGCATTAGTGGTTCTCTGACCGCCAGTACGTTTGGTAAATTGACATCGGCGACTTCGAGATCCGTACAAATCGGCGGTCGTCTCGAATTCTAGTGCTGGCTGAGGGCGTTCTTTCCGCTCGGCGTCTGCTGGGTATAGTGGCGGCCAGGGGTAGTGTTGCATCCAGGGAAAGCAATACCTGAGGGGGCGTCAGCTCGTTGCGGCTATCATCGCTTGGTCAGACCGAGAATGTCTTCGACGAACATGGTTTGGCCGGCGATGTCGTTCTTCGCCAACCACTTCACCTGTCCCTTGAGAATCATATTCATTGCTTCGATCCCTTGAAGCGTTCGCCACGCCGTGGAAGGACCGGAAACCTTGATTTGCTCGGACCCGCCGCTTCACGATCGGTGGTCCTGCTCGACGATATTGTTCAAGTACCGTATGGGTCGGCAACGACAGCATCGACCCAGTTCACCGGTCCGTCTTCAACTCCGATATCGCTCTCGGGTAGGAGGGATTCCGGTCCACGTTAATCACCCGTGTCGAGGGTGGCTGGGCGAACGTAAGGCTTTCTGCAGAAAACGTTTAGCCGCAACCGGGTCTCGTTTGGCGCTGAGGAGAAAGTCGATCATGTCGCCGTTGGAATCCACCGCCCGATATAAACCCGTTATAGGTCCACTTGCCCGCTACCCGGCAATATGTCTCGTCGACTCGCCACGACCCGTTGGTGTTCCGAAGTTCCGGTCGGCACCGACGGTTCAGTTCCGGCGCATAGCGTTGGACCCAGCGCCAGATGGTGACGTGATCAACGCTCAAGTTCCGCTCGGCCATCATCTCTTCCGATTGCCGGAAGCTCAGTGGGTAGACGTGGGTTTCATACTGCGACACTTTCCGCAGGATTATTGGATCGGCCCGCGCCAAGTTGGCATCGTACAGGTATTTGTTGAGGCCATAGGGTAGTCCGATCACGGAACCCTCGTTACTCGCCGGCAAACTTCACTGGTGCTGATGCCCAATCCAGCCGCAGCTTCGGGCAGAGTGAGATATCCCCTGCTCCCGTAATCTTGTTTGTCGGCTGCGCAGTTTGCGTCCGTGAATCAATCGATCCACAATGTCGGCGCTGAACGGCATCCCAGTCCCGGTTTGCAGGCCTTTGCTGTTGAGTATTCCGGCAATCTCGGCACAGGTATGATTATCCAGCAGTTTGTTTATTTCATCTACTGTGCTGTCGGACGTCCGTCGCCGGTGCCAGGCATCCGGCGGCGCCGGGATTGCCAAGCTCTGTGTGGCGCCACCCCGAAACCGCACGTGCAGCATAATGCTGTCCCGCTTGACGACCGTCACGTCCTCAATCAGCAGACGAACCATACGCTTGCGTTCCCGGTGGGGCAAAGCCGGGTTGTGCCAGACTTGCCGAAAGTTGGTTGCTAGAGCAAGGATCTGCGCACTCTGCGTGTCGTTCAGAACCAGTTGATCTGACTGACGCTGCCGCTGGTAGTTCTGTTCGGCTTCCGCCAGCAGCCGCAACCTGCTATTCCATTTCGTCTCGAGAGTGTCTGCTACAAGCCGGTTGGCTGGATCCACTTTCATGTACCGTCGCTGGGCCAGACTCGCTTCGTAACGGGCTCGCTCGACTTGCGCTTTTCGCAGGCGATCGGTTCGTCGATTCGTTTTCTGATTTCGTCCTGGACTCCCAATGTTAGCTGCAGTGCCACTGGTGTGATGCTGGTATACGCCGAAGACCCCCTCCTCTACCCGCATGGCCGCCATTCCCACAAAGACGGCCGACCGCTTAAAGGAATGGATGGCACTGGTGGGAGAGCAGTCGACTGCGTCGGTATTCGCTTCCGAGAACCCTGCAACGCCGATGTGGCGGGACAACGTCTTGTATCGTCACATGCTGCCCCGGCTGGAACCCATCGGGCTTCAGTGGGTGAATTTTCAAGTGCTGAGGAGAACGCATGCCAGTCTCGGCCATGATGCCGGGATCAATCCCAAAGTCGCAGCCGACCAGCGCGGGCATGGCATCGGCGTGGCGATTGATGTTTATACCAAGGCCGCCCTGTCCAGGCGCGCCGAAGCGGCAGAACAGCTCGAAAAGCTGTGCTCACCGCTTAACTGAGCGAAATGGAGTGAAGGAAGTTGCTGAGTTCGCCTAAGTTGTTGAAAAGATGGAGCGGGAGACGGGGTTCGAACCCGCGACGTCCAGCTTGGGAAGCTGGCATGCTCATTTGTGGGAATAGGGAGCTGGTAATGACAGATGTGCAGGGAGATTAAGGTATCGTCATGAACAAATCAATCAAACAACTTCGACAGTCCATGTATCATAAACAACTCGGACAAAAACTGTGCGCTGCGTATGTAGCACAACAACAGGGCATTACGCTGGAAACCGCATCCAAAAAGGTCTCCGGGCCGGTCGGGGACTTATGGTTGATGTTGGCTGAATTGGCCCGGCAATGGTCGACTGAGAGTGGCAACGACGTTGCGGCCGCGGACCTCATGCGGCCAGTGGGCTCAATTATGTAACTAGGGCAGCCCGACCTGCACTGATAGTCTCTGCTGGCTCGATCACAATCCGATATCTCATGATGACCCAACCGAGGACGGCCGAGAAGAATCAACCCAGACCGCGCTGACTTACCCGCGGTAATTCACTCGCTCCGTATTGCTCGGCATATCCTTGAAAATCCTTGAATTGAACTATTCCGCCGCGGGCTACCAAAAGGAGCATTCGCAGATACCAGATCGCCGCGCCAACAGACTCACCAACATCCTGTCACAAACTCGAAAAGTTGACTCACCACCGATGCACGTGGAGATTTGCCGGATAAACGGCGTACTCGAAAAAGAAATCGGATTCGGGTATCGCGTTTCGATTAGTCCCGACATGGAAAGCCGAACACATTTCGTCTGCCTGACGTCGGCGCTCGGATCAATTGGTGCCTCGCGAGATTGCGCTCCGGCTATTTTCATGAGATCAGCGACTGGTAGGAAGGCGACGCTTGAACGTGCAGCCTTCGTCGGCCTAATAGTCTCAAGACCTGCCGGTGCGTACCTCCATCAACCTTTCCCCTTGCCGTAGGCGGTGCGGTTGAACTTTGAACATTTCCACATTTGCACAAATAATCGCCTCCTACTACTGGATTCTTTACAGGACATACTAGGATATGCGCCCCTAGAATGCCGACAACCCGCCCCCGGAATGCCGAAAAACGCGCCCATGCCGCCCCTAGAATGCCGAGGATTAGTCCGCATGCGGAAAACTAGCAGAGCGCCCCTAAAATGTCGAATGATGAGTTGCTTGAATCGACGCCGCCCGACCTCGCGTTGAGCACCCCCAGAATGCCGAACGGCGACCGAATTACTGACACACTCGATCCATATTCGCCAAGCCTGGAACCTTGACCGACAGTCGCTACTGAAAAACACGGCCAAGACGGTCACGACCACCCTTTCATGAGGCATACAGTGTAGAGGTGGAAATGCAAGACATATCCAACGTTCTTACGGTCAAGGAGATCGCTGTTATACTGCGCTGCTCAAAAGCGCATGTAGCCAACGTGCTCAACGGCAAAGTGCGTGGCCTTCCGCGGTTGACACATCTGAACTTAGGCCGTCGTAGACTGGTGCGCAAAGACTGGCTTGCCGATTGGATGGATGCCAACAAGATGAAATGATGTGCCGGTACCTTTCACGCCGATTTTGATCGAGCAACCCCATGCGAGAATCTCTGAAGGAACCGAACATGAGCACGAACGCACTTGATCCCATGGCCGATTTCATTGCTACACGAGTGGTGGAGCGCGTCGCAGCGCTTACAATGACGCGCCGCGTCCTGACTCTCGAAGAGACCGTCGAGTATACTGGCGTTGGCGCCGACGGTCTGAAGGCAGCGATGGCGACCGGTGAGCTTCGCCGCCTTGATCTTGACCGGCGCATCAGGTTCGATGTCATCGACATCGATCGGTGGCTGGAAAGCAAGAAAGCGCGAGGGTAGACCATGGCTCGAAGAAAAAAGAAGAGTTCACGTCGTGGCTACGGCGGTACTTTCCTACGTGGAAAGATTGGTGGATACGTTACTGGCGAGCCGGAGAGCAGATCCGTGAGTCAACCTTCAGTGAAAATGAAGAAGACGCCTTTACTCTCTTGAGCAAGCGCAATATGGAGCGCCCACGTAGCAAGGCTCAGCGCCCCCAGGATACGTTGATCGCCTCGCTTTTGCCCCTCGTCGAGGCGGATTACAAGAAAACCGAGCAGCGCTCTATCGTTGATGTGAAGGCGAGGACTCGTTTGCACCTCATGCCGTTCTTCGGGCAAATGGTAGCCTCAAAGCTAACGTCCACGGATGTGGAAGCGTATAAAGAGAAACGCCTCTCGACGCCGGGCAAGAATCCTGTTCAGAAGGCGACCGTCAACCGCGAACTGGCCATTCTCCGCCGGGCCTATCAATTGGGCTTTGACCACGAACCTCCTATGGTGAGTGTCATCCCGAAGATTAAGAAATTTCCCACCAAACAGGAGAGGATACGGACCGGGTTTCTTGAAGATGCACAATACCGGGCGCTGCTGGCCGCGCTGCCCGAAGAGTTAAAGATGCTCCTCGTGTACGGCTATCATACCGGTATCCGGAAAGGTGAGCTGTTGTCTATCCGGCTTGACCAGGTGAATTGGCGGGCGAAGCAGATCACCCTGTACCATGGCACAACGAAAAGCAACGAGGGCCGCGTGCTCCCGATCTATGGGGAGATGATTCCCTGGACCGAGATGGCGCTCGACGATCTGAAACTAAACTATCCGGATTGCCAGTGGCTATTTCACCGCGCTGGGCGCCACATCAAGGATTTCCGGAAGGCCTGGGAGAACGCTTGCGAAGCGGCCGGAGTTGACGCGAGCCTGTTCCACGATCTGCGACGCTGCGCGGTGCGGAACATGGAGTTCGCCGGCGTCCCGCGAACCGTAGCGCGGGCGATCACCGGACACAAGACCGAATCTGTCTACCTGCGGTACATGATCGTTCCCGAGCGGGACATTCGGGATGCTGGAGAGAAGCTGGCGCGGCATATCGAATCTGCCCGTCTAGCAGATCTTTCCGAGCCCGGTACAGAACCGGCACAACGACCGGCACAGGACCGCAAATTCAAGGGGGGTGAAAAAGCATGCTAAGTTTTAATAGACCAGTCACATGCGGGAGTGGCGAAATCGGCAGACGCATCGGACTTAAAATCCGAAGTTCCGAAAGGAGCGTGTGGGTTCAAGTCCCACCTTCCGCACCATCAGATTACCGGTATAATGGCCGCGCATGCGTCTGAACGTCACGGTCATCTCTCTTCTCGCGGCTAATCTCCTCGCCCAGCCTTCTCAATCCGACAAATACAAATATGCTCCCCTCGTAGCCACCGCCAGACTGTGGAACATGATCCGCTATCTGCATCCGCGACTGACAGGCGATTCCACCGCATGGGACGGTGCCCTTCTTGCCGCCATCCCCAAAATCGAAGCCGCACACTCCGACGAAGAGTTAGCCGTCGCGCTCGACGGCATGCTCGAAACCCTTCACGACCCCTGCACTCGCATCGCCCTAGGCCTTCCCGGCAAAGGAGTCTCGGTTCAGTCAAGCGATTCCGGCACTATGATCATCCAACCCGGAAATGGCGATCTTGCCGGCACCCTTGGGGCCGGCCTGATGCTGAAAATGGGCATTCCTCAAACCAGCATCCTCGTCTGGGATCTTCGCGGCGCTCGTATGCCTTTCAATTTCGTCAGCCGCCCGGACATCCGCCAATTGAGCCTCAACGGGATGGGCTACGCTTTCCGGCAGCACCACGGATATCCGCCGCACGAAGGCGCGGCCATGCGGTATTACTATTCCTCCAGCGAAATCGTTGAGCCACAGCTTCCTCCCAATAAGCAGGATACCCACGGCCGCCAGCAAGTTTACCTGATCGACAAAAATTCAGCGGTTCCCATCCAGGCGATAATCGACCAGATCGCCGGGCGTACGGCCATCATTTCCGAAGATCCTCCTGAGGACTTGCAGGCCGGCTTTACTGAGCAGGTAAACGTTTTGGGAAAAGTTGTCGCTGAGGTCCGCGTGGCCGATCTGCGTTATCCCGACGGAACCACTGGCTTCGCTCCCAATCGCGTAGTATTGAACCGCGCCGACGAAGCCGTCAAAGCCGCCCGCGACATCGCCATCTCTGGCGAATGGGGATCCATCGGCACCCGCCCTCGTTTCGAACTCCGTTCCGCCGCATTTCGCGATATGCCCTATGCGGAAAATCCGTTTCCCAGCCGCGAAATGCGCATTCTTGCCGCGATGCGGATTTGGGGCATCCTGCATTACTTCGATTCCCGCATTGCGGCCATGGCTGGCAAATGGGATAACACACTGGTGGAGATGCTGCCCAAATTCAGCGACGCCAAAGATGCCCGCGAATACCATCTCGCGGCGGCCGAAATGATCGCTCGCACGGGCGATCTGAGCTCGATGGCAAAGAGCACGGAACTTACGAAATACTTCGGATCAACCGCGCCTCCTTTCGAAATTCGTTTAATTCAGAACCAGCCCGTGGTGACGCACATCTTCAAAAAATCACCCGTCGAATTAGGCGATGTCATCGTCAAGATCGACGGTAGGCCCGTGCAGGACCGGTTTAACGAACTCTCCCGTTATATAGCTGCGCCCTCACCGCTCGCTTTACTGAACGAGGCCGGCCAGTTCCTTTTCAATAAGCCCAATCTCGGGCCGGAAGGAACTGTCAACGTGACTGTCCGCGGCAAGGATGAAACGGAGCGTGATGTCTTTATCCCCGTGAACACTACCAATCGAACACCGATACCCGCTCATCGTTCCGGCGATGCCATCCGCTTGCTTGACGAGAAGATTGGATATGCGGATCTTGAGCGCTTGGAGGCTTCTGAAGCCGATATCATGTTCGAAAAATTCCAACATACCGACGCCATCATTCTGGATCTGCGCGGCTTCCCCCGGCAGACCGGTCCCCTCATCGCTGCCCGCCTGGGCGGCCATAGCCAACCTGTGGCAGCGGACCTGTTTCGCAATCTCGTCAGCGCCGGATCGGGCACCGGCCATATCGGTTTTTTGCAGTTCGATCTCCGGGTCCCGCGTTCCGATGCAGCGCATTATACGGGTAGGACCGTCGCCCTGATTGACGAGCTATCTACCAGCATCGCCGGAGAGGACGCGCTCTACCTTAAAGCCGCCAATAATACCGTGCTGATCGGCAGCACGGCGTCCATCTCCCTCTCCGAATACTCCACCGTGTTCGAAGCGCCCGGCGGGATCAAGATTTTTTTCAGTGGTCAGGGCGTGCGGCTGCCGGGCGGCAAACCGTTGGATATCGCGGGTCTGAAGCCCGATATCGAGGTCCAGCCCACCGTTGCCGCAATTCGCGCCGGCAGGGACGAGGTCCTCGACCGCGCTCTCCAGTATCTCCATGGCCCAGTTGAGCGGGATACAGTTCACTGATTATCAAGCCACTTTGGCTCGCGTCTGGGCTTGAGGCTTATTGAGGCAGCAACGTTTATATTTCTGACCACTGCCGCAAGGGCACGCTTCGTTACGGCCTGGTTTGGGGTGATCGTGACGGACGGGTTGGATGGGGGCTGCCCGGGGTTGTGCAGTTTGTGCATTCGGCGGATTGTGCATTTTTGTGCACGGGCGGCACAATTTGGGCGTTCTGGTCGACGTTTACCGGCGGAGCGGTGCTGAAGTGGACCTTCTCTATGTCGAGCGGGACCTGTTCTTTTTGCGGCGGGGGCGTGGAGGCTTTCTCAATGAGGAACATGGCAGCTTTGAGGCGGGTTGAAGCGGAAGCTTTCGAGTCGGTGAGGATGGCGTGGACGGCCTGGAAAGCAAGATCGACCATGTCCTCAGCCTTTTCGCGGAAGAACATGGCTTTGTCGTATTGAGCGTGGGCCAGGGCTTCCCGGAAGGGCAGGGAATTGCGGCGCCAACTGGCGATGGTGTTGCGGTGGACGCCGGCCTGTGCCGCGGCATCAGTCGAATTCGCGCCGTCTGACAGGGCGGAGATGACTTGAATTTGTGCTTGCGAGAGTGCGAAATCGGTCATGGTTGTGCCTTTCTGGTTCCACTGTAGCCAAACGAAGGTGGAGAATCGGTTTGACTGGGCAGGTAATTTGTGGATAAATCGTTTTATTTGAGGCGATTAAAAATATTTGGAGCGTGCGTGACCGCGTGAGGTGCGAATTGGGATTATTGAGGCTGTGTTTTTAATACGGAGGAGCCGAGAGGCTGAGAAAAACGCGGAGGGCGAAGCTGGTGACGGCGCGAGCGGATCGAAGCGTTTGGGGGCCGACTCCCTTATGTTTGCGGCTCAGACGTGAAATTAGCGAACCTCCGGCGCAATTGTGCGTACCTTCCATTAAGATGGTATCGATCTTACTGTGGATACTTCTCCTGGTCATATGTTGGCCGCTCGCCTTGGCGCTACTCATCCTGTATCCGCTGATCTGGCTGATCTTGCTGCCGTTCCGGTTGGCCGGGATCGCGATCGAAGGCGTTTTCGAACTGATCCGCGCGATCTTCCTCTTCCCTGCGAGGATGTTACGCTGAGACCAGTTACTATGACACGCCGAGAGTTTGGAGCCGGGTTCGCCGCGCTGGTACCCGCCGCAGCGCAGGTATCACCCACGCCCGCGAAAAACAAAATGAACTTCGCCATAATCGACCCTCACGTCCACGTCTGGAAGCACGACCCGAAGTATCCGTTTGCCGAGGGCGCTCATGTTCCGCCCGAAGATCGCACGCCGGAGATGCTGCTGGAACTGATGAAGGCGAATAGCGTCGCACGGACTGTAATTATTCAGGTCATCCATTTCAAGTTTGACAACAGGTATCTGGCGGATGTACTGAAGCAGTATCCGCAATATTTCAAGGGCGTGGCGCGCGTGAACCCCGAAGATCCCGCCGCTCCCGATCATCTGACGGAACTGATGCAGAAGCCTGGATTTCATGGCGTACGCATCAGCCCGTCCGCCGACGCGAGAGGCGATTGGATTACGGGTCCGTTGATGCCCCCGCTATGGAAGAGATGCGGTGAACTGAATGTTCCGATGACGGTGCTTGCGCCCATCTCGCGGATTCCCGATGTAGAGAAGTTGGTCGCGAAGTATCCCGATCTAACGGTCGTAATCGATCACATGGCCGATTGCCCGCCGGATCAGCCGCACCAGATTGAAAAGCTTCTGGCGCTGGAAAAATATCCGAAGGTCTTCATAAAGGTGTCGCACACGTGGTCGCTATCGAAAGAGGAATTCCCTTATAAGGACTCGCAGACGCTGGTGAAAACGCTTCACGGCAAATTCGGTCCTCAACGCCTGATGTGGGCTACCGACTGGCCGATCTGTCTCGCCAAATGCAGTTACGCCCAGACACTCAGCATGGTTCGCGATCAGATGACCTTTCTCAATGAAGAAGACAAGCATTGGATGCTGAATAAGACCGTCCAGCGTGTCTGGAACTTCGACGTGTAGTCAACGATGGCGATACAGCGCCGGATCGATAACCGCAACCATTGCCGATTGATCCAGTCCGCCGTCGAGAAACCCATTGATGCTACCAACCCAAGTTACTGGTTCACTTACTAAGCCGGCGTAAGGAACGCCGAGTTGACAGATGTTATCTTGCTTTGCAAGCCAGGCTCGCGCGCTCTCCAGATCGGCGGCCATGGCGCGCACGATCCGATCGCGGTCCTGCCCAGCCGCGGGATCGTTGCTTGACAGCAGCATGTCCTGCTGCGACCGGTAAATCTGGTTGAGATCGCGTTCCATGAATATGACGCGGTATTCGAATTCGTGCGGAAGATGGGGCAGCAGCCGATAGATGACTTTGAGTGCCTTGCCGCGCGCCTCTGCCATCCACGACGCATCCTCTGCCAGACGTCTGGTCCGGTTATCTTCGAAGTAGCCGTGAGGATTGTGCTCGTCCGGTACGCGCTGCCCATCGGTAAGCGCGGAGATACCGCCCCGATCGACCATTCGCATCATCAGCGACGTGCCCGACCGTGGCATTCCGCTCACCACCGTCACGTAGGAGCGTGGCATCAACCTCAGCTCAAAATCGCCCGGCGAACCGAGGCCAACGGTGCCTTATCGTCGAAGACCGCGGTTTTGCCTTCGTTCCTTACGCCCAACTCTTTCCACAATGCCGCCAAATCGACCGGCGCCGTTTTTTGTCCCATCTCCTGGTATAGCGACATCAGCGTTTTTCCTCCTACCGCTTTGTCGCCAGTTTCAAGCGCGCGCTCAAGCGGCCAATCGGTCTCTATGTTCCCGCCGGCTTGCAGGATACCTCGCAGTGCGTCACGCAGTCCCTTCGTGTTCTTCGTCTGCTGGTGGATGTTAACATCCGCCACCAGGCAGAAGATTGCGCCACCCCAATAAGTTCGCCCCCATGTATGAGTATTATCGAGCCCTTCATCGCCGGTGTGCGGCTCCCCTTTGGGCATGTCGCGAACCATTTCGAACCAGGCTGTGGGTGCGTCCAACATTCCAATAGCTACACGGGCGATCGGTTCGACATAGGTGGCAATTCCTTCCTCGATCCAGTTCTGACGGTCGGGCATGTCGGGGAATGCATAGTGAACGAACTCGTGAGTTAACATCCAATCACGCTTCAGGTCTGCTGCTGAAGTTCGCTGGCCCATCGATATCCGAGTGTGCGCTCCGTGATCGCCCCACGTGCGGCCGGCAAAAACTCCGCTCCTGCCTTCTCGTACGGTGATTAGCAGCCGTGCCTTGGGAACGGGGAAGCGGCCGTAGTAGCCGGCCACAGCGGTTGCGGACTGCTTTACCCAATCGAGCAGTTCGGTTTTGGTTAGATCGGCTTGCGCGGCACCGAACGTAATCTCAAGATCCGCTCCACCTATCCGCAATGTTTCGGGTTCATTGGGCTGACCGAAAATCGGGTCTAGCCATGCGCAGGCAGAGCACACTGTCAGGCTGCGTACAATCGCCCGCCGGCTAATCACAGTACACATTGAAATTCCTTAATCTATACACGCGAGGAAGTTTCCTGCCGTTACACGCCACTAATTCAAAAGTGAGGATGAAGAGCGGCATTATTTCGGAGAAAGATCCGGGTAGCGCTGAGAACTCGTAGTCCTCTATGATATTGTGACGCTGGCTGCGGTTGTGCTTCTCAAGATGTTTCAGCCGATGCCGGGTTCGCGATGAAAATAATTTGAACAGGAGACACATCTATGAAAATTTCGAAGAGCTCTATGGTTCTGACTGCCGCTTTCGCTGGCTTGCTGGGCGGCACAATGAACCGCGTGAATGCGGCTACCACCGTGAACGGCAACACCGGCGTAAAGCTCGCCTCTTCTTCGGCTCTCGCCGGCCAGACTGTCAACTTCGACGACAAGGTCGAGAAGCATGCCTGCAAGGGGAAGAACTCCTGCAAGGGTAAGGGCGGCTGCAGCACAGGTGACAACGGTTGCAAAGCCAAGAATTCCTGCAAAGGCAAGGGTGGCTGCGCGACGGACGGATCGAAGCACTAAACTACTTTTCGGGGTCGTAGCTCCGGTTATGGCCCCACATAAAACCAAAGAAATGTCAAATTCAAATCGATCAATGCTCATGGCGGCGGCCTGTGCCGGCCTGCTTGGCGGCACCATGAACCGCGTGAATGCAGCTACTTCGCTTAGCGGACACACCGGGATCACGCTGTCGCCCGGTTCAGCGCAAACCTCGCAATCTATCGGCCAACCCGTTGAGGCAAAGAAGGACAAACACGCCTGCGCCGGCAAGAATTCCTGCAAAGGCAAAGGCGGTTGCGGTCCGGTGATAACGGTTGCAAAGGCAAGAACTCTTGCAAGGGCAAGGGCGGCTGCGCCACCGATAAACCCATGAAGAAGTAGCCTGCCTTCCGCCGCGAACATGCCAGCCAATGCCCACAACGGATACACCGATTACGGCATCGGCATCGGCCTGCGAATCCCGCATTACCGGCACATCTTCGAGCACAAGCCGGTGGTGGATTGGTTCGAGATCATCTCGGAAAACTTCATGGTCGATGGCGGACGCCCTCTGGCAGTGCTCGACCAGATCCTGGAACGGTATCGCGTAGTCCAGCACGGCGTCTCGATGTATTTCGGATCGGCGGAGAAGCTCAATCGCGAGCATCTCGGCGCTTGAAAGCCTGGTCCGAGCGCACCAAGACTCCGTGGCTCACCGATCATCTCTGCTGGGGAAGCGTGGATGGGCGCTACACGCACGACCTGCTGCCGATGCCCTACACCTTCGAAGCGGCGCGCATCACCGCGCAGCAAGATCCGCGAGGCGCGCGACTTTCTCGAGGTTCCGATTGCCGTCGAAAACGTCAGCAGCTATGCCGAATTCCATGACTCCGAGATGACCGAGTGGGAGTTCCTCAACGAAGTGGTCGAACGGGCCGATTGCGGCATTCTGCTCGACGTCAATAACATTTACGTCTCGTCGCGGAATCACAATTTCAATCCCTATCGATTATCTGAACAGCGTGCCCGCAGATCGCGTCGCGCAGATTCACATCGCCGGCCATTCCAAGTTTGAAAAGTACATTCTCGATACGCACGATCATCCAGTGATCGATCCAGTATGGAAGCTGTATGCCCATGCGATTCGCGCTAGCGGGCCGACGGCCACGCTGCTGGAATGGGACGATCAAATTCCATCTTTCGAGGAAGTACACGCGGAAGCGCTCAAAGCCGAGCAATTCATCCGCATGCCGTGCAGCGCGCCGGGCCCCGAAGAGCCGAGAGGCAAGTGCATGAACTCTGCTCGATATCCAGCGCCGATGGCTGCCGAGTCATGCGTCCGCTTACGGCGGGCGATAACTATGTCGCGCAGGTCAGTCGGGAGCAGAAGTATCATCAAGCCGAACGACCGGCTCACCGGGCGCGAGCGCCTGGAAATCTACAGCCGCCAATACTGGTTTCGCGTTCTCGATTCGCTTGTACGAAGATTTTCCAGGGCTGCGCGCGATCATTCGGCGAAGCAAGTTCCATGAGATGTCCCGCGCATATCTGTCCGGATACCCTTCCAATCGTTCACAATGCGCAATCTGGGTTACGCACTTTGTCGGTTGGCTGAGCGGAACTGCACCGCGCAGAACCCGGGGACGGAAAGCCTGGCGCTCGAAATGGTGCGGCTCGAGTGGGCGCATATCGAAGCATTCGACGGGCCCCAGAAGAGCCGCTAGGTCACTCCGAAGATTTGCTTGAACGCCGGAGCAGAAGCTGCGCATTGCGTCTGCAGCCTTACTTCGGCTGATCGAATCGCGGTATCCAGTCGACGATATCGTGCTGGACATTTGCCGCGAAAACGAGCAGCACACAGAAGCCAGCAATGCCGTGACCGCGCCCGAACTCGGGCCGTCAGCCGGCGGCTGAATCCACGATTTACGCGCCGTCAGAAAACCGCCGTCTTCGTGGCCGTTCATCGCGTGGACGATTCGGTCTATTACCGGCGTCTGGATGCTGAAGAGTTTCGTCATCCTTAATTCTTTTAAGCGCGGAAACTCAATCGGGCGATGCCATCGACGAGGGCATTGAAGGCAGTTCGCTTTCCACTGAAGATTACCAGGTCAGGATCGCTCAGTGGTTCGCGATTTGGGCCGAACTCGGTTGGCTATGCCGGCATACGACATGAATCAGGCAATTACCAATCTGTACACGCTGCTGATCCGCGCTGCCAACAGCCTTCAATCGCCTTTTCTGTTGGTTGTGCGGCTCTACTGGGGTTGGCAGTTTGCACAGGCAGGCTGGGGCAAACTCAGCGATATCAATAAGGTGATCAACTTTTTCACGAGGCTCGGCATTCCCGTGCCGGCTCTAAATGCATGGTTCGTCAGTAGCCTCGAGTTTGCGGGCGGCATTTTGTTGATTCTGGGGCTGGGTTCGCGGCTCATCGCGCTGCTGCTCACCATAGACATGGTTGTCGCGTATGTCACGGCGGACCGTGATGCGCTCAACAAAATCTTCTCAGATCCAGATAAGTTCTACGCGGCCGCGCCGTACACATTTCTCGTTGCGTCACTCATCATCCTGATCTTCGGTCCCGGCAAGTTCTCGCTGGATGCGATGCTGGAAAATCGGTTGGCCGTTCGGAGAGCTAAACGTTGATTACCACTTTCCCGAAGTGGGCGCCGGATTCCATATAGCGGAAAGCTTCGCGGGCATCGTCAAACGCGAATACCCGATCCACAATTGGTCTCAGTTGATGAGCCGTAATCGCGCGATTCATGTTCTCGAACATCTCCCTCGATCCGACAAAGATTCCCTGAACGCGCACGCTCTTCATGAGAATCGGCACGGGACTCACTTCGTTTGCGCCGCCGCTGAGAGCGCCGATCACACTTACGGTTCCACCCATGCGGACCGCCCGCAAGGATTTCATGAGCGTTCCTGAACCGCCGACCTCCACGACGTGATCGACGCCGCTACCGGTTACTTTGCGGACGCGCTCTTCCCAGTCCTCAGCGGCTTTATAGTTAATCACCTGCCATGCACCGAGTGACTTAGCGCGTTCTAACTTTTCGTCGCTGCTCGACGTGGCGATGACGCGTGCGCCGCTCATGGTTGCAAACTGAAGGGCAAACGTCGACACGCCACCGGTCCCGAGTGTCAGGATCGAATCGCCGGCCTTTATCTGGCCCGACTCCACGAGCGCGTGCCATGCCGTGACCGCGGCGCAGGGGAGTGTCGCGGCCTCTTCGAAACTCAGGTGTGCGGGAAATAGCACCACGCCTTCCTGGTTCAGTACGATCGATTCCGCCAACACGCCGTCGATTGCGCCGCCCATAGCCGTGCGCGCGACAGCTTCGTTGACTGTGCCTCCGATCCACCCTTGCATGAAGATGCCGCAGACACGGTCGCCGGTCTTTACACGCGTTACGCCGTCGCCGGTCGCAATTACCTCACCAGCCGCGTCCGAACACGGGATCATCGGCATCTTGAGTTTCGGATTGTATTGTCCTTTGATTACCATCAGGTCGCGGTAATTTAGCGACACGGCACGAACTCTGACGACCACCTGGCCGAATCCGGGTTTCGGATCGGGCCGTTCAGACGCCTTCAGTTGATCGATTCCAAATTGTGTGACTTCGTATGCTCTCATGACTCAATAGGCGCGGCTTCAGGACCATCCGAAAAGTCGCGCCGCAGTGGTGACGCGGATCTTGTGCCGGTCCGCGGCTGGCAGCTCGCCGAAAGCCCGCTCGAAATCGGCGGTCCATTTTCCGGTATTCATCCGCGTCCATCCCCACATAGCCGCAAATCGTGCAATCTCTTACTGTTCCTTTTCCGTTGCTAGCGTTGGGTCCTGGTTCCAGCGCGGTCGCGCGCATCTGCAGGCCGAGGTCGCGGTCGCCAGCCTTTAAATAAGACATCCCCAAGCGGAACTGCCTGCGAGGAGTAGGTTCTTTGGCGAAAGCCGTCTTCAGGTGTTCGGCTGCAAGGCCATAGTTCCCTTTGCGGTACAGGGCCCAACCTAATGAGTCTTGGGCTGAGGGGTCCTCAGACGCAATCTCTACCGCCTGCTGGGCTAAGGAAACGGCCTCGTCGGGGTTGTCCTGGATCACGATGTTAGCCAGGTTTTTAAGGGCGAGGAGATTCGACGCGTCGAGAGCGAGCACTGCCCGGTATTTCGCAATCGCGATGGGGCGAATTCCGCAGTCGCTTCCGTGTCCGCTAAGATCAACAGCGCGGGAATATTCTTCGGTTCTGCGGCCAGCACCGAGTTGAGCGCCTGTCGCGCCGCGTCCAACCGGTTCTCCGTCGAATCGATCTGCGCCAGTTCCAGCTTTAGCCGGCAAAGACTTCGGATCGACGGCTAGCGCCGCCTCGAATGCCTTCCGCGCTCTCGGCCGGATTGCCGAAACTGACTTGCACTCTGCCTAACAAGGTCTGAAGCTGCACCGATTTCGGATTTGCGATCCAACGTCGCGGATCACTTCGACGGCCTTGGATTTTTGTTTTTGAGCTATGCAAGAGTCCACGAGCAGTCGAACGGCTTTCAGGTTATCGGGGTCTTGATCGGGGTAGCGCTTCAGAACTTCTTCTGCAACAGCTTGAGCGCCCGCAAACTGGCCTTCCTTCATTTTCAGGAAGCCGTCCTGCTCCAGTAGTTCCGGGACTCTCCTCAAGCTTCAACCCTTGGTCGATCCCGGCTCGCGCTTCCTTCAGATTACCCATGCGCCAATAGGGCCCAGTTTCGATCAATAAGAACGAAAGATTGTTCTTCTGGGCTGGCGGCGTTTCGTCCAACAGCTCCAGCGCGTCTTTGGCTCATTCGTAGTGATATAGTTCCAGGCAAGCGCTATGCGGGCAGGCAGATTGTTCGGATTCAGCTCCAGACTTTGGCTCAGCTCCTGCCGGACGCCTGCGGTAACGCCCTCCATAGACTTGAGCTTGGCAAGATCGAAGTGCGCGTCTGCCGAATCCGGCCGAGATTCAGCACCTGTTGCAAATCTCTCAGCGCCACGGCATTGGTGATTCGCACCCGCAACGCATTTCCGCGCGCTTAATAAGGCATCCATATCTTTAGGATTGTGTTTCAACGCATCGGCCAGGAGAGCTTCCGCCTGGGGAATTCGGTTCAGGAGCAGGTACGTAGCTAGCAGCCGTGTCCGGGCGTCACGGTCGTCCGGATCGGCTTTGGCCAGCCGTTGAAACTCGGCAACGGCAGCATCCGCCTCCTCTGCTGGAGCAGGAAAAGCCCGTAAATAGGCTGATAACCCTTATCGGGAAGCAAAGCCTCTTATAGGTCTCCTCGGCTTCCGCCAGGTTATTGCTTTGGTTTGAATCAGCGCCAGGCTCAGGAGGGCTGGGGCGCTCTTTAGCATCCAGCTCCAGTGCCCGCCGGATCTCGGCTTCCGCCTGGCTGTCCTTGTGGAGTTGAATATAAAGCCGGCCGAGCATTAGGGCCGCATCCGAGGATTTTGGCGCATGCGCTGCCGCGTTCTTCAGGATGTCTCGGCGCCATTGGGATCGTTTTGGCTAGACGGGGCGGGTCAGCAAAACGGCGGATTCAGATCGCCTGGAAACCGCTCCATAATCTGGTCGAGAAGTTTCTCCGCATCTTCCAGCTTGCCGAGCTTCGATTCCGCTATTGCAAGAGTGTCAGAGCCTCGACATTGTTGGGGTTGCCGAATCCATATCCTGCAGCCGTTTCTCCGCGTCCTCGATATGTCCTCGGTTACGCGCTAGTCGTCATCAAACCGGCGAGTTTTAATTGCGCCCCGGCATGTTCGGGTTGATTTCGTGGCTTGCCGGAAAGCTTTGACGGCATTCCCCAATTCACCCGCCGCAAGATACGCCAAGCCCGATTGGTAATAAGGTTCTGCATCTTTAGGAACGGCCTTTTCCGCGTTCTTGAATTCCAGCGACGCCCGCGAATAGTCTTTCTTTTCCAGCAACGCCTTGCCCCTCTTGAGGAACTTGGCCTCTTTTTGCTGTGGCGAGCTGCTACAACCAGCAAGAAGAACGACGGCACAGATAGCGCCGAGGCGCAAGGCGAATATTCTCTTTTTTGACATATGCCACCTGGAACGACACACTCGTTGGATAACCCAGTGACTCGGGACGTTACATTCCATTGCCCGGGTCGCTTATGATGGGCGACTCACAGCAGGTTTTACACCAGCTTGGGAACTGAATGAACTATTTCTCTTAGCAATCACGCCCGACTGCCAAGCGCCAGCTCTTTTTGCTGCACTCGGTGACGAAAGCTTCCGTGCCCCGCGCTGAAACATAAGGGCTTTGCGGCCCGGCTTTGATCCGGCATGTAGTACGGCACTCGATCTAGAAACAAATGCGACTAGCGCAGGGGATCGGTTACGAAAAGTTTCAAAACTTCTCATCGACGACTTGGTGAGCCATCCTCTTTCCCAAAAAAGTGGACAGTTTCCCAATCCTATTCGACAGTTCCCGGTTCGAACCCCCTCCCAGACCCTCGTCCAAATCATAGAAATCAATTGAGATACTCGAACATCCACCGGTAGGTATGAAAACTGCACGGCCGCGAGCGACCATTACAGCGTTCGGAGGGCTGCAGTTTGGACTAGGCCCTCAAGGTATCAAGAACCAAATGGAGGAGAAACGGATGAAATACCAAAGACGCCTCTTTAGTGTTGTGGCATGCTGCCACAATACTCATTACTCTGCCAACTACCGCTAGCGCGACGATAAGCGCTTCCGGCTGTATCGTTACTGGGACCAACGATGCGCCTACAAGTCTCTATCCCAATTTACCGCGAGCTGTCCCAGTGGCGGGAGTACATACACCTTCACCTTACCTGATAACATTAACCTAGACCTTCCACCCAACGGCGGCAGCAATGGCACCGCGCGACAGTTTCTTGCCACCCAAACCCCCGGATCGGCGACTATCTTCACTACTGGGGGCGGAGCGATTACGTGCTAATGGATTCAAACAACGGTGTCACCATCACTAGCACTTGGATGGATTTCAGTTATATCCTTGGCGGCGGTTGCACACTTGGCTGTACAACCACGATCAATCACGATGATGGAATAGCGCTGACCGTTGGTGGAACTTGTTAGGGAATTTGATCGTCACCTCTCAACTCAGAATGGCTCGAATAGTGTCACCATTACTGGGGGACTGCCGGGCAAGAGAGTCGATTTATTCTATGACGAGTGCTGCGGCTTGCCCGCGATTTTACAAGGCAACCTTCTGGGTGAGGCTCCATCTGGTGTGCCCGAACCAGCCAGCGTCATGTTGCTGGGAACCGTATTGATGGCAATTGGGACCATTCTGCGCCGAGGGGGAAGACAGGGCAAAATCTGAAATCGCACTGGTTTCTTTGGGCAGATTTGCGTCTTACCAAAGATTGTGCGGCGTCGGCCGTCGTGGGAAGAATCGGGATTAATCGGTTCGAATGTGTTTTCTTGGGGCGTGGCCGCGGCTGCGCCCCCTCTTTGTGCAATGACTCCAATTGGCTATTCCTTATATCGCTCTCCAGCCAGCCAATTCCAACTTCGCCGAACCGTCTCGGAACATGAACCATTCATCGTGTAGGGATTCGGGGAGCAAACGGACACAAAACCGGCTTAAGGAGTGTGAGCAGTCTGTAGACCATTGCAACTATGCCGCCTGTTGAGGTTCGGAACGGATTGATCATCTAGGAGGTTATTTAGCCTGTGGCAGGCGCGGCTTCAGGACCAGCCGAAAAGTCGCGCCGCAGTGGCGACGCGGATCTTGTGCCGGTCCGCGGCTGCCAGCTCGCCGAAAACCCGCTCGAAATCGGCGGTCCATTTCCGGTATTCGTCCGCGTCCATCCCCACATAGCCGCAGATCATGCGATCCGGACCAAATGCCTCATACGCCTTGCGTGCGAGCACGGCGTCACCGGCATAAGGGCCCGAATACTTCATGTACACATTGCCCAGTTTGCTCATCGCCATTACTCGATCGACTTCCTCTGGCGATCCTTCGTGCGCCCGAGCCAGATGGTCGAGAATGAGCGAAACCTCTGGGAACTCGCGCGCCAACGTTGAAATTTGCGGAGTGTAATAGGGAATGAAATGGAATTGGATCGCCATCTTCAGGCTGCGAGCTTTGCGGAAAATATTCTTCATTCCCGGATGGTTGAGATCCCGATCCTTGATCGGGCCGGCAGTCGCTGGCGGAGTACCGGGTTTGTGCACTTCATGAATTCGCATACCGACGATCCGGCCCGGAAACTTCTGGGTGAGCGCCTCCATGCGGGCAGGAGTATTCGGTTCGATGGGATCGAACAGGCACGTCGATTTGAAGAACATGCGCGAGGGTTCGTTGCGAAAGATGTACTCGAGAATCCTGTGGTCGTCCTGATAGGGTTCCGGGTGCACCACCACTACGCGGTCGATCGGAGCTTGCTTCAGGAACGCAAGATAATCACTGAGCGGATGGGCCGGAGGGCGATAAGACGCATTGGGATGGTAGGCGAATTCCGGAAGAAAGAGATGGACGTGTGAATCGATAATCCGATCTCCGATAGCCGCTTGGACGGAATTAAGGGTATACGCGCTCGCCGCGGCGCCGAAGAGAATACGGCGGCGGCTGGGCCCCGGAATGGAACGGGAGTTCATCCCCGTTTGTTAACCTCTTCCCGGATATTGCGCACGGATTCGGCGTAGGCGGCATCGTTCTCCAGGTGTTTGCACTCGCGCATGATCACCTCTTTATCGCCGAGAAATAACCCCATCTGCAGAGCGGTCCAGCAGCGAAAAGCGGACATCGGACTCATCCGCTCGGATTTCAGCATTGCTTCATTCGCCGCGGAAATCATCTTTTCCTGCAAGAGCGCCCTGCCCAGCACGTACTCGGCGGCGGGTTCGTCCTTGTCGTTCACCAGACGCGCCGAGAGTCCCACGGCTCGGCGGTTATCGCCCAGTTCGAGCGCCGACATGGCTTTATCCAACTGAGCCCAATGTGAGGGAGGAGCGGCCTTCGTCAGATCGGTCCGGTCAAGAAGAGGCATCTTGGCAAGATCACTGTATTTGGAGCTATACACATGATCTTCGATCGGCGTGTAGCCGCTGTGCTTCTGAACGGTGATAAAGAGAACCGCGCCAAGCACAAGCACGGCAGCCGCGGCCAACAGGCTGATCTGCCTGGCGCGAGGCGTCATCATCAACGGCCGCTGGGAAGATTTTTCGGAACTTGCCAGCCATTTCAGTTCACCGGCGCAGTGCCTGCACTGCTGCGAGTGAACGGAAACTTTTTGGTGCACCTCGGGAGAAAGATTGTTATGGAGAAAATCGAAAAGCTCTTCAGCCGACGGACAGATCGCGAGATCGATCTTCTGGCCGGGCTTCATAGCATGCGAGATGCGCCGGAAACGATCCAGAACGTCCCCGCAATAATCACAGTCCTCGGCGTGATCCCTCGCCTGCCTGGCAACGTCCGTATCGGCCGTTGCGGCCTGCCACAGCATCTCCCAACGGACCTCTTCTTCTGTGTCGAGGCCCTGCGATGCCCAGTAACCAATGGGCTGAAAACGCTCGGGCTCGGAACAATTCACCACTCTCATTTAGTTGCCCGGCGCCTCCGTTTTCTTCACAGCCTTGAAAAGGTTCTCTTGAAAGGGAGGGCCTTCGGCGGTATGGGTACCTCCGAACAGTTTGTACAGGATTGCGCGAGCTTTGAAGATTCTGGTTGCCGCCGTGTTCAGCCGGACAATTCATTCGTCTCGCCACCTCCGAGTAACTTAGATCGTCGGAAACACGCAGGCGAAGGGCGGTGCGCAAGGGTTCAGGCAGCACGGCATACATACGGTCCGCCATCTGTTCCGATTCGACGCGCTCAAATCCGTAATCGGTAATGGCCAGCTCGCGCTCGTGAGTTTCGCCGGAGAGATCGACGAAAAGACGTACCATCTTATCGCGGCGGCGTGCCCGGTCCGAGCGCAATTTCTGCAGAATGGCAATTTGGACGACGCGGTAAACAAATGTCTGAAGTCTGGAGTCGCCCCGGAACTCAGACTTAGAGCGCACTAACGATAGAAATGCATCGTGCAGGATATCCTCGCGGTCCTCAGGGGCCGGGACTTCACGCAACAGCAGATTACCGATCTGCCGGTTGGTTTCGAAGAACTGGCGATAGAGAATTTCGCTCGCTTCCGATTCACCGCTTTGTGCGCGGCGGAGCAGGTCCGCTTCTGCCGAACTATCCATGGGCATAGATATTCTACCAGTCCGATGCGATATCTACCGTCGAACAGGATTGAGCGACGTACGCCCTGCGGCTGGAAATTCAGAACTTCAGGTTGTGCAGGTATTGGTAACTGATGCGAAGACTATCGATTGGATTGCCAGGAGTTTGATCCTGCTCCACGAAGTAATGCTTTACGCCCGCGGAGTGGGCGGCCTTGAGGATTTTGGGCCAGTCGAGCACGCCCTTCCCGGCTTCTTTGAAGGCTGTTTTCGGTACTGTTTCGTTGAATTGGACTGGCGTTCCTTCGGCTTTGTCTTTGATATGGAGAAGGTCGACGCGGCCGGAATATTTCTTGAGCAGGTCCGCCGGATCGTGCCCGCCCACGCTTGCCCAAAAGGCATCGAGTTCCAACCCGACGAGGCCCTTATCGAGCGCGTCCATCATGATCTCGAGTCCGATCTGCGATCCAAACTGTTGGTATTCGAAGGCGTGATTGTGATAGCACAGCTTGAGGCCGGCCTTCTTGCACTCGGCTCCGGCGCGATTTAGAGTATCGGCAAGTTCTTTAAAGGTATCCGCGCCATGCCGCTGGGCAGGAGGCACATACGGGTACACGGCATAAGTGAACCCCTTCGTCTTTACGTCGTCTATCTCGGACGCGAGTTTTTCGCGATTTTCCGGCTTGAAAAGAGCGGCATCGATGTGAACGCTGACTGGCTTCAGATGCGTTTGTTTGAGATCGGGCCAGATCTTGTCGAGATTGGCGGACGTTACCTCCGCTTCCCGATAGCCGATCTCATCAATGGCCTTCAGGGTCTCGGCCGGGTGCTGCTCGATAATGCTGCGAACAGTGTAGAGTTGCACGCCGATGGTGGAGAGGGAGGCTGCTCGTGCCGCGGCAAGAGGCACGGCGGCGACTGCGCTTTTGAGCAAATCGCGACGGGAGATAATGTTCTTCATTGATAGGAATTGTATAACGGATTCGCGGATTCGTCTGGGCCAAAGACAACGGCATCCCGGTTGTGTACTGTGCCCACGGGGAACGCAAGCATGAGATCGCCGAGGAGCAACTCTCAACGGCCAAGGTGAAACTGGGGTTGTTCTTGATCCTGGTCTCAAGGCGCCGGCGCTGGTTTGGGAGGCGCAACAGAGAGATACTGGCAAACATACGCCAACTGGTCACGAAAAGTCCCTGGCCTGACGTAAATCATTATTCCTTTCATATCTGGGACCCGGACCGGGGCATGTCACCATCAAGATGAGCGGGCATCCGCCTTTCGGCGCCCAAGTGATCCTCAACGGCCATGAATATGTCGCGGCGCAGGCTCAAGCTCAGAAAGCGGATTGGCTTGCTTTTGTGCTCACGACGTCGCATAATCTCCGAATCGAAAGGAGACCACGGTATGAACACACGACTTGTTTTGCTGTGCGGCATTGTCAGCGCCGGCATGGCTGCCAATTTGCCCTACGCGGGTAAATGGAAGGTGAACCTGGCCAAAAGCGACTTCGGCCAAACTACAGTCACCTTCGCAAACCTACCAGGCGGCGAATGGCAGACCACGGCGTTTGGCGTCACATACAAATTCAAAATGGATGGGAAGGATTATCCCGATAACATGGGCGGAACTGCCGCCTGGAAAGCTGTTGACGGCAACACATGGGAGATGGTCGCGAAGGCCAACGGCAAGGTCACCGAGACCGATACGTTCAAACTCGACGCCGATGGCAAGACTCTCACCGACTACGCCAAGCAGATGAAAGCCCAGGGCGGCTCAAATGAAAGTACGACCGTGTACGAGCGCGCTTCTGGTGGCCCGTCGCTTGCCGGGAAGTGGAAGACCAAGAAAGTCTCAGGCGCGGCCGGGACGGTGGAGATGATAGCTTCCGGGGCTGACGGCCTCCTTTTCAAAGATCCCGACATGGGAATGAACTGCGACGCCAAGCTGGACGGCAAGGATTACCCTTGCACTGGGCCAATGCTGCCGCCTGGCTTCACCGTCGCGATGAAGAACGCCGCGGGATCACTCGACCTGACGGTGAAGAAAGACGGCAAGCCTTTCTTCAAAGCCGTGTATACCGTAGCAGCCGACGGCAAGTCGATGACCGAAACTGGAGCCCCGGCTAGTGGCGGTGAGAAGTTTAAAATAGTTTTCGACCGGATATAGGATCTCCTACACCTGTTCGGCGGCGCGCGGCCCGTGAGCACCTAGTTCGAAATCATCCCGATCGTACGCAGCCAAGTCTCGACTAGCTGAGGCCAGCGAGTTACCGGAAATTTCGTGGGGCGCAGCCCAAAGGCATGTTTGCCTTCCGCGTATAAATGCATTTCTACTGCGACCCCGGCGTTCTTCAGCGCAATGTAGTAAACCAGCGAGTTGTTGACATTGTCCACGGGATCATTCTCGGCCTGCAGCAAAAAGGTAGGAGGCGTCTGGCGAGTGACAGGAACATCCGGATTCAACTCAAAGCGCTCGTTGGAAATCCAGAGATGCCCCGGATAAAGCGCCACTGCGAAATCGGGGCGGCAGCTTACCTTGTCGGCCATATCTACGGCGGGATACAAACGTTTGTCGAAGTGCGTACTGATATCTGCCGCTAGGTGACCGCCTGCGGAGAATCCAAGCACGCCGATCTTGTGCGGGTCGATGTGGTACTCCGCGGCATGAAAGCGGACTAGCCCCACGGTCCTCTGCGCATCTTCCAGCGCCATCGGGGCTTTCGCCTTTATCTGCCGGCGTCCATCCCCATGCATCCCGGAGTTCGGAACGCGGTACTTCAACAGCACACACGTGATCCCCTTCGATGTCAGCCAGTCACAGACCTCCGTGCCTTCGAGATCGATTGCCAGGACGTAATAGCCCCCGCCTGGAAAGATGACTACCGCAGCTCCAGTATTCTTACTCTTTGGCGAATAGACCGTCATCGTGGGTCGTGAAACGTTGTCCACCTCTCCCGGCTCCGGCACCGTTTCGGTGTTGGGCGGCGGGCCAAACTGCGCGTCAGGGACAGTGCCTGGCCATATCGGCACTTGCGCGTGGCCCGGCGATGGCTGCCAGCCAGGCGTCTGGGCGAACAGACTACTCGACGCAAACACAATGCAGAGAGCAAAGATCAAAGGCCTCATCACAATCTCACAGAGGCAGTATACAAGTCAGACTGACCTTCTTTAGACGAACAGCCCGCGCGCCGACAAGTCCATCTCCTCATCCAGTTGACGTTCCGGCCAAGTGGATAACTTCAGGATTGCCGAAGTTTACCGTCCGCGGAACCGTTTCGTTTCGGGCCGTTTCGCAACGATGTAGACTGATTCGATGATTGGACGTCCTGAAAAATCAGAGGTGGCAACCTACTATTTCACGTACATAGACCAAGTCGCCGGTGATGACGTTCAGGCTCTTCTCCGGAGTCAACTGGGAGACTCGGCGGCACTGTTCTCGGCGATCTCCGGCGAGAAATCGATGTACCGCTACGCCGCGGAAAAATGGAGCATGAGGCAGGTTCTCAATCACGTCACCGACACTGAAAGGGCCTTCGCGTTCCGGGCCCTCTGGTTTGCCCGTGGCTTCGATACGCAGTTGCCCAGCTACGATCAAGAGATTGCGGCACGCGGCGCTGAAGCGGACAGGGTTTCCTGGGGCGCCCACGTCGAGGAATTCCGTTGCGTGCGTCTCTCCACAGTCCGGCTGTTTGCCAACATGCCGCCCCAAGCCTGGATGCGGCGCGGCATCGCAAGTGATAATTCCTTCACCGTACGAGCGCTGGCCTACATCATCGCGGGCCATTTGGCGCATCATCTCAAAATTCTTCGCGAACGGTACCTGTAGACGATTTTCGCCGAATCGCGTCCGGATCTCGCGTCAACAGGTAAATGGAGGCCAACACCGGGGAAATCATCTTTCAGCTAGGCGACAAACCAGGAGAAATGATTTTCGTCGAGCGGCGGACACCGCGCGGTGCGGTCACTCAACCGGGAGGCTGTCACTCACCGGGAGGCCACTCGTTTCCACCGCTTTCTGTGCTTCCGTCGATTTTGCCCACTCGGCTGCCACCTGTCTGGTCGCGACGTTGAGTCGATTCCAGACGTTGGTCATGGCAATCCAGACGATCAGGGAAGCAAGCTCCCGCTCATTGTAGTGACGCGCGGCCTAGTTCCAGATTTCGTCGGGCACAGGATCCGCCCAGTCGCTAAGCCGCGTCACGGACTCAGCGAGCGCCAATGCGGCGCGTTCCGCATCGCTGAAGTAGGGTGCGTCCCGCCATGCCGCTACTGCGAAAAGACGCTCGTTTGTATCCTCTGCCTTTTTGAAGCGAAGGCCATATCGACGCAGACGCTACAGCCATTGATCTGGCTGGCACGCAGGTGGACAAGGCCGAGCGTTCGTAATGGCACGCCCCCATGTTCTGCTGATTTCGCGAGCGCCTGTAGAGTCTGCATGGCCTCAGGAATGACCATCGCTGGATTTTTCATTCTTGATTGCATAACGGCTGTTCTCCTTGTCACGTTGTCTGAGTTTTATCGGTCACTACCACGACGGATCGCGGCGAGGTAATGTGACCGAACGATCAGGCGAACAACTTTGTGATCGCCTGGCCTGAGACATCGGTCAGGCGGAAATTGCGTCCCTGGAACTTGAACGTCAGCTTAGTGTGGTCCAGGCCCAACAAATGCAGCATCGTCGCGTGCAGATCGTGAACGTCCATGCGGTCGCCGGTCGGGGAGAATCCAAACTCATCGGTGCTCCCAATGGTCATTCCGGGCTTGACGCCTCCACCCGCCATCCATAACGTGTATGCATCGATGTGATGATTGCGGCCGGCCTTGCCCGACTCGCGGACCTCACCCATCGGAGTGCGTCCGAACTCACCACCCCACACCACCAGGGTATTTTCGAGCAGACCTCGCTGTTTCAGATCGCGGATCAGCGCGGCCGTCGGCTGATCGACCTCCCGTGTCACCTGATCGAGCGGTTGTCCCAGGTCTGCATGGTGATCCCAATCTGTGTGATAAAGCTGCACGAAGCGCACTCCGCGCTCCACCAGGCGCCGGGCCAGCAGGCAATTGTTGGCATAACTCGCCTTGCCCGGTTCTGCGCCGTACATTTCGAGAGTCTGCTTCGACTCCTTGGCGAAATCGATCAGTTCAGGTCCGCTCGTCTGCATCCGGTACGCCATCTCGTACGACGAAATGCGCGTCGAGATCTCGGGATCACCCGATTCCGCGAGTTGTGCGAGATCTAAATCGCGAATAGTCTGAATGGTCTCCTGCTGCTGTTCAGCCGAGATCCCCTGCGGACGCGAGAGATCGAGGATGGGATCGCCGCCCGAACGGAATGGAACACCCTGATAAGCCGTTGGAAGAAATCCGCCGGACCACAACGCCGCTCCGCCACGCGGGCCGCGCGGACCAGACTGCAGCACGACAAACCCCGGCAGATCCGCGGACTCACTCCCGATCCCGTAGGTGATCCAAGAGCCCATACTGGGCCGCCCGAAACGCGTCGATCCCGTGTTGATGAAGCACTTCGCGGGACCGTGATTGAAGTTTTCGGCCGCCACGCCTTTCAGGAACGTGATCTCGTCCGCCATACCGGCAATATGCGGCAGCAGTTCGGAAATCCAGGCGCCGGAACGGCCGTACTGTTTGAACGCCCGCTTGGTGCCGAGCAGCTTCGGGCGTTCCTTCGCGAATGTGTCCATGAACGCGAATCGTTTGCCCGCCATGAGCGAGTCCGGAACGGGCTGATTGTGGTATTTCTGCAGTTCCGGTTTGTAATCGTAGAGTTCGAACTGGCTCGGCGCTCCTGCCATAAACAAGTAGATAACGTTCTTCGCCTTGGCCGGAAAGTTGCCCGGCTTCGGCATCATCGGGTTTGTCGATTTCGCAGTATCGGCGCGCAGCCTTTCATCGCAAAGTAACGAGAGAAGCCCGAGTTTGCCAAGCCCGAGTCCGCATCGAGCGAAGAAATGTCTGCGCGTTTCGTCTTGCAACAAGAAATCTTCCTGGGTCATGTCTTATTCCCTCGTCAAAAAATCATCCGTATTGAGCAACACTCGTGCTACTCCGGTCCACGCAGCTTCAAGCGACAGGGCATCAGGTTGCATGGCGGGCAGCATCGCGGCCAGTTTGGCGGGTGGCGGGTTTACGGGAGTGCCATCCGGCAGGAATTTGCCGCCCTTGTAAATCAGCTCGATCGCCAGTGACGGGTGGGTCTTGTACTCGTCGATCCGGCGCGCGAGAAAGTTCGCGATGCGTTGTTCTTCCTGCGCTCCGGGTGCCCGGCCGACGGCGAGCAGAAAGGCATAACGAATCCGTTGTTCGTTGTCGGCAGGCGCCTCTTTGAGCACCCGCGCAGCGAGTGCTTGTGCAAACTCCGTGAACGTTTCGTCGTTTAGCGTGGAGAGTGCCTGAAGTGGAGTATCGGACCGGACGCGCCGGGTACACGACGACGTTGCATCGGGCGCATCGAACACGGCCAATCCTGGAAAAGCTGCCGAGCGCCGGAAGAAGGTGTAGAGACCCCTGCGGTAACGGTCCGGACCGGTTGCGGTTGGCCATGCGCCTGACACCTGCGTCACGGACATGGCGCCTTCGGGAATCGGCGGATAGACGCTCGGGCCACCAATGTTATTAGTGAATAAACCGCTCGCGGAAAGGGCTGAGTCTCGGATGATTTCGGCGTCAAGCCGCAATCGGTTCTGCCTAGCCAGCAGTTTGTTGTAGGGATCGACTTCGTCCACATCGCGACGCTGATTGGAAGACTGGCGGTAAGCAGCCGACGTTACGATCAATCGGTGGATAGCTTTTGAGCTCCACTTTGCCCGCATGAACTCGCTCGCGAGCCAGTCCAGCAGTTCGGGATGCGAAGGTTTCGCGCCTTGTGCGCCGAAATCGTTTTCCGTCTCGACTAAACCTTTTCCGAAATACTCCTGCCAGAATCGGTTCACCGTAACCCGTGCGGTGAGCGGATTCCGCTCGTCAACCAGCCACCTGGCAAAATCGAGGCGGGTATTCGCTTCCGCTGGCAACTGCGGGAGCACTGCGGGAATCGCAGGCTTCACCGCAATGCCTTTGCGGGTGAAATCGCCTCCCAAATGAATGTAAGCCTCGCGTGGTTGCGGCAGGTCCCGCATTACGAGAGCCGTAGTCAGCTTCGGCTCGCGCCGCCGCAATTCGCGAAGGTTCTGCACCCGTTCCACGAGCTCGGGATCTTTCGACGGATCGGGATCGCCGGGCTTTCGCGGACGCGCGGCTAACTCGCGCACATACGCGACCAGTTCTTTACTCAGAGCGGTCCACTGAGCGTCGAACGCCTTCTTCCTCGCGATTTCTTCGGGTGTCGGTACCGGCAGAATCGGACGATTGAAATCGTACCGCTCGGCTTCCGAAGTGATCTCATCGCTGTTGTTGAAGAACGCGACCAACTGATAGAACTCTTTCTGTGAAATCGGGTCGAACTTGTGATCATGGCAGCGGGCACAGCCGACGGTCAATCCCAGGAACGCCGCGCCCGCTGTCGAGACGCGGTCCACTACCGCCTCCACGCGATACTGTTCGAAGTCAATGCCGCCTTCGAAATTACTGGGAGTATTCCGGTTAAAACCCGTTGCGACTAACTGGTCCGTCGTGGGATTCGGCAGCATGTCACCGGCTATCTGCTCGATCGTGAAGCGGTCGAACGGCATGTCGCTGTTGATCGCGTCGATGACCCAATCGCGATACCTCCACATGGTGCGAGGCGCGTCGATGGTATAACCGTCCGAGTCGGCGTATCGCGCCACATCGAGCCAATGCCGGCCCCAACGCTCGCCGTAATGAGGCGATGCCAGAAGGCGATCCACTACCCGTTCGTAAGCATCCGGCCGCGAATCGGAAGGAAATCGCGGATCTCTTGGGGCGAGGGCGGCAACCCGGTCAAATCCAGACTCACACGGCGCAGCAACGTGGAGCGCGAGGCATCTGGCGACGGTGTCAACTTTTCTTTTTCGAGACGCGCCAATATGAACTGGTCGATAGGATTCCGCACCCAGTCCATCCGCGCAACAGCCGGAGGCTCCGGGTGCTTGACAGGCTGAAACGCCCACCAGTCCGCGCCTTTCGCCTTCGATGTCCCAGCGGCATCTTTCCCCCATACGGCGCCATCCGCGATCCACTTTCGAACGAGCTCGATCTGCTCGGGCGGCAGCTTACGTCCCGGCGGCATTTTGAGATCGCCCGATTGTTCCACAGCGCGAAGCAACAGACTCTCCGATGGATTCCCCGGTTTTACCGCGACGCCGCGATTGCCGCCGGCCAGAATTGTCTCGCGGCTGGTCATGGCGAGGCCGCTCGACTTGGTGGAGTCGTTGTGGCACGGCATGCAATTCACCTTCAACAGCATCTCGACGGTGCTGGCGCTATCTTGAGCCCGCGCCGATAACGCGAGAATCGACGCGGCTACGAATACACCTGGACCACGCATGATGTTAACTTATCAGATGTTTGAGGACGAAAAGTCGCAATGCCGCAGATCTGGTCTACCCCCGCGGTTTCGACCGGATGATCGCACACTCGGAAGTTGAGACCGAAGGTCGTAGCGGAGCTACGATGAACTTGCCGGGCGAAACGGAAGCGGCACTGTGAGGACGCAACCTTGCTGAGGGATAGCTTGACGGGCTCATTGACACGATGAACTGAGCGCGTCGGCTCCGCTTGCGCGCTCTTCAAACGAAACCGCATCGGATCGGTAGACCCCCCATGCCTTGATAATCCCCGCCCGCAGCTCGGAAATACTCACTGCGGAGAGCGCCCACTCTCTCCATTTCAGCTTGAACCAACACAAGACCACGTCCACTTCCGATAAGACGTCCACTTCCGATAAAGAGCTGGCCCCGCACGACAACTACGCGACAGAACCTTCGAAGCCCGCATCCGCCAAAGTTTGTTCTATAATCAGCATCTGAATTAACATTGTTCTCCACTGTTAGACTGAAATCCAACATGCTCGAGATCCGCCCGGAACAAATAAAAGTCTTCGAAAACGTAGCGCTCGAATCGTGGGTGAATCGCATGACCGGGTCGATCGCGAGGAACTATCCCAGGCAGTTCGCCGCGATGGGACGTTCTGGGGCTCGCGGTCTTGTCCTCCGGGCTATTGAGAAGGGCCGGGTCAATCACGTCGAAACCCAGGGGGGCGTTGCGGTTCTGATCGAGCTGATGATCCAGTTTGGCGAAAACTTCGAGCGCTCGCCCGACAAGTCCTGGGCCGACGAAATCCTCGCTCATCCCACGCTTCCAGCGCAGTTGAAGATGCAGCTTCTGTACCGCCGCATGACCGAACTGTCGCACGGACGCGTCATCGTGCCGTTCCCGGTTGTCGAACAGGCTGATGCCTGATCTTGGCAGCACCACCAATGCCCTTTTGCCCAATCTGTAGCAGTGAACTCGAGGAAACTCAGGCGACTACGCTGAAGTGCCCGAAAGCCGGCGAGCATTCCAGGGGCGACCTTATCATAGGCAGTGCGATGCTGGAATGCCCGCACAAAAAAGGAGCGATTTGGGCCTATATTACCGACGATTCCGGCAAGGGGCTCGGGAAGATTCTCGTCACGGCGTCCGGAGCGCCAACGCCCACGAAACCAACCGAGCCCAGCGGTTTTTCTTCCTTCGATCCATTAGAGCCAGGCGATCATACCGTTTCCATCGAGATTCCCTCGGAAATGAAGGATCAATTTTATCCTCCTTCGAAGACAGTAGTCCCTGGCGTACCGGTGCGAAACGGAGAAATCACGTCGGTACAGTTCAAGCTGGAGCGCATCGCACCGCTTAAGGTTTCTGTTGAGCATCCCGAAAACTTTCCGGGAAAGCTCGGGATCAAGGCGGTTGGCTCGGCTAGCGAATTCAACCCTTCCGGAAGCGTCGAGGGCAAGGGCTTCCTGACCTTCCCGAAGCTCCGGAAACATCAATACGACGTCACTTTCACGCTTGACGAGGACCAGAAGAAGCTTTTCATGATCGAAGGCAGTGGCGCGCAGACCTGGCGGCATAACCCATATCAGGAAAATGAGGTAAAGTTCAAGGTCATTGCCCTGAAGCTGCTCAGCCTGGAAGTGATCGCAGGAGCGGCCGATCTTACCGGCGGACATTATTGGTGTGTCGCGGATAGCGTCAAAAAGGTGCGAGTGAAGGCGGTTACCGATCCCGACGAAAAGGCGGCATGGAAGCAGTTAAAGTGGGTCGGCGCGACGGCAACGGGCGACGGCAATGAGGCGCTGGTCGACATCACCGATACCGGGGACTTTGAGGTGAAGGCAACCCTGGATGTCCCAAAATCCGTAACGGTCGAAGTCTACGATTTGGTAAAGCTCGATTGCCTCCTGCCGGATCACCTGGGCGGGACGCGATGGAAAGCCTGGAATTCAAACAAAGTTACGCGGCTTAAGGCGACCACGAAGCCAAACGAGGAGCGCGTCTGGAAGCACCTGGTGTGGAGCGAAGGCGCCCCCACCAGTACAGTGCAGGAATCCGACGTGGAACTGAAACCAGTGGGCGACCGGACGGTTACCGTCAGCTTGAGCGGCAAGCCGCTTCCGGTGGATCTGCACATCTGTGAGTGGCCCATCCTGAAGATCCATTGGGTGTCATTCGGAGGCTTCAACGTACTAAACGATGGAGCCGCGGACTTCGGGAACGCCTTCGACAAAATGTGGAAAAAAGGCAGACCGGATCCCGCGCCTCACGTTGACGCCGCAAGTTGCCAGTCGCCGCTCTGCTTCATAAAAGCAACTACTTTCCAGGCAGACGCCTGGTTCAAGGTGGAAGTGGCCCCACTGAAGCCGAGACCGTCACGATTCGCGGAACTGGCAATTTCGGCGAATTGACTGGCAACGTTACGGTCCAGCCAACGGACACCTTCGTTCATACTCCGGTCATGGACTCAACCAATACTCTCCCAAATCGGGTGGATTGCGTGGATAACTGGACCATCGCCTGGGAACACAAGCTGGAGGATGGCACTTGGGTAAATGCGGACTCGACCGCGCACCTGCTCTATCTCACGCTAAGAGCACCGCAAGCCGATGTCTACTTTACGTTGCTCGACATTTCGTGCCGCGCGGCTGCGGGCAAGACATCGGAAAACGACCTGGTGGCGTTTTCGTTCCTCCCATTTACGACGCACACCGACGACAACAATGGCTTCCCTCGAAAGGGCGACGATGTCAAGCTGACCTATTACCTGGATGGGGTGGATACGCCCGCCGATGATAATACCTATACGACCGAGGGCATTCTCCGCAGCCCCGACGGTACCGGGCGATGCGGCGGGTGGGCGAGCCTTCTGATTCACATGTGGAAGATCCACGGAGTGACCGCGACGCAGCGCTGGTTCGTACGGGCCGTGGCCACTGAGTTCGCGGATATGGATAAGCGCTTCCTGGTAAAAAACATCGACTTTTCATCACCTGGCACCCTGGTCGGCAGATACCCTTATCAAGGAGCGGCCGGCCTGAAACTCGACGGGGCGCCTGGTCAAGGCAAGAAGAATCCCCAATTCGATTTCGGCGACCATGTGGTGGTGAAGCACGGCGGAAAACTCTACGATCCATCGTATGGCCTGCCAACTACGGCTATGGGTTCCTTCACCACGGACAAGCTTTATCTCGCACAGGCGTTGGACGGGATTGCAACCATGGCGACAACGACCCGCGCCATCCTGTTCAAAATGGGCGATGACACCTGGCAGTTCATATCCGGTCAGTGCGCGCCCTACGCCAACGGTTTTGCCTCGTACAGGATCGCGCGTCAGACGCTGGCCGATATCGCGGCCAAGTACGGCGTGACTGACGTACAACTTCTGGCGCTTGACCCAGCCCTAACCCTGTTACGCGGCACGCCCGCCCAAGTCCTCCCAGGCGACAGGGTTGTCGTTCCCGTCCAACCCGACGGATCGATCGATCTCACCAGTAGTTCCGGGTATTCAAGTACCAAGATCTTACAGGAAGTCACGTTGAATTCCATAGCGGCAGCCCACGGGGCAACTGCGCAGGCCATCTTCGACGACCCCGCGAACCGCGCCCTCAAGTTGGTGCGGGGCACCCCGGCGGGCGTAAGAGACGGCGATTTGATATTTGTCACTCCGGCGTCCGTGCCGAATGGCGACTGGGTGATCGGCCATGATCTGTGATGCTACCGCTCCGGCAAGTTTCACGAAACGTAATCATCGCGGTTCTACCGCTGCTTGGCGTTGTTGTATTGGGGTCCGCAACGAACATGAATATCGATTTGCAGCCTGTACCTGTCGCTAACGCCGCGTCCTTGACCGGAGTCCAGTTGCTGGACGGGAACGGAGTCGAGCTACTCGCCGGCTCAGGGGGCACGCTATCACTAATGCCCGAACCCGAATCGGGGGCGCAACCGGGCGCAACCCTGCACCTCGGCGGTGTGCCTGGCAAGACTTGGGATGCCCGTTTCGACGGCGGCATATTGAACGCTGTTCACACCCAACCGGGCAGCGCTGTTTGCTGGATTATGTCGCGGCGGTCCGGAGTGGAGGAAGCAACGCGCCTGCATAGCGACACCTTCGCAGTCTACCTGCAGCCCCACTATGTCAAGCGCGCGGCCTCTGGGGATGCGCCGGTTACGGCAATCCGGCATGAGAATGGGAAGGCACAAGTTGTTTACTTTCCCAGAAGCGACGGCGCGACCGCGGTTCTACCGATTGGGGAGCCCACGGCTTCGATTACCGACGCCCGTCTGCTAGCGGATTCCAACGGGTACTGGCTATTCACGTTGGTTCGTGTGCCTGGCGATCCGACACCGCGAGAGACCCCATCCGGACGCCGGACGGCCGGAATCCTGTATGCCACGCGGCTTGGCAAAGATCTGAAGCCGATCGGCAGCGCCGCCATTCGAATCATCGGCAAGCAGCGGGTTTACGAATTTGATGTCGACCGGGCGCCCAACGATGAAACCGCCATCTTCGCTACCACACACGCCGGAGCTATTTATGCCAGAGGCGCGCTCAGTGACTCGCCTTTGCCCGAGGAGGCCTGGAAGGAGACCGTGTTCGAACGGCCGCTGTCTTCACCCTCGCTGCTGTTGCGCAACGGAGCCGCGTACTGCGCCGCAATCGAGAATATGCGCAAGACGGATGCGCGTGTACTGCGCGGAACGGTCGTCAACTAGATCCGGGCGCTATCGATGGCGGATATTATGCAAACCTCCGCCCGCGTTCAGTCGACTAACTAACTTAACTAGGCACGGGCTACCAGCCCTTGAAATCCCCGTGGGATTTCGAAGCCAGGAGTAGAGAAGTCACAAAACGTTGCGGGTCGCGCGCCGCAAGTCAATCTCCTCGAACCCCGTTTCCGGACCACCTGTCCAGTTGACATTGCGGCCACGTGGATAGCTTCCGGGTGGGCGAGAAAACCGTCCGGAACCGCCTTCGTTTCGTGGTTTGGGCGTTATTCAAAGTGGACGAAGCGACGTTTCTAAGGTCCTTTGTGGAGCGTGGTTCCCCGGCGCGTGTCGCCGAACCGTGGCAAAAGGCTACGATGAAGAGAAGCTCAGTGTTGAACCCGCGTTCCGCTCCTGGATTGAAGCTGTTATTCAAAATGGTCGGAGCGCCATTCCTCAAAGGTTCGATGTGGATCGTGGTTGCCCGGCGCGTGTGGCCAGAACCGGCTGAAAGGAACACGATACTGGAATCCGGCAGGAAGAGACCTATCGTACACGGCACGACATTTTAACGTGCGGGAAGCGTCGTTCGCTTTTCTGAAACCACGGCAATCCATCCAGAAGCACTGATCGCGGAATGAGCGATTGAGCCGCAGCGTTTCTGAACTTCTGAACGGGATTGGTCAAAGTGAATCGCGCTAAGCAACCCGGCGCTCATCGCATGAGTAAATCGGCCGACACGCAACCAGATACTATCTGGATAGCGCCGTTAACCGCGCCGACACCATAGCTCCGGGATCAGTTTGAAATGCCAGGATCTCCTTCCCTTCGTTTACCAGAAACCCGCGCATGGTAAGCGGCGGGGAATCGGATTGGCCCTCCGCCACCGGCAGTGTCAATATGAAATGTACGGCGCAATCGTTATCCACCTGAAAGTTGCCGTCGCGCGCGGTATCGACGACGCCCTTGCCGGAGATGCTGCTCGCCGACTGCCCCGGGTTCATCGGAGTCGTGCTGCCCGAAACGATGAAGCTGTATTCTTTCTTCAGATCGGCTGAAGTGCAGGAATCCGGTGTCTTTACCATGATGCCGCCCGGCACGCCGCCGGGATCGATCTGGCGAAACTGCACGCGGATTGCATCGGGCGTGTACTTTCCGCTGAAATTTTGGTAAGCGCCGGAATCGTCTTGAAGCTTCCAAGTGACCGTGCAATCCGCGTTGGCCTGGTAAGTTCCGGTGACTGGATTGCCCAGAAGCAGCCCGCTGAATTTGACGGAAGAAGTGCCGCTCACCCCGCCGCTACCGTCAAGAGTGATTCGTCCGAGACTTACAGTAGGCTGAGGAGTTCCCGATATGCTCGTCGAGCCTGCGAGCTGAAATGCATAGGATCCAACGAGCTTGGCAGGAGCGCAGATGTCGGCGGCTTGAGAGGCGGCTACCGGGAACAGAACCAAAAGCCACAAGATATAGCGCATGATTAAAACCGAGCACATGGATGACCAAGCTCTATTACAATGGCAACGGAAGACCTGTATGTGCAACCTTTATTCTATGTATTTGCCGATACTATTGCTCGCGGGCGGGGGTGCTCTGCAAGCCCAGGACACAGCCTCCAAAACCGGGACGCTGACAGCGGAGCAGAAGCAGACCATCCAGCGAAAGGTGCAGTCGCTCGAAACGGATGCCAAGGCGCAAACGGAAAAAGCCACTGCTAAGATTGCCGAGATTGCGAAGAATATCGATCGCAATCTTCTATCGGTGAAGCCGGATGAGGATCTCGACCGCAAATTATCGGCGGACTTCGCCGCGGAAGTGGCAAATCTGGTCAGCGGCGCGATTCAATCCAAGCTGACCGTTTCAAGAGAGATGGTCAAGGTGCTTACACCCGACCAGAAAGCTGTGCTGCTCGCGGAACTGGAAAAGCCGGGCGCGAATCCCGACCTATCGGAGCTGATCGGCAAGGTGTTTAAATGACCTACAACATCGTGCGAACTGTCACTCTGATTCTGGTTATATCGGCGTGCGCGCAGGCGGAGAGTCCGCTGGTTGACCGCGTCGATACGACCGCCTTCATTCAACTAAAGGCTGAGAGCTTCAAGGCGCTGTCTCCGCAACAGCAGAAGCTGGTCTATTGGTTATCGCAAGCTGCTATTGCCATCGATCCCATCATCTACGATCAACAATCGCGCTTCGGACTACGGCAGAAGCGCGTACTCGACGCATTGACCGGGCATCAGGCGGGCATCAAGCCGGATGTATACTCCAAGATCGTAGCGTTCACCAAATTGTTCTGGGCCAATCGCGGCAATCATAACGAGAATACGGCGCAGAAGTTTCTGCCTGGCTTCACATACGAGGAACTCGTCGAGGCAGCGAAGGGCGCAGGCCGCAACGATCTGATGGCCGAGATCGGCGAACTGCGCGCCTCGCTATTCGATCCCGATTTCGAGCCGATGATAACTGCCAAGAGCCCGAGCGGCGGCAAGGATATCCTCCAGGCCAGCTCCAATAACTTTTATTCCGGCGTCAATCTGGTCGACCTGAAGGGCTTCGTCGAACACTATCCGCTAAATTCGCGGCTGGCAAAAGAAAACGGAAAGCTGGTCGAGCAGGTGTATCGCGCGGGCACTCCGGACGGTAAAGTCGCGCCCGGACTATACGCGCAATTTCTGCGCAAAGCCAATGAGATGCTCGCAAAAGCTCGCGACATCGCCGATCCGGCGCAGGCCAAGGTGATCAACGCATTGATCCGTTACTACCAGACGGGCGAGTTTAAGGACCTTCTTGGATTCGATGTGGATTGGGTTCAGAATAACGAATCGGTCGACTTCGCAAACGGCTTCATCGAAGTTTACAGGGACGCGCGAGGCGCAAAGGGAACATCGCAGAGCTTCGTCTGCATCACGGACCAGAAGATCAATTCGTTGATGCTGAAGATCGCCGCGAATGCGCAGTATTTCGAGAATCGGGCGCCGTGGGCGGAGCAGTACAAGAAACAAGGCGTAAATCCACCCTTGGCGAAGGCCGTTGAGACTACGGTTGAGACCGGCGATTTCCACGTCACCACCGTCGGTGATAACCTGCCCAACGAAAACGAGGTTCACGAAAAGTACGGCAGCAAGAGTTTTCTGTTCACCGGTAGCCAGCGAGCTCTTGATGAAGCCACAGGCAACCAGTCCACCAACGAGTTTTCAGCTACTCCGGAGATTGCCGCCCGAATTCGTAAGTATGGCGAGGAAGCCGAGGGCCTGGTCACTGCGTTACATGAGATTATCGGCCACGGCTCGGGTAAACTGAATCCCAAACTCACGCATGAGCCGGCGTTCTATCTCAAAGAATATTTTTCGACACTCGAAGAAGCGCGAGCCGACCTGATGGCTTACTGGAACATCACCGATCCCAAGCTGAAAGAGCTTGGTCTGGTATCGAACCAGGATGAAGTTATGAAGGCCATGTATGACCGCGCCGCCATGAACCTCATCCAACAGCTTCGCAGAATTCCGCGAGGCGACACCATCGAAGAGGATCACCTGCGCGACAGGCAGTTGATCGCTAAGTACATCATGGATAAGACCGGCGCGATCGCGCAGGAGAATCGCGATGGCAAGACGTACGTCTATGTCAAGGATTATGCCGCTTTTCGCAAGGGCGCGGGGATGCTGCTTACCGAGTTGATGCGGATCAAGGCCGAAGGCGACTACAACGCCATCAAAGCGCTCATCGATAAGTACGGCACTCACTTCGATCCCGCGCTGCGCGATCAAGTGATTGCGCGCTATAAGAAGCTAAATCTCCCCACTTATTTCGCCGGCATCAATTCGGACCTGACCGCGGAGTTTGACACTAAGGGCAATGTCACGCGCGTGACGATCAGCTATCCCCGAGACTATGTCAAGCAACAGTTGAGTTACAGCGCGATGTATAAGAAATAGCAATGGACTATCTACGCATCGACTCTCTGTTCGACGAACAGGCGCTGCTGGTGCGTCAGGCGGCGCGGCAGTTCGTCGATGATCGCGTGATGCCCCGGATTCGCGATTGTTTCCGCAACGCCGAATTCCCGACGGATCTCATTCGAGAATTGGGCCGTCTCGGCTTTCTGGGAGCGAACCTGCAAGGCTACGGCTGTGCGGGAATGAGCAGCCTTGAATATGGCCTCGTAATGCAGGAATTGGAGCGCGGCGATTCCGGTCTGCGTAGCTTCGCGTCCGTTCAAGGATCGCTGGTGATGTATCCGATTCTGACCTTCGGGTCGGAAGAGCAGAAGCAGCGATGGCTTCCGCGCATGCAATCGGGTGACGCCGTAGGCTGCTTCGGTTTGACGGAGCCGGATTTTGGCTCGAATCCCGCGGGCATGAGGGCCACTGCGCGCCGCGATGGCGGCGGATGGGTGTTGAATGGCGAGAAGACCTGGATTACGAGCGGCAGCATAGCGGATGTGGCGATCGTGTGGGCTCGCGCGGAAGATGGCATTCGCGGCTTTCTGGTGGAGCGGGGAACGCCGGGGTACAGCACCTCGCTGATTCACGGCAAATGGTCCATGCGCGCGTCAGTTACCTCTAGCCTGGCATTCTCCGATTGCCGCGTCCCGGACGCCGCCATGTTGCCGGGCGCAAAGGGGCTCAAGGCTCCGTTGGCCTGCTTGTCGCAGGCCCGGTTCGGCATCGGCTGGGGTGTGCTGGGCGCGGCTCTCGATTGTTTCGAGACTGCCCGGCAGTACACGGTGACGAGGAAACAGTTCGATAATCGGCCAATCGCGTCGCATCAGTTGGTACAGGAAAAGCTTGCGGGAATGATCACGGAGATATGTAAAGCGCAACTCCTGGCCATCCATTGCGCGAAGTTGAAGGACGAGGGAAAGCTGGAGCCGGCTCACATCTCGATGTTGAAGCGGAACAACGTGGCGATGGCGCTCGATTGCGCCAGAGTGAGCCGCGATCTGCTAGGCGCGAATGGAATCACCGACGAATATCCCATCATGCGCCACCTCTGCAATCTCGAAACAGTAAAAACCTACGAAGGGACAGATCACATTCACGCCCTGGTAATAGGGGAGAAGGTTACCGGCATTGCAGCATATAAATAAGGTCTCCGGCCTGTTACCTGGAGCGTTACTGGCGCCACGTGGGCGGCATTCGAAGAAACCGACACACTAAAAGAGCCGCCCGTACCGGACACGGTTTTCTGATTCGGATCGGTCAGCAAGACCTCCTTACTGAGGTCTTTCGCGTTGATCGACCACCTGCGCTCCGTCGGCAAGCGGCGCGTCCGAAGCGTGTTTGGCGAGCTTGCGCGCGACGAGATCGCCCCGATCGATGAGGGGCTGGTGGCCTTCGGCCTCGGCGACCGGCTTCATGACCCGGGTGAGCTACCGGTTCAAAAAGAATTTGGCGCGGATTTATATCAGTGGGCTCAACCAAGACTTTAGATGTTGCTGCTGGTCTTGCGTGGCGTTGGGATCTCGTTCCAAAATCCATCGATGGCCGGGTTCTTCGCCCAGAAGCACGGGAATGGTGATTAGACGATCACTGCGGGAAACAAGAAGCGAGATGCGGGTATCGGGATAGTACTGCTCCATGCGCTGCTCCCATTGTTCCGGGCGAACGCGATAATTGTCGATGCCAAGAATTTCGTCGCCGGGTGAAATACCGGCGGCGTAGGCTGGAGTGCCGCGCGGAACCTGTGTAATCATCAAGCGGCCGGATTCGTTCTTGGTGGTGAACCCGAGCCATGATTTCTTGACGTGATCGTTATTCGTTGACTCGGCGGCTAGCACCGGACGGAACCGCAAGCCGAACCACGAAAGAGCTTCGCTGTAATCGAGTTCAGCGGTCGTGTCCACGACGTTGTGGAACCAATCTTTCAGGTTTATGCCTGCAATCTCCTGAGCCGTCGACCGAAAGTCATCGTCCGAAAATCCCCGGGTCCCACTGTAACGCTCAAAAGCGAGGCGCATCACATCGTCGAGGCTGCGCGAGTTATTGGTTGCACGCCGGACTTTGGCGTCGAGCAACCACCCGATCACCGCTCCTTTTGTGTAGTAGCTGATCGAAGAGTTGGGCGAATTCTCGTCCGGGCGGTATAGCTTAATCCATGCGTCGAAAGAAGCGACCGACGCCGGTTGCTGCAACCGTCCCGGCGTGGTCTGGAGTTTCTCGATCAGGCTGGAAAGGGATGTACCTTCGCTGCGTTGCTGTTCACGGGCGCGATTATTCCCCAGTAATTCTTGTTCGGTGGACAATCCGGCGCGATGTACCGTTAGCGGCCCATAGTAGTCGGTGAAGCCCTCCGATATCCACAAGTTACGCGTGTAAACCTCATTCTCATAGTCAAACGGCCCGAGTTCCATTGGGCGTAGGCGCTTCACGTTCCAAAGGTGAAAGTACTCGTGACTTGCCAAATCGAGCCAACCGACATAGGCTGGGTGCGTTCGCATGGCGAATCGGTCGCTCATCATGACAACGGAGTTACGATGTTCGACTCCGCCTCCCGCGCCTGTCAGTAGATTGAAGAATACGTATTTGTCGTAGGGCAGGGAACCCCACATTGCGCGATACTGACGGACAACTTTCTCAATGTCCCGGACAGCTTTGCGGCCGTCCCAAAGACCGGCTTCTCCGACATTAACCAGGAGGTGAGATTTGCCGTCGACCTGGAACTCGTACACGGAGGGATTGCCCGCGACGATTGGCGAATCAACCAGTGAATCGTAGTCCGCAGCGGCGAAGTTCCCACTCGGATCCGACGGAAGTCCGCTAAGAGAGACTGCCCAGGAAGAGGGAAGTTCGAGCTTTACTTCATGAACGCGAGCCACGCCCCCCGTCAAGGTTAGAAATGTCGCTGCTCCATTCAACAAGGCAAACTGATCGTCAACCCAGTTTGTTCGAACAGATAACTCGTGACAATATACTCGGTAACGAACAGATATCCGATCTAACGGATGAATAGTAATAATCCGCCAGCGGTTCTTGCGCGTTTTCAAGACTTGTAGTGGAGTTCCTTTCAAATCGGTTGCGGTCAAAGCCTCGACGTTTCGCGCATACTCGCGGATGAGATATGAACCGGGAGTCCAGACTGGCATGAAAAGTTCTACTTGAGGTTTTTGGCTGACCGGTATCTGGGCTTCGACCTCCACGTAATGGGTCTGTGGGGCAGGGAAGCGGACGATGTAACGGACCGGTTCGGCGGCAAAGGCGGATACGTACATAAGAATAAGGAGAATGGGTAGTGGTGGTCGGAGTGGCTGAAACCCCGCTTCGTGGTGGTTTTCAACCACTCGACTTCGCAGCATTAAACTCCTAAGCCTTTGTTTCAAAGTAATTTACCGATTGGCCTACGGATTGCCCAATAGTTCGCGAGGCTAAAGAAGCGTACCATGAGTGGCCGTCGTTCGCTCAAACTATCTATTCTATTTCCTTCGCTGCTAGTAGCAACACTTTCGCTTTTGGCGCAGGACGGTGCTGCTCCACGGTACCCAGCTCAAGGTAACGGTCCGCAGAACCAGGCGCAAGGTCCGGCTGACGCTGGCGATCAGACACCTCCTCCAGCCGCCGCCGGAGTTGCCCGCATCAGCCTTCTAAATGGAGATGTGTCGGTGCGTAGGGGCGATTCCGGAGACTATGTTGCAGCCGTTCAGAACGCGCCGGTTATGGTTCAGGATTCGATTCAGACTGGAGCAGGCGCACGAGCTGAAGTGCAGTTTGATTTTGCGAATATGATCCGTCTCGCGCAGAATACCGAAGTTCACTTCACGGATTTGCAAAATGGCCGCTTTCAGATGCAGCTTGGACGGGGAACGGTCACGTATCGAATTCTTCGCGATACCAATGCTCAAGTGGAGATTGACACTCCTTCTGTTTCCGTTCGCCCGGTTCGACAGGGTGTGTACCGAATCACGGTCACCGACGATGGACAAACCTACGTGACGCCTAGGTCGGGCCAACTTGAGGTTTTCACGCCCAAAGGTTCACAAACCATCCCTCCGGGACAAACAATGATGGCTCGCGGGCCGGCTGGCGATCCCGAGTTCCAGATGATTCAGGGGCTGCCGCGCGATGAGTGGGACGCATGGTCCGACGACCGAGACCGTACATTTCAGCAGGCGTGGACTAGTACACGGCAATATGTTCCGCCTGATGTTTATGGAACGGAAGAATTGCAGGGACACGGCCAGTGGGTGAATACTCCTGACTATGGTGGATATGCCTGGTACCCTCAGGTCGGTCAGGATTGGTCTCCGTACAGCGCTGGCCGCTGGGTTTGGGAAGACTACTATGGCTGGACTTGGGTTAGCTACGATCCGTGGGGTTGGGCACCTTACCATTATGGCCGGTGGTTTTACCGGGGCGGTTTGGGCTGGGGTTGGTGGCCGGGCCGGATCCACGAGCGCTACTTCTGGAGTCCGGCGCTGGTTGGGTTCTTTGGTTTCGGGAGGGGAATCGGCGTGGGCTTTGGGTTCGGCTCGATCGGCTGGGTACCGCTGGCACCCTTTGAGCGTTTCCATCCGTGGTGGGGTGGCGCGGGGTTCGGACGCGAGCGCTTTGCTATGAACGTCGTGAACAACACGAATATCAACAATGTGTACCGGAATGCGCGGGTGACTAATGGTGTGATGGCGATGAATTCCCAGCAGTTTGGGCGTACCGGGACAGGCTACACCCATGTGTCGGGTTCCGAGCTTCGTTCCGCCAGTCTGGTTCGCGGTTCACTGCCGGTTTCACCGACCAGTCAATCGCTGCACTTTACCGATCGGAATACGAACACGGTAGCCCGCACGAACTTCAGCCAGAGCCGATTTGCAACGCACAGCCCTGTGCCCTCGGTTCAAAGGACTTCGTTCGCCGAGCAGCAGCGTTCGATGCAGACGGCTACGCAGAGGGCCTTTGGGTCATCTACGGGGCGATCTTTCGGTTCGGCTGCCGGCGCCTCTGCTTCAAGCAACACCTTCACACGAGGCAGTCAAACCACTGGTTCAACAGGTTCTAACAGCGGCAACCCTGCCGGTTGGAATCGGTTTGGTGGAACAAATAATCCTGCAGCTTCGCAGAATCCTGGTGCGCGGTCCTTCGGCAGCACACCCGGGGCACGGACGATTTCGCCGTCGAGCCCTTCGTCGGCGCAAGGCGGTGGCTGGAACCGGTTCGGTTCCACTGGATCGTCCGGCTATTCGAATCCTAGCTATCGCAGCGGCGGAAGCCAAATGTCTGGCTCGCAACAACGGGGGTATTCAGGTTCGACGAGTGCTCCTCGTTACTCGGCACCCAATTATTCCGCACCGCGGTATTCGGCTCCGAGCTACTCGGCCCCTCGCTATTCCGCGCCAGCTCCACATTATTCCGCTCCGGCTCAGCGTTCGGCCCCATCGTCCGGTGGAAGCCGAGGATCGTCGAGCGGCGGCGGGCACGCATCTGGCGGAGGCCATCGCCGATGATTAGTAATTAGTTTTCATTTACTTAGGTTCTTTCCCTGTGGGCCCGATCATCGTTATGCTTAGCTTACGATCGGGCCCCCTTTTTTGGTATAACTAAACTCGCCGTTTTACCGCCAACGTCAGGTATGATCTCTTCTATACGGGAGATTAAACTTGACTGGCGAAGGACCTATTCCGGGTGCGCCTGAGGCATTGGGCTCATTTTGCGACGCGTCCCCACTACCGATCGTCAAATTGACCGCCGATGCCAGAGTCGTTCTCTGGAACAAAGCTGCCGAACGGACTTTTGGCTGGCCCGTCGGACGAGGTTATCGGTAAACCGTTTCCTTGCATTTCATCGGATATTTTGCAGGACGGCAATAGCTTCTTCGAGCAATATCTTGATGTAACGGGGACCGGCAGCCGCTCAATCCGGCTTGTGCGCAAGGATGGGGAACCGATCGAACTGCGTGTCTCAACCTGGCCAATTCGCAGTCTCGACGGCGCTGTTATTGAAATCGTAAGTGTGTATTCGAATTTGACGGACCGGTCGCGAATCGAGCAGGACTCCGATGATCAACGGACTGTGGCTGCGCGCCAATTGGCTGAGCTCACACGCCTTTACGAAACGGCGCCTGTTGGCCTTTGCTTCCTGGACACTGCTCTTAGGTATGTCCGGATCAATGACCATCTTGCGAAGATCAATGGGCGGCCGGCTGCGGATCACTTGGGAAAGCGTCTCCGCGATATCGTTCCAGATATTGCAGGCTCAGTCGAGCCTCTCTATCAGCACGTACTCGCAACCGGTACGCCGATTCACGGTCAGGAGATTCAGGCATATCCGCCTGGCGATCCGCAAACCCTGCATACCTGGCAGGTTGCCTATTATCCCGTGCGCGACTTCCATGGAGTTATTATCGGCGTGCAAGGAGTAGTACAGGATGTTACATCGCAGAAAGTGAGTGAACTGGCGCAAGCGGCAGCTGAGAGGCGTTGGCGGTCGCTGATCGAAAACAGTTCAGACGGCATTCTATTGCTCGATGCGGCATGCCGGATACAGTACACGGGACCGCGGATTCTGGGCTTTGGTCCGGAAGTCCGCGGAACCTCGGCATTGGCTATGGTCCATCCCGACGACCTCGGAAGTGTTGAGGGGCTTTGGCGCGACTTGATTTCCAAACCGGGGCTCAGTCTGGCTTTTGAATACCGGGCTCGGCACCGCGACGGAACCTGGAAATGGGTGGAAGTTCGCGGCAAGAATCTGTTGGAAGATCCGGATATTTTGGCGGTTGTGATCAATTACCGTGACGTAACGGAGCGACGGCTGATGGAGGACAGGCTTCGGCATGCCGAAAAGATGGAAAGTCTGGGCGTCCTGGCTGGCGGTATCGCACACGACTTCAACAATCTTCTGACGGGAATTCTCGGTAACGCCAGTTTAGCGCTCGATACTTTACCGGCGGATGCCATCCAACGGCCGTTGTTGAGCAATGCCGTGAAGTCGTGCGAACGCGCGGCCCACCTGACCCGGCAATTGCTGGCGTACGCGGGGAAAGGCCAATTCCTCATCGAGCGCATTAACCTGGGCGTACTGGCCCAAGATCTTATCGAGTTACTCAGAACCGCAGCTTCGCGGGACGTGAGTATCGATCTGGCGGTTGAAGAAAACTTGCCCACGCTGGAAGCGGATGCCGTTCAGATGCAGCAACTTCTCATGAATCTGATCATGAACGGGACGGAAGCGATCGGGCAAAACGGGAAAGGAAAGGTGCGGATTACCGTGCGGTCGGAGGTGATTACCGGGCCGCTGCCGGCCGTGAGCCCGATCGCGGGGCAGATTCAATCGGGGCTCAATGTTGTGCTTGAGGTGGAGGATGACGGATCCGGGATGGATGCGGACACGCTTGGGCGGATCTTCGACCCATTCTTCACGACGAAATTTACCGGCAGGGGAATGGGGTTATCGGCAGCGCTTGGGATTGTGCAGGCGCATGACGGGGCTGTGGTCGTGGAAAGCGAACTGGGCAAGGGTACTACGTTTAGAGTGTATCTGCCGGTGAATGTCAGAGCGTGAGTAGGGCACCAATTGACGGGCACTTCAAATTTAACATAATGTACATTATCGGAAGTAGGCGGGATGCGGATTCAACCATGGGCGGATGGATTCAAGTTGCAGCCGGGCTGGGCTTCGCCACGCGGATTCGGGTTTGGCAGCGGCTGAAGAGAGCCCCGTCCCTTTCCGCGTCTTCAGGGCAAGGCTCGGGTCGGTTCCAACGGAGACCGGCATGATGCGCTTTGGCACCTGGTGGACCATTTCAAAAATCACCGGAGGCAGTGCACTTTGAGACGCTGATTTCGAGACGGCTTTTGGAACAGGATTTCCGCTGGTTTTCACGCCTAAAGCGTGGCTCGGCGGAGTGGTCTCGTAAACGGAGGTTTTTGAGACTGCACCAAACACTACACGACAGATCGCGAGCTATTTTGGACCGGAATTGCGCCGAACCTTTAAATCCATCATTTTCTGCGGTGGGCGGTCGCCGATGACCAGTTCGCCAAGCTCGGTCCATTCACCGTTTTCATTGATACGCATTACCGTCCTCGTCTTGAACTCGCCAAGTGCAAACCCCCAAGAGATCGAGTTCCCACCATCGGCCAGTTTGACCTCGGTTTCGAGCCACCGTCCGTCGTTGAAGGCTCGCATCTTATAGGTTTCTGTTTCATCGTCGAAGGAAATCAATCCGAGGGCTTGAAGAGCAAGTTTGCCCTCGGCCTTGGTTCGGCCAACGCCTTCGATCACTAGAACAAGTCCATCCAGTTTGAACTGCGCCGATTCAGTCTGCGCCAGCTCTACAAATTGTTCGGGTCCGCGAAGAACTGACGCTTCGCCGGACCACTCGCCGACGAGAAATCCAAGCCTCTTCATCGCGGCCCGTTGCGCTTCAACGTCGGGCGGCCGGGGTGTTTGTGCCATACACCTTCCTCCAGTTCCTAGCAAGCCCGCTAGTATGCAGACAAAAATAGTGCGGACCATAGCAGTATTAGACACCAGTTGTTGTGCAAATTTCTTCTGCGGTGCTGATGATAGAACCTGCGTAACGCCGTAATGGTTACCAGAGGTTCGTTCGTTCAATAGGGCTTAGTGTACAGAATTCCCGGAATGGCCCCGGCTGGCCTTCTTTGGCACCCGCCGTCACCGCAAACTGCCGCACCATTAGCTCCGGTTTCTCCCTCAGATTCTCAATCACCATGAAGGCTTCTTGCAAGCGCCTGCTTACAGGGAAGATCATAGACAGAAACGTTGCTCGCAAGCATTGAATTCCTTTCCAATGCCGATCGATTGCGATATCGCCGGAACCGGAACCGCATAGTTTGCCGTGCCGCTTCAGCGAACCTGTGTTCCCTTCCCCGCACCGTCTGGTTCAAACAGTAGTACACAGGAGGAATGCTTGCTGTTGCCGTAGCCGGATTCCTGTATACTACCCTGGTCACGCTTTACAAAGGAGAGCATCAATGAGCCTGGTTCGCTTCATTGCCAAGCGGTCTTCAGTCTTGATTGTGTTGATCGCACTTGCAGTCCCCGGTTGGTCGCAGTCGGATCTGTCGACCATCACCGGTACCGTCAAAGACCCAACGGGCGCTTCCGTGCCCGGCGCGAAAGTCTCCGTTCGTAACGAGGGAACTGGAATTTCTCGCGATACTACAACCAACGAAGCCGGTGTCTATACGGTTTCAAATATCCCCGCCGGCGCCTACTCCGTCACTGTGGAAGGCCAAGGCTTCAAGAAATACACCAAGAGCGGCAACCTGCTCGATGCGAACGTCCCATTGGGTGTGGACGTCATCCTCGAAGTCGGCCAGATTTCCGACAGCGTCAATGTCACTGCGGAAGCTTCGCGCCTGCAAACTGAAAGCGCCACGCTCGGCTTGACGGTAGATCAGCGGCAGGTCCAGGACCTGATGCTGAACGGCCGCAATCCAGTACTGTTGGCCGCATTGAAGCCGGGTGTCCGATCGAGCGCTTCGCTGGCGAACTTCAACTTCAACCTGACGGACGGCGGGTTTTCGATGAATGGCTCACGTCCCAATGACAACGTATTTTTCTATGATGGCGCGGTGGCGACTCGCACGCGCTCAAACGGCACTGCAATAGGCGCTGCCGACGTGGACTCGACCGAAGAGGTGCAGGTGCTGACGTCGAATTACGCGGCGGAATACGGGCGCTCGGGTGGCGGACAGGTTCGCGTGATCACTAAGAGCGGCACGCGCAATTTCCACGGCACGGCTTACGAATTCCTGCGCAACAGCGCGCTGGACGCGAATATCTGGCCGCGCCTGGTGTCGCCTCTGGCGCTGCTCAATGGACAGCCTCAGCCGCTCAAGTACAATCAGTTCGGCTACAACTTCAGCGGTCCGGTGTACATCCCGGGCAAGTTCAATAAGGATCACAACAAGCTTTTCTTTTTGTTCGGCCAGGAGTGGGTTCGCTACCGGACGTCTCCGGTAAATGCGGCCGGAGGCGCGGTTGTGCCCAATGCCAAGATGCGCACCGGGGATTTCAGCGACTTGCTGGGACCGAACACGTTCTTCAGCAAACCCTACATCATCAGCGATGGCAATGGCGTTCCCTACGCCGGCAATATCATCCCGAAAGCGCAGCAGAGCCCCAATGGAATGGCCCTCCTGAACGCCTATCCGCTGCCCACGCCGGGCTTCCAACTGGGCGCGAGCAACTACATCACCATCAACAATGAAATCGACAACACGCGTAAAGACACCATCTCAATAGACGCACTCCCCACGGAAAAGGACACGCTGCGGCTACGAGTGTTGAATTACAACTACTTTGTAGCGAATGCGTTCCAAGGCTCGTTTGCGCTCGCCGCCAACCAGTTGAATCGCCCTAACGAGACCGGTTCGCTGAACTATATTCACGTGTTCACGCCCAGTCTGATCAATGAAGCTCTTATCTCGGCAAGCGCCGATCACGTTGATATTGCGCTGCGCAACCCGCCTGACCGCACACAATTCGGCGTGAACTATCCGTATCTGTACGGTTCGGCGGCAAAGGATCTCCCCAACAAGTTGCCGACCGTGAACATCAACGGGTTTACGCAGCTTGATTTGGGTCCATATCCGTCGCGTTCCGGTGGTCCGATCTACGAGTTTTCCGATAACGTGACATGGATCCACAATGCCCATACGTTTAAGTTCGGCGTACTGTTTGAACGCTCTGGACAAAACGATCGGGATCAGGTGAATGTGACCGGTATTCCCGGCGGCGCCAACAACCAGAACGGCCGGTTTGATTTCCAGGACACCGGCACAAATCCGGGCATCGCCTTTGGCAGCGTTGGGCAAGTTCACGACTTACTCGGAGATCGGCCCTCGCGACTACACCATCTCGCGAGGCGACATGGTTGAGTTCTTCGCTCAGGATGCCTGGAAAATAAGCGCCAAGTTGAAACTCGAGATTGGCTTCCGCGAATCGATTATCCAGCCGTACTACGCGCTTTGGGGTAACTACGATGTGTTCGACAAGCGCTTTTACGATCCGGCGAAAGCGGTCTCCATCGATCCCAAGACCGGAACGATAATCAATGGATCCGGCGATATTTACAACGGCATCGTGATTCCCGGGTCGAGCTTCCCATCCGCGGGGAAAGGACGCTTCCCCGACTCCGGAGATCCGGCTCTGAACGCCTTGTTCCGCGGCCTCCCGAATACCTATGCGGATACGAAATACAACAACATCGTGCCACGCATTGGCTTAGCCTACGAGGTAACCCAGAAGACGGTCTTCCGCACGGCGTTCGGGGGGTTCAAGAATCGTCCGGCGGTGAGCGACTCGACTTTCCTAGGCGGCAACTTCCCGTTCCAGGGTTATGTTTCAGTGGCGAACGGCAGCGTGGACAATCCGCTGGGCGCAGCGGGTGGAACGCCTACACAGTTTATCCAAACCCAGGATCCCGTCTATAAGATTCCGACATCGTACCAGTGGAATGCCACGGTACAACGCGAGTTGCCCTTCCAGTCGAACCTCGAGATATCCTACGTGGGACGGGTTGGGCTATGGCTGGAACGTACGCGTAATATCAATCAACTCCCTGTCGGCACATGCCCGAACGGTTCCTGCCCGGGTGGCGTGAACGTGAACTATCTGGTTCCATACAAGGGTTTCAACCAGATTCAGATTGCGGAGAACGCCGCTCGTTCGAAGTATAACGGTCTGAACGTCGCCTGGAACCGGCGCTTCACGAATGGCTTCAGTTTCGGCGCTTCGTACACTCTCTCGGAGAGCTTCGACAACGGATCGAGCCGCCGGGCCATCGTTTACAATGCGTACGACGATACCAACTTCTGGGGTCCGTCGGACTTTGACACCCGGCATATCGTCGTCATCAACTGGATCTGGGAACTCCCCTATCACAAGAAGACGGGCTACGCCGGTACGGTTCTCGGCGGGTGGCAGATTACGGGGATCACTCAGTTTCAGAGCGGCACGCCCTTTGCTGTTCAGACTGGTAGCGACTACGCGGGAATTGGCGTATCGCAAAACCAGAATTGGAACGTGAACGGCCCGGTCGGCAATCCGGCGCAGTTCTCCAATGGGGCAGGCTCCGGCAACTACTGGTTCAGCGTGAAGGACGCGAGCGGCAACCCTCTTTTCACAGTGCCGGTGCCGGGTACTTTCGGCAATCAGGCACGTAACCTGTACACCGCTCCCGGTTTCCAGAACTGGAACCTCGGATTGTTCAAGACGTTCACTGTCCACGAAAGAGCCAATTTCGTATTCCGCGTAGAGGCTTTCAACTGGATCAATCACCCGAACTGGGGCGGCGCTAACGGCGGCAACCCGCAAACCAACCCGACGAGCAGTACGTTCGGCATGGTCACGACGAAGGATTCCAGCCGCAAGCTGCAAGTTAGTCTGAAGCTTAATTTTTAAAAGCGTCCGCCTACGCGCCCTTACTCTCGGCTACCGGACCGGGTTGCTGATCTGCCTGCTTTTGAGTGTTCTTGATCACGACCCGGGCCGGGTTACCCATGACTACCGAGTAAGGTGGCACATCGGAGACAACCACGCTGTTGACACCGACAATCGCGCCTTCTCCGACTGTTACGCCTTTTAAGATGAAGGAATTCTGCCCGATCCAGGAATAGCGGCAAATTCTCACGGGTTTAATTTCTTCCAGCCGCGGAGGCAGATCGGCGATACGTTCCATCGTAGAATACAAGCAGGGTAAGGCTATCGGCCCTTTTGAGACGCACGCGGAATTCATAGCCTCTCTGCATGGGCCGGCAAAGAGACTGCCCGGCAAAAAACTAAACCCTCACCTGAAAGCCTTGCGCTTCCTTCGCGGTACTCTGTTCCCAGCTCCTCCCAAAGCGCCTACATATGCTAGCCTTGCCCCGAGAGGCTTTTAGATGCCCGCCGGAGACATCACGATGCTGTTGGATCGCTGGACCCGGGGCGATCACGAGGCCGTCGACGCCTTGACTCCCCTGGTGTACTCGCATCTGCGCAACGTCGCAATCAGCTACCTCCGCCGGGAGCGGCCCGATCATACTCTTGAAGCTACCGGCCTGGTGAACGAACTTTTCCTCGTGCTATTAAACGAGAAAAGGGCCAAATTCGAAGACCGCGTACACTTCTTTACCTTTGCCGCCCGCGCCATGCGCCGCATATTAGTGAATCATGCGCGCACGCGCCAGACGGCAAAACGGAACTCAGCCTTACCCCATGTTGAATTGAGTCCGGATTTGGCATGGGTCGACCCCGAAGGCGAGGAAATGTTGGACCTCGATCGCGCGCTGGATGAAATGGAAGCGATGGAACCACGCAAAGCAAGAGTCGTTGAATTGCGCATCTTCCTGGGCTGTACTTCGGCGGAAGCGGCTGGCCTGATAGGAATCTCCAAGCCGACGCTCGATCGCGACTTGCGATTTGCACTGGCGTGGCTGTTTGATCGTATGAAGGGGTGTGCTCGCCGTGACGCAAGATCGTGACTTCAACCTGGACGTTGGACCAGGACAAATCGGCGCCGTCGTGACCTATCTCGAGATGCGGGAGCAGCCCAAGCAGGTCAACCGGCAAGCTGTTAGCGACTTATCTATCCGGCGTGTGATGAATCCTGGAGTGAATTGGTATCGGGAGCTATTTCGCTTGGTGGGAGCTAACTGGCTATGGTTTAGCCGGCTCAGATTGAATGACGATCAGCTAACCGAAATCATCTTAGATCCGGACGTTCTGGTCTTTTGTCTGGAACATGCCGGCCGGGAGAAAGGTCTCCTCGAACTGGACTGCCGCTACTTGCCCGACATTGAACTCTCATTCCTCGGTGTTGCGGAAGATCTGCTCGGAAAAGGAGCGGGAAGCTTCCTGATGGACTATGCTCTTTCGACTGCCTGGTCTTATCATCCCGAGCGGGTTATGCTGCATACCTGCACCATCGACCATCCGCGGGCACTCGCCTTTTATCAACGGCGGGGCTTTAAGGTTTACAAAAGATCGATCGAAATCTCGCCTGATCCGAGGGTCGCCGGGATTCTTCCGCTCGACGCCGCGCCGCATCATCCGATCGTCGCCTGAACGGGGTAGACCAACGACAGACCAACGACCAACGCTCGCATTACGCGAGTTAATGTGATAGTCTAACTCACTAGATTGGAGGATCTAAGAAATGAGGGTGCAACGTTTTCTGATCAAATCCATGACAACGGCGAGTGTAGCAATGTTTCTGGTAGCTACAGCAGCCGCAGCGTCAATTACACTATTTAGCACGGGCAATCCCGACGGGAAGATTGCCACGTTATCGCGTCCGGCCGGCAGTGCGGGGGTACTCGAAACGGAAACGGCCGACGATTTTATTCTTGGGCAAGGCGCGCTGGTGAGCGGGGCAACGTTTGTCGGCTTACTACCAACAGGCGCCGCGCTGTCAACAATCAACGATCTCGAAATCGAGCTCTACCACGTGTTTCCCGCCGACTCCACGAACCCGCCTTCCGGAAACGTCCCGACGCGAGTCAACTCACCGAGCGATACCAATTTCGGGCCGTCTTTCGATTTCGGTGCTTGTAGTGTGCCTTCCAACTGTACCGCCACGATATTGAACCCGGCTTTCACCGCGGCAAACTCAGTGGTTAACGGTCTCCACATAATTCCCAATCAAACCACCGGCGGCGAGGGCGCGGTAACGGGTGAAGAAGTTCTTTTCTCTATCACCTTCGCCACTCCCATCTTCGTTGGCGCTACGGATCACGATTTCTTCCGTCCGGAAGTGGGCTTGTCGAGCGGGTATTTTCTCTGGCTCTCGGCGCCCAGGCCGATTGTGGCACCCGGAACTCCCTTTACTGGCGATTTGCAAGCCTGGATGCGAAACGACGGCAACGGTTCCATCGGTCCGGACTGGTTGCGCATCGGGACTGATATCGTGGGCGGGACGCCGGCTCCAACGTACAACATGACATTTTCGCTCGTGGGCACGTTTGTACCGGAGCCCTCGAGCGCAGTCCTGTTTGGCGTGGGCTTAGCAGCACTGCTGTGGCGGCGAATTCGTCTACACCCAGAATGAAGATTGGGATACCAATACTGCTCTTAATGCCATTGCTGCTGCTGGCATCGGAGCCGGAAGATACGGCGAGAAAAGATATCGTCGCAGCCTATCAACGGTCTCTGGACGCTTTGGCGCGCGGAGACGCCGATGGGGCGCTGCGGATAGATACGAACGATTGGGTCAGTATTACGGCCGGGCAGAAGCCCAGGACACGCCAGGAGATGGAGCCGTTCATCCGGCGCGATATCGCAAGCATGAAACCGCCGCCGGGTTGGTCAGCTACCTGGAGGCCTGATTACGAACGAAATGGCACGTCATCCGGCATTCAGATTTATGATTTGAAGCTCGAAGGAAACGGCGCCGTCGTGCTCTGCCTCGTCGGTAACACGCGAACGGAGATCATCGATGGAGTAACGCACAAGGTGTGGGGCGGCTCTCATGTCCGCGATACATGGATAAGAACTTCGAGTGGATGGAAACGCCGGCTGCACGAAAAACTGACGGTGAATGAACGCATGATCGATGGCCGGACCGTCGGGCAGTAATCCGGTTACGGCTTCAGACAGTTACGGCCGCTCTTCTCAAGAGAGCGGCCGTCATGCTGCAAACGCAATGCTTACATATCCCAGGGCGTGACTATCATGCCTTTTCGAAAGCTCCGTTCGGCCGTCCATTCTCCACGTGCACGCGAATCTTAAATGTGGACTGCTGCGCCTGCACGAATGCGGCCGCGGACATCAGGTTCGCGCCGTTAATCTGAAAGGATGCGTTGTCATCCGATCCGGCGCCGGCAACCAGAGTAAACGTGTACGACGGATTGGGATCTGGATTCGGGTCGACCGCGGCAAGCGTGCCCATCAGACTCCCGGCCGGCACGAGTGAAAGTCGAAAGGCAGCGTCGTCGAGGGGGACACGGTGTAATAGCTTTGCGGGCAGTTCTGCGCCTTCAGACTACTGCCGGTTGCCAGAAATGTGAGCGCGAGAGCCGCGAAAGCCATGCCGCGCAATTGATGGTTTACGGTCGCTGCAAAAAGCAAACGCGCATATCGAATCGTCATATCGTTTTCCTCCGAGTTACTTTTTTCCGGCAGATTTATCAAGAATTTCTGCCTTCACTAATTAGTGCGCACTCTGGAAGGTCGGCAATCCCGCGCAGTTCTCCAATGGGGCAGGCTCCGGCAACTACTGGTTCAGCGTGAAGGACGCGAGCGGCAACCCTCTTTTCACAGTGCCGGTGCCGGGTACTTTCGGCAATCAGGCACGTAACCTGTACACCGCTCCCGGTTTCCAGAACTGGAACCTCGGATTGTTCAAGACGTTCACTGTCCATGAAAGAGCCAATTTCGTATTCCGCGTAGAGGCTTTCAACTGGATCAATCACCCGAACTGGGGCGGCGCTAACGGCGGCAACCCGCAAACCAACCCGACGAGCAGTACGTTCGGCATGGTCACGACGAAGGATTCCAGCCGCAAGCTGCAAGTTAGTCTGAAGCTTAATTTTTAATCGGGTTTCGGGCCGCGGTTCCTGTTCAGCGCGCGGTCCGATATATTCTTCCGAGCCGCGAGTCGTCGCGCAGGTTACTTCGTTTTCCGGATATAGATATTCCCATTCATCGTCTGGAAATGCAACTCCGGACCTCCGCCGTTAACCGATCCGCTGACCGTGCCCTCGGTATGGACCTTATACTTGCCCTTCTTCGAGCCCGTCTCTTCCACCGTCGGTTTCGGCGGTGCCTTCAACTTCACGTCGAAGTCGCTATAGATTTCGCCGTGGCTCGTTTTCATCGAGAAATCCGCCGCGACGTTGCCCGGAAGCGTGACGTCGATATTGCCGTTCAATGAGGTGAACGACATCGGGCTGCCGCTCTTCACACTCGCCATCGTCACCGTCACCGCGCCGTTCAGCGAGTGCGCCACCACAGATCCCGAGACGTTGTGCATTACGACCGCCCCGTTCAAGTTCTGGGCTTCGAGTTCTCCACTGACACCCTCGATCAAAATCTGTCCACCGCTGAGCACCCTCACATTGACCGAGGTATTCACCGGCGTCTGGATCGTTACATCGCTCCCACGCCCAAAGTGGGACGAGATCGTCACCTTGTTATTGTCGGATTCGATCGAGAGGTCGCTCCCGCCCCCGTCTATCCTATGCATGCCATCATGATTGGCGCTACTACTTTCGTGACTGTTTGACGCGCCCTTTGCATCCACCAGAACCTCTCGCCCGCTGTAACCGCGAATGGTGACGCTGCCGCTCAACAGATGGACACTCATACTAACTGGCCGGTTTGCGTCGGTAAGCGGAACAACCATGTGATCCTGAGCAATCATCGGCGCAGCCATGCCTATTACCAACAATAACTTGTTCATACATTTCTCCTGTATTAGTTTCATTTTTTTCGAATGTCGATTTCGCCGTTGATCGTCTCGAACGTCAATAACGGGCCGCCTGCCCCGACACGACTGCTGGAGTAACCACGGCTTCGATAAACGAAGCGCCCATTCTGACGCTCTGTGCTACCCGCGACGGCCGTCGGCAAACCGGTCAGTTCGAAATCCGTGTAAATCCCACCGTGTAAAGTCTTGTACTGGAGGTCCGCCGAAAGTCCCTGGCGCAGACTCACATCGATTGCCCCATTCACCGTCTTGAACGTACACGGGCCGGTTGGATTTTGGCTGAAGCTTACATGGAGCGGACCATTCACCGACCGCACATCTCCTTCGCCACCGACATCCTTCATCTCAATTCCTCCGTTTACCGCATGGACGTCGAAATGTCCCCGGACATCGTCCACCACAATTCCGCCCTGAACAGTCCGTAAATCCAAGCTCATGGCGGACGGAACCTTCACCGTGATCTCAAACTTAAACCGGTACCCAGGCTCGTGATCGTGTCTTCGCTCGAAGGGTGAATGCGATTCCCGGAATGGTCCATCAGGGTAAATTTGCAGTTCGCCGTCTTTCATCTCGCTCTTGAGCGTGACCTCTTTGGCGGCCTTGTCCAGTAACTCCTGCGTATCCGCCTCGTTGGTCTGGATCGCCGACAACTGCACTTGCTGGCCGTTATATCCGATTACGTGAACCGACCCGAAGATGTTATCCACTCCCACGGTCTTCGGAGCCGCGAATGTACGTTCGATCGTTTCACTGTGCTTTAACTTCATCTGTCCGTTTATCAATAACGGCGTAAGTGAACAGATTAAAAGTATCTTATTCATTGCATCCTCTCCAGAACGAGTTGCGCATGAGCGCGCACATCGGGGTTAACCGCCGGGAGTGCCGCGAGCCGCCGGATAGCCGACACAACCTGGGGCGTGCGATTGTCTGCCAACGCATCGATCAGGGCGATCTGGACCATGGGCGAATCCTGCCGACCGAGCGATTGCGCCATCTCAGAACGTACGCCGGCTTCGTTCGGCAAGCGCCGCAACGCGTCAACAGCGGCTAATCGGACGTCCACCGTATCGTCGTAATTCACAGTCTCAAGCAATGCTTTAACAACCTGAGGTTCCGGGCGCGAGATCTGATAACTCCAGTCGACGCCCTTCAACCGGTCGCTCGCGGACTGTTGACGCATCATCGACAGAGCGACCAACTGACGCGTGGAACTGACCTCCTCCTGGAGGCGGGCGACTTCCCTGCCCCGCTGGGCATCCGAGGTCAACGCGTGCCCCGCGAGCAGTCCTATAATCAACGTCGCGAGCGAAAACGCCACCTGCGCCCCCGGCCGCTTGGGCCACCAATTTTCCAGGAACGCATCGAACCTGCTGCGCCTCTCCGCCCGTTTGTACTCCGATAGGAGAGATTCGAAACGCCCGCGCGCCGCGGCATTCGGCGACTCGTCGGGGATGGCCCCGAGCCGCAGCCAGAATGCCTTCAGCCGGGTGGCTTCGCTCCGACATTCCGGGCACTTCGCCAGATGCGCTTCGAGTTCGCACCGCGGAACCTCATCCAACGTGGAGTCCCAGTATTCCGCTAAAAATTCAGTTGCCTGTTCGCAATTCATGACGCCTTCTCGCCTGCCAACTCGTTGTAAATTTGTTCTAACTGGCGCACCGCGCGATACACACGTACCTTGACCGCGCCCACTTCACAATCCAGAATCTGGCCGATCTCTTCGTAACGTAAATTCTGGAAACGGCTTAGCACCAGAACTTCACGTTTATCTTCAGGAAGCCGCGCCAGCGCCTGACGCAAGATCATGACGTTCTGTCCGTATTCCGCGCGCTGCGCCGGACCCGGGTCGGTAGACACCGGCTCGGGTTGGTTCTCGCCGGTGCCCGTCAGCACCTCGAAGCGCCGCTTCCGTGTGTGCTCGATGTGCGCGTTCCGGGCAATGCGGTACATCCAGGCCGCGAAGTTCTCCTGGCCGCCGTAACTCGTCCGGTATTTGAGAATGCGGGTAAACACATCTTGCACCAGGTCTTCGCTGACAGAACGGCTGCTGGTGAGCCGCAAGAAGAAATTGAACAGCGGACGCTGGTGCCGGTCGTAAAGTACGGCCAGTTTGCCAATGTCGCCGGTCCGCACCGCCTTCATCAGGTGGTGATCTTCGTGTGTCTGCACTAATTCCGGTCCTGCCTGTGAATACTGCCGCAAGCGCGGAAGGTTACAAGAAAGGTGCGGCTACTTGGCCCCGATATTTACGGTTTGGGCGTTCCGCTCAGTTCCACAACCGAAAGCTGCCTCGCCTGACAGTTCCATTCGAAATGAAACTCTGAATGCCACGTGGAGGCTGGATTCCAGCGTTGCGGAAAGCCACTCGAGCCTGGGAATGCATCACTGCCAATAAATCCGCGATATTGAGATAACTGTCGAACTCAGCCTCATCTCCAGCGGTCAACGTACCCTCGTTGCGCTGACTTGGTGAAGTTTTCTGCTTCTCGGCTACTTGACCGCGATATTAACGGTCTGTGTGACGCTCCCGTTGATGCTGACCTGCAGGGGCACCGAATTGCCGCTCGGAGTTCCTTCAGGAATGGCAACGTTCACCTGCATCAAGCCAACCGATCCCGCAGTCAGCCCAGCATAAACCACCGTTGCCGGTTGACCGCCTATGGTCGCTTGCGCGGCGAACGTTGCATTTGCGGGAGACGGCGCGCCCGTAGTCGCCGGTACGGCAGTAAGTCCCGGTCCGGTTCCGTACACCACCAGAATGCCGCCCGCGGGACTCGGCGCGGCCGGTCCATTAATCGACCCATCGGCGTTTGTCACAGCAAAGATCCCCGGCGCGGACTTACCCACTGTGAGCGTGGACTTCGCAACCGTTGTATTGTTGTACGTCACCGTCATGAGCGTGTACGGTTGCGCGGCGATCTCGTAAGGCACTTGCAAATTGATCTGATTACCGGAGACGTAAAACAGCGGAGCCGGCGTCTGATCGAACAAAACCCCGATGCCGCCGAGAGACACCGGAAGTTGTCCGTTTGCGTCGAAGCCGCCATTACTGATGGCCGCCGCCGGGCCCAGTTGCGACCCGAAAAACGACAGGATTTCGCCCGGCGTAACCGGACCACCGAGGAAACTGCCCGCATTTACCGATTGCGGACGCGTCAGATAGAGCATTCCACTCAACGTGAGAATATCGGTGCCGCTCGTGAACACTACGGTCGACGAGGTGTTCGCCGCGAGCGGAGGGATATCAAGCGTGAAGCGGTAGAATGGCGTTCCGTCGTTTAACCGGATGGCGTCCTTGCGCAGACTGCCAGCGCGCAGTTTCGCGGGCCCTATGACCTGAATATTGCTTTCCACGATATCCGCGCTCGTGAAGCTTGTAAACAACAAGTCCACTGACTGACCCGATGAAATGACTATCGGGCCTTTATAAAAAGGTCCCAGGATGTCCGCCATCGCGCCGGCTGTACCTACCCCGGCGAAAGGCGTCGTCAGCGGCGTCGACCCCGCGTGCGAGGCGAGAGTGATGGACGACGTCGAGCCCGCTGTGACGCTGATCGTGGAAGGCTGGTCGTTACCGCCTGCGAACGCCGCCTCAAAGGCCGTAAACACGACAGTGGCCGGGTTAGTCTGTACAAATTGAGGTTCACCGCGGGTTCAACATAGACCAAATAATTTCCGGGCGGCGCCTGAAACGAAAATGATCCATCCTTGATCGAACTCAAACCGCCGACCGTAATACCCGTTGTGGGATCGACCGCGGTAATCGCTCCGCCAAGCAGCGGCGCACCCGAAACGGTCGCATTACCTGAGATCGTCCCGTAGGCGTTCACGCCCGCCGCCGGATAAAGCGCGCTGACGAACGCGATGTCATCGGGACTTAGCGACTGCGCATGCGTATCCTGCAGAGTTGCCGCATAAAACATCGTAGCCGACAGAATATTGGTGTGATTGGCGCCCAACGAATGCCCGATCTCATGAGTCAGGACGGACTGCAGGTCATACGTTCCAGCGGCATGAGTGGTGGAGAATTGAACAAATGGGCTGAACAGGATATCGGTATCGAGAATTGTTCCGTCCGTGTGCTGCTCGACCGCCGTGATTGCAACAATGCCGCTCGCGAACAATAGCGAATAGGCATCGTCGATAAATGTGATCACGTGATTGCCGTCCAGGGCATCGTAACTTAGACTCGTAGTCTGAACCGGGGCGAAATGCACGGACAAACTCGCAATTCCGTTCCATGCCGCGATCGCGCTGTTAATCGCATCCATCGGCGCGCTATCCGCTGTAATCCACACCTTGCCATCCGATGTCATCATGCCTGCCGCGATGTTCTGATTCGCCAGAAACTGAATATTGGTGTAGTCGGTACGATGCAGCGCCGGTCCGTCAAACGGATTCGGCATGTAAGCCCAGGCGCTCCCTATACTCGCGGCGATGAGTATCGCAACCCGGTTCGCAACGTAATTCATTGCTGAGCCCCTCTCAACCTGGTGGCTATGGACGCGATGCGATCGTGAACTGTGCTCAACGGAGAGGCCTCCAGTTCACCGATTCCGGTGCCGGTGGCCGTAGCTCCCGATGCAAAGACGACCGCGGCAGCAGATTTCCAGCAGGGTGTACCAGCCCACGCGCGTCGACCTTCAGCTTCCCTTGCGATAAACCTGTAGTTCGCAGATAGCCAA
>CAVYEV010000015.1:0-81418 GCA_963767545.1 Terriglobia bacterium
TCCTCCGGATGCGCCGGGTCTGCGGCGCCTAGGCTTCGGACGGACGATCTCCGGGGCTTCATCGGTCCAGTGTCCGGCCTTGTCCACCCATCGCCGATCCTCCATCGATTGGTACTCGCCGAAACCTTCCATTTCGAGTAGTTCGACTTGCCTTTCGATTTGCTCTCGGAATATTGCTTCTTCATCGATGCTGGGCCTGCGGGTCCGGCTTTGTTCGCCGGCTATTCCCGCTACCTCGGAGCCTAGCATCATCAGCCCGGTCTGCAGCGCCCGAGCTTCGCTTCCTCAATCATCGCTGCTTCCTGTTCCTCGGTTATCTCGCCTGTCTCCCTCATGTGATGGATGGTTTGAATGTCCTGCGCCAGCTTGGTAGGAACAAGGATCGCCGTCGCACCCGTTTCCGTCCATCTATAGATCTGGAAGAAGCGCTCGCCGACGGCAACCGTCTCGATGCCTCTGGCAGCGTTCAGCACTCTGTTTGCACCCGCGACTGCGGGGACTACGCCCAGGATGCCGATGATGTCCAGTCCCGTCTCGGCATCCCATTTCAACGTATGGCGGCTCGAACGCTCGCTTAGGTTATGAATCGATGTGATGGCTCCGGCAGCGGCTGCCACCGCGCCCAAAATGCCTGCTGCCGCGGGTGCGCCCACGCCGGTCGCGATAAGGGCGGCGGCGCCCGCGACTGCGGCGATGATGCCCAATGCCCACAGTACCTTCTGGAGAATTCCCTGCTTGCTCTTGTACGTCTGCATTCCGATGCCCGGAATACGAACCGCGATCAAGCCTTCACCATATGTTGCATCGTCGCCAAACTTCTCAAAGGCGTTGTCGATGGCTTCTTTCCGGCCTTCCGGTCCGGTTTTTAAGCTAACTCCTTTATACGAATTCTTCGTCTGCGGGCTGGTGATATCGACCAGACTGTAAACGACCTTCGGCATGTTCGGCATGTCCCGCAGCGATGCAGGGAACTCCGGCGCTTCTCCCAGCATCAGCACGAGGCGATAAACCTGTCCCGTGACCTCGGATACAAAAGCCGCTTCCGGATTGGACTGATCCCGTGAAGACGGGTTGAAGTCGGCCTGAAAGTCCTTGGCCTGATCCTGCGTCTTTTTGAGCTCAACAAGATCGGCTTCAAGTTCCCCCTTGTATCCTCCGGGGGTCTTGCCCACTGCTATCAGGTACCAGTACAACGTCAACAGTTCGGGTTTGTCGCTTAGCAGTTCCGAAGGAGCGACGCCTTTTGCTTTCGCTAGGAATTTGAGATCCGGAATCAGAGAATTGAGCATCTCCACCCTAGCCAGCATCCCGGACGCATAGGCAATCTCGTCCGCTGTGTTCCGGCTCAGTGACCGGCCCTCATTTGCCTGGAGACGCGCGAGATCGCCACTCTCGATTTGTGCTTTTGCCCGCAACGCCTGTCTTTCGTTCTCAGGTAACTTGCCGCCCGCCAGAAGGGAATCGATTCCCTTCAACTCGGCTTCAAGATCCGCGATCCTCGCCGTGCGCTCGGATGCCGCGGCTTCAACCACCGCCTGAGCCGGCTTCGTCTCGATCGGATACCAGGCTTCACTCGGCGCACGCTTTAGTTCTTGTTCGCCTGTGGGAACTTGAACCGTGACACAGCGGATCAGATAATCGCCGGGCTCCGAAGGTAGTTTCAGCCTTGTGGTGGAGTCTAAGGTGGATATGTTGGTCTGCGTGACAACAAGGTCGAGAGTCTTGATATCGGTAGTAAATAACGCCAAGGCTCCTGGTTCCGGAACCGTTGTAATGCCTCCCTTGTCGGGACGCGGATTGTATTGTTGGTACAACCAATGCCAGCGATCCTTCCCGCCAGCCGGATCTTCCCGGAACCAAACGTCCGGAGCTTGCTTTTTCAGAACGTCGGAAACGTGATAGATTTCCCAGTAAAAGGTAATCGGACGCTGATAGAGCTTAGAGGCAACGTAAAGATCCTGCAGCGGACCGATGCCAAAAACCGCCTCGTAATTTAGCTGCATGTTAAATTCGTTGTTTGCGCCCGTCACGGTGACTTGGTCTGGTGGCAGGTCTTTGGCCACGATCCTGGCGGGAAAAGCTGAGAGGCCGGTCTTATCGGCATTGACCGGTACCGGGTTCTCTTCGAGACTCCTCTCAAACTGTCGCAGAAGCGCGGCCAGATGGCGAACGTAGGGAACCAGATCCTCTACGTTCGATTCGGGCATTAACGGCACAGTGCCATAGTTCCGCTCGAACTGTTTGCTTCCCCGTTCCACCCAGATTTGAAGGGACACACCGGGACCCGCCGTGAGCGCCATTCCGTCGGGGAAGTCGGTTGCATTCTTCTCCCCCTGGTGCAGCTTGTCCAGCCGGACCTTCAACTCCCAAGCAAGCTTCCGAGCCCAGTACGGCGCCTGCTTTTCGAGCTTTTGGCGGTCGCTGTCTTCCGATTTTTGCAGTTCCCCGGCCGTCGCCGTGCGAACTCTTTCCAGCAACTGTTCGGGCGTTTCGTTAGAATGCAGCGGAAGGGCGGATGCGGTTTTCTTGCTGCCGGTTGGGTCAAAGTACACCCACACATTGAGGTACCAGGTCTGTGTGCGTTCGTTGAACCAGGGAACCAGGCGATCCGGCAAATCGGGGGGCCTCGGCGATTGCTTGCGCGCATTCTCAATCAGCCTGGCAAGCTGCTTTTGCTGTTCCGCCGCCCATTTCGGGAGTTTCTGGTTCGCTTCTGTTGCGGGTCCTTGGGCCTGTCCCGAGTCCTCCGCGCCCGCCTTTTCAGATGTGAAGTTGCCTGAGGCGATCATCGGACCGGACTCGAAGGCTATGCCAGAACTCTTCAGGCCTGCCCACCATTTATCGAACTCCTGGGGCTCGAAGAACTGTCGCACAAAGCTAAAATCGATGCCGAGCCGAAATGTAGGTGAGCGGGACCCATTCTCCTCGATCAGCTTGACGATGGTATCGGCGAGGCTCAGCCCGCCGTACTTGAATGGAACTTCAATCCCGGCTCCGAGCACCGCAGCGCTTACTTCCGCTATCTGCTTTGATGACAATCCCGCATTAAGCTCAGGGGCAACATGGATTACCAGGTCAAAGGCGCCCGTGATGATATTCAGGTGCCACTGGATCTTTCTTCGACACGCGGAAACCGCGTGCAAGCGTTACGGTATCGATACGCGCGACATCCTGGTGGAGCTAGGCAAAGGGCGGATGGTAGGCGGACAGGAAGACATGATCGTCGACGTCGCCCTTGATTTGGTGAACCGCGAGTCGCACGTAAGCCAGGACTGAGCAGCTCCGATGTCCGCTCAGCCAGCTTTATGGCCGTTACTTGGCGACATAGAGGCGATCCAGCGCTGCGAGAATACACCCAGCGTCTTCCGGATTACGTTGTCGAACTCCGGAGGTTGAAGGTTCCCGAGCGCATCCACCAAAGCATAATGCTCCCACGCCGTCGCCCCTGTCATTGGCACGCTACTGCCTAGCACTACGAACGCAAAAAGCGGGGCCATCAAGCGTTCGAGTGTATCGGTAAGATACGTATTACCCGACAGTTCCCAGCACCGCTTATGGAAGATAAAATCGCGTTCCAGAAATTCCCTGCGCACCCCTGCTTCTCCGGCTTGTACAAGATCATCGACGAGTGCTTTCAATCCTGCCAGATCGCTGGCGGAAACCCTCGAGCGCGCCCACTCGAGCGCAAGAACTTCCAGTTCGACCCGCAAAGTGCACAATTGACGCACCTCTTCCGCGCTGAACTTTGTGACAAAGGTGCCCGTATTTGTGACCCCTCGCACCAAACCCTGCCCCTGCAGACAAATGAGAGCCTCGCGGACCACCGGCGTACCGACCTTCATTTCTGGTGCAACCTGGCGTTCAACGATCGGATCGCCCGGCTTCAATTTGCCTGAAAAAAAAGCGTCTTTCAGCGCAGCCGCGACTCGGTTCGTCAAAGGTATAGCTTCAATCTCTTGAAACACGGCCATAGATAGTTAAACTACAATCTACATAGTTCGCGCGGCATTCATAGTTTTAAACCAAGCGAAGGGCAGGATTGAGCGGCATTTCAGGCAGAAGTGGCACCTGAACAGCGATTTAGCGAAGTCTGAAGCGCCGTCGTGAGGCACCGTAACCGGCGGAGCAAAACTCAACCAGGGCGGCGCGCCGGTTCACGTGCCGTCAAGAAAGGTCTTCTTAGAGCTTACAAGGCGTCGTCACGAGTCGACCTGCAAAATATAACAGGTGGTCGTCACTGGCGCAAGTGCCGTTGCGGCGTCCATGTCAACGCAAAGTAGAAATGTCCTATTCTCTGCAAAGTAGAAATGTCCGGTTCGGCCGGGCGAAGAGGAAATGAATGTTAGTCTGTGCGTGTCGGTGAAGTGGAGACGGGCACTGCTGGCGAGCAACCCGATCAAGGATTAGCCGGCCGGAACTCATCGCGGACGATGAACAGGGCGCGCTCCTCCGTCGCGTCTTTTACCGGGGCCGACCGCCGAGCGAAAGGCGGCGGAACGCCCCGGGTTAAGAGGGTTTAAAGACCAAATCGGACCGATAGATTCCGTCATGCCTAAAAAAACGCACTCCGATGAGTGTCGATTCAATCGGGGCGGAGATGGAGCGGCGAGTAAGGGACCGGCGCATACTCTCCTATAATGATGACAAGCTGGACCACGTAGATCCGGTCGTTTGGAGAGTTTCCCTGTAACGGGCCTCTTTTGAGTTCACGCCATCTTCCCGGCCAAGCTCGCGCCGTCATCGAGATTCCTCAGACCGGGCACCGGAACTTTGGGCTGCCTGCCAGAGTTTCGGCGACTTTTTTAGGTCGAAGCTTTTGTTCCAGTCGCTACGCTTGGCTGCCTTTCCCTGCGATTTGGTCTTGACCGGCTTCGCTGAGATTACTTTGGGCCGCTGCGTACATTGCGCGATGCTCAGATACCGGTCACGGAATCGAACTGCCACAGAATCGTCCCGCCGCTTTTCGACGCGCACCACCGCGCCTCGCAATCCGCTACTATGTCCTTGCGCCCAATCTGGTAAATCTTCGCTGCAAACTGGATGGTGTAATCGTTGTTCACGCGGCGGGTTTCCACATGGCTCAGAATCGCTGCCAAATCGTGCTGCTTCTCAAGAGGACGATGGGCATCGTCAGCATTGGCCGGCGCGACCGCCAGAGTCGCATTGACCCAAGGCAGAAATTCAGTTTCAAGATAATGGTTGGCTTGCTCGATGGTCGTGATGCCCGCTACGCGCATGCCCTTCACCAGCCGGTCCTGAGCCGTGGCAAATCCTCGTTCTATGCGTCCTTTCGCTTGCGGGGAGTGGGCCTTGATTAACGTGATTCCCACTCCTGCAACGCGCGGCCAATCTGTGTGGGTGGCAATTCCGCCCGATCCTTCTCCGCCCCGGAATCGTCTCGTCTGGTCTTTTCGCGGTTTGAAATAAAGCGGCTTTATCAGTGTAGTAAGCCAGGGGCCGGCCATGGGTTTTCACATACCCTTCCACTAGATTCATGTTTTCCACCGTCGAATCGCTGGTTACAAAGCGACCGAACCAGCGGCTGGTCGCATCGTCGATCATATTGATGAGCAACATCTCATCACCGCGCCCCTCCAGCCAGTCATGCTCACTGGTGTCCCACTGCACCAGTTCACCAAACCGGCTTCGCCGTTCCCGCCATTCCCGTCGCTCTGCCGTCCGCCGCTTCCCTGCTCGCCACAACTTGGCTTCGATCATCCATTTCCGCACCGTCTCCCGGCTGACCTGGATCTCGTGCTCCTTGGCCAGGTACTCCGCTGCCAACGTGGCCCGAAGCCGCGATACACCGGCTTCGATAAGATCGCGACCACCTCTTGCTGGGTCTCCGCTTCGACCTTGCGGTTCGATGGCAGTCCACGTAGCGCGTGTACCACCACTTTGTCGCCACGCCGCTTCAACCCGCGCAACAGGCGTCGCACTTGCCTTTCCGTGATTCCCAATTCTTCCGCCGCAGCTTTCTGAGTAATCAGTTTTTCCTTCCCCTTCTTTAGCGCTACCAGGCGATTCCGGTCCTCTGGTTTCATTACGAGTAGTCCTTCTTGCACCTCCCCAGCCTGAACGGTGTCAATAGGACATTTCTACTTTGCGCAAATAGGACATTATCACTTTGCGGCGACAGTGCCGTTGCGGCGTCCATGTCGAATGCACAGTCGAAGGGAGATACTCCGCCAATCGCTCAAGACACGTTCGTGGGAGCGCTGCGAAGAGCTGAAGAGGCAGCTCAAGATGGCATCACGCCCAAATGGAAATGGCATCGCGGTCAGGCCACGCTAGTATTGAAATTGTAGAAAACATTACTCTGTAAGTTTCCCCAACGGCCTAGCGTGTTTGACTGGGGCAGGCCTTCAACCAGGTCATCCGAGTTCTCAACAGTCCCATCGGACCACTTTATAGACTCCTTGGTCCCCGAATCTGAGGATTTTGCCCTTAGATTTGGCCGACACAGGTCTTAACCGTTAAGTAACAACGTTACGAGGCTGCCGGAAGTCCTTTGGGCTGAGTGCTGACCGCATTCCCTCTTACCGACCCCAGTCGATCCTCCACCACCCCCAGCGGCACTTTCCGCCGGAAAATATATCGTTTCGCTGGCGTTGAACATCTCAAGATAGTAAGTGCGGTAACAGGTCTGCGTGCAACGGAACGCCACCAAATACTCGCCCATCAGCTTGCCATCGATCCCATAGAAAAAGTAACTCTCTCCGCTGGTAGTCTGCTTATATATCCATTTGTTCGACCCATCGTAGACATACTGCTCACCGCCCCCCGCGTCCACGCTGATCAGCCGGTTCTCCACGTCATAGCTCCAGCCGCCTAGATATAAGTTCCCATTACGATCGTAAGAACCGACATATGGTTTTTCGCGGCATCCACCAACGTATGAAACTCCGCTCTTCGCCGTCATGTTGCCAAATCCATCGTAAGTATACGACTGCGATTCCTCCCAGGCGTGGAACTCGAATCGTCAAACGCTTCAACGAATCGTACTGATACGTACCGTCTCACCGTCCCTTCGATAACCGATGAGATCTGACCGTTATTCTGTTTCCGGAAAAGTTATATTGGTCCAAGAATGCGGGTTGTTTTGGCGCCTTGGTGTGCTTTCCCTGCTGGAACACCACAACATCGGGCGCGGAGATACTTGTCGTTGAACAATGGCCTTAAACGCCGGTTTCGATTCGTGCCACAGGTCCCGACAATGGCGTGCTTGCCGTCATCCGTGAGCACCTGCTCCAGGCGACAATGCCGGTCTGGTACGCTCGCCGGGTTTATGGACTGGCACTAGTCGGGGCGGACCGGGTCCAGCCGTTTCCCGGTGCCCACCAGCGGCACCACGCACATGATAGGGTAATACGTCTGAGTCTGAGATATCGGCTTGAAATGTCCGGGTTGGGAGTGCACCAGCGGTGTCATCGCGGAGTGGGTTGGGATAACAGCGGGAGCGCGTGGCTCACGCATCGAGAGCCTGCTAGGAGGACGCCGGTGAGAAGAGACAGCCTACGCATAGGCGCGCAAAGACAATCAATGGACGGGTGCTCTCCTGGTCTATTCGGCGGAAAACTTTAGCTCTACCGGCAACCGGGTGAGGCGTTAAGCGATTCACGGGGCGTATCAAACGTTTTGTAACATAACCTTTTGGGTCGGGCCCCTGGTGTCATCCTGGATAGCCGGAATTTATCTAGCAATAGGCTGAATAGCAGCAACAAGTGGGACGAGTCCCCGACTCGCGGCCGGACGCCCTCCTCGGCCCGACTGGGTGGAGTCGAGGAGAAGCGCGGTATCAGCCGCCGAGATTAATCGGATGATGACCCGTTTCTCCTCCCCGCTCATCAAACCGGACGTGCCGATTTCCAGCATCCGGCTTCCCGACGGACTTCACGCTCAGCACACGTCAGGAGTCTCCCTCCTGCTTCGCTTTCGCGCACAGTTTCCTCCAGAGTTCTCGAAGACTACTAGGTGTTGTCAGACTTATCGTCAATTCCCTCCTCCTTCCCTTCTTCAGAAACGCATCCGAAGTAAGGGTCCTTGGCTCCCCCGGCATTACCCGGCTTCATCGCTGTCGGGTCGGAGGTGGCGCGCTTGCGCGCTGGCCACCGTCCGCCGCTCAAACTGTACGTGCAGTTTTCCCGCATACAGCTTTCACGAAGACTCACGCTTCCGAGATGCAATCGAAGGAATCAACTGGATCAAATTGACCAGCCCGTACTCGCCGTACAGCTTGGTTTCCGGCAACTGTCGCCAGCCGCCGTTCCGCCAACGCTTGAATCGATGCGACCGAATGCGCCGCACAATCCAGCCGTCGAGCCGGTGGAAGAGCTTTCGAACGTGGGCTCGCTTGTAGTGATGGCCCCATCCCCGCAACACTGGGTTTAATGCTTCAATCAACTCCTTGGTCTTGAGCGGTACGCGTCGGCTGGTAAGCGCGCGCACCTGATCCATGAACTTTCCGGATCGATTTCTCTCGAGGGATTGCGTACAGCGCCCCCGATTGAGCACCACTGCGAATCTTGCTCGGGGGCAACCGGAGTTGCTTACCGCGCTTGATTTTGTACCCGAGAAAGTCAAATCCTTGCTGGACGTGCACAATCCGCGTCTTCTGCGGATGCAACTGCACACCCAACGCATTTAGAATCCGAAGCGCCGCGGCCACCGCCGCTCGCGCTTCTGCCGCAGACGAACAGTCACGACCCAATCGTCGGCATACCTCGTAAGCTGATATCCCTTGCGCCTCATCTCCTGATCGAACGGCGTCAGAAGTATATTACTGAGCAAGGGCGAAACCACCCCGCCTTGCGGAGTCCCGCGCTCCGTCGGAAACAGTCGGCCCCTGCCGTAGCTTCCCGCCTTCAGCATCGCCTCAATCAGGCGCAGCACTCGGCCGTCCGCCACTCTCTGGGCCACCAGCGACAGCAGTTTCGCATGATCCACCGACCCGAAAAAGTCCTTGAGGTCTGCGTCCACGATCCACTCCCGACCGCTCTGAATCTCCTTCCAAACTTTGCGCATGGCGTCCTTCGTCGATCGCCCTCGCCGATATCCGAAGTTGGCTTCATCCAACACCGGCTCCAAGATCGGTTCCAACCGATTGAGCAACGCTTGCTGACATACCCGGTCATAAATCGTCGGGATTCCCAACGTGCGAAACTCGCCCGGCTTTCCCGACTTCGGGATCTGTACCTGCCGCACCGGTTGGGGCCGGTAAGCGCCATCCTTCAGTTCCCCGTACAACCGATCCAACTGCTGATCCAGTTGCGCGGCGAATCCTGCCAGACTCTGCCCATCGACACCACCACTGCCACGATTGGCCTTTACCATCTCCCAGGCCATCTCCAAGTTCTTCCGCTGATACACCTTGTCAATTCATGAATGGACCTTCTTTGCACCCGTCGGGTTGATCCAGTCCACCAGTCTCCTCTACGTAGAATGTACGGGTATTTCACTCATGCAACTGATCCTCCTCCCCGCCCTTGCTCATCTGGTTTTCTCTCTCTTCCCTACCGCCTTCGCCGGCTGCCTTCCCCGGCCCACTTCCGCCGCCGCTTGCCCGGTCACGCAACTTTCGCTGCGCTTGTGGTACTACACAGCCGTCCGTCTACTGTCAGAGCGTCGCTCGCCACTTCGCTCTCGCTTATAGGTCCGCTTACCCCGGTGCCACCCAGGGACCCTGCCAGTCCTCCTGAGGTCACGCGTCACTCTTCCGTACCGTGCCATATCTGCAAACACCTTGGTGCGGTGGGTGAATGAGAACGCCTTCGCCTATATAGTGCAGGCTCGACCTTGCCCCACCTTTGGCTGACCAGTTCATCTTCGGGGTAGCCCCCATCGATTACAGCCCGGTACTTCTCCTCATGCCCTTCGGATTCCACCTCGCGATGGACACCCTGCCCTCCGGGAAACGCAAGCGGTGGCTCCAGGTCCGCCTTGGCTGTGTCCAGCTTTCGCCTTCGTGCCCGTTTAGGCTTCTCCATACCTGCCTCTTTCCCGGCCCGCGAGGCATTACCCCCGCGTTCGGATATGACGCTCCTCATCCGAGCGCCAGAGGGACTTCAACCCTCCTGAACAACGCGCTGCTCAGCGCACACTATAGCCCTCTCCGAGACCCAAGCTGGCCGCGACCCTGACGGTCGCGTTGGAGTCGCCCCCACCAGCTCCGGGGTTCCCCTACTTGCACAGATTGCCTTATCCACATGCCGTGCTCACTACCCCGGTGGACCGATCCGGCGCTTCGGTTTGGTTCATGATGCGCTCCCGCATCGGGTTTCTGCCCGGATCGCATTGGCCTTCCCTGAACAAACGGCAGGTCGGCATCCACAACTTTCCTTTCGAGGCCTGCTCAAGCTTCACTCGCGTTACGGCCTGCGGATTTGCTCGCGCACCTTATGTGGACTTTGTCACGAGGCTCCCATCCCGCCGGTTAACCCAGCGAAACGGCCCGTCAGCTATCCAGTCATACCGACAACTCCTGGAGTGGGATTTACACCCACTGGTAATCTGCACCCTTTAGGGCGCACGTTCGTTCCGCAAAGTGATCGAGCCCCCAGTCCTAGCTCACCCCCACCTCCACCAGGATTGTTGTCCGTTCTTAATCGGTCCCATCGGCCGGGCGGTTAGGCTTTTCTAGCCCACAATAACGCCGCCTCCAACTATTTCGCCTCAGAAGATTCAATCACTTACGCCCCTTCCGCGCAGGAGCGAACAATCCGAATAGTATTGTGGAAGCAGAAAGAGGAATCTGCGCTCATGAACTATCGAAATCGCTGGAAAATAAGGAAGACATCGCAAATCGCAAATTCAAAAAATGCCGTTCGCGTCATCTCCGCCATATATCGCTTCGTATTGCCTTACCCGTCTTCATCAATTCCGTGGCCGGATCGGGTTTGGTCCGCAAAACGAGCGTTCAGGTCATTGTCGTTAACACCAACTTTGAATTTTGGCGCTTTTGCGTCACCAATCTTGCCGCCCAGCTACGGCCAGTTTCAAAATGCGGCACTTTGCGTCACCGCCGAACTGCCGGTATCTCTATGCGGCAACGCAACGCGATTCGCAAAAACACCTCGTTTGCGTCACCACCCCGGCCCGCCCGGCTACCAGCCAGTTTCAAAAAATCGCACTTTGCGTCACCCGGAACGGGAAAGGTTACTAACGTCGCGCTACCAAGCTGGGGCACAGCACTGGCTAAGGCTTCCTAACGTTATTCACAACCGGGTGAAAGGCCCACGTAGCGCACCGAAACGTCGATTAACCTTGATGTTTGGCGTGATTTGGCATATTGTCATAGACGCTTGGTTCTGCTTCAACAAGAGAGGTAAAGTTCAAAATGAGCGCTCTTCGATTCGTTCGATTACTTACACTAGCCGTATTCGCCCCTGCCTTTTGCGCGGCCCAGGTCGAGCAGGGGACCATTACGGGAGTCGTCACCGATCCTTCCGGGGCTCGGATCGCAAAAGCTAAAGTATCTCTCACTAATATGGATACTCAGGTCACAACGGTCGTGGATACAAATGACCAGGGCAACTACGAGTTCCCGTTCCTGCCCCACGGAAGTTATTCGATTACCGTGGAGAAAGCGGGCTTTGCGCAACAGCGAGTCAACAATATTGCGCTCCGAGTCGGACTCACCGCCACCCTCAATGTGACGCTAAAGCCGGGGAACCTTCAGCAGGAGATAACTGTCACCGCGGACGCCGTGATGCTGGAGCAACAAAATGCGTCCCAGGGTAACGTCGTCAGCGCCCAGCAGATTACGCAATTGCCGCTGAATGGCCGGAACCCTTACACACTCCTGACCCTTGCGCCCGGTGTCACACCGAACGGAAACAACGGAACGGGTCCAATCATCAGCGGCGGTCGTTCCAATACAAGCGGCGTACTGTTTGATGGTCAGGAGACCAGGAACACGTCGACCAACGATATTGCCTATACTCCACCGCTCGAAACAGTCGCGGAGTTCAAGGTCATCACAAACAACTTCTCGGCAGAATACGGACGCTCGGGAGGCGGGATACTCACAGCCGCGGGTAATACCGGAACCAACCAGGTACACGGCAGTTTCTATGAATTCTTCCGCAACAATGTCCTGAACGCAAATGGCTGGACGAATAACCGGAACGGACTCCCCAGAAATCCCGTCCGTCACAACGAATTCGGATTTGCGATTGGCGGCCCAGTAGTCGTTCCTCACGTTTACAACGGGCGCAACCGTACCTTCTTCTTCTTCAACTGGGAGCGCGTGCCGGACCGGAGCCCGGATAACATTACAGCAACCGTTCCGACTGCCGCTCAACGGACCGGAGACTTCTCTCAGACGACCACCAGTTCGGGCGCGCTGATCAAGATCTACGATCCAGCGACCACGCTACCCAATCCCGCGCTTCCTGGCAGTTATATCCGGGCGCAGTTCCCGAACAACCAGATTCCCGCTAGCCGTATAAGTCCGATCGCGACCAATCTGATGCAGTATTACCCGCTTCCCAATCTTCCCGGCAATACGAATAATTACGCGGTCGCCGCAACCCGCGCGAACACGGCCACGAAGTACTACGGCAGGATCGACGAGAGTATCGGCGCCAATAACCGGCTGTTCTTCCGTTACGGAATTACCTTTAGTCCCGCGAACACGCCCGGGTACACGGGACTCGCTTTTCCCGGGGAAGGCACGAATTGTAATGAGGGCAATGCGAATTCTACCCCTCAGGTCGTCGCACTTAGCGACACAAACGCCTTCCGGCCAAACCTCATCGGCGAGTTTCGGCTTAGTTATACCCGGCAAATCAACACGTGCGAACCCCGCAGCCTTGGTTTCGACGTGACCAAACTTGGATTGCCGCAATATCTGAAGAACGCATCTACGGATAGCCTCTTTCCGGAAATCGACGTAACGGACTTCACGTCCTTGGGGCCGTTGCGTGCTTCCCACTACACGGACGCGGAAAATACTCCCGAAGCGCAAGCGCATATCACGTGGCTCAAAGGGTCGCATGCGGTCAAGTTCGGTATTGATTACCTTTTCCTCGCATTCAATATCTTCCGGCCCGACTATCCCGATGGCGATTTCGGCTTCACCCGCGCTTATACCCAAGGCCCGGACCCGAGCGTTGCGAGCGCGACAACGGGCTATGGCCTGGCGACGCTCCTACTCGGCGCCCCTACGGGTGGCTCCTTCACCGTTGGTCCGTCACTGGCCGCCTCGCAAAGAAGCTACAACATCTATGTCCAGGACGACTGGAAGATCGCGCGCAATTTAACCTTGAACCTTGGAGCCCGTTACGAATACCAAACGCCATTCAATGAGCGCTACAACCATCTGGCATACTTCAACCCCACAGCTACCGATCCATTGACCGGAAGGCAGGGGGTCTTGAGTTTTACTACGCCTTCAAACCGTTATCAAAGCAGTCCGCAAAAAACGAACGTCGGCCCGCGTGTTGGCCTGGCCTACAGTTTCCTCAAGGATACAGTGTTGCGCGCGGGCTACGGAATCTTCTACTATCCCGCGGACGGAGGAATCGGCGCGAGTCCTGGAGATCTGGGCAGCGGTTCCGAAGCATCGACTCCCGTATTCCTGGGCCAAGCCCAGGCTGCGCCGAATACGCCTCCTGTTGGCGCGTCTCTGGCGAATCCATTTGTGAGCGGCTTGCTTTCTTATCCCAATACTCTCATTGGAAACGGAGTCAACGCGGTATTTCCGAGTTGGGTTACGCCCTTCAATCAGATGTGGAATTTCAGCATTCAGCACACGCTATTGAGCGATCTTTTGATCGAAGCCGCCTACCTGGGCAGCCGCGGGGAACACATATGGGCCAACGAGAATATGGATGCCGCGAACCCGATATATCTTTCGCTCGGCTCGCAGCTCAACAGTCTGGTGGCAAACCCGTTCTACGGGATCATCCAGAGCGGCAGCCTCAGCCCCGCCACCGTCAGGTTATCGAGCCTTCTGCTGCCTTATCCGCAATATACGAGCATTTCCGAGGTTCGTGCTCCTGTCGGCGACTCCGATTATCATGCCTTTACGTTACGGCTGGATAAGCGGTTCGGTCACGGCCTGCTCTTTCAAATGAGCTATACCTTCAGCAAACTTATCGACGATGTTCCCGAGCGTTTCAGCGGGCGATCGAGCATCATCGATCCTTATAACCTGGGCCTCTCCAAATCTGTATCGGATCTCGATCGTTCACGGGTGTTTGTAACTAACTTCGTTTACCAGCTTCCGGTCGGCACGGGTAAGACGTGGCTCTCCCACGGAGTAACTGGCAAGATACTCGGTAATTGGCAGGCGAGCGGGATTCTGACTCTGGATAACGGCCAGCCAGTAGTGATTACCGGGCCGAATAATACTCAGTTACCCGGAATTTCCGCGTACGCGGTTCGATTGCACAACCCAAATCTCGCATCGGGTCAATCGATCAACGAGTGGTTTGACACCTCGGCATTTGCCTCCGCTCCGCTCTATTCGCTCGGGAACGATTCGCGCACCGAGCCGAACCTCCGTAATCCCGGAATCATAAACCTGGATCTCGGTTTGAGCCGCTTCCAGCCGATCACGGAAAGGATCAAGCTACAGTTCCGCGCCGAGATGTTCAACTCGACAAATAAGGTAAATTTCAGTGCTCCGCAGGGGTCGGTTACAGCGGCCAATTTTGGACAGATCACAGCGGCATCCGGCGGAAGGTCCGTACAACTGGGGCTTCGGCTGACTTATTGAAGTTGAAGCTATAACGGATGAAATGCAATCACATCGAAGGTGTTTGCTGAACCGGCCATAGTATTCACGCGAAGGAGCGCTTCGAAGGGCCGTGCGCTCCCTTCCGGATCGATTCCGTTCGCCTTCAATATTCGCGAAAACTGATCCTGATTTGTCACAAGCTTACCCGCGGCCTCGGTGGCTTCGGCGTTCGAGCCCGCCAGCAGGAGAATGTGTCCGCTCTGATTCGGATTCGCCAGAAACGCGATAATCCCGAAAGCCTGGCCAGTGCCAAAGCCACGCGCGCTCGGAACATAACGCGAAGGTTCACCCGATTTCGGCTTCTTATTGCGAATTACTTCGTTCTGGAGCGCGGGGTCGAACGAAAGCTCGAAGTCCAATTGATCCTGCAGCAGACCGACCCAAGGGTCGGACCGCGGACTTCCCAGCAAGACGAAATTGTCGTCGGTCTTGAAATCTTTGAGCTGCATGGAACGTGCCGGCAGAATGGAGACTCGCTGAGATCGGCCAACTGCGAGCTCCGAGATCTTGAGCGCAATGGAGACATCGCTCGCGCCCATACTCAGGCCGCGAAACAAACTCAAAATGCGCTGCAGTTCGCTCGGAACCTTCACATCCGCGGGAATGTACTTCCGATTGGCATAGTCCGAAAGAGATAGATTGTAGCCCAGCAAGCTTTGCATTTTGCTGATTTCGGTATCGCTCATCACGATCTGCAGCGCGTGAGCAGGCTGTACAATAGCCGACCAGGGCAGTCTGGCCGATGGAGCCTTGCCGGCGAGAATTCTTGCACCGGCAGCCCAGACGATAACGCCGAGAACGAGTCCGCCCAGACCTAGAGCAATGCGCGTGAACGTGGAGGACTCGCGGGGGCCGGGACCGCTACATGACCCAAAGCGGGATCAGGTACGATGGCATGGGCCGCCGCTTTGGCCGGTTCGATGATCCGGCGAAATTCGGGAATGTACGAACCAACCGGGACCTCCAGGTGGAGTTCGGAATTTGGGCCGAACTCGCTGTAATAGCGCAGCAGCCGTCGGCGAACGTCGCTCGCGGTAACACGGACGACCGCATCGTCGCCGGTGTCATACGATGCATCGCGGCCGAATAGTTCAATGCCAAGGACGCGCTCTTTCAATTGATCGAACTGTCCGGCCAGGGCTCTTTCCACGATTTTCAGCAGAAACTCGCGGCTCCGTCCGCTTCCCCGAAAGGCTGGACTGTCGGCAATCTGCTTAACGTGGAGGCGAATCGCCTCCCGCATAAGCGCCTGCTTCGATGACCTTTTGAAATTGCCGCCAAATGGGTGGCTTGGCTCACTCGGCCCGGCATCCTGCTGTCCTCTTCGCTCCAGGAGCATATCAGAAGGTTGGCTACCGAATCAAGGGTGCCGACCGTCTCACAGTTTTTGTTTTCAAAGATATAGAGGAAGTTAGTAACGTTCCCGAACTTGCCCTCGCCAGATGAACAGAGTACCTTAACAGTGTAGCCCTACGTTCCATCATGACCACTAAGGCCCGTTACCTGATTGTGTTCTCGGCTATTGTGCTATCGGGCGCAACAGTTCCCCGGACAGCGAATCTCTGGTACCTGAAGCCCGTAGTTCGACCCGAAATTCCAGCCGGTGTCACCGAATCCAAGAACCCAATTGACGCTTTTGTCGTCGCCAAATTGAAGGAAAAGGGACTTCGGCCAGTCGGTCCCGCTGACAAGAGCACGCTGCTGCGTCGTGTATATCTCGACCTCGTCGGAATCCCGCCGACGCCGGAAGAACAGGAAGCGTTTGCGAAGGACAACGCGCCGGATGCCTATGAGAAGGTGGTCGACCGGCTGCTTGCGAGCCAACAGCACGGAGTTCGCTACGCGAGGCATTGGCTCGATGTGCTCCGCTATACCGACATCGACGACCGTATGGCTGCTGAATCGGGCGTGCATCATTGGCGTGATTGGGTGATCTCGTCACTGAACGAAGATCTCCCGTATGACAAGTTCGTTCGCGCCCAGCTAACAGGGTATCGCGATGGCGAATACACGACCATCGACGAAAACGGAAATCGACGCCGGAAGGAACCCCGTCCGTATGACCTGTTTGCGCTCGGCTTTCTCGCGCGCGGCCAGGTGTCCCGTGACGGAAAGGATACGCAGGAACTTCCTATTGCCGCGGTAGAAACGGTTTCCACTGCATTTATGGGGATGACGGTCGGATGTGCCAAGTGTCACGACCACATGTACGACCCCATCTCGAATCGCGACTTCTATGCAATGAAGGCGCTCTTCGATCCACTGATCGTCAAACGCGTGCGGCTCGCTTCAGAGCAGGACACAATCCGGTATGACAAGGCGACGAGCGAGTTCGAACAAAAGAAGGCCGCGATCCAGAAGCAAATCGACGATCTGATTCAGCCTTATAAGGCGAAGCTCTTCGAACATCTGATGACCACGCTGACTCCGGAAGTTCAGGCGGTATTTCGCAAGCCGGAAAAAGAGCGCAACAACGCGGAATGGAAAATCGCGGACGATTATCATGTAGTCTTTAAAGTGACATCGGGCGGACTCAAGCCGTTCATGCCCGCGGATCTCTTGGCGAAGTACAACACATTGCAAAAAGCCGCCGACGCGATTCGCCGTCCAACCGACCTTCCCGAGTTCTGGACGGTTGAAGAAGATAGCGCGCGATTGCAGCAGCCCAGCTACATCCTCGCAAGCGGCGAGCCTTCTCAGCCGCAAAAAGACAAGCCGGTGCAGCCTGGCTTTCCATTCCAGCCCGCGAATCTCGAATTCCGCGATGGGCGCCGTGAAACGTTTGCGGAATGGCTGGTCGCGCCAGGAAATCCGCTGTTCGCGCGTGTAGCCGTGAACCGGCTTTGGCAGTGGCATTTTGGCAAAGGCTTACAGCCGAATCCGAGCGATTTCGGTTTATTAGGTGGCAAGCCGACTGATCCGGAACTTTTGGACTGGCTCGCTTCCGAGTTTGTCGCGAACGGCTACAGCATGAAGGCCATGCACAGACTTATGGTCATGTCCGAGGCGTATCGCATGACATCTGCCGCCGAACCCGCGTTGGTCTCAAAAAATTCGGCGATCGATCCCGCCAATAATTTCCTATGGGAGTTCCGGCTGATGCGTCTCGAGGCCGAGCCCCTGTGGGATTCGATCCTCGCGGCTGCTCAGAATTTGGATCTCACCGTCGGCGGCAAGTCGTTCAAAGTTGCTGGAGAAGAGAGCGGTAAGCGGCGCGCGGGTAAGCCGGAGGAAAGCGACACGGAGGCAAGCAATAAATCCACCCAACGTCGCGGGATATATATCCAGCGTGGATATCACCAAAGCATGGACGTGATGCCGAATTTCCTGCAAGTGTTCGACGCGGAAGACGGCCGCTTCCCGTGCCCGGAACGAACTCGTACCGTAACCGCCCCGCAGAGCCTCTTCCTGATGAACGACAAGATCGTGAGCGATGCTGCCGCCAAATTCGCAGATCGTCTGCGGAAAGAATCGAGCGGCAATCTCAACACTTCGATAGACTTGGCGTACCGGATCGCGCTGGGGCGCTCTCCCTCGCCGTCCGAAAAGGACAATGCATTGACCTATATCGAGAAGAATCCCGATCGCCTCAAGGGATTTGCCTGGCTCGTATTCAACCTCGACGAGTTTTCCTATGTCCGTTGATTATCCTTGCGGTAGAATTTCGCGGCGGCAAGCGCTATATCAGTTCGGCCTGTTCGGAACTGCAATGGGCGCGCTCTGGGCTGACGACGGCAAAATGCCGGAGGGCATCATCAGTCCGGACCTTCCCCAAAAAGCGAAGTCGGTGATCCTTCTGTTCATGTGCGGTGGAGTCAGCCACATCGATACGTTCGATCCGAAGGACAACAAGTGGGCCGGCACGATGATGGATGCGGTCGGTTTCGGCGACAATCTCGCGGAACGCAAACGGCCGGTGATTCCGTGTCGCCGAACATTCACGCGCTATGGACAATCCGGGATTCCGGTTTCCGATTGGTTCCCGCATGTGGGTAGCGTCATAGATGAAATCGCAGTCGTTCGGTCCTTCTGGTCTCACGAAACGAACCACTTCCCCGCCGTGATCGAAAAGACCACCGGACACCGCGGACGTCAGTTCGATTACCCGACACTCGGCAGTTGGGTCTCCTACGCGCTCGGAACCGCGAACAAAGATTTGCCTGCATTCGTCAATATTGGACGGCCGTCTTCCGCCGTTCAGCTTTCAGCCGGATATCTGGGCGCCGCCTACGCCGCGACGCCATTTCAGCCGGGAGAGACACCGATCCGCAATTTGAATCCGCCCAAAGATGTCACCCCGGCGGAACGTGAACAGCAGATGCAGGTTCTCACGAAGCTCAATCGGGAATTCCGCGAATACCTATGCGCTCAATTCCGATATTGCGGCCCGCGTGAAGTCCTACGAACTTGCGGCGCGCATGCAGGTATCGGCTCCGCCATTGGTCGATTTCGCGAATGAGCCGAAGAGCGTCCTCGATGTGTATGGCATCGGCGAAAAGGCGACGGATGATTTCGGCCGGCAATTGCTGCTGGCTCGCAGGATGGCGGAAAGGGGAGTTCGTTTCATCCAGATCTGTCACGCGGGCGGCGGCAATGGCGCTTGGGACGCCCACGCCGATATGGCAACGCACGAACCTTTGTGCAGAGCGACCGACAAGCCGATCGCCGGCCTGATCAAAGATCTCAAACAGCGAGGCATGCTGGATAGCACGCTGGTCGTGTGGACCTCCGAGTTTGGCCGCACACCCTGGTCGCAGCACGACGACAAAGGCCGCGACCACAATGCACTGGGCTACTGTTCCTGGTTCGCCGGTGCAGGCGTCAAAGGTGGAACCGTTCACGGCGCAACGGACGAAGTCGGATACAAAGCGGTGGAGAACCGGCATTATTGCAGCGACCTGCACGCGACCATCGTGAATCAGGCCGGACTCGATTACACGAAAATGCAATTTCGCTTTAATGGACGGCTTTTCCACTTAATTGAAGAAGGCAGCGCGCCGATCAAGGAAATTGTTTAAGGGACTTTGATGACAATTAGGTATGCGGTTTTATGCGCCGTTGTGACGTCGGGCGGCTTGATGGCTCAGAGCAATGCGGCAATTTTCGAGCAAAACATTCGCCCTGTTCTCGAGAAGAACTGCGCCGCGTGCCACGGAGGAGCCGCTTCCTCGGGTGGGCTGAATATTGCGACATTGGCCTCGCTCCTTTCCGGCGGAAAGCACGGAGCCGCAATCGTCCCAGGCGATTCGAAGCAGTCGCTGCTCATTCAATATCTCCGCGGAGAACGCAGTCCGAAAATGCCGATGGGCGGCACGCTTGATAACGCCGCAATCGAAACTCTTGCTGCCGCTATCGGTCAGATGAAGCCCGATTCCTCCGCGAAGAAGCGCGACCCCTATCTTGAATGGCTTCTCCACAAACCCGTTGCGCCCACCGTGCCTGCAGCCCAGGAAGCAAACTGGGTGAAAAATCCCATCGACGCTTTTGTGCTCGCAAAGTTAAATGCCAAAGGCCTTCATCCCGCTCCTGAAGCTTCTAAACGGGTGTTGTTGCGCCGAGTATACATGGATCTTATAGGGCTGCCTCCCACTCCCACCGAGCTAGACGCCTTCGAATCGGATTCCGCGCCTGATGCTTACGAAAAGGTCGTGGACAAACTTCTTGCCGATACCCGCTACGGTGAACGCTGGGGACGCCACTGGCTCGACCTCGCCCGATTCGCGGAATCGGATGGCTTCGCGATCGACGGTGAACGTCCCAACGCGTGGAGATATCGCGATTACGTGATTCGATCCTTTAACGAAGACAAGCACTATGACACCTTCGTAAAAGAGCAGATCGCGGGCGATGAAATGCAGGGCGGCAACCGCTCCGAGCGACTCGTCGCGCTGGGCTTTCTGCGCATGGGCACTTGGGAAGCCGATGCGAACTTCAAGACGCAACTTAGGCAGGACGTGCTGAATGAACTGACCGGCACCGTGGGTCAGGTGTTTCTCGGCTTCACCGTCGGCTGCGCCCGTTGCCACGATCACAAGTACGACCCCATTCCGCAGCGTGACTTCTACCGCTTGCAGGCTTTCTTCGCGCCCATGCGTGTCGAAGATCGCGCCGCCCCTTTCATCGACGCCGAGCATCCCAAGCTGATGAGGACCAACCTTCGGAAATACGAGGACGAGTCCGACGAAGCAAACGACGCGCTTAAGACACTCGAGAGCCAACTCAAGGATAAATATTCCGCCGTTCACAAGACCACGGCATCTGGCGGGGCATCTGCGCCGGCATCGAAAAGGAAGGGCGGCGACTTCATGAAAGCTCTGAAGGATGCCAAGGACCCAACCTACACTGCCGAAGAGCGCGCGAACTGGGTCAAAGTTCGCGATGACGCCCGCCGATTAACCGAGAGCGTCGCGCGCTACCGGCCAGTTGCATACTCCGTTTCGGACGTGGTTCCTCCGCAGGTTCCCTCTCTCGCGGACACGTACGTGCTCGCCGGCGGCGATCTCGCGAACAAAGGCGAAAAGGTGGAACCCGGATTCCTGCAAGCGATTGCCGGCAACGGCGATCCGGCCAAAATTCCCTTTGCAGGCGGCAGTTCCGGCAGACGCACGGCGCTTGCCGATTGGATCGCCTCGCCGGATAATCCACTTACGGCGCGCGTCATCGTGAACCGTTTGTGGCAGCATCATTTCGGCGAAGGCATTGTCAGCACCCCGAGCGATTTCGGAATCAACGGAGAGCGTCCATCTCATCCGGAACTCCTCGATTGGCTTGCCACGCAACTTGTCGCCAAACAATGGAGCTTGAAAGCCATGCACCGGCTGATGCTCACGTCGAATACTTACCGGCAGTCGTCCGAGAATCCCGAGTACCAGAAATACACGGCGACTGATCCGAAAAATCAGTTGCTCTGGCGGATGAACTGGACGCGTTTGCAAGGCGAAGCCATCCGCGATTCCGTGCTCGCGGTCAGCGGCCAATTGCAAACAGCGGATGGCGGGCCAGGTGTTTTCGTGGACGTTCCTTCCGATGTGGCGGAGGGTTTCGAATTCTTCAAGTGGTTTCCATCGGACCCGAAGGCACAGGCGAGGCGAACTATCTACGACTTCCAGCGCCGCTCTGTAATGAATCCGATGATCGAGGTATTCGACGGCGCCAACATGAGCGAAGTATGCTCCCGCCGCAGCACTACAGTAGTTCCAACACAGGCTTTCACGCTGCTGAACAGCGAATTCATAAATAACGAAGCCGGGCACTTCGCGGAGAGAGTCGTGGAGCTTGCCGGCCCCGATCGCGACAAACAGAATAGATCAGGCCTTCCGTTTGGCGTTAGTCCGTTTGCCTTCCGCGTCAGAACGAGAAAAAGCGAATAAACTTTTTGCCGGTGCTCCCGCACGGGAAGCTCTTACGCGGCTCGGCGTGGTGTTATTCAATCTGAACGAGTTCATTTATCTGGAGTAATCATGAGTACCGATTTTGCAAGACGCCGTTTTCTGTATCAGAGTCTGACGGGAGTTGGCGGCCTCGCGTTGCTCGATGTCTTGAATCGCAATCTGCAGGCGGCTTCAAACCCCCTCGCGCCTAAGCCGCCCGATCACACGCCAAAAGCGAAATCGTGCATTTTTCTCACGATGCTCGGCGGCGTGAGCCAAATGGATACGTTCGACCCGAAAGTCGATCTGGCGAAATTCGACAACACCGTAATGGATTGGAGCAAGGAAAAGAATACCGATCAGCCGAATCTGTTCGCGAAACCGCGATTGATCCTGAAAAGCGCCTTTCCCTTTGAGAAATATGGTCAGTGCGGAATGCAGGTATCGAGCCTCTTTCCGCACCTCGCGACCTGCGTCGACGACATGGCCTTCGTACGTTCCATCCAGACGGAAAATGGCAATCATCCCGCTGCGGTGTTCCTGATGAACACGGGCGTCGTGATCCCGGGCAAGCCTTCGATGGGTGCCTGGGTGACCTATGGCCTCGGCACGGAGAATCAGAACCTGCCCGCATTCGTCGTGCTTCCCGACTTCCGCTCTTTGCCTTTCAGCGGATCGCAGCAGTGGGGACCGGGTTTCTTGCCGGCAAGCTATCAGGGCACTGTACTGCGCTGGAAAGGAGATCCGATTCTCGATTTGAAGCCACCTGCGAGCGTAACCCCCGGCGCACAGGCGAATGAACTCGATCTGCTCCGATCCTACAATCAGGAGTATCTTGCGAACCACTTCACGAATCCCGATCTGCAAGCCCGCATGGATTCCTACGAGCTCGCCTATCGAATGCAGGCGGAGGTCCCGGGAACGCTCGACATTTCAAGTGAACCCGAATCTACGCGCGAGATGTACGGAATGAACGATCCCGTCACCGAGTCTTTCGGCAAGCGCTGTCTGATGGCGCGCAAGATGGTGGAGAAGGGAGTTCGATTCGTCCAACTCTACACGCCAAGCCAATCGTGGGACGGACACACGGAGATCGTCAAGAACCACACCAAGAACGCCGCCGAGACCGATAAGCCAATCGCCGCGTTAATCAAGGATCTGAAGCGGCGTGGTCTGCTCGATTCCACACTGCTGCTTTGGATGGGCGAGTTTGGCCGCACTCCCGACAATCCGGCCGATCTGCGAGCGACAGCCGGCCGTGACCACAACACGCGCGCCATGACGATCTGGTTCGCCGGTGGCGGAGTCAAGCCGGGAACGCTTGTCGGCGCAACCGACGACCTCGGCTTCAAAGCGGTCGAGAACATCTACAGAATGCGCGACGTCCACGCGACGGTTCTGCATCTGATGGGCTTGAATGACATGCGGCTCACTTACTACAGTGCCGGCCGGAATCAAAGGCTCACCGATACTGGCGGCCGGGTCATCAAGGAGGTGCTGGCTTGACGATTCGACATTGGGTTGTTCTCGGATTATTCATCGCTCTGCCCACGTTGTCCGCGGCTTCCGCCAGCGACACCTATTTTCCACCCTCCGATGCAAATGGAGGTTGGCGCTCCCTGACCGGAGAAAGCGCCGAAACGCTGAAGAAAGTCGCGGGCATTGATCGCGCCAAGTTAGACGAAGCCTTCGATCTGGCAAAAGAGACGACGCAGCACGGTGGCCTCGTCGTCGTACGTCACGGCTATCTGGTCTACGAAAAGTATTTCGGTAAGGCCCAGCGAAATTCGAACCCCGACATGGCGTCGTGCGGCAAAGCTTTCACGAGCATCTCATGCGGCATCATGTTAAGGGAAAAGCGCAGCCTGATTCCTCAAGGCCTCGACACCAAAGTCTTCACGAAAGAGTATCTACCCGAGGCGTTCCCGCTGGACGATCCGGCGAAGGCGGACATCACCTTGGGCGAATTGCTCACCATGACCGCCGGATTTCACGGAGAAGCCAATAAACAAGGGTATGTGCATGGCAAGGAAATAAAGCTGGAGCCTTTGCCGCAGGATCGCGCGCTTGGACTTGACATGGGCGCGATTCGCTATCCGCTCTGGTGCAAGCCTGGGGAAGGCTGGTCGTATTCTTCTCCCTCGCCGCACATCGCATCCATCGTTCTGCGCCATCTCGTCGGCATGGATCTGAAGGATTACATCGACGAGAAGCTTGGCAAACCGATGCGGTGGGGCGCATGGAACTATTGTCTCTACCGCGGCAATACAGTCCTCCCACATGCCAATGGCGCTGGCAGCATCGCTCTGCACTCCACGGATACGCTTCGTTTCGCATATATGCTGCTGCACCAGGGACGCTGGGGAAGCCAACAATTGGTTCCCGCCGAATACGTGGAAATGTGCAGCCATCCATCTCCTTACAATCCGCACTATCCCTTCAGTCTTCAATTTGAAGTGAATCAGGACGCGCACGTCCCCCACGCCCCGAAAGATTCGTTCTGGAAGACCGGCGCGGGCGGTTTCTCGATTTACATCGTACCCTCGCTCGATCTCGTCATCTACAAACTGGGAGGGAACGACAAGGCTTACGACGCATCCCTAACGCGCTTGCCTCAACCCGAAGGCTACGATGGCTCTCGTAACGATTGGAAGGCAACGAAACGCGTCCCGGAGGCGGGTGTGCCTGCCGTTCTCGAACTCGTTTCTGCCGCAGCCATCGACAGTAAGGTCTCACTTGTAGGTGATGAGCGAGTTCGGTGAAAAGCGCGTCCGCGGGGAGCCTTGCGCGTCAGAGCTTGTCCCAGTTTTCAGGATCGATGTGCGCTTGATTGAGGATACTACGGAGTGTGCCGACCGGCACTTCATGTTTCCGCGGCACAAGAGCTGTATCGGTGGCTCGCGCCATAAACGCGTGAACTTCACATGGCTTCCGTTCTGACTGACTTCTTCAAAAGCCTGCGGACTCAAGGCGCGCTTTATCTCGCGAAATCCAAGCGGCCATAAGGTCGCTGAGAACGGATGCTCATACCACGATCGCATCACAATCGATGCTGCGCACGCAAATTCCTCTCTAACGCGTACCATCTCCGCTCCAAGCAATTTGCTGAACAGCGGCTAACTGTGACGGAAGACCGAGCGTAAACCGGATGCGGTCAATCTCCTGCAGAGGTTTAAGGAACAGCGGTTCCTCCAAGCGGCCACAACTGCGCCGGTGAAGCAGACGACCCCGACGCCAGAAGCAGACAATTCACAGCCCGCCGCGCGGCTTCATTCGCGGCTTCCATGCACGCGATATCGGTGTACGTGCGCACATAGTCCGATGCGACAAACAAATTTTCCAGCTCCACCTGAGCTTCCGGGCGGTATTGAAGCGAACCTGCCGTATTGATGAGCAAGGGCTCGGCATTTGTGGCTGCGCTCGGGTTCGGAAGCTCAATGTCCGGATCGAGGAACCACGCCACAAGATTCTTGTCCTCGATCGGAGTCGCCCCATTGTTGTTCAAGTGCTGCTTAAGCTCAGTCCAGACCTCCTCCTTGATCTGCTCCGCAGTGCATTCCCGCGCGGGCTTGCCCAACACCACGCCAGGGGCATCCCAGTCGGAAATATCCACCGACAGGATTCCGCGGACCGTGCCGTCTCCGTATTGCGATAAATCCACATTCGTCCAGAACTGCCTCTGCGAGATGGACGTCAGCGCCCACGGTGAATCAAGATAGATCTCATGACCGTTCACCAGCGGTTCGTCTTGGGAAAGATAAAATTGAATTCCGTTCATCCACCGCGTTTGCAATTTTCCCAAATTGGCAAGCGACGGCGCGGCGCGTTTAATCTGATCGCTAACCAGTGCGGCCATCACCTCCACCGGCAGCGCTGCGACGTAGAAATCCGCGGTAATTGCGGAGTGCCCATCGGCAGTCTCCGCCATCGCGCCAGTGACTCGCTTACCGTCCGTCTCAATTTCAGTCAGCCTGCTGCCAAGGTGGAATTCCACTCCCAGACTCTGCAGGTATTGAGTCCAGGGATGGATCCAGACGTCGTTAGTGGGACCAGCCAGCAGACGATCGAACACCTTGTCAGGCGAAATCAGGCCATACAAGAGCTGTAATTGCGTAACTCCTACCGTGCGCGCACTGCTCTCTTCGGCGCGCATCGCGACCAGAGAGCGCGTCAGTCCTTGTCCCAGATATTTCTGGTATTGGCTCGACATGCGCGGTGCAGCAATGAAGTTCCACCAGGAGATGTTTTCGTACTCCGCAAGGCGCCGTTCCTGGCAGCTTGTGGCGACCAGCAATAAACGGCTGACGAAGAAGCTTAATTCGTCCAGCGGAACACCGAGAGGTGTCAATAGCTCAATGAGAAAGACCCTCAAATCTTCTAGCGTCCGTGGACTGCGGGCGACCCACGTTATCTCTGTTTGTCCTGCTCGCGCCAACAGAATTCGGGTGGCCACGCGCAGATTGTCAAGTGTATTGCCGTGCGCGCCATACGGCGTGCGGCTCATAGTGTCGGTGACGTGCTTATAGAATCCGGGGAAGAATCGGAAACCGTGCTCACCGGGGAGCGGCAGACGGCCGTTCACCCCGGAATTCGGGACTGGAATACTGCGGGCCTTGCCCCCGAGCACAGGCTTGCGCTCGTACACATGCACCGAAAATCCGCGCTCGGCCAGTTCATGTGCCGCGCTTAAACCTGCAACTCCACCGCCAAAAACCGCTACCGTTTGCTGCACTCCGTTATTCTATAACCGCGCCCCTGCCCGGCATGAGCTAAACTGTGTGAGACATGCGGTCGAGGTAGCCAAATGGTCTGGTATTACGTAAAAGACGGCGTCCGTCAAGGCCCAGTGGAAGAATCTGAGCTGCGCGGGCTGGTTGCGGAGTCGGTCATCAAGTCCGACACACTGGTCTGGCACGAAGGAATGTCCGATTGGCTTCCTTTTTCGACGGCGCCATCGACGCCAACTCCGGAGCCCATACGCGTGCCTGTCGTCGAACCAGCGCGCCTTTCGGAGGGTTGGGTGGTGTGGTGTGGGAGGTGTTATGAAAGCGGTTGAGAATGCGGAGTTTCTGCGCTTTGCAGCGTGAATTCAGGCACGGTATGGTGTGAATACATCGAAGCGGGCGCGCGCGCAGCGGGTGTGAATGGAAAATCATCGCAGCGCTTACGATCATCGCGTTGGCTTTGCACGTGGCTTCTGCGGAAAGGGCGTATGTCGCACTGCAACGCTCAACGCTATTTCTTTAACTCATGACAGAAGCGTTATATTATTTAAGCTTGAAATCCAAGTCAGGAGGGGTTATGGCAACATCGCGGATCAGTCGAGTCGCAGTTGTTTTGGTGGCACAGATGGCGGTTCGGTTTCGCGGTTGAGGCGAGAAGGATTCGGCGAATTCTTGCAGTATAAGCTCGCGTTGGCAGTAATTTTATGCAGTATTACATCGGGACAAAACGGCGCTCGACGGGCATACGCGATGAAACGGTCGAAAGCGTCGGGACGCGGCAGGAACGGCGGACTCCGCTGGAACTTGGGCTGATCGCGACAGCGTTGGCAAAGTCAACGATGCGAGCGGAGCGACGGGAATGTTGCGTCGGACCGAACTGCTGCTTCGAAAACCTGCGGGCGAATTGGTCAGAACACGGATTTCACGCGCGGCGGCGCGCATAGATAAGAATGGCGAATGGACGTCACGGCGGGGATATCGAGACGATCCGGTCTCAAAACTCCGGGGGGCTCTCTGGCCAGAGCTTGGGGAGGGCGCTTTGTCGCAAACGCGCCAGCACACTTTTTGATGGTTCGTCAAATGCGCGCGTGGACTCGCGCGCATTCGCCCGGATTGCGCAGCGGCGGACGTCTCCAAATACTAATCGAACAGCTGAATGGGCGAAGGGCTTTCTAAAGGATCTGAAATACGCAAGTTCACCAAATCCTTGTGCAGGCATATTTATTCTCCGGATAGCTGTTGGAATCTGGAATCCCGCCACGAGGATCTCTGTGATGAGTTCAAAGAGGTTATGGGCTTCGAATACTATTTTGTCACTGGGAGGGAGCATAGGATGATTTTCGACACCGGCATATATCGACTACGGTAGGAATGGGCTGGTCGCACGAGTTGCACGTGGTGGAGTTGCGCATCTGAAGGATCGGGGATCAATGCTGAAGAATTATCGCGCGGCCACTCATCGGAATCTCTGCATGGATTCAAGCTGCGGAAGTACAGGTCGAGCTCATGAAGCATCAGCTCTTTGAAACGGCGGAGGTAAAGTGAGGGAAGGCAAGTACGAAATCGATCAGTTAAGCGTGAAGCTGGTCCGGAGTCGAATGGTACGCAGCGTCGAGAACGTAATCGGGTCGCGACGGAGGGCGAACCATCGGGGCTCCTGGCTCGCTGCACGGGGTCAGCGCACGGCGACGCGAATGGGATCTCAAACCGGAGGATAAGGCACTGCACGATCGATCAGTATGCAACGAAGTCGGTGGATGTCGAGGAGGTGCGGAGGAGAGCTCTGTCGAGGCGCTGTCTCGAGCTAAGCGCTGCTCCGCGAGGTTTGCGCTCTCGTACGCGACGAACCGCGTCTCTCCTCGGTGTCGGGGAATGAATCAGAGCCTATCTTCTATCCGCGCAGCCACGCTCTCTCTCCTCGATATGTTGCGGTGTTTGGGCTCTTATGTCCGGCGGGGCGATGTTCTCTGTATCAACGGCGGCTCACTCAAATGCGAACTCCGCGTCACATGTCGCTCTGCGCAGCTGCAGGTGGGGGTGGTGAAGAGGAAACCGGATTACGAGATCACCGAATGCAACGACGGCTGAAGAGCTATGCGGGCGTAGGTCGAAGCGGGGCTGAAGCTGATCCTCTGCGCGTCTGGATAGTCTGATGAATCCGGTGAAGGAGAACGAAGCGGAGGCGGGTATCAGCGGATCAGGAGACCGACATCGGGAAGTTGCGCGAGAGCGGCATAGAATCGTGTTTATGCCGGCTCGGGGGGATGGCCACGCAAATGGCTACGTCGCGCACGCCATCATGGAGGCCGAACAGGTCGACCCGAGAGGAAGTACGGCGAACTGCGGCGGCGCAGATCTGGCAGATGACGCGCGCGGCGTGCGACCTCACGGAAGCGTGCGAGAACCGCGTCAGCTCGTTGAACGAGAATTAACTGAGGGATCAAATGACGCTACGCACACGATTTAGGCTGGATAGAGGCGCTGTTCCTGCTCTCTGTCTTGCCGGTCGGCTGGTCTCTGGCGCGGCTTCGAGGTCGCGCCCTCCGTCTGCCTCCGGACAGCGTGCGAGAGACGAATCAGAATCCACCAATTGGTATCGATTGCCGTCAGAATAATGAAGACATCTGCCTAACAGGCAGAAGAAGGTTCTTCGCGATCTCGACGATGGGAGATGTTGGACGGCCGGCACCAGAAGCTCTCATCGGGCTCAACGTCGTCAGCCCGAATCGAGAAGAGCTGCAAGCATAACCTCGATTTGATGAGCTCCAGCATGAGACGTGGACCATGGAATGCAGACGGACGCCTCGCGATGACGTGTCGCTCTCGATGAAGAAACCGAGGACATCGAACGAAGCCGCAGTCGGTGAAGGAAAGGGGCTGCCGCCGACAAGCTACCACACCGGCCGCTCTGAGCCACACGCATCTGACTCTCAGCGCGACGGGACAGCGCTCGAAGGTGCCACATCACCCTGAACTCCTGGGCCGTAGTGGCGACGCTGCTAATCGGATCTGCCTATGTGTATGCGTTACGCGGGGTTGATGATGGTGGGGATCTCGAGCGTCTCGTGCCGCCGTATACGGCTGGAGTCTGTGGGGCTGCGCCGCCGCGCGCCCACGCGCAGGGGTACTGGACGGGCACAACGGTGAAGCCGATCCGGCCGCAGCGGTGAAGAGTGCCGGTCACTAAAAATTGCCTCGACCTGGCTACCGATACCCCGCGACCCTGTGGCCGGCTCGAAACGTGAGGCACCAACAAAGGCGGGCATATCAGCCGAACCGATGCGAAGCGCACCGCTTAGGACGCGTGGCGAGTGGAAACTACAACTCGACATCATCTTTATCCCGCGATGAGAAAGAACCGTACAGCGCCCAATCAAGGAAAACCGATACCAAAGGTCTATGGCCTTTGCTGCCGCGCGCGTCTCAATCGTGCTCCATCAACCTGCATGCCGGTGGGGGTGAGAAAAACGATCGCCGCTCCTTCTGCCAGTCGCGTCCTTGCACACGCTTGAGCTCGGCGTTTGCATCTTCGTGCCGGACCTAGACTGACCCAGACTTGACCAGACTAGCATTCCTATCCGCGGGCTTTTGCTTCTGGTGATATCTTTGAGTTCGTACAGTCACCAATCCGCGCCGGCAGGAGCCGTAGTGCCGCCCGGGGCGCGACAAAGTGCACAGGCAGGGAACGCGATCCGATACCGGTATCGCGGGCGCCCGCGCCTGGGGAGCTGGTGCCGACTATTCAAACTGCTGGCACGGCGCGTTGCCTGTCCTCGCCTCTTGCCTCTCATCTCCTCCTCTCAATTCCTGTACTCGTGGCTGCGCCGACGCTGCAGGCCCTGCCTGACGGTGTGCTGTCAAAAGATAGCGGCCGATCCGATAATCCCTACCGGCATGAGCTAAACTGTGTGAGACATGCGGTCGAGGTGGCCAAATGGTCTGGTATTACGTAAAAGACGGCGCCCGTGAAGGGAGTGGAAGAATCTGAGCTGCGCGGGCTGGTTGCGGAGTCGGTCATCAAGTCCGACACACTGGTCTGGCACGAAGGAATGTCCGATTGGCTTCCTTTTTCGACGGCGCCATCGACGCCAACTCCGGAGCCCATACGCGTGCCTGTCGTCGAACCAGCCCCCGCGCCTTTCGTGACCGCCATGGTCGCGGCAGAACCATCGGCATCGGCCGTCCCGGCTGTCTCCGGCTTCGCCAGCCCCGCCGTCCAGCCTCATTACTGCTCGCAATGCGGCAGGCAATATCCCAGCGAAGAACTGGCGCGCTTCGGAAACGCCACCGTCTGCGCCAACTGCAAAGACATTTACGCGCAGCGGATCAGAGAAACAGGCCATGTCGCCGGCCAACGCGTCTATGGTGGATTCTGGATACGCTTTGTGGCGGTGCTGATTGACGCTGTAATCATGTTCATCGTCAGCTTTTCCATCGGTCTGGTCACCGGGACCCGCTCAATGGGCCTAGGCCGCACAGCCGACCTTGCGTCAATATTCACCAGAATGGGCACAAGCTTTTTCATCTCCACCGCTATCGCGATCGCATACGAGGCAACTTTTCTGGTGAATTATGGCGCTACTCCCGGGAAAATGGCAATGGGCCTGAAGGTCATCACGCCGGACGGTGGCGGAATCTCGTGGGGCCGGGCCATCGGCCGTTATTTCGCCAAGTTCCTCAGCAGCATCACTCTGTTGATTGGCTATATCATGGCTGGCTTCGATTCCGAAAAACGCGCTCTTCACGACTACGTTGCGGGTACTCGCGTAATCCGCGTACGCTAGGAATCAAGTGGCAATTCGCTGCACGGGGTGCGGTTTTCCGCTTTCCAACGATGTTCTCGAAGCTCGGGATTTCCGCGCCTGCGCTTTCTGCGGTTCCGAAACCATGGCGCTAGTTTTTCCAGCGATGTTCTCTCCGCCATCAGTGCCGGCCGCTGCTGAGATGGCGGCTGGCATCGGAGATGCTACCTGTTTCTACCACGCCGCCAAACGCGCCGCCGCTCCGTGCAGCCAATGCGGACGATTCCTCTGCGCGCTTTGCAGCGTCGAACTTTCGGGCGTCGTGTGGTGTCCCGAATGTATCGAAGCCGGCCGCACGCGGAAACGCGTCGTAAATCTCGAGAATCAGCGCACGCTGCACGATTCCATCGCATTGGCTCTCGCCACCTGGCCCTGTTTGCTCATTTATCCATCAATAGCCGGAGCGCCGGCCGCTCTGTTTTTCTCAATCTTTTACTGGAAGCGTCCCTCCAGCATCGTCCGCCGCCATACTAAGATTCGCCTTGTTCTCGCCATCCTGCTCTCGCTAATTCAGATCGCGAGCATGGATTGCCCTCGCCATCTTCGCGGTTTACCAGTTCCGCAAAGGAGGCCTCCGCAATGTCCCCAGGTGATTACCAGAAGCTGCCCGGAGGGTTCCGAGGCTTCATTCGAGGCTACAGCTTGTGGGCCGGGCCCGACCACCTCCTGTTCGTCGATTCCACCCGCTTTTCCGAAACTTACAAGCGCTTCTATTTCCAGGATATTCAAGCCATAATCATTCGCAAGACGCCCCGTTTCGCGGTGCCTTATTACTGGATTCTGTGCGCAATCGCCGCCGCGATTGCGATGTCGCTCGGCTTGGCACAGAGGCGATTCGGATTCCTCTGGCCGCCTGCCGCCCTTGCAATCGCCGCCATCGGAATCTATCTCTACGTGGCAGCCATGTTTCAAAGCTGTACCTGCCACCTGATCACGCGCGTCAACAAAACGGAGATGCCATCGCTGTTCCGGCTTGGTTCTGCCCGGCGTTTTATGGCGCTCCTGTCGCCGCGACTCTCTGCTGCGCAAGGCGAACTGCCGGCCGATTGGGTCGAGCGATCCGCCATGCTGGGTGAGTTGTCAACCTCCGCCGATCGCAATCCGGACGACCCCGCCGACTTGCTGCCGCCTTCGCGCTTCAGTTGGATCACGGTCGTCGTGTTTGTGCTGATTCTCATCGACGCCGGATTTACGTGGCTTCAGTTGCGCACGGGCGACGCGAGTTCGTATTCCACCCTGAACATTGTGAACATGTTGGCCTTGGGGGTCTTCGGGACTTTCGCGATCGTTCGACTAAGCCGTCAGAAGGGCGTTCGGCCATTGCGCATTCTGGTGCTTGGTGGGCTGTTTGTGGTTGCCGGAGTGAATTACGGTGCCCTAACTCTCCAGTCGATCGATCAACAAATCTATCACCAGACCTTTAAAACGATGCTCCAGTATCCCGGCATGTTGGCGCTATCAATAGTGGAGATCGTCGCGGACTTCGCAGTTGCGATACCGGGGCTCTTCCTCACGTTTCGTCAAACGCAGAATCCACAGCCGCGATCCTTCTCCTTATACGGTGAGAGGACGCCGAATCCATGACCGACCTCGCACGCCAACAGTGTGTCAACCATCCGGGACGTGAGGCGATCGTCCGCTGCCCCCCATGCCACCGCGATTACTGCCGCGAATGCGTCACCGAACATGACGGCCGCTATCTGTGTTCGCCCTGCCTGCGTGCGCAAGGCGCTCGGGAAACCTCCGCTTCACGCGGCTTTCGGCTCCCTCTCGGATCGCTCATGGCAATCGCCGGATTGCTGACCGCTTGGGTCGTTTTCTATGCTTCCGCACAGTATCTGCTCTTGAACAACGGAGTCGATCACTCTCATCGCGTATGGCACGTACGCTGACGGCGCCGAGTCCGATCGACACGCTGGAGGAAGCTTTCGACCTCCTGCAGCGCTGCTCCGCCTCTGGCTGGTTGCGCTATCTGGCAGGCGCGGCGCCCTTGATTGTGGGGCTGCTCTTCGTCTGGAACGAGTTTTCCTCAACAACCGTAAGCGGCGACGACCCGATGATCGCGTCCCTGCTGCTGGTCGCACTACTCGTGTGGTTCTACCGCTGCCGTCAGATTTTCGCGGAACACCTTCGCGCCAATTTGGGCGTCTCGCCAGTGCGCGCTAAACGCCTGAGCTTCTCATTAGCCTGCTTCGAAGGCACCAAATTGCTTGCCATGCCTTTCGCCGTAATCAGCGTTTTCCCGCTGGCTTGGGCGACCACATTCTATCGCAGCCTCACAACCTTCGCCGGCGAGGGACTGAGCGCCCGCGATGCCGCGGCGAAAGCCTGGAGAGCCTCGCTCGGATGGCAGCGCGAGAACTGGCTTGTGCTGGCCATCCTGAACCTCCTCGGACTGGTAGTTTTCGCCGATGTGGCTGTGACGGTGATTGTTGCGCCGATACTTGTCAGAATCTTCACCGGCTACGAAAGTGCCTTCACCCAACGAGGAACCGCGGCTCTGTCCATCCAGCTCCCGATCATTCTTGCGCTGACTTGGATATGCTTCGACCCGCTGCTTCAAGCCGTTTATACCGTTCGCGCATTTCAATGGGAAAGTCTTCGTACGGGAGAAGATCTGTTGGTCCGGCTGAAACGCCTTCCGCTCATCGTACTGACCTTGCTATCGATCCTGGCATTCACCGGAACCAGTCTGCGCGCCGCGCCCACGGCTCTGTCGCGCGAAGCGCTCAACCAATCCATTGACCAAACACTTCAATCCTCCGACTACAACTGGCGCAACCCGCCAACGCCCGTGGAAGCTGGCAAGAAAGACTGGTTTGTCGATGCGGTCGACCGCGCGCTCGCGCTGCTCCAAAAAAGCTGGAAAGCCATTCGTGATCTCTGGTCGGATGTCCTCGATTGGATCGATCGGCTTCTGCGCCAGACAACGCCGTCAATCGATAAAGCGCAACCCGGCAAACCATCGGCTGTGCGTCCCATATTCTACGCGCTGGCAGTATTGATCTCAGCCCTCGCGCTGGTGCTGATCTGGAAATTCGGACCTCGCCGAAAGCTGCTACCGCTTGCGATTGCCACCGCGCCGCCGGCCATCGACCTCACCAATGAAGGCCTGCTTGCGAGCGATCTCCCTGAAGACGAGTGGCTGCAAATGGCGGAGCGATATGCCAACTCGGGTGACCTCCGGCTCGCGTTACGAGCCCTATATCTCGGCACCCTGGCTCTCCTCAATCGCCGCGGACTCCTTACAATCCACGCCTGCAAGAGCAACCGCGACTATGAAGGCGAACTCCGCCGCCGCGGGCGCGATACCGGCCTGTCGCAAATCTTCCGCCAGAATATCCGCTCGTTCGAACAGTCCTGGTACGGCTTCCACGAAGTCACAAGCGACCAGATCCAAAATTTCCGGGACAATCTCGGCAGAATGCGTTCACATGCCTCGTAGAACCACTCAAATTCTGGCCGTTATAGCGCTTTGCTGCGCAATGATCGCCGGGATAACCTACGTGCTACAAAGACAGGCCCGGCGAACTGACAGCTATCCTGCCTTTTCCTCCTTCCGCACACTACCGGAGGGGACTAGCATTTTCTACGAAGCTCTTCGTCATATCCCCGGCATGGCTGCCGATCGAAACATACAGCCTTTGGGCGCTGTGCACTTCAGCCACGCGGCGCTCTTGTTCCTGGATCTCCGGCCCATCTCGCTGAATGGCAATGACCAGTGGTTCAGCGATATGGATGAACTCGCCGCCCAAGGCAACCGCGTAATCGTCGGATTGTCGCCGCATCGCAACCGCTGGCTGACTCCGGACAACGCCGAACTCAACGACGCGCTGAAGCCCTGGGGCATCCGCCTGGCCTTCGTGCGTGACACCGATTTCCGCGACGAAGAAGTCGAGCAGTTGGTTGCCGGTTGGCCCATGTGTTTCGCATTGTCGAGCGGGTGGAAAGTCACCCGCAAGGAGTCTGGCCGGGCAGTTGTCATCGAACGCGCGTTCGGCAAGGGCTCCATCGTGCTAACTGCCAACCCCTATCTCTTCAGCAATGCCGCCATGATCGAAGATCGCCAGACGAACTTTCTCATCGGCCTGATCGGCCCTGTTGACCGGACCATCTTCGACGAGACGCATTTCGGCATCGAAGAATCGGGCAGCATCGCAGCGCTCGCACAGCGTTACCGGTTGCAGGGCCTGTTGCTCGGGCTCATGCTCACCGCGGCGCTGTTTATCTGGAAAAGCGTTGCGGGCTATCCTCCACCGCCTCACGTCTCCGCAACCTCCGCAGTGACCGGTGAAGATAGCGCCGCCGCATTTCTCAATCTTCTTCGCCGCAACATCGGCCGGGACGACATCCTCTCAACCTGTGTCGAAGAGTGGCGCAAGATGTATCGGCGTACGGCCGGCGATAGCCTCGCTACCGCCATCGATCTCGCGGAAAGCGGGCGCAAGACTCCAGCCAAGACCTACGCGCAGATACAGCGGATACTCGGAGCAAAGCCCAATGCTGTTCACTTAAGCGTTGAGTAGACTTTCCCATAACACCCTTCTTGGCCGATTGGTAGTGTGCATCTCTACGTGTTAAGGCGTTTTCCACTCATGTGGTCATCGCGAAGGTAAGCTCTGCGCGACTACACGCGGCTATGCGGGCGCCGGTTCCAACGCAGGCAGTTTCAAGCAGACCTCTTCCAGCTGCAAAGATTTCGCTATCTCAAGCCCTAAGGCCAAGGCGATTCGGGCGAAGGGCTTTTATTTTGAAGCGGCCCTACGCAATTCCTGCGCGTCCACTTGTGGAGGTGCGAGATAGCGGCCGGGCGCCAGAATATGATTGGGATCGAGCGCGTCCTTCAGTGTTGCGAGCAGTCTTCCGGATGGCGTTGCCGGGTCGAACAGTTGCTTCGCCTGAATCCCCAGTCTGTACGAATAGTAGCCTTCCGCAGTCATGCGATCGAGCAGCTCGCGATAACACTGCATCGCGCGCTGGTCCTCGCCGGGAATTTCGCGATCATAAGAGATCGAGACCACGCAAGTGACCGCACGGTCCGTAGTCAGTGTCAGCGAGATCATCGGCTCGAATCCATAATCAAGCAGAATCTGTTCCGCGAGAGCACTCATGGACTGTACCGCGCCGCCCTCAGCGGGGGCTACCGGCGCACACCACAGAAGTCCGCAACCGTCGCGATCGGGGTTTGGATCGGGAGGGATGGCCGTGCGTTTCCGCCAGTAACAACTACCCATCATTTTGCCGGTCGGAACGCCCTTAATCAGGCCAAACACGGGTTTCACGATCTCAAGCGTGCGGCTGAGGTCGAGTCCTGTCAGCCACCGGTATAAGCCTGCGAACCGGGGGGCCAGCCTGAGGAGCCGGTCGTCGAGGAACTGCAGCCGTGCAACCTTGCCGCGGAGCGCCTTGCGCACCAGACGCCGGGCTTCTTTTACCTGCGCTCTGGTGCCGTAAAGCCCGCCTGAGCCGTTCCAGTAGCCGAACTTCATCTCGGCGCTGATCGAGCGCATGTGAGCGCGAGTAAGCGGGACGCTGCCGCCCGATTTCTCCCACGGAAATTGACCGAGGCCGTTGAGCACTTTGTAGTCGTTCCCAATGTGCACCGAACTGCGCAAGGTTCCGTTTAACCGGAGCGGACGCAGCGCGTCGATCACCTGCGCCAGATCGTCATGCTTCGCGCACTGGAAGAAGAACGCTTGTGTATACTCCGGCGCCGGCATCAGCCAAATCGTCATCCGGATCACGATGCCGAGGTTGGATTGAGTGAACAATCCGTCGAGAACCGGTCCCACCCCCCAACGGTAGACATTGGCGGCCTTGGCGCCGGGGAGGCTGCCGAATCCCGTTTTAATGCAGTCGCCGTTGGGAAGTATCACTTCGAAACCGCAGGCAGTAGCAAAATGATCGCCGTAAGGTGTGTGGCCAAAGCCGCGCTCCATCGCATTGCCGATCAGGCTGCAGTCGGGACTCGCGCCAGTTGCATCCATCCATAGGCCGGATTTGTTCGCGGATAGGTAATCAAAAAGCTGTTGTTGGGTAACGCCAGGCTCCACAGTGGCGTAGGCCAAATCCTCGTTAAACTCAACAATACTGTTCATCCGGCCGAGGTCGAGCAGCGCACAATCGTCCGCCGATGGCACGCTCGAGCCATAACCCCAATTTTTACCGCTGCTGATTGGATAGAGCGCAATCCGGTGACGATTCGCTATCCGGACGCATGCCTGCACCTCTTCCCGGTTGGCCGGCCGCAGGATCGCGGGGATCGTCCTATCCGATGCAAACGTCGCGGTGCCAGCCTTCCGAAGCTCCTCTGGGGACGTGATTACCCACTGCCGCCCCATCGTATCGATCCATTCGGACACTGCTCCACGCGTTGCAAAATGCTGCATTAACTACCTCGCTGCGATCCATTACTGGAGAAATATGCCATTCCTAAGCCATCGGCAAAACATCGCCGGTCGCCCAGGAAAATCCGCGTACAACTGGAAAATGCAGACTGTTGGTGAACGAGTGCCAATATGAAGTGGTTGGTTCACCGCAAATTACCGGCACCGTAGGAATTTGGGACCGGATCTCATCGATCGCATTTTGATACTTAAAATTCGGGAGCCGCGAATCGAAACGAAGTATCTCCATTTCGCATTTATATTGGGGATCGTAATAGGGAGGCAGATCGCTGCCCTCCCATCGCAAAGGACGGGCGCCGATACGCCGCAGAATCGACGCCGAACCATTCCTTTGGGTTGCCATGCTGAGCCCAAGAACCCCGCCAATCAACTGAGACCACGCATATGTGAAAAGCACGCTCCGCAGCGCATCTGTGGTGCCTCGCAATGTCTCGTCGAGCGCCCATCCGCCAAACTCGACGTAAGAGAAGCCGCTGCGCCGGGCAAGTTCCAATTCGCTCTCCACGGCTAAACGCAACGGCGCGCTCCACTTGTCACATCGCGCCAGTGCGGACGCGCGCACACGAAGGCGGCTAAAAGATGTTGAAGCATGGTGCTGCAGATATCGAGTGCAGCCCACAACCCGGCCGCTGGCGTTTAATACCAACAGATGCCAGGCCGCCTCATCCGGCGCCTGCGCATGACGTCCATCACTAGTAAGATCGCTTTCACGAATGGCGCCATCTTTTAGATAGATGCGCCCGCGCAGCCGCTGCATGTCGGCCAGGAGCTCGTGACGCCAGTCTGGGTCGCCTTCAACGTGCCGGAAAGACCCCCGTAATCTCGCGCCATGAGGAGCCAGCAGTAAGAAGCGTCGATTAGTAGTCGAATTCGCCGTTAAGCTCAGTTTCATTATTCGCCTTATGATTGTGAGTTACAGTACTCTTATTGTATTTGCATTGAGGAGGAAGTTTACAAGGCCGGATCTGGTCCGGCATGCAAATCCGCTGAAAATTGCGTACAAGTCATTGATTCACAAAGAAAAACGACGCAATGGTAAAGTATACTGAGTCCGCTCATTAAAACCAACATTATTAAGAAACTTTGATGTTGGTCTGTATATGGATCGCACATTTCAAACGCGAACTCGTACTAGGTGATGGGGTACATTGTGGCCGCACCGGACTGTAGGTACCATTGCAATTTCAGCGAATTTATGCCGCCCGTGCCACCCTGCCGGTGCGCCAACCCACCGTTCCGGCTGACGGATGGAGGCGGTTCACGAATACCTTCCAGGGGCTAGACGCGCCGCCGCTGCCGATTACCTGCATAGCTGGAATATGCGACCTGATTTCATCGATCGCATGCTGATACCTCGCGCTAGGAACACGAGAGTCGAAGCGGATAACTTCCATTTCGCATTTATATTGCGGGTCGTAATAGGGCGGAAGCGCCTGGCCGTTCCAAGTGAGCGGGTGCCCGCCTATACGGCGCAAAATCGATGCGGAACCGTTTCTGTGAGTAGCCATGCTCAAGCCCAGGCAGCCGCCAATCACCTGAGACCACGCGAAGGTAAAGAGCACGCTCCGAACCGCATCGCTACTGCCCCGTACGCTCTCATCGAGAGCCCATCCGCCTACCTCGACATAGGAGAATCCACTGCGCCGCGCGTTTTCCAATTCGCTCTCCACGGCTCGCCTCAAAGGTTCGCTCCATTCCGCCGAGCGGGCAAGCGCGGCCGTACGCACCCGGAGACGATTGAACGAAGTGGATGCATGATGCTGAAGGTACCGGGTGCAACCGACCACCCGATTATTCGGATTTAAAATCAGGAGGTGCCAGGCTTCGTCGTCGCCATCTTGGACGTGCCGTCCGTCGGCGGTCAGGTCCTGGTCGGTAATGGCTCCCTCCCCCCGATAAATACGGCCGCGTAGGCGTTGCATGTCCGACAGCAATTTTTGCCGCCACTCCGCGTCGCCTTCAACGCGGCGAAATGCGCCTTTGAGTTGCGTACCTGGGGGAGATAGAAGGATTAGTCGGCGATTTGTACTCGGATCGGATGTCAAGCTAAGATTCATGCGCAGATCTCCAGTACTGTTATTTTCAGTACTATTAGTATATGTGTATGGAAAATCACTAGCAATACTCAATTTCTTTACATCTGGTAATTCACATGTTATTCCGTTTACAACCTGCTGATTCTAATAGTTAAACTTAAAATACGAGGTGCAGTCGGCGGAGATCACTGTAAGGATTCAAGTACCAGAAGTACTATTGAGGTCGGTGAAGGTACCCTTAATTCAGAACGTCCGAAAGAAAATCACGAAAAAGCAGGCCGCTATCATATCGTTGATAAACACTGGCCCAGTGCTGTGCCGAACAATAGTATTGCGGGTCGAAAAGGAGCTTTTCAATTGCGGCGCGTAGCCGTTTTTCCGAAGCCTCCTCAACCCGGACTCCCAGCCCGGCTCCGTTTTCCTCGAGTACAGCGGTCGAGAGGTGCTGGTCGGCGTTGCTCGGTATTCCAAGTACGGGAGTCCCCGCGGCCATAGCAGGATAAAGTCCACCGCTACCCCCATGCGAGATCACAAGACGCGATGCCTTCGCCGTTTCGGTGAAGGGTAACAGACGGGCAACGTACGCCGCCGGATTGGCCGCGGGCATCTCTCGTCCCGAAGTGGAGACTATAACGGAAGCGGGCAGCGCCGAGAGGGCCTTTAACAGCGCAGGCAAAGCCTTGAGAGGACCGGAACTGCCCAGGCTTATGAATACCTTCCGTTTCGGGTCGGCGATCATTCGGTCCCACCAATCCGGTTTAGCCGCCGCCGGCGTCCATTCGCAAATGCCCACATAACGGTGATTGCTGGGCGCGTTGCAAGTGGGTACAAATTCCGGGATGTCTGCATAGAGTACGTAATCCCCTTCCGTGTACATAAATCGAAGGTCGGGCGGCAGCGGCTGCATGCCGAATCGTTTGCGAATCCGGTTCATCTGCCCGACGTGAATCCTGTACGTAAGGGGCTCAGTGACGCGATAAATGGACTCGAGCCAACGCGGCGGAACGATCTTCGTCAGAGGAATCTCTGGGAGGATTGAGCGATGCTTTGCATAGGGGCTCCAATACGCATTTATCATGACCGCGCAGGGAATCCCTTCCTTGCGAGCACTGATTGGTAATGAAAGCCGCATATCGCCAATCACCAGGTCGGGCCGCAACATTTTTAACAATTCCCGATCCTGTTTGATATATCCCCGGAGCACGTCCGCTGGAAACATGGGCGCACCTTTGGCTATATTGGCGAGAAACTGCTCCCCGGGCATCGTGGCCAGTTCGCCGGTCACAAAAGACTTGTTCAGAAGATAAGGAAAGAAGCGCTGCGGCGCGTAGAAGTGGATGTCATATACCGCGCTATCGAGGGTGTCCGCGAGTGCGAGCAGACGGACGAAATGCGCCATGGTGGCGCCCTCCGCGAGGAACAGAATCCGTTTCCGGGACATGCTTCGTATTATCACGCGATGCGCGATTGCCGATGCAAAACGGGTCCCACCGAAGCTACAAATAAACAAAGGCGCACTGGATCGCTCCAGTGCGCCGAATTTTATAACGCCCTAACCGCTGACTATCCCTTGAAACTAAACCTTCGCTTTACGCTTGCCCGCAGAGGCTAGCAGGGCAACGCCCAGCAGCATCATTCCGATCGTACCCGGCTCGGGTACGCCAGGAGCCGACGCAACAACGAATTGACCCTGTTGACCAACCGCAATATTGCCGTTCGCAACAAACATATTATAGACGTCGATCGGAGCCTTGCCGGCCACGGTCACTGAAAACCCGCCAGACCAAGTGCTCGTCTGAGTCGGGGCATTCGGATCGGCGATTGTTCCCAATGCATGAAGAGCTATGTCCGTGCTGCCATTATCGTACGTCAAGATAAAGGGAGACCCTCCTACTACCGAACACGATAGCCCATTTGCGTTTGCGGCCGCGCAACCGGCTGCTCCGACGTTGCTTGACCCTGGGCCGAGAAGTGTCAACACAAAATCGAGCGTCGGCAGCGCAACCGCCGGAAAAGTCATAAATTGATCGACGGCACCGCCGCCGATAGTCAAATTTTTGATATTGCCGTTCACGCCCGGCCCCAAAGATCCTCCGCCAGACCAAGTCAGGTTAGTACCAATTCCCGAGTTGATGCAGCCGGTTCCAGCCAGCGTGCCGGCAGGCGACCAGGTAATGGTCGTAGCCGTGACAGTAACGCCGCCGGCTGCACATGCGTTTTCAGTCAAAGTTCCAAGTACGCTGGCAGACAGTGTGGGCGCGATAAAACTCACAGAAGCAAGAGCTGTGAGCCAAAACAGTCGTTTCATTCGATAATCCTCCTATGTGGGATAGACAGGGCTCCTCCGAGTCATCCACTACGTAGAAGGCTACCACTCCTGACCTCCCGATATCAACTTAGTTTGTCACTGCAATAGTACTGTTTCGATTAGGTTGGTACGTTCGATTACCAAACCTGCCTGTTGTTATTGCCGAAACCGTAAAACGAGATACTTAACAAAGCAGGACAGACAAAATATGGGATCGCATATTTCTTTCCTAATATGATGGGATTGGTGCATTGGATACAGTCTTCCAGTAGAATTCTAGAGCCGTGTACTCGGCGAAAAGGGACCCTGATTGGCTAACTGTAATAAATGCGATCTCTGCGACCGTTCGGGGACCGTTTCTGAGACCACAGAGATAGAACAGATTCCCTGCAACGTCCGCAAATTCCGGGATCATGTCTTTACCATGTGGCGGTGCTCAGGCTGCGGCTCCATACATTGCAAGGAGGATGCGGACCTCTCCCTGTATTATGCCGATTACCCGCTGAAGTTGCAGAAGTTGACGTTCAGCGAACGCCATGGGTATCGGAATCGTTTGCGGTTGCTTATCCGGCAGGGCCTTCGCACGACCGATCGCGTGCTGGATTATGGCTGCGGGGCCGGTCTTTTCGTAAATTTCCTTCGCGAGAAGGGGTTCGGGCACGTGTCCGGATACGATACGTTTGTACCGGCCTATTCCGACCCGGGAAGTCTGGAGCAAACGTACGACGCCGTTGTTTCTTACGACGTAATCGAGCATGACGACGATACGCGCGATTTCATGCGTCGCATTTCCCGGCTTGTGCGCCCAGGAGGACTACTAGCCATCGGCACTCCGAACGCCGACAACGTCAGGCTTGCGCGGAAAGACGACCCCTCATTGCACGCCCCCTACCACCGGCACATCCTGTCTGAGCGAATGCTGTTGGCATTGGGCCGGGAACAAGGACTGGAGCCGGTACACATTTATCGGCGATCCTATTACGACAGCTTGTTTCCTACGGTAAACTCCCGCTTCATGTGGAAATACATCCGGAAAAGCGGGGGCATGCTGGATGCGGCGGTGGAACCGCCCAATGTAGGCCTTGTCGTGCGCTCGCCAGAAATGATTTTTCTCGCCTTTTTTGGCTATTTTGTGCCTCGCCGGGATAACATTCTGGTGACTTTTCGCGCGGCGCTTAGCGACTAGATTGAACAGCTAGCGCCACAAGATTCCAAATCACCAGGAACGTGAAGAATCTATTCATTTTCACGACCACCGAAAGCCGTCCCGATTGAACGGCTACGACAGCAAGAAGGCACGCCAAAAGCTTCATCGCCATAAGACCTGCCAGATTGCCATGGGTTACTGAAATCGACCAATTCACCAACGGATTGGCCTCTGCAACGCCTCCTGCCAGAAACAGTAGGGTGGTGCCGATATCGAGCATCTGCAAGATCGCGCACCGCGCCAGTACATTGTGAATTTCTGTGCCGCAAGCCGTCATACCCTAAGGGTAGTTCGCGGATGTGTGCGTTCCAAGAGACCGCGAGTTTGCGGCGTACCAGAACCCGACTTCATAAATTGAAGAGCGGTGGAGTTGATGCAGTAGCGCAGGCCGGTCGGCTCGGGGCCATCGTTGAAGACGTGTCCCAGGTGTGCATCGCACCTTGCGCAATGGACTTCCGTACGGTGCTCGATCAGTGTGTCGTCAGGACGCGTGTACAGCGCGGTCTCGGAAACCGGCGCCCAAAAGCTGGGCCAACCAGTACCGGAATCGAACTTCTCCTCGGAGCGGAACAGCGGCGCGCGGCAGCAGAGGCAACCGTAAACGCCCAGCTCGTGATTATTCCAGTAACGCCCGGTGTAGGCGATCTCGGTGCCGCCACGCCGTGTGATGCCGAATTCCTGGGCGTTCAGCCGTGATTTCCACTCCGCCTCCGAAAGTATGACTCTCCCAGCGCCATTTGCCGCGGGATCGGGAAGGGGAGGACGCTCTCTACAATTGAAGATCGCGTTGAGTCCCAACCAGGCAAGCGGCATCAAAAGCAATGCGCGTCTGGGAACGCCGGTATCAAGAGTTCGGAAGATCATCGCGTTTGCGGATCTCATTTAGGCGCTCGCCGATCCGCTTCTCGATTCCGCGCTCGGTTGGATGGTACCATCGCCGGCCCGCTAACGAAGCCGGCAGGCATTCCATATCGACGAGGGCGTCCTCGAACTCGTGCGCGTGCTGATATCCCTCGCCGTATCCCCACGCCTTCATTGGACGTGTAGGGGCATTGCGGAGATTCATAGGCACCGGTTCCGCAACGCTGTTGCGCACATCTTTCATAACCTCGCCAAACGCTTTATAGGACGCGTCCGATTTAGGCGCTACGGCCAGATAGATGGTCAACTGACCAAGCGCGAGATCGCCTTCGGGTATACCGAGGAAGTGGACAGTCTCCTTCGCGGCGATCGCCTGCTCCAACGCACGCGGATCGGCGAGTCCGATATCTTCAATGGCCATACGAACCAACCTTCTGGCAATGTAGAGCCGGTCTTCGCCAGCTTCGAGCATGCGCGCCAGCCAGTATAGGGCAGCATCCACCTGGCTCGACCGGACCGATTTATGTAGCGCGGAGATCAGGTTGAAGTGCTCCTCACCGGACTTATCGTAGAGCAGCACCTTGCGCTGGATTGCGTCCTCGACGTTCTGCGGCGTCAGTTCCGGACTCGCGGCTGCGGCAACCGCGGCCTCCAGCGTGTTGTAGGCAGCCCGGGCGTCGCCATTCGACATGATGGCGATCTGCTCGAGCAGATCGGACGGAGCGACGATACCGCGCTCGCCGAGGCCGCGCTCGCTATCCGCGAGAGCACGGGCAAGCAGATCGACAATCTCAGGCACCGTAAGGGCCCGCAACGCGAAGACCTTGGAGCGCGAGAGCAACGCGGCATTGACTTCGAACGACGGATTCTCGGTGGTTGCGCCAATCAGGATGATATCGCCGGACTCGACATAGGGAAGAAACGCGTCCTGCTGAGCTTTGTTGAAGCGGTGGATCTCGTCGATGAACAGGATTGTGCGCCGCCCGAGCCTGCGGAGGCGTTCAGCGTCGGCCATCACCGCTTTGATCTCCTTGATGCCGCTTAAGACGGCGCTGAACGGGAGGAACTCGCTGCGGGTCATGCGCGCAATCAGACGGCCGAGTGTGGTCTTGCCCACGCCGGGAGGCCCCCACAGGATCATCGAGGTAACGGCATCGCGTTCGATCTGGACACGCAGCGGTTTGCCGGGACCGAGGATGTGTTCCTGGCCGGCAAACTCCTCCAACGTTTCCGGACGCATACGATCGGCAAGCGGTCGGGTTTTGTCCCGCGCCGGTTTGCTGGAGACAGCATCGGAATCGAAGAGGCTCATAGCATTTGCGCCGTTTGGCTGTGCGTCCGCTGACGCCGAGCTTCATATAACAGAATGGCAGCGGAGATGGCGGCGTTCAAGGACTCGATGCCGGCCGTTGGAATGGAAAGGTCCATCGCCTGGCGGCGTATACCATCGCTGACCCCCTCTCCTTCGCTACCGATTACGATGGCGCAAGGGCAATAGAGTTGGGCCGCGGCTAGCGAGTTGCAGTTGTGTCCTTGCGATGGGACCGCGGCATACACGCGGGCTCCCGATTGGCGTAAGGCATCGAGCGCATCGCTTTCGTTAAGACCGTGGACGAACGGCACGCGGAACACCGACCCAGCCGACGCGCGAAGAGCTTTGGGATTGAATGGGCTCACGGTTCCTTTGAGCATCAGGATACCTGTTGCGCCGAAAGCCTCCGCCGAACGGAGGATTGTGCCGAGATTGCCGGGATCCTGTACGCGGTCTATCACAAGCGCCAACATCTCCGCGGCTAGCGTCTTCTGTCCAAGCGTCTGGTCGAGAGTCCAGCGGCGCGGCTCAACGACCGCGATCACCCCCTGGCTGGTTCCGACCTGCGCGATTCCATCGAGTAATCTATCGGGCACGACAACCAGACGGAGGCCCGGGATGTGGCGGACGCAAGACTCGGCAGCGGGCCTCGCGCTCTCGCTCACGATCACCGTATCCACCCGACAGTTGCCGCGGATCGCTTCTTCGAGCAGATGGAATGTCTCGGCAATGCAGCAGCCGCTTTCCGTGAGGCCCCCGTGAGTGAGCGCCTTGCGGACTTCCTTGAATAGCGGGTTGGCAGGGCTGGTGAGGAACTCGGGATTGGGCATGTTGCAGCACGGACGGCAGACGTCTCGCCGGTATCACTTACAATGTTGACATCAGCATAACGCAGGTGAGACGCATCCTTTGGGCCCTTTCGGCTCTAGCTGCGGCTTTTGTCCTCGGGTATCTCATTTCGCTGTCACTGCGAATTGAGAAACAGTCGGTCCGGGATGAAGCCCGGCGGGCCGACGTGATTATCGTGATGGGCGCGGCCGAATACCGGGGGCGGCCATCGCCGGTTTTGCGCGCGAGGCTCGATCATGCGCTCGATCTATATCGGGACCACTATGCCCCCATTATCCTGACGACCGGCGGGGCTGGCGGCGATCCATCTTTCACCGAGGCGGAGGTGGGGCGCTCGTATTTAAGCGATCGCGGCATTCCTCCCGAGCGCGTAGTGGTCGAGAATCAGGGAGAAACCACGGCCCAATCCTTGGCTGCGGCGTTCGAGATCATGCAACGCATGGGACTGCGGTCATGCATCGTGGTTAGCGACGGATACCATATCTTCCGGGCGAAGAAGTACCTGCAGGCGGAGGGTCTGACGGTGTTCGGATCGCCCCGCGCGTCATCAGGCACCCAGCCCGAGTGGAAGGAGTGGTGGGTGTACTTCCGTCAAGCGGTGGGGTTTGCGTTGTGGCAGATCGGATTGGCCGTATAGGAACGAGCTGTCGCGCTTGAGCTGCGACTGAAATTGGCGCGACTCCTTCGCGTTGTTCCAGGCGCATAGGCTGGCGTTCCCAGGTAGGTAAGCGATCTCCAGAGCCATTCGGCGGGGCCGAGGCAGAAATGCGAAAGCCAGATCTTGCTGCAGACCAGTTCAATGGTCCGGATCGCCGCCACCGCGTAATAGAGTTGATAGCGCTCAAATTTTCCGAAAAGATCGAACCCATATCCGCGGAAGAGAATGCAACACGCGATACTGTCGAGCAGATATTTGGATAGCACCCTCTGGCCGACGGCGGCGAGACGAGAGGTCAACCACTTCATCAGCCTGCTTTGCAGAGAGCATGATCACGGCAATGCTTCTCCATTTCACGCAATCACGCTGAACCAGCGTTGGTGGGCGGTTATCGCGGAAATATCTGACGCGCTCCTGAAGCACTGCCGAGATCATCGAGCAGGGGCCAATAACCATATGACGAAGACAGACACGCGCACTCTGCCTCTTGACCTGAGGAATCACACCCACGGATAATCGTCAAGGGTCTATTTTGATCGGCTACGGCATGCACAGCACCCGGTTGACGAATCCCGCGATGGACATCGGCGATTTCCGCTCGATCTGATTATCTTCTCGCATTTCCATGGCGATCACTTCGATCGGGTAGCTGAGCGCGATCTCGATAAGGCGCTACCGATCGTAACGACGCCCGAAGCGGACCTGGTTTCGCCGGAGGTCATGGGCTGCACCCAGTGGGGATTTATGGTGACGATGGACGCGGGAACAAGGGTTGAGAATGATTCGAATTGTGAATCCGGAGCGCGCGATTCCGCTGCCCTTCAACGATTACGATACCTGCAGCCAACGAGAGACACTTATTCAGATCACCGTTAATGCAAGACGGTAGTTAGGATTGGGCTGCGTGGCTGCCGTCCAGGCGGAGGTCTTCGCTTACCGACAGTAGCTGTACACTGGGGAGTCATGAGTTATCGAATGGTGGATTTCAAGGATGTTCCTGGAGTGCCGTGCCCGTGCGGTCTCGCGCATCGGGCCTTTCACGATTTTGACGGCTTCCCCGCCACGGTCCACGTCACCGATATCTCGATAGACGCCAAACTGCACTATCATAAGAAGCTAACCGAGACGTACTTCTTTCTGGAATGCGGTCCCGAAGCCCGCATGGAACTTGACGATGAGATAGTGCCGGTCGCGCCGGGTAACTGCATCGTAATTCCTCCCGGAGTGAAACACCGTGCGCTCGGGAAGATGAAAGTCGTTATCTTTGTGATCCCTAAGTTCGACCCGGCGGATGAATGGATTGTTGGCGAGCCGCACGCCTGAGCGGCTACATCCGGCTCTCTGTAGCTAGATCCTGTACTTCGAAATTCACACGCTCGTATGCCTCGGCAAGTGGCAAGGTGCATTCGATCGAGGGCAGGTGGATCACGGCATCTCGATCGGAAATTTCCCGAAGTATCTACGAATTATCCTGTTGGCGGCTCCAGTGCTCCACGTAGACCCGATCCTGCGCGATGACGATGAAGTCTTTAAGCGACCTAATTCGGCGGTATTGTTCGAATTTGAACCCGCGATCGTAGTTCTCAGTTGAGGAAGAGAGAACCTCGATGATCAGAGTCGCGTCCGTGATTGTGTCAGTTCGCGGATCGGAAAACCGCGGTTCACCGCAAAATACCACGATATCGGGGTAGGCGTAGAGGCCGTCCGGAGCGACCTGAAGACGGAGGTCGCTGCCCGCGATCCGGCAGGAGCGCCCGCGAAGTTGCCCACGGAGTAATCCGAAAACGTCGCCGGAAATCATGGCGTGGTTCAAGCTCCCGCCGGACATCGCGCAACATCTCGCCATTGAAGTATTCGTTCTTGTACTCGGCCGCCCGCTCGATTTCCAGGTATTGCTCCGGCGTGAGATGAGGCTTTGGCTGAGTGGACATGGATCAGGAGCGGGCTTGAATTTCGAAATCCACGCGCCGGTACGCACGAGCAACAGCCAGGGTGCATGCGATCGACGGCAAGTGGATCACAGCGTTGAGATCAGAAGTTTCCCGAAATATCCACGAACCATCGTCTTGACGTGTGAAGTACTCGATATGGACGCGAGCCTGCGCGATAACGACATAGTCGTTGAGGGACTTGAGTTGCCGGTACTGTTCGAACTTGAACCCGCGGTCGTAGTTCTCTGTCGACGGTGACAGAATCTCAATAACTACGGTGGCGTCCGTGATTGTGTCAGTTCTCGAATCGGCGAACTGCGGTTCGCCGCAAAATACCGCAACATCAGGATACGTGTAGAGACCGTCCGGGGCTACCTGAAGCCGAAGATCGCTGCCGGTTACTTCGCAGGAACTTCCGTTAAGTTGCTCGTCCAGTGTTGCCATCAGATTGCGTGAAATCCTGGAGTGGTTTAGGCTCCCCCCTGACATGGCGAACATTTCGCCTTTGAAATATTCGCTCTTATACTCCGCCGCCCGTTCGATTTCCAGATATTGTTCCGGCGTGAGATAAGGTTTCGGCTGCGTAGACATGAACTTTAAGCCAGTATAACTACTTCGCCGAACGCACAACCAGAATGGGAATCTTTAGGGCATGACGAACCGGATTGATGGTATCGCCAAAGATCAAATCTTTGAGCACGCCGTGACCATGCGCGCCCATCACCAACAGATCCGCACCGATCTCTCGCGCGTAGCGAACGATTTCACGCTTCGGATCAGACGAGTGGCGAATCGCGGTTTCGACGTCGATATCGTAATGCCGCAGCGAGTCCACCACTTCGTCAAGATACTCGCGGCCCGCTTCCACTTCGGCCGTCGAGGACAATTGCCCGTACACCTGGCTGGTCACGCCTTCTTCCACGTGGAGCAGAAACAGGCGGGCGCCCTGAACTTTGGCGAGAGCCGCCGCATGGCCCAGCGCTTCACGGTCGAGGCTGGTGTGATCGAGCGGCACCAGGATGCGACTATACTGCATGATTGTTAAAGGAACCTTGTGCGGCGCTTCCACCAGATCGGATGCGGCGCCGGCGCGGACGGCGCGGCGAGTGAGGGCGGGCTCAAACGTGATCCACGCGAGCAGCACTCCGACAAGCGTGACAATCGTGGTTGAGAAGAGCCAGATGAGCGTCGCAAATGTGGGGGTTTGATGCGCCCAATCCGCGACAGACTGGAAGATAAGCCACCCGATTCGCGCCCAGGACGGCGATGGCACAGAGCCAGGCCCCCAGTTTGATCCATATGCCGTTTACGAAGACGCCCATGCGCGCCGGATTGCTCGTGAGATTGATCAGCGGGATAATGGCGAACGGTAGCTGCATACTGATCACGACCTGGCTCAGAATCAGCAGCCTGGCGACTCCTTCCTCACCCGCCATGTAGATCACTCCCACGGCGGGAAGGATCGCGAGCGATCGGGTGACGAGCCGCCGCAGCCATGCCCGGACACGAATGTTGAGAAATCCCTCCATTACGATTTGGCCCGCCATCGTTCCAGTCAGCGTGGACGATTGCCCAGCGCTGAGCAAGGCGATTGCGAACACGGCGGCGGCGGCCGGCCCGAGCATTGGCGTCAATAGCAGGTAAGCCTGCCGCAAGTCGATGACATCCTGGTGATGGCGGAAAAACGTGGCGGCCGCGAGGATCAGGATCGCGCAGTTTACCAGCATGGCGAAGCACAGAGCGACTGTGGAATCGATCAGGTTGTAGCGGCAGGCCTGCCGGCGCCCCTTCTCGGATTTCTCGATGCGCCGTGTCTGCACGAGAGCCGAGTGCAGATAAAAATTATGCGGCATCACCGTGGCGCCCACCATGCCAATAGTTATGTAAAGCATCTTGCTGTTGAGATGGGGAATCAAGCCGGCGGCCAATGTCCCAATCTCGGGCTGCGCCCAGAAAATCTCGATCGCGAAACACAGGGCGATTACACCGATGAGCGACAGCACCATCGCTTCCATCGCACGTATCCCGAGCCTCTGCATCGCAAGCAGCAGGAGCGTATCGAGCGCGGTAATCAGTACACCGATCACCATGGGAAGATGGAACAGCAGATTCAGCGCGACAGCCGCGCCCAGGACTTCGGCAAGATCGCAGGCCACGATGGCGATTTCGCAAAACAGCCAAAGGCTGACGTTGACGGCACGCGGGTAACTCTCGCGACACGCCTGCGCCAAGTCGCGGCCGGCGACAATACCCAGTCTGGCGCTCAGCGTCTGGAGCAGAATTGCGATGGCGTTCGAGAGCACCAGCACCCAAAGCAGACGGTACCCGAAACTCGCGCCTCCCGAGAGATCCGTGACCCAGTTGCCCGGGTCCATATACCCCACGCTGACAAGGTAAGCGGGGCCGGCAAATGCAAAAACGCGACGCCACCAGCCGACGTGCGAGGTGATGACGGTCGAGTTAATGTCGCCGAGGGACCGCGGCGGGCTCTCGGTCTGATTGCTGGGAACCACTAAATACACGTATAGCAGACATTGGGCCTCCTTCGCCTCACTGCGGGTGCGTGTCTAAGGCCAACCCGGCCGGCGATCTTGATTTTTAGGACGCCGGTGATGTTACTCACGGTTGTAAGTCGCGGGGGACTAGTACTAATAGGCCAAACTGATTTCGACTTTGCCAAAGCCGGGAATCTTGGAGCTAAAAGTAGCATATTCACTTACGCCGGCAAACGATACTAGCAGGCAAGTGTCTTACCCTCTTGTAACTGGGGCGCGCGGGTCATGGTGGAAACTTGAGCCGCATAAAGCCAGGGAAACTTCCCAAGTGGAATCCCGGCAGCGCACCGATCCAATTGGCGCGGCTGCGCGTAACCGGTGGCTTCTCGATCATGCCGTGTGGGGCGGGCTTATTCTATCGATTTTGGGTATCTATGCTCAAGTAATTAACTTCGAATTTACTCATTATGACGATAACTTATACGTGTACGACAACCCTCACATACAGGCTGGACTAACAGGCACGAGTATTAAATGGGCATTCACGGCCGTTGTATCGGATAACTGGACGCCCGTCACTTTGCTCTCGCACATTCTGGATTGGCAGTTATTCGGCGGCCGGAGCGGCATGCATCATGTCGTAAATGTGCTGCTGCACGCGCTGGCGTCAGTGCTGCTTTTCGTGGCGATGAATCGTGCGACGAAGGCACAAGTCGCGAGCGCATTCGTTGCATTTGTGTTTGCGCTGCATCCACTGCACGTCGGGTCCGTGGCCTGGGTCGCGGAGCGTAAGGACGTTCTCAGCGCATCCTTCTGCTTCCTGGCGCTCTTCGCCTATGTTCGCTACACTGAGCGGCCGAGTGCCAGGCGTTATCTCTTAATGCTCGGGCTGTTTTGTCTCGGCCTCATGTCCAAGCCGATGCTGGTTACATTTCCGTTTGCACTCTTATTATTCGATATCTGGCCATTGCGGCGGGATAAATGGCGGAAGAGTCTTTGGGAGAAGCTTCCTCTGATCGCGATTTCCGCTGCATCGTCCTTAGTGACTTATTTCATTCAGCGGTCGACAGGAGCCGTCCAGTCAACCGCGTTCCCGATACGCGCCGCTAATGCTCTGAATTCCTATGTCACGTATCTGAGACAGATGTTTTGGCCTACACGGCTGGCGGTATTTTATCCGTATCCGCGGACAATAGACGTGTGGCACGTGGCGGTATCTGCTTGCGTGATCCTGGGCGTATCTGGGCTGGTGATATGGGCGCGCAGGACACGTCCGTACCTCATGATGGGTTGGTTCTGGTATCTGGGAACGCTGGTCCCGGTAGTCGGACTGGTACAGGTCGGGCAGCAGTCTCACGCCGACCGGTACACATACATCCCGATGATCGGTATCTCGGTGATGCTGGCGTGGGGCGCGATGGACGTTGTGAAAAGATGGCCGGGGACAAGAGTCCCAATCGCCACGGCGGCCGCCTTCTGCTGGTTTTTCTGCATGGTGCTCGCCGCGAAGGAGACCGGATACTGGCAGAACAGTGAGGCGCTGTTTCGGCGCGCGATCGAGGTGACACAGGACAATCCGGTGGCCCACTACAATCTCGGACTTTACTTGATGAACATGCCTGGACGCCGCGCCGACGCGATCGAACACTTCGAGGCTGCGCTAAGCATAAAGCCGGATTACGCCGAAGCTAGCGATAATCTCGGCGTCTGTCTGGCCGATAGCCAGCTTTGCGGAAGCGCGATCCCGCATTTTGAAGCGGCCCTCCGCGCAAAGCCAGATTCGATCCGGGCAAACAACAACCTTGGCGCTTGCCTGATAAACACCGGGCGCTATTTGGAAGCGGCTCCTCACCTTGAGGCTGCATTGCGAGGCGATCCGGATTTCGTCGACGCTCACTTTAATCTCGGTCTGGCTCTTGAAGGAATTCCTGGCCGCGTGCCGGATGCAATAACTCAGTACGAAAACGTGCTGCGCCTGGCGCCCGATTCTGAGGCGGCGCACTATAAGCTCGGAAAACTGCTCGCGACACTTGGACGTACCAGCGAAGCGATTTCTCATCTCCAGGCCGCGTTACGCGTACGCCACGATCCGGAGATCGCTGAGACGATCAATCGCCTCAGGGCGGGGAAGAAGTAATATCTGTCCGGTAGCTTGCCTACGCTCGCAGCCGCAAGAGCTTGTGCGTGTTCTCCCAAGCCAGTTTGCGGAAGACGTCTGGCGGAACGGATTGCCGCAAAAGGGTCAGGGTTTCCCGCGCAACGCATTTGCCGGCAAGTCTGCTCGCCGTCGGGTTATTGGCCTGGGAAACACCGCCGCCCTTTCCATCCGCGCAGCCACAATCGCTCCCGAATAGCAGCTTGTCCTGGTGCCGGGAGAGGAACCCGGCGGTGAAATCGGGATCGCGCGAAAGAGCGTTGTTGCCGGAATTGGCTGACAAATCCCCGAAAAGATTGGGATAGTCCGAGAGCCATTTATCGGTCAAGCCGCCGCGCTTGATAGCGCCCGCTGGATAAGCCACATCATCCGCGTAACCGGCGCTCACATTCCCCCAAAACGCATCGGCGTGGCCTATAAATTTAGTTTTCGGATAGGCTTTCAGGATGTTCTCGAAGCGTTTGAATCCCGTACTAAAAACGCCCTCGGTTGGGGTATGAGGCACTTCCTGAAAATGGATCAGGATCGGGACATCGAGTTCAGCGGCAAGAGCGTACATCCGGCGAAGTTCGGGACCGTCGGCTGCAACGTGAAATTTGATTTCGCCCAGTCCGCCTGCGCCGCTCTTCACCGCCGCAGTCAGAAATTCCGCAGCTTCCGGCTTGGTGATATCGGCGGACGCAAACCATACGAATCGGCCCGGATATTTCTCCTGCAGAGTATGAACCTGATCGGCCACGTTGCTGCGGGTCAGAAGATTTGCTTTCGTTACGCCGCAACCATCCAAGTGGGCGACGTTAGCTTCGGCATCGCGCCTCATATGGAAATGGATATCGAGAACCGGCGACGGCCACGAAGGCGTTTGCGCTTTGAGGCCGGCGGCTGCCGCTGCGGCCGCACCAAGAAACTCGCGTCGATTGATCATTCACTCACTCTCACCAGCATCGCTTATTGTAGAGGAAATGCGGCTAGGTGTCCGCTATGCCGGGACGCCTTGGCTTTCGCCTTTCAGCTTTTCAGTCTGAAAGTGCGTGGTCAATGCCTCAATGATCTGGTCGATTTTTCCGTCCATGACTTGATCTAGTTGATGCAGCGTCAAACCGATGCGGTGATCGGTAAGCCTGTTCTGGGGGAAGTTATAGGTACGGATTTTTTCGCTGCGATCGCCCGAACCCACCATGCTGCGTCGTTCGGCGCCGAGGGCCGCCTGCTGTTTCTCGAGCTCCATCTCGTAAAGGCGCGAGCGCAGAACACGCATACCCTTCTGGCGATTCTTGATCTGCGATTTTTCGTCCTGGCATGAGACCACAGTACCTGTCGGGATGTGTGTCAAACGGACCGCGGAATAGGTTGTATTCACCGATTGTCCACCAGGGCCGGAAGAGCAGAACGTGTCAATGCGAATGTCTTTGTCTTCGATCTTCAGCTCCACTTCGTCGGCTTCGGGCAGCACAGCCACAGTAATTGCCGAAGTATGCACGCGTCCCTGAGTCTCCGTGGCCGGAACGCGCTGGACGCGGTGTACGCCGCTTTCATATTTGAGTTTGCTATATACTTTATCGCCGCTGACGAGAGCAATGACTTCTTTCAGTCCGCCAACGGACGACTCACTGGACGACGTAAGCTCGATACGCCAATGCTGCGATTCAGCGTAGCGGCTGTACATGCGGAACACCTCGGCGGCGAAGAGCGTGGCCTCGTCTCCGCCGGTGCCGGCGCGAATTTCGAGCACGACATCTTTCTCGTCGTTGGGATCTTTCGGCAGCAGCAGAATTCTCAGCTTCTCCTCGAGCGCGATTCGTTCCGGTTCGAGCTGAGCGATCTCCTCGGCTGCCATCTCGCGCATCTCAGGATCGCTCGCCATCGCGTGCGCCTGCTGCAGATCGCCTGCAACCTTCTTCCATTCGCGATAGACGGTTACTACCTCTTCGAGATCGCTGCGCGCCTTCGCCACTTTACGATACTGATCGCCATCGCCGATGACGGAAGGATCAACGAGCTGGTGCGTCAACTCATCGAAACGGGATTCGATTTGAACAAGCCGGGGAATAAACTGCATCGGATGCGGTTGGCCGGTCAGGCGATGACCAACTGACCGCCCTGCTCGGTTTCGAGAGTCATGGCACGATCGAGCGCCTGGATGGCTACTTCCGCCTGATCATTCGATGGTTGTTTCGTCGTGATCCGTTGCAGCCATAGACCAGGAGCGGTAAGCGTCGCCATAAACGATCCTTGCCTTTTGGCAGCGAAGCGGATCAGCTCATAACTGAGGCCGGTGATTAGCGGGAGCAGCGCGATACGGCTAAGAAGCTTCGCTGTGAAGCCATCGAACGGGATCAGCATGTAGACCAGCATCGAGATCACCATCACCACCAGCAGAAAACTGGTGCCGCAGCGGGGATGAAAGGTGACGAACTTCTGCGCGTTCTCAACGGTTACCGGCTTGCCGGACTCGAAGTTGAAGACGACCTTATGTTCCGCGCCGTGATATTCGAATACCCGGCGGATGTCTTTTGCGCGAGAGATTCCATAGAGGAAGAGCAGGAAGATGCCGATGCGGATTGTGCCATCAACCGCATTGAGGGCAATGCGGCCTTGCAGAGCAGGATAGACGTGGCTCAGCGAAGTCGCCAGGTAGAGTGGTACGAATTTGTAAAGGAAGAGAAAGAAGAGCAGCGAAATGGCTATGTTCAGGATCATCGCCCATTGGGGAAGGGGCTTTGCTTCCTTCTGCTTAACCGCCGGCACTTTGGCATTTTCTTCAGCCATGGCGGAATCCGCGGAGAACTTGAGCGCGCGCATCCCAAGGCTCATTGCCTGTCCCAGGGTTCCGACACCGCGAAGGATGGGGTATTTGAGAATAGGGTACTTCTCGGACATGCGGGCGATTGGAGCTTCATCGGTGACGATTTCACCGTTGCTTTTGCGGACAGCGACACAGTAGCTGTGCGGGGCGCGCATCATGACGCCCTCCATGACGGCCTGACCGCCGACGAGGGTTTCCTCACCGCTTTCGAGGATGGGGAGCATTTGAGTATGCGCAAACAGGCGCAGCAGGGTAGGGAACGTCACAATATGTCTCGTTATGTTTGATTATACGACGGTTCCGCCGGTTTCAATGTTCTTGTATCCGATCAGGCCTGTTCTCTTCGCTTTTTGGCCCAACCGGGCTTCACCACCTGTCGGGCGCGGCCGAGCGCGAGTCCATCGTCCGGCACCGCCTCCGTGATGACCGACCCCGCGCCAAGATATGCGCCTTTGCCGATTTCGACCGGGGCGATTAGGGTCGAATTGCTGCCGACGAACGCTCCGTCTCCAATGACGGTAGGCGATTTCTTTACGCCATCGTAATTGCAGGTGATGGTGCCTGCGCCGATGTTCACGCGCGCGCCGATTGTCGAGTCGCCGAGATAGGCAAGGTGCTGCGCCTTCGATCCTTTGCCCAGCCTGGTCTTTTTTAGCTCGACGAAGTTACCTACAATTGCGCCGGGCTCGACATGGCTTTGCAGACGTACGCGTGCGTACGGTCCGGCGTGCGCGCCGCGATCGAATGTCGAGGCCGCTATGTGACTGAACGGCAGAATCTGCACTTCGTCGGCGAGTTCGCAGTCGGTCACGATCGAACATGCGCCTATGCGGCAGTTTTCACCGATCACAGTGTTGCCTAAAATTCGGGCGTGAGGCTCAATAACGGTATCCATTCCGATCCGCACGGCCGGATCAATGGTAACGGTCTCAGGGCGCTCGATCGTTACACCGGAAAGCATGAGATCGCGCGCGGTCCGTTCCCGGAAGACGCGGTCCACGACGGCGAGTTCCACGCGCGTATTGATGCCCAGCAGCTCGCCGGAATCGGCAATGAAGTAAGGCTTGATCGAATGGCCGGCGCGGATCAGAATCTCTACCATATCGGTGAGATAGTATTCGCTCGCGGGATTGTTCGGCCGGATCTCTCCCGCGTGCTTCCAGAACAGGTCGGCACGGAAGCAATAGAAGCCGGCATTGATTTCGTCCACGGACCGCTGCTCCGCTGTAGCGGCTTTATGTTCCACAATGGCCCGAACATTGCCGCTCGCGTCGCGAATCACACGGCCGTAGCCTGCCGGGTCGTCAAGACGCGTCGAGATGAGCGTTCCCGCCGAAGTGGAGTCGGACTGCTTGCCGATCAGCCCGGCAATCCTCTCCGGCTGAACGAGTGGGCAATCGCCATTCAGGATCGCGAGTAGGCCGCCGATCGGCTCCAGTTGCTCGCGGCCGCAAAGCACGGCGTGTCCGGTGCCTTTTTGTTCAGTTTGGTGAATAAACCGCACGCCACGATGGCCCACGGCTTTCTCTACCTCGTCGGCTTGATGGCCCACCACCACAAAGATCCTCTCAGGAGGGACGCTGGCCAACGCGATCGCGACCGCGTGGCCGACCAGGGTGTCGCCACCGGCGCGATGCAGCACCTTGGCCTGACGCGACTTCATGCGGGTCCCAAGACCCGCCGCTAAAATTACAACTGCAGTATCGTTTCTCATCGGCTGTTATCGTTCGGAACTTCGGTTGCCCTGCGGCGGCGGCCTTCGCGAGCGAGGCCGACGGCAATGTCGGCTACAATTGCCGAATTGTGCCGCACCTTCTCGCTCTCTTCGAGCAGGTCGGACATTACTATTTCGATCCCCAGCTTGCGAATCGAATCGGCGTCGTTCTCCACCGGTTTCGCCGCCTGCCGGGCGTAACGGGCCCTCAAGGCCGGGCGGATGGGACGTGAGTTCAGGATCGCATAGTCGAGTTTCAGCTTGGGCGCGTGGCGCAGGATCGAGCGGACGTGATCGGCGGCGCTGAAGTCGGTGGTCTCGCCGGGTTGCCACATGAGATTAACGAAATAGGCTTTTACCGCGGGTGAGCGCTGGATCGCGGCGGGGATTCCATGAACCAACAAATTCGGGATGACGCTAGTAAATAGGGATCCGGGACCGAGCGTAATCAGGTCGGCGTTAGCGATTGCGTCGAGAGCTTCAGGAAGTGGACGGCAGCGGCCAGGCTCCAGGCGAATTCGTTTGATTTTCCGGCGGCTGCGGCTGATGCGGGTTTCCCCGGCCACAATCGAACCGTCGTCCAATTCGGCTTCGAGCTGGCAATTGGAGATGGTCGAGGGCAGGATCTGGCCGCGAATGGCCAAAACTTCGCAAGATTGGCGAACGGCTTCATGGAAATCGCCGGAGATGTTCGTGAGCGCCGTTAGAAACAGGTTGCCGAAGCTGTGGCCGCGAAGTCCCCGGCCCTCCTGGAAGCGATATTGAAAAAGGCGCGACATGAGGCCGGCGTCTTCCGAAAGGGCGACCATGCAGTTGCGGATATCGCCGGGAGGCAACACGTCGAAATCGCGCCTGAGACGTCCGGAGCTGCCACCATCGTCCGTGACAGTGACGATGGCGGTAATGTCGACCGGGATTTCGGCCTGTGGATTCGCGAAGCGTTTCAGGCCGCGGAGGAGCGTGGAAAGGCCGCTACCACCCCCCATTGCGACGACGCGCAAGGGATCAGTCACGGGAATCCCTAGGGAAAAGAAAGCACTGTTCAGGGCTTTTCGTAGAGCAACTGATGGAAAACCGGGTGCTGCACAATGGTATTGAAGTCCGCATCCTGACGGGCAATAAGACGGTTCTTGGGTTGTAAATCGATGGCACGTTTTAGGTTCTCATAACAACCCTGAAGATCGCCAGCGAGACCGCAGCACAAAGCAAGCCCATAGAAGATATGGTCGCTGTTCGGGGCCATGGAGAGGGCGGATTCGAAGTGGCGGCGGGCGGCTGGAAGTTCCCGGGCATTCAGCCGGGCGATACCGTAGTTATAGTTCTCCTCGGCAGTCGCGAGTTCCACCTGCGCCGACTGCAGGCGGCGTTCACACATAGCGACGTGGAGGCGGGCGTTATGGGTGAGATCCCGCTGCGGACCCTGGATCGCAAGATCGAACGCAACTTTAGCGTTCGCAAAATCCTGGGCCCGGAAGAGCCGATAGGCCTCTTCGTAGCGCCGCAGTTGTTCGTCGACAGCGCTAACCGCTGCCGCATCGCGGACTACCCCGGAGGATGTAGCTGCCGCTGCCTTGCTCTTGACACTCATTTTCTCCGATTCCGTTGCAATCTTCTTCTTCGCTGCCATATCTAGGGCGTCCCCGCTGCGCCCGCAGTTCTGACGTTATAACAAATAGCGAAACCCCAAGTCAAAAGCGGTCTAGTAGCGTGGCGCAAGTCTCGCGTCCATTATGTTATCAGCGAAGCCAGCCTCCTGCTTCAGTTCAGGATTATCAAACTATGACGGTTTGAACCGGAACGTGTGGGCACTGGCTGACTCTTGGGTGTGCGACAACTCGGAGCGTTGAGGGGTATCGTCAAGTTACTGTGGTCACCGCATCTGGGAAATTCACCGGTAGCTTCGATGAACGCCGCGACGAGAGCAACAGGAGGATGAGTTTGCCCTCGCAGTTGCAGCGCAGGTCCGAGTCGCCGCCCGTTTCAGTCACGTAGTTTCCGTGGATCGGGTTCATCGGAATAATCTCAAGTGGTGCTTGGATCAACAGATCGACGGACGAATATGAACGCTGTGGCACAGCCAACGTTTTCTGCGCAGTAGAACCGAAGGCGGTGTAATTTCACGTTTAACTGGCGGAATCGATCCGGCCTTGAGTCGCCCGTCGGCGCCAACACGATCGATTCGTCATGGATGACCTTGAATTTATACCCGGAGTCATCACGGATTTGTACGGACGCCCTCGACCGGGAAAAAAACTGGCGAAGCGACCAGAAAGAAGTCGCCCGTGGAAACATTCGTCTGACCTTGAATTCATGCACATGTTTAGCGCGGCTTCTCGTCCAGGCAGATCATTGGCTCCTGGGGATCATATGGTTGTTCATACGTCGCCAGCACGTCCTCCATCTTGGCGATGTAGTCCTTCGTGAGGTCGCCCACGGTCGCGGTAATTTAGGTTCGTCAGAAGAATTCGTGGGTCGATTCCGGCTCGGGCAACTTGCCAAGTAAGTGATAGAGCGCAAGTTCGAGGCAGCGGAAGGTGCGGAAACCGTAGGATTTTCTCATGGTGACTCTAGCCTTGTTGTTCAGACCCTCGACAACGCCGCTGGAAAGCAGCTTCTGAGCGCGGAAATAGTTGAGGATCGGTTCGCGGCGCTGGCGTAGAGACCGGGCAATCTTCTTCATCGGCTGGATGCGGGACCGCATCACCTGCCGGCACCATTCATCGAATTGTGTGATCGGAAGATAATGCAGAGCATTTTTAGCCCGGCGGCGCGGCGCCGAAACGTCAGAGGGATGCCGCAATGCCGACAGCCGCGACGGTGGGCTAAAAATGGATTGGACTAAACCACTCCACGATGCCCGTGCTATGGGTATTGAATGGCCGGAGAGCCGTGAACGAAGGTAAATAGCCCGGTGGAGGAACGTGGTATTGCAGTTAATGCCGGTTGATGTGGCAATTCCGACTGGTTGAAAGCGTCCGGTTTGCTGAGATTGACTGTGTCCACAGGAGAATCGCCGCAGTGAAAGACAGAGGTTTCCCTGAGCGTTGGTGGAACCAAACATGTGGTGGCCGTGATCTGGCGAGTCCGACGATGCTGCTCATGAGGTGTCCTTCAGTGCCGGCGATCTGCGGGGTTCTAGCAACTCGACCGTCACCATGTGGCCACGGTGGCACACTGGGCACTGGCGCAGCGAAGTTCCAGTGAGTTCCTCGTGCCGATCACGGTAATCCGGGGACGGTGATTCTGAAAGCACTTCTGGAGGCGCCATGCCCAGTAGCTGGCGACATCGGGCGAGTTTCTCTTGCCGATAGCGATTGCCCAAAAAGCCGTAATAGCGAATGCGATGGAATCCATCCGGCAAAGCGTGGAGGAGAAATCGGCGAATGAATTCCTCGGCGGAGAGTGTCATGGTTTTCTGCTGGCTTTGGTTTCGATAGTCCTTCCACCTGAAACGAACCTGACCGTTTTCGATGTCCAGCAGGCGATTGTTCGAGATCGCCACGCGATGGGTGTAGCGTCCGACGTAGTCCAGCACTTGTTTGGGTCCAGCAAAGGGCCGTTTGGCATAGACGACCCATTCCGCCCTTCGCACAGGCGCCAAGTAACGGGCAAACGCGCAGCGATCCCGGAGATATTCCAGGGAGGAGAAGAATTGCAGTTTGCCCAAGTCGAAGGCGTCCTGGAGATGCTCCAGAAATAGGCGGCGGAACAGGCGCGACAAGACCCGTACCGGCAGGAAGAACCCGGGTTTGCAAGTGATCCAACGACAACCATCAGGTGAGATTCCGCCGCCGGGGACCACACAATGCAAGTGTGGGTGATGCAGTAGATTCGACCCCCAGGTGTGGAGCACGGCGAAGAAGCCGATCTCCGCGCCCAGGTGTTTGGGATCGGCTGCTATGGTGCGTAGAGTTTCGGCCGTGGCCCGGAAGAGAATGCTGTAGACCACTTCCTTGTTCTGGTAGGCGATCGAGGCAATCTCTTCCGGCACTGTGAAGACGACATGGAAGTACTCGCAGTCGAGAAGTTCGGCCTGGCGGTGTTGAATCCACTCAGCGCGGGCCAGCGATTGACACTTTGGACAGTGTCTGTTGCGGCATGATCGGTATGAAAAGCGCCGATGACCGCACTGATCGCACTGTTCAATCTGACCGCCGAGGGCCGCTGTCCGGCACACCTCAACGGCAGTCATGACGCATCGCTGTGCAGTGGACATCGACGCGCCATGCTTTTGCCTATAGGCTTCGCCGTAGCGGCGTAAGATATCCGCCAATTCGAACTTCGGGCGATCCATCTGCCCGCGGCTCAGAAGTACTGAGGAGTGGCGGGTTTGGACTCAACAGGGATGGGATGTGGGAGCAGGTCGAGCGGACTGGATGTAGCGCACACCTTGCTGCTGGCGATCCGCAAGTATCGAGCGGTAGTCGCCAGGCTGCGGTGTCCGAGTAACAGTTGAATGGTCCGGACATCCGTGCCGGATTCCAATAAGTGAACCGCGAAGGCGTGGCGAAGAGAATGCGGCGAAATGGGTTTTCGGATACCTGAGAGTTGGCGGGCCTTCTGGCAGGCCTGCCCCACTGCGTCTCTGCTGATGTGCTGGCCAAGAATATCACCAGGGAAGAGCCACTGCTTGGGCTTCTCCACTCGCCACCAATTGCGGAGGATCTCCAGCAGTTTCGGCGACAGCATCACGTAGCGATCCTTTTGGCCTTTACCCTGGTCGACACGGATGACCATGCGCTGGCTATCGATGTCGGTTGGCACCAGACAAACGGCCTCGGAGATCCGCAATCCAGCAGCGTAACAAGTGGAGAGGATTGCATGGTGCTTGGTGCTACCGACGCAGCCGAGAAACTGCAGGACTTCCTGCGGGCTCAGAACCACCGGCAGTGTCCCGGCGCGAACCTGCTGAATTCCTTCTGTGCTTACCTGCAGGACGAGTGCGGCTCTTCACCAGTGACGATCCAGAATCGACGAGACTGTTTTCAGCCATTTTTCTGGTGGCTGGCACAACGGAAGCGGGCAGTCTCCGCGGCGAGGCCTTACTCAGTTATCTGCAGAACGTTCGCCCCAGAAGTTCCCATTGCGAGGTGTTCTTGTCCCTCACGCAGCCGTTCCGGCCTCTTTCCAGGACCGGACTCGCGTCAGCGACACGGCGCAGACAAAAATGCTTGGGCCTGCGCCTTCGAAAGTACGGACCGCACGGACTGCGCCATGCGTCCCCACGCACCTCATTTCGAACGGTTTCAGTCTCAAGGAGGTAGGCGACCATCTGGGACACGCCTCCACGGAATCGACACAGATCTATGCTAAGGTCAACCTCTCGGCGCTTCGCGAGGTCGCCGCACTGGATCTCAAACAGGTGATCCATCACGTTGCACGCAGTGAAAGGAAATCCACGCCAGTTTACCGTCGGGGTGATCTGGCCTCGCTGCGCGAGGTCGCTCGCATTAGCCTTGAGGGACTGTCATGAAGACCGAACTCGCCATCGCAGAGTTCCATCGAATACAAACGGTCCCTGGGAAGACGTTACACCAGTCGGTCCATCATCCTGCGCGGCTTTGCGCGAGTGGCGGGAGGATTAGATATTCGAAAAGTCACACCTGAAATTCGTCGACGGGCGGTGTCCCGCGACAAACGCTTGGTTTGCCAGGTTCAGCACTTTGAACTGTCTGTTCAGCTACGCCCTATCGAGGAACTACATCACCACTTCGCCACTGCCGAAATTGAAGCCACCAAGACCAATTGAATTTCGTCCATACATCTATTCGGCGGCGGACGTTAGGAAACTTCTGGATGCCGCGGAATCAAGGCACCGGCCCAGTTGGCGATTGACACCACGAACTATCCGGGTATTGCTTCTTTTGCTGTACGGAGCAGGCCTGAGGATCAGTGAAGCCGTGACGCTAAAGATTCCTGACGTGGAACTCAAGACGCTTATCCTGACCATACGGGAAACAAAGTTTTTCAAGACTCGCCTGGTGCCAATCGGGCCAGATCTTGGGAAGGTTTTGAGGTACTATTTCCAGCAACAATGGGCCGCCTTGCCCCACACGACGGATTCACCATTCTTGGCAACGACCGACGGAACGCTTGTAATGCGGCGAACGGCCGAGGGAATATTCACGCGGCTTCGCAGAGAGGCGGGGATCAAGGGCCATGATGGTTCCCGTTACCAGCCGAGGCTTCATGATTTTCGGCACGCCTTTGCCATAATGCGACTGGTGACGTGGTACCCCGAAGTCAAGAATGTGCAGCGCCTGCTTCCGCATTTGTCGACCTACCTTGGTCACGCACGAATGAGCGAAACGACGCGCTATTTGTCGCTAACCAGAGAGCTCCTCCAGCAGGCGAGCGGGTGCTTCGAGCTTTACGCACGGCCAGAGGCGAAGCGTGACTGATCGGTCGAGCCTTGGTCCATGGGTTCGGCGCTTTCTGTTTGAACATCTGGTAGGCGAGCGGAACCTTTCGAAGAACACTCAGCAGAGCTATCGCGATACCCTCCGACTGTTGCTGCCTTTTGCGGCTATCCGCGTCAAGAAGGCGGTTGATTGTCTACAGGTGGATCATTTGACCGCTGACGTACTCCGAGCCTTCCTTACTCATCTGGAGAAGAATCGCGGTTGCAGCGTGAATACTCGAAACCAGAGGCTTGCCGCCATTCACGCTCTGGTCCGGTTCATCGGCGAGCAAAGCCCAGAACATCTTCCGTGGTGCAGCCAGATCAGGGCGGTGCCATTCAAGCGAACTGGCAAGTCGCGGGTGCCTTATCTCGAAGAGCCTGAGTTGGATGCTTTGCTTGCCGCCCCGGACGTCGCTACGGAACAGGGACGCCGCGATCACGCTGTTTGTTATTCCTTTATAAACTCCGGCGCAAGAGCAAGCGAGGCTACGCGGGTCACGACGCCGATGTCGCCGATCATCACCGGCCACGTTCGCGCGAATGCGAGCGAATTCTCGCAGACCATCGCCCCGGCCTCGTTAGATTGTCTCCCGTGATCTCGCTCGTGCTGCCCAAAACACAATTGCTCCAGAGACTTCGCCGTCCGCGTCAAAGAGCCGCGCCGATGCCGCGACATCCGAGGACGTCTTCCTCGTCGTCGATGGCGAATCCCTGCCCTCGGACCTTGGGCGCGCTGCGGCTACTTGAAGCGCCCGGTGGAGGGAGCAGAACCTACGACTTGGCTCTGCACAAGATCGATGTGCCAAAATGAACTCGTCATGACACGGCGTCAATTGCTTTGGGCTCTTTCCGCGCTTCCACCGGTTGCGTCTCTCAGGGGCGCAGGGACTACATCCAACTCCTCCACATATCCTGGTGTCTCTTACCGCGATTACTTCCGCTGTCTGCCGGATTTCCTGGAAGGTCTGGCGGCGCAGGCCTACACGAAGCGGAACGCGGCACTCGCCGCGGTAACAACCCCGGCCGCGGTGCGCGATCGTCAACGATGGGCGCGCGAGACTTTCTGGAAGGTGATCGGCGGAGAACCTGAACGAACACCGCTGAATGTGCGTACCTTGCCTGGGTTCGAGCGCGAGCACTACCGTGTCGAGAAACTGGTTTATGAGAGCCAGCCAAACTTGTTCGTCACGGCCAACCTGTATATTCCGAAGTTGCACCAGCCGCCGTTTCCGGGCGTACTGGTTCAAATGGGTCACGCTGCGAACGGAAAGGCCGGCCCCACGTATCAGCGATGCTGCCAGGGGTTGGTGCAACTGGGATACCTGGTGCTCGGGTTCGATCCCATGGGTCAGGGCGAGCGGATCTACTATCCGAAGTCGGTGGGGATGCGATCGGGGCCTTCGCCGACAGACGAACATTCCCACGCTGGTCGGCCGATGCTGCTGGTTGGTCAAAGCGTTACACGCATGCAGGTTTGGGACGCGATACGAAGCATGGACGTATTGGCCGCCCATCCTATGGTCGATCCCAAGCGCATTGGCGCGGCTGGGCAGTCTGGCGGAGGTACCACGACGATGTTTCTCTCCGCCGTGGACGACCGGGTTGCGGCCGCGGTGGTTTGCAGTGGAATCACCGAGAACTTTGCGTGCAATAACTTCATCGGGCCGGGATCGACCGACGATGCGGAGCAGGACTTTGTGGGCTCCGGTCCGCTCGGATTCGATCGTTGGGATCTTCTCTATCCGCTAGCGCCCAAGCCGCTGTTCATCAGCGTGAGTGACCGAGATTTTTTCGGAACGTATTCGCCGCGCTACATTTCGAGCGGTTGGGAAGAGTTTCAAAAGCTGCGAAAGGTTTACGGCGTGCTCGGTCACGAAGACCGGATCGCTTGGGGCGGCACGCCGCTTCCGCATGGCCTGTCTTATGACACGCGCCTGCTGGTGTACAACTGGTTTGCGCGCTGGCTGAAGAACGAGGCGGCGCGCGTGGAAGTTGAGCCCTCGACCAAACCGGAGTCCGATTCTACGCTGTGGGTGTCAAGTTCCGGCAATACGGTGCGTTCCTTTTCGGGCGAGACTCCCTTTTCCATGACGCTGGCAATGTTGCGCAAGTCCCAAACCCCAACGGACTTGAAGACGATGCTGGGAGCAGAATTGCCACCGGCGGGCTTGACGGCGCGAGTTTTGAAAACGGTCCCCTCCGACGATTGCCTGATCGAGGCGATTGAGATTCCGTCCGCGCAGCACGTATATCTGCCGGCGTGGCTGTTCCGGCCCAAGACGGGCGGCGCGGTGAAATCTGTCTTGCTGTTGCTGGAACCATCGGGGCGAAACGGCGGTGGCTGGCAGGAGGGCGGGCTTTACCAGATGCTGGCGGGAAATGGGCACATCGTGTGCGTGCCGGACCTGCGTGGTGTGGGTGACCTGACGCCCGAAATGGGGCGAGGCGCAGCGCGCCAGGCGGAACGGCGCAATGCGGAAGCGGAATGGGCGTGGGGGTCGATGATTCTCGGCAAGCCTCTTGTCGGACAGCGTGTCACCGATATTCTGGCGGTGCAGAAAGCGCTGCGCCACCACGCGGGTGTCACGGGACATCCTTTGGCGGTGGCTGCCCGCGGCGAAATGACTGTGCCGGCACAATTTGCCGCAGCGCTCGATTCCGAGATCTCCGTTATCTATCTCTCGGGCGGGCTGGTGTCCTTCCGCAATATCGTGGAAACGGAGTATTACAATCATCCGTTTGCCAACTACCTTCCGGGGTTCTGCAGCACACCGATCTGACGGAGCTAAGCGGTCCCAAGCGAATCGTGATGGCGGGAGCGGTGACCGCAGCCGGCCAAACCGCCGCCATCGATGCCGTGAAGGCCGCGTATTCGAAGCTCTCGAATGTCGAGGTCGTCGCGGAGGCCAAGTGGGACGTGGCGACGCTGGATGGGCTGGTGACTGAGCGACTAAATTCGTCGTTATAGGCTTTTATTGTCCCTTAAATCGTTTATTTACAGGATGGAACGTCGATGCAAATACTAACTTTCCGGCCGTGTACGATCGTGTGCGCACTTGTCGTCTTCATTCTGCTGATTCCGATGTCGTGGGGACAGACCGCGCAAGTCGTGGGAACGATCTCGGACGTGACCGGCGGGCGGGTGCCGCAGGCGAAGGTCACCGCGACGCAAGTGAACACGGGCACGGAAAGGACGGTAACCTCCAATTCGGAAGGGTATTACATTGTTCCGCTGCTGCCGCCGGGCAATTACACGATTACGGTTTCGAAGGAGGGCTTCAGCCCGGTCAGCCATCCGAATGTCACTCTGGGCGTTGGGGACAATGCCATGATCGACGTCAGGCTGGCGGTGGGCTCCGTGTCGCAAGCGGTATCGGTGGCTGCGCTCGCGCCGCTGGTCGATACGCAGAGCGGGACGATCAATCGCGTGGTTGATCAGCAGCGCATCGTAGATCTGCCGTCTAAACGGGCGGGACATTACTCAATTGTTACGGTGCAGGCCGGCGTGCTGGAGACGGTGTCGTCGGCGGGCGTGGTGGGAAACGCGTTCGTAGTGAACGGGAGCCGCAACACCGGGGTCAATTTCCTGCTGGATGGCGCGACGAACGTGAATTCGTATCAGAACTACAGCGGCGAGTATCCCGAACCCGGACGCCGTCGAAGAGTTCGGCATGCAGACGAACAACTTCAGCGCCGAATATGCGAACGCGACGGGAGCGGTGGTGAGCGTGGTGACCAAGTCCGGCACGAATCAGTTCCATGGCTCGGCGTTCGAGTTTCTTCGCAACGGCGATCTTAACGCGCGGAACTTCTTCGCAGCGACCACGGACTCATTGAAGCGCAATCAGTTCGGCGGTACATTCGGCGGCCCAATCATCAAAAACAAGCTGTTCTTTTTCTTTTCGCCGCAAGGGCACGACAATCCGCAGCAACGCGGTGGTCACAAAACAGTTTCTTCCGACGACCGCGGAGCGGACAGGAAATTTCTCTGCCGTCATCAAACCGGTAATCGATCCGATCACAAATACGCCGTTTCCCGGGAAACGTAGATTCCTGCGTCGCGCTTGAGTCCCGTCGCGCATCGCGTTCCTGAAGTATCTGCCGGACCCGGTACGGTGGACGGGTCGCGGCTTGACGGAACGCCTACGATCAACAACCAGCAGGAATACACGGGCAAGGTGGACTGGATGCGTCGGGCAACCACCGGATGACGGCAAGTACTTCTACAACAACTTCACTCAACCTTTCACGGGAAACGTGACAGGACTACGCCACGATGACCGGATCGGGAGTGGCGAAATCAATGCAGCCCTACAGCCATCTGTCGTGTCGGACGATGTTTACACGATTACGCCGACGCCTGCTGAACAGCTTCACTTTCGGGTTCCGGGCCGACCGACAGTTTAATGATTGGGGCGCCGTCAAGCTTCCGCTAAATTTCCAGCAGGCCGGGGTACAGGGCATCGCTGTGCCGGATCCCGTCATCGGTTTACATCAGCATCTCGGGCGGATTCACGGCGCGTCCGGGCTGGCAGTATGACTTGCATGAGACCGATACTCAGGTCTCCGACACTTTGACCTGGATTCATGGCAAGCACGAGCTCAAGTTCGGCGGCGAGTACATCCAAACCTCTAACAGCATCAAGAACGAGTTCCGGCAGATGGGGCAGTTCACTTTCAACGGCTCGATCAGCGGCAATGCTATGGCCGACTACATGCTCGGCGACGTTTACCAGTTCTGGCAGGGCGGAGGTGAATTCAAGGAGACTTCGCGAGAACCGATGGGGATTCTTTGTCCAGGACAACTTTCCGTTTGACTTCGAGCCTGACCCTGAACCTCGGACTGCGCTGGGACCCGATGTTTCCGCCGCAGGACGATCTGGGCCGGGTCGAGTGCTTCGTGCCCGGCAACCAGTCGACACGATTTCCGAATGCTCCGCGGGCTATCTGCTGGCGGGCGACCCCGGATGCCCTGCAGGCGGATTCAATCGCTACTTGGGGGTTTGGCGCCGCGATTCGGTTTCGCGTATCGCTCGGGCAGCGGACGGTGATTCGCGGCGGCTTCGGCCTGTTCTGGAATCCGCTGTGGACAGAGCAATATAACACCTACGTGGACTCCGCGCCGTTCAGCGATCAGGTGACGATCTACGGCGTGAACTTTTCAAACCCGTACGCCGGAGCTGCGAATCCTTTCCCGCAGTCTTACGCGCCTTTTGCGCCTCCGCGGGATGTTGCGTTCCCGGTTCCGCTGGGCCAGTTCGGCGTCTTTTCGCAAGGCTGGCGCCCCAGTTACCAGCAGAGCTTCAATTTCACGGTCGAGCGCGAGGTGATGCGGAACACGGCCGTGCGCGGCAGCTACATCGGCAATCAGGGCCGGCACCTTTCGTACGTAATGGATGTGAATTACGCGCATTACATTCCGGGGGCGACGGTGGCGAACACGCAGCAGAGCCGTCCGTTCGCCAATTTCGGCGAAGTGCTCAATTCGCCTTCCGACGCCACTTCCAGCTATAACTCACTGCAACTGGCGGTGGAGCGGCGGGTGGCGCAGAGTCTTTCGTTTGAAGCGAGCTATACGTGGTCGAAATCGATCGACATCGGTTCGATGGACGCTGAACCGGGGCAGGGTACCCCTATCATTCCGACGAGTCTGAGCGCGAATCGCGGGCTATCGGATTTCGACCACACCCACCGGTTCGTGCCTTCGTACGTCTGGTCGCTGCCCAAACTGAAGCGAAGCAATTCACTTGTCCGGAACATGATCGGAGGCTGGGAATCGACAGGCATTCTGACTCTGCAGAGCGGATCGCCTTTCACAATTCTTTCGGGCGTGGACAATTCGCGCAGCGGGGACGGGGTCGATCATGCGGATTTAGTGGGCAATCCCTATCTCAGTTCCAGCCGGCCGGACGGACAGTTCATCCGCGAGTATTTCAATACCGCGGCATTTGCCCCTAATGCGTCTGGGCACGTTCGGCACGTCTCCACGGAATTTCTTGCGCGGCCCAGGACTGGTGAATATGGACTTCGGGCTGATGAAGGCTTTCCTGATCAAGGAAAAGGCCGGAACACAGTTCCGGGCGGAGTTTTTCAACGTCTTCAATCGCCCAAATTTCGGAAATCCGGTCACGAACTTGAACGCGAGCAACTTCGGGACGATTACGACCGCCGGTGCGCCGCGGATTTTGCAGTTCGCGTTAAAGGTGAGCTTCTAGTCTGACCAACGGACGCGCCGCGACCGCTCACGCAAAGCCGACTTGGCGAATGGTATCGCCGAAAGCCGCCAAGTCGGGCCAATTTCACTTCGGAGTACCTGGAGAAGCACCACTCCGGGCGCGGAGGCTGCTGCCACGGCATCGAGGATGCCTGCGTGCGTGGCGTCCGCTGAGGTTCGCGGCGATTGGGATGTTGATATCGATGACGTGCAGAAGTTGGGCATCAATTCCTGAGAGAGCTGAGTGTAAACCACATTGCGATCGCCAATCCGCAGCACGCGCCCTACGGGCGCGCGCGGAGTCAGCACTTCGCTCTTTTCACATCTATGACTCGGTGAAACCCAAGCTGGTGTTTGGTGAGAACATAGCCCACGGATGGCGAGGGCGTGATCGAGTACAAGGAATCAGCCGTTCTCCACGAGAACAGCTGCGCACTCCGGTCAGCAAAGACAAATTAACTTTAGCCATTTCTTGAGGCGTTCTCTAAATTTCCTTTCACGTGCGATTCTTGGACCCCAAGTTGATTCATCAATCCGTATAGTCCGAAGAAGGGGACACGCTCCACTGCGTTCGCTTTAAAGCATCGCCGTACTATCGAGCCCACACCGGATTCACCAGCGTGTCGTTGACTACTGAATTAAGCACGAAGCGAGCTCGGCGTGAAATTCATCGTCCCACCCAGTGGTTGAATATCCCGAGGGGAAAGCCCAACGAACAGTCGTACAGCGAATGCTCTCACGATGCGGGGAGAGGGCACCTCCGGACTGTTCAACCTATGAGCTTACCCCGAGCGATCGGATTCGCCGTAGGTCAAAGTCACGTCGTGCTCTGCACGGCGACGGACTCATCGGTGCGTTCCTGTTTTTTCCCACGCGTCGCTAGAACGTGATTCGTCCAGTCAACTGCAATGTGCGAGGCGAATTGGCCGAGCTCTGGGTCGAGATCAGGCCGCTGGTTCCACTTGGGTTCGGAGTACCCGGCATATTAAACACGTTGTTCAGGAAATCCGCGTTAATACGCAGCAACATTTTCTCCGTGAGGTGCACAGTCTTGAACAATGAAGCGGTCATCGTCCAGTGGAATGGGCCGAGGAAATACTGGTTCTGCATGGGATTGAGCCCGGGATTGTACGACAGGGCCTGAGTCGTGCCATTAGTCAGCGGCACAAACACAGTGTTTGACTCATAGTATTGGGAATTCGGATCGCTCGAGCTGCCGCCGTTCGCCGGCGTTGGGTAGAACGGCTGCGCGAAAGGCTGGTAGTTTGACGGGATGCCGCAAATACCCGTACACTGGCCGGCTGCGTCTTTCCGATCGATCAGGTTCGCCTGGATGTAACCGTTCCAGTAAAGATACCCGTTGTAACAGACGCCGCTCGTGCAATTCTGAATCGGATACTGCTTTCCGTAAGTCTGAATCTTGTTGTACGGTCCAAAGAAGTTCGTCGTCACCGTCGTATAGCTGCTGTTGAGCGTCAGGCTTCCGGCCGTCTGCCAGCCGCCCATAAGGGCATTTATTCCCCGGCCGCTGCTGCGGCCCAGGAGCTTGCCCCTCCCGAATGGAAGGTCCACGAGGAAGTTACCGTTCACTGCATGCTTCGGAATGGTTGGATCGCGGGCGTACCAGAGGAACCTGATCCGGTCGTGGAGGTTATCTGGAACCGCGCCGGGCAGAAACTGTTCGGGCCGTTGGACGCCGCTGTAGCCGTTGCCGAACCACGAATCGCCGCCGGCCCGCAGCACGTTACTCATCACATAGTACAACTGGAAGGCATAGCCCTTCGCGTACCGGTGTTCTACCTCGACCTGGAAAGCCGACGTGTTCGACCAGCCGACCTTATCGTACTCCTGAATTTCACCATAAGCGCCAGTCTTGTCGTACGCACGCGTCAAAACGCCCGCGAAATTACCGGTCGGAAGCGGTTGGTGCGTGGCTGAGTACCAGATATAACTCGGAATCGGCTCGTTGAAATCGTCAATCGTCGGCGCATTGTACCCGTGTTAGTATCTTCTCAATAAACCGGGGTTGGTTACGTAGGTGCCCACGAAGAACTGAGATCCATCGTTTCCGCTCGTTGTTTGATCAGTTCGGCCAATGATGGCATCCGCCTAGCGCCGCAGACTCGGTCCCGAATGTATTGAAAGAAGTTCACTCCGAGTTTTCTGGCTGTGCTGAGCAGCGTTTCCATTGCGTCCCAAGTCTGAGCGCCCGCTGCCGAACGCGGGCCGTAGCTCACCACGCGCTTTCTGACGCGTGTTCGCGCATCCAACTCCGCCGGGTTATTGTGCAGTGGAATCTCGGGATGTTCCAGCACCCTCAGCAAGTACGTCTTATCGGCTTTGGTTTTGGCGATCCGCTGATCCAGTCCATCGTAACCCGTCACTGTAGAAAATAGTTCGTCGAATTGCTCTCGCAACTGCGCCGGCCGTTCCTTGGTGGGAGCCTGCTGGTAGGCGCGCAGTTGTTTGTAGAAATCCCAGTAGCGTTTGCGAAACGCTTCCAGCCATTCACGATGTCGCGGCACGCACGGCGCCATGCTCTGATAATGCCGCCCGTCGTGAACCCAGCATAAGGCTAGCTCGTCAGCCACGAGTTGGAACTGCTTGGCATTGTCACATACTAAAAGGCGCACATGCCCGCTTTCGGCATGATACGCCGAAAGAGCCGCTGCCTCTATAATCCGGTGGCGGGCCCCTGAGGCCAGATCTGGAATCTGCTCCGTCAGCCTTCGCTGCAACTCCTCCTGGCTCCAGTCCTGATGGAACGGCAACTGCCCCACTCGCTCTAAAACCCGCTGCGATATCCCAAACTGGACCATCAAGCCCAAGGCCTCCTCATTGAGGCGGAATATCCGCTCGCGCCCATTACGCAGCACGTCGATTATGGTCAGCCGGTCTTTCCGGGCAGTCGTGAAGTAAGCTCCGTACAGCGGATTGCAGATGACTTGGCAGTGCTGGTTTACACCATTCACACGCGTGCCCGTGTCATCCATGTGGTGCCACGCGCTGCTATTCAATCCGGCTTCCACGATTGCTCGCTTTTCCTCCTGGATTTCCGGGTATGCGCCCGTGAGCCACGCCGATATTTGGCCGCTGGAGATCACGATGCCCAGGTTGTCCAACAGATCCGCGATCTTGGGCTCGGTCATATTGCACAAATGAGAAAACAGCACGCACAGGCTCTTCAGATTGGGACCGAATTCACCGCGGTAGCCAGCGGGCAGCGGCGCCAGGTAGGTTCGGCCTGTTGAGGCCGCGTAATACTTCTCCTTGCGAAACTTCACATTATCCGTAACGAAGCGTAACTCTTGCACCACCACCTCTTCGTAGCCCTTGAACTCGGCATCCGGTGGAAGGGATGTCCGGTCTACTTTCAGTACCTCTTCCCGGTCTGCCCGAACCCGGTCCAGCTTGCTACGCTTGGTGCGCTGGTTCGTTTCCGAAGGCTCCCCTCGCTCTTTTTCCGATGACTGTGAGGCCGCCGCCGAACTGTCTTTGGACCGGTCCCCTTTGCCCCCTCCACCTTTGCGGCGGTTAAGTTGCTCTCGCAAATACAGGTTCTCAGCGTGGGCTTTGCGCAATCCGCCGTCAGTGATTCGATCAGGTTCAGCAACAACCGGATGCATTCGCGGGCACGCTCGTCCTGGATGCCGGCCAGATCAACCTTGTGGAGAATCTGATCGACTGCGCTGATTCCAGCTTGGCTGTCACTCATCCAGTTCAGCTTAGAACAGCTGCAGCGATTTGTCCAGCGAAATCGAACAACAACAACCAAAAATGTTACAGGCTCCGCTTACGTCTTTAGCATCCGCTTCCGGGGTCCGCCTATGAACCTCCACGATTTATTGAGAAGATACCCGTGTTGTCCAATGTAACCGACTCTCACGGCGGTGTTGGACATAATTTCTTTCTCGAAAGTCAGATTCCATTGCATCGATTTCTCAGTCGGCTGGTCCGGGTTCAGATAGAACATCTGCCCACCGCCGGGAGAGATTGTGACGGAGGTGAGGTTCAACGCGTCCGCGCTGTTCTTGCCTGCAACGATCGTCGGAGCGGCGCGGAGGAAATAGTTCGACAGTCCATCCGGGCTGAGCGACGCGGAGTTTGGATTGTTCTGGAAGACTCCGAGGTAAGGTTGCGTGAGCGAAAACTGCGCGGTAAACAAACGTGCCGGCTCAGGATACCCGAACTGCGCAAAGCCTCCGCGCACTACCAGCGGCTTGCGTCCCGTGGTGATCCGGTAGGCAAAACCGGCCCGAGGATTGAAGTCCCGATAGTTGGTACGCACGAGGCTCGACGGCAGCCCGGCCTGCTGCGCGGTTTCGTACTGCAACCCGTAGGTCTGATATGCCGCGACGACCAGCGGGTTCACGTCCTTCAACTGAATCAGTTTGTCGAGCGACGTCCCGAGAACGATCTTGTGATTCACGGCATCGAAACTGACGCCCGAATTGTCGGTGAAATAGGGCACCACGTTGATCTCGTAGCGCAGCCCAAAATTCAGCGTCAGCCGGGAATTCACTTTGAAGTTGTCCTGGAAATAGAGAGCGGTTTCGCTGTCTCTGACGGGCATGGCCTGGCGGTTGAATCGCGCGCTATATGCGCCAAGTCCGAGGAAGAACTGCGCGGCTACCGACCCGGTAAAGTTCTGGGCGGTAAACGTGTTACCGGAACCCGTATTGAGGATCGCGGTAGCCGACACGTTGTTGTAATCCAACTCACCTTGTTGCCCGTGCTGGTCCTCCAGCTCATTCAGCGTTTCCCAACGGAAGCGCGCGCCGAATTGGAATTCATGACGGCCTTTGATCTTGGTGAAGTTCTGATCGATGTTGTAGTAGTGCGTGAAGGTAATGTTCGGGTTGCAGCAGCTATCGTAAGAAATCGCGGTCGCTGTCCCGGTGTTCAGAGAATATGGAAGGCGCGGAAATCCGAACCCGTTGAATGGGTTGGGGAATCCCAGCTTGCCGTCGATCTCCTGGTTGCCGGTGGCCGGCTCGACGGCGGAATAGTCGCGGGAGATCGTGACCAGCGTTTCGCCGAAGAATGTCGGCGAAAAATTGTGAGTCCAGTTGGCCACGCCGCTGTCATTCTGTCCGGCATGCACGGCGATATTAGCCAGCATATCCGTGGTATTTGGCGACTGGCCATAAGGACTGGAAGTGGCCGCCTGATAGGACGGGAGGTGCGACTGGCGGAACGATAGATGATCTCGCTCGGAAAGAGCATGATCGATCTTGATCGTCTCGGTTAACTGATTGGTTTTGTTGAAGCCGAGTCCGAACCAGTTCGCATTGACGAGCGGATTGTCGGCAGTGGTGGGCAGCGGTGTAACGCTGTACAGGTATTTCGCCAGAGGCGCTTCGGAAGTAATCGGAATCTGGTTGTTCGGGTAGGGCGTCTTGTTGTAGTTGGCATCCACCGACCACGGATCGTATATGGTGATGGGGCGGCCGCTGCTGTCCGTCAGCTTGCTGTAATCGCCCTGCTCAAACGCCGGAGTGAAAACAGAAATCGAGCGTGTACTGGCCTGCCGCAGCCGGTAGAATTCGTACGCACCGAAGAAGAAAGTCTTGTTCGTCCCGTTGTACACCTTAGGCAGGATGACCGGCCCTCCCGCCGAAAAGCCGAATTCGTTGCGCACCAGGTGCGGCGGTTTGGCAAAGTAATCGGTCCTCGATCGAGCGACTCCGATACCGCTATTGCGGGCAGTCTCGAATAGCGAACCGTGGAGCGAGTTTGTGCCGGATTTCGTCATAATGATGAACGATCCGGGCCGGTCCATCTTGGCCGATGAATTGTTCGTCTCGGACCGGAACTCCGCAACCGTATCCAAGCCCGGCTGGCGGTAAGGCGTGCCACCCCACTCGCCGTTCTGCATGATGGCGCCATCTTCCATCATTTCCGACGCGTTCCGTAGTCCGTAGACACGCGGCATGAATCCGTTGGGATCGGACAACACACCAGGCGTGGTCATATAGAGTAAGGTGGTGATGGATCGTCCATCGATAGGTAGTTGCTCGATGCGCTCGGTCTCGACGACCGTGGCCAGCGTCGGCGATGTAGTGGTCACCAGTGGCGTGATCTCACCCGCCACATTCACGGTAGTCGTCGTACTACCTGGCGTGAGCACCGTCTCCACGTCTGCGGTTTGACCGGCCAGGAGCGTCAATTTACCCTTCCAGGTTTCCATACCGGGGAATTCTACGGTGACTTCGTAGGCGCCCAACTCGAGCCCGGCAATCAGGTAGAAACCAACGCCATTAGCGACACTCGGATAGTGGCGGTTCGTGGCGGTGTGAACCGCAGTCACTTTGGCTTGAGGCACCACGGCACCGCTGCTGTCCTTGATGGTGCCCTGAATGTTAGCGGAGCCAGTTTGAGAGTAACAGATGCTCGCAATGAGCAAAATGCAGAGGAAATAAAGTACTCCCCTTGCGATCAAACTCGAAGACATACACTTCCCTCCCTCGTTCCCGCGGAACTAAAGATGGGCGAAACTATATCATGGGCGTCGGCTAATTTGAAGGGTTACAACGAGCACAGTGTGAGTCATCTCACCATTTCGGGTTCCATTCTTATCGATGTACACTTCCAGAATCAGATGCTCACAGACCAGCATTTCGTTTGTTGAATGGCGTCCTGCGCTACTGGCTTTCCACGGCCACCCGCGGCGGACCGGACGTCCATGCGATCCGGTTACCCGGTATCTACTTTATTCACCGGAACTCCCCACGGCGCAGAAATACCTGATGGAAACGATGTGCGGCGGCGTTGCGGCGTCCTATGCCGAAGCCGGCCAGTATCCGAAGGCAGTTGAAGTCGCGCATCGCGCGTTGGATATCGCTACGCAGCAAAGCAATTCACAGCTTGCCGACGGCGTGAACGCGATGCTTGCGCTTTATCGAGTCAACAAACCCTTCCGCGAAAAGCAGTAAGTCCCCATGCCAAACTTATTTGGAAACGAGCTGCCCAAAATCCGCCAGTAAGTCATATTTGTTGAGCCACGTGGTGTAACAGATGCCTTGGGAGTTAGGAGTCTTGCGTAGTTCTTCGAGCCAGCCGCGCGGGTTGTCTAGTGTGTCGGCATCGTAATAAGCGCCAGCCAGCGTTCGGAAACCGAGTGCGGAGAAAAACGGAAGGCTGAGCGCGCGCCGCTCGTAATACCAGGTCATGATCCCCATCTCTTTGGGGATATGCTTCCATGATCCCGTGTAATCGCCTTGCACCAGATAGTAGTTGCCGTGCGCGTTGTGATTGGGGTCGAGCATGTCGGACCACACCCAGACGTCCACCTTGGGATTGACCTCGCGCAGCATGTGGAATTGTTTGGTTAGACACTTGCCCAGTAATTCCCCCATATTGCGGCCGCGGCAGGCTTCGCAAGTGCCGCCTTCGCGGATCTCATCCATGCTAAGGACATAAGCAGGCGGCGCCGCGGCATCGTGCATGCGCCGCGCCATGTCACGCCAGATCTCATAGGTTTTGGGCTCGCCGATGCAAACGGTGGTCTGGCCGTCGTTGATGGAGAAGTTGTGATAATAACTGACGCGCAGGCGCGCGCCATTCTTGATGCGGCTGTGGGGCAAGATGCGAATGGGCGGACCGCCATGGTCGAAGCGAAAGTTCAATTGCGAATCGACGATGTGGTCGTAGTCACGACCTTCTTCGTAAGTTGCGCTGGCGGAGTCGTCTCGCACAGTAATAGGAGTGCCTGGACGGCGCAGTACGTTCAGCAGTCCAATCTCCTCTATCCGCACTTTATCGACCCAAGCCTTCCCGGTTCGCGCGTTGGGCGCGCCGATTGAAATCTTCACCTTGTCATGAGTTTGCCTTTGCCGAACGGATCCCACGCGAGACCGACGCGAGGAGCGAAATTGTTGGAATCGACGGGAACCAGACCCGGCGAAATACCCGCATCGCCCGGGAACACCATACCGACCGGGGCGTTCGGCACAACGGTACTCTGCTGGCCCGCCCGATAAGTATTGGTGCGATCGTAGACCGCGTGATAGGGCACGAACAGCTGATAGCGAAGGCCGAGATTGACAGTGAGACGCGAGGTCAGCCGGATATCATCCTGCACATAGGCGTACCAGTCCCATCCTTTTACAAGGCGTTCGTAGGGACTGTTCTGGGTTATGGCGGAAGGCTTGCCCAGTAAGTAATCGGCCCAGGCGTTGTTGGAGGCGTAGCCGGTGAATGTGAAGACACCTTCGTTGCTGGACGAACCGCGGTTGAACTCTTCGGTGCGCTCCCATTCGCGGGACTGAGCAAGAAGGAGCGCGGCTGGGTTCGCGCCTAGATTGGGAAAACGACGGGGTTGAGTCCGGCGCAAATTACCAGACTGATCCGAGCGTATCTGGACACGGGGCTCGTCCAGGAGACGGTCTATCGCCGGCACAAGTTCGTCCGCAGCTATACAAATGCCGATATCGTACTTTTGGCTGGGGTGGATCGCGCACACGAACGCTTGAGCGGACCGGCAACGCGACGGATTCTGGAACGCGAGTACCAAGAGTTCGACAACCGGAGTTCGAACGGCTGGCCGGGATCTCGGTTTCCCACCTGTACAACCTGCGCCAAAGCGCACGCTATGGCAAGCACGCGGCAGTGTTCGAGCCCACGCGCCCGAATGCGGTATCGATTGCCGAGCGGCGCAGACCGGACCCACAAGGCAGGCCGGGATTTCTGCGCGTGGACACGGTCCATCAGGGCGACTGGGACGGGGCCAAGGGCGTGTATCATATCAATGCCGTCGACACGGTGACGCAATGGCAGGTGGTCGGCTGCCTCAGCAAGATCAGCGAGCAATTCCTGATCCCGGTGCTGGAAGCAATGCTGCAGCAATTTCCTTTTGGGATTCTGGGCTTTCATTCCGACAACGGTTCGGAGTTCATCAACCGCAGGGTGGCGGAGTTGCTGGAAAAGCTGCTCATCGAATTCACCAAGAGCCGCGCCAGCCGCACGCAGGACAACGCGCTGGTGGAGGGCAAGAACGGCGCCATTTCGCAAGCTCATCGGGTACGGTCACATTGCCAGCGAGCATGCCGAAGCGCTGCAGAAGTTCTATACCGCATACCTGAATCCGTACCTCAACTACCACCGGCCATGCGGATTCGCGACGGTCAGCCTGGATGCGCGCGGCAAGCGCCAACGGCGCTACCCGGCCGAGGACTACTCTACTCCATACGAGAAGCTGAAATATTGCCGGAGGCCGCCAGCTATCTCAAGCCGGCAACCACCTTCGAGCAGATGGGTGCCGTTGCGTCCGCGATGAGCGACACCGATTGCGTCAAGAAGATGAGTTCGGCCAAAGCCGCTCTTTTAAGGCGCTGCAAAAGCGAATCGCCGATCCCACCGCGCTTTATCTAAAGCCAACCGCAAAGGGCTGTGGAAATGAAGGGCCGGTGGAAAGCATGGGAAACCGAAAGCAGGTTTCCCACCCTTCCCACCGGCCCTTGGAAATCTTGCCAACCACGCGAGATTTCCACATTCCCACAGCCTGGCTTCGCCCCGGACGGGAAAGTGGAAAACCAAAACCAGGTTTCCCACTTTCCCGCGCGGGGCTCGCGACCATCGCCAGTTTCCTCATTTCAAAACCAAAAACCAAGAAAGGAAGTCGGCCGCGCCGCGGCCTCCCTCTCGTCACTCTTCAGAATCCCTCTATATCAGAAACGCGACACCGTTTCATGCTCATCTTTCAATTGGAAAATGCTGTGGACGGCCGCCGGTTCAAACGAGCGAGATGGCGACTTCTCTTCAACATAGATCCACGATTGATCGCACGATAAGGCTTTCTGGTAACGCCGTTCTTCGGGAACTGGCAGATGTCGCGGGGGCGGCGCGGTAGCACATCCGCGGATAGCCGACTGTACGTCCAACTGGACTGTAAATGCCACGGGCATCAGGGAGGATTGATACCGAACGTCGTGCCGTACGGTTTGCGCGTGTTCATGGCCCGGCCCCATTTGTCAGAGCCGAAATGCAGCCTGCTTTCTGAGACAGTTCCCCACCCGCTTTGCGGCGGACAACGAAGCACGAAAATTTTAAAGCTTCGTCGGACCGCGGGATTCGGGATTTCAGGGGCGTTTGTTAGCAGACGGCTTTTATACACGTGTCGGATTTTCAGGAGAGAGATCTGCGATTTTCGCTGGGATCGTGACCTCGCAGCCTGCTCTGCCCCGCTGAGCAAACCCCATGGCCCAAGTCTATGACGCGCATCCGATTTCGAGACTGAATTGTGAGACTCTGAAAGGGCTGATTTTCGCGGGCTTCGCGGAGCGTTGCAAAACCTACCGTTTTTGCGACTGTCTGTGCGAAAACCAAAAACGTGATCTAATAAATTCGTTGCCAGCCCCGTGCGGGGCATCCCGAGCCTTGAGGACAGTTTTATGGAAGCAAAACCGGGTGAAACCGTATGCGC
>CAVYEV010000016.1:0-67447 GCA_963767545.1 Terriglobia bacterium
ACTCGGATCCGAACTACTTACAAAAGGCGGATACAGTTATCAGCCCGAGGGCAGTACCGCGCAGTTCCATTCGACGAACGGCGCGCGCGCCATCGTAATTGAGAAACCTTATCGATCGATGCCTGGAGTGGCTGCGCCGAATGCTATGCTGGCACACGACAGCGCCATCGAGGGCAAGCCGCTCGATGGGGACGAAGCGCTCGAAGTCCGCGCGCTGTTACCCGCGGACCCTGCCTTCGATCTCGCCGTGAACACCATGACTTTCAACCCGGCGCAAGCCTCTCGATGGTTGAGATCCACGTGATGGAGCACGGTCTGCTGATGCTCGAAGGCGGCGGAATCTACCGGCTCGGCGAAAGTTGGTATCCGGTGGGCGCGGGCGACTTCATCTGGATGGCTCCGTACTGCCCGCAGTGGTTCGGCGCGCTGGGCAAGACTCCCGCAAGATATCTCATCTACAAGGACTGGAACCGGCGTCCGATGCAATTCGAAATTAATTCCGGGCAACTTTGGCATGAACTCGAAAAGCTGGCGACGTACTCGGATGTTCCCGCTCCCGCGGTCACTCGCGTGGTCTATTCGGCCACCGATCTCGCGGCGCGGCGCTATGTTATGCATCTCTGCAACGATGCCGCGCTCCCGATTCGCGAGGATGCCGCGGGAAATATCTTCGCGCGCTGGATCGGCAGCGACGACGCGCTGCCCGCCATCGCCACCGGGTCCCACATCGACGCCATTCCCAACGCCGGCATGTTCGACGGTACCGTCGGGGTCCTGGGCGGTCTCGAAGCCATTCGCGCTTTGCAGCGCGCAGGATTTCGCCCCTCGCGCTCCATCGAACTGGTCGTTTTCACCGCGGAGGAACCCACTCGCTTTGGCATCGGATGCTTCGGCAGCCGCCTGCTAGCCGGACGTGCTCGACGCGTCCGCGGGGGCACATTTGCTGGATTCAAAGGGGCAATCTCTCGACGATGTTCGAAGTCTCGCGGGCTTTACGGGCCCTCTCTCCAGCGTGGCCCTCCGGCGCGGCCACTACGCCGCTTTTCTCGAATTACATATCGAACAAGGCCCACTTCTCGAACGCGATGGCGTTCCGGTCGGCATCGTCACCAACATCGCGGCTCCAGCAAGCCTCAATATCAACATTGAAGGCGAGGGCGGACACGCGGGCGCGCTCCTCATGCCCGACCGTCACGACGCATTCTGCGCGGCGGCCGAACTCGCGCTCGCCGTTGAATCCGCCGCGAAATCGACGGGCGCGATCGACACAGTCGCGACCATCGGCATGTGCGAGGTCTTTCCCGGCGCGGTTAACAGCGTTCCCAGCCGGGTACGGCTCTCTCTCGATGTGCGCGATACGGACCAGGTCCGGCGCGACGGAGTGCTTAAGATCATTGAGCGGTGCGCTGATGACATCTGCGGCCGGCGCGGCGTGCGCATAACTTCGGAACTGCTGAACTCGGATGCGCCGGCAACCTGCGATCCGAAACTCGTCGATTCTCTTATGCGCGCTTGCGTGGCCCACGGTCTCCCGTACCTGCAGATGGTCAGCCGCGCGTACCACGACTCTCTCTTTATGGCGCGTATTGTCCCCACAGCAATGCTCTTTATCCCTTGCCGCAGCGGAGTGAGCCATCGTCCAGATGAATACGCGTCGCCCGAGGCCATCGCCAACGGGGTGCGAGTCCTGGCCGAAGCGATGTCGCAGTTAGCCGCTTAAATCTGGCCGCGCATAGACTCGCTTGCCTCGAACTGCAACCTCCCGCACACATTCCTGTCCGCCCAGCGTAAATAGGGCAGACAGCAAATCCTCCGGCTTTTCGGCGTGCGCTGTCACCATCGCCAGCGGACTTCCTCCGACAGGCCGGAGATAAACATAGTCAGCCGATTTTCCGGGAAGAAGATCGCCCGTCTCCGCTTCGATGCCCAGCGCCTCCGCTCCCGCGCGCGTGGCGAGATATAGCAATTGCGCGGAAGTTAGTATCACGCCATCGCTCGCGAGGCGTTGTAGCAGGTAGGACTGCAACCCCTCCTTCAAGAGTCCAAATCCTATTCCTCCGCCGACGTCGGTGCCTAACGCGAATGGCACACCAGCGCGCAAGTGCCTCGCCATCGGAAAGATTCCGCTGCCCAGCGCGGCATTGCTGCACGGGCAGTGCGACACGGCCGCGCCATGACCAGCCAGACGCTCCAACTCCCCATCTGTTGTGTGGACATTGTGCGCCAGCACCGAACTCCGCCCGATCAGCGCGAACTTCTCGTACACTCCCAGATAGTCTGACGCCCATGGAAACAGTCGCGCGACCTCCGCTACTTCCCGGAGGATTTTCGTTGATGTGCGTTTGAAAACGAAGTCCGGGCGTTTCGGACATCAGAGTTTGACAGACCTCCAACATTGCCTCGGATGCGGACAAAGCGAACCGCGGCGTTATCGCATACATCAGCCCATGCTGCCGGTGATAACGGCGGATCAGCTCCCGATTCTGGCGATAGGCTGCATCAGGAGTCTGGTGTAGCGAAGCCCGCAGCATTCGATCCGATATCACGAGCCCCGAAGCGATTCTGAGCCCGCTCGCCGCCGCCGCATCGAAGAAAGTTTCCATCGCGGAAACGAAGTGCGAACCAAACACCAGAGCCGTTGTGGTGCCATGGGACGCGAGACAGTGCAGAAACTCCTGCGCGACCTCGCGCGCATATTCCGGATCGGCCATGCGCGCCTCTTCCGGCAGCGTATGCAGTTCAAGCCAATCCAGCAGCGAATATCCCAGCCCACCGAGTATGCGTACCTGCGGATAATGCACATGGGTATCAATGAACCCCGGCAGCACGAAGCCGCCGCGCAGATCGCGGACGTCGGCAGATGAATGAGTAGTTCGAATTTGGGTAAAGTCGCCGAGCGCGCGGATCAGCCCGTTATCGACCAACAGGCCGCCGTCGGGGAACACTTGCAGCGCGGAGGCGTCGCGAAAAGGGTTACCCGTAGTATGGAAGATCGCGGCCCGAAGGATTTCCGGCATCTCTTCAGTATCCGCGCACGATCCGCCATTTTGCAGAATTCGATCAACTGGATCAGTCCGCTTCGGCTCCACGGGCGTCACTTTAGCTGCCGCTCTGTTACGGTCACGGTTCAGAACTCCGACACGAACGTAACGCGCAAAACTCCGCCGCCGAGGCTTACACTTTAGATATTGACCCACAAAAGTATCCTCTTCGGCGTCGCCGGCATGGCGGCTGTTTTACTGAGTGCGCAGACCGACAATCAGCGCAACGCCGGCGGACGCCCCATTCACAACGAGGAACAGCGCCTTGCCCGTTGGAAGCAAGTCGCGATGCCACTGCAGCCCGGACTCTCGGGCCGCGAACGGCAACTGGTAGATAAGCTTGTCGATGCGTGCCGCCAAATCAACGATGTCTTCTGGCGTCAGAGCGACTATGGCGGTTTGCAGATCTACAAAGCCACCCGCAACGCGACGCTCAAATCCCTGTTCAGTATCATGGGGAGCCGTTGGGACCTGCTCGATCAGAATCGTCCCTTCCTCGGCGAAGAGCCTATGCCTCCGGGACACGAGTTCTATCCGCACGGCCTGACGCGCGCGCAGATCGAACAATACGTGCAGCAACATCCCGATGACAAAGAGGCCATCTATAGCCCTTACACCGTGGTCAAGCGAGATGGCGACCGCTTGATCGCAGTTCCGTATCACGAAGAATACAAGCGCTTCGTCGACGCGATGGCGCAAGATCTACGCCAGGCAGCCGCGCTGAGCGCCGACGCGGCGTTTGCAAACTTCCTGCGCATGCGCGCCGACGCTCTGCAAACCGACGATTACTTCAAGAGCGATCTCGCGTGGCTCGATCTCAAAGATCCCAAATTCGATGTCATCTTCGCGCCTTACGAGACTTATACGGACGATCTCCTCGGCGTAAAAGCGTCATACGGCGGCGCAGTCCTTATTCGTAACGAAGAGGAGAGCCGCAAGCTAGCCGTTTATCAGAAGTACGTGCCGCAGATTCAGGAGGCGCTACCGCTCGATGCCGCCGATCGTCCTTCGAAGCTGGGCCATCTCACGCCCATGGAGGTAATGGACGCTCCTTATCGCGCCGGGGATCTGCGCTACGGCTATCAGGCAGTCGCCGATAATCTGCCGAACGATCCGCGGGTTCACCAGGCGAAGGGCTCGAAGAAAATCTTTTTCAAGAACTTCATGGACGCGCGTGTAACCAACGTCGTTCTTCCGGTCGCCCAAATGCTAATGGAGCCGCCGCAAGCCGCGAAAGTTACTGGCGAAGGCTATCTGTATAGCGCGCTTATGCACGAGATTTCGCACGAGCTGGGCCCCAATTTCGCTCACCGCAACGGTCATCAGACCAGCATCAACGAAGCCATCGGACCAGCTTATTCCGGGCTCGAAGAGGCTAAGGCCGATGTAACGGGCATGTTCGGTCTGCAATGGCTGATGGACCACGGAGCTATTTCCAAGAATCGCGCCGAAGAATATTACGCCTCGTATACAGGCGGCATATTCCGCACTCTGCGATTCGGAATCGGCGAAGCCCATGGCCGCGCCGAGATGATGGAATTCAATTACCTCCTCGAACAGAACGCTCTCAGCCAAGGGCCGGACGGCCGCTACATCATCAATTTCGAGGAGATGCCCAAGGCTCTCGCCAAACTGACACGGGAACTTCTGGAACAGGAAGCCACCGGCGACCGCGAACGCGCGGAAGCCTGGTTCAAGAAATACGACGTGATGCCCGCCGCCTTGAAATCCGCTCTCGCGAAGACCAACGAGATCCCAGTCGATGTTTACCCGAAATTTTCATTTCCTGACGATGTTCAATAAGGCCTTTCTCGCACTGCTTGTCACCGCGCACCTCCATGCTCAGCACGCGCGAACTTACCCGGCCCACCAGATTCCCGGCACTATCATCGTGGACGCATCCCAATTTTTCGCGCAAATTCCGCGCGGCGATTCGATAGACGGCCGCTCATTCGGCGACCAGTGGCTCTTCAACAACACCGCAATCAATCTGGCATCCGCGGAAGACGCAGTGGCGCACGTCACCGTAGCCGAGGCCGGCATCTATCACCTTTTCGTGCGTAGCCAGGGGACGGATTCGAGCGCTTTCCACATCAGCGTCTCCGGGAAGACGACCGGTGATAAGTTCGGCAGCGGACCGATGTCTTTCAAGCCCGGCGGGGACTTTACTCTTGGGAAAGGCGTAATCGAAATCCGGCTGACGCAAATTACGCCGCGGCCTACGCTGAACGCGATCGTTCTCTCGAAGAATGCCGGCTTCACTGAAAACGATCTGCGGCCGCTCGAACTCCCGGATGAGGTCTCGCTGCTCAAGGATTACAAGATCCCCGCCGCCAGCATCATCAAGTTCGGCGATGTGGATGGCGACGGCAAGCCGGACTTCCTGGTCATCACACAGAACTATTCGGCTGTCATGTACAACAACGCGGGTCAGGAACTCTGGCACTGGGATGCTCCGGCGGAAGGCGCGCGCCTGCGGGGCGAGTTCGAAGCCCCGGGATCTATCTGGGATTTCGATCAGGACGGTTACGCGGAAGTGATTCACTGGCGGATTATCGACGGCAAGGAGTGGCTCGTGATGGCGGACGGACGTACGGGCGCGATCAAGCGAAAGGTCGAATGGCCCACCACGCCGTTTCCGCACGTGTATAACAACTACCGCACGGCCATCGCCAAGTTTCATCCCGGATATGCCGACAACCTCGTCGTGCTCACGGATTCCGGCGGCACGATCAGCCTCACCGCTTACGATCGCGAACTGAACCAGATCTGGCAGCACAAGGAGAAACTTGCCAAAGATTATTTCGGCCACTATCTTTATCCGATCGACCTGAATGGCGATGGAATCGATGAAGTGGTGATCAGCCATCTCTGCGTCGATGCCAAGGGCCGCGAAATCTGGAACAACCGCGGGATCTTCGACGATAACCACGACCATATGGATGCGATGGAGTTCTTCGATATCAATGGCGATGGCAAGCTCGAACTTCTCACCGGACAGAGCGACGTGGGCACGCTGGCCTACAATGCGCAGAACGGCGATTTGCTGTGGCAGAATCTTTCGGATCATACGCAGCAAATCACAGCGGGTTACATCCTGAAGAACATGTCTGCGCCGCAGGTGGTGGTGAATGCCCGGACATATGGCCCACGGGGGGCAGGCGGCCTGGGAGCGCAACTCTATTGGTTTACCAATAAAGGCGATCTGATTTCCAAATGGCCCGCGAATCCGCTTAACGGTAACCCCAATTTCGTTCGCGGCGACTGGTATGGCGACGGCAAAAAGGAATTCTTCTGGTACAAATTCAAATTGGAAGACGACGGTTCAGGCACTCTGTTTTTCAAGGAGCCGGTTTACCACATGTTCGACTTCTTGGGAAACGGCGCGGAGCAAGTTATCACCTGGGGCGGCACCAACCTGCGCGTATACGGCTACAAGAACGTGAAGCCGAAGGTAGTCAAACGCGACTCCGAATATATTCGCAACAGCATCGCGAACCACACTCACTATTAAATTAAGCCTTGGCGCGACGCGACGGCCGTCGTGCAGACAGGCGGGATATCGGCGTATAAACACGCAACCTAATGGTTGCACTTTACATGAGATCGCGATAATATGCAACCAGGAGGTTGCATGAATACAGATCGCATCGAGAAGAAGATTTTATTGCGGGCGCCGCTCAGCAGGGTTTGGCGCGCGCTGTCGGATTCGACGGAGTTCGGCTCCTGGTTCGGCATGAGGTTCGATGGCCCGTTCGCGCCAGGCGCGCGAGTGCCCGGGAAGATTGCTCCGACGGCTGTCGATGCCGAGGTCGCGCAGGCACAGAAGAAGTATGAAGGTTTGCCGGTGGAGCTCGCCATTGAGCAGATGGAGCCCGAGCGATTATTCTCCTTCCGTTGGCATCCCGGCGCGGTTGAACCCGGCATCGATTATTCCGGTGAGCCGAAGACGCTCGTGGTCTTCGAATTGGAGCAGGTCGCGGAAGGCACTGTGCTGTCCGTAACCGAGTCCGGCTTCGATCGGATTCCGCTTGAGCGCCGGGCCAAGGCCTTCGCCGCGAATGAAGGAGGTTGGACCATGGTGATGAAGCTGATCGAGAAGCACTTGTCCGATGCGCAATAGCTCAAACCTGAGGAGAGAGCGGAAGATCTCCGCTCACCTCTTCGCAGCTTTGGGCGATGAGACGCGCCTGCGCCTTGTCGCTCGACTCTGCGATGAAGGACCGCTGTCAATCGCCCGGCTCACCGCGGGCTCAAAGATCACTCGTCAGGCAGTTACCAAGCACCTGCATGTGATGGAGGAATCGGGTCTCGTACGCAGCAGACACCGAGGGCGGGAGAGCGTTTGGCAATTGGATCAACGGCGTCTTGAAGAAGCCCGCCGTTACCTCGATATCATTTCGAGTCAGTGGGACGCCGCGCTTCTCCGTCTACGCGAGTTTGTGGAGAATGGACAGGACGAACATTGAACACTTTTCTCAAACGGGCAAAGCGTTAATAGCACCGTCCCGCCGCTCGAGGAACAAACGATTCAAGGAAAAACGCGGAAGCGCAGATTGCGTCCTCCAAGCGCGTGAATGCTCCGCGGTGGAAGAATGCCGCTTGCAGATCAGGTTGCGCAGAGGCGAGCTTCGGAATTTGTAGCGGTCCGCTTGATTCGCGGTTACTTGTCCCAGGCCGAAATCTTCGTCCTGTCCGGGCCCATCGAAGATCACATTGCCTTTGCCAACGCCGAACCTTGGCGCGATCTGCTGTGACACGCCACACATCCGCCCTTGCCGAAGAAGGTCAAGGCGCCGCGCCGGAGAAATATCTCTGGGCCGAGAAGTATGAAGCAAGACTGAGCGGAATTCCGAACGTACAAAATTAAGGCGCGAAAGCTGTTGCGGAAGCGATTCAACTCACATTGGCACCGCGGGAAAAGTCGCTGTTCACCACATCTCAAGCTGTCGACTCTGCGGGTTACGAACCTTATTTAAAGGGCCGCGACTTGTGGGAGCGGTCAGGCGAATAGAATCTCAAGAAGCCGCGATTATTTCGAGCAGGCGAAAGAGATCCGGGTAGGCCCTGGCGTGGGCCGGTCTGGCGGACACCTGTAGTCGATTGGCTGGCGGCTGAGAAAAACGCGGAGGGGAACGACTGGAAGATTGCGCGCATTCAAGGGTGACTACCCACGTGGGCCGAGATGACCGCTGCCCGGACATGAGCACACGCACGGGTGCGAGTCCCTTTCCGACGCCTCGCCGGCCCAGTTCAGGCTAGAATGAACGCAGTCAAACATATGAGAGGACCCAGTCATGATTCGCATGGACCTTCGACGCCGTGACTTTCTTTGCGCCGGAGCGCTTGCAAGCCTCGGGCTTAAGACCAGCCCCGCAGCCGTAAATAAAGACGCAAGTTGCATCATGCTGTTGCTCGTTGGCGGCCCCTCGCAACTCGATACCTGGGACATGAAGCCCGACGCACCGGCCGGAATTCGCGGACCTTTCAGGCCGATCAAGACCAACGTTCCCGGAGTCGAAATTTCGGAGATCTTCCCGCGGATGGCTCGCCATGCCGACAAGTACGCCATCATTCGCAGCCTGTACCACACTGCGCCTGCGTTCCATGACACGGGCCATCAGATGATGCAGACAGGCCGGCTGTTCCACGATAACGTCGAGTATCCGCACTTCGGATGCGTAGTGAGTAAACTGAAAGGCTCGACCAACGGCGTACCCGCACACGTGCTGCTTCCTCGGCCCATCGGCGATACCGGCGGCGACATGCCTCACGGCCAGAACGCGGGCTTCCTCGGCAAGGAGTTCGATCCGTGCGTGTCCGATTCGTTCGTGCTCGACGCTTACCCGCATGACGAATCGCTGAAGACTCGCGAGCGCTATGGCTTGAACAGCTTCGGTCAATCCTGCCTCCAGGCCCGGCGCATGATCGAAGCCGGCGTTCGTTTCGTTACCGTCAACATGTTCGATACGGTGTTCAATAAGATCACCTGGGATATTCATGGATCAAAGCCCTTCAGCCCAATCGGTTGCTATCGCGACCACGTCGGCCCCATGTTCGACATGGCTTATTCGGCGCTGCTCGACGATCTTCACGAGCGCGGACTGCTGGCTAATACCATGGTCGTCGCGACGGGCGAGTTCGGACGGACGCCAAGGATCAATCCCGCAGGGGGACGCGATCATTGGCCGCAGTGCTGGAGCATGTTGATGGCCGGCGGCGGAATCAAGGGCGGACAGGTGGTAGGTTCATCCGACGCGATCGGCGGTTCGCCGAAGGATCGCCCGGTTACACCAGCCGAGATTGCCGCGACCATCTTCCATGGAGTGGGCGTTCCGCTCGATACCGAGTTGCAGGACGCTCAGGGGCACGCTATTCCAGTTGTGGGGAAAGGAACTGAGCCGGTCAGAGAGCTGTTCATATAGGATTCGGAACGATGTCGAAATCCCGCCTTTACGCAATCTGGTATGCGTGCATCGCCCTGGGATTTGTGCTGCTCGGCGTATTCCGCATCGTTAAGTTGCACGGAGATGGCGCGTGGCTGCGCTTCCTGATCGCAACCGGCTTCGGCGCGTTGGCGGTTCTGCAATTCCAATCGAAGGCTTGAAACGGCTAAACTAACAATTATGACGAGAAGAGAACTCCTGGCGCTGGCCGCCGCGGCTCCCGCTCTTCCAGGATTACTTCGCGCGAATAACGCGCCTGTAGCCCCGGTTTCAATCGCGAAATGCGCTTCTTACGATGAGGACCTGACCTCCATCCTCAGCACCATGTTCGACCAGATCGGCGGGCTGGGGCGGATCGTCAAGAACAAGACCGTGACCGTGAAGCTGAACCTTACCGGCAGTCCGGGACTGCGCTTCGAGGGTAAGCCGCTGGGCGTAACGCACTACACGCATCCCAAGGTGGTGCAGCAACGGCTGCCCTGATGGGCAAGGCGGGCGCGAAGCGCATCCGGTTTGTGGAGAGCGCATGGGCGCTGAGCGGTCCGCTCGAAGAGTATCTGCTGGATTCGGGATGGAATGTGCGGAGCTCTCGAATGCCGCGCCGGGCGTGGAATTCGAAAACACCAACAATCTCGGCAAGGGAAAGAAATATTCGCGATTCAAGGTCCCGACCGGAGGGTACATCTTCCCCGCGTTCGATCTGAATCACGCCTACGAGGACACGGACGTCTTCGTCAGCATGGCGAAGCTGAAGAACCATGCCACCTGCGGGGTGACGCTGTCGATGAAGAACTGCTTCGGCATCACGCCCGCTTCGATCTATGGCGACAATGCCGGCGTTGACGGGCCGAATGAGACTCCGACTGCGGGCGCGTGCAAACGTATGCCATGAAGGCAAGCGTGAGCCGTCGAAATCGGCGCCGCAGGAGATGGATCCGCAAGTCAGCCGCGATCCGGGATATCGCATGCCGCGCATCGTCGCGGAACTCGCGACAGCGCGGCCAATCGATCTCGCGATCATCGACGGCGTCGAGTCCATTGCGGCCGGCGAAGGTCCGTGGATTCGCGGCATTCGCAGTGTGCAGCCCGGCTTGCTGATCGCGGGCACGAACGCGGTGTGCACGGATACGGTGGCTACTGCGGCGATGGGGTACGATCCGCGTGCGCCGCGCGATACACCGCCATTCCGTAATATGCGACAACACACTGCTGCTGGCCGAGGCGAACTGGCGTCGGCGCGGCGGACCTCAAGCGGATCGAAGTTGCGGGTGTGCCGATCGCGAAAGCGATGTACCGGTTCGAGGCTTAGAGTGAGAATCGGACGTCTCGCGTTCTCGTTGGTTTTGGCCGCGTCCTCGGCCGGATTTGCGCAGACAACGCACGGCAGCATGTTTCCGGCGGTGCGCGGCACGCGCTAGATGGTGGGCGCGGGCAATAGCCTGGAAGTCGCCGCGGGCACGCGCATTCTGGATCAGGGCGGCAACGCGGTGGACGCCGGCTGTGGCCACGGTTCTGGCGGCCGCGATCACGGAGATGGACCACTTCGGCCTCGGCGGGGAGATGCCGCTGCTGATCAAGATGGCGGGCAAGCCGGTCGTGGCGATCAGCGGGGTGGGCACCGCGCCCGCCTCGGCGACGGCGGAGTTTTTCGCCAAGCGCACGCCGGAGCCTTGGGAGACTGGCCGACATGCCGCCGATTCCCGGTAACGGAATCCTGGCCGCGACTGTGCCGGGGGTGTTCGACGGACTGATGCTGGCGCTTGAGAAGTACGGCACCATGAGCGTTCGCGCAGGTAGTCGGCGCCGGCACTCGAATACGCGGAGCAGGGATTCCCAGTGCCGGAGATCTTTCGCGTCTACATCCATCGACGCGGCCTGTATTTGCGCTGTGGCCGACGTCCGATCGCAATTCTTCGAGCCGAACGGGAAGGAGCCGCAGCCGGGCGAGATCTTCCGCGAGCCCGACACGGCTCGCACTCTCCGGGCAACTGATCGCCGGCGAGAAGAAGGCGCATGGGAAGCGCGACAAGAAGTCGAGGCGGTGCGGGACTATTTTTATCGAGGGCAGCTGGCGCAGCGCATCGCCGATTTCTCCGAGCACAACGGCGGATTGATCCGCTATGAAGATATGAAGGCTTACCACGCCGAACTCGATACGCCGCGGACCACGAAGTATCGCGGTTACGAGGTGAACAAGCCGGGCTTCTGGACGCAGGGCCCGGTGATGCTGGAAGCGCTCAACATACTGGAAGGCTATCGATCTGAAGGCGATGGGGCATAATTCGCCGCAGTATCTGCCACGTGTGGTGGAAGCGGTGAAGCTCGCGTTCGCCGACCGCGACCGCTATTACGGCGATCCGAAATTCTCGAAGATTCCGGAGGAGACTCTGCTGTCGAAAGAGTATGCCGCGGAGCGGCGGAAGCTGATCGATCCGAAGAAGGCTTCGATGGAATCGCGTCCGGGCGCGTTCGCGCGGCCCGGTGCCGATGCCGCAGTCTCCACGACATCGTCCGGCAATGGCGACACGACCTGCGTCAATGTGGTCGATCGCAGGGCGACGTTGTTTTCGGCGACTCCCAGCGGAGCGTGGCTGCCTTCGGTGATTGCGGGCGATACGGGGATTCCGCTCGGGACGCGGCTGCAGACTCTGCTGACAGTACCCGGGCATCGCCAACACTCTGGCTGCCGGTAAACGTCCACGCGTGACGCTGAGCCCGACGATCGTGCTGAAGGATGGCAAACCGTTCATGGCGATGTCGACGCCAGGCGGCGACAACCAGGATCAGGCGATGCTGCAGGTGCTGCTGAACATCATCGACTTCGGGATGACGCCGCAGCAGGCTGTGGAATCGCCGCGGTTCCAGACGGAGCATTTTTATAGCTCGTTCGCCAATCACGAGTTCATTGCCGGCAAGCTCAATGTGGAGACCGGTTTCCTGCCGCGACTATCGATGCGCTGCGCAGCCTGGGACATGTGATCAACGTGACGGGACCGTGGAGCAACGCGTCCGCGCCGACAGTGATCCGCATCAACGGCACGGTGCTAGAAGGCGCAGCCGACCCGCGGCGGGGACGCTTCGTCTTCGGGCGGTAGTTTTTGTTTCGTAGCTGCGGAGACGGGTCGACGTCCGGCAGCGCTTTTGACGGGATGAGTCGTCCCGTTGTCCCGCTGTCGAACTGGCGAATCTTTTGCTAGACTGGCTGGACTCGATCGCGACATCTGAATAGACCGGCTTCTGCGGCAACCGGCTGGCCCGTTATACTGACTCCTAAACCGGGAAAGCCCCTAACTCAAGAGGAACGATGCACAAAGCGTGGAGATTCGCGATCATTCTGACGATCATTTTGATACCGATCACAGCGTCAGCTCAGCGATTGACCCAACAGCAAACGCTCGCCACCCAAAAAGTGTTCGCTACCAACTGCTCAGGGTGCCACGGCGAAGATGCGCGGGGTACGGCGAAAGGGCCCAGCCTCGCGATGAATCCGCGGGTGGCGGAACAGACTGCCGGGCAACTTAGCGCGTTTCTTAAGCAGGGCAATATTGCAGCCGGCATGCCTTCCTTCGCCGATCTGCCCGCCGAAGACTGGTGTCGCTCGCCAGATACCTGCGCCGTCTCAATCCGGAACCGATCTTGGGGACCTGATACCGGTCGAATCTACCCGTAAAGTCACGTGGGACCCGCCTCAACCTGGCGACTGGCTCACTTATAACGGAAACTACTCGGCGAATCGCTACAGTCCGCTTAAACAGATCAGCACCTCAAACGTGTCCTCGCTGAAATTGAAATGGGTGTTTCCTCTTTCATATTTTGGCCTGGAGATGACAGCGCTCGCTGGAGGTGGCGTGGTCTACGTCACAGGGCAGAACGAGGTCTTTGCCCTCGACGCTTTTACCGGCAATCCGATTTGGCACTATTCGCGTCCGGCCAGCGCTGGCATGGTTGGCGATGCAAAACTTGGCACCAACCGGGGCGTTGCCATTCTGCGCGATAAGGTTTTCTTCGTCACCGACAACGCTCATCTGCTAGCGCTTAACCGGACCAACGGCAGAATGCTGTGGGATATTGCGATGGCGCCCGACATGGAGCCCGGCGAGCAGTATCATTACGGCGGCACGATGGCGCCGCTCATCGTCAACAATACAATCATCGCGGGAGTGGCGGGAGCCGATGAAGGCATTCGAGGTTTCGTCGCCGCCTACAAGCCCGATGACGGCGCTGTAATCTGGCGGCGCTGGACAGTGCCTCGCCGAGGCGAGCCCGGCTCAGAAACCTGGCAAGGCACAGAACCAATTACAGGAGGCGGTTCCACGTGGCTCACCGGTTCGTACGACCCATCATCCGACACGCTCTACTGGGCAACCGGCAATCCGTGGCCGGACGGCAACGACCGCGATCGTCCCGGCGATAACCTTTACACCGATTGCGTTCTCGCGCTCAAAGCCAAGACCGGGGAACTCAAGTGGTATTACCAATTCACGCCTCATGATGTGAGGGATCGTGACGCCACTGAGCCCAACGTGTTGGTCGACACCGTATATAACGGAACTCCCGCCAAACTGCTACTGCATGCCGATCGTAACGGCTTCTTCTACGTGCTCGACCGGACGAACGGCAAAGTACTTCTGGCCAAACCTTTCCTGCGCCATCTCGACAATTTGGGCCAGCAGCATCGGACCTGATGGCAGACCCGTTGTGGCCGATCCCCGCGGCTGCCCCGCCGATGCCGCCAACTGGGACTCGACCGCGTTCTCTCCCGAGACACGCCTGTATTATTTCATCGCGCTGGAAGAATGCATCGGCACACCCGCGACCGGCATCACCGCTCAGCCGCCCAGCGTTTCCTGCGCGCCCTCAATATTGAAACGGGCGAAATCGTTTGGGAGATTCCGCAGCCTGGCCCCGCGCCCAATAAACTGTGGACTGGTGTTCTCGCCACCGCCGGAGGTCTGGTGTTCTATGGCCGGCCGAACGGAGGATTTGCGGCGGTCGATCAGAAGAACGGCGAAACGCTCTGGCAATTCCCGACCTCCGTTCGCATGAAAGCGTCGCCCATGACGTTTTCTTACGGCGGCAACCAGTACGTCGTGGTGGCTGCCGGTCCGAATATTCTCTGCTTCGGTCTGTGACTGCGACCAACTTTATCTTGCAGGACCATGTTATCCGCTTCACCAGATAATTCCGGGCTGTGAAAACTTTGCCAATGGATGCACGACATGAAAGTGGGTCAGGCGGCCCGGCGGCCATCCGAATAGTCTTCGTAGCGTCCGTTGAATTGGCAGCAGCCAGGGGCGGGTATGGTATTTCTTCGCGAACGGTTCAAATGCGTATTTTCTCCAAGTGCGGATTTGTCATGCCTGAGCCAGGGCCTCCGAAACTGGATGAAAATCCAAATATTGCCGTCAAAACGCCAACTTCTGATGACACCTTGGATTACGCGAACACTTGGCATAGTAGAGACGCCTTTGGCAGCCGGAGGCGCGATCGATGCCTATCAACTGATTCAACTCCCAGGCCAAGGCGGAATGAGCGAGGTCTGGGTGGCCGAACAGAAACATATTGAGGCTGTGTTTATTGCCCCTGAGTCGCTGAGAAAAACGCGGAGGGGGAAGCGGACAGGTTCAGCGAGTCCCACAACTTGCGAGCATTTACGCTGTGGCTGAGAGTCTGCGGCGCCGGTGCCGGCTTCCTTACGGCCGCGGTTCCGAATCGTGATTATTGGTTAAATCGAAGCCGCCTATTTAATTTGCCGTCTCTCATAAATTACGGCGATGGCAACGGAAAACGCGGCGGTCAGCGCGATTGCCGTGAGCAGGGGAAGCGGTTTCCATGGGCCGAACCCGCGGATTTCGGCATCGTGCAGGGCACGGCTCACGTTCAGCCAATTCGCATGTCCTGTCCCGATATTGAAGCCTATACTCATTGTCCCCTCCTGAATATCCGGGAGGAAACTGAAGAAGTCTGCCCCGAGGTAGATCATCCCCGCCGTCAGCACGACCGAGCCTCCAGCGGCAAGCCACCATCGCGGGACCAGAGCTGAGATTAACGCCGAGCCCGCGAAAGCCGCCAAAGAAATCAGAGAACACCATACCATCGAGCGAATCGACGCGCTCATTACTTCGCCAAACGCTGAGCCCGATCCTGCCCAGGTGATTTTTCCGCTTGCCAGCATCAAAACCCAAACCACGAGGGTCGCAAACAAAATCGCAAAAGAGACGGCGATCACCACATGAATGCCGCCGATCAGGAGCTTCAATGCGACATACCGTTTTCGCGAGATGGGCTGTTCATGGATAAAGAATATCGAACCGTCCTCGATCTCCGGGCTGAACGTTGCAACGGCAAGATATCCCGTGATGAAGAGAAAAAGGGTCACAACCAGAATTGCCTCGCTCAGCGCCAAGGGAAGATACTTCAGCACCGTGGTTGGAGACAAGTCGCCAAACGGCACACGCGCTGTGCTGCTGACGACGATTGCCAGCGCGAGAATCAGCACGGGAGCATTCAGCAACAACCAGTAAGTCAAATACTTCGCACGATGCTCGTGCCACTCTTTCCAGACGATTGCCCGTATCATTTTGTCCTCCTGTTCACGTATTCGAAAAAGACCTGTTCGAGCGACGCCGATTCGCTTGTCGCATCGGCGACTCCGCGCGATCGCAGAAACTGCAGCGCATTCTCAGGCTCGGCTGTGATTGCGACCGCGCCTGAAGGTCCTCGCCGTAATTCGATGAGTCCGGGGACGGCGGAGAGGTCGGATTCGGTCAGCGCATCCGATAGCTCAATGCGGCTGCGCGACCCCTTCAGCGTTTCGAGGGGACCGAGGGCCACCACGCGCCCGAAATCCATGATCGCCGCGGAATCCGCCATTCTTTCGATGTCTTCTACCAGATGCGATGAGAAGACCACCGTGCGGCTGCCTTGACCGATCTCCTCGATTAGCAGCGTCAGCAATTCCCGCCGCCCCGCCGGATCGAGCCCCGAAGTCGGCTCATCGAGCAGAATCAGTTCGGGGTTGTACGAAAGCGCGAGTGCGATCTGCAACCGGACGTAGTGCCCACGGGACAGATCTCGAATCCTCGCTTGCAGCGGCACTTCGAACCGTTGAACCAGCTTCGCAGTTTTCCCGTCGTCCCACTGGGGGCGAAATGCGCGCGCGAAGCGCAGACACTCCGCCGCGGTCATCCATCCCGGGAGATAGCGCGATTGCGAAACGTATCCGATCTTCAGCCAACGCGCCGGGTCTCGCGTTGAGACGGGCCGGCCCAGCATGGTTGCCGTACCTGACGTGGGCCTGAGATGACCCACCAGGAGTTTCAAGAGGGTCGATTTTCCCGCCCCGTTCGGTCCCAGAAGCCCGAAAACGGTTCCTTGCGCAACATCAAGCGAGATAGAATCGACCGCGCGCCTGGTACCGAACGCGCGGGTCAGTTGACAGACTTCGATTGCGTTCATGATCTCTCCAATTTGTGCTGCTGCATCAATTTGTCGTAGATTCCGGCGATCTCGGAAGCGCTCATTCCAAAACTCATCGCCTCTTCGATCGCTTTGTCGAATAACCCCGCTATGATCTTGTTCCGTTCCCGGCGCGACGCCTCAAGCGCTTTACCGCTGACGTAGGTGCCCTGACCCTGCCGTTTGTAAATGACTCCCTGGTGTTCCAATTCCAGATATGCGCGAGCAACTGTGTTGGGGTTAATCGTAAGGTCGAGAGCCATTTGCCGGACCGAGGGCAGAGGGTCCTCCGGTTTCAGCCGGCCGACGGCGACATTGCGCTTGATCTGGTCCACAATCTGGAGATAGATCGGCACTCCATCCGAGGTTTCAATCCTGAGATCCACTGTACTAATTGAATTAATACAGCAGTACGCGATGATTGTCAAGAATTTTTTTGCTTCGTCCGTGACGGGCCTCTTGTCCCAACGGCTTGGGGTTCAGCCTGCAGTCCCACACTCCTCCGGGTTCGCGATGCGCACTCGAACGAGCATGAAACGCTTTTTATTTGAGATGCACTACCCACACGTTGGGGAAAAAGCAATAATAAGGATATTTTATGCGTTTCGAGAGCTTATCGAAGTATCTGGCCTGTGCGATCTTTGCGTACGCGTCTGCGATCGCAGACGAGCGGGACGTCGTTACCCAGCATAACGACAACATGCGAACCGGCCACTATGCCGCCGAAACGCTCCTGACGCCATCTCTCGTAAAAAGCGGCAAGTTCAACCGCCTGCCGGATCTGTTACTACAGGATTGCGACGACCAGATATACGCCCAGCCTCTGTACGTGCACGGGCTGGCGCTCCCTAAGCAGGGCGTGCGCAACGTCTTGTTTGCCGCCACGCAGAATAACAAGGTATACGCCTTCGACGCCGATAACGGCGGCGCGCCGTTATGGGTGACTTCACTGGGAGCTCCGGTTGCGGTGGATGAACTGAATCCGGGAGGATACGACGTAATCTATCCGGTGGTGGGCATCACCAGCACGCCTGTTATCGATCGCGCCAGGGGCAAGCTTTACGTGGTCTCGATGTCGAAGGATGTCACCGGCCCAGGTCGGATTTATGAACACACGCTCTACGCGATCGATATCGCGAGTGGGAGCGTTTCGAGCCGGCAGGCGATTCAGGGATCCGTGACCGGCAACGGAGACGGAGCCAGCAGCGGGACGCTTTCTTTCGACGCTGTGAAACACCGCAGCCGCGCCGGCCTGTTGCTCCAAAATAACACTGTATACGTTGCATTCGGAGGCGCGTTCGAGTCGTTCCCTTATCACGGCTGGATTTTTTCCTTCAACGCCGATACCTTGGCCCCGGTGGGAACGTACGCGACCAATGCGGACGGCACCGGCGGCGGCATTTGGCAGTCCGGTAACGGAGTCGCGGGCGACGGGTCTACAGTGTACGCTGCGACTGGGAACGGCGTTAACGAGACCAATGACAGCTTCACATCCCGCGATACCCGCGGCAGCAGCGTGGTGAAGCTCGCAGCCAATCTTGTGGAGATGGATTGGTTCACGCCTTTCAACCAGCAATGCCTCGATACGTGCGATCTCGACCTCGCGACTGGCGGCCCCGTCCTGCTTCCGGGTCTGCAGCGCCTGATTATTGGCGGTAAAGAGGGACGCCTCTATCTCTTGAATTCGACCAGCCTGGGACACGGCCCCGTCGCCAACGATTCACAGATCCTGCAGTCTTTCAAAGCCACGGAAGACCAATATAATCCGGGCACTGCACGCCGCCGATGCGAAAGTTTCACTTGCAACGGCGATTCGTGGAACGGGGAAGTCGGCAAGTATCCTCATATGCACGGCGCTCCGGTTGTCTGGACCCAGGTGCCCGGTTCGAGGTACCGCATCTACGTTCAAGGAGAAAAGGACCGCTTAAAGGCATTCCAATATGATCAGCAGGCGTTCCGCGACGGGGCCTCCAATCCGTTGAAGGTTTTTCCAGCGCCGGAGAATGGATCGCCTGTCGACCTAAGTAATGAAATCGCGCCCAAGGATACGATGCCAGGCGGCATCCTGGCGCTTTCATCGAATGCGCAGCAGGCCGGCTCCGTGATCTTATGGGTGTCCATCCCACAAGGAGGAGACGGAGGCGACGCGGAGGATGGCCACAACCTTGTTACAGGGGTGCTTCGCGCATACGATGCGTCGAACCTGAAGACGAAGCTATGGGAACAGACGCTCGGGCCGAGCCGCTATGTCAAGTTCGTGCCGCCCACCATCGCGGACGGGAAAGTCTATCTCGCGGGGATCGGACGTGTCGCTGTTTTTGGAACTTCTTCTCCGCGCGGGAATTTCGGCGGCCCATTTATTTCTGTGTTCCACGATCAGCAGCATTTTGTCTATCGGGACAACGCAGGCGCTATCCGGGATACCTTCTACGTGCGTTCCGACAAGTGGCACTGTCAGATGATCAACACCGATAGCCACTCCGCTCCCGCCAACTTGTTTGTCTCTGTTTTCGGTTCGGCCGATCAGCAGCACTTCGTTTACACTGACGCTGCTTCAAACATCTGGGACGCGTATTACGCGCGATCCGACAATACCTGGCATTACCAGCAAATCGGCGCCTCCGGGCATAAGCCGGTTGGCGGAGTGTTCGTTTCGGCGTTCTTCGATCAGCAGCATTTTGTGTTTCGGGACAGTGCGGGCTCCATCTGGGATTCCTTCTATTCGCAGCATGACAGCCAGTGGCACTTCCAGCAGATCAATACGGGTGGACATCCCGCGGCGGGAAATCTATTCGTGTCGGTTTTCGACTCCGCCAGTCAACAGCATTTCGTCTATACGGACGGCCCCGGAAATATTTGGGATGCGTATTATGCGAGAAACGACAACAGTTGGCATTACCAGCAAATCGCAACCCAAGGGCATAAGCCGGTTGGCGGAGTGTTCGTGTCGGCGTTCTTCGACCAGCAGCATTTTGTGTTCCGGGATGGCGCGGGTTCGATCTGGGATTCGTTCTATTCACAGCATGACAACCAATGGCACTTCCAGCAGATCAACACGAACGGGCATCCCGCGGCGGGCAACCTGTTTGTCTCGGTCTTTGACTCCGCCAGTCAACAGCATTTCGTCTATACGGACAGTCCCGGAAATATCTGGGATGCGTATTATGCGAGAAACGATAACACTTGGCATTATCAGCAGATCGCGACCCATGCCCATACGCCGGTGGGCGGGATTTACGTTTCAGCATTCTTCGATCAGCAGCATTTTGTGTTTCGCGACAGCGCCGGCTTCATCTGGGATTCTTTCTACTCGCAGTCAGATAGCATGTGGCACTTCCAGGAGATCAACGGCTGAATAGCTCGGTCGCGAACCATCTCGCGTGTGGCGAGATCATTGCGGTCCACCTTGCATAATTCAGATTCGTGGGCATTGAGAGCCGATTAACCTCTGCTTGCAGCAAGGCCCCAGATCGATCCGCCGGTTCGTCAGCAAAATCCGCATTTGCGCTAAGGTGCCATGCATATCCGAGTTGCAGTTGGAGTTGCGCCCGTCTCGCCGGACACATCCGACTGTACACAGTAAGAACAGTATCGGAATGGCCACTGTTCGGATCATAGGCGCGCCTGAGAGTTCCGCCTAAAACTCGACGCGCGCCGACATGAGTCCCTGTCGCGGCGCGTTGGCCTGGCTGGAAATAAAACCGAAGTTAGATGCCGAAACATTGGATACCGGCGCTCCGAATACCACGCGGTTGAAGGCATTGAAGAACTCGGCGCGCAAAGTCAGTGTCACCCTTTCTTTGATTCGGATCCTTCTCATGAGCCCGAAATTCTCGTTGTAGGAGTTAGGCAACCGGAGTTGCGTATAGGACCGGGCGGCATTTCCAAGCTGGTAGTTCCCAGGGAGGGAGAATGCAGCCTTGTTAAACCATGGATTCCCCACCGGATTTGCCGGATTGAGGGTCAACGGCACACCGGAGTTCAGATTGGGGCGAAGAACGCCGTTAAAGATCGGCAGCGTGTTATTGACAGTCAATTGTACGGGTGTCCCGTTTTGATATTGCTGGATTCCGGTTAGTTGCCATCCGCCGAGAATCTGCGAAGCGAAGCCGCCGCCGTTCAGAAGCGCCTTGCCCTTCCCGATGGGGAGTTCATACGTGTAGGCGACAGCCAGGATTTGTGGCACGTCATAGTCGGCGATGGCTTTCTCCAAACGGCGATTGTAATAATCCTGGCCGCTGGGACCGCCTCCCGCTGAAATATCGCCGTCGCTGATCGCTTTCGACCACGTATAGGAGGCCAGAACCGTCAGCCCTCGCGACAGGCGCTTGGTGTACTTAATCTGCAGCGCGTGATAAGTGGAGTTGCCGTTCGGGTTGGTCAAGTTACTGATGGTCTGGAACTGCGGATAAGGCCGCAAGGCTTGGGCGACAGATCCTGTGAAGCCAGCGTAGGGAATAGGGATGCCGGCCGCAATGGCGGCGGGTGAGGTGACGCTCTGTGTCAGCAGTGAACCGAGCGAAAGGTATTGCGGATTCACCTGATTCAAATTAATCAAGCTGTTGCCAAGGCGGGTGCCTTTCACTCCGACATAGGCGGCCTCGATAGACGATAATCCAGGCAGAGCCTGCTGGATGCTGATCTGGTCATTCAGGAAATAGGGGGCACGGGCGTCATTCCTGCCTACCATGTTGACGCTGCTGCCGTTTTGAACCGTGGGATCGATGAACGGCGGAACCGGCCAGTTGGTGGGGAATCCGGAATCCAAATTGAATGCAGGCGTCACACCGCTATTGGTTGACGCGTAACTCGGCGCGGCGTTGAAGCCATAGATGAAATTTTGCGAGGCGCGTAAGCCGGCGGCGGCATTGCCAATCCCGTAGGAAATCCCATAGCCTCCGCGGAGGACTGTACTTTGCGTCAATTCATAAGCGAAGCCGAAACGTGGACCGTAGTCTTTGTAATCGGGATTCGCAAAGCTCGTGCGGCCGTCGCGCCCGGTACCGCTCCCAAGAAAGGCGATTGCGCCCAGGCGCCCGCCCGCGCCAGGATTCGAAAGAGCCGGATCGAACCCGGCGAAGTTATTGTTGTGCTCTTGGCGGGGGCTGAAATAATCCCAGCGGAGACCCAGATTGAGGGTGAGTTTGCGAGTCACTTTCCAATCGTCCTGAACAAAATAAGCGACGTAACGATAGCGGAGGCCGGGGACGACGAAGAGTTCGTTATAGCTGGCGCTATCGACGGCCCCCAGCAGGAAGCTGGCGAACGGATTGCCGGTCGTTCCCAACGCGGTTGGAAGCGCCGTTTCGTTTGACGTGAATGTAAAGAGCCCTTGCTGGTTGGCGTGATCGGCGCCGTTGGTCTGTTGCCATCTCAGGTCAAGGCCAAACTTGAGGCTGTGATTGCCCCGAACCATCGATACTGTGTCCGCCGCTTGAAGGGTGTTATTCACCTGCTGGCCCTGGTTCTTGATTTGATCGCCCCAATTCTGGTACGTGTCGCCGAAATGGATTTGAGGCAAAACGTTATCGGGTGGGTTAACACCCAGAAGGCCGACCTTCTGCAGGTTCCCCTGATTGCCATTGACGCGTTCCCAAACTTGCGGTGCGTGGGTATAGCCCGCCCGGAGATTGTTCAACACGGTCGCGCTCACATTGTAATCGTCGTTAAACCTCAACCAGCGGTCAGGCCTGGTTTGATCGAGCGCCGGGCTCCACGCGCCTGCGATGAACGCCGCATCGATCGAAGCCTCTACATCGGCGTAGCCGAAGAGGCTCATTCGGTTCCGGTCCGAAAAAGAATGATCGATTTTGAACGTATATGTGTCGCGATTAAAGTGGACGCTCCGGCGGATACGTAATTGTTCACCGGGGAATTGCTTGCGCCAGGCAGGAGTTGCAACATCGCGCCCGCAACCTTGCTGATCCGGGAGACGGGGATGCGGGCGTTCGGGAAGATGGCGCGTGTGAATCCGCCGGCGGGAAGAGCGGCTGTCGAGGCGGGATCGTAGATCTGAAGCGCCCCGCCGGCCTTGCTGAGAGCCGAAAAATCCCCATTTCGTTGTGCGTCGGTCGGTAGTGTGAGCAATGAATTCGCGGCGGAACTGCGATAGCGGAATCCATCGTAGACAAAGTAGAAGAACGTTTTATTCCGCCCGTTGTAATGCGGCAGCACGATCGGGCCTCCAACCGCAACGCCGAATTCGTTTTGGCGATTGATTGGAGCGGTAGGAGCAAAGAATCCGCGCGCGTCGAATTTGTCGTTCCGAAGATACTCGAATCCGGATCCGTGGAATTGATTCGTGCCGCTCTTGGTGCTGAAAACTTCAACTCCGCCTCCGGTGTGACCATACTCGGCGCTGTAGTTGGCTGCCACGAGTTTGAACTCGCCAACCGCTTCCACCGGTGGGACGGTGAACATGACGCCGCCGCTTTCTGGCCCTGTGGACATAACACCGTCGAACAAAACGTCCTTGGAACGTTGCTGAGAGCCGTTGATGTTGGGTGTGGCTGCAGCCCCGGCGACTCCCGGAGCAAGCAGGATGAACGACTCCGGACTGCGCATGTTTCCGCTTACTGAGAGGGGAAGATCTTGCATTTGCTTGGCATCGACAACGGTTCCCAGATCGGAGGTGTTTTTTTCGACCAGCGGAGCCGTGGCGGTGACCTCGACGGTTTGATCGACCGAGCCGATCTCGAGTGCGAGATCGAGCGTCAGGCTCTCTCCGACGTAAACTCGAATGCCGCTTTGGACTAGCTTACGAAATCCCTTGGCCTCGACAACCATATCGTAGTTGCCGAAAGGGAGGCCGCCGAACGCATAATTTCCGGACCCGCCAGTGGTGGCATTGCGCCTGACTCCGGTCGCCTGGTCCGTCAAACTCACCGAGGCGCCAGCTACTACCGCGCCGCTGGGATCGGTGATCTTGCCGACGATCACGCCCAGGTTTTGCTGAGCCCATGCTGTGCCCAAAAAAATCGCAAAGAAAGCAAAGCCGACAGCGAGTTTTATTATCTTTTTCATGATTGAATTTCTTTACTCTAATAGGGTTGATCATGTAACGCAAGCGCGCTTGGGGTGCTTACGATTCACGTTTGGGTAGATTCCGACGCGTCTCCCATCGCCATTCTGCAGTCTCGAATTTGCCTGGCTGTCGGCCGGAATGCCGCTGGTGGCCATCTCGCGAGTACCCGATTCGCTCCGGATCGATGCTGTGTCTGTCGCCAATATCGCCAATCGGCGCATTGACATGAAAGCGCGATGTCATTATACTTGCCTGAATTGATTTCAAAGGTTGTCTGCGTGGGCCGGCGGATAGCAGCCGCTCAATAGAGGAAATAAACAAATGAAACGCCTGGTTGCGTCAGCGTTCCTGATCGTTCTCTCGTCTATGGAAACCCTGCCAGGACAGATACAAGATGGCCGGATCGTCGGCACCGTCTTCGATCCAAATAAGGCCATCGTTCCCAATGCGCGAGTGGTGATTACGAACTCCGCGACCAACGAGGCGCACGAACTGATCACCAACAGCGCCGGCGACTTTGTTCTCACTCCCGCGATCCCCGGCTTCTATCACATCACCGTGAGCGCCAAAGGATTCGGGGCCGCCGAAATCAAGAGCGTGGAAGTGATTGTAGGCCAATCGACGCGCGTTGACGTGGACTTACGCGTCGGAGACGTGGCGACCACTATCGAAGTTGCCGCGACTACCCCGCTGTTGAATACGGAATCAGGCACACTCGGTCAGGAGGTCACCAACAAGCAGATCGTCGGATCTCCCTTTGAATGGCCGCAGTTTCTATGAACTGGCGCAGACTGACGCCGGGCGCGACGCTGTTGCCGGGCAGCGGGAATCTGCTGCGCATTCGCGCGAACTACGAATCGGGCACCTCCATCAGCGGCGTGCGCGGCAACCAGACTTCGTTCTATCTCGATGGCGTCGATACCACAGATCACCATCAGGGCGGCACGCTGATTCAGACGTCCATCGACGCGCTGCAGGAGTTCCAGATTCAGCAGAGCGAATACAGCGCCGAATTTCGCAACGCAGGCGGAGTGCTGAACGGCACAACCAAGTCCGGCACAAACGAGTTTCACGGCGTGCTGTTCGAGTTTCTGCGCAACGATAAACTGGATTCCCGCAACTTCTTCGCGCTCCAGCGCGACGTCCTGAAGCGCAATCAATTCGGCGGCGGCATCGGCGGCCCGCTCTCAATTCCGAAACTCTACAGCGGGAAAAACCGGACATTCTTTTTCGTGAACTACGAAGGCATGCGGCAGCGCGCAGGGCAGGTGTTCAACAGCCTTGTGCCCACGCCGCGCAGAAAGGCCGGCGACTTCAGCGCGCCGGGGCTCAACACCATTTACGATCCCACCACAGGCGCGCCATTCCCCGGTAACATGCATTCCCGCGAACCGGATCTCACCGCAGGCGGAGTTCTTCGCGAAATACATCCCGAATCCGCAACGCGGGGAACCGCGCGATTTTCGCGCCGTCCCAGGCTCTCGATCAGGACCAGTTCACCGTCCGCGAGTAGACCAGACGATATCGAGCAAGCAACCACGCCTTCGTGCGCTAGAGCTTCATCAATTATCAGGAGAACGATCCCAACGCCTTTCCCGCCCTCGGCTATGCCTCTCTGAACACCCGCGGGCAGAACATCGTGGCGCGCGCTGATCAGCAATCTGACGCCCTCCGTGATCAACGAGGCGCGCTTCAGCTATCTGCCCAATGCGATCGATCTCCAGGCCTTCCTGCAAGGAACGGATTTCTACGCCAAGGCCGGCGTTCCCGGATTTGAAGATACTGGCCACCGTCCCGGCGATCGCTGGATCTTTCCCCGATTTCTCCTGGAGCGGCTACGCCGGTCTTGAGCGGTTCGACTTTCGATCAGAGACCCAAGACTCAGAACCTCAAGGTCTGGGAGTACAGCGACAATCTGACTTGGGTAAAGGGCCGGCACATTTTCAAGTTCGGGGCGCAGATTCGCCGACTGGATGCCGCTGTTCACCGATAGCGGCGTATATGAGGGGTCAGTGGACATTTCAACGGAAGCATCACTCAGAATCCCGCGAAGCCCGCCGGCACCGGAGATGCGTTTGCGGACTTCGTGCTCGGGATTCCCTTTTCGGTCGGCCGTAATTTCCCGGCCGACTGCGTTCGGCGGATACGCGACCTACTGGCATTTTTTGCGCAGGATGATTTCAAGGTCAACGACCGTCTGACCCTGAACATCGGCTTGCGTTACGAATACTCGCCGTGGCTGAATGGCTATAAAGGTCAGGTCGGACGATTTCCTGCCGAAGTTCGCCAAAGCCGATCGTGGTCCAGGCCATCGATCTCAGCGCCCAATTCGCCGCGCCTACTGCCAACGCGCTGTTCGGCAATCTGATTCAAACCTGCGCGCAGGCTGGACTTGGCGGCACAACTGCACATCCACCGACAAGACGCAGTGGGCGCCGCGCATTCGGATTCGCATGGCGTCCGTTCGACGAGAAGACAGTGCTTCGCGGCGGCTACGGGATCTTCTATGAAGTGGAGAGCAGCGGTAACCGCGTGAATCACAACATGGTGCCCTATCAACTCAACGAGACGGTCTTCAACGATGCCAGTCTGCGCACCATGGCGAAACTTCTTTCACGGGACGGCCTATCGGCGGCTCGACCACCGCGCCCACGCTGACGGGAGGCTATCCGAACATGCCGATGGGTTACGACCAGCACTGGAGTTTCGGCGTGCAGCGGCAACTGCGCGTTCGATTCGGTGCTGGAAGTCAACTACGTCGGCAACAAAGGCGTGAACCTGTACGATGCGAATCCGGTCAACAATCCTCCCGCGGGCCCAGGCGCAATTCAGGCGAGGAGGCCTTATCCTCTATTCGGCAGCATCACTTATAATGGTCAGGATGCTTCATCCATCTACCACGCGCTTCAGGCAAAGTTCCAGAAGCGCCTTTCGTCCGGTCTCTGGTATTTGGTGTCCTACACGTATTCGAAGAGCATCACCGTCTCGAACAATCCGTCAGTCGGCGGCAATTACGCTTATGAGCGGGCGCTCTCCGGCATTCGATATTCCGCAAAATCTGACAGCCAGCGTGGGATATGAGCTGCCGGTTGGCAAGGGCAAGAAGTTTCTGTCGAATGCCAATCGTTTTGAAGGCGGCCTACTCGGCGGATGGCAGGTACAGGGTATCGTGGTCCTTCGCAGCGGACGGCCTTTTACGCCCACGATTTCACGAGACGTCGCGAATACGGGCATCGGCGGCCAGCGGCCGAACCGCATCGGCTCAGGCGAACTGGCTAATCCCACAATCGCTCAATGGTTCGACAAAACGGCGTTCACTCTGCCCGCGAACTACACCTAGGGCAACTCAGGCGCGAATATCTTAAGGGAAGACCGCTTCAAGAATCTGGATCTGTCGCTCTTCAAGCAGTTCCAATTCAACGAACGAACGCGGCTCCAGTTCCGGGCCGAGGCTTTTAACATCACCAACACGCCCAGCTTTTCCGCACCCGGCACCAACATCGACACGGCCTCCGGAGGTCTGGTTACGTCCACGGTGAGCACGCCGCGCAACGTCCAATTTGGTTTGAAACTGATTTTCTGACATTGACCGAAATAGAATACGAGTCATGACTCTCTATAGCGTTCTAAAAGCCGCGTTGCTAACCGCGCTGTTCACGCTCCCGATTGCAGCACAGTTATTAACGGGATCGATCGGAGGTACCGTCGAAGATCCTTCGCAAGCACCCGTGCCCGGCGCCACCGTGGTGTTGACCCACGTCGCAACGGCGTTACAGCACCAGGTCCAAACCAACGCCTCCGGTGAGTTTGAGTTTAATGCTCTCGAAAATGGCGAGTACACGCTGGCCGTCACCAAGCCTGGCTTCAAACGCACGGAGAAGCGCAACCTCGTTCTCGATTTCGGCGCCCGGCTGAGCGCCGGTACCATTCGTCTGGAACTCGGCCAAGTCTCCGACACCGTGACCGTCCAGTCGCAAGCCGCGGTCGTACAAACCGAAGGCGGTGATCGTTCCAATGTGGTGACCGGTTCGCAGATCGAAACTCTCGCCATTCGCGGGCGCAACATTATGTCGGCGATTCAACTCCTGCCCGGAGTGGTGGACACCGGAACGCCGGACGCGCTATCGGAAACCTGGACCTTTAATGCGCTGGGCGGCCGGACCAACACGAGTAACGTGACAGTGGACGGCGCAACCATGAACGCCATCGGTAATAACTCGAACGGGGTCGTGACACTGGGCATGGACTCGGTGGCCGAAGTTCGGGTGCTGTTGAGCAACTACGAGGCCGCGTATGGACGCAAGTCGGGCGCCAACGTTTATCTCGTCAGCAAATCCGGCACGAAGGACTTTCACGGGTTGGGGTCGTACTTCAAACGCCACGAGGAGTTCAATGCCAACTCATTCTTCAATAACCAGTCGGACGTTGCCAAAGCGCGCTATCGCTACAATACCTGGAATTACAACGTGGGCGGTCCGGCCTACATTCCGGGAGTGTTCAACCGCAACAAGAACAAACTATTCTTCTTCTGGTCCCAGGAATTCTGGCCAAGTCAAACCACCACGCCGCTCACTCAATTGACAGTCCCCACCGCGCTCGAGCGGCAAGGCAACTTTTCCCAGAGTCAGGTAGGTAATGCGCCCATCGTGATCAAGGACCCGTACAACAGCGGGATGCCGTTTGCCGGAAACATTATTCCCACGTCGCGGCTGAACCCGAGCGGGCTCTCGTTACTGAGCGTGTTCCCCTTGCCGAACTTCACGAATACCGCAATCTCGAAAGGCCAATACAACTATATCTTCCAGGCGCCGGTCCAGAGCCCGACCAGCACCTCAACACTAAAAGTCGACTACAACATCACATCCTCGGACCTGCTCTCCATTAACTACACACACACGCCGGTCGAAAGTATCACGGCCATCGGTTCACCGGCGCCGATTTCCAATTGGCCGCGGATCACGCAGGATACGACTAACAATGGCCATGTGCTGATCCTGCAATACCGCAAGATCTTCACGCCTACGTTAATCAGTGAAACCAGCGTCAGCTACAGTTGGCGGCCATGGAATGCGATTGCGGATCCGGCCGATCTCAAGGCCAACCAGCGAAGCACAGTGGGCTACACGGCGGGACAGTTCAACCCCACCATCAATCCGCTAAACCTGATTCCGCAGGCGACTTTCGGCGGCATAAGCCAGGCAGCCAATCTCACCATGGACGGCCGCTTCCCGCTAACTTCGGGCCACCATATCGCTACGCTCTCCACCAATCTCACCAAAGTGCTGGGAGTCCATACGCTGAAAGCCGGGTTCTACGCCGACCGCGTGGGCGCATACAACCAGATCGGCGTGCCGTACAGCGGATTGTTCGATTTTGGCACTAACGCGAGCAACCCGCTGAACACCGGGTTTGCGTATTCCAACGCCGCCCTCGGCGTTTTCAACTCCTATACCGAGCCCAGCGCGGATCCCTTCCCCACCGCGATTGCCCACAACGTCGAGTGGTTCGTCCAGGACCACTGGAAAGTCACCCGCCGCCTCAGTCTCGATCTCGGCATGCGCTTCTCGCTGGTCAATCCGGCCTATGTCACTGGTAATCAGATCTCAAACTTCCTACCGAGCCGGTTCGACCCTTCACAAGCGGTGAAGCTCATCCAACCGGTGCTCGTGAATGGCGTGAGGATGGGCGTGAATCCCGCAACCGGAACCACCTATCCAGCCACCTACATCGGGGCAGAGGTGCCGGGCGTCGGCAATCCCGATAACGGGATGGTGGTAGCCGCGAACGATAAGAGCGTTCCTCCCGCGCTGATCGACAACCGCGGCATCCAGTGGGGACCCCGCGTCGGCTTCGCGCTCGATGTCTTCGGCAATGGCAAGACCGCACTGCGCGGCGGCTTCGGCGCATTCTATGATCGCATCCAGCAATCCAATTTGCTTTACCCCTATGCGCAGCAGTTTCCAATCGTGCTGAGTCCGATTATCTACTACGGCAACATCTCGTCGCTCCTGACATCGAGCGGCGTGCTATTCCCGTCGGCTGTTCAGGCGATTGACCAATCGGGGAAGGTGCCCACGGTGATGGATTTCAGTTTCGGCGTCCAGCAGGCGATCGGCTTCGGAACCGTGCTGGACGTCTCCTACGTCGGTTCGGTCGCGCGTCACCTGCCATGGCAGCAGAACCTGAACGCGGTGCCGTACGGAACCGATTTCCTTCCGTCGAGCATTGACCCAACCACCAAGACAGTGCTGCCGGGGCAGTTCCTGCGTCCCTACATCGGATACAACAACATCAGTTACGAGGGCTTTGCATCGACTTCCAATTACCATTCGCTGCAGGTGTCGGCGAATCGCCGCTTCTCCCGCCACATTACCTTTGGCGGCGCGTGGACTTGGTCGAAGGCGATGGACTATACCGATTCCGACACAGGCCTGGTGAGTACGTTTATCCCGGTACGCGTGTGGAATTACGGGCTATCGGGATTCGATCGGACTCACATCGTCAAGATCAACTGGCTTTATGACATTCCGGGAGTGAAGTGGAAAAATCGTGCTGTAAAGACGGTGATAAATGACTGGCATGTGTCGGGGATCGCCAGTTTCGTGAGCGGTGCGCCCTTGGGCGTCTCTTATTCCACCACCAATGGCGCGGACATCAGCGGCTCGCCCACTGAGGGCACGCGAGTTGTCGTCACCGGGAATCCGGTCCTGCCGGTGGATCAGCGGACGTTCTATCGCTACTTCAACACCAGCGTGTTTCTGCCGCCCGCGGCCGGCACACCGGGTAACGCGGCCACTACATTGTTTCGCGGCCCCGGCATCAATAACTTCGACCTATCTTTGCTCAAGGATTTCTACATCTTCGAACGGGTGCATTTTCAGTTCCGCGCCGAGGCATACAACGCGTTCAATCACACGCAATTCAGCGCTGTCAACACCGCGGCGCAGTTCAATCCAGCAGGCCAGCAGGTGAATAAGCTATTCGGTCAGATCACCGCGGCGCGGGATCCCCGCATTATGCAGCTTGGACTACGCCTTTACTTTTGAGGCGGACGGTTCGCCGGGGCGAGCTCGTTCTCGCGACAAATTCTTTTTTCTAACCCAAAACAGCGCAAACCGTCACCTACAACTTACCCAAATCTTGTAGACCTGCTTCGCCAAATCATATCGTAGAAAAACGATAAATCACGTATTTTGATTTCATCCGCCGCAGAAAGATCTCCAGCTTGGCGCGTTTATTAGGTTCCGCCTCAAGATTGCTCCACTTGATCTCAGCGTCTCCGTGAAGCACGTATAGTAGTTTTGGTTTGGCCAATCTCTCCGCTTCATTAAACTCCAGTTCCGTCATCGAAATGCCGGTCTGGGAATCCACGAACCCATACCGAACGCCGAAGATGCCTAGGTATACATCAGCCTCCCGTACCTCTTTTACGATTGCCTCCGCTGGAGATTCATTATCCGGAAGTGCCCCGAAGTGCTCCATTCCGCGGAACAGCAGGTCGCGGCGTACTACATTATCGTTCTCTAATTAACTAGGCATATCGGTAGTAGCCTCGTCCATCTTGTATTTCCAGCGGAAGACCACAGGCATTGCGTTAAGTTCGCGAAAGTAGAGTTGGATTCGATCGACGAGTTCTTGCGGCGGTTTCTGTTACTCCCGGACGACACGCCAGACCAGCCTTCAGAGCCCTAGTGATACCAGCATCGTCGGTCGACGGCGGCCTTCTTCACCATCATCCCACCGAGAACTGAGCAATGTTTACCATTCGGAAGGGCTGTAAAAACAGGCATTCGAGCAAGGGGGCTGGACAAAAGCGGCAAGCCGTGGCATTCTAGGCTGGATGAGTGCGGGTGATGCGGTAGGTGGCGCCGAACAGTTGGAGCGGGAAGTAGCATCCCTGCAGCGACGTCTGAACCGGTCGTTGAGTGAGATCGAGCGTCTCGAGCAAGAGATCGCACGAATGCACAAACTGCTGGAAGAGGCAGTGCGCAAAAAGAAGCGCAACACAGCCCGTTCTCCCGCGACAATCCGAAACCGAATCCCAAAACAGCGGGGCGTAAAGCGGGGGACCAATACGGTCAGCAGGCCACGCGTCCGGCACCGCTGAGGGTGGATCAGCAGATCGCTGTGCCGTTGCCTGCCTGCTGCCCACATTGCGAGAGCAAGGTGATTGGGCGGGACACCCAGGCCCAGTATCAGGAAGACATCGTTCGAGTGACCCTGGTGCGGCGATTTGACGTGGAGGTGGGGGTGTGTACCGGCTGTGGACGCAGGGTGCAAGGAAGGCATCCGCTGCAGACCTCCGATGCCTTGCACATAGGCCAGGTACAGATCGGGCCGGAAGCGTTGTCTCTGGCGGCACTGTGGAACAAAGAGATGGGCATATCGCATGAGCGAGTGGCGCGGTCGCTGCAATTGGGCTACGGATTGACGGTGAGCCGCAGCGGGATCTGCCGGGCTCTGCAACGGTTGGGCAATTTGGCCGCTCCCACCTACGATCGATTGAAGGCTTCGTTGCGGCACAGTCCATTCAATGGACTGGACGACACGGGTTGGCGCGTAGGCGGCCAGTTGCAGAATTGCCGGGTGATCGGCAACGAATCGGTCACGGTATACCTGATCGAGCCGCATCGCGGCTTTGCCGAAGCAGCGGCGGTATTGGGGGTCGATTATGATCGCTTTCTGGTGCATGACGGAGCCCGGACCTGGTACGGTTTCTTGCAGGCTTTTCACCAAACCTGCCTGGCGCATCCGATCCGGCGTTGCCGGGACCTACTGAAGTTTCTGACCGGGAAGGCGCGGCAGTTTCCGCAGGCGGTACTGGAGCTACTGTTGGACAGTCTGCACTTGCGGGATCGGCGCCAACAGGGACTGGTCGGCGAACACGGATTGGCAGTGGCCGCGGGCCGCCTGGAGGCTCGCTTGGACAGGCTGTTGGCAACGACACTGTGCCATACCGCCAATCAGCGTTTTGCGCGCCATTTACAACATGAGCAGCCCCACCTGTTCACCTTTCTGTACTGTCCTGGCATTCCGGCCACCAACAACTTCATTGAGGCAGCGATTCGTCTGATGGTGGTGGCTCGCAAAACCTGGGGCGGCAACCGGACCTGGAACGGCGCTCGAACCCAACAGATTTTGACCAGCGTTTTGCGCACTTGCTGGCAACAGGGCAAAGATGCTTTTCAGCAGTTGGTTACCCTACAGCATTCTCAGCGGCCGATAGTGCTCGATCTCGTTCCAGCTTCTCTATCTCCCTAACTCCGCCTTTCTCCTCACATCTCTCCAATTACTCGCTATCCACAATGTCCAGACTCACTACTCCCTGCTGAGCGGCGATTCTGTCATGTTCTCCGGGATGGTAAACATTGGCGAACTCGATTCAAACGCCATAGGCAAGTAGCCGCGAATCGCCAGCGGCTTCATTTCAAACGGCTCTATCGGCAGTGATCCGTCGATCAGCATACCGCCCTCATTTGAAGATTCCCGCTCCGGATCACTCCCGAAAGAGTCATATCGTTAGCGAGGACCAACGGGAAATCTGACATCGCCTTACTTGGGACGCGCCAATTCCCTCTACAGCGGATTCGGATGAGGAGGTGGAGAGCGGGCACAAACAACCTGAGACTCGAACTGGGTCTGCGATTCACCTTCTAAGATCGGGTTGGCTCGGCATCCTCAATGATCTTCCACATTCGTCAAATAAAATTCAACAAATAAGAACGGATAATTGTAGTCCCTGCCGGCAGTCGTGCTGTTGAGGAACCTTCCGGTAAACAGATGCGCGTAACCAAAACCTAGTTCAATGGCTTTCTTCCACTTGTAATTTGCGACGAGGTCCAGTTCCTGGCCAATGAACTTGCCTGCTCCCGGATTCGTCGATGCGACGGTAAGTGCGCCGCTCGAACCATATAGCCCGTCGTGGCGGCTGGCTCGCCAAAAACTCTCATACGTCTGCGTAAACGTCCACTGGGCGAAAGGCTTTTCATCTACACCCGTTCGCACTTGGGTAATGTTCTTCCAACCGACCTGGTCGGCGAAGTCGATCTTGTCGTGAGACGAAGGGTAGATTTGGTCGAATGTGCCCCATGCCCGGCTGGCCGGGTTCTTCGTGCCCGACGCGTGGTTCGATTCGACAAACACACGAGGCGACGCGGCAACGCCGAAACGCCTGCCGAACTTCCAGTGTCCAGCCCACGATTGAATTGAATCGGCGCCCAGCGACCCCCGTTGGACGTCCATCTCGACGTTGTAATCGAAGGCGGCCGGAAGAGTGCCGGCAACCCGTACTCCCGGCGTCGTCTCGTTGAGAGCGCCATGACCCTGATTCTCCGCTAAACGCACGTTGCCAGGCGCAACGCGCCAGAAAACGTACGGCTCGAGTACCGCATGAGGAATGAGCTTATCGAACGTGTTGTAGATTCCGTACAGGTTGTTGCCCTCAAAATGATGGTCTACGACGCCATCTCTCGCGAGAACCACGGACGAAGCGAAAATGCTGGTGCGAAATCCCGGATGGTGAATGTCGGCTCGAACCACATCAAACGTACGGCCCTGATTGAGCCAGTCTGAAGGTCCCACCAGCCGCTCCTCTCCGAAGGACAGCATCTCGCGGCCGCCAATCACGTCGAACCAGCCTTCTTTGTCTGCGCCCAGTTCAACAAAGGCCTGACGTATATCCCAAAGATTCTGGTAGGGAGGACGCGAAGCGACGATGCCGTTGAAGAAAACCTCCGCATCCTGTGTCTCCCCCACCACGCGAAGCCACTTGAACGGCTGAATTGCGACTTGCAGGCGCAACTCGCTCAAATCGTAAATATCGCTGCCCGGCTTGAAACCGATGTGCCCCGCCTCTTCAACACGATCGCGATATTGCGCGTTGAACTGAATCCACCGCGGCAGGCGCTGATCCAATGTCTGAACCGGCATCGCCCATGCCGGCGCGGACGGAGCTTCCGGCGTGGGCGTCGGGACCACGGAATACTGTGCCAGCGCGTTCGCCGCGGACAATAGAACGCTGAGCGACACCGGACTGACACGAGCGAATTGAAAAATCGCCTTCGTCCGGACACCCGCCCTCACCCCGAATAAGCGCCCGAACAACGGCAGCCGCGTAATCTCCATCATCGTTTATGATAGGCGATCTTTAAGAATGCCTCGGATTTTCGGAGTTTAACGAACAGGACTGCTATGAGACGCCAATTCAGTGATTATTGTCCGAGGTAGGTTGGTTCACCGTGAGCCAGTAGACGCCCAGCGTCTGTACAGCTCTCACGAAATCGGAAAAATTTACCGGCTTACGCACGTAACTGTTAGCGCCTTCATAATAGCTTCTTTGGATGTCCTGCTGCTCGGACGACGATGTCAGAATCACCACCGGTAGACTGCGTGTGCGCTCGCTCGATCGGATCCGGTGCAGCACGTCGAAGCCGCTCATCTTCGGCAGTTTGAGATCCAAAAGAACCAGATCCGGGATCCTCGCGCCAGGAACCGCATTGTCATCGTGAAAAATCCAATCGACAGCCTCCGCGCCGTCGTGAGCCACTATCACGTCATGAGCCACGCCGCCGGTCCGCAATGCGTCGCGAGTCAGAAACTCGTCGTCCGGATTATCCTCAACCAGCAGAATCAACTTTCTCGCTATCGCGCGATTGGGCAAACCCGCCCCTCCTAAAGCCTCTATGAAGTTCTTACAGTATATAGCCCCATCCGACTCTTCACCAAGTCCACTGTTGAATTTGCAATTGGCGACACCCGTTCGGCGCCTTCTTCCAGCACCTTTTCAATAAACCCAGGTTCCGACGAGATCTCTCGATACCGCCGCTGAAAAGGTTCAAGTTTCGATATCACCATTTCGGCAACTTGCTTTTTCAGCTCTCCGTAGCGCATTCCGGCGAAATGCCCTTGCATCTGTTCGTTGGTCCACGCGCTGAAAGCTTGAAATATACTGAGTAGATTGCGGACCCCCGGCCCCATAGTCTCGAAATCGACGCCGGGATTCGAATCCGTCGTGGCCCGCATAATCGTCTTACGGATGCGATCCGGTGGATCCAGCAGGGCGATGGCGTGCCCTCCTCCCTTCGCCGATTTGCTCATCTTCACCGTCGGGTCGTCTAGCCCCATAATGCGGGCACCGATTGAAGGGTAGCTCGGTCTTCGGCATAACAAACGTATCGCCGTAGAGGGAATTAAACCTTTGCGCTATATCCCGCGTTAATTCAAGATGTTGCGACTGATCCTCTCCCACCGGAACGATCGCGGCCTGATACAGCAAAATATCCGCCGCCATCAGCACCGGGTATTGCAGCACGCCGTCGCCAATGGTTTCCTGTGCTTCCGATTTCGCCTTAAATTGCGTCATTCGATACAGCCAACCGGCAGGAGTAATGCACGTAAGCATCCAAGCGAGCTCGGCATGGGCTGGAACCATCGACTGGACCACGATGCTCGAATGCTCCGGGTCGATTCCCGCGGCCAAGAAAATACCCGCAATTTCGATGATCTTGGAACGTAGTTCCTTCGGCTCCTGGTACACCGTCACCGCGTGGAGGTCCACGATACAGAAAATGCTCTCGTAGTCGCGCTGGATCCGCACCCAATTGCCCAAGGCACCCAGATAATTACCGATGTGTAAATTGCCGGAAGGTTGGATACCGGATAGGACTCGTGCTCTCATGATGTAGGAACGTTTATCGTAACAATTGAGCGAACAACTGAATACACGTCAACTGAAAATCGAGAAGCTGGTCTATGGTGGGGATGGGCTGAGCCGCGGACCGGAAGGGGTCGTTCTCACGCCGTTTACACTCCCCGGCGAACTCGTCGAAGGCGAAGTCGGACCTCTGGAGAAAGGCGTTCGCCGAGCCACCCTTCTCCGCATCGAAACGCCATCCGGCGATCGCGTCGAGCCAGATTGTCCGTACTTCACCCGGTGCGGAGGTTGTCACTACCAACATGCGGCGTATCCAGCGCAGCTGGCTGCCAAACAATCTGTCCTTGCCGAAACTCTGTTTCGTCTCGCAAAGATCACACCGTGCTCGCCCATCGAAGTGATCGCCGCGGAACCTTGGCAGTATCGCAACCGCGTCCAGCTCCACTTTGAGCAAGATCGCATGGGCTACCGTGCCGCGCGGTCGCGGCTCCTGATCGAGATCGATCATTGTCCCATCAGTTCTCCGCGGATCAATGAATGTATCGGCAAACTCGCGGCGATGGTGAAGGATCCGCGGTGGCCCCGTTTTGTCCAAAGTATCGAGTTGTTTACCAACGAAGAATCGGTTCAGTTGAACGTGATCGAGAGCGAGCGTCCGGTCGCAAAGAGGTTCTTCGAATGGTGCGCGGAGGAGATCGGACCGCTCGAGATGGGCCCGCTCGAATACGCGGGATACCGGGTCAGCAAAGGCAGCTTCTTCCAGGTAAACCGCTTTCTCATAGACCGATTGATCACTGAAGTAATCGGCGCCGCGTCCGGCGAATCGGAGAGCGGAGGGGTTGCGTTGGACCTCTACTCCGGTGTGGGACTTTTTTCTCTACCGCTCGCGCAACGCTTCAAACGCGTAATCGCAGTCGAGTCCGGAGCCGGAGCCATCCGCGATCTGGAGGCCAATGCCGGGCGCATTGAACAGACCATCGAAGCCAGCCGAAGTACCGTCGATCAATTCCTCGAGACCTTCTCCGATCCCTGCGATTTGGTGGTCGCCGACCCGCCGCGCGCGGGACTCGGCAAACTCGCGGTAAAGCGCCTGATCGGCCTTGCTCCAAAGCGTATCGTGATCGTAGCCTGCGACCCCGCGACGTTAGCAAGGGACCTCGGCCCGTTGCTGGTATCCGGCTACACACTGGACAGGCTCGTGACGATCGACCTGTTCCCGCAAACGTATCACATCGAAAGCGTGGCGAAACTCAGCCGGTTATGACTATGATTGGCCGCCAATTGACCGTTTTCTTGAGCCGGGACTATGACGAGCGGTGCTATTGCTAGACGTCAAGCGCAGTGAATTCCCCTTCATTCCGGCCGCAATATTCTTATGTGCGGTACTCGCCTATGCTCAACCTCTCCCCTTGTGGGTATCGCCCATGCCGGGTTCCACGTCAGCGATGTCGATAAGGCTCGCAGGCATCGTGGAACTGGCCTTATGCGCGCAAGGACCTCGAAGTTTACGGACAGACCGGATCGGTGCCGTCTTCCCGGCAAGCCTGAAGAGCAAATTACGGTTCCTCCGCTAATGCCTCGCTAGGACACTCTGCTCACCTATTTCACCGCCGTGGTATCGCGGCGAGGTAAAGCAGGACGGATTGTCCGAGCTACCGGTCAATCTGGTTGCCATGGAGATTCTGGGTGCCGGTTGCCTGTAACCGCCATTGAGCAATGCTAGATTACGCGAACGTTCACCGTTGCTCGCCGATCTTAGCGCCATTTAACGACGCCGTCGCCAACATGCCGCCCAAGCCCATCGTCTCCACCACGGAGGACGGAACAATCACCATAGCGCCGCGTTCTTTGATCGCTTCATAGAGCATATTCATAGCCCGCAGGTGCAGCGCGACGGGGTTGTCCTCGTAGACCTTCGCCGCCTGAGCGAAGCGCTCTGAGATTTCGGTCTCGGCTTGTCCCAGAATGTTGCGTGCCTGTCGTTCCCGTTCGGCTTGCGCCTGGCGGGACATGGCATCTTCGAGCGCTTGCGGAATGCGTACATCGCGGATCTCCACCGATTGCACCGTGATGCCCCACGGGTTGGTCTTCTCGTCAAGAATGCGTTGCAGTTCACGCCCCATCGTCTCGCGTTCGGTAATCATCTGCGCAAGTTCATGACGCCCGATCGACTCGCGAAGTCCCGTCTGTGCGCTCATGTTGATCGCATCCTCGAAATCCGACACTTCGAGTATCGACTTCTCGGCATTCCACACCAGCCAGAAGACTATCGCGTCCACATTCACCGGCACGGTATCGCGCGTCAGCGTCGATTCCGCGGTAACGCTCGATACCCGCACGCGCTGATCGACGAAGCGGCTCAGGCTATCGATAATCGGCACGATGAAGAAGATTCCGGGCCCCCGGAGGCCAACGTATCTGCCTGAACGCAACAGCGCGACCTTCTCCCACTGATCCGCGACACGAATAGCAAACAACAGATACAGTCCAATCAATATGAAAATGATCACCGGATATGGTTTCTGAACTGACGCGGTAATCGCCAAACCCGCGAATATGCAGATCACGAATGCGGCAATCCCTACCCGATTCACGCCCAGATCGACATCGTTCATTCCTTTTGTTCTCATTTTCTTATCCTTTCGGTGGCTGCCGTTGAGTTCCTTAAGTTGGTCCACAAGTTCCTGCAGCGTGAATCCGGCTGCTCCCGCTCGCGCCGCGAATTCTCCAGCGAGTTGACCAAGACGCCGCTGCCGGTCGGCGTCGTCCGGCTTCGCATCCTGATGGCTGATGAAGGTGCCAGTGCCCTGCATCGATTCGAGAACGCCGCGAATCTCCAGTTCGCGGTACGCTCTCATCACCGTGTTGGGATTGATCGAGAGATCGACCGCAACCTGCCGGACGGTCGGCAACTGATCGCCGCCCGACAGCGAGCCCGCCGCGATGCCCCCCGTAACCTGGTCGATAATCTGCCGGTAAGCGGGAACGCCGCTGTGAAGATCGAGACGAAACGCGAAGGGCTGCCTGGTTTTTGGTGTTGCCAAACTCATCTATATAGATAGTGAACTAGTTTATTAATACAGTCAACAAAAATTTTCGACCGCGCCTGATTCCTGTCTTCCGTCTCCTATATCCTGACTCCTGTACCATGTGCGAATTCCTAACCTCTATCGGCGCTAGGAAAAAACAACTCCATGTTTCGCGGCCCTTGCCCGATGCGCTCGTGCAGCTTGACATTACTACGACCTCGAGAGATTGACGGACATTATGCCGGTCTCCCCCGCTACGTTCGTACCGGCCCCATGATAGTGTTGTCGATGAATGATGCTCTTGGCTGTTGCGGCGGTATTTACCGGTAGCCAAGCGTGCGGCCATTGTCACGCCGCTATCGCGGAGGCTTACTCGCGAACCCCGATGGCCAGATCGAGCGGGCGCATGGCGTCTCTTCGGGACGCGAGTTTCGATGCCGCGGGTCACAGCTATCGCATAGCCGCAAACCGGCTGCTTTTCGGCGAAAACGCAGTCCCGATCGACTATTTCATCGGCTCGAGTGCCGCCGGCAGAAGCTTTCTGTTCCAGCGCGACGGCTATCTTTTCGAACTGCCGGTGACCTGGTATTCGCAGAAGGAGAAGTGGGACGCGTCGCCAGGTTATGAGCATGATTCCGAGGTGCGGCTTAACCGCGCGGTCGAACCCAGTTGTCTTTGGTGCCATGCCAGCCGGGTTCGACCGGTGTACGGTACCCAAAACCGCTACGCGGAGCCTCCTTTCCTCGAAAACGGTGTCGGCTGCGAACGTTGCCATGGCGCGGGCAGCGAACACATTCGCGATCCGCGGAAGTATCCTTTGGTGAATCCGGCCAAACTCGAACCCACCCTTCGCGATGCGGTATGTAGCCAGTGCCATCTCACAGGCGAGGCGCGGATCGAGACGGCTGGACACAGCATCGGGGAATTCCGCGCTGGTGAACGGCTTTCGGACTATGTCACCTATCTCGTCCGGGCCGGTGGTGGCAGCGGGCTGAAGGTCACCAGCCACGTGGAAAAGCTCGCGGCGAGCGCTTGTAAGCGCGCCTCTGGCAATGCGCTTTGGTGCGGCACCTGTCACGACCCGCACACCAATGCTTCGAAGGCCCAGGAATCATGCGTAAGCTGCCATACGAACAGCCATCATGCGCAAGAGATCTGCGCAGGGTGCCACATGCCCAAGTCGCATGTAATCGATGGCGGCCACGGCGTGTTGACCGACCACAGCATCCCAAGCGGTGCGACGCGTGCCGCATCTCCTGCAAGCAGGGATTTGATCGCTTTTCTCGGGACGGCGGACGACCGCGCGCTTGGCCTCGCTTACGCGCAGGCTGGCGACCCCCGCGCACGAGATTATCTGCTTCGCGTCAAACCGGCCGATGCTCAGGTGCTGCTAAGACTGGCAGCGCTCGAACCCGACGGGAACCGATCGATCGCGCTTTACCAGTCTGCCCTACGAATGAATCCTTCGCAGATAGTCGCGATGGTGAATTTGGGCGTTCTGTACGCGAAGGCTGGACGAATTGACGAGGCAGCCCATCTCTGGGAGAAAGCACTTGAAGCAAACCCCGCGACGGAGGAAGCCGTTATCAATCTGGCCCAGGTTGTGACTGCCGATAAAGCTCGTGCACTCCTTCTTCGTTATCTGCAGTTCAACCCGGACTCCGTTGCGGCGAAGGCCCGGCTAAATGCTATCCGGTAGTCTACGCAGCGTGGGCCGGTTTTGAACGCTCTGAAAGCGGGCACTCCACTCGGACGGTATCCGGGGCGTGGGCCCGCTCTGTCGAATCGCATTTTCCGGAGTGTCGCGAGAGTGAAGTTCGAGGACGTTTCCGCTACAGCCGGCCCCGTTTTGACGGCCGGGTGGATGGCGCAAATCGAAAAGCGGCGTGCGAAACCGGCCGGACTGCGATTTGAGCCGCGTTCACCGGGCCGAGCCTTCGATCCTCCCGCCGCGGAGAGCTTGAATGGTCCGGCCCGATACCTGCCATAATTCTGTTACCGAGAAAGAAGATGCCGGGCTCTATTTCCCGCCGAGGGATAGTCGCCGCTGACGGAGCATGCGGACGCCTTCAGGAATCGCCGTCTGCGGGTTCTGCGCAGTAACGCGTTGCCCGGCAGGCGCGACACTCTCTTCGCCGGATTTGCCGCGTATGGGGCTGGCCAGGTACGCGTGAACCTCGCCGGAGCTTTTCTCCGAGGCAAAGCCCACGATTTCTCCGGCATCATTGATCCCCAAGGCGTACACGAGATACAACGGCGAGTCGGGCGGGATGAGGTCGTTGAGGTCCGACATCACGTTCTTTTCCCAGAAGAAGGCGCGGCAGTTCGGGCTAGCGATATCGACACATGATCCGCCAACCACCTGCGTATTGTTGTTAATCCCCGCGGGGTCGCCCAGGAGGTCCGTACCCAGCGCGCCGAGGTCCCGCATACCTGTCTCCCTTGTCCACAGGAAGGAGTGAACGGCTGAGTCGCCGGGAAGGCTCGAGAACCCGGCCACTTCGCCCCGGTCATTTATAGCGCCGGCTTTACCCAGCGAGCCTCCCAAAGTGCCGAGGGGATTGGGCGATCCGTTCTCCCAGAGCACCGCGTGCGACCCAACAAACAATCCGACGGCTGTAACAATAGTGTTTGCGCAAGTACCCGACGAACCGACGATCTGGCCGCGGTTGTTGATCCCCAGTGCGAATCCGACTTTGTCGCCGGCAAGCGGAGGGAGGGCGTGAATCTCGCCCTGCTTTGGCCCCCATACCACGGCTTCAAAATCGAGAACCTGAGGGGCCGGGCAGGCCGAGTCGTGCGTTGCATTCTCCGCAACCCCGATTACCTGGCCCCGATCGTTCAGAGCACCCGCGATCGCGTTGTTGCCACCCAGCGTGGGAAGGGGCGTCAGCACGCCGTTCCATAGGGCTCCCAGACATATCAGGTGATCGCCGAAGCCGCAAAAGTCCTCGTTCAATGGATCTGGCGTGGAAGTCTCGGAAAGAACCGCGGCGTCCTCCTTCCCGTTAGGCCCGCTCGCCTGTGAGTTTGGTCCACCGAGTGTACCGAGGTCGGTATTCGTTAACCCCCAAAGGAAGGCGTCCGTGTTCCCGTTAGGCAGGGTCGCAGTCCCGCCCACCCGGCCTGCGTTGTTGATGCCAAAAGCTATGCTGAACGGCCCGATAGACTTGCCGAGGTCGGTCACCTCATAGCGAGCGGTTACGTGGCGGCTGGAGGTAGGAGAGCTCGAGCTTTGCGCAAAGGCGGAGGCCGCCAGCATACCCACGAGCGAAGTGCGAAACAGAATCGTTTTCATACAGAAATGTCCTTTTCAGTTTTCGGTTCGAGCCGGCGGAATATGGCACATTCCGTTGGCTTCACACTCCAGGCGCAAATCGCGTGTGAAAAGGTGAAAAGGGTTGGAAAATCTTTTTTAGCGCTTCTCGTCTTGCGCGTCGGCAAGCTCGGCCAGCAGCCAGGCTCGCGCGAGTCTCCAGTCCCGCTTCACCGTGTCGGAGGAAACCTTTAATACTTCCGCGGTCTCCTCAATACTCAACCCGGTGAAGAAGCGCAACTCGATAATACGAGCTTTGCGCGGCTCGACCTGCGCTAGAGCGTTCAAGGCGTCATCGAGCGCGATCAGCTCGCGAGCCCGGCCGGACCCGATATCGGGAACTTCATCCAGATTCACTCGCGGCGCCACTCCGCCGCGCTTGGCCGCGACACGGCGGCGCGCGTGATCCAGCAAAATGCGCCGCATGATCTGGGCAGATACGGCGAAGAAGTGGGCCCGGTGCTGCCAGTCGACATTTGTGACGTCGATTAGTTTCAGGTAAGCTTCGTGTACCAGGGCGGTGGTCTGAATGGTTCGCCCCGGATGCTCATCCTGCATGAAGTGCCCGGCAATCCGCCGAAGTTCCTGGTAAACCAGAGGCGTCAGTTGCTCCAGCGCATCCTGGTCGCCGCTCGCCCAGGCGCGAAGAAGTTGCGTAGTTTCAGAGCATTCGGCGCCGCTACTCACAGGATGGCCTAAAGGATTATATCCCGCCCTGGCAGAAATCTTTCACGCCGGTTCCACTTCCCGCCACTGCTTTGCGCCTATATGAAGTGAAAGACATTGAGAGCCGGTAAGACTATGATGAGATGGCTATGAAAGCGGATCGCTTGCGGCAAATCGAAGAACTCTACCACTCGGCACGCGAGCACGGTGTAGGAGTGCTGGTGGACACTGATCCCGACCTTCGGCGCGAAGTCGAAAGACTACTGGCCCAGGATTCGGACGGAAAGTTTCTCGATCGGCCCGCGGTGGAACTGATCGAGGAATTCACGGCGACGCAACGCGGCGGAGCATTGGGTTTCGCCGGACAGACAATCTACCAGTACATCATCCAGGACGAGATCGGCGCCGGCGGCATGGGAGTTGTATATAAAGCGCTCGATACCAAACTCGGCCGGCTGGTAGCGCTGAAATTCCTGCCGCCGCGTCTGTCCCATGACAACGAGCTGAAGAGGAGGCTTAGCGATGAGGCTCGGGCAGCCTCTGCATTGGATCACCCCAACATCGTCGTGATCCATGACATCAACGAAACCCCAGCCGGGGACGTGTTCATCGCCATGGCATTCCACGAAGGCGTCACTCTTCGCGAAAAAATCCGTGCGGGGTTGACTACTAAAGAAAGTCTGCAGATTGCCAGGCAGGTCGCATCGGGACTGGCAAGGGCCCATGAACACGGTATCTTGCATCGCGATATCAAGCCCAGCAACGTGATCGTAGCAAAGGACGGTGTCGCGCGGATCATCGACTTCGGTCTGGCGAAATCCAGCGACGTGACGGCAACCCTGGACGGCGCTGCGAGAGGCACGCCGCTCTACATGTCTCCCGAACAGGCCTCCGGAAAGACCGTCGATTTCCGCACAGACCTATGGAGCCTCGGCGCGGTTCTCTACGAAATGCTGGCCGGGAACCCGCCGTTTCGTGGGGACAAGCCGTTTCAGGTAATGCATGCGGTTGTGCACGACGAGCCGCCGGCACTGCGCGAGATCCGGCCGGACCTCCCCGTCGAAATCGAGGCCATTACTTCGCGGGCGCTTCAAAAGGATCCGGCCAAGCGATATCAGTCCGCGGCAGAGATGGTGAATGATCTGTCAGCGGCGCTCATGGCTCTTGAAAGGCCTCCCGAGCGCATTGGCTTTCGATCTGCCTATGCGATTCCGGCGGCGATCCTGATCTTGCTGGCGGCCGGGGTCTCGGGTTGGTTCTATCAGCGCTCCGAGAAACGCCACTGGGCACGCGAGCAGGCGATCCCGGAAATCGGCAGGTTAAAGAATCAGAATAGACCCGTCGCAGCCTTCCGTCTGATGCAGGAAGCGCAAAAGGTTCTGCCCGGCGATCCCCAGCTTACTCAGATCGCCGAGAACCTTGTACACGCCGTTTCCGTGGGATCAACGCCCGCGGGAGCTTCCGTGGAAATCAAAGACTACCTGTCGCCCGGCGACCCGTGGTTCGCGCTGGGCACGACTCCTCTCGATCATGTCAAAATTCCGAACGGCTATCTGCGCTGGCGGGTTTCGAAAACGGGCGTCGGAGAGTACATCGCCGCCCCTGTTACCGATACCATTCACGGATTCGTTCGAGAATTCAACTTCGCTCTGGACGCTGCCGCGGCTGCCCCGGATGGAATGGCCGCTGTGCCGGCACAGCAATACTTCTATGTGATCTGGTCGCTCGGAGGCTTCGGCCCATACGATCTTCCCAAGTTCTATATGGATCGATTCGAGGTCACGAACCGGCGAATACCAGGAGTTTGTGGACAAAGGCGGGTACCAGAAGCGCGAATACTGGAAGGAGAAGTTTCTTCGCGACGGAAAGGAACTGGGCTGGGATAAGGCGATGGACGCGTTCCGTGATTCCAGCGGCCGGCAGGGGCCATCGACTTGGGTGGCGGGACACTATCCGGCTGGACAGGCGGATTATCCGGTGGGCGGGGTGAGCTGGTACGAAGCGTCGGCCTACGCGGAGTTTGTCGGCAAGAGTCTGCCGGTAATCGCGCAGTGGTACCTGGCGGCGCCGAGCGCGGTAGCGAAGTACATCATGCCGCTGAGCAATTTTTCGACGGCTCCTGCGCCGGTGGGCAAGTATCAGGGAGTCGGACCCTTGGGCACCTATGATATGGCGGGCAATGTGGCGGAATGGTGCCGCAACGAAGCGGGCACCGGTACCCGATACCAGTTGGGCGGAGGGTTCAACACTACAACGAATGAGTATTTCGAGCCCGGCAGCCAGCCGCCGTTTCATCGCGGCGCCAACGCCGGCTTTCGGTGCGTGCGGAATACCTCCGCGTTACCCCCCAACGCCACGGCTGCGCGGCGTCAGACGATCCGGGACCTTGCGAACGCGAAACCCGCGGGCGATGCCGCTTACCGAATCTACAAGTCGATGTACAGCTACGATCACACTCCCCTGAATGCGAAGCTGGAAAGCGTCGCGCAGGACTCGAAGGACTGGCACAAGGAGAAGATTACGTTCGACGCGGCGTACGGGAAGGAGCGGATGGCGGCGTACCTGTTCCTGCCGGCGCACGTGCGGCCGCCATACCAGACCATCGTTTTCTTCCCGAGTGCGCGCGTCTTGGATCTCCCCAATAGCGAGACGCTAGGCGACATGAACTTTATCGACTACGTCATTCAGAGCGGGCGGGCAGTTATGTATCCGGTTTATAAAGGCACATATGAACGGCCTGCCGCGATGGCAGCGCCGGATACCGTGGAGGGCCGCGAGTCACTCATCGAGGACTCGAAGGATATCGGCCGGTCCATTGATTATCTGGAGACGCGCACGGATATCGATAGCGACAAGATCGGGTACCTGGGAGTGAGTTTCGGGGCGGCATTGGGGGTGAACTTTGCGGCAGTGGAAGACAGGATAAAAGCCGTGGTCATGCTGGATGGCGGATTCTACAACGAGAAGCCGCTACCGGGAACGGACCAGGCCGATTTTGCACCGCGCCTGAAGGCACCGACCTTGTTGATCGCCGGCCGGTTCGACTGGATTTACCTGGGCAAAGACGCGCTGCTTCAGATGCTTGGCGCACCGGCAGCCGACAAGAAAGTGGTCATGCTCGACACTGCGCACGATGTCTCCGAAAAGCGTGGCGACCTGGTTCGTGAGGTGGTGGCCTGGCTTGACAAGTACTTTGGCAAGGTCAATTGAGGTTTCTCGGTTAGCGCCATGAGGGCGATCCCCGGCGTCCCGCCGCTCATAGCCCAAGGAAATGAGCGATCGTCTTCGTCCATTCGAAGAACGCCGTCTTACGCCCCTCCCGTTCATGCCACCAGCCCTCCGGAGAAAAGTCGTGATCCGGAGCGGCCACCACGCAGAACGGGATCTCAGGAGCCGCTTTGCGGTAAACTTCCGCGGCACGGCGGGTATGAAAGTTGCTCGTTACCAGCATGAAGCGGTGTACCTGTTCACGGCGCATCTCCCGGACAATGTAAATCGCCTCCTCCACCGTAGATCGCGCCGGACTGGGAATATTGAAGAATCCGCTGGCTGGGAAGCCATTCCGAACGGCAAACTGGACCGCGAGATCCCCTTCGTTCAAGCCGTAACAAACGCCGGCCCCGCTGACCAGCACCTTTGGCGCGTACCCTTGTTGCATCAGTTCGCCGGCTTTCGTGACTCGATTACCCCAAAAATCGCCCGCCAGGACCACGATAAGATCGGCCTTGCACGGCGGCTCGCTGTACATAAGAGACTCGCCCACCCAACGCAACCAAATATTGTGCGTCGCCGTAAGCCCGACTGCAATCAGGCACAACAAGAAAAAAAGTATCCCGAGGCGCCGGACTTTTCTCGGCAATTACTTCTCGTCGCCTGTGTTCTTGGGATCGAGATGGCCAACTGTCTTGAGAAGTTGGTACAGACGCTCAACTTCCGCCTCGTCTTCCGGAAGCAAGAGGCGATAACGTGGCGATGAAAGCTGCTTTCGTTCCGCCGCGGGCGCGAGAACTTCGCCCCAATATTGCCGGTACGGAATTCCATCGATCAAAGCGTCGTGAGCCATACGGCGCAAAGTGCGCAAAAGACTCTTGCAGGATTCGAGGTCGCCGGGATAAATCAGCGTCACGCGGGTGTCGTCGTAAAGAGTGAGGCGGACGATCAACGGAGACAGCCACCCCGTCCGGTCGATCCGGCGGATGTCCATCCAGGGGATGCAATTCTTGCCGATCGACAGATATGCGTCTTGCACTTCGATGGTGGGACGCAAGGCTAGAGTCAGCAGCAGCGCGGAGCTGAGAACAAACAGCCCAGCGGCTATTAGTGCCGGCATCCACTGCATTCCGGCCCAGGCGGAAAACATCCCCAAAGCCAATGCAGTGATCCCAAACGTGATGTAGTGGCGGGCTGGCAGGTATCGCGTCATTCGATGACCCCGACACCTTAAGACTACTCCCGTCAAAATCGCTCGTCAATCGTGAGCGAGCCGAAGTATTCCTCTAATCGTGTACTGGAACCCCGTGAAGCCCGCGAGCAGAGCGACCGGCCAGACCAGAAACTGGTTAAATATGTGTAGGTTAGCGTTGTTCAGGGCTTCCGGTATCAATAAAAGAACTACGTACAAAATCTGTATCGCGGTGTTCAATTTTCCAGCAAGGGTTGGTCTGAATTCGCGGAGAGAGGTGAAGTTCATCGCGATGAGGGTCGCGAGCAGCAGGTACAGGTCGCGCCCGAAGACGACCACCACGAGCCAGAACGGAATGGCGCCCGTAACGCCAAAGGCCAAAAATGTGCCGCTTAACAGGATCTTGTCCGCAAGCGGGTCCGCGAACTGGCCGAATGTAGTCCCCAAATTCAGACTCCGGGCCAGCCATCCATCGAAAAGGTCCGTAGCTGCCGCGATCGCGAATAGTATGGCTGCCGCACGATACTTCCCGGAAACGATCAGCCAGACAATCGCAGGCGTAAGCAATAGTCGCGATACCGTCAGCGCGTTTGGAAGATTCATCCCGCGACCATCAGTATCGCAGCGATCTCGCGCGGGCTGTTAAACAGGCTTCGCGAAGTCGTCGCCCAATTCACGTTGAAACCGCCTCAGCCGTTCCAACAGGTTCCGTTTCACTGCGGCAAACTCTTTCTTCTCCGAAAGGTTCGTAGTCTCCCACGGGTCTTTATTCATATCGAACAATTGCGTGACGCCAACCTCGGGATACACAATCAACTTGTGTTCCTGCGTTCGAACCGACCGCTGAAAATTGCGATACCAGCAAAACATCGCATCGTGCTGCTCTCGAACCCGGCCGTGAATCAACCCGGCAACACTCGGAAATTCAACCGATTTCGGCGCCGGCACACCAGCCAACTCGCATGTAGTGGCGAATGTGCTGTGCTGATAGATGAAGGCATCCACTTTCTTCCTGGGGATACCCGGTCCACAGATCGCATACGGCATTCGTACGCTATGGTCATATAGATTCTGCTTCCCCATCAAGCCGTGCTGGCCCACCGCCAGACCATGATCGGCGGTGAAAATCACATAAGTATTGGCGGCCTTCCCCGATTTCTCCAGTGCATCGAGAATACGGCCAATCTGGGCATCCATATACGTGATGTGCGCATAGTATTCGCTGCGATGAAGCTGCACGGCTTCGCGTGTTCTGGGAAAAGGCGCGAGCAACTCGTCCCGAATCTTTTGATCGCCCTGGTCGAAAGGATGCTCAGGCAGATAGTTCGGCGGAATCTCAATCCGCGCTTTCGGATATCGCTCGACAATCTCTAGAGGCGCCTGCCGCGGATCGTGCGGCGAATTGAATCCTACATACATCAGAAAGGGCTCTGGTTGTTTGGATGCCTTATCGATGTGCGCAACCGCGCCATCCGCCCACACCGCGGCAGAGTGCCGGATCTCGTCGGGCTCCGCTTTTTCCCACTCTTTCGTGTGAAGCCATTGCCCCTTGAGCGAAGTATCCCAAGGCGTCCAGTTATTGCCCGGGCTTGGCCGGTTATACGCGTCCGGCCCCGATTCAAACATCCCGCCCGATACCGGCCCCGTTTCCTTGAACCCGCGCGCCAACGTAGATTTGCTGAGGTGCCATTTGCCAATAATGAAAGTGCTGTAGCCCGCTTTGCCGAATGTCTCCGTCCACAGCGGCGTCTCTTCAACTTCCCTGCGGGCGCGGAACGCCGTCAGTCCGGTGTTCAGCATGGTGCGGCTTGGGACGCAAACCGCAGCCGACCAGGATCCCTGATGGAAACAGTGCGTGAACGCGCAGCCCCGATTCAACAGACCATCGATGTTCGGCGTATGGACCTCGGAATTGCCCATCGCCCGCACGCCGCGAAAGGTCAGGTCGTCCGCAATCATGAACAGGAAATTCGGTCGGGTTTGCGGGGCGGATCTAGCGATTTCCGCCGCCGCGCCTACCGTGGCAGCGGTTAAAAAGTCACGCCGATGAATCATTCATTTCCATCCGTGCGAATAGTCTCCGCCTTTTTATTATCGATGCAGCAATCGCATCCAGAGGCTTGTCTGGCAAAACCCGTGGTGTAGTGAACCCAACACTCAAGCGTTCCCACTTGGCTGGCCCCATTCAGTGACCGCCGGTCAAAAGAATTCCTCAAAATCGCCGATTGACGGCACTGACATATTTCTTTGGGCAGAGGGCCCTATGAGCGGAGTCAATGAGGCCGGACAACCGCCAAGATTTCAGCGCGTACTTGATCGAGAGTCTTGGCTTCGAGCGCGGCCAACAAGAGACTGTCGAGAGCTTCAGGCTGATGCACCTGGTCGATTTCCGGAAACTGTTCCAGCGGAAATCGCCTTGCTAAGGCAAGGCGCAGCGCAGATCGCTTACCATCAAGCAAACCTTCCGCTTTGCCTACCGCTTTGCCCTCGGCTTTGCCCTCTTCCAGGCCTTCCTGATAGAGCCAACTTACTTTGAACGCGTCAATTGAAAACATAACCTTCCTCTCCAACCCTCGAAGGAATTCCTTGACCGCCTTCTTATCGTACCGAAGCGCCGCCATCGTAGCAAGATGACTCATCAGAACCCTTGGTTCATGCGGTGGCTTTGGATTATCCACCAGGTGTTCGATCGCTTGAGCGGCCCGCTCGAATTCCGCCGCTCCGCCTTTCAGCAACGGCACCCATGGCAGCAGCGGCTCTCCCTCCGGCTCAAACGCCGCCGCGGAGTCGATCTCCCACAGCCGAATCACCCGGTACGGAGCCTCAACGCGCAGCCCATCTTCGTCCTCGTACACCAAACGCTCCGGCAAGCTTTTCGGAGAATACTTTTCGGCCATCAGTACAACATGGCTGACCACGCGCAGACTATATCTCTGGCGTAAGAGGAAATGGTAGAGCGCCAGACGTCCGATCCGCCTCGTGTCCCAACTGGTGATCGCCTCAAAATGAACGATGGTGGCTTTGTCAAGAATGTACGCGTGGTCGATCTGCACCGGATCGAGCTGCAGTTCGCGGAGAACGCTCGTGATTTGAGCCTTCTCACCCGGCCCAACGATGCCTAACAGACGTAGCAGCAACTCCGGATAATCTTCGGCGAGTAGCTTAAATCCCCCGTCATACGGGTTCTTCATTGAATGGTATCAGCCTACCATGTTGGATGCTGCCGTATTGGCGAAAATATCGCTCTGCCTTTCCGGACTATTCTGTTTTGGATTTGCCATTCCGGGTGACTAAAGATTGTTCTAATAAAGCGCCCAACCAATTCTCAAACAATGGCCTAAACCCATCAGATAAGAATTAAGTCATCTTAGCGCCGCAGTCGCCCGCACGACGGGCAGGAATCCGGGGAAACAGGAGAGCTATCTCCGTCCAGATGGCCGCGTTGCGCGCCAGCACCCGGTAATTCACTTGCAGCTTCAGCCCGAATTCGCGGAGGATCTCCTCGTGCGGGATGCCCTCGCCACGAGCGAGCGAAGCACGGACGCGGCGCGCTCGCTGCTCTGGCTCCGGCGGAAAGGGAAGGAATATTCGTTGCGCAGAAGCTGCCAGTATGTGATTCCCTGACTCCGCGTTTCAAAAAATCGGTATCCTGCGCCGCCAGTTCAGGCCCGCGCCTTCACTCCTCCCGCAAGATCTCCAGCGGCTTCCGCTCCAGAATCCGGAAACTGGCCATCCACCCCGCGGCCACCGCGATCGCGGCCGTCAATCCGATCGACGCGAGACCTGCCACCCAGTTAACCTCCGGCGTAGCGTTCATCATCCGCTTCAACACCAGCGCCGCAAACACCGACGCCATGATCGCTCCCATCAGTCCCGCTACCAGTCCGAGAATCAGAAACTCCACCGAGAACACCCCGGCGATGCTCCGCCGCGTCGCCCCCAGCGTCTTCAGCACCACCACCTCGCGAATTCGCCGGAATCGCTGCCCCGCCACGCTCGACGACAGAATGATTGCGCCTGCCAGCAGCGCAAACCCCGATATCAACCGCACCACCACCGCGATCTGGTTCACCACATCCTGGATAATGCGCAGCACATCCGCGACATTTACCACCGTAATCGTCGGGAATTTCCGGTAAATCGCCGTTTGCAGCCGCCCCACCATGTCCGGCCTGACGCGCACGCTCCCGTAATAAATCGTCGGTAGCCCTTCGAGCACCCCCGGACTGAACACGAACTCCACCCGCGCATTCAGCCTGATCGATTCGGTCTTTTGGATCGCCACCACCTTCGACGCGAACTTCCGGGAAGGCGTCGTCCACTCGATCCGCGAACCGACATGGATTCCCAACGCGCGCGCCGCCTCGTCCGCCACCGCAAGTTCCGGTTCCGCAGGCCAGCCGGTCCACCAATGACCCTCGGTGACATGAGTGTACGAAGGCTTTGCGCCGATCGATGTAACCGCCGAAGTGCGCAAATAACGCCGCGCGAAACCCTTAAGCGTGTCGCGCTGCAACGCGGCTCCATCTATTGTCCAGATCCGCGCCGCCACCGTGCCTATCATGTCCGGCTCTCCCGCGACGCCCGGTTGCTCCCGCAGCAACTGCTTTACCGCGTCATGCTGTGCCGGCGTGATGTCGATCAGGTACACGTTGGGCAGACCCGGCGGCGCGGACTTCATCATTTCGCTTACCATTCCCCGCTGCACCAGGTACACACTGAGCGTGAACATCACTCCCACTCCCATAGCAACCAGCACCGCGCCCGCATGATTGCCGGGCCGGTACAGATTCGCCAGGCCATGCCGGATTTCCGCCTGAATCGTCCTGGGAGCGCGTTCCCGAACCCATCTCAGCCCGCGAAGCAGCCCCCATGCCACAGCCGAAAGTGCCGCCAGGCTCCCAAGCAGCGCGGTCGCGAAGTAGAGACCCATCCGCACCGACTGCGAGAGCCACGCGGCGATTGCGCCAATGCCCAACACAATTACCGCGCCCGCCGCAATCGAGGCCTGCATATGCCGCAGCCACTGTCCCACCGTGCGACGGTTCTCGCCCATCTCGCGCCGGAAGATAAGCGCCGGACGAACCTGCCGGATCGAGAGCAGTGGAGGCAGCGTGAACAACATCGTCGTCAGCAGGCCGATCAGAATGCCTTGCGCCGCCGAAATCCAATCCACCGACCAGCTTGCGTGTACCTGGAAATAGCGTTGGATCAGCGCCGGGAACATCATCTGCACGCCCCCGCCGAGCACTACTCCGATCAACCCGCCGGCGAGCCCCAGGCCCAGCGTCTGCAACGTGTAAATGCGGATGATCTGGTTCGAACGCCCGCCAATGCACTTCATGATCGCGATCGAATCGAGCTTCTGCTGCAGATGCGCCTGCATCGCCATGCCTACGCCGAGCGCTCCCACGATCAGCGCCACCAGACTCACCAGGCTCAAAAATACCGACGAACGTTGCAATCCGTTTTGCACAATCGGATGCGTCTGCGTATAGTCCGTGATCAACGCTTCGTCGAATACTCGTTGCAGGCGCCGCCGTACCCGTTCGATTGGCATGTTCGGCGGCGCTTTAAAAAGGAATCGCTCCGATGCCCGGCTACCGGCGATCAGCAGTCCGGCGCGATCCAGCGCTTCGCGCGACAAAAGCACGCGCGGCCCGACATTTAAGCTGCCCGTCATGCGATCCGGTTCGCTTTGCACGGTTCCCACAATGCGGAAAGGCTGCCCGCCCAGCCGGACCGTGTCGCCGATATGTGCGTCCATTCGCAGCAGCAGGTCGTCGGAAACAGCAATAGTGTCGCTCTTCAACGCGTCCGCAAGAGGTTGCGGAGGAGCCAGCCTCAGCGTGCCGTAAAACGGATATACCTTTGGATCGATCGCCTTCACCGAGACCAGTGCCGGAGGAGCGTCGCTCGCCTTCGACATCATGGTGATCGTCTCGGTAATCCAGGTTCGCCGCAGCCCCTCGCGCTCCAGCCTGTCGAACAGATCCTGCTGCTCGCGCGTGGGGAGCGAAAAGGTGCGCACCATCAAATCCCCGGCCATCAATGTCCGCGCCTCGCGCGACAGCATTGTCTGGAAGACGCGAGTGAAGCCTTTGACTCCCGTCAGGCAAGCCACGCCCGCGGCCACCGCCAGAATCACGAACAGAAACTTCGCGCGGGAAGCCCGAGCCTCGCGCCACGCGATCTTGATTGCCGTTTTCACCGCGGATTCCTCAACGCCTGCCTAAGCAATATACGCTCGATCCCGCTCCGCCGTCGATTCATCGCTGACAATCAACCCATCCCGCAACGTGATCCGGCGCGTGGCATACGCCGCCAATTCGCGATCGTGTGTGACCAGGACCAGCGTCGTTCCTTCGACGCGATTCAGATCGAGCAGCAGGTCGAGTACCTGCTTGCCGTTCGCGCTGTCCAGATTCCCGGTCGGCTCGTCGGCGAACAGAATCGGAGGCCGCATCAGGAACGCGCGCGCCAGCGCTACCCTCTGCTGTTCGCCGCCCGAAAGCTGTACCGGATAATGGTCCCGCCGGCCGCTCAATCCGACGCGTGCCAGCAGTTCAGTGCCGCGCAGCCTCGTATTGGCCGCCAAGTCCCATCAGTTCGGCCGGCAGCAGCACATTCTCCTCCGCGGTCAATGTAGGGATCAGATTATAAGCCTGGAAAACGAACCCGATTTTGCGCCCTCGAACGATCGCGAGTTTGTCCTCGGAAAGTCCGACGATCTGCTGGCCGTCGAGCAGAATGCTGCCGCTGGTAGCCGTGTCGAGACCGGCCAGCAATCCCAGCAACGTGCTCTTTCCGCTACCCGAAGGCCCCATGATCGCGGCGAATTGGCCGCGAGGAATCTCAAGGTCAATGCCTTTAAGAATGTCCACTCGATGCGTTCCGGTGTCGATTGTGCGGGTAAGGCGGGAGACGGAGATCATCTCGAAGGCGTGTATGTCTGTCATTATGGCATTAGCGTGCGCAACTTCTTACAAATGTCCCTCGTCCTGTACGTTCTCTTATATTTGGGATGCGGCGCTCCTGCTAGGACAGACGCACCCGTACAGCCGGAGGTTCAATCCATAAAACCTCCTCCGGCTCAGCCCACCGACCCCAGGCCGGTGATCGCCGCATTCGGGGATAGCCTGTCCGCAGGTTTCGGCGCGGAGCCCGGTAAGAGCTTTCCCGATTACGTGCAGCGCCTGATCGACCGAGCCGGCTATCGTTATCGCGTCTACAACGCCGGCGTGAGCGGCGACACCACTTCGGATGGCGTCGAACGCATGCCCGAAGTCCTGGCTCTGAGCCCCTCAATCGTCATACTGGAATTCGGCGGCAACGATGGTTTGCGAGGCTTGCCCGTCACCACTACTGAGGCCAATCTCGCGCGGATGATCGAAGAGTTTCAGAAATCCGGCGCCAAAGTGCTGCTGGCCGGAATGACTCTTCCGCGAAACTATGGCCCCGAGTACATCGCGTCTTTCGAGAAGGTTTACATTGAATTGGCCAATCGATATAAGATCCCGCGCATTCCCTTCCTATTGGAAGGCGTGGGTGGCATCCCCCGCCTGATGCAGCAGGACGGAATCCACCCCACGGCCCAGGGAAATGCGATAGTGGCGCGCACGGTTTTCCGCTATCTGGAACCGATGCTGGTCAAATAGAGATCCTGGGTGCCCGGCACGCCTGAATATGCAGCGCGCCGGGACTCCACGTCGGAGCGGCGCTTATCCGCTCCTGAGTCGCTTCGCAGCCCGAGACCGACCGCGATGCCATGGTCCTACTAGGTCCACGAAAGAGGAGAGGACTCGTAGGCCAGTTTGAGTATCATTTTGAGCGGGTCGGGTAAACTCAATGCCCCTCCGGTAGCGCGAAAGCCACATACGACCCTCCCGAGACGCCGCCCGATTTCCCGCCACCCGCCGCAATCGCCACGTACTGCCGGCCATTCACTTCATACGTGCAAGGAGTCGCGTTCCCTCCGGCGGGCAACAGCGTCTCCCACAGCAACTTCCCCGTCTCTTTGTCGAAGACATGGAACTTACGGTCCTTGACCGTCGCGCCGATAAACACGAGGCCTCCAGCCGTCACCACCGGACCTCCATAATTCTCGCTGCCAGTGATGCCCATCTTTTCGACCAGTTCCGGATGTTCACCAAACGGGATCTTCCAGGCAATAGTGCCCTTGTTCAGATCGATCGCGTTCAGCGTTCCCCATGGCGGCTTCACGCCAGGGTAGCCATCGGGATCGAGAAGCTTTTTGTATCCGTCGAACCGGTACTTCTGATCAATCGGCGTTACGGGTTCATTGCCGGCCATCAGTTCCTTGTCCTCGCCCTTCGTCACATAGCGCGTAAGAGCGGCGAGTTCCTCGGGCTTAAGATCCGCAAAAGCGGGCATCCGCCCATTCCCTTTCCGGATGACCGCCTCGACTTCCCCATCCGAATGCCGGTCTCCGATTCCGATCAGCGATGGGAACTCCGGCGGCGTTCCCTGACGATTCGCGCCATGGCATCCCGCGCACTTCTGGAGGTACACCTTCCGGGCGCTCACCACTCCTCCGGAATTCCGCTCACGTTCCACCAGTTTCGAGACGTATGCCATCTCGTTGGCATTTACGTAGAGCAACCCCGTCGCAGGATCGAAGGCCGCGCCTCCCCACTCACCTCCGCCATCAAATCCCGGAAAAACGATCGTACCCTGCAGACTCGGAGGGATGAACTGGCCGCCGGTGCGCAGTTCACGCAGACGTGCCAGCACTGCCGCATGAGCTTCGGGCGTCCGCTGCGTCACCATGTCTTCGGTGAACTGCTGCCGCGCGAACGGTGGCGGCGCAAGCGGGAAAGGCTGGGTTGCGGCGGTGACCTCGCCGTCCACATCGGACGCGGGTACCTTGCGGTACTCCATCGGGAACAGCGATTTCCCCGTCTCCCGTTCGAACACCCATACGTATCCGGACTTGGTGATCTGCGCTACTGCGTCGACCGCGTGGCCGTCGTGCTGCACCGTGACCAGGGTCGGTGCCGAGGGGAAGTCGCGGTCCCAAAGATCGTGTTTCACGGCCTGGAAATGCCAGACGCGCTCTCCCGTCTTGGCATTTAGCGCAATCAACGAATTGGCAAAGAGGTTGTCGCCCAGGCGGTTGGAGCCGTAGAAATCGAACGCCGCCGAACCGGTTGGAACAAAGACCAGGCCGCGCTTCTCATCGAGGCACATGCCCGCCCAGTTATTCACTCCGCCAATATATTTCCAGGCATCTTTGGGCCAGGTGTCATAACCGAACTCACCAGGGTGCGGGATGGTGTGGAACGTCCAACGAACTTTTCCGGTGCGCACATCGAACGCGCGGATATCGCCGGGCCCGGCAGGCAGCGTCTCCGGCAGAATCGCTCCCAGAATGAGCAAATCGTTGTAGACGATCCCAGGCGTCGTGGCGGAAATGGTCAGGCCCTGAGGATCGCGCCCCAATCCCTGGCGCAAATCGACGCGGCCGTTGTCTCCGAAGGTGCCGGCGATTCTACCCGTGACCGCATCGATCGAGTAGAGGTAATTCCGGGCAACCAGGAAGATACGTTTGTCCTTGCCGTCCGTCCAGTACGTTACACCGCGATTGCGCGCCCTCCCGGCTAATTTCTCGTTCGCGAAGGGATCGAATCTCCATCGCAACTTACCGGTCGCCGCATCGAGTGCGATCAACCGAAGTCGGGGAGTCGTCGCATAGAGGACGCCATCCACCACAATCGGATTGCACTGCATTTCCGATTTCTCGGTTGCGTCGCCGGTATCGAACGTCCACGCCACCTGGAGACTGGAGGCGTTCCCACGGTTGATCTGCTTGAGATCGGAATGACGGGTTCCGGCTGGATTGCCCCCGTACACCTTCCAATCCTGCTGACCGGTTGCTCGGGTACACCAAACAAGTAGCGCGGCACTAATAACCTTTTGAACATACTCTGTTCAGTTTATGCCAGCGCGTTTATTCGAGCGCCGGCCAACGTGCTTAGAAGCGGTAATACGCTCCGATCTGAATTACTCGAGGGCCGTAGTTCATGCTTGTGATCTTGCCGAAGGATGTATTGTTCACGTTGACATTGGTAACAGACGCGTAATCGCCCGCGCTGCTCGGAGCAACGTAGAACGTGGGATGATTCATGAAATTGAACATGTCGAAATGCAGGTCGAGCGTATGCTGTTCGAACAAGCGGAACTGCTTCTTCACTGATCCGTTGAAAGATAACTGCCATGGACCGGTGAACATTCTGCGCTGCAATTGGCCGACAGTACCGGCGGTTGGGTTGAAGAACACTTCGCCGTTGAACGTGCCGCCATACTCCGCGCCCCGGCCGTCGGCTGGGTTGATTACCGTTGGTGAAACGAAGTAGGGACCGGTACCGGTCATGTACACGCCGTTCGTCAGGGTGTTCAGGACCGGCAGCGTTTCGCTGCTCGCAACATCCACGGTATTGGTCGCCGTCGAGCGCGCCGCCCGGTTGAGCGTGCCGAGACCGGACAGGATCGAGAACGGCTCGCCGGAGTTGTAGCTCCATATTCCGCTCAATGCCCAACCTCCGAGGATGCCATTCACCAGTTTATTGCCGTGCCATCTCTTTCCAACTCCGTAAGGCAGTTCGTAGTAGAAGTTGGATTTGAAAGAGTGAGTAATGTCATATGGCGACCTGGCGATCTCCAGGCTGGGATTGTTGTTATCGAGATACGCCTCAAAATTGGTCTGCGCGTCGCCCGAAGTATTGCTGAGACGCCTTGCTGAAGGTATAGTTGAACTGGAATTGCAAGCCGGCGCGGGTGCGTTTACGCAGTTCCAACTGCAGTCCGTGATAGTTGGACGTCCCGCCGTTCGCTACCGTGTTAGCGCCCAAAACATATGGATTGTTGTAGAAACTGATTGGTCCGGAGGCGCCGAGCCCGTAGTTCGACATCTCGTAGCTGGCCAGCTCTCCCACCTGTCCTTGCTGAAGGTCGGCGATCAAAGTCGCGCTGGTCAATGCCGCCGGGAGCGTAGGTAGAATCGTGAGGGGCTGACTGCCGGGAATCGCGGCGTTATAGGCTGCGCTCTTATTGCCGGAGAGTGCGAGATTGTTCTGCGCCCGCTGGAAATCGCCGAGGAAGCCGTTCTTGTTGTACAGCACCTGGTTGTAGTCAAAGGCGCGGATCAGCTTGGTTCCATGGTTGCCGACATAGCGCGCTTCCACGATCATCCCTTTCACTTCCTGCTGGATGCCAATGGTCCACTGCTGCACGTACGGTGTGACCAGGTTCGGATCGGGCCGGCCAACCGCGGCGGCGGCGTTCAAAAGGTAGTTGTCCATCAGCGTGCGCGGGATTTTGTAGACCGGCGTGGGGATCACGTAGGGGCTCGCAAGCGATGACGAAAGATTCGACGGCGATGCCGAAGATGAAAGCCCGGCAGCGGTGGTGGCGTTGTTGTTCACGGACGTGACAACGTTGTCGTTGACGAATGAAACCGTGTAGCCGGCGCGAATCGCAGTCTTCCCGCGCCCCGTGGGATCCCATACCAGGCCGACGTTGGGAGCGAAGTTGTTCTTATCGGTTTTGTAAAGCGGAGTTGAAGGTCCTCCGGAGAAGTTCAGCACTGCGTTGGGATCGAGCAGTGTCTGAATGATGTTGCCGTTTTCCAAATTGGGCGTCAGGAACAGCGAGTCGCGCTCCGCAACCGGAGTCCAGACTTCATATCGCAGTCCAAGGGTAACGGTCGCGTTGGGAAGCACCTTCCAATTGTCCTGAACATACCCGGCGAACGTTTGATATTGGAGGTGCCGTAGGTTGGTGGCGCCAGAAACATATCCCGAACTTGGGCTGGTCACGTTGAACGTTTGCGTTGCCGCGCTGATATATCCCGCAAGATTCGCGTACAGCGAATTCGCGGTACTCAGGTTGGCGGAACTTGCGCCGGGAAGATCGGAACTGGTCAGCGACGTCGTGCGGGAGCCGAGCCCAAGGGTGTACGTGGGAAGGATACCGGCATCGTTGAACGGAATGATGCGGACAAATGTGCTCTGATAACCGAATTGAACCAGGTGCTTGCCGCGGACCCAGTTGGCATTGTCCTGAATGCTGTAGGTGTGAGTCCGGCGGCCCTGATTCATGAACGTATTCACCGGATCGCTAAATACGAGGCCGGACAATTGGTAGGCAGGATACTTGTTGCTGTCAAGAAAGTCGCCGTGGTAGAGCAGGAACCCGCCGCGCACTTCATTGGTCAGAGTGGGGGTAAGAGTCCATCTCCACGCCAGACTCATCAGGTGGTTGGTGATCGCGTTTGAAACCGGTGGAATCGCAGTAAAAAAGGTGCCCGTATCCGGCCGCAGGGTCGGGTCCTTGATAAAGTTGTACGTGCCCGAGAAATTTTGTTTTGGAGACAAATAGTAGTCCATTTTGTAGACCACCTGGTCCCGGTTTTCATTTGACGCCGCGTTGAAGCGATAGGCCGAAGTGTTCAACCCGTCTCCCGCGCCGGTGGCGTTCGGTTCGGGCAGGCTCGAAATAAGCCCCTTGATAGTGGGATCGATCGCGAAACCCCGCAGGTTTAGAAGATTCGCCTGCTGCACGGCGCCGCCGGCATCCCGGTAGAGAAATAGTCCCTGTCGAGCCGTGTCTGTGAGGGTTGTTCTCAGAACAGTCGACTGTTGCTTGTTGCGATAGCCCTCGTAATTCCCATAAAAAAAGAGCTTGTCGCGCATGAGCCTTCCGCCTAGAGCGGCGCCGGCTTGATTCAGATCGAGCTGCGCTCTTTTCACGCTTGCCTGATTGTTAAACCAGTTGTTCGCGCCAAGGGCGCTGTTGCGGTTGTACCAGTAAACCGACCCATGGTAATCGTTGGACCCCGACTTGGTCGACATCACCACCTGTGACGATCCACCACCTATAGTTGCTCCGGAATTCGATGTGGCAACCGTAATTTCGGCGATCTGATCGATGGTGGTGCGCATCGGAGGATAATCGAGATCGTTGGTGCGAATGAAGTTGTCCTGAACATTGATGCCATCGATAGTGACCGTGGAGAAAGAGCTGCGAAGCCCATTGATCGAGGTCGTATCGTTCGTCGCGTTCACGCCGGCCTGCGTTGCGAAGAGGTTGGAAACCTGACGGCCAAGCACAGGCAAGTTCTCGACTTGTGTGTTGGTGATCGTGGAGGAAATTTCGGTATTGGCGAGTTGGACGCTTTGCGCCTCCGTCACGACATCGACAACTTGCGACGCAGACTGCACGTCCATTTTGATGGAGCCCAGACTGGTTTCCTGCACCGGATCTATCGTGACTTCGCCGATAAGCTTTTTCGCGAAACCTTTGGCATCAACGGCAACTTCGTATTTGTCCGGCTGGACGGCGATAAACATGAAGAGCCCGGCTTCGTTGGTGTTGCCCGACAGCAGCGGCGTTTTGCCGCCCGGCAAGAATACGCCGACCGTTGCACCGGGAATCGCCGCGCCAGAGGGGTCCACGACGCGTCCGCTCAGCCGTCCTGCTACCTGGGCGGTCACGGGTATTGCGGCTATTGACGCCAGCAGCAAACAGAAACCAGTCAGATTACGAGATCTAACCATGAGAAATTCTCCTTTCAAAAAGCGTTGAATAAACAGGCCGAAGACCCCCTTCCCCGCCGTCACTCCGTCCACATGGCGCGGGGCGATTCAGGGGTAATGTAAAAATTATTACAGAGATCGGGGCCCACTGCCAATTCTTTTTTGACATCCCTGGTATTCGCGACCAGAAATCGAGTCTCCGAGCGGGCTAGTTTCCGTTTACCTATTGGAACTGGAAATTCGAGATATCCGTCGTCGTGTCATTGATGTAGCCGTAGACAATCCCAAAATCGATTCCCGTCGCGGAGAAAGGCTCGGGATTGGTGTAATTGGTCACCGACATGAAAGAAGCGCTGACCAATCCGGAGAGCACCGCAGTCGGCGGCAAAGAAAGCGTTACCGCCGGAGGAACCGTGAATTTTCCAGCGTCAGCCAACGCCGAGCAGGTGAAGTAAGTGGTGAGAGCCACACTACCGAAATCCGCCGAAGACATTCCGGTAATCTGGACAAGGCTGCCCGGAGCGCCGCCCGTCCACGTCACCGTCACGCCCGAGGAGCGGCTGACGAAATTCAGCGACTGCAGTTGATTCCAGGTAAAGGACGCCGGAACCGCGGTCTGAGCCATGAATGGGCCCACGTCGGGTCCTCCCGATCCGTTGTCGAACGTAAATTGTCCGCCGCTGCCCGGTATAAAACCGGCACCTAGCGACCTGCCAACGTCGTCAGGCGCGCCATAATAGCCGGTCTTCGTAGGGCTGAGCGTTGCGTTTGCGCCGGATCCCGTAACGTTGATAGCGGACCCTGCATTCAGAACAGCCGGCGGGGCAGGAGGGCTCGAGCCCGAGATTCTTCCCTGCGGATTCACAACGCAACTCCCCGGCGAAACTGCAGTTAGGGTGGTCGCTCCCGACGTGCCGTCGATAATCCGCGGACTTACGAACTGCATGTCGAAAGGAGATTCGGCCGTGTAACGCGTGAAGGTGGCTTGCGCATTGTTATATGTCTGCCCTGGAAGCGGAATCCCGAAGAGGCTCGAAGGGGGAGTCGTCTCAACGCCGATCGCAAGGGTGCCGAGTTGAAAGAGCCTTGGCTGTATAGAGTCTCTAGTTCATCGCCGTTGAATCCCGTGGTCGCGTCCGAGCAGGTATGGCCGCTCGCAGCGACAGGAATCGTGGTAAAGTTGCTCACGTAACTGCCATTCAGCACTGCGACCGACACCCAGCATCCCGGAGTAACTTTGGCCGGCACGACCACGTTGATTTGGTCTACGCCGGGATAAATCGACCGGCCGTGATATTGCACGGCACCGGCAATCCCGCCAATGTCCACTTCGATCGGCAGTGTCAAACTCTGCGGCGTCTGAAGAACGGTTTCGTCGCCGGTGACCGGTCCGAGTCCCGTGCCCCACAACGTGATCACGCTGCCTGGGTTTGCCGCATTGACCGGCGAGAGCAAATTGGAATTCACATCGAATGCGCCCGCGGGACCTTTCCCGGAACCATCCAGACTCAGAGTACCGAATTCCGTTTGAACGACCGGAATGCGGTACGCAGGGCTGTTCGTCTGGCCATTATTGTTGACGGTGAGGGTTCCCGCGCCTACGGGAGTTGCCGAAGGTAGGATCGCGGTGATCTGAGACGGAGAAACGTAATAGAGAATCGCCTGCGTAGTGGTTCCGTTCACCGTTATCGAAACGCTCGTTCCATCAACGCTTGCGGGTAGCGGAACCTGTTGCGTCCCGCTGGTGGAAGTCGCGAGATTCGAGCCGAAAATATCGAAGATAGAACCTTGCGCTATACCGTAATTTGGTGAAAACGGCAGCGTGTAGCTGAAATTGTTCATCACCGCGGCTACCGTGGGTTGCTGAGCAAATGCACCGGGAGTAGCGAACGTGAGGAGGAGCAGGAAGCAGTTAACAAGAACTTTTGGCATGATCCAGATTATTTTCCCGCGGCCGGCGCACATGCCGCAACTCCGAACGGCCCCTCTATTTCAGAGCCTTACCGGTGCTGGCGCTAACCAGCACGAAGTAACCTGACTTCTTCTCTCCCCACAGGAAATACCAGACCGGCCCCGGAAAGCGCGAGGCGGCACCCACCGACATGGCAGTGAGCTCTTTGCCGGGATTCTTCTTTAGCCAGGCGGCCGCTTTTTCCTCCGCTGTCTTGTATGCCTCGTCTGAGTCGATATTGAACTCGGTGGTCGTGAACGGCAGCGCGTCGCGTGTGGGTCCCGCCCAAGGCAGCGCGGCCGCGGCACTCACACCTTTGTGTATATCCGGGGCCTGAGCGGCAATCGCGTAAGTGAAGCTGCAGTACTGTTTCCGGCTGGGAGAGCCGAAGGTGGCTTCCCACATTGCGGCCTTGCCTCCTTCATTTTTGATGCCCGGGATCGTCTTGGCCTCAAGCGTAAGCGGCAGCATATCGGCGGCCCACGCATGCGCCGCTTTGTACATCTGCCAGAAGGCGGTTTTTCCAGTTACCGGTTCGGCAGGCGCCGCGGATTCCGTCTTTTCAGTCTTCGCAACCGGTGACGAAGGTTGTTCCGAACAACCTGTCAGGATAAGGGCGGCAACAACCAAAGCAGGTTTCAATTCGCGATTTTTCATGGTCGCTCCTATATTGCGCCACAGCTTCAACAACGGTTCGATCAGCTATAGCATATACCCGCGGGCGCCCGCACGAAAGCCGACCAACAAGAACAGGCAGAGCCGCTAATCCTTCGGGGGCAGCCGGTAGAAGCTGCCGCCTGCCTCTCTCATCACCTTTCCCCACAACGACAGCCCGAGTTCATGCATATCCGACTCGCGTACCGGGATCGCCTGCACGTGCAACCCGGCCATCTCATCGTTAACTCCAGGCCCCCACACGACACGCTTCGGTGGATGATTCGGATTGTGCGGATTCGATTCGGAATTGTCGTAGGTCACCTCCATTTCGAGCCGGGTGTCGGCGGGAAGCCGGATGGGGCGCGTGTAACGATACTGGTCCTGCCAATTGAAATCCCAGTCGTCGATTTTGAGCAACGAAACCCGTTGACCGTTCGGTAGGATCGCCCACCCCTCGACCTTCCGGCACACGTAATGCGCATGAGGAATGATGCCCACCACATCTATATCCACCGGAATCGTGAAGTGGTCGTGTACCTTGTAACTGCTGTCTCCCGGCGGAATATCGATTCGCCGCGAGGACAGTCCGATATCTACCAGGTGCCTTGATGGCGGCTTCTCCGCGAAGTACAAAGCAAGCGAGGACTGGTCTTCTTCCGCCTTTCCAGTTGGATGGTAATGAATCTGGATCACCAGGTCCGCTTTCCGCGGCAGCCACACGCCGGTTGATTCCGGCATCGGCGCCGGAACGTTGCCTGGAGACCATCCGCCGACCGCGGAAGTCCACAACGTTCCTATGGAACCGAAACACGGATAAGTGGAGGTCGCGCCCGCAATCTGCCGCGCGACTCCGGACGACTCCGTGAAGATCAGCGAATGATGGACTACCCGGCGGTTGGACGGACGGAACTCGAATGCGCGGATATAACGGTCCGCAGGAACACGCGATGGAACTACGAAGCATTGATAAAGATCCGGGCCATCGGCCGGAACGGCGAACGGCTTAGGAATCGTTACCACCAGATCGGGCTGGCCGAGCGCCCATTCCGGCGAGAACTGTGGGACCGGTGGCGCGAGGCTCGCATCCCCCTCTTTAGCGCCCGAAACCTCCCATCGCCGCAGCGTTTCGATTTCAGATGCCGTAAGCCGGCGGTCATTCTGGAAATGGCCGCCTACCGGTTTCCATGGCGGCATGTACCGCGACGCGGTTACGTCCGCGATCAACTGCGCACGCTTCGCCGCATCGCTGTAGCTCAATAGAGGAAAGGGAGCGACCTCGCCCGCATGATGACAGACCGCGCAATGTTTATAGAGGATAGGCGCAACATCGCGCGTGAATGTGGGAGCCGCAACCGCGCTCCCGACGGTCAGGAGCGTGACGGCCAACGCGCAGAGATTAGCCCATGGAACTAGCGACACTAATATCTAGTGTAAGGTCCAAGAAATAACCAGGCGTACCCGGAACTCGCTATAGGGCGAGTTCCCTCTACGCGTTAACCTTCGGGTGGCCCCGCTTACAGGTGAAAGCAAATTGTCAAAGAGCTTTTGTCCACGGTGGCACGAGTATTTCATCGTGTGCGTAGACGGAAAGAAGAATTCAGGAGTCAGGATACGGAATGGATCAGGCCGCTTTTGCAGGCTCCTCTGGGCTTTCCGGCTTTGCGTCGGCTTCAAGGGTCAGTTTTATTGTCCTTTCCTCCTTTCGTCTCGACTTGGTGACGCAAATGGGGTGAATTTCAGCGAGCTTTTGACTTAATGCTCTTGCGGTCAGCTTCAAATTGAGGGCGGCAACCAGTTCGGTGGCTGTTCCTTCTCCACTCTCCTCCTCCTTCGGTGGTGATTTTGATGAGGTCGGCTTGCAGTTTGTTTTCCGCTCGGGTGACGCAAACCAGCTCTTTTTGATCGACATCGACGAGTGCGGCGGTGGCCCATTGCACGGCTTCGGGGAATCTCGCTTTTTCCGGGAACGGCATGCCCGGCAGACAGCGGAGCGCGACCGCGAAGGAGAAGCAGGATGCCTTCGACGATCGATTTGCGGTGCTCTTCGAAGCGGCGGTTGAGTTCGTCGTTGGGGAGTGGATCGGGTGACTTCGGGAAGTTCGACTGGGAGGATACGGCTCGACAGACGGTCGGCGGCATCGGGTTCGTTGGTGGTGATGACGATGGGGCGGGAGACGTTCTGCATCTCGCCGTGGAAGCTGGCGGGGAGTCCGGTGGAGAGGCGGGCGAGGACTTCGGCGGGGCGGCGGGCGAGGCGGGTGGCTCCGTCGATGAAGACGACGTGATTGTCGCGGGCGATGCGTCCGCCGGCGGCTTCGTTGGTGGGGGTGAAGTTGATGGGGGCGAGAGCTGGGGTCGACGAGGGCGCGAAGCATGCGTGCGGCGGAGGTTTTGCCGGAGCCTGCCGGTCCGGAGATCTGGAGGATGGGGTAGTCGCGCGGGTGTTGGTTGTCATCGGCCGGGCGGAAGGCGGCGAGTAGCCAGACGACGACGCGGAGCCAGGCGGGGCGGTCGTTTTCGAGGCGGAGGAGATGGCGGAGTTTGTCGAGTTCGTCTATGGGGTCGATGTCGTGGAGGGGATCGACGGCGGGTTGCAGGGCTACGGTGGGGGATGGGACGGTGTCGATGAGGTTGCGGCGAAGGCTCCAGCCGTCGCGGGTGATTTCGATGTGGCGGCCGCAGTTCCAGGCGGGGTCGAGGTGGATGGCGCCTTCATCTTTGGAACCGGGCTCCAGCCCGGTGGCGCCGATGCGGAAGTAGACGTCGCGGGTGCTGCGGCTGGCTTGGGATTTGAAGATGAGGAAGGCGGCGCGGAGGGCGGAATCGCTGGGAGCTTTCTTGTGGCGCTGGTAGTATTCGCTGGCGGCGCGCAGGCGGACGCTTTTATAGAGGGGCGTCGAGACGCTGCAACCGTCGCCAAAGCGGTAGCTAAGGAAGCGGATGCCTTGGGGGGTGATGAAGGGAATGCCCAGGTTGTTGAGGATTCCGATGAGCTCATGGGAGGCTTCGTAGGAATTTCGCTTGTAATATTCGGGATAGACATCTTCTGGAAATAGTTTGCGTTCTGACATAAATTTGTAATCTTTCTGATTTCAATATAAATTGTGATGGCTGGAAAAGCGGGTGGGCAGGGTGTGTGGATTGCGGGTTAAATGGATTGGATTGAGTTGGATACGGGATATTTTTTAGTGTTGTGATCGGGTTTGGGTGCGAATTGCGGTTATTGAGGGCTGCGTTTTTACCGCAGAG
>CAVYEV010000017.1:0-266185 GCA_963767545.1 Terriglobia bacterium
GGTCATTCTCTTGACTATATGGGCATGCGGATTCCTCGGCATCGCCTGTTCGTGGTGGGTTCGCTGGCGGCGCATCCGGGCTGCGGTTCGCGCCGGGTGGCCGATGCTGCTTGAGACACCGATTAAAGTAATGTGTTCTCCGACGCTCTTGGAACCGGGTGTTTTCGGTGTTTTTCGACCAGTGCTGTTGCTGCCGGAAGGCATATTCGCCAGGTTGACGCCGGGACAGTTGAAAAGCTGTCATCGCTCATGAACTCTGTCACGTTTGCCACCGTGACAACCTGATCGCTGCAATTCATATGTTCGTAGAGTCCGTGTTCTGGTTAGAATCCCTGGTTTGGTGGATCGGGAAACGTATGGTGGAAGAACGCGAGCGGGCCTGCGATGAAGAAGTCTTGCAACTCGGCAGCGAACCACAGGTATACGCGGATGGGATTCTCAACATCTGTAAGCTCTACTTGGAGTCACCGCTCGTTTGCGTGTCAGGGGTCACTGGGTCGAATCTAAAGAGACGGATTAGAGGCAATCATGTCCAACCGCGTTGCACTCGGAACTGAACTTCGCAAAGAGAGCAGCTATCGCAGCCGCTGGAGTGGCGGCGCTGGGGGATCCTTTCGTAATTGGAATGATGAATGCGCACGCTGTTCTTGCTCAATCTGCCGGGCGTCCCCCACACTGAAATTCGAAGTGGCCTCTATCAAGGCCTGCGCCCCTGGTCCACCTGTTCCCCAAGACTAAGGGATCTGGCGGGCGGAGGCGGGCGGCCCAGTTCGTCTCCCGGAAGGTATCTGAGCCCTTAGCGATACTGTTATTGGATCTCATTCGGCGCGGCGTACGGGCGGGGGCGACGAGTACGTCGGGGGGAAAACGGTGTTCCGAAATCTCGGGAGGGACCGGCCTGGATCAAGTCTGACCGCTACCAGATCGAAGCGAGAGCGGAGGGTAATACGAGCCCGCGGGATTATGGGCGGGCCCATGCTCCAAGCGCTTCTCGAAGACCGGTTTGAGCTTAAAGATCCACCGTGAGACCAGAGAGGTGCCGGTCTATGCTTTGACTGTGACGAAGAAGAGGCTTCAAATTGCAGCCGTCGAAGGAAGGAAGTTGCATTGCTCCCGGCGATATTGGCGCGCATCTGCAGCCAGGCCAAAAGCCATGCGGTATCCCAATGACCCGAGTTAAAGGGCCAAACATGATTACGGAAATAGTGGGGAGTATCGATCGGCTTTGCAAAGTCATCAGCGCCTGATTGGGCCGCCCGGTCATTGACAAAACCGGGATCGCTGGGGTCTTTGACCTCCGTCTTGGAATTTGCGCTCGACGAGAGCGTAGGCGGACACCCGTCGGATGACACTATGGCGGCCCCATCGATCTTCACGGCTTTGAGCAACAGCTGGATTGAAACTCGAATCAACCAAGGGACCCGGCGAAATCCTGATCATCGATAGCGTCGAGAAACCCTCAGCGAATTAAGGAATAGACCCCCGGTAAGTTTAAAAAAAGCCAACCCGGGTCCAAAGGGCTCTCCCACCACCGGAGACGCGGCCGGTCTTCGACGTCTTGCCCGGCGGCTTTGGGTACTTCGATCTAAAGCAATTGAAAGATGAAGACATGGATAAGGCCTTTGACAAGGTCAAAGAGCCCACAGGGCTTGTACTCGACAGAACAAAATCTAGGGACCGGCTATTCGCCAAGGGGAAATTCAGCAAGAAGTAGTCTTGTCCCGCCAACTTACGAAAAAGTTTTGTTAACTTCCTGATAATGTCGAGGCGCGGCTTCAAAGCGCTTCGGGACCCGAGCTATTGGACTGGGCCGATAGTGTCCTTACGGCCGGCGCTCTTGACGAAGTCTTTGGTTGATCATTCCAAAGAACCGCTTACGTCAATAGCCGGGTTGTTACGGTGGTGGCCCGGCGGAGGCGGTCGTTGACTGCTTCCAGGCAGGCTCCTCTGGCGGACGTTCGACTGCGATCCAATCGATATCGCTATGGTCGAGCCGGTGCAGCGTACCGTAGAGCTTCGCCGCGTATTCGACTGCGGTGGCCGGCATTTGAGATCGCCAGAGGAACACGCCTCGGCCCCGCGGTCGCGGACCATGAGCATCGACCAGATAAAGCGGTTTCCAGGGACAATAATGCCGCTCATGTTGACCCGGTGATCGATGTGCGCCTGCTCAGGATCAGCGGCGCGCCTCACATGCCCGATGAACGCTTCGATATCGGCAGCGCTCACCATCCCGGGCCTCAACAGAATTGGCTCATCGCCCGAAACCGAGAGCACCGTGGATTCGATTCCCACGCGGCACTCGCCGCCGTCGAGGATCAAGTCGACCGAATTGCCAAGCGTCGCCGAACGTGCCCGGCGGTACGGCAAGAGTTCGGTGAAGCGATTCGCGCTGGAGCGGCAATGGGGATTCCGGCTTCGAGGAGTTCGATGGCAATCGGGTGTGCAGGCATCCGCAAACCGACGGTGTCGAGCCCGGCCGTCACCAGATCCGGGATTTCAGATCTTTTCGGAACAACGAGCGTCAGCGGTCCCGGCCAGAAGGCGTGCGAGTTTTTCGGCTTGTCGGGCCAGTGCGTTGCAAGATATCGGGCCGTCGCGATTCACGCGACGTGCACGATCAGAGGACTGCTTCGGGGCCGGCCTTTCGCTTCGAAGATGCGGCCATCGCTGACTCATCGAGCGCGTTTGCGCCAAGTCCGTAAACGGTTTCGGTAGGAAACGCCACAAGCCGTCCAGCGCGGAGCAGACGGCTGCCGGCGTATTCGATAGCGGCCGGTTGGGACATCAGTCGGGGAGGTCGTCGTTGCCTTCGCCTTCGGTGCGGCCGGTTTTGCGAAAGACCAGGTAAGGTGGATCAGCGGATCAAGGTCGCCGTCGAGAACGCGGTCGACATCGCCGATCGAAAGCTTGGTGCGGTGATCCTTGATCAGGCGATAAGGCGCCAGCACGTAGCTGCGAATCTGGCTGCCGAAGTTGATTTCGAGTTTGGTGGCTTCGGTTTTGCGGGTCTCCTCGCGCTTCTTCTCCATCTCGAATTCGTACAGGCGCGCGCGGAGTTGCTTCATCGCGCCGTCGCGATTCTTGTGCTGCGAACGCTCGTTCTGACACTGCACCACGATGCCTGTAGGGTTAGTGCGTGATGCGGACCGCGGAATCGGTCATGTTGACATGCTGGCCACCGGCGCCACCGGCTCGGAACGTATCGATGCGGATATCGTCTGAGCTTGATAATCGATCTTGATCTCGTCGTCCACCTGCGGGTAGACGAACACCGATGCGGGAACGAGGTATGGCGGCGCGTTGGCATCGAATGGCAAGATCCGGACCAACCGGTGTACGCCGATTTCGGATTGCAGCAATCCATAGGCATTCTCGCCGTTAACCTCAAAGGTCACCGACTTGATGCCTGCGCCTTCACCCTCCAGCCGATCGGTAATCACGGTTTGAAGGCCCTGCCGTTCGGCGTAGCGCAGATACATGCGCAGCAGCATTTCGGCCCAGTCCTGGCTTTCGGTGCCGCCCGCGCCGGGATGGATGACGATCATCGCGTCGCGGGAAGATTCACCCATAGTTGCACCATCTCGAAATCTCCGCCCGCGGCGGTAAAGTCTTTCCCATGCTTCTCTTCATGGACGACTCCCGAAGCGGCCGTCATCCACTGCACGTCTCCGGGTTGATCGTGCCTGAGTTTCCGCCGGAATCCCGGTGATCGACACTGCCTTGATAGGAAATCGTGACCGTCTCAAAACCGCGATGGGGATGTTCGTCGACGCCGCGCGGCCGGTTTGAAGGCTCAAACCGGACGGGACCGGCGTAGTCGAGCATCAGAAATGGACTCAATTCCATCACGCCGCGCGAGGGAAAGATCGTCCGCACCGGAAATCCATCTCCCACCCAATGGGACGATGCTGCCCCGTAAATTCCCAATACTTGCTTTCGTTCTGACATGTTTTCTCCTTGCTTACTTTTTCTCATTAGATTTCTTTTCTTCGGCAGCCATTCCGCCGGCTTCGTGACCGAGCTTTCGTAGGAGGCCCGCAAGGGCGTCCGCTCCTGTTTATCGAGGCGCGAGAAGACGCGTTCCATGTCGCGCTCATGCTCGGCAAACACCCGGCGGATCAGCTTCGATCCTTTCTCCGTCAGGTGTACGATACGGGGGCGGCGATCCGTGGACGCCGCTCCCCGTTCCACGAAGCCGCTCCGCTCAAGCCGGTCGACGGCCGCTGTCATCGACCCGCTGCTGAGCAGGACTTTCTTACCTAGGATGCTGATCGGCAGAGGTCCTCTATGAAGAAGAGCTTCGAGAACCCCGAAGTCGCTTAGGCACAAGCCTGTGGTGTTCACGCTGCGCCGCGCGTGTCCTTCTACTGCCTTACTGGCCTTCCATAGCAGCAACCAGAGATGAACGCCGCTGGCATCCGGCCGGGTCTGGCTTGGTTTTTTCATCTTATCTCGATATAGAGATGCTTGATATCAAGGAAAGATTCAACGAGCAAAACGGTACAAACCGGCGCAAGGTTGCCAAGCCAGGCTCGCAAGCCGACCGTCGATCGGGGGAACGGTACGGCCGTCCTCCCGCTTATCCAGGATCGGCTGAAAAACAACATTCAAAGTTCTTGCTTAATAGCCACACATGTAGTAGATTAACGAACATGAGTAGTTTATGACGATGCTCCGTCCAAAATTAAGCAAACTGGAGCTTCAGATCATGGAAGCCCTCTGGAGCCGAGGGTCGTGTTCTGTCCGGGAGATTCAGGAATCGTTTCCCGCAAAGAAGAGGCCCGCCTACACCACAGTACAGACGATGGTCTATCGCCTGGAGACGAAGAAAGCGTTGCGTCGCGTCAAGAAGATCGCCACTGCGCTCATTTTCGAGGCGGCGGTAACGCGGGAGGCGGCGGAACGTAAGCTGATAGACGACCTGTTGGGCTTATTCGGAGGCAGAAGCCGGCCCATCATGGCCCATCTGGTCGAATCCGGCACGCTCACGCTGGAAGATGTGCGGGAAGCGGAGAAGGCTCTCCTGAAACTTGGCAAAGAGGATAGACCGAAGGAGAAATCGAAATGAACCTGGCGTACCTGTCGCCGTTTGCCAATCACCTGTGGCAATCGACTCTGTTTGCCGGAGGCGCCGCATTGCTTACGTTGGCGCTGCGGAGGAATCATGCGCGAGTACGCTATGGGGTATGGCTCGCAGCATCGTGCAAATTTCTCCTCCCGTTTTCCTTGCTCATCGCGCTAGGCGGTCAGTCCCGATGGCAGACATTGCCCAAGACAACGCCGACCCTGTCCGTTGTGATGGATGAGGTAACTCAGCCATTTGCGGCTCCTGCGTTTCCATCGCCCGTTTTGGCGAAGGCGTCGCCCGCTTGGCGGCAACGGGAGTCTTAGAGGTATTTTCCTTATCGACTTCTTGGCAGCCGCCTAGTTCTGAGAGAGGAGCAATTCGAACTCCCACCTGTCCGGCACCCTTTGATTGGCCAGAGTCTTTGTCCACGAGGCAGGCGTAGGGCGGAGGATGGTCCGGGCGCTCTCCAAGGACCAATAGGCGAGACGAGTCCACATATGCAATCGACCGAAGATTCTGGAGAACGTTACCGAGTCCCGTCGATAGCTCCGCGGTGACGCGGCGTGTTTGATTTGTCAGGAGGCGGTGTTCGGTGGCCGCGTCGGCCTCGAATATGGCTTCGTGGGTTTGAATACTCCATTTGTAGCCATGCAACTCGTCTGGATCAGAGAGCAGCCGAACTGCGTCACTACGAAAGCGCCCGAACGGGACGCCGTAACTCCGCGTCGATCAAAGTAAGCGGAAAGTTTCGTTGAATGGAAATCCCGACGCGAATTCGCTTGGGGTCTCCGACCGCAACAACGATGGGCAACGTATCTGATTCTAAATAGGTACTGACGTGTTGCTTGCACAGATCAAGTATGCTCTCAGCGCGCACTTGGTTCACCCTTATGTGGCAACGGCTTCCACGGCTACGTTATCAACGAGCTCTGGATGCTTGCTAGCGCAAGATAGCCGGTCGATCGTGATGTTCTCGTAGCGCGCTCAGCGCGAATAGCATCCTTCCGACGTTCGGCCGGACGGCGGCCGAAAGGCTCCTCATCACGGAGACGCAACGTTCGCTGAATGGGTTGACTGAATTTCAATACCGCGACTTTCGCTGCTGTGGGCTCGATCCTCCGTCAGGCCGGGACTGGCGTCGGAGCGGTGTTGACTGATCTTACCAGCGCATTGCCTCGCACTCGGACGCGTGATCTAGTCGCGCGATTGCGATACTAGCCGCTAGGTATTGCAAATGTTTAGAGCATTGGATCGCCTCCTCGTAGCGCTGAGAAGCAGATGCGGCTATCTGGAGTGCCCTGTTTCCGCCTCTTTGATCTTGGCTTCAAACGCGCTGAAGGGCTGGGCTCCCACGATAATCGCTCCGCTTACCTCATCGCCTTTGGCTTTGCCGATCAGGAAAGACGGAGTGGCTTGAATTTGTAGCGACGTGGCGACCTGCACATCCTTTTGAATCTCCGGTTTGTGCTTGTCGCTTTCGAGACAGGACCGGAACGCTTCGACATCGAGTTTCAGCGACACCGCAGCCTGCATCAGCGATTCCCGTCCCAGCTTGCCGGAATCGCTGGAACAGAGCGTCGTGCATCGCCCAAAACTTGCCTTGGTCCCCGGCGCATCGCGCCGCTTCTGCTGCGGGCATTGCGTCTGGATGGTCGGGCAGCGGAAAGTCCAGCACCACAAACTTCACTTTGCCGGTCTCGATGTACTGCTTGCGAATCTGGGCGAACGTGGTGTTCTCGAACTGACGGCAAAACGGACACTGATAATCCGTGAACCCAACCATCGTGATAGGCGCGTCGTTCGACCCCAACGGATATCGGCCGTCGAGCCGGAGCGTGCCGGTCTGCGGGACTGCTGGGGCCTGCGCGGGCTTGATTACAGCTTCCAGCATCTGCCGAATCCCCTTGAGCTCTTTCAAGATGTCGTCCGCCTACTGGCGCGTGATGCCAGGATCTTTAGTGCCGTCCTGCGCCTGGTTGCTCTTGTCCTTCGCGGTCGCAGCGAAGACAACCAACGCTACCAAACAACATGCCGTCTCTACTGGGCGGTTCACCTGTCACCCAACCGGTGGCTCCGCCTTTGCGCCATCCGAATCGCCAATATGCCGATCCCGCACCCAAATAGAACCCACGATGATGGTTCCGGCGTTGCCGGTCCGGACGATGAGACGGTGGCCGAATAGGCGAGCAACGTATCGGGTGCGTCATTGATAAAGTTGCCGCCGTTGAACGGATCGCCGTCATACCAACTGCCGCTCAGCGTGAAACTCCCGCTGTTCACAAATCCATTGGGCGCGTTCGCATCCCATGTCAGTTCGTATAGGCCGAACAGATTGACAGGGTCGAATGCCTCCGTCACCGTCGCGCCCGGTGCGGCCTCTGGGAAGTCAAACAAGAGGTTCGGGTTCCCGTGGGTAAACGAATCCGAGTTCAGATTGGTTGCGAGGAACCAGTCCGCCGTGCTGTTATTGGTAATCGGGCTCTGTTGCATTAACGATCAGGCCTGAAGGGAGAATAGGGGGATGCGTTCCCAGACTGGTCGCAATCCGCTGTTCAGCCGTCGCCGTTTTGAAGACAACGTTATTATTCGGTGCATTCGCTGGTATTTACGTTTTAAGCTCAGCTACCGCGAAATGGCGGAGATCGCAAGGGAGTTGGGCGTATCCGTGGCACCCTGCACCATCCTGCGCTGGGTAGTGCGGTATTCCGAAGAAATCGCCAAACGATGGCTGCATTTCGAACAGCGCGTGGGCCGGTCGTGGCGTGCCGACGAGACGTATGTGAAAGTGCAGGGTGGCTGGATGTTTCTGTACCGTGCTGTAGATGAGCGTGGCCGGACGGTGGAATCCTATCTGAGCCGCACGCGCGATGTAGCAGCGGCGAAAGCATTCTTCCGGAAGGCGCTGAAGCACCACGGCGAACCACGATCCATCACCCTGGACGCCTTCAAGCCGAGTCACGCCGCTCTGCGGCGAATGGGGATGCGAAACGAGTTCAACTTCCGCTGGGCTAACCCGGTGAAGATCCGCAGCTGCAAATACCTGAACAATATCGTGGAACAGGATCATCGCCGCATTAAATCGCGGGTTCAGCCGATGTTGGGATTCAAGAAATTCTACAACGCCAGACGCGTCCTCATTGGCGTTGAGCTACTCCAGAAACTCAGCAAAGATCAGTATCTTGTGCCGCGTGGATTCGGCTGCACACTAGACGCGATCTGGAGCAATGTTCTTGCAGCTTGAGTGTTAATGCAACAGAGCCCCCCGATCCCCCTCGGCGTCAAATTGGCTGGGCCAATGCGCGGCGAAAGAAGCGTTTCGCCGCTGCAAGTCTCAGCGGGCTTTCAAGACTTCTGGGGGCGCAGAACCGACCGCCTCGCCCCTGATCTTTCTCACTGTTGAGTCGTGCACCCCTTCGCGGTCGTTAAAACAAAGGCGGCCGATAAACGTGGATAGCCCGGATCGACGGATCCGTCTTATCTCTTGAGATCAGATCCAGCGTGTGTTTTCCGTTCTCCAGGCCCGAAGCAAGAGTACGGACATACTCTCGCGATGGGTCGGCTACGCGCGGCGCGCGATATACGTCCATGAACATCGAAGTCACCTTCCAACGCACTTCGAAACCTATTGGCGTGAGCACATGCTTCAGGTCAAAGGCGCGCTTCACGCCCCACTCACCGGGATCAATCATGACCCTGCCGGATTTGGAGACGAACCGCTCCGCGCTGACGCCTTCGCCATCAGGTCCTGTTTTCGACCCGATCACCTCGAATCGCCAGCGCGAATCATCAGCATTGGTTTCGAGCACGCGCAAGGTCCAATCTTCCGCCAACAGTGGCTTCTCGGCCGTGACGCGATTCACAGCCGGCCAATCTACTGCGTAGGTGTCTGTTGGCCGAGTGATGAAGTACAGCTCCGGAAATTGCGAAGGTTTCTTCCCATCGATGCGAACCTCCGCTTCTTCCGCATGAAACGGAGGACCAGCTTCGGCAATGACGTCAATCCGATTGCCCTCAAATGCCAGAGTCAGCCGGTGGTCCTTCCACGCAAGCTCCGTGCCTCGGTAAGTGCGAACTGGCGCCGCCGACGCGCGCGCCAACGACGGTTCATACCGCAGATGCCGTTTTGTGATCTCCGCCAGCAGCCAATTCCCTTGTGCATTCATATGCGTACCATCCGCGAGCACGTCCGCTGCGGCCAGATGGTTTTCCAGCAGATATTGAACCCACGGCCTGCGCACATCCACGATTTCGCAGCCATACTTCTTACAGAATTCCGGAAGCCACTCGAAACTATGCCGGTCGTGCCAAGCTTCACGCTTTAGCGACGCTGGCGGATCGGGCTTGCCTTCGACGTGGCTCCAGGTGGGGTAGTCGCTTTGAATCAGAATTTCAGCAGTAGTGTGCTGCCTGATTCCGGCAATGATTTTTTGGTAGTTCTCATCGTCGCCGTAATCGTGGAAGATCACCAGGTCCGGATAGAAAGCGTAAACATCCGCCGCCACGGTTTGAATTAGATACGGCGAGCTGTAACCGCCAATCGCGCGATTTTCGACGGTGAGATCGGCGTAAGGAAACCGCGTCCGGATATCCTGGGCAACCAACTGGGACCATTCCTGTTTGGTGATCGACTGCCCATAAAAGAGAATGCGCACCGCGTTTCGATGCGCCGGAGTGCTGGTGGCCAGCAGGGCCATGGTGCGCTGGATGCCCGAGCCGAACAACTCCGGGCGCGCTTCGGGCGGAGCGGGTTGTGCCCACAAGCAGACAGGTAGAAGCAACAGCGGGAGACAGCGCATAGTTAAAATGTTAATCGCAACGAGAGCTGCATTTGCCGTGGCAGGCGCGTGGAAGTGTATTGTCCGAACGTTGTGCTTACCTGTTTGCCAGTGGCGTCGAACTGGGCGGTGGTATTGACGCCGCTGAACTGCGTATGGTTGAACGCGTTGTACATCTCCAGCCGGAATTGCAGCCGCATCGGTTCGCGAATAGGGAAATTCTTAACGAAGGATAAATCCCAATTTTCGATCCCTGGCCCGGTCAAATAAGCATGCGCCGGGTCGCCCAGCGTGCTCTTGGCCGGAAGCGCAAAGCACGAGGTATTGAACACTTGATAAAAGGTCGGGTTGGAGAGCGTGGGGTTGCAGGTAATCAGTGGCCGAGGGCTCGCCGAGGCGGTGCCGCTGATATCGGCGTTGTTGGTGGTAGAAAAGCCAATCGTAAGCGGCGAGCCGCTGATGAAAGCGTTGATGCCGCCAAACTGCCAGCCGTTTAGTGCCCAGCGCGTGGCGAGATTGTCCCACTTCGCGTGCGGCACATCCCAGATCCAGTTCATGCGCAGGTTCTGGGGTCGGTCCGCGCCCGCGCGGCCATAGTTCCAGATGCGCGCGGGTATGAATGGCGACGCGGTATTGCCATCGGTATCGGAGAAATCCAGGTATTTCGAAAAAGTATAGGACAGGCCGAATTGCAGGCTTCGTGTGAAGCGCCGGTTCGCGGTGGCTTGAAGCGAATGGAAATTGGATGTCGCGCCCCAATTCACATAGCCCACGCCGCTGTAACCGTAGTAAGGAGTTCTGAGGAATGTCGCCGGCAGCGGTGTGCCTGGGCTGGATGGATCGGCGTTGGCGGGCAGGAAATCGGCGCCGAGAGGCACCGGGTCAAGGTCGAACGCCCAACTCAAATGACGGCCCAGTGTTCCGACATATCCAATATCCACGACTGTTCCCAGGCCGATCTGCTGCTGAACACCGAAGCTCATGTTGTAGGACGCTGCGATGCCTTGCGGGTTCTGGCGCGCGGTTACCGACGAGGGAGAAAGCAGTCCGGTCGAGGAGCCCAATGCGCTGAGCGTAGTGTATTTAACATTGACCGTCTGAACCAGCGGGTACGCGGTTTCACTCGCGGCTTGGCCTTCACCGGTTGCGCCCGCGCTTTGGAAGATGCCGAACCCTCCGCGCACGGCGGTCTTGCCGTTTCCGAAAACGTCGAAAGCGAAGCCAAAGCGCGGATCCAGGGAAATGGGCGGCGCGCCCACAATGGCTTTCGAGATGCCGGGCGCGGTGTTCAAGACAACTCCGTCGGCGGGATTGCCGCTGCCCGGCACGATCAACCCGATGTCCACCGCCGGGTACACAGTACCCGACAACGGATCAATGCCCATACGCTTGCCACCGGCCAGTGTTGGGGCGATCAGCGTGACCTTCTGTGACGGCGTCCAATTTGCCGGAATGAACAGAGCGGCGGGATGATTGGTGTGAATGGGCGGCGCGTAGATTAAACGCGCGCCCAACTCCAACGTGAGCCGCCGCGATACCTTCCAACTATCCTGCACGAACCACTCGAGCCCGGTTTCAATATTGTCGGTGGCAACAATGCGGTTCGCCTGCGAATACGAACCGGCGATGCCTAACAGAGAATTGGCGTATGTGTAGCCGGTCTCCAACGGATTGTTCACGTCGGTGGCGAAGCTCAGCGTTCCGCGGTTCGCGCTGGCGACATTGAGCACCGATGGCCGGTTAAAGAAAATGCCCGCTTTTACGGTGTGCTTCGAAAAGGTTTTCGTGATATTGTCAGTCACGATATACGTGGGATACAGGCCGCCTTCGGGAATGGAAGTGAGCGTGATGTTGGCCGTGTTCGGGATACCGCCCCACGTAACATTGGGCAGCAGCCCCAATGGATTTGCGGCCGGAAAGAGCTGCGGCACCTTGTACCCGACGGCGGTATCGGTGAGGGCCGTTAACTGCGCCGGCGGAATCGTTTCATGTTCCTTGCGCCAGTTGTAACCGATCACGGCCTCATTCACCAAGGTTGGCGAGAGGATCTTCTGGTAATGCAGGGAAAGGATATTTCCGATGGTTTCGAAGGTACGGTTTTCTTCGGGCCAATTGGCGTTAGGCGTGGCTAGGCCCAGCGTTCCGGTTTGAACGTCCGATTGCCGCGACCAAGTGACGGCGAACAGATCGCGCGCCGTGGGGTCGTAATCGATTTTCATGGTTTGCAGGCGCTGCGGCTTGGCGAGCGTGGGTTGCGCCAGATAGTTGTACTGGCCCCCGGAAATTCCGCGGTTCGTAAAATTCGGCAAGGGCAGGAAGTTCATGAGCGCCTGCCCACTCGGGTCAATGCGATTCGACGGCACGATGTTGCCGGGAAAGGGAACCCCGGTCACCGGATCCTTTACGACGATGAGCGAGCCGCCGGTATTGAAGCTCTGCGAGAAATCGCCCATGCGCTCCAGCGCCGTCGGCATGTTGACTTGCGTGACTGGAACAGACACCTGTTGTGGCCAGAATTCTTGACTCCAAAAGAAGAAGAGCTTGTTCTTCTCCCGATTGAACAGCTTCGGGATATAAGCCGGCCCACCGATCGTGTAATCGAACATGTTGTACCGATATCGGGCTCTGGGGACACCGTTGCGGTTGCTGAAGAAATCGTTCGCGTTGAACTCCTCATTTTTCTTAAAGTAACTGACGCTGCCGTGGAAATCGCGCGTTCCGGATTTGCCGATCATTTGCACGCTGGCGCCGCGCATGCGCCCATATTCCGCTTGATAGTTGTTGAGCAGCACCTTCACTTCGGAGACGGCATCCATGCTGACGTTAGCAGTCGCAATCCAGCCCGTGCCGCTATCTTGCGTGGGCACGCCATCGATCCACATGCCCACCGCGTTACGCCGCTGGCCATTCACGGTGAGGCCTATGGCGAAATTGCGGTCCGGCGCGTCCGGTATGTTGGTGTCCACCACGCCAGGCAGTAGCTGTAACATGGTGGTGACGTTTCTGCCCTTCACCATTAGGTTGTTCATTTGCTCGGAAGTCAATACGCCAGAGTGCTCTGAGCTGGCGGTCTGGACCACTGCGCCTTCAGCCTCTACGGTAATGCTCTCGTTGACGCTGCCGACCACGAGCGAGATGTTGCCAACGGCCAAGCGCTCATCCGCGGTAAGATTCAGGGAAATCCGCACCGCTTTTTTAAACCCTTGCGCTTCGACGGAGAGGTCGTAAGTTCCGGGATCGACCGCGTTAAAGGTGAAATCGCCGCCCGCTAAAGTCTGCATAGTTCGCTCGGCTCCGGTGGCGGGTTGAGTGAGAGTGACTTGAGCTCTCGCTATCGCCGATCCGCTGGGATCGAGAACGGTGCCGACGATTGAGCCGGAAGTGGTTTGACCCCATGCGGGCGTTGACCACGCCAAGGCGCACACGAGAAGGATCGAGCCTCGAACGGCCATAATAACTAACCTCCTTTATGGTTTGAGAAGCATATCACAAGAATGGAAGCGGTGCCCGCTTGAAACAATTGGCGGCCAAAATTGGCGGCGCGCGAACCAGGTTCCTATGGGTGACGCAATTGGCCCAGATCGCCAGTTCCGCCGACGACGTGGCGTCTATCGCCCTCAAAGTCGGGAAGAGCGCCGGATATGTCTACGGACGTTTACGATTTGTCGATCTGATCGAGGATGCCGCTAAGGCATTTCTCGAAAATCGGCTGACAGCCGGTCATGCGCTGTTGATTGCGCGTTTGCCACAGACGCAGCAGTCCCAGGCTCTTGACGCGGCTTTCCGCTCCCACTGGGGATCGACGGAGAAGCAAGTCGTTCCGGTTCGGGAACTTGCTCAGTGGATTCGTCAGCAACTCATGCTTCAGCTTGATGATGCGATCTTCGACCGCGAGGACGGAACGCTAATTCCCGAAGCCGGAAGCTGCGTGCAGTGCCCGAAGCGGACCGGATTCAATACCGCCCTCTTCGATGACTTCCAGAACGATGATCGATGCCTTGATTCTGGGTGCTACGAGTCGAAGGTGACAGCGTGGCTGAAGCGGCAGACGGAGCAGAATCCCGCGTTGGTTCAGGTGTCCGAATACTGGGGACAGCAAAAGGACCAGCCAGTGATTCAGCGCGGTCAGTACGTGGAGATCAAGCCCCGCGAGAACGCCGAAGAGCCGCAGAAACCGGCGGAAGTGGTTTGCGAGAGCGCCGCTACAGGAATCGTGGTGGAGGGTCAGCACCTCGGGAAGACAATTCAGATCTGCGCCAACCCGGAATGCCCCGTTCATCACGCGCCACGACGGAAGCAGAGGAGGAACGCAACGAGGAATATGAACGCGCCGCCGAAGAGAGCCGGAAGAACTTTGGCCGACAACCAGGCACTCCTCGACTCGGTTCTGTCGAAGGCTCCCGCCGTGCTCACCCGTGCTGACCACGAGATGATCATCGCCGCCTGGCTAGATGTGCTCGAATACGAGGATTCAGAACGCCTCTGCGAACGCCATCAAATCGACGTCGCGGAAGTCGAAGCAGAGGATGACTATCGCTCGACATTTGCAAAACCCGTCGCCGGTTTGTCTGACGCCGGCGTCGTTCGATTCCTGATCGAACTGGCATTGATCCAATCCGGCTATTCTTCAACACCGCTTGATGACGCCGATCCGCTCCGCGTCGCCGCTCAACGCAATGTGAAACCTGCGAAGCAACGGGTTTCTGAATATGATGACCCTATTCAGCGTTACGGCCATCGCCAATTGGCTGGTCTACACGTGGCTGCCCCTCTACCTCTACGAACGGTTCGGCATGACTCTGACCTCCGCAGGCTTTACCGCCACTTTCTATATTCAGGCCGCCAGCTTCGTGGGGATTGCGCTCGGCGGGTGGATAGCGGACCGGTGGAGCAGTCGCACTCCGCGGGGCACCTGTTCACCCAGATCGTCGGATTGTGTGCTGCCGCGCCGTTCCTCTTTGTACTCGGCTGGACCAGGTCGCACGTTCTGCTGGTCGCGGCCCTTCTGGTGTTCGGGCTCGGCCGTGGACTCTATGACTGCAACGCGATGCCGGTCCTTTGCCAGATCGCACGCCCAGAGTACCGTGCAACCGGGTACGGCATCTTCAACTGCGCAGCCTGCCTGTCCGGTGGCGTCGCTGCCGCGCTTGCCGGTTATCTGAAGAACGCGATTGGTTTGAATATGGCGTTTCAGGCTGCGGCTGTGTTGTTGCTGCTCTCTTCCCTTCTACTCTATCGGGTGCGCGTGGTGTCAGATGACCCCGGGTCTTTCGCAACAAACGAATCGGCCTCCGCGGTCACCCATAACGGTTCGACCGTAGCGGAAGATCACGTCGCGTGATACGAGGTTGACGGACTGACGTCAATGGTCATTCCAAGTCTCAGGGCAATCCAGGGCAATGTGCGGTGGCAATCTTGGCAAACGTGGGATGCTTGGCAACCTCGAATCTGCAACTTACAGAAACGATTGCTGCGGATGCTGTCCGAATCCCACTCTCTCCGCCATTCAAATTAAATAACTTACGGGCGTCATGGGCCAACGAGGTTGAATTATTGCAATTTGCAATTGCGATTCCGAGAAACGTTTTCCCCGGCTGCCTTGGCGTGTGCACGTTTTTTACGTGTAAACTGTACGTGTAAACTGAAGGTGCAGTGCTATGAAGCAGAACATCACTCTCGCGGTGGACAAATCGCTGCTCAAAAGAGCTCGCGCGCTTGCAGCCAAGCAGGGCTCCAGCGTCAGTGCGATTCTCGCGCAGGAACTCACGCGCATTGCTGAGCGCGAGGACGGCTACCGACAGGCGAAGCAGAGAGCGTTGGCCCGCCTCCGCTCGCCTCTCCCGTTAGGCGGGGAGAAGATGGCCAACCGGGAAAGCCTGCATGACCGGCAAGCACTTCGTTGACTCCAATATTCTGATCTACGCACACGACGCCGACGCCGGCGACCGCCAGCAACGGGCCGCGAAGATCCTTGGGGAGCTATGGGAGTCCGGCTTGGGCGTCCTGAGTACCCAAGTTCTACAGGAGTTTTATGTGAATGTTACGCGCAAGATCAAGGAACCGCTGCCCGCCGCGGTTGCGCGCGAGGTGGTACGCGACTATGCGCACTGGGTTGAGTCGCCGATTACGCCGGTAACCATAGTTCGGGCATCTGAAATCTGCGAGGTCTGGCAGCTTTCCTTTTGGGACAGTATGATTTTAGCCGCCGCGGAGCAGAGCGAAGCCAGTCTCTTGCTGACGGAGGATCTGAGCCACGGCATGAAAGTCGCTGGTATTGAAATCATCAACCCATTCCGCTGAACGTTGCTTTCCGTGATGAGCGACTCTACCGGTCCAGCCAACGTCTATAGATCACGCACAGGCGCACACGTGTTCCGTCCGACCGGTTATTGCGAGCGCAAAGGTGCCACCGCGCCATCTCCCACTCCCATGGTGCTGACCGATCTTACCAGCCATTCCCTCGCACTCTGTACGCATGTAGCCACACGGATCATCTCCCCGTGTACTGTGCGATACAATTAGGCGGAGGATCATTCACCGAATGGCTTGGTCACCTGACGACTCGCTCGTCATCGGAATATCGTCGCGTGCCCTTCTCAAGCTGGACGCCGAAGATCGAATCTACCGGGAACGTGGCCCTCAAGCCTTCATTGACTATCAATGCGAGCATGAAGACGACGTAATAGAACAGGGTGTCGCTTTCCCACTGGTGCATGCGTTGCTCGGGCTGAACGGAACGCTTGGCTCGGACAGTAAACCCGCGATTGAAGTGGTGATCGTATCCAGGAATCACCCTGCCTGTTCAGTTCGGATCAACAAGTCTCTACAACACCATGGTTTGCGAGTTCGCCGGGCCGTATTCACAGGTAACGGAGATCCGCTTCCACATTTGCAAGAGTTGAAGGTGGGGTTGTTTCTTTCCAGTGAAGAACTCGCAGTGCAAGCCGCATTGGCGGCTGGAATATCCGCTGGGCTAATTCATGGAGGCCCGGAGATCGCAAAGCAACTGGATGGGACTCCGATCATCGCGTTCGATGGAGATGCGGTGCTTTTTTCAGATCAGTCGGATTCGGGCCATAAGGCCGGGAAATGGCGGATTCAGGACTCATGAGATCGAGAATTCGGACGTGCCACTCCCGCCTGGACCGCTCCACAAATTTGCCATTGCTCTCGAAAAACTTCGGGAAAAGTATCCAATTGAAGCTCCGCCTTTCCGGATTGCCCTAGTTACAGCACGGGACCTCAATTCTGCGAAAGGCCGATCAGGACGCTTCGTGATTGGGGCATTGGCTTGATCACGCTACGTTCTGCGCGGACAGTCAAGGCCGTCGCCCTCGCGGCCTTAAGCCTCTGATCTTCTTCGACGACAATCTTCGGAACTGCATTGATGCATCCGCCTCGACGCCGACCGTGAGAGCGCCCCTTCCTGAGGAGGTGGCTCCCGTGTTGGAGGAGAAGGTCGTCGTGACATTGTCTTCCGCCGATGGGAAAGGGGTGCAGCGTCCCGAGCGGTTCCTCAGCGTCTGCAAGATTTTCCTGCGGAAAGGCTTTCCAGAACACGAGCCAGCTTTGCGCCGGTGGCAACAGGAACACCTTACGGATTTGACCGATGTGGCGTTTGAAAACTTTAGTACTGAGTTTGAAAGAAGCGCCAAAGGCACCCCTACTGGAAAACAGCGAAGGGCGGTTGGAGCAACGAACGAAGACCTCACAAAGCTCCTCCTGTTCGCCGCGAATCTGAAGCGAAAGTATTCGGCGTAGTGCTTTGGACTCATTGAACAGATTTTTGGAACTGCGTATCGAGAAAATTATTCTCGATCAGACCGTTCCGGTTGACCTTGCTGCCGTTTGCGCTCATCTTGGCGCGATAGTTGAAGATAGGGAAATGATTCCCGAAGCGGTGATGCAATTGAAGGATGGCCGATTTCGCATCTACCTGCAGAGCAATTTTTGTGATGCCCCGTGGGCAAAGGTGCGACGTCGTTTTTCATTGGCACATGAAATCGGTCACGCGCTTTTCTACGATCGCGAGAACGGTGATCTCAAGCCTCGCAAAGATAGCCCCCGAGGCGAAAATCTTGAGGCTGCGTGTCATAAGGCTGCGTCATGATCCTGATCCCCAGCAACATGTGACATCGCGAACTCAACAAACAGTCTCCCGCGAATGCAGCGGATGTCGTTTCGCTTGCAACCAGCTTCAACGTTTCACCTGAGGTGATGGTTCGACGTCTTCACGATCTTGGAATGTTCGAACATGGGTGGGCTGCCGGTTCTTGCGCGCCGAAATGACAGCGGGCTTGCCATCGAATATGCCGCTCACCCGCTATGGCTACAGTCGCGCTTAACGGCTCCGAGCAGAGGCATGCAGTTCAATGAGTGGTTCCGCGGTTCCGAGCAGCCGGATGGAAAGCTCACGAAAGAAACCCACAAGGGCACACTAGAGGCCTCGCCCTTCAGACTAAGCGGATCTTCGACATTATTTGAATTGCGATTGTTGATATAGGTGGGCTTGACTTAAGGGGTTCTTCGAATTCTCGATTGAGAACGAATGGATCGAGCGTAACCCGGCGCGGCGCATTAAGCCTCCTCGCGGTATGTCGGGTGCCGACAAGCGGAACGAACAGAAGTTGCCGTTTACGGACGAGGAGATAGCGCGGATGCTTGACGCCTGCGCGAATCTCTACGGAAAACGCGAGATCAAGTGGGACCGTAACGTTCACCGCTCGCCCGCGGTCAACACGATAGCCAATTACAAATTCTCTTGGAGGGGCGAAGATCTCGCCGACTTCATAACGGTCTCTTGCTATACCGGGTTGCGCATCTCCGACGTATGCGCGTTCCACATTGACCGTCTCGAGGGCGATGCGTGCCGTGTCCAGACCAAAAAGAATGGCGTACACGTCTACCAGAAGCTTCCCTTGTCGCTTGTCAAGCGTATCGAGTGGCAGGCCGAAAAACACGGGCCGCTTATTTTCGGAGGCCACCAAACGACCAACCCGAACGTATGGAGTGACCTATGGCGGCGCAAACTAAACCGGCTCTGGAACCTCTGCGGGCCATGGAAAGAGAAGCCTACACCGCACCGCTTCCGGCACACGTTCGCCCGAATGCTTCTGCAAACTCCTGGCGTGAGCCTCCGAGATGTCGCGGAAGCGCTTGGTGACACCGAGGAGATTGTGCGCAAACACTATGCGGCGTGGGTTCCAGAACGGCAAGCGCGGCTTGATTCGGTTATGGAGAAGGCCGCGATGCATATGCCTATACCCGAGTACCTTCAAAAAGAAGCGGGCGTCGAATTCAATGGGGGGTGCGTCAATCTCCTATGATAGCGGCCTAGCATTATATCGAACTACGATAGGGCTATGCCTATTTTTTCTGTTAGTTGTGAATTATCGGGGCTCATGGACCTCTCGGCGCTCATGTTCAGATAGCATCCGTACCAGTTCGTACACCGAGTAGGACATTCAGTTATGCGGCTTCGATCCGCACGCAACGAAAATTAACCGGCGCGAGTAACTTCAATGAAAGCGAAAAGACCGTGCCGATTGGCGCTGACTTGAGTGTACCTATTACCCGCAACGGGTTGAGAAGTTTCGCCCGCGGAATCAGGTTCTCAATCGGCCCGGTTGGAACCTGAGTTCCAAATACAACCGGATGCGGGTCAATGGGAGCAACGACCATAAACGATGTTTCGCGTCGCATGTGCTGGTAGATCGGTTCTTCAATCTCGCGATTCTTGGTCATGCTCATGTTGATGGTGTTCGCTTGTACCTCCACACCGTCGATGAGGCTTTCCAGCCAACCGAGTGTCTCGAAATCAGCATCGGTTGGATCTTCTGGCAAAGTGAGTTTCACATGATAGAAATCGCTGACGCGCTTGGCTCGTCGAATCAATTCGCGGAAAGCCGCGTTGACTTCGAGCTTCTCGGACTGTAGATTTTCCGAACGTAGTACCGCCCCCGTCTTGATTTCCTCGACGGTTATGTGACCCGTCCCTCGAACCGCGTCAAAAGCATCTATAACTTTCTGAACTACATCGGGTTGTGCTCCCGCGATCTTGCCAAGCCCGACGTTGCAGGAAACCGCCTTTTCCTTAGGGCGAAACACCATCTGAAAGGTGAATGGTTCGCTATCGCCCCGTAGAAAAGCACTGCTGTTCTGTACCCGCAGATCGGCACCATAGCTGAACGAACCGGTACACAACGGCGTTCACGCCATCACCGAATTGAATACGGAACGCAACACTGTGCCTCAGGGTCTCCTCGGATGGCCTAAGAATCACGGTCGCGCGATTCCATTCCGCGTCTGGACGCAGAAAAGAGAGGTCAGATTTGAAGTCAATCAACTCGCCCTCCTTGATTTCCCCTGGAATTCCGGTCTCGATGAAGCCTTTCAAGCTCTTAGCTCCCTGCTCTGTCAATATGAATTTACCCTGCATGGGGCTATCACGCAGCCCCTCAATATCCCGCGGATAAACATTTATCGTTTTCTTTCAATCGTTGACAGAGCAAATCAGGTCCGGACGGATTAAAATCGGATTGACGGGCGAGCCCGCATTCGAGTCAAACACGACTTCGTATCTATATCGGGGCTGCTGCCTTTCCAGACGGTCGATGAGTTGTTCAACGTTCTCCTCGGCGATTCTCGCCAGTTCTTCGTCTGAAAGTTTGTCTGTTCCAATTGCGAACGAACGTAAGGCAGCAATGTCGAGAGCCAGGTTAGGGAAGAAAGTGTGTCTAAGCGTCTTGCGGTACATGAGCCTCTGACTATCTCACTCGCTGCACATAGATCTATTGGAAGCTGTCTACTATAGGAGTCGGTCAGTTTCTGGAACCAGCGATGCTCAGGCGGGGCCACGTCAACGGGAATCATTAACACCCATTTCCGGGGGGTGTGTTCTTTTAGTACAGTCCTCAGAGACTCCCGAACCTGATTTTTTTGAGATTTGCCAATCCCGTTTGCGAACCGTTTACATTGCCAGATAATTGGGCTTACGTCTAGGTCCCCAAGAAAGATATCTACGCCGCCGTCTCCTGCGCTCCCCTCCGCCTTGCGAATCGGCAGGTCGGGGTGTGGCTCCTTGATGAACTGATAGCAGAACGCCTCGAACTTTATTGGATCGAGGCTCTGAGGGCCTGGTAAAACTCGGTCATGTCGTCGATTGCAGTGTACCGCGAACTCGCGCCTATAGATTCATGGATTGCGCCAGGCCGGTCTAGCGGGCGCGGTTTTGGGCCGCCGGCAATATCCGATGCTCAGAATGGCAGGGAATCCTGATCATCGCGATTATCTGGGCTTCTGAAAGCGGACGAACCACTGTGGAATGTTTCGCGGCTGTTTTCTCGAATAGCTCGCGTATCGTAGAATTGAATCTTGGGGTAACTGCCGTAAAGCGTTTCGTAGAAGCCTCTTTGACGCTTCCGTCCGCATTGGACCTGTGGAGTCGGCCAGGGTGATAAAAACGCCAATTTCTCACGTGCGGCAATGGCAAGGTGCCTTCAACGTCCTTGGGCGGCAGACCGAACGAGGGATCGACATTTGTCGTCAGATTAGATGCGGGGCTAACAAGAGTGATGCAAGCCGTTGAACTGGGCGGCTCCAAATTCATGAACAGCGGTTTTCAGATCTATACACCTCATCCTGCGGTCGTGGCGATCGATGCGGCGGGACATAATGGTGACAACGCCTTTTGCGAAATATTTCCCTTGATTTCAATAACTTCCAAATACATGAGAACGTTTTCGACTTCGCGTTTGCTACCTTGAGGCTTAAAGACGCAAAAAGCGTCCTTAAAACAAAGGAAACTATGAACGCCGCAGCCACAGCACTCGCCACCGGCCCTCGCACCGAAGAAGGCAAACAACGCTCCTCACAAAACTCCCTGAAACACGGACTCTTCGCCAAAACCATCGTCCTCCCCGGCGAAAGCCAGGAAGAATTCGACGCGCTTCGCGAAGGCCTCATCAAGGAATACGCGCCCGGCGAACCCTCCGAGTGCGAGATGGTTAACACTCTCGCCGAGACTCAATGGCGCTTGACCCGCCTCCGCCGCCTCGAAGCCGCCGCCATGGAGCAAGCCCTCGATTCCGGCGACCTCGAATGCAAGTTCCTCCTCAACTGGAGCCTGTACGAGCAGCGCCTCAACCGTCTCTTCCAGTCGACCCTTAAGACCCTGCAACAAACCCAGGCCCCGCGGCGCGAGCAGGCCGTGCAACGGCTCAACAGCGCCCTCCAGCTTCGCATGTATTTCGAGCACAAGAACATCCCATGGAATCCGGCCGACGACGGTTACGAAGGGTTCGTTTTTTCGACTGACAATCTCGACCGCATGATCGCCGGCCGCCGCAACCTGGATCTCGCCCAGGAGTACATCAGCAACAAGTCCAGCATCTCCATCAGCCGTGCGGATGTACTCCAACGCGGAAAGGGGTCGGCGAAAACATCCAAGGCCGCGTAAAGTGCGCGTAAAGTGCGCGTAAAGTGAATGATTCGGCGCACCCGGACCGCGGCTCTCAGCGCTTAGCCGACCGCCGAAGGCTGCTTACTATCCGCTGAAAGCGCCAGCACCTGCTCTTTGAGCGTGTTCAAGCTGTTCGTAATGCGATCTGTCTCGGTGGTCATTAAGTCAAAGGAGGACCCTCCGGACTGGAACAACCGGTTGTGGTCCTCGCGCAGATCGGGGAAGCCGTTTTCGTGACGGCCGTTTCGCAGGACAGTGGCCAGTAGTTCTAAGGTCAGGTCTACATCTTCGAAAAACCGCGCGAACCCGGCGGGAATTGCGCCCGATGGATTGGCTGAAAGCTCGGCTTCGAGCGCCATCGCGGCGTGAACCATGCGGTGCGAACTGGCGAGCATCGACATCCACCGATCCAGCAGCTCCGCCGATGCGCCCGGTTCGGCGCGATACCGGTCAAGGGAGGCTTCCATATTCGATCTCGCAAGGCGGCCGTCCAAACGGCAGGAGTCCAGCGATTCGCGGGGTTGAGCGTGGCCAAGATAGACTTGCGTCAGAGCCCGGAAGTAGCTGCGATAAGCATCGAGCAAGGCCGCCATGGCTTCGGGAATTTGTGTCTTCTCCCAAGTGGGCCAGATGAGATAAACGACGAGCGCAATGATTCCTCCGGCAGTGGTGTTCAGCGCCCGCGCGGTGATGACCAGTTGAGGCGGGACGCCCGTGAGTGCAATCAGCAGCACTACCAGTCCGCTGACGGCGGCAGTCAACAAGCCGTAATTGGCCGGACCAAAACAGCGGCACAGAAAAGTGAATGCCGCGAGGAACAGGATTTGCAACGGGACCGCCGGACTGAGTGCATGGAACAGAGCAGTGGTGAGGGTGAGGCCCGCATAGGTTCCAGCCAATCGCAGCACTCCGCGGCTGAAAGTAGAACTGAAGTCGGGCTTGAGGACGAGGGCGATCGTCATGGGAATCCAGTAGGGGCGGTAAAGGCCCAATCCGCGGCCCAGCCCCACTCCTAAAGCGACGCAGAAGGCGAGGCGCAAGGCATGACGGAACGCGGGCGATTGCAGCGAGAGATTGGCGCGCAAGATCGCGAGAGAGCTGGTTAGCCGCATCGTCCACGGCTTCTTACGTTCCTGCAGCTCGAAGGCGCGTTGTCCGGGGCCAATCGTGTTCGCCGCCAAAGCCGCCGCGGAACGCAGTTGTCCCGCGAGCGCGGCGAGTTGCGATCGAGCGTCGCGAGCCATGGCTGCCGGCGCCGTCAGTGCGTGATCCTCGCCGATAGAATTCGATAGCGCTAGCGCTTCGTGCAGTTCGGCATCTCCATTGAGAGACACCGCTTCACGAAGTAGCAACCGGTCGATTTCCCGGAAGACATGCGCGGCGATCTCCAAGGCGCGGTCGAGTGTCTGTGGAAGGTTCGGCACGGACTCGCGCCGCATGCGCGCCCGCAACCGCTTGATGGCGATAATGCTCAGGCGAGCGCGTTCGGCCTGATTGAGCAAAGAGCGGTAACGTTCGCCGTCGAGCGAATAATCGCTCCTCAGTGTCGCCAACGCTTTCTGCGCTTCGCTGCTTTGAGACGATGCGGGAGGCGATTCACTCGCGTCAACGTGCGACTCAACCATCTGTTGCAGACTCGCGTAGAGTTGGCCAAGCGCGCGGCGCTCAGGTTCGTAAGGGCGGAGGAGCCACGAGACAATCGAAAGGAGCGTCTGGAACACGCCGCCGGCGAAGGCCAACAATCCGGCCTGCAGCGCCTTCTGCGGCGTTGCCGGCTGAGCGGCGAATACTACGAGCACGACCAGACTGACGGTTCCGAGATCGGCGGCCGTTGTGCCGAGCGCCACCACGATTCCGGCCGCCGCCGCCCAACACGCGGCGATTAACGTAGCGGCGATGTTATTGCGGCCGGTCAGCATCCCGGCGAAAACCGCCAGTCCACAGAAAGAGCTGGTTAACAACATGCGCCGGGCGCGTTGCCGGTAGGGGTCCTTGCCATCGGAGAACGCGACGTTCAGGGCGCCGGTGCTCATTACAAGACCCGCGGAAAGCTGGCCCAACATCGTGCCGAGGATTAGAGGGAACACCACCGCCACGGTGTTGCGGAGGGCGATCCAGGGAATGATTTTGCCGGTTTCGATGCGCGTGACGGTCTTCCATAAGACTGTCCAGTTTGCGCCTATTCGCGTTTGAGTCAATATAGAAGTATGCCGCAGCTTGCGAATCTTTAGTTGTGCCACAGCCATCCAAATGGCTGGTGCGGCCCCTGTCTAGTCCAGCACGGTTTCAGCGGAGCGGTAAACTCACGTCCCACAAGAGAATTTGGAATTTTGAATGAATTGCTATCTACGTCTCATTTCGTTTCCGCTATTACCTGCTGTCGTATGCGCGGCCGGCGCGATTGCGATGCTCGGCGGGTGTAGTTCGGAAGCGCAGCAAAAAGCGCAAGGACCACCGCCTCCACCGCCAGTCGAAGTGGTTGAAGTGCATGCCTCCAGCGTACCGATTATCGACGAGTATCCAGCGCAGACCTACGCCCGGAATACAGTTGATGTACGTGCCCGTGTCGAGGGGTATGTCGAGAAATGGTTGTTCACTCCTGGATCGAGAGTGACCGCGGGGCAGCCGCTATACGTCCTGGATCTTCGTCCGTTGCAAGCCGCAGTGACGCAGGCTGAGGGTAACTTGAGCCAGAGCCAGGCCGACCTGGAGTTTGCCAAGGGACAGGTTTCGCTGCTGCAGGCGGAAGCGAATCTGGCTTCAGCCAAAGCGAACCTCGCAAAAGCCGAGCAGGATTACGAAAGATTGAAGCCGCTAGCTGAGCAGGATGCGGCATCGAAGCAGGATCTGGATGCCGCAGTCGCGGCGCGATCGTCCAACCAGGCGAATGTGCGCGCGCTTCAGGCCGCTGTCGATCAGGCGCGGCTACAAACGAGCACGCAGATCAAGGGTACGGGAGGCAAAGTGGAAGCACTGCGCGGAGCGCTGGCTACCGCGAAGTTGAACCTGGACTATGGAACTATTCGAGCGCCGATCAGCGGCATCATCGGCGATACCATGGTGCCGGTCGGCGGTTTAGCTAACCCGACCGCTACTCAGCCCCTGACCACCATCGTTCCGCAAGATCCGATCTGGGTCCGTTTCCAGGTAACTGAAGAACAATACCTTACGATGGCAAGCGGCCGCAGTAACTCGATACGCAACGAGCCACCGATCACGCTGGTGCTGGCCGACAATTCGGTATTCCCCAATAAAGGGAAGATCGAGAACACCACGAATCAGGTGGATCCGAAAACAGGCACGCTTGAAATGCAGGCGCGTTTCCCAAACCCGCAGCATACTTTGCTGCCGGGGCAGTTCGGACGGGTACAAGTGGAGACAGAAGTTCAAAAGAACGTGATCCTGGTCCCGCAGCGAGCGATTCAGCAGGTGCAGAATCTGCAGTCCGTATACACAGTGGAAGCGGGTAATAAGGTCGCAGTGCGGCCGGTCACAACCGGACGCCGCATCGGCGAGAACTGGATCGTCAAGTCGGGCTTGAATGCCGGCGATCACGTTGTGGTGGAGGGTTTGATGAGGGTGCGTCCGGGCATCGAGGTGCAACCGCGGCCTTGGCAGGGTCCCGGACCGGACACAGAGCCGGCGCGAACGGCGAGTAACTCATGGCAAGATTTTTTATCGAACGGCCGGTCTTTGCGATGGTGATCGCGATCGTGATCGTCATCCTGGGTCTGGTCGCTATTCCTAACCTTCCAATCGCAAGCTATCCGGAGGTGGTGCCGCCGGTAATCCAGATTACTGCGAACTATCTCGGCGGCAACGCGTCCGATCTTGAGAAGACGGTGGCCCAGCCGATCGAGGAGCAACTATACGGCCTCGACGGCATGCTCTACTATCTCTCCACCAGCGCGAACAACGGCGCGCTGAGCATTTCCGTTACCTTCAAGTTGGGAACGAATCCCGATATTGCGGCGGTGCAGACGCAGAACCGTGTCGCGGTCGCGCTCCCACGCCTTCCTCCCGAGGTGCAGAAACAAGGCGTGGTGGTGAAGAAGGTTTCAAGCGCGTTCTTGATGGCGATTGCGCTCATTTCTGACGACAAGCGATACGACTCGCTGTTCCTCAATAACTACGCGCAGCTCAATCTGGTCAATCAGCTCGGGAGTCTGCCAGGCGTGGGCGATTCGCGGCTGGCATCGACGTTGATTTACTCCATGCGTGTCTGGGTTAATCCCGATAAGATGGCGAAGCTGCAGTTGACGGCGACGGACGTCAGCAACGCAATTCAGGCGCAGAATAAACAGAATCCCGCCGGCGCGCTTGGCCAGCCTCCCGCGCCGCGCGGCACGGACTTCCAGTATCCTGTGGCGGCTCCGGGGCGGCTTAACGATCCCAGCCAGTTCGCGGATATTGTTTTGCGAGCGCAGCCGGATGCCTCGCTGTTGCGCATACGCGATATCGGCCGGGTCGACCTCGGTGCGCAGACGTACAGCGGTTTCACTAGATTGAATGGGCAGGCTTCGTCGAACACCATTGTCTACCTTGCGCCTGGAGCGAACGCGGTCGCGACGGCCAATCTGATCCGTTCTTACATGGAACAGGTTAAGGGGACGTTCCCGGCGGGTGTCCATTACATCATTCCGTACGATTCGACGATGTTCGTGCGCGCTGCGATTACGGACGTGTTGGTGACGCTACTCGAAGCGATCGGATTGGTGCTGCTGGTGGTGTTTATCTTCCTGCAGAACTGGCGATCGACATTGATTCCTCTGTTGACGGTGCCTGTCGCTGTGCTGGGCACGATTGCGCTGTTTCCGATTCTCGGGTTCTCGATCAATATCACTAGCATGTTCGGATTGGTGCTCGCCATCGGCATTGTGGTGGACGACGCAATCGTCGTTGTGGAAGCGGTGCAACGCCACATCGACGACGGCATGTCTCCGCACGACGCTACGGTGCAGGCCATGAAAGAGGTCTCGGCTCCAGTGGTGGCGATCGCGTTCATTCTTGCGGCGGTGTTCATTCCGGTGGCATTTTTGGGAGGAATCAGCGGACAAATCTATCGGCAATTCGCGCTGACAATCGCCGTGTCGGTACTGATCTCGGCGTTTAACGCCCTGTCGCTGAGCCCGGCGTTGAGCGCGATGCTTCTGCGGGCGAAGAGCGAAAAGAAGAATATCCTCGGTACGGGCTTTCGACAAGTTCAACAGCGCGTTTGAATGGACTACGAATAGGTACCTTTCGGGAGTGAAGCTACTGATCCGGCGATCGGCGTTTGCGCTGTTGGGGCTGGTGGCGTTTTGGGCCTGCGCCGGATGGTTGTTTAAGACGCTGCCGACCGGCTTTCTTCCCGATGAAGATCAGGGGGCATTCTTCACCGGTGTCCGGCTACCCGACGGCGCTTCGACGGACCGCACCGATCAGGCAACAGCGAAGGTCGAAAAGGTCATGAGCCAGTTGCCTGGCGTCGACAAATACTTCGTGTTAGGCGGTCTCGATATCGCGACGCAGACGTCGAATTCAAACGTCGCCACGGTGATTGCAACGCTCAAACCATTCGACGAGCGCAAATCCAAGGACCAGCAATTGACCTCGATTCTGGCGCGCGCGCAGGCAGCGTTCGCGCAGCTTCCGGAAGCTTTCACATTTGCGTTCGGACTACCGCCGATCCTGGGATTGAGCACCACGGGCGGATTCCAGTTCATGCTGGAAGATCGCGCGGGCGGCGACGTCGAGACTCTGGCGCACACGGCCGATGCGCTGGTTGCTGCGGCCCGGCAGCGCAAGGAACTCGCGAACGTCATCAGCACGTTCCGCGCCGACGTTCCGTCGTTCAAACTCAATGTGGATAACGATAAGCTGCAGACGCTCGGAATTCCCGTTTCGGATGCCTACAACACGCTGCAGACATTCCTCGGCGGTTTGTATGTTAACGATTTCAATCTCTTCGGACATACGTGGCAAGTACTAATTCAGGCGGAAGACCGGTTCCGCAACAAACCCTCCGATATCGATCGATTCTACGTCCGCGCGAGCGATAACAACATGGTCCCGCTGGGGACGCTGGCATCGGTGTCCACCAGCAGCGGCCCGGATGTGATCTATCGCTACAACCGCTTCCGCACGGTGCAGATCCTTGGGGGACCCGCTCCAGGCTATAGCAGCGGCGAGGCGACTGCGGCCATGGAACAATTAGCGGCCAATCTCCCGGCGGGATTCGGTTACGAATGGACCGGCACTACGTATCAGCAGAAGCAGGCTGAAGGACACGAGGGCATTATCTTCGGATTCGCCGCGGTCCTCGTGTTCCTTTTCCTGGCGGCCTTGTATGAGAGTTGGTCGGTGCCGTTCGCGGTGCTGTTCGCGTTACCGCTTGGATTGTTCGGCGCATTGTTAGCCGTTTATATCCGAGTTTATCCGTATGACCTTTACACCCAGATCGGCATCGTCACGCTGATCGGGCTGGCGGCGAAGAACGCGATTTTAATCGTCGAGTTTGCCAAGGTGGCACACGAGGAGGAAGGGAAATCCGTGCTCGATTCGGCGCTAGAGGCAGCCCACTTACGATTGAGGCCGATTCTGATGACATCGTTTGCCTTCATACTCGGCGTTCTTCCACTGGTGTTGGCGACAGGCGCTAGTTCAGGGGCTCGACGATCGCTGGGTACCGCGGTGTTCGGCGGAATGTTGACGGCGACATTGCTGGCGATCTTCATCGTGCCGGTATTGTTCGTCGTAATTGAGGGAATCGTGGAGAGAAGAAGAGCGGCGTCGCCGGGCCGTGAACCCATCCTGGAGCCTGCGGAATGAAGGCCCACTTTACAGTACTTCCGGCTCTATTATTGTGCGGATGCACGGTCGGCCCTAACTATCACCGGCCGGCCATCGCATTGCCCGATCAATATCGCGGTGCGCAGCCTGGGGCGGCGGCAGCGCCCGAAACATCGATCGCTACCACGAAGTTCGCCGATCTGTTTCACGATGAGACGCTTACGCAGCTTCTCGGCAGATCTCTGCAGAATAACTTCGATGTCCGGGCATCGGCGGAGAGGATCTTGCAGGCCCGGGCGCAGCTCGGAATCACGCGAGCCAATCAGTTCCCCTTCCTCGATGCGAGCGCAAGTCTCACCGGCAACCGAAACTCGGCGCTCGGCCCGTTCCCGTTTCCTCCAGGAACTACACTGACGTCCAGCTTCACACAAGCGGGCGTGGCGCTTTCGTGGGAGATCGATGTCTGGGGACGTTACCGGCGGCTTACGGAAGCCGCGCGGGCGCAGTATGCGGCAAGCGAGCAAGCGCGCCACGGAGTGATAGTCTCGCTGGTGGGCGATGTGATGACCAGCTACTTCACGCTGCTCGAGCAGGATCTGGAACTGGATATCGCCAATCATACGCGCGATGTCGCCACGGATAATCTGCGGCTGGTGAATTTGCGTCATGAACGCGGCGCGGTAACGGCCCTCGATGTACATCAGGCTGAGCAGTTGCTGTATCTGGCAACCTCGCAGATCGAATCCGTGAAGCGCAACATCGGACAGACGGAGGATGCACTGAGTCTTCTGCTGGGCGAAACGCCGCACGATATCGTTCGCACGGCCAAACTGGAACAGGTCGCGCTACCGGCGGAACTCCCGGCGGGGTTACCGTCGTCGCTGATCGCGCAACGTCCCGATATCCTTCAGGCGGAGGATGTTTTGAAGGCGGCGAACGCGCAGATTGGGGCGGCTCGCGCATTATACTTTCCGCAGATCGCATTAACCGCATCCGCGGGCGGGGAGAGCCGGGCCCTCCTCGAACTTTTCAGTTCGCCGGCGCGAGTCTTCTCGGCGGCCCCTTCGGCATTGCAGCCGATCTTCCATGCCGGTCAGATCAAGAATACCGTGCGGCTCACGGAAGCGCAGGAGCGTGAGGCGCTGATCAATTATCAGAGAGCGATTTACGGGGCCTTACGCGAGGTATCGGATGCCCTGATCGGACACGACCGAACCCGGAGTCAGCGCGCCGAAGAGGAAAAGTTGGTGAACACGCTCAATGAGACGGTACGGCTTATCGAATCTGCGCTACAGAGGCGGTTTGGATAGCTATCTGCAGGTCCTCGATGCGGAGCGAAATCTGTTTTCCGGACAATTGGTGCTATCGCAATTGCGATTGCAGGAGTTGTTATCGATTGTAAACCTGTATCGCGCTTTGGGCGGCGGCTGGTCGTAAAAGGCAAAAAGAATTATGGAAAAGGCGACGTTTGGCGCAGGGTGTTTTTGGGGCGTGGAAGAAGCCTTTCGGCGCGTGCCGGGCGTGAAGGCGACGTCCGTAGGGTACATGGGCGGCAGCATGAAGAGTCCCACCTATAAAGACGTCTGCACGGACCGGACGGGACATGCGGAAGTCGTCCAGGTGGAGTATGATCCCGCGCAGGTATCGTACGACGATCTATTGAAAGTGTTTTGGGAGAACCACGATCCCACCACTATCAACCGGCAAGGGCCGGACTACGGATCGCAGTATCGCTCGGCGATCTTCTTTCATTCAGCGGAGCAGGAAACAGCGGCCAAGGCGTCGAAGGAGGAGACGGACAAGTCGGGGCGGTTCCGCCGCCCGATTGTTACCGCGATTGTGCCGGCAACGGATTACTGGATCGCCGAAGATTATCACCAACAGTATCTGGCCAAACGCGGCGCAAGCCAGTGTCACTTTTGAGCCCTCACCAGAACCAGCGCTTCTTCTTCCGGGGCGCCGGATCGTCTACCTCGAGGTAACTACCGGTCAGCGTCGCCCGCGGATTATCGGCGAACAATGCCGTGGCTCTGTCTGCGCCATAGCGATCCGCTATATACGCGAATGCGTCGGCGAGAAGCGGAGGCCGATGCTCGATGTCGTGGGCATCGCTAGCGACGAAATGGACTAACCCGCGATCCATAAGCTCATCGGCCGCGCGCCGGGCGCGTTTCCCAAACCGGTCCAGGAACGATAACGCGGTCACCTGAACAAGGCATCCCGCCCGCACCCAATCCGCCAGATCGTCCATCCGCTCCTGCAACAGCGGATTACGTTCCGGGTGCGTGACGACCGGCGTGATATCGAGACTCATCATCCGGTTGAACACCTCGGGCGTGGTCTTGGCAACATGGCTATCCGCGAACTCCACCAGCAGATAGCGCTTGTGATTGATGGTGTATTTTGCGGGATGTTTTAGGCAGTCCTGGATATTGTCGAAGTAGAGGTGGAAGTCGCAGCCCGTGTGGATGCGGATCCGGCCGTGCAGCGCCGCAGTCAGGCTGGCGATACGTTCTTCCATGAGATCCGGGCGAAAGGTATAGGTCAGATCCGAATGAGGGGTGGCCACAATGTCGGTCGTGCCGCCCGAAGCAGCCATTTCGAGCATTGCTATGGCTTGCTCCTCGGTCTTGGCGCCGTCATCCAAAGCGAACAGGACGTGGCTATGAATGTCTACAAAGTTACAGCTCGGGATAGAACTCAAAGAAGGCGTCCAGTGAAGCCATCAACTGCTTTCGGATCTGCGTTTCGCTGGAGCCCTCGATAAGGTGCATCGTAACGGCTGCCGTCCGGCCGTTCTTTAACGAGATCTTGGCTTCCTCGAAAGACTCCAGGTCCTCGAGTGGAAGCAATCGCAATCCGTAAACTAAGGCAAGATTTGCCATCGCGGTTAAATGAACATCTCCTCGTCTTGTGTCGCATGATCGACTGACTGCTGGCGTCCATGCGCGTAAACAGAAATAGCGGTTTTGATGCCAGAGAGCACGCCATTTACTTCGCGCACCGGCTTCAATACCGCGCCGACCACAGATTCCCCGGCGTGCTCGACATTTCCGATAGTCTCATCGACAACGCCATCAATGCGAGCTACCTGAGCTTTGGCGCGATCTGAAAAATCAGTTAGCAATTCACCTACGCGATGCACTTGCTCCCTTGCGTTTTTCGAGATGTCCACGGCGTCGGCACTAATCAGCTTGACTTTTGGCGTCAAGTCCTGAACGCTGAGCCTCACATTATCGATGATAGGGCTGGCTTTAGAAACCAAAGGTTCAACTTTGGCCTTAAATGCACTTGCTTTCCGCACCAAAACCAGAACGGCCACCGCTTGCACCACAAACGCCACTGTGGAGAGCAACACGCCCCCTGCAATGAACCAACGAAAGAGTTCGTCCGACATGAGTATCCTAGTGGACTGCGAGGGCAGAATGGCCAATGGGCCTTTCTGCCCCGCTAATTCAGTCAGCCCTGTTGCAGGCTTTCATTAATACGCGGCTCGACCTTTTCGCGATACGCCTGCTTGCCCGCTTGCACGGCGTCATTGATGTTATCGCGCTGGCGTCCTACCGCTTCGCGTCCCTTGTCGACCAAAGTATTAGCCGACTCCTGCAGATTTGCCGTCTGCTTCTTGATGAACTCTTTGCCTTGGTCGGCTTTATTGAGGATCAACTCACGAGTCTCATCGCCGGATTTCGGCGCAAAAAGCATGCCTAGGCCGACCCCAATGCCCAAGCCGAGAAAGAAATTAGCCAAACCATCCCGATCCATTACATTTCTCCTTTTGCTTGCCGCGGTCGCCGTCTGGCGAATGCGGCCATTCACAGTATAACGCCCACTTGCCCCTGCAAGCGTGATTCCATTCGATTTACGGTAAACTCCAGTACAAGATGAAACGTCCCAGACAACTCTCAGCCGACCAGCTTTGGGCCTACGCATTGAAGAAGTTGAGCGGCCGGGCGGCTTCGTCCGGAGAGATCCGGACATCGCTGCTGGCGAGGGCTCTGGAGCCTTCGGATGTCGATGGAATTCTGGGGCGTCTGAAGGAATACGGCTACCTCAACGATGCACGCTACGCCGAGTCATTCGCGTCCGCGCGTCTGGAAAACGAGGGATTGGGGCAGTCGCGCGTGCTCCGCGATTTGCGTCAGCATCGAGTGGCGCCGGATCTCGCTCAGCGGGCTGTATCCAAAATCTACGCGGACAAGGACGAATCAGCGCTTATCGAGCAGTATATACGCCGTAAGTATCGTATGGCCGATCGCGATAAGCTCTTCCAGGACGAGAAAGAGTTGGCGAAGGCGTTCCGGCGCCTGATTCGCGCGGGATTCAAGCCTGCGAACGCGCTTCAGGTATTGAAGCGGTTCGCAGCTAATCCGGAGTTACTCGATGCCATGGAAAGTGCGCCCGAGGAGCCCGAAGATCTCGACTAGGCGGTCTGCGATCTCCATTTATAAGTGGTAGTATCTACCTAAAGACTTATAACCCGGACTTAGTGTCCGCGAGTTGATTTGAACCGGAGGATAGAATGAACATATTATCGTTGCGATGTGCCCTGATCGGTGCTGTGTTTGCGTCGCGTGTTTTGGCGTCGACTTGTGCGACGACCAGTCTCCTTAATTACATTTCGTTAGGCGCAGGGGGCTGCACCATCAATGGCGAGATTGTCGATAACTTCAATTTCGCAGTGGTGGCAACCAGCCTGGGCTCTCCGTTGACTGCGGGAGCGATTACGGTGACACCGACCTTTACCAGTAACAGCTACCAACTCTTTTTTTCCGCAAGTGGGGGCACTCCCGCGACGGGATTCACGGTAAGCGGGATCGATTTCGCGAGGTATGAAATCGATTTTACATGGGACCCGGTAGTCGTCGGCTCTGAAGACGATATGAGCGCCAACACGCCCGTGTTTCCCGGTACAGCTACCGTCACCACAAAATTGTGTGCCGGTTCAATCTTTGGCGTGGTCTGTCCGCCGGCGACCAATACGCTCCTGGTTTTTAACGATGGGCATCCGCTGGATTCCATACTCAGGGCGGTCACGACTTTTCCGCCAGTAACGGTGGTAGGCACGCAAAGCCTGATCGATCTGGAAGCCAATGGAGCGAGTTCGACCATCACAGGGTTCAGCAACAGCGTTTTCAGTCCGGAGCCAGGTACCCTTGTAATCGTTGGCGCGGGATTTCTCGCGTTATTGTGGCGGCGTCTTGGAAGTCGACGTCAGCCAACCGTTTAAGTTGTTTCGCAGAACCACATCGCCTCCCGAAGGCGGAATCAACTTCAGCGCCTTCTGAGCCGCTTCGCGGGCGCGTACCAGGTCGCCAGTCGCGAAATAGGCATGCGCTAGGGCTTCGAGGGTATCTGGAGAAGAGCCGTTTTGAGCGGCGTTGGCTCTCTGCACATAGCGGAGGGCGGCCGCATCGTCGCGGCTCGCGTTCGCGGGGGCTAACAGGAATCTGGCGTAGGGAATCAGCACGTATGGTTTCGCATCCGGCGAGTCCGCGATAGGCTTCAGAACGCCAAGCGCGCGGGCGCTGGTTGCCTGCGCCTCTCTCGCGCTTTTCGCGTCCCATAGAACGTCGGCAAACTCGCCGCTGCTCAGCCCTAGATCGATGCGCGCTTGATGGTTGCCAGCGTCGTCGCGTTGCAGCTTCTCGAAAATTGGGATGCAGATCTCGTACTCCTTTTTCGCGTCCGGCAGATGCGCGGCCAGATAATACGCATATGCCAAGTATTCGTGCGCCGCGCCGACGCGGCGGATCTGAGATTTGTCCTTTTGTGCGATCGCCTCGGCGATTGCAGCAGCGTCTCGCAGAATTCCGGCCGCCTCGTCAGCTTGCCCGAGTCTCGCGAGTGTTAGGCCATAAAGGAGAGATTGTTCCCTAATGTCTTTCTGGGTGGCCACCGAGGATTTTGCGTCATCAAGTTCGTGTGCATAGCGAAGACTCGTCGAGTAGCTCTGACTGGCAGCCAGAAGATTGCTCTCGGTATCGCGCAGCTTTCCTAGCTGTTCCCAGACCACCATTAGGCCGTGTTTGTTGTTGATGGATTCGTAGAGTGGTTTAGCCCCTTCAAAATGAGTCCGCGCTTCCGGTATCGAACCGGACATAGAATCCAACCTGCCCAGCGCAATATTGGCCGTAGCCAAAACGAGACTCTTGTTCGGTCCGGCCTTAATCCCATTTCCCAATGCCAGCACTTTCTCGTAACTCTTTCGCGCGCCGTTGAAGTCTCCCACGTTGCGGACCGTCGGATTGCCCTGAATATCCCCAGTTTGCTGATATGCCTGAGCCGTTTCGAGTTCCAATCCCTCGTTGTTCTTTACATCGCGAGCCATTTCGTCAAGTTGTTCCGCAGCCTTGGCTACAAGCAACTTGCGTCCTTCCGTTGGGCTCTCCAGCAGTTTCTGATTGACATCGACAAGCATGAAGGTCAGAGTCTTCCGCAAGTCGGCCAGCCTTCTCTCGGCAACTCCCCTCTCATGCCAGGCCCACGCGGTTGTGGCGATCAGCGCGGCCACCGCTAACGTAGCTGCGCCAACCCCAATGCTGTGCCGGCTGGCGAACTTCGCCGTCCGATAGCGGACCGTATCCTTGCGGGCGGTGACCGGCTGTTTCGCCAGGTAGCGCCGGATATCCTCCGAAAAGTGCTCCGCTGACGGATATCGGCGCTGCGGCTCTTTGCGCATCGCCATCAGCACGATGTTGTCGAGATCGCTGGCCCCGAGCCGCTTCCATCCAGCTTCCCGCTTGATCAGCAAACTTGGACGCTCCGGCGTAGTCTCGCACACGATCCGTTCCATCTCCGCAGCGGAATTCGTGTTCATCTCGTAGGGATGCTTGCCCGCCACCAAGCGGTAAAGCAGCACGCCGAGTGAGTACACGTCACTCGACGTCGTAATCGGCTGACCCTGCACCTGCTCCGGGCTCGCGTATTCCGGAGTCATGGGCTGCAAGGTCCGCGTGAGGCCAATCGCGCCCGTACCATACTCGGGACGCAGCAGCTTCGCGATGCCGAAATCAAGAAGCTTGATCGCGCCGCCGGTTGTAACCAGAATATTGCTCGGCTTCAAATCGCGGTGAACCACCAGATTGCGATGGGCGTAGTGCACCGCTGCGCAGACTTCGCGAAACAGCGCGAGTTTCTCGGGAATCGATAGGCCCTGCGTCTGACAGTACTTATCGATTGGCTGGCCCTCGACATAGTCCATGACGAAATACGGAATCCCGTCGTCCGTCACACCCGCGTCCAGCAGTTTCACGATGTTCGGATGATCCAGCACTGCGAGCATGTGGCGCTCATTACTGAAGCGGCGCTGTAATTGGCCATCGTCGAAACCTGGACGCACCAGCTTAACCGCCACGCGTCTGCGAAACTGATCGTCGGCCCTTTCTGCCATATACACAGCGCCCATGCCGCCATGTCCCAACCGATGCAGAATCCGGTATGGACCTAACTGGCGACCTTCAAAACGATCCGGGGTGGTGATCGCCTCTATGACGGGATTGAGGAAGACATCATCCGCTTTATCGTAAGAAGCGAGCAGCGACGCGACTTCCTCGAAGAGCCGCCGATCTTCTCCGCAAGATTCGCGAACAAACGCTTCGCGCGCCGCGGGTTCGTGGTCGAGAGCGTCCTCGAAGAGCTGCCGGGCTTGCCGCCATTGTTCCGGTGTCATAGTCGCGCCTTCTCATCGCATTGTAGAGCAGGAAACGAGGCGCGTGTTTGGGGGATGGACGGCTACGTTTCAGACGTTTACCACAAGATCGGCAACCGCTGCGCGAAATCCCGGCAACACCGGCGAATCAAGAACGTCCGTTGCGCCAAGAACCCTGATACCGGCATTCGTATGAACAAGCATCTCACCGTTCGCATGATCGAGGAGCCACACTTCCTTACTTCCCCCGCGCAAATAGTCGAGAACCTTCCGGCGCACATCAACAGCGCTCTCAGATGGCGACAGGACTTCGACAGCGATATCCGGCGCGAACGGAGCCGGAATCTTGTCCTGATCAATTTGACGCAATCGTTCTTCGCCTAGGAAGATCGCCACATCCGGCTTGCGGACCGTATCGCTCGCAAGGCGGCAATCGAGCTCAACAATTGCTTCCCCTGGCGGATTCCCCTTGAAATACATCCACAAGAGACGGCCAATCAGATCGCGAATTCTGTTATGCTTCGGAGTCCCGCTCGACAAAGGAATCAACTCTCCTTCAACCAGCTCGAAGTTTTCCGTATCCGCAGTTTCCATCTCCGCGAACTGTTCGACGGTCATCAAGGTTTTTGTGCTCATCGGAATCACTCGTTTGCGAATATTTCGGTAACAGTGGCGTGGAATCCCGGCAACAGCGGCGATTCAAGAACATCCGCCGCGCCAAGAACCCGGATACCGGCATTCGTATGAACAAGCACCTCACGATTCGCATGATCGACGAGCCACACTTCCTTGCTGCCCCCGCGTAAGTAATCCAATACCTTCCGGCGTACATCTATGGCGCGTTCGGATGGTGACAGGACTTCGACAGCAATGTCCGGTGCGAACGGAGCCGGAATTTTATCCCGATCAATTTGCCGCAATCGCTCTTCACCAATAAAAATCGCGAGATCCGGCCTTCGGACCGTATCGCTCCCGACGCGGCAATCGAGTTCGCTGATCGCCTTTCCTGTCCGATTCTCTCTAAAATACATCCACAGGAGAACGACTATGAGATCGCAAATCGTGTTATGTCTCGGAGTTCCGCTCGACAAGGATACCAACTCTCCTTCAACCAACTCATAGTCCTCAGTATCCGCAGTGTTCATGTGCGCGAACTGTTCGACTGTCATCAGCGCTTTCGTACTCATCCGTTACGCCTTTCTGTGGACACCTCTAATGTTATCTCGATGAGAACGCCGACCGGATGACATCAGTTCAGATTCGCGCGCGCCTCTGCAGTACGAAAAATAGTAACGATGTTCCAGCGCGGAATTGCCCCTCGCGGCTGGCATACTGCTGCTCGGCATGAGGGTATGTCACGCCAAGATCGGTGGATGAGGGACGTGCTTACATCAGCCAAACGCCGAGTGAAGAATCATGAAACACGCGTTCCGTCGCTTTCCGGAAATCGCGCGCCTTCGCCTTCGGGATATCCATGAACTGCTGCGGGTTCCGATCGGTAAGCGGAAACCACGACTCTGGATCTGCACCATGATCCGATGTCCCGGCGCGAAAAGTATGGCAAACATCCGGCATTACGTATTCGATCTTATCCGGCTTGCCCGGCGTGAACGGCTCTGGCTTCGACAAACTGTTGCGGAACTTGCCCCGGAACGGCTCGCCGCGCACCATCTGCTGATAACCTCCCATATGAATGCCCTTCGGGATTTGGCGCGGGCTCGGGATAATCGCCCGGATAGACATCGATCAGCTTCACCACGAAATCGGAATCCGTACCGCGTGGTCGAAACGTGCAGCGCCGGCGCTAACGGGCCCGGCGATGGTGACATCCCGGTCGAGCGGCTCGGTCTGATACACCAGCACATCGGGACGCGCTGCGAGGCGAAGCGCTGATCAGAGGTCATGTAGTCGCCCGGCATTCCCTGTCCCGATTTCGCCGATGACCGGCACGGGCTTGCGCCGGGTCGCTGACATATTCGTCGAAGCCCGCGGTCTTCGGCGGCGTCCCATGACAGCTTGCCTTTGGCATCCAGGTAGAGTGAAGTCGCTGCATGGCATTCTTCGGAGGCCAGTGATCGAAGCGCTCCCACTGATTGGTGCCGGTCTCGAAAAACGCAGCTTCGGGAACGTCCGCCTTCTCCGCAGTCTTCTTGCGTCTTTCAGATGATGAATGAAGAACGGCAATTCGATCTCGTTCCCGGTAGAATTCGCCAGTCTTCGACGCGAAGTTCAGATTGCCCAGCGTATTGCCGTCGCCGCGCGCCCATCCGCCATGCCGCCAAGGCCCCATCACCAGGGTTTCGGCGCTTGCGGGCCGCTCGCCTCTACGGCGCGGAAGAGCTTCAGCGGCCCGGAGAGATCCTCGGCATCGAACCACCCGCCCACGAACATCACGGCCGGCGTGATGTTCTTCATATGCGGCGCGAGCGCGCGCGGACTGCCAGAACTCGTCGTAATTGTCGTGCGTCAGCAGATGTCGTTCCAGTACGCGTTCTCGTTCTTCAGATACTTCTCATTGCCATTCGCCAGCGGCCCCATGTGCAGATAGAAGTCGTATTGATCGGGAGTTCCGAAATCGAACGGAACATCGCGCTGCGGACGCTCGGGTTCCGGGCCGCGCGGCTTGAAACTGCGATAAAAGCCGAAGTTTGCAGCCAGATAAAAGGCGCCATTGTGATAGGCATCGTCGCCATTGCCGACATCGCCCATGGGCGCTTGCGGAGAGACGGCTTTCAGCGCGGGATGCGCGTCGATCAGGCCGAAAGCCGCATAAAATCCGGGATAGGAGATGCCCCAGATGCCGGCACGTGCCCGTTATTGTCCGGGGACGTTCTTAACCAGCCAGTCGACCGTGTCGTAGGTGTCGGTGCTTTCGTCCGTGTCCCGCGGACCGTTGAAGTGCGTCTTGTGCACCGGGACATCGATGAACATTCCCTCGGAGAGATATCGCCCGCGCACGTCCTGATAAACGAAGATGAAGCCTTCCTTCGTAAACAGCCTCGGATGGGCCGAGCACGGTCCGGTAGTTGTCGACGCCGTACGGAGCGACTGAATAAGGCGTGCGCTCCATCAGAAGTGGATAACTCTGGGTCGATCCTTGGGCACATAAACCGAGGTGAACAGCTTAACGCCATCCCGCATGGGTATCCGGTAATCGTATTTCGTGTAATGGGCCCGTGTGTACTCGAGTTGCTTCTTGCGATCGGGGTTTTGCGCGCTGAGGCTTACGCTTCCGATAACGATTGCGATAACTAACTTCATTCCTCTTTATCCTATGTCTCTTGCGCCATCTGCCGGCTACCGGATGCTACGCAATTCCTGCCCGCGCGCTTGGCATCGTACATCGCTCGATCCGCCCGATCAATCAGAGAGTGAATGTCTTCGCCGTGTTTCAACTCGGCCACTCCGAAACTCATTGTGAGCGTAATGCGAGCGCCCTCGTATTCAACCGGCGCGCCGCAGATCGAATCCCTCAGCCGCTCCGCCACCGCGATTCCTCCCTCTTCGCCGGTCTCCGGCAACAAGAGAACGAACTCCTCTCCGCCGTAGCGCGACAGCAGATCGATCTTGCGCGCTTGCTCCACTAACCGCGTTGCCACCTCGCGAATCACCGCATCGCCCGTGAGGTGTCCGTGCTCATCATTGATGGGTTTGAAATGGTCAATGTCCGCCATGATCATGCTAACCGGTCTGCCTGTGCGCAAATTTCTTTCAAGCTCTAGCATCGCTAACTCGAGAAACCGGCGTCGGTTGAGGATTCCGGTGAGCGAATCGCAAGTCGCCAGCATTTCCAGTTTTTCGTTAGCCGCAAGTAGTGCAAGGCTTTTCTCCTCAAGTTCGGCAGTCCGCAAAGTAACTTGCCGCTGCAGTTCCCGCCGATGAGCGCGCAGGTATCCAGTCCGGATTCTCACCACTATGATTACCAGTAGAATAACCGCGCCAACCTTGAAACAATCGAACCAGATTGTCTCGTACCATAAGGGCGGGGCTTCGATGGGGATTTTCAGCATCGCTTCTGGTCCTGTGCCAGAACGGCTGGTCGCGCGCGCCATTAACGTGTATCGCCCTGGCGGCAGATTGGCATAGGACGCGACGCTCTGACCTGCCGTTGTCTCAATCCAGTCCCGATCGAAACCTTCAAGTTTGAAGGAATAACGGGTGCTTTCCGGATCGGAGAAATCGAGCAGCGCGAACATCGCCTCAAATGCCCGATTCGAAGCTTTCAATTTGAATGAGCCCGAACGCAGCGCTTCGGCCAGTGCGGGTGGAGGAACATGACTGCCTGGAACGCGAACCTCGGCAACCGTGAGCGGCGCTTTGAAATCCCACCGGCGAAGTTTTTCGGGCCGGATCACGATGATACCGTCATCGCCCGGAAAAAGGATCGTGCCATCTGCTAGAGCCAACGAGCTGAATAGATTCTGCGCAGTCGTACGCAGCCCGTCGGCAGCGGTAAGATTGCGGATTCTGAACGTTCGAGGATCGACCTCCGCCAAACCTTGCGGCGTGTTTGCCCAGACTTGTCCGTCCTTGCCTTCAGCTATCGCAAGAACGATGTCGCTGGGAAAGCCGTGTTTGCGATCCAGCGTACGGAAGCGAGGCTCTCCGTTTTCCGGCCAATCCCAGAGGACAGTAAGTCCGCAACCCGTACTTCCTAGCCAGATGTGCCCGTGCGAATCTTCCATCATTGGCTGCAGATTGTCGCAAGCGAGCGAAGCCGGATCGTTCCGCCGGTGCCGAAAATGCCGAAACGTCTGGGACACGGGATCGAACAGTTCGAGACCGAGTCTCGAAGTAATCCAGAGGCGGCCATCCCTGGACTTGAGAATGTCACGGGCGTTGTTATCGGCGAGACTCGACGGATCGCCGGCAGCATGACGGTAAAGCCTCACGTTCCCGGTTTTCCGGTTATACAGGGCCAGTCCTTCGTATGTGGATGCCCAGACGGTGTCGCCATCGACGCATAACGCCTTGATTAGCTGCTTGCTCAATATCGGGTCAGACACCGGCCGGTACGTCAGAGTTCGCGGGTCGATGACGAACAGTCCCAAACCGCCGGCGAATATCGTCCCATCGGAAGCTGGTTTGATCGCGAGCACCTCCCGCCTGGATGCGAACTGAGCGGCGACACCAGGTGCGGGGGCAACGCGCCGGATCTCGCCGCCGGGCTCGATCACCGCCAAACCTCCCTGAGCAAATCCCATCCAAATCCTTCCGCCACTTGCGGTGAGACTTTGCACTTCGGGACCCCACGGGCTGCCGGGCAGCATCGCGCGGATGTTCAAAATCCCTCGCGCCTTCGGGTTCGTTCTGCACAACCCCCGGTCTGTGGCTAGCCATATCAGCCCCGAATTATCTCGAAAGATGCCTCGAAGGAAATTGTTGCTTAGCGAGGATAGTGAAGATGGGTCCCGCATCCAGCGCCGGGTAAGCCCCGAGTGCAGGTCCGCTGTGACCAGGCCACCGCCGTAGGTGGCGATCCATAACTCTCCCGGGCCGACTTCGACGAAGCCCCGAACCGTGTGTGCGCCGATTATTGAGTCGCGTCCCGAAAGTTTCGGCAGCGCGCGAATGCGGCCGGTCCTGGCATCGTACTGGCCCGCTCCGGTCGCGTCAGTTCCAATCAGAATCCGTCCTTCCGAATCTTCAAAGATGGTCCATACCGGCGGCCTTTCACCGACCTCCGAAGGGCCGGGTAATCCGGGCACGAGCCTGAAAAACTCAGTGCCGCGGCGCCTCAAGTACAGCCCTTTTTCGCTACCCACCCACAAATTATCGGATCGGTCCACCAGCACAGAGAAGATTTTTTCTTCCGGAAAACCTTCTGAGCTATGACCCGCCGCAAGACGTCCAAAAAGATGCCAGGACCGATCGGCCGGACGATAGTTCGCGAGACCCTGTTCGATGCCGAACCAGATGCTTCCGGGCGCTGAGCCGCTGTTGTCCTTCGCCAGGCAGTAGACCCGTGCCTGACTCAGTTGAGGCGGCTGCCCCGGCAAAGGTTCAAAGCTCCCGGTGGATGGGTCATAAAGAACGACTCCCGCGTTCCCAGTGCCTACCCATAATTTGCCGTTATCGCCCGGCAAGAGCACTCTGACGTTGTTTTCCGGTAAGGAATGCGAGTCCGCCGGATCATGGAACCAGCTGTACGTTCGACGCCCATCGAATCGGGCCAGGCCGCCGAACGTCGCTACCCACAAAAATCCGGCCGTATCCTGTGTGACACCGTAAATCGAGTCGTGAGGCAGACCCTGCCGGGTGTACATCGCATCGAAATGCATCTCCGCGAGAGCGGCGAGCGTCTCGCCGGGCGTTTCCGCGGCGGGTAGCAAGATAGGAACGCCAAAAGCTATCGCGATACTGAAGCAATAGAAAATTTGTGACAACTTCAGATCAGACTTCTCTCTGTAGCAGAATCGAACATCCAGGACTCCAGAGTCAATTGTTATATTCAGTACGTTTAATAAGTTTAGCAGGTGGACTGCCTGCATATGCCGTCAATTTTGGGGGGTGCGCGTCAGGCTGCACGATCCAAACCCGGCGATCGGAATAGTGGTGAATCAGCTCGTTATTTTCAGCCAGGCCCAGATCGAGCGCCCAAATCACGCGGGAAGCATCGATATCCGCGCTGTTGTGAATCCACTCATGAAACTTGTGCCACGGCTCATAATGCACGAAGACCAGTTGCCGTCCCGGATACGTCGCGAGTTCCCGGTTAATCGCAATGCGGCCTTCCGGATCGTCATGATTGACGTAGTCCCACGTCTCGAACGCGAGGGCTGGAAACAATTCCTCCTGTGCGATCAGCCTGATACCGTACCAGCAAAGGAACATCGCAGCGCATAAGGCGAGAATCACGCTCCCGGCCTTCCATCTTTTTTCGAGTGCTTCGAGACCCGCAACGCTCATCAGTACAAACAGGCAGGTGACTGCGCCGATGTAGTGAGGATAGAAGTAGGGATAGAGATTGGATGCCAAGCCAAAGATCAGCACCGTGACCACCACCCAGACATAACGCGGCTCACGAATCTTAAAGGCGAAGGCAAGCAGCGCCAAATATAGCGGCGGCAGAAAGAAAAACCGATAGTAGCGGACCCGGTAAGCGAGCCGGTCGAGATAACTATGCAGCGTCTCCGGCGAATCGCCATGGATAGCCGATTGAGCACGATAATCCAGCTCCTGCTCGGGCGTCATTTGCCGGTGCGGTATCGGATTCGGTTCAAACACGAAGGTGGCGGGGATACCATACTGATACCGGCTCAGCATGTATGGAAGCGTTGTCCAATTACCTGTGACGGCGTTGTTCTGAAACAACAGCAGCGCGATGGCCGGAAGCATTACCACCCCCACTAATCCGGCAGCAACAGTAATGCGGCGCCATGCCGTCCGCCAGGGAAGAAGCGGTAAATAGAGTGCGGCCGCCAGTGCCAATAGGATCGATTCGAAGGGCCGGGTGATCAGGTGCAGCGCCAATCCGAGAGCCACCAGTACCGCGTAGCGCAAACGCAGCGAGACTCCGAATCGAGGCAATGCGCCGAAAACCAGACATCCCGCAACGGCTGGAATCGCATTCGCCCAGTACGTGTTCATCCACTGATTCAACGGTCCGAATTCGATCAGTGCCAGGAGTCCGCCCGCCAATGCCCATATGGGAGCGGTCCATGCTCTCAACATCCAGTAACATAGCGCGCAAAATGCGGCTGCCGATAGTAGGACACCCGCCCATGGGTTTCCGAAAAGCACTTTGCCGATCGCCAGAAACAGCCCCTGTCCGGGCGGATACATTGAGCTGTAAGTAGGTTCTTGTAAGACGTAAATTGCTTCGAAGAATCGATGCAACGGGTGAGGCGGATTGGCCAGCCGGAAGTGTGCCAGCGTATCGGCAAGCAGTAAATGACTGAAATCGTCTGAACCTCCCGGCGTAGGAACGGGAAAGTGCGGCAGCAGTGCCAGCCGCATTACCACGGGCAAAATCGCCAAGACCAGCATGCACCATCGAGTCCGCGCAGCTAGCGCTCGCAAATACGGCAGCAGAACCCTCAGCATGATGAGCGCCGCAACAAAAACCGCGAAGGCCGCTTCGGCAAAATCTGCCGCTCCAAAGCCGAGCGGATTCCGTAGCGGAAGCGAGGGAATAGTCTGCATTAACTCACGATGTCATGTAACGTACACTTGAACGCGATTGAACTAATTATTTGGCGTAGAGCACAAACACGTCATCCGTATCTTACTTCCGTTGCGTATACTGAGTGACGCGCCTGGGTAGCGGCCCCGCAGTCCAGGCCTTCCTTGATTTCAGACTGACTTGGAGGTAGTGTGAACGACGTCCGATCCATTCTTGCACCAACGCTGGCTCTGCTGATGGCGATACCAGCTCCGGTATTTGCCGCAAGCCATCGCGAAGCACCTTTGACCGCGCTGGATCATGCCGCGGATATCACCGATTTCTACGCTTTTCGCAGCTATGACGATCCATCGAAAATGACGTTCATTTTGAATGTGGATCCGCTGCTTGAACCATCCAACGGCCCGACATACTTTCCCTTCGACCCAAGTATCGTCTATGCGATACACGTCGACAATACCTATGACGCCGTCGAGGACGTCAGCTTCGAATTCCGCTTTACGACCGCGATCCGCGCACCGGGAGTCTTCACCGCGTTGGTTGGCGTAGGGAGCGGCGTTACTTCTCCCGCCAACGCTCCGGTCGCCATAAATGCGAACGGCACCTATACCACTCAAATCGGCGCACCGCTTATCCCTCCTGGCATTACGGCACTCGACGGACCGGGTTCGGGAGGCTTGAACCTGCAACAGACTTACACCGTTACGATGGTGGTGGGCAGCGGTGCAACGGCCACCCGCACCGACCTTACCAATGGTATGAAACTTGTTGCCGTTCCGAGCAACGTGGGTCCGCGAACCATGCCCGATTATCCGACTTTGGCAGCCCAAGGTGTCTATAGTCTTGGTAATGGTGTTAGCGTATTTGCGGGCACTGTGGACGATCCCTTTTACATCGATCTCGGCGCGGCATTCGATTCTCTCAATTTCCGGCCGAACAACTTCTTCGCCGGCGCAACCAGCGCCTCAGGAGCAGCTCTTCCGATTCTGAGCCGGACCCAGGATGCCAACGATAGCGTCAATTACGGCGTCGATATGGTGTCGGGTTTCAACGTGAATACCATTGCCATCCAAGTTCCCATCTCGATGGTTGCCCAGAACGGCAAGCCGGTAATTGGAACTTGGGGTACTACCTCGCGCCTCCGCATGACCGTTCGTCCACCGGACCCCAATGCGAGCGCACCCATGCCCAGCGATTACGTGCAAGTGCAGCGCATGGGTAATCCGCTTATCAACGAACTTATTATCGGACTCGGGGCCAAGGACACGTGGAGCATGTCGCAGCCAAGCCGGGATGCGCAGTTTAACCAGTTCCACCTGGACCCTCTCCTCGCTCGCGTAATGAACGCGGCGTTCGGTCTGGCTGTTCCCGACCCCCCACGCACCGACCTGTTACCATTGCTCCAATATTCCGGACCGTTTGCGGGCGCCGGCAGTTCTCCCGGACCGGTGGCGGATCTGTTGCGCATCGATACCTCGGTTCCACCGACGTCGCAATCTTCGCGTAAGCGTTTGGGACTGCTGGCCGGAGACGGCGCAGGATTCCCTAACGGCCGCCGTGTTTCGGACGACGTCACCGACGTTGCTTTACGGGTTGTCGCCGGCGCTCTTTGTCCCACAAGCTGCACGTCGGCAGGCGCTCCCTTTGTTGCCGCTAACGTACCTGCGCTAGGCGATGGAGTTAACACCAACGATGTTGCGTATCAGGAAACGTTCCCTTACGTTGCGTGGGCTCACAGCGGCCGCGACCGCCGTCACGTGGATCCAGGCGAACCAGGCTGCACGCCGAAATGTCCGTAATAGCGGGTTGAATTGTCGTTTGCGTTGTCCGTAAAGACCGATGTGGGCAGGCGAAGCAATATGTGCGCCTGCCCTTTTTTGTAGGAGCGGGAATGAGAAGACATTTGGGTCATTGTGCAATCGGATTGTTGGCCGCAAACCTGGCGGGCGCGGCGGCTCTCGAACCCGGAACCGCGTCGCGGATCGCGCAGGCAAAACAACAGATCGCCAAGAATTCCGCGCAGCCTGATGGTTATACCGCATTGGCACTGGCTTACGTCAAGGCATCGAGAGCCACCGGTCAGTCTGAGTATCTGAAAGAAGCCGAACAAGCTCTCGCGGATTCCTTTCGTGCCACGCCGGACAATTTCGACGCGCGGAAGGCCAAGGTAATCGTGCTTCTGGCCGAAGCGCGTTACGGCGAAGCGCTCGAATTGGCCACTACTCTGAATAAGACGATTCCCGACGATAACCAGATATACGGTTTGATCGCCGATGCGCAAATTGCGCTCGGACACTATTCGGAAGCCGAAAAGGCCGTGCAGTGGATGATCGACCAGCGTCCCGTAAATGCCCCTGCATTGCAGCGCGGGGCCGAGTTGCGCGAAGTTTTTGGTTACAACGAACCGGCTATGGAATGGTGGACCTCATCAATGCGTATTACCAGCGCATCGGATGCCGAGGAGAGAGCCTGGATTCTGATCAATATGAGCCGCGTCGCGTTGCACATGGGAAAACCAGCCGACGCGGAGAAGAACGCTCGCCAAGCGCTTGATTTTGTCCCCGATTATCCGTTGGCGAACGATGCGTTGGCGGCAGCTTTCATGGCCGATTCCGTAGAGAAGGCCAAAGCCTCCGAGGCGGTGGAGATTCTCTCGCGCCGCCTGCACACAGCACCCAATGTACGATCGCAATATCATCTCGCCGAAGCACTAGAGGCCGCCGGCAAGAAACCGGATGCGGCCGAAGCTTGGCAGAAGTTCGAGAAAGAAGCCGTGGCGCGCGCGTCGCAGCCCGATAACGCGAATCGCGAGTTGACGGAATATTATGCCTCGCATGGGCGTGCTGCCGAGGCGGTCAAACTGGGCGCGGAAGAGTCCCAACGCCGCCAGGATATCGGCACACTCGCCGCCTATTCGTTCGCGCTGTACGCCGCCGGCAAGTATGACGAAGCCCGTATCCAGATGGACCGCGCTCTCGCGCCCGGTATCCGCGATGCGAAGCTTTTCTATCGCGCCGGACTAATCGCCGCGAGACTGAACGATAAGGCTTCGGCCGCCAGGTACCTGAAAAGAGCCATCGAGATTAACGCCAACTCTCCCGAAGCAGGCGACGCTATAAAGCTGCTGGCCAGCCTTACTTAGAGCGAGCGATCATTCCTGTCCAATCGGGCGAGAAAGTCGTTATCAGGCGATGATAACCACGTCCGGTTTGCTGGCCATGCGGATGCCTCCGCGTACGGGAGCCGAGCCAAATACCTGTTGCATCGTCATGGGCGGTCTGTCGTAGTGATCGTGGGTCTCCAAGGGACTCCTGAAGAAGATTTTGATCCCCCGAAATTGAACGCCTGGGTAGGTGTGGCGATTGGTGATGAAGTTGTACTTCTCGACTTTCATCAACGGCGATCCGAGACCATCGGCATCGATGACCAGTTCCACGTTGGCGCAGGTTGCCAGGGTTCGCTTTTGCGTAATCATATTGGGAACGCCATCGTGCACGGAGGAATCTCCGAACTGGTGTACGATGAGGATCTTTTTAGTGGCAAGATGTTCGTTGGTTACGTAATCGTTTAAGAGCTTCTGCGCGCTACCGATCTGTAGCGCAGTCACCGTTCCGACCGGTGTTCCAGGGTCGGTGTGACCAGGGTAGACATGAAACTCGGGGTCGATTGCGACGTGTACGTTGTCATATTTGAGATAGCCCTTATCGATCATCCGTCGAATTTGGCTTATCGGATCGGAACGTCCAATTTGCGTATCAAGAACGACAACCCATCCCCGTTGTGCAGCGGGCTTGATATATTCTTCGACGATGTTTCCTGTGCCTTCGAGATAATCGAGGCAATCGCCATTACGGCGGCACGGTATAGCCAAGGCCTAAATTAGTTCCAGGCCAGTGATCACAGGTTTACCGCCGTTCAGCGTTTTAATCTCGTTCGTATATTTCCGAGTGTCCAATTCTACAGAGGAGAAGTTTCTGTACGTACCGAGAAGGCCGAGAATGGGAGCTATGCTAAAGCCGCGGCCGTAGACGTTGAATAAAGTGTTTGATTGCAGCAGACCTGCCGGGCCTGGCTTTACGTCGGCACGTGGAATTCCAGCTATAAGGGTGTACGCGGCCAACAGTATGAAAGCGCAGGACCTGAACCTCATCAGGTTAGTTTGAGCAGTTTTGAATCCAAAGAGTCGGTAAAGGTCCACCTGCTTACGAACATGTCACTGCTTCCAGACGGGATTCACAAACGCGCCGTCGCCCGCCACGTCCCAGATGGCAAGACGAGCCCACTTCCAACCGGGGGCATCTACCTGCCAATCGAAATCCGCGCGTCCAAACTCGTGACGATCAACAAGGGGGAAGATCTTGCGATGAGTTTCAGTTCCGTCTCCCCAAACGATTTCCGCCATCGCCAACGGAAATGTCCAGTTAAGCATCGCGTGAGCGGATACACGATCGCCGCTCGCACTCAATCGCGCTTCCGGCATCAGGATTTCACCGGTCGTAATGAAGTACTCGCCCGCGGCAACTTGATTGAGCAACTGATCGTAGTGATCGTAAGAGGGGAGCGCCGGCATCCGGACATAGTTCACGTTCATATTGGCATAGAGCTCATGAGTGGGGTCGAGTTGGAAGACGTCGACCTCACCGATCATTCGCTTCTTGAAACCCCAGTTATTCACATCGTCCAGAGTCTTGAAAGCTCGTTCCCCTAAGCGAGGCGACGACAAATCGGACGGCATCGCTTTCCATCCGACCCCCAGATAGCGCGGATCGCGAAAGTAATCTGTGTCCTTTATCTTGTCCGGATAACCTGTCGAGCCCTTTGTCCGCGGGTGCGTTTGATAAACGTATCCGTGCTCGGCTAGCACCATATCCCAGAATTCCTTGGGATTGCTGACGCGATAGACAGTTCCGTATTTGGGATCGGTGGAACGGAACGGCTGATCGGGTTTACGGTCCATATACCAATAGACCGGATGGGGAAAGACGACGCTGTAATGTCCGCCAAGAATCACATTCGCCTCCTCAGCGGGAATCAGTAGAAAGTCTTTTCCTGATTGGGCGCGGCATGCTTTGAAGTAATCGTCCAACTCTTGCAACCGGACGCCCGTGAGATCGTGCGGATGGCCTTCGCCCGCAATGTGAAAGTCCATGATCATGGCGGAATTCAATCCGACCGCCTCCATCGCCGTTTTGAACGGCGGCGTCCAATCCATGCCGTGCGCAACTGCCTGGGGCGTGTAGCCTAAATGCCAGTGCGGCGCAAATGTTACGTAGTCCGGCAGTTTCGGAAATTTGTCTCCGTGCGTATAGCGAAGGACGCGATCGAGCGTGTCCTTTGCCTCGCGATCATCGAGTGAGATAAACATGCGCATCTGTTGCTCGGTACCCGGCGGTGCGTTCATCCATGGATAGAACGGCGAATCGTCATCGGGATACTGCCGGATTCCGAGTGAGACGGTGCCCCGCCAAGACGTGTACCAGACATATCCAAGATTGGTGGTGTAGTCGCGGGCAAAGAAGTATTGGTGAGGAGCGGGAAATACAGCGACGGAGCCTTGGCCTGAGTGTTCAGCTACCGTCCGGTAGCGCACCTTCAGTGACTGCCGCTCAGAACCATAAGCGGGAACGATCGTCTTGTATTCGCCCTTCGTGTCGTAGTAACTGACGTGCGACTCCATATTGATGCCTGGCCGTTCGTCCGAGGGCGCCTTCATACGAAGACCCGCGTCATAGAAGTATGCTGTGTCCGGTTCCTGAGTTATCATCGCGGCACGTTGCTCAATCAGACGGCTGCCCGGATAGAAGACATATTCGAGCGAACCCGAAAAGATTCCCATCCGCATTCCATCGAAAGCGATCTCGACGCGGTCTCCAATCGTCTTCGCGCGCGCAGCCTTAGGGTGGAATTCAGCCATGAAACTCCGGGTTCCCTCCGGGTGACTTGGTGGGAAATCGAAGAAAGCGTCCCAGCCGCCACGCCGTTTACCTGTATGGCAATGGTAGTAAGGCTGGCCGCGATCGACGATGGTTTTCCCCTCCACCTGGATCGCGGTGATAAGAGGCCTGCGGGCTTCGAGCGAAAATGCCGCGTTCCAATGCCGGGACGTCTCGTCGAGCCAGTTCACCTGAATCTCAGTCGTAGTGGAGCGAACAGTCACAGGCCCGGGCGTGAGCCCAGATGCATCGAATGTGATGTTCTGTGCTACGAGCGCTTGAGCGAGCAGAATGAGGTATAGCGGTAGGCGAAGAGGTTTCATTAGAAACTCACGCGCATCGCTAACTGCAAAATTCGCGCGTTACGCGCCGTCGTGAAAGCGCCGAAGTTCGCGTTGGTCTGAACTCCCGCCGGATTGAAAATAGCGGCGGTGTTGATTCCGCTGAACTGCGTATGGTTGAAAGCGTTGTAACCCTCCACACGGAATTGAGTACGGAATCGCTCGCGAATTATAAAGTTCTTAAATACCGAAAGATCGAAATTATTGATCCCCGGACCGCGAACTTCTGTCTTCGCCTCGTTGCCGAAGGATCCGATCGCCGGTAACTGGAAGCAGGATGTATTGAAGTTCCGGCCGAATGTGCGATCGCTTTTCGCAAGCACCGGGTCGCACGTCACGTTTGGCCGCGCGCCCTGATCCGAGGTGCCGGTTATGTCGATGCTTGTAGTGGTGCTGAAGGTAATTCCCGCTGGGGCGCCGCTTTGGAAACTGGCGATCCCAGCAACCTGCCAATCATTTAGCAGAATTCTAGCCGCAAACGGCTTCATTGATGTTTTCGGCAAATTATATAGCCAGTTCACTTTAACCGCGTGAGTGCGATCGAATGACGCCAGTCCATAGTTCCAGACGCGTGGATTAGTCAGGACGCTGACGCTTCCCGTGTCGCTATCGGTATAGTCAAGCGCCTTCGACCAAGTCCACGCCGCGCCTAGCTGCAGGTTGTTTGTGAAGCGACGATTGACGGTTACCTGCATGGAGTGATAGCTTGAATTGCCGGCGGAGTCGATCAGATTAATCGTTCCGTACCCTGTAATAGGCCGCTCAAACTGGGACGCCAGCGCTTTGCCAGTCGTAGGATCGATATTCCGCGCTGCGAAATTAGCTCCCAGCGGGATCGGATTGCTGTTTAGCTCTTCGAGAAGATGCCGGCCCAGACTACCGACGTAGCCGACTTCGAGTATAGTTCCCCATCCCAGATCGCGCTGCACCGATAGATTAATATCGATCACGCTTGGTACTGTGTTATTCGCGCCGAAGCCCACCACGTTTTGCGGAGATACCAAGCCCGCCGCGGTGTTATACGTGGAAAGCGTCGTATAGTTGATGACCGGCGTTGTCACGATCGGATATTGTGTGTCAAGATTGCCGATGCCCGATCCACTGGGGAGTTGGTTGTAGAAAATGCCAAAGCCTCCCCGAATGGATGTCTTGCCGTTGCCGAACGGATCATAAGCAAATCCAAAACGTGGTCCCCATTGGATGGAGGGCGTCTTCTCCAGGCCGCGCGGATATCCGGGAACAGTCCCCGCGATGACCATACCGTCCGTAGCATTACCGGAACCCGGCGCGATCGCTCCAATCGCGGCTGCGCTATAAATCATGCCGTTCACAGGGTTGACCCCTGACCTGACGCCATTGACAATCAGCGGCTGGATCAACTTCACGGCCTGGACCGGATTGTAGAGAGCCGGCGCGAAAGCCGAAATATTCGCATTGCCCACCGGGAGTTCGTAATAGGGCTGGAACCAGTAGAAACGTACTCCGTAGTCAAGCGTAAGTCTGCGCGTCACCTTCCATGTATCCTGTACGAAAAACTCGACCGATGTTTCCCGCAATTCCGGCTTCGGCTTATTGTTAGGCTCCTGATAGGAATTCGCGACGCCGAGCAAGGCATTGGCATAGGCGTAACCCGAGTCCAGCGGATTGTTTATGTTCGTGCTGAAGTCGAATAGGCCGGAGAAGTTATTTGCTGTCGGACTCTCGTGAACCCAGAGATGCTCGCCAAAGACGCCGGCCTTGATGTTATGCGAGGAGAACGTTTTGGTGACATTATCCGCAAGATCGAGGATTCGACGTCCATTATTCTGCAGCATGCAGTTACAAAAGGCCGTGGTGGCGGCGTTGGGAATGCCGCCGTAGGTCGTTGCCGGTATGACATTCAATGGGTTGATCGACGGCGTGAACTGCGGTAGATTGATCCCTAACGATGTACGCGAGATACGCGCGAGTTCGCTCGGTGTGATACTGTCCCAACCTGCATGCTGATTGCCGCCGACAATCAACTCGTTGACTAGAGACGGCGTGAAGATGTGCTGATAGTGCCACGCGTATAAATACCCGCTGCTGTTGATGGTCGTCGAGTTCATTGGCCAGGCAACGCTTGAACGAGTGGCGTCCCCGGACTCATTGCGGAAGTGCGTGGACCAGGTGAACGAAAGAAGATCGTTTGAACTGATGTTCCAATCCGCCTTCGCCGTCTCCAGGTGATTCGGCGTCAGCGCCGGAATCTGAGAGATGTAGTTATAGTTACCCGCCGTAATCGCGCGATTGGTGAAGTTAGGCAGCGGGAAAATATTCAGAAGCTTCTGTCCATTCGGATCGATACGGCTCGCAGGGATCATATTGCCCGGAAATGCCTTGCCGGTCAGCGGATCCTTAACCACATACATCGCGCCGCTGGTATTAATCGATTGCGAGAAATCGCCGGTTCGTTCGAGTGCGGTTGGAACAGTTACATCGGATATCGGATTGACAATTTTGAGTGGCCAGAACTCCTCTGTCCAGAAAAGAAAAATTTTTTCGCGAGTCTGTTTCAATAATTTCGGGATATAAAGAGGTCCGCCGATATTGTAATTCGGTACATTGAAGCGGTAATAACCGCGTCCCAGTCCTTGCCGGTTGTTGAAGAAGTTATTGGCATTCAGATCCTCGTTGCGGAAGAAGTATCCCGCACCGCCATGTACCTCCCGAGTCCCGGACTTAGTGACCATCTGGACGTTCGCGCCCGACATGCGCCCATATTCCGCCTGATAATTACTCAGTTGCACCTTCACTTCCTGCACCGCGTCCAGACTAACCGGAACGTTTACCTGAGTGTCACCGCCCGGCTCGCCCTCGGAAATACCGTCCACGCTGATATTCGAGGCATTCGTCCGGTTTCCCTGCGCATTGAAATAGAAAAACATGGAAATCTGCTCTTCGCTGTTTGAATTGCCGCTTGCTGTCCCGCCGGTGCCCTCGGCGGTATCGATGATGCCGGGCAAGAGACGCATCATCGACGTCACGTTACGACCGCGCACTAGCAGATTCTCGAGTTGCGCCTGCGTCAGTTCAGCGGAATGTTCAGAGCTTTCCGTCTGGACCTGCGCTCCTTCAGCGCTAATAGTGATCTTCTGGCCGGGATCGCCCACCTCCAGCACCAGATTTCCGAGCGATACGCGTTCCGAGGAGGGTAGTTGAATGGATTCGCGCTGCAAGGTCTTGAAACCTTTGAAAGAGATGCTTAGGCGGTAAGCGCCGGGCGGAAGTACGTTAAATGTGAAGTCTCCCTGCCCGTTGCTGGCTTCCTCACGCGAAGATCCGCTAGCCAGGTCCGTGAGCGTAACTTCCGCGCCGGCAATCGCCAGGTTCGATGCGTCCCGAATCGAGCCCGAGATGGATCCCGTGATGCTCTGGGCCAGCGCGCATACGGCTGGAAGGAGAAGAAAAGCACTGGCGCGCAAGATCTTCGTGAAAATAGGCGCGAGACGTTGTTGGATCATGATGCTAACCTTTGCGTTGATACTGTTTCAGATTTTTATCACAGCGGTTTTTTTAAGTCAAGCGCGATGTTTTCGATATGATATGCCGCGGTTCACAATGTGAACCGTGTTCTCGGCCAACGCGGCCAAAATTTCGAATAGTTCCCGTTATGAAATGAAAACATCCATTTTCTTGACATGAGAATGCGATTCGTGTTTAAACAGGAGGTGGCCTGTCCAGCCTGCCCGCGGCATGAGTACGAGTGAAATGAAAATTCTTCATCCCCCTCACCCTTCTGAAATCCATCGCATGACGACAGATGAAATGCGCAGGCAATTTCTATTGGAAGATCTGTTCGTGCCAGGCGAGATCCGGCTCGTTCACACCGGCCTCGATCGTCTGATCGTAGGCGGAGCCATGCCTGGGGCCGAACTCCAACTCGACTCGTCCCGCGATTTGCGCTCCAGGTTCTTCCATGAGCGAAGGGAAACCGGCGTGATTAACCTCGGCGACCCTGGCGAGATCGTCATCGATGACGAGCATCTGCCGATAGATCGAATGGGATGTGTATATATCGGCATGGGCGCGCAAGACGTTTGGTTCCGTAGCTGCCCCGGCGGACAGTCGATTTTTTATCTTTTGAGTTGCCCCGCGCATCGCGGCTTCCCAGCCCGTCGAGCGCGAATCGAAGATGCGGAAGTGGCCGAAATTGGCAGCAGCGGCAATGCGTCCAGCCGTAAGATCTACCGCTATATTCACGAGAATGGAATCGAGAGCTGTCAACTCGTCATGGGATTCACCGTTCTAAGTCCGGGAAACGTGTGGAATACCTGGCCGCCGCACACACACGAGAGGCGGTCCGAAATATATCTCTATTTCGATCTCGGCGAAAATATCGTAATGCATTTCATGGGTGAGGCGCAGGGCGCGCGGCACTTGGTCGTCCGGGACCGGCAGGCCATCCTCTCGCCCCCGTGGTCTATCCATTGCGGCGCGGGCACCGGCGCCTATCGCTTCGTCTGGGGTATGGCCGGAGAAAATCAAAGCTTCGAAGATATGGATGCGGTAAATCTGGCGGATCTAAAATGAAGACTCTCTGTTTGGCGGTTTTCCTTCTCTTCGCGTGGAACGCGTACTCTCAGGTAGTGGCTCTCGATGGATTTCATAACGATGAAACCAAAATGCCCGACCACTATCGCTGGGAGGGCGCCAATCAGGGAGGTTATTCCGAACTTGGAAAGGTCATCAAGGGCCTTGGGGGAGAACTTCGAACCGTCCATGAGCGCTTGACTGCCAACGTCCTTGTTCCCATAAAAGTGTTCATCATTCCCGATCCTGATACCCCGGCGGAATCTGACAATCCGAAGTATCTGGAGCCGTCCGAGATCGATGCGCTCGACCATTGGGTGCGCAACGGCGGCCGGCTCGTGCTTCTGGGTAACGACAAGGGAAATGCCGAATTCGAGCACTTCAATCAACTTGCCGCGCGCTTTGGGATTCAGTTTCTCGAAGAGACGTATCCGAAGGTGAAAGGGAAGGGAATCCTCGTAGCGCGAGGAACTGGCTCCATTTTCGACGACGGCTTGACCGTTTATCTCGTCGAGATCGCGCCTCTAAAAATTACAGGCGACGCTCAGGTGATACTCGAAGATCATGGGACGCCGGTGATGGCTTTGGCGCACGCCGGCAAAGGGCTCGTTTTTGCGCTCGGTGATCCTTGGGTTTATAACGAATACATCAATCGCAACGACAATCGCAAGGTCGCGGAAAATCTTTTCCGGCTATTGCTCGCCGGCTCGAATTAGCTGCTAAGCGCTTTAGCAATATCCTCGCAGCCTTTCCGAAGTAAGGGGACAAGTCCGCGCAACCGGCGCAGGTCCATACGAAACACCGGACCCGAAATGCTGAGAGCCGCTCCCACGCCGGTCCCACCCGGAATCTTCATCGCAATGCAACGGCCTTCCATTTCATTTTCCTGGTTATCGATGGCGTACTCCTGCTTGCGAATTTTCTCGATTTCAGCCAGTATTCCCGTATTCGTTGTGATGCTATTGACTGTTAGCTTTGGAAGTCCTTTGAGTTGAATCAGCCGCCGGATGGATCGATCATCCAACGACGACAGCAATACTTTCCCCAAGGCCGTCGTGTGCAGACAGCGGCGATTGCCCACTTTGGAAGCCATCCGTACCGTTTGTGGACTTTCAACCGTTGCCACGACAACAACCTCGCCTCCATCCAACGTTCCAAGGTTTACGGTCTCCCGGCACTCTGCGGCGATCCGTTCGATGATCGCCGGCGCGACCCGAAGCAGGTTCTGTTCCGGCGACAAGTCGCGTTGCAGCGAGAATAACTTATCGGACATTTTGTAGCCGCCATCGGCGCTGCGATCGAGATACCCTCGAATTTCCAGGGTGGCCAAAATCCGGTAAACGGTAGCCTTGGGCATGGCTACAGAGCGAGCAACATCGGCGAGTCCGATCCCCTCGCCTTCGCTCTTCAGCGTCTCGAGAATGTCCAGAGTTTTTTGCAGCACGCGAACCTGCTTAGGCGCAGTGGCCGCTAACTTCAGTTTCACCATGCAAACGCCATTGTCTCACTTTAACGCTTCTTGGAGACTGCTCGCCGGAGCGGCCGTCGGGTTAGTCGCTATGCTTTCGGTAGAGTGAAGCGAAAGGTTGCGCCTTCTCCGAGCTGAGATTCCACCCAGATACGGCCGCCATGCCGCGTTACGACTTTTTTGCAGATTGCCAATCCCATCCCATTGCCGGATCGCTCGTCGCGGGGGTGAAGACGCCGGAAAATGCCGAAGACCTTTTCGGAATATTGGGGATCGATGCCCATTCCGTTGTCGCGAACCGAGATCAGCCAGTCACCGTCGCGAGATTCAGCAATAATGTCGATTTTCGGAACCTGATCGCTGCGGTACTTGATCGAGTTGATAATCAGGTTCTGGAAAAGACGCGTCAGTTGGACCGGGTCGCCGTAGACCGAGGGCAGGGGAGTGCGCGTGATTTCGGCGCCGGTCTCCTGAATGCGCACTTGAAGGTTGGATATAGCGTCGTCAAGAGCGGCATCGCAAGCGGTCCTGACAAAGTGATCCGACCCGCGAGAGTCAAGCTGAGAGAACTCGAGCAGATCGCGAATCAGATTCTCCATCCGGGACGCGCTTTCAGTGATATGACCGATAAACTCATCCGCTTCAGGGCCGAACTCGCGCAGGTAGCGTTTCGCCAATAGTTGCGCATAAATCGAGACGGTCCGCAAGGGTTCCTGTAGATCGTGGGAAGCAACGTACGCAAACTGCGCGAGTTCGTCATTCGAACGCAAGAGATCTTCGGTGCGTTCGAGAACGCGTTCTTCCAGATGGGCGTTCAATTCGCGAATCCGCTCTTCCGCGATCCGCCTGCCCTCCTCGGCTTTTTTGCGCTCAGTAACATCCCGAATAGTGCTGGTAATCAGGATGCCTTCTTCCGCCTGAACCGGACTGACGCTGATCTCCACTGGAAAAGTGCTGCCATCCCTGCGTTGCGCAACCAACTCGTGGCCAGTACCTGCCGGACTTAAGACGACGGTTTCCGCCTCGTCCGGCGCGGCACGAGACAACTGGTAATTCCATCCGGGGACCAACACCCGGATATTGCGGCCGAGCAACTCATCGCGGGATTGCAGGAACAGAGTTTCGGTACGCGAATTAACCAAGGCGATGGAGCCGTCCTCACGGCAGATAACCATAGAATCGGGAGCCGCTTCCAACAAAGAGCGGAAGCGCAATTCTGCCTTCTGCAGAATCGCCGTCTGCTGCTCAAGAGCCAAGGCTTGCTCCCGAAGAAGATCCGCTTTGCGGCTCAACTCCACAAATACTGCTACCTTGCTGCGTAGGATCTCGGGCACAATCGGTTTGAACAGGAAATCCACCGCGCCCAAATCGTATCCGCGAAACAGATGATCTTCATTCTTGTAGCCGGTGAGAAAAAGAATCGGCGTCTGGCTGGAGCGTGGACGGTTGCGGATCAGTTCCGCAGTCTCAAAGCCATCCATCTCGGGCATTTTCACATCCAGCAGGATCGCGGCGAAATCATGCTCCAGCAGATGCCGTAAGGCTTGGGTGCCGGAATTGGCGAGCACCAGTTCCTCGCCGAGTTGTTCGAGCGCCGCCTCCAGCGAAATCAGATTCTCCGGAGTGTCGTCAACTAGAAGGATTTTGACGCGGTTCTTCGGGCATTCGCGAGTCATTGCCGGATCTCGGTATTCGCTCAAGGAAGGGCTGCTCATTCGTTTACCGGGCGATGCCTGCCGCGAGATTCTGCGATAGTTCGTGGCCGCGCGCAATCCACACGCGAAGCACCGCGAAAAGTTGATCGAGATCCACCGGTTTGGTGACGTAATCCGATGCGCCCGCGTCCAGACACTTGTCGCGGTCGCCTTTCATCGCCTTTGCGGTCAGCGCGATAATAGGCAGCGAACGGAACTGCGAAAGTTGGCGAATCGCGCGCGTGGTTTCGTATCCGTCCATCTCAGGCATCATAATATCCATCAAGACCGCGTCCACATCGGAGGTTTCTTGCAGCACGTCGATACCGGCCTTCCCGTTTTCCGCGTGCACAACTTTCAGTTTATGCTGCTCCAGGACGCTGGTTAGGGCGAAGATATTCCGCAGATCGTCGTCGACAACCAGGACTTTCTTCCCAGCGAGCGTTTCATCGTTACGGCGAACCTCAGCCAGCATGTTTCTCTGGCTTTCCGACAGGTTGGACTCTGGCCGGTGCAGCAGTAGCGTGGTCTCGTCCAGTAACCGTTCGGGCGAATGTGCATGCTTGACGACGCTCACGAGAGCAAGCGAATTGAGAACCGCCGCCTCATCGGAAGTCAGCGCGCGCCTGCTATAAAGAACCATGGGCGGGATCTGCGGCCCGATCTGATCCTGAAGTTCCTTGATAAGATCGACTGCCGGAATATCCGCGATGCCGGCGTCGATTACGATGCCGTCAAAGTAATTCTGTGCCGCGCTGGCGATCGCCTGGCCTCCGTTCGTAGCTTGCAGAATCTCGAGATCGGGCCCCGACAGGACAGAATCGATGTTTCTTAGGCGTTCGTTTCCTCCGCTCACCAGCAGCAGTTTCTTCATGCGCTGCAGGACCGAATGCTCGATTGTTGAGAATGCCTGAACCAGAGATTCCTTGGTGATGGACTTTTCGAGATAAGTCATGGCGCCGAGTGCCAGTCCGCGGCGGCGATTTTCATCGCCGGAGATGATGTGCACCGGAATATGACGCGTCGCCGGATCGTGTTTGAGACGGTCCAGAATAGTCCAACCCGCCATATCGGGGAGTCCGATATCGAGCGTAATCGCCCCAGGTTTGAACTCGCGTGCCAGTGCGAGCGCAATGCTTCCCCGGAGAGCTACCAGCGCCTTCAATCCATGCTCGCGAGCGAGATCGAGAAGTATGCGGGCGAAGGTAAGATCGTCTTCAATAATCAAAAGCACTTTCTCGTTAGGAGCGATGGTGTTGCGATCGTCGTCAATGGCAAGATCCTCAACGATAGTGGTGGGAGACGTAGTTGGAGGCGGAAGAATGACGTCCACCCGCGTGTGCGTACTGCCATTCAGACCATCTTCCGCGGTCGAATGTGTAGTGGCTGGACGCGGTATCTCCGCCTTGATCGACGACTGCATTGCCACGTAGATTTGAGGGAGATATAGAGTGAACGTGCTGCCGACTCCCGGTAAACTCTGCAGACGAATTTCCCCGCCGAGTAATCGCGCCAGTTCACGGCTGATGGAGAGACCGAGTCCCGTACCGCCGTACTTGCGGCTGGTGGTTCCATCCGCCTGCTGGAACGCTTCGAAGATAATCCTCTGCTTTTCCTGTGGGATGCCGATTCCGGTGTCGGTGACCGAGAATGCGATCACACTCTTAGCGCGATTGAGCACGGGATGATTGGAACTCCAGCCGCTCTCGACGCGATCCATCCTTAGTTTCACGGATCCCCTCTCCGTGAACTTGAGAGCATTCGATAACAAATTCTTGAGCACCTGCTGCAGCCGTTTGGCATCAGTGTGGATGGTCTCGGCGGGTAACGGCCCGTTTACATCGAGAGCAAAATCGAGGTTCTTGCCATCTGCGACGTGCTTGAAAGTTCGTGAGCAGTAATCGCGCAGATCCGTAAAGCGAACACTGCCGATTTCGACGTCCATCTTGCCCGACTCGATCTTGCTGAGATCGAGAATGTCGTTGATGAGCGCAAGCAAATCCGTACCGGAGCTATGAATGGTTTCGGCGTATTTCACCTGCTTCGGCAAGAGAGTCTTTTCCGCGTTTTCCGCCAGCATCTGCGCGAGGATGAGGAGGTTATTCAACGGAGTCCGCAACTCGTGGCTCATGTTCGCCAAAAACTCGGACTTGTATTTCGAGGTCAGCGCGAGCTGCTCGGCCTTCTCTTCGAGCGCCGCCTTGGCCTGCTCGACCTCGCGGTTCTTGGCCTCCACTTCGGTCTTCTGTTCAGCCAGCAGATGCGCCTTCTCTTCCAACTCCGCGTTGGTCTTCTGCAGTTGTTCCGCTAAAGCCTGGCTCTGCTTCAGGAGTTCTTCCGTGCGCATGGTCGCCGCAATGGAATTCAGCACTATACCCAGACTCTGCGTAACCTGATCGAGGAACGCCAGGTGAATATCGCTGAATGCGCGGAATGAAGCAAGCTCGATGACCGCTTTGGCTTCGCCCTCGAATAATACCGGTAGAACGACAATGCTGGTTGGTGTACCTTCCGCGAGACTGGACTTGATCCGCACATAATTGTCGGGAACATCAGTCACTAACATCCGTTGTTTCTCGACGGCGCATTGTCCGACGATTCCCTGTCCCATGCGGAAGGATGTGGGCACTCCGTCACGTTCCGTGTAAGCGTAGCCCGCAAGTAACTTAAAGACTCCCTGATCACCGGTCTCTGTAACATAGAACGTGCCATGCTGAGCGCCAACAAGAGGTGTAAGTTCCGAAAGCAGCAGCTTGGAAACCGCGAGCAGGTCGCGCTGGCCCTGCAACATGCTGGTGAACTTGGCGATATTCGTCTTCAGCCAATCCTGATCCTTGTTTTGGCGGGTGGTCTCGGCGAGCGTGCCGATCATTTCATTGATGTTGTCCTTCAGCGCGGCAACCTCGCCTTGCGCTTCCACGGAGATGGATCGCGTGAGATCGCCGCTGGTAACGGCGTTTGCCACGTCCGCAATCGCGCGCACCTGGGTTGTCAGGTTCGCGGCTAATTGGTTGACGTTATCCGTCAGATCCCTCCATATACCAGCGGCGCCGGGCACACGTGCCTGGCCGCCCAGCTTGCCTTCCACGCCAACTTCACGAGCCACCGTGGTGACCTGGTCGGCAAAGGTCGCGAGCGTATCGATCATACCGTTGATGGTATCCGCGAGCTCCGCGATTTCTCCCTTGGTCTCAAGCACCAACTTTCGCTTGAGGTCGCCATTCGCGACAGCGGTTACCACTTTGGCGATACCGCGTACCTGTGTGGTGAGGTTCGCCGCCATGAAGTTTACGTTGTCGGTGAGATCCTTCCACGTTCCGGCAACACCTTTCACTTCCGCTTGTCCGCCCAACTTGCCGTCGGTTCCGACCTCGCGAGCGACGCGGGTTACTTCACTCGCGAAAGAGTTCAACTGATCGACCATCGTGTTGATGGTGTCTTTCAATTCGAGGATCTCGCCTTGCACGTCAACTGTGATTTTGCGCGAAAGATTGCCGTTCGCCACGGCCGTCGTGACCTGGGCGATATTGCGAACCTGCGCCGTGAGGTTTCCCGCCATCGAGTTCACGCTTTCGGTGAGATCCTTCCACGTTCCCGCAACGCCGTAAACGTCCGCCTGGCCGCCCAGCTTGCCTTCGGTTCCGACCTCGCGCGCCACACGCGTTACTTCCGAAGCAAAGGAGCTAAGCTGATCGACCATGGTATTGATGGTGTTCTTCAGCTCCAGAATCTCGCCGCGCGCGTCCACGGTAATCTTGCGGCTCAAGTCGCCGCGAGCAACGGCCGTTGTTACTTCGGCGATATTGCGCACCTGATTGGTGAGATTGCCCGCCATCCAGTTCACGCTCTCGGTAAGATCCTTCCAGGTGCCCGCGACTCCTCTTACTTCGGCCTGGCCGCCCAGCTTCCCTTCGGTTCCGACCTCACGCGCCACACGCGTAACTTCCGACGCGAACGAGCTAAGCTGATCGACCATTGTGTTGATGGTATTTTTCAGCTCCAGAATCTCGCCGCGCGCATCGACGGTAATCTTTGTCGTGAGGTCGCCTTTCGCAACTGCGGTAGTGACGCCGGCAATGTTGCGAACCTGATTAGTCAGGTTGGACGCCATCGAGTTCACGGAATCGGTAAGATCCTTCCAGGTACCTGCAACTCCGCGGACATCCGCTTGGCCTCCAAGCTTACCTTCGGTGCCCACCTCGCGCGCCACGCGCGTAACTTCCGACGCAAAAGAGCTGAGCTGATCCACCATGATGTTGATGGTGTTTTTCAGTTCCAGAATTTCGCCGCGAGCGTCCACGGTAATCTTGCGGCCCAAATCGCCCTTGGCTACCGCCGTTGTAACCTCCGCGATGTTCCGGACCTGGTTCGTCAGATTACTGGCCATGGAGTTGACGCTCTCGGTGAGATCGCGCCATGTGCCGCCGACACCCTTCACGTCCGCCTGCCCACCCAGTTTGCCTTCCGTGCCGACTTCGCGAGCCACGCGAGTGACTTCGCTGGCAAATGCGTTTAACTGGTCCACCATTGTGTTGATGGTGTTTTTCAGCTCCAGAATTTCGCCACGGACGTCCACTGTGATCTTCCGGCTGAGGTCGCCTTTCGCAACCGCCGTGGTAACTTCCGCAATATTACGAACCTGCGCAGTCAGATTGCCCGCCATGGAGTTGACGCTCTCGGTCAAATCGCGCCACGTGCCGGCCACGCCTTTCACATCGGCCTGACCGCCCAGTTTCCCCTCCGTTCCCACTTCGCGCGCCACACGCGTCACCTCCGATGCGAATGAACTGAGCTGATCGACCATCGTATTGATGGTGTTTTTCAATTCCAGGATTTCGCCGCGGACTTCCACGGTAATCTTGCGCGAGAGATCGCCCTTCGCGACAGCCGTCGTGACCTCGGCGATGTTACGCACCTGATTCGTTAGATTCGAGGCCATGGAGTTGACGGAATCCGTCAGATCCTTCCAGACGCCGCCGACGCCCTTCACAACAGCCTGTCCGCCAAGCTTGCCTTCGGTGCCCACCTCTCGAGCCACACGCGTAACTTCACCCGCAAATGCATTGAGCTGGTCGACCATGATGTTGATGGTCTCCTTCAACTCCAAAATTTCGCCGCGAACGTCCACGGTAATCTTGCGCGAAAGATCGCCATTGGCAACCGCGGTGGTGACTTCGGCGATGTTCCGAACCTGGGCCGTGAGGTTACCCGCCATCGAGTTGACTGAGTCGGTGAGATCCTTCCAGACTCCGCCAACACCTTTCACCTGCGCCTGACCGCCGAGTTCGCCTTCCGTGCCCACCTCTCGCGCAACGCGCGTTACTTCTCCGGCGAACGCGTTGAGCTGATCCACCATCGTGTTCATGGTGTTCTTGAGCTCCAGAATCTCGCCGCGGACGTCCACCGTGATTTTGCGCGATAGATCGCCGTTGGCAACGGCAGTCGTCACTTCCGCGATGTTGCGGACCTGTGCCGTGAGATTGCCGGCCATCGAGTTCACGCTCTCGGTCAGGTCCTTCCAGACGCCCCCGACACCCTTCACATCGGCTTGACCGCCGAGTTTGCCCTCGGTACCGACTTCGCGCGCCACGCGGGTAACTTCCGACGCGAACGAATTCAACTGATCCACCATGATGTTGATGGTGTTCTTCAACTCCATGATTTCGCCGCGCGCGTCTACTGTGATCTTGGTCGAGAGATCGCCCCGCGCTACGGCAGTGGTAACACCCGCGATGTTGCGCACCTGATTCGTGAGATTGCCCGCCATCGAGTTAACGCTCTCGGTCAGATCTTTCCAGACGCCGGCGACATCTTCCACTTCGGCTTGGCCTCCCAGCTTGCCTTCCGTGCCAACCTCGCGCGCGACGCGCGTGACTTCCGATGCGAACGAGCTAAGTTGATCCACCATGGTGTTAACAGTGTTCTTGAGCTCCAGAATTTCGCCGCGAACCGCTACTGTAATCTTGCGAGACAAGTCGCCGTTCGCCACGGCGGTGGTCACCTGCGCGATGTTACGAACCTGGTCGGTTAGGTTACCGGCCATGGAATTTACGCTGTCCGTGAGATCCTTCCAGGTTCCCGCGACGCCACGAACATCGGCCTGACCGCCCAAAATGCCTTCTGTTCCCACTTCGCGCGCGACGCGCGTCACCTCGGAAGCGAACGAACTCAACTGATCCACCATGGTGTTCATGGTGTTCTTGAGTTCCAGGATTTCGCCTTGCACGTCCACCGTGATCTTGCGGGAAAGATCGCCATTCGCAACGGCGGTGGTAACTTCTGCGATATTACGAACCTGCGCGGTTAGGTTACCCGCCATCGAGTTCACGCTATCCGTCAGATCTTTCCAAACGCCGCCGATCCCCTTTACTTCCGCCTGGCCTCCGAGTTTTCCTTCAGTACCGACCTCTCGCGCGACGCGCGTTACTTCCGATGCGAAGGAGCTGAGCTGATCCACCATCGTATTGATGGTATTCTTCAGCTCCAGAATCTCGCCGCGAGCGTCCACTGTGATTTTGGTCGTGAGATCGCCCTTGGCAACAGCGGTCGTAACGCCCGCTATGTTACGAACCTGATTAGTTAAATTGCTGGCCATGGAGTTGACCGAATCCGTGAGATCCTTCCACGTGCCCGCCACGCCTTTTACATCGGCCTGCCCACCCAGCCGGCCATCGGTGCCGACTTCGCGGGCGACGCGCGTCACCTCGGACGCGAATGAGTTAAGCTGGTCCACCATCGTGTTTACGACCTGGGCCGTGTGCCGAAACTCGCCTTTGAGGGGCCGGTCATCCACTTCGAGCGCCATGGTCTGCGAAAGATCGCCTTTGGCGACCGCCCCGATCACGCGTGCGACCTCAGTCGAAGGCTGTACCAGATCTCCGATCAGTCCGTTCACGGACTCGACACAGTCCGCCCATCCTCCGCCGACAGTTCCGAGAGACGCTCGCTGGCTGATCCTGCCTTCCTTTCCGACTGTGCTGCTGATCCGAGCGAACTCGCTCGTCATTTGCGAATTGAGGCGGAAGATGTCGTTCAGCACGTCGTTGATTTTCCCGGCGACGCCGGTTTGATCGACTGGCAGGCGAACAGAGAAATCGCCTTCCTTGAACGCGACCAGAGTATTCAAAAGCAGACTTGCATCAATCGTAGGAACAGCAATTCGCGTGGCCATAGAAACCTCAGTATGATCGAAAAGCGACTAGATGAACGCAACTTATTCGGATGGAGTTTCGGCTCCAACTGTATTTTGTAAAGAAACTCGCGGAGCACGTATTCGACCTCACCTGCCCGGAGACTGAGTTTCAGGCTTCCTGTGAGGTTCCAGCAGCGATTTGAGTGTACCGCCAATCGCCATGAACTCGCCCAGGTTAGATGACTTGCGTATGTAACAGTCCGCTCCGCGGCATGAGGCCGCGATCCGATCCTTCGGAGAATCCGAAGATGTCAGAATGACAACCGGAACGTCCTTTAGACGGCTACTATCGCGGACGGCTTTGAGAATCTCCAATCCGTCATGCCTCGGTAGATTCAGGTCGAGTACGATCAGGTCCGGCGGTTCCCCTTGGCTGTCCGCAACGGCTGCCATCATTTCGCCGCCGTGGTTAGCTACCGTAAGAGTGTATTTGACGCCATTCTCTTCGAGCGCCTGACGGATGAGATAAACGTCGGCGGGATTATCTTCCCCAAGGAGAATTCGCGCGACACCGGGAGCGGCGTTCGTCATCTGCTCCCTTTTTTACCACAGACCTCCGGACCGGCGTGCGCATGTTGAATCAGCGCTGCCGTCTGGCGGCGATCGTATGATTCTCCTGCTGCCGGTCTGATGAAACGCGAGCGTAAATCGCCGCAGTTTTGTTCATTCAAAACCTCCTTCGGTCGTTCTCTTACTCCAATCGGCCACTGTTTGTCTGGCGCCAGAAGATCGTATGCCTGGGCCAGTTCCGTCGGCGTCGCGGTCGCTCAGGCACACCCTCCCCCTCGATCCATCCATGCGATCACCGCTTGGCGGATTACATCCTCGAGGTAGAGCGGTTCGCCGTTGCCCATTGCGGAGACGTCTCACGACTTTGTTCGGCAGCTTGATCGTAAATGAGACTATTGGGCTCTCTACAGGCAGCGGTATTTGGAGTCGGCGAGCTTGGCCCAGCTAACGATAGTAGCAACGGCGAGACTACTCCCTGAACGAAAAGGATAACTTCGTAATTCGAACAGGGAGTGAAGTACCGGCATTAATATGGTGCGTCTTGACTGATGCCGCTATTGGATGTATTTATATGTCAAATAGCTCGCGCCAGCCAGCCAATTTGGTGAGCCGACTCAATCTCGCGTTGAAACTACTGCGGCGGACTGTGGCCCCCTGCGCGGGCGGTCGACCAGCTTGCGGCATCCTGCGATATTTCTCGCCGGCAGCCAGCCAATCTGTACATGAACCGTTTTCTGAAACACTCCGGCGGAATGGGCGGGGAGAAACCTGCGACACCGCCCGCCCCGCCATTGTGTCATGATGCTTGCCACGGGCACTGACGCCCGTCGCAACTACCCAGTAAGGAGAATTTTCATTATGGCCGGCAATCGTGGGGTCGCCTACATGGGACCTGGCAAAGTAGAAGTGCAATCCATCGACTATCCAAAACTCGCGCTAGGCTCGCGAAAATGCGAGCACGGTGTAATCCTGAAAATCGTCACAACTAACATTTGCGGCAGCGATCAACACATGGTCCGCGGCCGAACGACTGCGCCGAAGGGACTCGTGCTAGGGCACGAAATCACGGGCGAGGTCATCGAATGCGGACGCGACGTCGAATTCATCAAGAACGGCGATCTGGTGTCCGTGCCGTTCAACATCGCCTGCGGCCGATGCCGCAACTGCAAAGAGGGCAAGACCGGCATTTGCCTCAACGTCAATCCGTCGCGCCCGGGAGCGGCTTACGGCTACGTAGATATGGGCGGTTGGGTAGGTGGCCAGGCGCAATACGTGATGGTTCCCTATGCCGATTTCAACCTGCTCAAATTTCCGAATCGTGATCAGGCAATGGCGAAAATCCGCGATCTCACACTTCTCTCCGATATTTTCCCGACGGGCTACCACGGCGCTGTCACGGCAGGCGTCGGGCCGGGTTCAATCGTGTACGTCGCGGGCGCAGGTCCGGTAGGGCTGGGCTGCGCTGCCGCCTGTCAACTTTTGGGAGCCGCGGTGGTGATTGTAGGGGACATGATCCCGGAGCGCCTCAAGCAGGCTAAGAGCTTCGGCTGCGAAATCGTGGATCTCAAGAAAGATGCATCGCCTGGCGAGCAGATCGAGCAAATCGTGGGAGTGCCGGAAGTTGATTCGGCTGTCGATTGCGTAGGCTTTGAGGCACGAGGGCACGGCCGGGACAGCGGTCACGAGCAGCCCGCGACGGTGCTGAATTCGCTCATGACCATCACGCGCGCGGGAGGAGCGCTCGGAATTCCCGGGCTGTATGTGACCGACGATCCGGGCGGCGTGGACGACAATGCGAAGACCGGGACGCTGGGCATCCGCATCGGGCTCGGCTGGGCGAAGTCGCATACATTTGCTACGGGACAGTGTCCGGTCCTGCGCTACAACCGCCAATTGATGCAAGCGATTCTGCACGATAAAGTTCAGATCGCGAAGGCAGTGAACGTGACCACGATCTCGCTCGACGAGGCGCCTCAGGGATACAAAGATTTCGATAAGGGCGCGGCGAAGAAGTTCGTCATCGATCCGAACGGAATGGTTGGCAAAGCGGCGTAATTCATACGCGGGCAGACCATCGCTGCCGTGATCTGCCCGCGAACCCAAGTCAAACAAGCTCCGATGCCGGATCTCCTCCAGGCCCTTGACATCAGCAAACATTATGGCGGTATCGTCGCGTTGAAAGGCGCGAACTTCGCCCTGCGCGCCGGTGAAGTGCATGCGCTGATGGGCGAAAACGGCGCGGGCAAAAGTACTCTCGCGAAGATCATCGCGGGCTCGGTCCACGCCGACTCCGGACAAATACTGATCGACGGCTGTCCCGTGACGATTTCGAGTCCACTCGACGCGCAGCGGCATGGAATAGGAATCATCTACCAGGAACTCGACCTGTTTCCGCACCTCACGGCGGGTGAAAATATCGTTATTCGCAACCTTCACTTTCGCGAAGGGAAGCTGAACAATCCGCGTACAATCGAAGCGTTCTGCCGGCCTTTTCTCGATCAAGTGGGACTCGACTGCGATACCCGGACCCTTGCCGCGGCGCTTTCTATCGGCAAGCTGCAGTTACTCTCCATCGCGCGCGCTCTCAGCATGAACGCCCGTATCATTCTCATGGACGAACCGACCAGCGCCCTGTTCGACGACTCCACCGCGCGTCTGTTCGAACGTATCGCCGCGCTCAAACGAGAAGGTGTGGCAATCGTCTATGTCTCGCATAAACTGGACGAAATCTTCCGCATCTGCGACCGCATTACGGTGCTTCGAGATGGCAAAACCATCGAAACACGGGAGACTGCCTTGACGTCTCCAGCGGAAATCATCCGCCTGATGGTAGGGCGCGAACTCAATATCCAGCCGAAGCGGGAGCCGTCCGCGGTCGGTGACCCCGTGCTGACCGTGCGGAATCTCTCGACGAAAAAGTTGCGCGATATCTCGTTCGAGCTGCGCCGTGGCGAAGTCCTGGGGATTGCCGGCCTCGTCGGCGCGGGCCGGAGCGAACTGGGCGACGCTCTCTTCGGACTCGACCGGATCCGCGCCGGCACAATCGAGATCGCCGCCCGGCGCTTCCGGCCGCGCTCGCCTCGAGAGGCCATGAATGCGGGCCTCGCCTTCCTCCCCGAAGACCGCAAGCTGCAAGGACTGATGCTGCGGATGAGTGTCATCGAGAATGCCACGCTGGGGATCCTCAAGCGGCTCTCGACGGGAGGTTTCATCCGTTTTCGCGATGAAAGATCCGCCGTGGAACAGCTATTCGGCACACTTGCGCTTAAGGCGCCGCGCCTCGTAGCTGCCGTCAATAACCTGAGCGGCGGGAATCAACAGAAGGTGCTGCTCTCAAAGTGTCTACTGGCCGATCCCGCGGTCGTGTTCCTCGATGACCCGGCGCGAGGCATCGACGTGGGTGCGAAGCAGGACATTTACCGGATCATACGAGAACTCGCTTCGGCTGGCAAAGGGGTCATCCTGGTGAGCTCCGAGTTGCCCGAACTCCTTCATTGCTGCGACCGCATCATGGTGCTGTGCGAAGGACGCTTGACGGCGCTCCTTGCTGCCGCCGAAGCCACGCAGGAAAATATCATGACGGCGGCGACATTGCCAGGCGCGTCAATTCAATGACCGCCTTCTTGGGGCGATTCCAAAGCTTCGCAGGCCTTCTCGGGATCGTCGTTCTCGCGATCCTCTTCAGTCCCACCGCCTCCGACGGCAGCCGCATTTTTCTACAGGCCGGCAATCTTACTGACGTTCTCCGCCAGATGTCGTTGATTGGCATGATCGCGCTCGCCATGACGGATGTTATTCTCACGGGCGGCATCGACCTGAGCGTCGGCAGTATCCTGGCTCTCTCGACCTCCGTTACGGCCATGTTTCTGACCAAGAGCTATGGCAGCCTCAGCTATCTGCAACACATTGCGCTGGCCATTTCGATCGCGCTCGCCATCTCGACCGGGGCCGGCTTTCTCAATGGGCTTGTGATCGCGACGCTCGACCTCCAGCCCTTCGTGGTGACGCTGGCAAGTATGATCGGCATCCGGGGCCTCGCCAAATGGCTGACCGGCAACGCCAACATCGATATTGGCTTTGGACAGGACGTCGCCGCCAGTTTTGCGGGCACGTTCCGGCAGAAGCCAGTGGTGATCGGTACTTACGCTGCGCTCGCCGTGATCTTCGGTCTGGTTCTTGCCCGGACCGTGTTCGGACGCTACATCCGCGCGGTAGGAGACAACGAGCGGGCGGCGCGCTACACCGGTCTCCCGATTCGCCGCATCAAGATCTGGGTCTACTCGCTATCGGGCTTGTTGTCGGGTTTCGCCGGGGTTCTCTATGCGGCCGAGAATCACCAGGGTAATCCTAACGCGGGAGTGGCATACGAACTTGACGCCATCGCCGCGGTCGTGATCGGCGGAACACGACTGGCGGGTGGAAAGGGATCGATTGCGGGGACTGTCGTAGGGACATTGACGATTGGCGTGCTCACTAATATGCTGCGGCTCAATAACGTGGATAGTAACGTCGAGATGATGATTAAAGCAGTGATTATCGTGCTCGCGGTGGCCGTTCAAAAGCAGAGAAAAGAAGAGTGATGAAGCCGACGTACGTTTTCGGGTACTGTTCAGGGCTGCGCCGTTATGCGCCGGGTTTCGCCGCGCCCAGAATGCATCACGGCATTGGGAACGCCACATCGAGGATCTCACCGAGCCTCTACCAGTCTCAGGAATGGCCCAAAACAAGCTCCAAATGATGGTCGATTTTAAAAGGGAGCAAATCTTACGGGCATTGCGCACGTTAGAAACTTGCCGGGAGTATGAAGTGCGCGGGCACAAGACATGGGACGAACCATTCGGTCGGCCCAATCCATCATGGCCCGCGCAATCGACTCTACTCGAAATTAAGAACCGCCAGCCCGGCTGGTCTTTTCCTGTGCTGCCGGTTGCTGTCCGATTTGCGTCGGTTGGCCAGTGGTCGAAATCGGGATCTGCCGGACCTGTTGCTGAGCTTTAGGCACGGGCATACTGATCTCCAGCACTCCGTTCTGAAAGCGAGCATTCGCCTTGTCTACTTCCGCGCCCTCCGGTAAAGGAATTGCGCGGTAGAAACTGCCGTAACTACGTTCCGAACGATGCCAGCCTTCCTTATTGGTTTCTTCCTCGTGTTTGCGTTCGCCTTGAATGATCAAAGTATCGTTCTCAACCGATACTTTGACGTCTTTCTCGTTCACGCCGGGAAGGTCGGCGTGCACCTGCAGTTGGCCTTCATTTTCGCGAACGTCAACGACCGGACGCCACGACGACTCATTGCCGCGCTTCTCGCCGCCATACCCGCTCCACATGCGATCCATTTCGTCGGAAAACTGCCGCATCAATTGAAATGGGTTCATACGGAAGAAGTCTTCCGGACTGTGAGAAAACAGCGAATAAGGCTGCTTTCGCGATAGCGCTCCGGACTGGGAGGTCTGCGGAACATTGGATTGCGATCTTCTTAGATCTTGTGCCATAGACAATAACTCCTTATCTTCTGCCAAATTCTTGGCAGCCTGTTGAAGGGGTGCACCTTTATTGTCCCGCCAGAAAGTTGCGCGGGCAAGCGGTGCTACATCCGCAACGTGCCTAGAGTTACTTCCCCGCAGGAAAGGGGCACTGGCGACTTTGCTACAGCTAAGCTAACCTGGACCTGATCTCCCAACCTTACGCGTCTACGTGATTGCTGAAATAGCGATCGAGTTGCGCTTTGTACTTGGTCGAGAGCTCGTCGGATAACTTCTTCCTCTCAGGCATTGGGAGCGGCTTGAAAGCCTTCGCCAGGCGGCAATTTTCTTCAATGTGCTCGAATTTCGGCATCCCGATCACCACCGCCGTTACGGGCAGCGAGAGCGAATAATACATCAGCTTCGAAGGTTCCGCGGGACCGATGAGCGCGTCCTGCGCCATAACCTTCATTGCGATCACGCCCATATTCTTGCGCTTCGCCACTGGCAGCGCAACCGTTTCAAAGCTGGTCTTGATCGCCTCATTCGGCACCATTCCGCTCTTGCCGTTCGTCATTCCGACCATTGCGCCATTCAAAGCCATCTGCGTGCAGTCGAAGTCGTGGCGCTCGAGAGCGGCCGCGAGTACGGTTGGATCCATGTGGCTGGTGATGCCGATGAACCGCGTCATCTTCTGGTCGCGCATCTTGTGGACCTGGTCGAGCACGCCTCCTTTCGCCTCGATCTTGGCGAGATCGTCCTCCTCAAGGAGCGCATGGATGTGCAGCAGGTCGACGTGGTCCGTCTGTAGCGCCTTGAGGCTCGCTTCTACAATCGCGAAGCTCCTTTCAGGATCGCGATTGCTCAGCTTGGTAGCGATGAACAGATCGTTGCGGCGGCCTTTGATCGCTTTTCCGACGCGTTCTTCGCTCAAGTGATTCTTACCGTAATCGTCGGCGCTATCGATATATGTAATGCCAAGGTCAAGAGCTTTCTTTACGGCTTCAATTGCCTGGTCCTCTTCCTTGTACATCAGATAGCGGCTGCCGGCACCCATCGCCAGGATGGATACATGCACGCCGGTCTTGCCGAGGACTCGTGTCGGCATGTCGGAATTGCCCTTGGCCGAGAGTGAACTTGCGGCTATTGCGCCCGCGGCAGTGGTTTCGAGGAACCTGCGTCGAGAAATGCTCATATGTACTCCTGTTCGAGAGATTATCACGTTTTTTGGAAGCCGCGATTGTAGTTAGGATGCGGGAGAAACGCGGCTCCGCATCTCCCTGGGTTTCCCGAGCGCTTCGCGGAACAAAACCGTGAGCGGAAACGGAGAACACATTGGCGAGCATGAGATCCCGGTATTCCGAATCGAAAGGACAGTTGATGAAGACCGACTTCTCATATGCCGGCTGGCGACGGTCGATCACGTGGGCTTGGCCTCGCCACCCGCGCTCGCCTCTTTGAGCGATAAGGCATAATCCTTTAACTCGTCGAGCCGTTTCTCCTGCTCCAGCTCTGGACTGTTGCTCGTGCGTGCGATCCAGAGTTTCGGTTGGATGCTCAATCAGATAGCGCAGCTCACCAATCGACAGTGTCAAAATTGGTCGTGAAGATCGCCCGCCGGTTCCGCAGGAACGGAGGCAAGTCCTGAAGAGACGCGTCGCGTGCATGGATCACCGGGATTAAAGGCTTTTTTGATTCCCAATCGTTCCGAAGAAGCGATCGCCACTCGGCCTGCAGCTGTGGATTTGAAGATGCGCCGGTACCGAGTAGGAATACGTAGCCGTCTGCGCTTGCACTCTCATGATCAACTACTCGTTTCCAATCATCTCCTGAAGCAACGTCCAGACTTGACCACGTTTCGATGTTGTTCCGTCGCAATGCCGCTTCCAGTTGCGTAGCCAGATTGGCGTCGTGTTTAGCGAAAGAGATGAAAACGCGCATATCGAACCTCTTTTCAGTCTCTCATCTTCGAAAAGGGCGCGGAATGTGCATCCTGGCTGGCCGATGATCGTTGACGCGAAAGCCAGACTTGCCACCACTGCAGGCTATGTCCCTGCCAAAGTAATCCACATGGGACTCACCCACACCAGTTGTCCGTCCTCCTGCTCGCCGCGCACATAGTAATACGACGTCTTTCCTGCCGCCGCAGCGTTGTCCTGCCACGTGAACACGACCTGTTTGGTTTTCGGCTCAATCGAATAGACGTAGTTGTTGTCCTTGACGATCTGCACCTTGGCAAAAGGCGCGGTGCCGATCAATTTGACCGAAATTGAAGGCGGAGAGTTTACTGAAAACTCCTCGCCCATCATGTGATTACCGCAACGGACATCGGCCAGAATGTTGTCGGTTGCACCGTACACCCGCCGCTTACGGAACGCCTCCATAATTCCTTCGCGCGTGGGCGCGGTGACCCAGAGATTGCAGTACGACATATGAGTCGAAATATGGTCGCTCGAAGCCTCGAATGCCAGCCGGTAGCCTTTTTGCAACGCGAGCGACACGAACCCCAACGGACGCCAGCCGCCGATCGAATCGTTTTCGCTGTTTGACCGCGGCGCGCCGGGCATCTCGTAATTCTGACGGTCTCCCTGATAGATCTCGACGACCGGTTCGACTAAAGGATCGTTATCGCGCCAGTCCGTCCCCATGTTCGTTCCCGAGGTGTGCGAAGCCACGATGCCGCCGAACTGCCGCAAATACTTGTACAGCATCTGGGTATCGGGCGCGTGAGAAGAAGGCGAATCGTCGGCCATCTTCGGCAGCCGGGGCAGAGGACGTATCCCCCGCACCGGGAACACCACGTTGCGGTGCCCTTCGGGATAGGCCACGCTGCGCTCGTATGCAAACATCGGAACGAATTTGTTCCCCAGGTGATATGCGTCGCTCAGTTTCTGATTGAGCCACCAGAAATACTCATGCCCGCCGCCATTATCGTGATCGCAACAGCCGACCCAATCCATGTACGCCGCGTCGATCATGTAGCGGTAAGCATCGATTAGCGGCCCATCGTTCCGTCCGTCTTGCGATATCTCGGTGTGGCGGTGAAATTCGCCGCGCATGACATGCAGCACGTCCTTTCCCGTCTGCAGCCGGTAATTCCGCATCAACGCAACCTGATCGAGCTCAGGCTTCACAACATCATCCGCCACCGCCGGGTGTTCTGGAGAAAGGGGCTTCAGCGAAGCGGTTGCCGCGGATTGCGAGACGTCCACGCGGAGATCGGCCGCATAGATGTCGCTATTCACACCCGCTGCCCCGCGGCGGCCATTGCCAGTCATCTCAGATTGACGATGATCCATCGCCGAGAGGATCACTAAATGGCCTGGGTCCAGCACCGCGAGCGCCGGCCGCACATCGAGCAGTCCATCCGTGCGCGGCACAAATAACGGACCGTTCCATCGTGTCCCGTCGAAGTACACTACGTTTTCGAACCATACCGAGCCCACCGGCGAGATCCAGGCGCCGCCTGGAGCGCGATAGGCCAGGTAGACGGTGCCCGCGGAATCCACCGCCAGACGCGGAAAGCTGTTCTGTGCCAGAGGCGGCGGAATCGATCCTTGATTGGGGCGACGGTTCTTGGCAATGTCGGGATTTGGCTGCTTGAGCGATTCGGGGCTTGGCGTCGGCACCTGGTCCGCAACTCGCCGGCGCGCTCTTCGCAGCAGCGCCTGGGGCGGTCCAGGCAGGACGTCCTCCACATCTTCGGTGGTAGTGAATACATTGTTGCCGTCGAAGCATTTGATCTTGATATTGTGGCCTTGGTAGAGAGCGATTCCGGTCGTCTGGTATGCGCCATAATCCTTGCCCCAGCGCGTATCCGACGCTTCATACGCCACCCAGAGGCGGTTCTTGGCGTCCGTGACTATGGAACTGCGCGCTTCGAAACCGGCGCTCGCCGCCACAGCCACGGGAGCGTCCATCCCGATGCGCGGCGCCTTGGCAAGGTCGGCACGCACGCGGCGGAAGTAGACGTCATAATCGCCCTTGTCATAGGTATCCCAGGCAATCGCAACGTCGCCATTGGCAGCGGCGGTAATGGAAGGGTCCCAATCGCTCCGGGGAGAAAAGGATACCCTTGTCTCTTTTACAAAACGATCGCCGCTCTGAACTGCCGCGAGTATATCGAGATTGTCGCCGCGGTAAGCTTGCCATGCGATCCAAACCCGCCCGCGGGCGTCGGTCGTGGCAACCGGGTTCAGATCGGTTCCCGGATCGGTTGTAACGCGAATCTCGGGCGACCATTTGCCGCCGTCCATGTACTTCGCGTAAAGATCGAAGTTCCCATTCTTGTTGGCCGACCAGACCACCCACACCCGCTTCTGGCCATCGACGGCAACAGCCGCGCGCATTACGTCTAGCCCGTTTTCTGAGACGGCGATTGGAGGTTCCCAGGTGCTGGTGGCCTTTGAGAAATGAGTGAGCATCACCCGGTCGCCGCCCACCGGCCGGGTCAAAAAACCGAAATCGGCTGGAGCCGCGCGGAACGGGCCTTCATTCTCATGCTCCCGATCTCCGTGTGTGAACTCGACATAAGTAGCCCAAACATCATCGCCGTTCTGTGCGATGGCGGGAAAATCCTCATCCTCCTGCGATGGCGTGACCTGAACGGTCGGAGGAACGCGATCCACCGCGACGCGGCCATCGAGGAAGGTCTGACCCTCCCCGAAAGGAACCTGTTTCGGCGCGAAGGAGAAGGAGCCATTGACCGTCTGAATGTCGAACTTGACGTTTTCATCCGGGATCTCCGCGGTAATGATGATACCGTTCTCGACGATGGGTCCGTTGGGGCGCAGCAACGGCCTGTTGCGGCGGGTGCTCAATTTCCAAGTGGATTTGAAGTCGGTGACATCGCCATCGAAGAAGCGCCAACCCGTGATGCTGCGGATCGCGCCGGACGAAACCTTTACAGAGCCATCCCAAGGCGTCGGTTGTTGGTCGGCGAGACCAAAGAGAATGCGAAAACTGTCGCCTCCCTTCATCGGGACCGCGGCGCCAAGCCCGCTCTGGGCTTTGGTTCCGTAGGGAAATAAGACAACTGCAAGCGCCGCCCCGGCGACAATCACGCCAGCGGTCAACCACCGTTTGTTCATGACTCTCCTCGCGACTCTCTCATCTTATATCGCGAGCGCCCGCGGAGATATGGGGGAACGCCTGTGGCGAGTAGGAGTCTACTGCACGGATAACCCGAAAAGCGGACGGTACTCGGCGGGGATACGAGTGGGCCTCAGATCTCGGTCAAGGCAAACATGTTTGGTTTCGCCCGACGCGATATGGCGGCCATCAACCGACATATCGTAGGAGAAACTTATGATTCGGGAGTTGGCGTGAGCAATCCGGGTGGTGATCAGCACTTCATCGTCAAAACGAGCCGAGCCGGCGTAGCGGCAACTCGATTCGACTACGGACAACAGCACGCCGTGATTTTGCTCCAGATCCCGGTAGCGGAATCCCACCGCCTGGCATAAATCAACGCGAGCGACTTCCATCCAGAGGTAATAATTAGCATGGTGAACCACCCCCATCTGGTCGGTCTCGGCATAACGCGCGCGGATACGGGTGCGGTAGCATTCCATGTAAGTCATAATAGCCCAACACAACAGTTAAAGAGAGTTTCAGCACGTTACGGGAGCTCTTGCTGTGCGTTTCCGTTCTCTTGCAAGTTAGAATCACAACCAGTTTTAATCCCCTATCGTTTATCCTGATGACGGCCCCACCGAATGGGATTCCTACTTAGCGGCCGGGCCGGATATTTAGGAGATGTCGAGTGAGTGAACCTAACGTAACCATCCAATGTGAATCCGGCAACCTTGCAGGCCGGCGCGATTTGCTGATGCGTTCCGCCGCTCTGTTGGGAGGCGGAATATTACTTAGTAGTTCCTTAAGTGCGCAAAGCCCAGTCACGGACTTGACGCTACTTAATTATGCCCTGACGCTCGAGAATCTGGAAGCCGCTTTTTATAACCAGGGTCTCACGCAGTTCTCCAGCACGGATTTCGGTAATTCGATGTTCATTCAGAACTTTGGAAATCTTATCGGCGGGGACGTCTATGCGTTTCTTTACCTGATCCGCGATCACGAAAACCAGCACGTCGCAACGCTGAAAAGCACCATCACAGGCTTGGGAGGTACCCCGAATAATCCGTGCACCTACAATTTCGGGTTCAATACACCGGACGATTTCGTTACTACCGCGGCGCTACTCGAGAACACCGGCGTGATGGCCTACGATGGCGCCATATCGCAGCTACAGAACTCAACTCTCAAGACGGCAGCCGCAACCATCGCGAGCGTAGAAGCGCGTCACGCGGCCTACCTCAATCTACTGACTGGGACTTCCCCTTTCCCGGCTTCATTCGATACTGCGGCGAGCATGAGCGCTATTCTCGCCGCGGCAGGCAAGTTCATCACCGCTTGTTCGTAAGAGAACCGATATGACCAACATAGAGACGAATAAACATACTTCCCGCCGGGACTGGTTCTCAGGATCGGCTGCGCTGCTCGGAGCCGGCGCTATCTCCTCGCTGCTGCTCCGCGGGCAGACTCCCTCCTCTACCAACGACGTCAATATTCTCAATTTCGCGCTCCGCCTGGAGAACCTGGAGAGCGCATTTTATAATCAGGTCTTATCGATGTTCGCGGCCAAGGATTTTCAGAGCTCGTCGACCTTGCAAATGATCGGCGGCACGAAGATCGGCGCGAATATTTACTCCTACATACAGGCTATTGCGCAGCATGAGAAGGATCATGTCGCCAAGCTGACACAGATGATTACCGGTATGGGTGGTACACCGCAGCCGCTTGATTGCTATAACTTCGGTCTCAAGTCCCCGGATAACTTCTTCCAGATTGCGCAAACGCTGGAGAACACCGGCGTCGCGGCCTACGACGGCGCTCTCGCTTCGCTTCAGGATCCGAACCTTCAAACCGCGGCTGCCACCATCGCCACCGTTGAAGCGAGGCACGCGTCCTACATAAATCTGCTGGCGTTGAGCATTCCGTTTCCTTTCCCATTCGATGGGACTTTGACGATGCAGCAGGTGCTAGCGACGGCCGGTCTGTTCATGGGAATTGGTTGTCCCGGGCAACCTGCTCCCATGGTGATGGCGATAGCTGGTCCCCAGAAGCATGCCACTATTACTACTAACCAGACGATGGTTACGCTCGATGGGAGTAAGTCGACGAGCGGCAGCAGCCAACCCATCATGTATCTTTGGAACCAGGATCTTGGCAGCCCCCTTGCGGGAATAATGAACGACACGAGTCCGGTAGCTACGGCCATTCTGCTGGGCGGTGCGGGCGTGTACTCGATTTCGTTGAGGGTGGTCGACCCATTCGGCAACTCCGATCAGGACACAATCAAGATCAATTACAAGCCTTGAGCGATTCGCGGGCGCGTCTGTCTGACGGCTCCTTCATCAATCGGCGGCGAGATATGATCTGTAGACATGAGCTTCGAAAAGACTGCTCTCCCGATTCTCGCCGCTTTTGCAATATTCCCTCTCTTAGCCGCCGGCGCCACCGCGCGCGTAGTCGATCTGCGTTGCGAGTACCGCAAGAACCCGCTGGGAATTGACGAGATCCAGCCGCGCTTGAGCTGGCGGATGGAGGCAGTGGATGCCCGCGCGCGGAATCTGAAACAATCGGCGTATCAGATCGTCATCGCCAGCACGGAAAAGGGCGCGGCTGCCGGTCAGGGCGATCGATGGAACACGGGCAGAGTGACCTCGGATCGGTCGACCCAGATTGCATATGCCGGCAAGCCGCTTGCGTCGACGGATCTCGTTTACTGGCGTGTAAAGATTTGGGATCAGGACGGCCAGGCTTCCGCGTGGAGCGAAACCGCAAACTGGTCGATAGGCCTACTTCATCCGGAGGAGTGGAAAGCCAAGTGGATCGGCAGTAACGGCACGAGCGAACCGCATGATCCATCTAGCCCTTATTCGAACTTAAAGAACGCGTTTTGGATTGAGCCGGCTGTACCCGCGGATGCGGGCGATGTGTATTTCCGTTTCGTCTTCGATGTGCCCACCGACCGAAAATTGGTGGATGCTATCGCCGTTCTCGGCGGTGACCGCGGCGGCGAGTTCTATCTGAACGGCAACCACGTGGGGAAAATCAACCGTTACGGACGGCCGTCAGTGGATTCGATCGCGAACCTTCTCAGATCCGGCAGAAACGTGATCGCAATCACGACTTCCCGCATGGCACACAGCCCGACGCCAGGGTTGATTGGCGCGATTAAACTTACGTTCGACCGCGGATTGCCCCTCATCGCAACTACGGGCGGAACATGGAAGGCCGGAGCGAAGCTAACGCCAGGATGGCAGCAGGATGAGTTCAACGATGCAGGCTGGACCGCCGCAAAAGTAAATGGCGCTTACGGAACCGCGCCGTGGGGCGAAGTGGGATTCAGCGAGGAACGCCGCCTGGCCGCGCGAATGCTTCGCAAAGAATTCCAGGCAGCCGGTGGATTGACGCGGGCTACGGTGTATATGTCCGGACTGGGGTTATCCGAGTTGTATGTCAACGGCAGCAAGATAGGGGATACCGTGTTATCTCCGGCACTGACAGACTATGACAAGCGGGTCTTCTATGTAACTTACGATGTTACGCGTCAAATCAGAAGCGGCGCCAACGCCATTGGGGCGATACTGGGCAATGGACGATACTACGCGCCGCGTGCGCAGGAGCCTATTGCAACGCGGACGTTCGGCACGCCCCGCATGTTGCTGCAAATGGATCTTGAGTTCGCCGATGGACGCAAGCAACAGGTTGTGTCGGACGAAACCTGGCAGTTCACCAATCAAGGTCCAATCCGGGCTAATAACGAATACGACGGCGAAGAATACGATGCCCGCATGGAACAAACGGGCTGGAGTTCTCCGGGATTCAAAGGCGATAACTGGACGACAGCGCAAGCGGTCGCAGGTCCCGGAGGCAAGATGGTTGCGCAGATGGCTGAACCGCTGCGCGTCACTGAAACTATCCACCCGGTCAAGTTCTGGGAGAGTAAGTCCGGTACTTATATCTATGATATGGGCCAAAATATGGTCGGCTGGTGCCGGCTGAATGTTGCCGGCCCCTCGGGCACGCGAGTCGTGCTGCGGCACGCCGAAACTCTCAGCGCCGATGGGAAGCTCTATGTCGATAATCTACGGTCGGCGCAGGCCACCGACACTTACATCCTGAACGGGACGAAATCCGGCGAAATCTGGGAGCCGCGATTCACTTATCACGGATTTCGCTTCGTGGAAGTAATCGGATATCCGGGCAGGCCGACGCTCGCCGCGCTGGACGGCCGCGTGGTCCACGATGCAATGGAGAAGACCGCGGATTTCACGTCATCCAGCAGCCTGTTGAACCAACTCCACCAGAACATCTACTGGGGCGTGCGGGGTAATTACCGCAGCATCCCTACCGATTGTCCACAACGCGACGAGCGCCAGGGCTGGATGGGAGACCGGTCGGTAGTTAGCTGGGGCGAATCCTACCTATTCGACGTCGCGGCATTCTATTCCAAGTGGACGCAGGATATAGAGGATGCGCAACGTCCAACAGGCAGCGTTCCCGACGTCGTTCCCAATTACTGGGTCCTATACAACGACGGAGTAACATGGCCCAGCACGTTCTTACTTGCGCCTAACATGCTCTACCGGCAATACGGAGATGCTCGAGTGATTGAGAAACACTACCCGGCGCTTCGGCTTTGGGTCGAGTACATGAAGAAATATCTCGATAACGGACTGATGCCCAAGAACACATATGGTGACTGGTGCGTGCCGCCGGAATCGCCGGAACTGATTCATTCCAAGGACCCCGCAAGAGTAACCGACCCGACACTGATCAGCACGGCATACTTCTATAAGATACTGCAGGTGATTGCCGAAGACGCCAGGATCGCTGGTAAGCCCGCGGACGCCTCTGAATACGAGGCACTTGCGGCGCGCGTCAAGACGGCGTTCGTCAAGCGCTTTTTCCGTCCGGACGAGAATCAATTCGACAACGGCACGCAGACCTCAAGCGTCCTTCCATTGGCGTTCGGGATGGTTCCCGAAGGTCGCAAACAACAGGTAGTGGACCGTCTGGTGAAAAAGATTCACATCGAGAGCGGCGATCACGTCGGCGTAGGTCTGATCGGGGCACAGTGGTTAATGCGGACGCTGACAGAGAATGGCCAGGGCGACTTGGCATTCAAGATCGCAACACAAACTACATACCCAGGCTGGGGGTACATGATCGCCAAAGGCGCTACTACGGTGTGGGAACTTTGGAACGGGGATACGGCCGATCCAGCTATGAACTCCGGCAACCACGTTATGCAGATCGGCGATCTGAATGTCTGGTTCTACGAGTATCTGGCGGGGATACGGTCAGACGCGCAGACGCCAGGATTCAAGAAGATCGTGGTGCATCCCTATCCGGTCGCCGGACTCGACTCAGTTGCGGCTTCACACGAATCTCCTTACGGACGGATCGCGAGTAAGTGGATTCGGCGCGGAACCGGAATCCAATTGGATGTGACGATTCCGCCCAACACATCCGCTACCGTCTACGTGCCTGCCCAGAACGTGAGCGAAGCTGGCGGAATGCGTCCAACAAAAGCCAATGGTGACGTGGCGGTATTCACGGTCGGGTCGGGCTCTTACTCATTTCGCGGAGACTAAAAGTAAGGCTAAGGCTCGGGTTTGACGGAGGCCGCAATAGCTGGCGTCGCGGGTTCACCAGGCGTCAGATAAATGGAGAGACTTTCCTTGAGCATGTTAAGCGCGCTCTCAGGATCGTCGGCAAATCTGAATAGATTAAGATCCTCGGGAGCTATCATCCCATGCTTCACGAGGGCATCGAAGTTAATGATTTCATGCCAGTACTCCGAGCCGTAGAGAACGATGAATATCTTCTTGGATAGTTTCTTGGTTTGAACCAGAGTTAGTAACTCAAAGAGTTCGTCCAATGTACCGAAGCCGCCGGGAAAGACTACCAGTGCCTTGGCAAGATAGGCGAACCAGAACTTACGCATAAAGAAGTAATGGAACTCGAAGCACAGTTCCGGAGTGATATAAGGATTCGGAAACTGCTCGAACGGGAGTCCGATGTTCAGCCCGACAGTTTTCCCTCCGGCTTCGGCAGCGCCGCGATTAGCCGCCTCCATGATTCCAGGGCCTCCGCCTGACGTTATTACAAACCTGTTTGCGCCGCCATTGACCGAAGCGGCCCATTCGGTAACTAATCGGGCAAGCTGCCGCGCCGCCTCGTAATAGTGACCTAAAGGTCCATTTTCGGCAAGCCGAGCCGATCCGAAAAAGACTATGGTGTCCCGGACCTTTTCCTTCTTGAAATGATTCAAAGGCTCCAGATACTCGGAGAGGATGCGTAAAGGGCGCGCGTCGGCATGTTCCAGGAAATCTTCATTGCGATAGGCCAACGGGGGCCGTGTCAAGTGAGAGTCTTTCTTCAGCTCGTCCATTTTTTTTCGATTTCTTCCACTTTCCTCTTCAGGTCTCGAACGCTTCTCGCGAGATCGGCCAGTTTCTGAAATGCCGTGATGGAGCGCAGCCATTCATTGGCCGCGAAGGCCGGAGAACCGGAAATGCGCGCACCCGCGGGCACATCATGACCGACGCCGCTCTGTGCGTAGACTGTGGCGCCTTCATGGATAGTGAGATGTCCGGAGATGCCAACCTGCCCTGCAAGCAGCACGTTACGTTCCAGAATGGAACTGCCCGCAAGCCCGGTTTGCGCGCAGATAATATTGTCTTCTCCAACTACGCAGGCATGGCCGACCTGCACGAGACTATCGATCTTAGCGCCTCGTTTGACGCGAGTTTCGCCAATCGTAGCGCGATCGATGGAGGTGAGGCTCTGTATCTCCACATCGTCCTCGATAATGGTGGGGCCGGCTTGAACGATCTTGTAATGGCTGCCGTCCGCGCGCTTGGCGAAGCCAAACCCGTCGCCCCCGATGACGACATTATTCTGGAGAATCACGCGATTCCCGATGCGGCAAAATTCGCGCACTGCAACGTGGGAATGCGCCACAAAATCGTCGCCGATCTCGACGTCTTCATAGATGACGGCATGGGGATGGAGGACGGCATTGCGTCCGATGATCACGCGCTCGCCGACAACGACATAGGGACCGACAGATGCACCCTCGCCGATACGAGCAGTCGGCGCAATGGCGGCCGAAGAGTGGATGCCGGGAGCGGGCTTGGGCGGCTGATAAAAGAGGGCAAGTGCGCGGGCGAAATCGAGGTACGGGTTGGCTGAAACGAGAGTGGCTAGCTGAGAGTGAGGCTCGGTGGAAAGAATCGCGGACGCTCGAGTGTGGCGGACCTTCGGCGCATATTTCAAATTGGCAAGAAAGGTCAGCTGCGATGGGCCAGCCTGCTCGAGGCCGGCAACGCCGGTAATATCGAGATCTCCGTCGCCGTGCAGTTCACAGCCGAGAGTTTGGGCGATCCGCGAGAGCTTCATGCTAAAGATACAGGGTACCTCGGAGTAAGAAGAGTGCTATTGAACTACTGCAACCGGCATTACTGCAATCGACGCTTTTCCAAACGACGCCGCGCGAGCTGAGTTATCGGTGATGTGGCCCAAGCGCGCCAAGCAACGCGCGATGACTTTCCTCAAGCAGAGGCCTGGCTTCGGCGCCTCGGTGCAGCAATGCCTGAATGGCGCCAACCTCGCCGCTCGCTTCGGCAATCAACCAGGGCGGTGGTGTCGACTGCGCCTTCCTGATCGCGACCGCCTCCCGTGCGAAAGGTTCCGCTTCCGCCGGATGTCCGCAGGCGCGTAACGAACTCGCGGTCCCAAGCAGGTGCGCGGCGATTTGCAAATGGAGATGCGGCAGTGATTTGCGATCGGTTGCCAAAGCCCGTCGATAAAGTTCGATTGCTTCGGCACAACGCCCCTGACGAGCGACAGCGTGGCGAGATCGAATTGTGACTCCGCAGTCACCGGATGATCGTCGCCGAGACGTCTCTCGCGCGTGGCGAGTGCTTCCGCAAACACTGGTTCGGCTGCGTCTAACGAACCTTGCGCCGTAGCAACCGGCCGTACCGGCTCAGAACGTCTGGCGCAGATTTCCAAGTTGTGCCCACTCCGCTTCGCGTAACAGCGAGAGTTTTCGCGAACAGTTGCCGGGCTTCTTCCCACTCACCTTTTTGCGTGAGCAAGTTTAGCGAGATTCGCCTGCCACACGCTCACGTACGCCTGTTTCGAGCCCAGTGTGCGCTCACCAGTCGCAATCGCCTCGCGATACAACTTCTCGGCTTCATCCAACCGCCCGGTCTCCTTCAGGAGCGCCGCCAGATTCCGTTTGTTACAAGTACGTGGAAGTGCTCCGGACCTAGCATTCGCCTGAACTCTTCCAACGCCTGGCGAAATAGCGTCTCAGCTTCCCCATACGAGCCTTTCAGAAACAGCACGTGAGCCATGCGCTGCATGCTGCGATACACCTGCGGATGCTCGCCTAGGATCTGCTGGCGCTCCCGAAGAACATCACGCATCACTCGCTCGGCGGTCGAAGAGTTGTTCAGCTTCCCGTGAGCTCCCTCCTGCAAGACCAGGGCGAGATTATTCAGCACGTGAGACATCTCCCCAGGGTTGCTGGGCGTCGGCGATTCGAAGATCGCCAGCGACGAGCGAAGAGTCGCCTCAGCCGCCGGCGGTTTGCTTGCTTCACTCTCAACTTCGCCCAACTCCCGCATTGAATTACTCTTTTTGGGCGGCCTTAGGTTCGATGAAGTATCGGAAACGCTCGGGTTATCGCATTCCACGCTCCACCGTGAGGTTAAAGTTGCTAATCGCGGATCTCGAAGGAAATCTCGCCGGCAACGGCTCGGAACGCCGGGTCGTAGGAAGCGCGCTCTGGTGCTGTCAATGAGACGGCACCCTTCGGCCCTAATTAGGCGTAGCCCCCTTCGAAACCTTTCAAAACTTTTTTTGGCACCTTCGGGCCGCAAATGTCGCTTACCTAAAGTGTAATGATTCGATTCCGCATCGGCTGTCTTACGGTCGTGGGCCAAAGCGCCAGCCGGGGGTCCGCAGTACGTTCTCCGATGCGAAAACAACGAAACCGCGCGGCCAGCGAGGCCGTAAGTAGCCGATTATGGGCCTGAGACTTCTCGATATCAAACCGCTCATGCCTGCGCCCACAGGCCGGCTCAACGTGCACGCCGGCGACGTGCGCCAGGCGCCGCCCGGACAGTTCCCCCGAGCGATTCGGCCCATGAAAATGGAAATCGCGGTACCTTCGAATTATCTCTGCGCTGCGCCGTCTCCAACAGTTACGCCCGAAAAACTATTCCACTTCCTTTTCGTCGGCTCGATGAGCATTTACGCCAACGAAGATGCCGTGAACTACTTCTGCGATCGGATTCTTCCGATTCTTCGTCGAGACGCGGCGCGGCCGTTTGTGGTCGATGCGGTCGATCCATCCCCATCCGGCCGGCTGCACGAAATCGCTCTACGCTCCGGGGTTCGCATAGTGGGTCCCATATCCGACGTACGCCCCTGGTATGACGTCGCGGATGCGGTGATAGTCCCACTCCGTAACGAAGTTGGCAAACTTAGCCGGATACTCGAAGCCTTCGAATTCGGATGCCCGGTCATCACCACAAAGTTGGGCGCGGAGGGTTTGGACATCCGCGACGGCGAGCATGTTCTCATGGCGGATGAGCCGGACGATTTTGCCAAATGTTGTTCGGTATTATTGAACAATCCCGCGCTCGGCAGGCGTTTTGTATCGAAAGCCACGAATTGGGTTCGTGATCGCATGCAGCCAAAAGATGAGACGTTCGCGGCTGTTCCTCTCCGCTGAAAACTTGAAGCTATTCGCAGTTCACCCTCCACGGTGTGCCAAATCGATCGACCGCCGCCCTATGAACGAACACCAGCACACAACCTACCAACAGCGGAAACAACGCAGGCATGATGACCACCAAGCACACGGCTGCGAGCGGCGTCAGGCCAGGACGGATGCGCAGGAGACTTGGAAGGATCAGCCCAACCGCGCCGGGCACCTCGTCCACTCCGATGAATCTTAGAAACAGGCCCGGTAGCGGTATCTGTTTTGTCATTTCCTCGATCGGCAGCACCATTACACCCGCAAAGAGAAACAGCAGCGCGAGTAACACTTGCTCCGTCCAGAGCGTTCTTATGTTTCTCGAACGTCGTTGTTGTCATTGCAGTCCTCGCCGATGTGATTGAGATAGCGTACTTAGCGGCTCGCCGGCAAGCCTGGAATTTCGATTACCGGACGAATCTCCACAGTGCCGGCGCGCGCCCCTGGAATCTGTGCGGCGATGCTAATTGCGCCGTCGAGATCCTTGGCTTCCACCATGAAATAGCCGCCGAGTTGTTCGCGCGTTTCCGCGAACGGACCGTCTGTTACAAGCTTCTTGCCGTCGCGAATCCTGACGCTCGTCGCCATTGACGTAGGCTGCAGCGGAGAGGTGGCGACGAACTGGCCCTTCGACTTCAGATCGTGTGCAAGTTGCGTCGACTCCTCGTAACAGTGCTGCCGTTGCTCCTCGTCCAATATGTGCTCGTCCATATAAATCAACAGCATGTATTTCATTTCGTGCTCCTCATCGGTAAGTCGAACCGTATTCGGCGGAATCGACACTCTATAGAAAAATATACAATCAGGTATGTCTGCGGATGCTTCGACGGCAGTTGAAGATCTCTACCGTTCCGATTGGGGCCGGATCGTCGCGACCTTGATTGGGCTGGTCGGCGATTTTGATTTGGCAGAAGAAGCGGCGCAGGAGGCTTTCGCCGTCGCCGTCGACCAATGGCGGGCCGCGGGAATCCCCGATTTTCCACGTGCCTGGATCATTCAAACCGCGCGCCATAAAGCTATCGATCGATTACGATACCGCGCGAGGACCGAGGAAAAACTCGCGGCTTACCTGACCAGCGGCTTAGCCCGCGTCGTCGAAGAACCCGTCTACGATACGACCGAAATTCCCGATGAGCGCCTTCGGCTGATCTTCACCTGCTGCCATCCGGCGCTCGCGTTGGAAGCACAGGTGGCACTGACGCTCCGGACGCTGTGCGGTCTCGAAACAGACCAGATTGCGCGCGCTTTCCTTGTACCGCCAACCACCATGGCGCAGCGGCTGGTGCGCGCAAAACGCAAGATTCGCGATGCCGGTATTCCGTATATTGTTCCCGAACTCAGCGACATGCCGGAACGTCTTGACGCGGTGTCTAGCCGTGATTTATCTGGTCTTCAACGAAGGCTATGCGGCTACCAAAGGAACGCTACTCGCCCGAACCGATCTCTGTGCCGAGGCGATCCGGCTGGCGCGTCTCGTCAGGGCATTGATAGGGCCCGAACCGGCGGCTGAGACTACCGCTCTCCTCGCACTCATGCTGCTTCAGGATGCCCGGCACGGAGCACGGCTGGATCAATCGGGCGATCTGGTGATTCTCGAAGAGCAGGATCGCCGTCTTTGGGATCACGCGCAGATTGCCGAAGCGCTGCCGCTGGTTGCGGAGGCATTTCGTGGTGGCCCAGGCCCGTTCGCGATTCAGGCGGCGATTGCCGCGCAGCACTGTCAGGCGCAGCGTGCTGAAGATACCGACTGGCCGCAAATTTTGCGGCTATATGACCTTCTCGATAGACTGCAGCCCTCTCCGATCGTGTCGCTGAACCGGGCGGTAGCGGTCGCCATGGTGGATGGCCCTCAACCCGCGCTCGAACTCATCGATTCTCTCGCCGCTACCGGCGATCTCGACGATTATCATCTGCTCCACGCGGCTCGCGCCGATCTGCTGCGTCGCGCCGGCGTTGCCGGCGAAGCCGCGAAGAGTTATGCGCGAGCGCTGGAGTTGGTCACCAACGACAGTGAGCGCCGGTTTCTCGATCGCCGCCTCCGTGAAATTCAGCATTCCGCGATGTGATCCGCCACGCCGGAACCGAGCCGATGGCCGTCGAAGTCGCCGCCCGCCGTGTTGATTGCCGAGCGGCGCAGACCGCCCGCAACGCAGGCCGGGCTTCCTGCGCGTGGACGCGGTCCATCAGGGCTCAGTGCCGGACACGGTGACGCAATGGCAGGTAGTCGGGAACTTACTAACGCAGCAAGAAAAGTGAGATTTGGCACAGAACCTTGTGGCGCGTTCCAGGGGTCGAGGAATGAAACAATAGCTTCATGCTCATCTTGTAGGAGGAAGGTTTGTCCACTTCCGGCGGGTATGTCATACTCTAAGGTTCCGAGACATTTATGGCATATGTAATTGCGGAACCCTGCATTGGTACTAAGGATACGGCCTGCATAGACGCTTGTCCGGTAGATTGCATCCATCCCAAGAAGGACGATCCCGACTTCGACAAACACGACATGATCTATATCGATCCGGTGGAATGCATAGACTGTGGCGCCTGCGTGCCCGTTTGCCCGGTATCGGCGATCTTTGCTCTTGACGATCTTCCTGAGAAATGGGCGGACTTCACCGCCAAAAATTCCGAGTATTTCAAGCGCTGAGTTCTTGCCCGTTGCGCGCGACCGCGAGTTGAGGACCCACCCCACGGCGGGATTTCGAGCGCATCACAAATCGGAGGGACGCTGGCATATAATTGGCCGGTGAATATGCGTATCCTCTTCTTTGGATTTTTAGTGGCTGCGGCCGCGTTTGCTCAGACCGGGAAGTTGGGGACTTTCACCAATTCTGGGGATGTCGGCGATCCTTCGATGAAAGGGTCAGCCGAGTATGATGCCGCCAAAGGGCAGTATAAGATTACCGGTGCCGGAGCCAATATTTGGGCCAAAGCGGATCAGTTTGAATATGTCTGGCGCGAAATGCCCGGTGACATGGCGGTCACTGCGACCCTGCAATTCCTGGGTCAGGGAGCGCCGCACCGCAAGGCGGGAATCATGTTACGTAAGAATCTCGATACCGATTCACCTTACGTGGATGTGATGATCCATGGAACCGGTATGCCGGCGATTCAGTGGCGGACCGCCAAGGGCGATATCACCAATGGAGTCGATTTTCCGTTTGACGGTCCAGGGAAGTTCAAACTGAAGCTGGTCCGGCACGGGAGCGCGATTGCGGTGTCGATCGGCAAGGACGGCGCGGAACTCAAGGATTTGGGAACCACTCAGGTGCAGTTGGGAAATCCGGTTTACGTCGGTTTGGCAGTCTGCTCGCACAACGCGGACGCCTCTGACACAGCCATTTTCTCGGACGTGAGCGTGGAAGCGCTAGCTTCTCCGGCGGGCAAGAAGAAGTAGCGGCGTCCCTCGTTTCTGAGACAGCTGCTACCGTCTTTGAAAACGCGTGCACGCCGGTATCGGCGAGAGCACCATCTATGCGACATGGCCCAGGATTACGATGTTTCACTAAAATTGCTTTTTCGCTACTCGAAGGGCATCATCGCGCATGAACTCTTCGGAAACGCGGGGGTCGTCGAATGGCTCAATGTCGAACTACCGCGCGTCAATAATCCGCGGGTGGACCTGCTTGCCCGCTGCGGTGATGGCGGTCTGCGGCACGTAGAGATTCAAACCAGCAACGACCCCGACATGCCTCGTCGCAAGGCGGAATATTACCTCGGGTTCTGGCGTCTTCTGAACGAGGATGTAGAGCAGGTAATGTTATTTGGCAGCTCTCGTCCGCTGACGATGAGCCCGGTTTTCAAGACCAGGTTCATGACTTACGAGTACCGCATCCTGGATCTGAAGACGTGGGACGGGGAGCCGCTACTCGCGAGTGAGGATTGGGGAGATAACGTGCTGGCGCTGTTGACGCCCGTCGAGCAGGAACGAGTCTTGCAACGGGTGGAAATGCAGATTCGCAAGCTCGAGGGCGAGGAACAGCAGGACGCCGCGAATCTGTTCGTGATTATTTCTGGGATAATGGGAATCGAAGAGACGGTCGTCAAACGGGTTCATATGATCGACATTATGGAAAACAAAGTCCTGGGCCCGGCAATTCGCCAAGGAATCGAACAGGGCAAGGCCCTCGGAGTCGAACAGGGCAAGGCCCTCGGAGTCGAACAGGGCAAGGCGCTGGGAATCGAGTTGGGAAAAACCGAGGGTGAGCGCGGTTTGCTATTCCGGTTGCTTACCAGGAAGTACGGACCTCTTCCCAGTGATGCAATCGCCCGTCTACATAGCGCATCGGAGTCCGAAATTTTGAGATGGGCCGATCACGTACTCACCGCCCGTACCCTGACCGAAGTCTTCGCCTGATCTGGCAGGATTGCGCCCGGGCGGATTGGACCGGATACTCCGCTTATTTTGCAAACATCGGTAGCATCGTCATGGGAGAAGGAAGCCCGTCGACGGTGTGGTCTTCCATCAGTTCAACGCGTGAGCCATCGGGGTCGAAGAGATTGCACTGCCGCTTGTGGTTTCTTCCGGTTTTTACTTCAATAGGACGCTTATAATCTCTGCGCGCCGGGTTGGCATTGAGTTTGGCCACCGCCGCATCCATGTCCGGCACTTCGAGCGCGACGTGATAGGTGGTACCCATTGTCTCGGGACTCGGAGGAGTAAACAGGAATTCGACGTATTCCGTGCCTTCGGGCGTGAAAAGATTCGAGTAGCTCGCGTTCTTGCCGTCGACCGTCCCGCGCCAGAACTCGCGAAAACCGAGAACGTCAATATAATAGCGAGCCGTTTCGGGCTTCGAGACATAGAATCCGACGTGCAGCATACGTCTCGATATGCGTGTGTCCGGCATGTCTTTTCCCACATCTCTCATGCTCTCGCCGTCAGGTTCGTATTGGGTGACGTCGATGTGGTTGCCATCCGGATCCTCGAGACCGGTAGCGGTGTTGCGGATGCGGCCCTTGGACGCGGGTTTGTCAGGCGCCTTGGAGCCCTTCGACTTCACGTATTGGCGAAGTCCCTCGGCGTTGTCGGTCTCAAGCGCGAGGTGCAGAAAACGGGGCTCGTCCGGTTTCGTTTCTACGGAGAGCTCGATGTATTGGCGATCGTTAATCTTAATGAAAGCCATGATTAATTTTCCGTCCGGGCCTTTAATGTCGAAAGGTTCGGCGTAGCCGAGGAAGTCCTTATAGAAGTGGCGTGAGGCTTCAATATCATGAACCCGGAAGGCAACGTGAGGCACGCCCAGAATTCTGGGCCGGCTAACTTGTTGAGCGGTCAATCCCGTGGAGGTCAGCAGCAATAACGCGACAGTCAGTCTCATAATCCAATCTCCCTACTACATGATGAACTTACAATACACTAGCCGTCCAGCCCAGGCGCGGGGCAGCCTCAACGCACACTGGCCTTCGACGCCGCTCTCGCTCTCCGATAATCCAATTTGAAAAACATCGAGACTTGGCGTGTAATTGATCGGCGGATTGGCCCCCATAGTCCAAATTCCAACTGCCGGTTCAGCCTGCGTAAAAGCCGCCGGAGCATCTCGCCAACGAAAAATAAACGACGAATAATAGCTTTGAGCACCGCCTGCGGGGCTTTTGCCCAATGCTGATTGGCGAAACCCGCAGTAAGCGGCAGATCGGGACTACGCCGCATTCGCCAAGTGCTCGCGGGTATCTCAAAATGATTGACGGCATTGGAGACTGTGGCTTGACTGCGGAGCTGGCGACCACATCCATAGCCGTTCCGCTATTCGACGTGCGAACTGCCGAAACGAGTGGTACGTTTAAATCAGCCACCCCAGCGCTTCGCGCGGGCTTTACTGATTTCGACGATGCGAAGCGGCGTTAGGCGTCCAGTGTGATCTTCGTAGGGACACGCTGCCCCTGCATAGGCTTTCGCAAAAACGCCTTGGCGGCATTCACATCCCGCTCAGCGCTTCTCGAACTCCGGACTATAATGCTGCACCCTACGGCGAATTGTCGTCTGCCCGAGGTCGCTACCGCATTCATTCATCTGTCCATCATCGCCGGTTCTGGGCGCGTTTGCACCAGAGCCCGGTGGACATCTTTGTAATTGAACGTGCTGAAAAGCCTTCGGAGAATTGACGACTGAAGTTGCCTCAGGACGGGTACCGGTAGACCAAGCCACAAAAAAATGGTAATGTTCATTGGTCTGTAAGACTTTTGGGGGCAGGCGGGTTAGTTAGTACAATCTCTAACTGAAAAAGAGGCAAGTCATGACTATGTTTGTTCGATCCCATGTAGCGCGTATCGAACTCAAATTTCTCCTTGCGCTTCTCGTCTCGCAAGGCCTGGTTTTCTCACAGGGTTTCGGAACGATCGTCGGTACGGTTACAGATCCGACCGGCGCGGTGGTCGCGGGCGCGAGGGTCAAGGTGACCGATGAAGCCACGTCGGCCACACGCGACACGGTCGCCAACGAACAGGGGTACTTCGTGGTGCCGTCGCTGCGGCCTGCCACCTACTCCGTCAGCTTTGAGGCGCCGGGCTTTGCCGCCGCAACTTTGACGCACGTCATCCTGCAGGCGGATGAGAGCCGGCAGGTGAATCAGGCGCTCTCTCTGCAGCAATCCAACCAATCCGTGGAAGTGGGGGCGAGCGCCGTGGTCGTGAACACGGTCAACGGCACGGTCAGCGATGTGGTGGACCAGAAGCGGGTGGAAGACCTGCCGCTGAACGGACGCAATGCGGCGTCGCTCCTGCTGGTGGTCGCGGGAGCCATACCGGCGCCCGGCAGCGATGCCGATCAGGGCAATACCAAGACATTTCCAACGACAATCACGGTGTCGACCAACGGCGCTCGCCAGAATCAGGTAAGTTTCCGGCTGGATGGCGCGAATAACAACGACCTGTACACCAACGTCAATCAGCCATTTCCATTTCCCGACGCGCTGCAGGAGTTCAGCGTGCAGACCGCCAACTACTCCGCCCGGTACGGCGGGAACGCGGGCGGTGTGGTCAATGTGGTCACACGTGCGGGTTCCAATGAGTTCCACGGCAACGTGTTCGAGTTCAACCGCAACGCGGTCTTCAACGCACGAAACTTCTTCGCCGCCAAGCGCGACCAATTGAAGCGCAACCAGTATGGCGGGACTGTGGGCGGACCGGTCCGGCTGCCCCATTTCAACGGTAAGGACAAAGACTTTTTCTTTTTCGGCTATCAAGGCACGCAGATCCGCAACCTGGGAAATACAACCAGCGCATTTTTCCCGACCACTGCGACCTTGAACGGCGACTTCTCATCGAGACTCAGCGCGTCCGATCCGGCCAATCCGTTCGGCAAGGTGATCACGATCATCGACCCGAAGACCGGCCAGCCTTTTCCCAACAACCAGATTCCTTTGAGCCGGTACGATCCCGCTGCGGTGGCGTTTACGAAATACATCCCGGTGCTGGGAAGCGGCAATGGCAAGCTGTTCTACTCTACTCCTCTCGCTCAAGATTTCAAGGAATTCGTGACCCGCGGGGATCATGCTTTCAGCGAAAAGGACAGGCTTACGCTGCGCTATTTCTACGATAAGTTTCACAACACCGGATTTCTCGATAAGACCAACTATCTGGCAAATTCCAACTACTCGGTAATCTACTCGCAGAACGCGCTGGTAAGCGAGACCCATCTGTTCGGTCCCGCAGCGCTGAATGAACTGCGGCTCAGTTACTCTCGCGAGACTTCCAATCGCGGCGCGGCGCCGGGCAGTATCAGCCTAAGCGATCTTGGGGTGAACCTGTATCAGCCGCCGGCGAAGACGCTCGAAGGAATCAACGTCTCAGGGTATTTCAACCCGAGCCAGACGGACCCGGCAGACTTCATTCGAAACCAGTACAATCTGAGCGACGACTTCAACTGGATTCGCGGCAAGCACACCCTCTCGTTCGGCGGCTCGGCGATTCGCGGCCAGGTACTCCTGCGCAACCAGTTCCGCACGTCAGGGTCGTACAGCTTTACCGCGGATGTGACTAACGATGCGCTGGCGAGCTACTTCCTTGGCTATGTTCGCACCTTCACGCAGGGCTTCGGTGAGTTCAAAGATAATCTCATTACCACCGCCAGCCTGTATGTACAGGACGATTATCACTTGTCCCGCCGGCTGACGCTTAATCTCGGACTGCGCTACGATCCGTTCCTGCCGTGGCACGAAACCAAGAATCGTATCGAGCAGTTCAGCGTCAGCGCTTTCGCCGCCGGATCCAGGTCTCAGGTTTACACTAACGCCCCGCCCGGCCTGCTTTTCCCGGGAGATCCAGGAGTGCCGCGATGGGGCGCGAACGCCAGTCTCAATAATCTGGCGCCGCGCTTTGGTTTTGCCTATGACGTCGCGGGAGATGGAAAAACCAGCATCCGGGGAGGCGCCGGCGTCTTCTACGATGCTCTGCAGGACGGTATCTTCAACAACCGCTTCGTCGATGTGTCGCCTTTCAGCCCGCAATTCAGCCTGACTCAGCCGGCAGGGACTTTCAGCAATCCGTACATCGGCTATGCCAACCCTTACCCATCGCCATTCCCGCCTCCGAAGGACAGTCCCTTTCCCGGTCCGGTGCTGGTGATCACGTACGATCCGGCAAACGGGGGAAAGCAGCTCACACCGGTTGTGTATAGCTGGAACCTGATGGTGGAGCGTCAACTTCCGGGAGACTGGCTGGCGCGGGTCGCGTACGTCGGTTCGCAGTCGCGCCATTTGCTGGAATCGCTGGAGCTGAATCCGGCAGTTTACAAGGCAGGAAGTTCGCTGTCGACGGATGCGCGCCGCGCATTCCAGCCGTTCGGGTCGATCTCACAGGCTTCGCAGGATATCAACTCCGGCTTCAATTCGCTGCAACTTACGGCGCAGAAGCGCTTCTCGAAGGGCTTCACGGTGCTGTTGAACTACACCTGGTCGAAGTCTATCGACGACTTGCCTTACGGGCAGGGTGTGACGGGAGTGTCGGCGGGGAGCAATTCTCCCATACCGTGGAACTTTCCGGGGCGGCACCAGGATGATCGGGGTCCGTCGGAATTCGATCATCAGCATCGCTTCGTAGCATCGTACGTATGGGCGCTCCCTCAGTTGGCGCGCGCCAATGCGGTGACGAGATCGTTGGCGGGAGGATGGCAGTTGAACGGAATCGTGACGCTCCAGTCCGGAGGTCCGCTGACGATCGTTTCAGGGAAGGACCAATCCGCGACCGGCCTGGGATCGGATCGTGCAAACTATCTGGGCGGCGATCCTTACGGTCCGGGCGCCTGCGGCAGTTCCGGGACATGCGTGAATTACCTGGTCCCGAGCGCGTTTGGGATTCCGGTTTTGGGCGCATACGGAAATGTAGGCAAGGGGTCGCTTCGCGGACCGAATTTGAAAAATTGGGATATCGGAATTTTCAAGGAGTTCCGCGTCGTGAAGGAGTCCGTCCGGCTGCAATTCCGCGGCGAGTTTTTCAATACTCTGAATCGGGTGAATTTCAACAATCCCGGTGTAACGGTAAGCGCCGGAGGGTTCGGCAGCATCACCGGCGCAGGTGATCCACGCATCGGCCAACTGGCACTCAAGCTGCTGTTTTAATTTTCGTTCGAACTCTACTGATGCCGCCATCGGCGTAGCAGGCTTTGTGCGCTTCTAAGCCGTAAGCGCCGCAAGCAGCGTTATCGGCGCAAACCTGCGTATGTGCATATGTATCCAAGATACGCGCGAATCGCAACAATGGAATCGAATGAAGTCGGCTATGATCAAACAACGGTTTCGGTTATTGTCGAAGTGGAAGAACGGAACCCACCGTTAAAGATGGAGTGTCCCGATGAGTAAAGGGCGAGCGATTCGCTGCTACGATTATGTTAACCATCCGTATCGGCAAGTTCGCGATGCGCTTACCGCGAACGCGCTCACGGTTTTCCAGTCTGCCACGAAAGCTGCCGCAACTCGCGCACGAACCATCGCCTCCGAACTGCGCCTCGATGTCGGCGGTATCGCGGTCGAAGCCGATATTAAGATCGTCATAAAGAACATCGAGGAGACGCAGGGGGCCATGGCGGAGCCAGTCGCTCGCATTGAATTGGAATGGGAGGCCGCAGCCCTGCCACAGCTGTTTCCAATTATGAAGGCGGAACTTTCCGTTTATCCTTTGACTGCCACCGAAACACAGTTGGAATTTTCCGGTGTCTATGAGCCGCCGCTCGGCGCTTTGGGAAAGGCCGTAAACGCGATTGTCGGATACCGCATCGCGGAGGTCTCGGTCCACCGTTTCGTCGCCGACGTCGCGGCTTACCTTAGGCTGACCCTCGGTTAGTTTCCGGGTGGAGCGCCTCGTCCACACTGAAACCGTCTTGCGCCTGCGCGACTTCATTCATATTATCTGTGGCACTTAGCGCATCGGCAACCCACTGTGTTGAATGTGCTGTGGCGCGTTCCATGAGCTGGGCCTAAGCGTAAGCGCCGCAAGCAGCGCGACCGGCAAAACCAGCGTGTGTGCGTCTGTATCCTAATACTCGCGAATCGCATAGACCGGTTTTTGCCGAAGCGGAAGAACGGAACCCGCCGTTAACGATGGAGTGTCCCGATGAATCGGCAAGTTCGCGATGCGCTGACCGCGAACGCTGACGATCGTTTCGGGGGATGACCAATCTGCGATCGGGCTAGGATCGGATCTTGCAAATTATCTGGGCGGCAATCCTTACGGTCCGGGCGCCTTCGGCAGTTCCGGGACCTGCGTGAATTATCTGATCCCGGGCGCGTTTTGGGTTCCGGCTCTGGGCGCATACGGAAACGTAGGCAAGGCTTGTTTCGCAGGCCGAATTTAACAAACTGGGATATCGGACTTGTCAAGGATTTCCGCGTCGTGAAGTAGTCCGTCCCGCTGCAATTCCGCGGCTAATTTCAATACTCTGAATCGGATCAATTTCAATAATCCCGGTGTAACGGTCAGAGCCGGAGCGATCGGCAGCATCACCTGCGCAGGGAATCCACGCATCGGTCAACCCGGCCCGTTGTAACTTTGCGCTTTCGGTCGAGTATTCACAGGCATGGGAACACGAGTTCTTTGTTTGCGAGGGCCGGTCTCTGGTCATTCCGCACGGGCCTCAATGGCGCTGGCCGTCATCATTCTTGGAGGTTCTGTGGCCGAGCGTCTGAGTGCTCAGTCCAATTCATCACGTGCCGCCCCTCTGGTGCCGTACCATTTTGAGGTTGTGTCAATCAAAATCAACCGAACCGGCGGCAGTTCCGATGCTGACTTCCTTCCCGGCGGCCGCTTCAGGGGCCGAAATCTGTCGATCCGCAATATGATCCAAATGGCGACTATGGTTGAAGATAGCCAGATGATCGGCGTTCCCTCCTGGACGGACACGGCAAGCTACGACATTGACGGCAAGACGGTCAGTACCGAGCCCGTGACACAAGAGCGAAAATCGGACGTGATGATGGCGCTGCTGGAGGAGCGTTTCAGCTTTAAGGTCCACCGCGATACAAAAGAGGGCCCAGTCTATCGTCTGGAAATCGCAAAAAGCGGACCTAGGCTTGCGGTCCATGGAACTTCCGACCGGCTCATGAGCACCAACGCCAACGGGACCATAATCACGATGAAAGCCGCCAAGATATCGATGCCGAGCTTAGCCATCAGCCTGCGCCGCCAACTCGGCAGGACCGTTGAAGATCACACGCAGCTCGAAGGTGAGTTCGATTTCGAGCTCGTTTGGGATCGTGATGAGACTGGCGACTCCACAGCGCCCTCCCTGTTCGCGGCGCTACAGGAACAACTCGGGCTGCGTCTCAGAGCCTCAAGCGGGAAGATTCCGACGGTTGTTGTCGACCACATCGAGCGTCCAACGGGAAATTGACGGGGGGCTAGTTTTCCGCGCAGGGCCACAGCTTATTGAGACTGGAGGCGAGCTACCGTCCGCGGCCGGTTTATGGTAACGGTTCGCCGACATTCGCTTCCAGCGCCATGGAACTGATCACGATTCTAAACCGCTGCCATCGCTTCCAGGGTTTTATCTACCAGCACGCCCACTTCAGTGCCGACAAGAGTATCGAAGTAGCCGTTCGACCACGCAAGGGTTCGACCGCAGTCTGCTCGCCTTGTCATTTGCCGGCCCGGTGACGACCAACTCGCCGAACCGGCGCTTTGAGTTCATTCCCCTCCTACGGCCAGCACCCCTGAGGAGGACCGGGCTAGGGCTGAACGGTACGTCGCACGCAAGAATAAGGCGGTCGAAGACTCCCAGAAATCCGAAGAAGCCGCCTAGCAAGGGTCGAAATCTAAACGCACGGCGGCGTCGAAGCCTGAAGTGTATGAAGTTCATGCACTACCCGCTTTGCTCTCCTGTGCTGGTTCAGCGTGAAATGGAGAGAGGGCGCTCTCCGTTAGCGAGTATTCCGCCCTTCGGGCGGGGGATTTCAAGGCATCGGGGTCTACCGATCCGATGTGATTCTTGGAAGAGGGCGCGAGCAAAGGCTCCGCGCCCCTGTTCATCGTCTCGATGAGCCCACCGGACTATCCCTCAGCATGGTTGCGTCCCCGCAGTGCCGCTTCCGTTTCGCCCGGCAAAATTATTGTAGCGCCGCCACGGCCTGCCCGGCCAACTTCCGGTGCGCCGTTATCCGGGAGCCATGCCTGGAGCGGTCACTTCACCGGGTTGGCGAGACGCCCCAAGTGGATTGTAGCCGAATCGCCAGATTAGAGCACTATACCGGAAAGGCAAGCCCCAGCGGACGCTGGTTTAGCGAAGCAGCCAGGCGGCTAAGCTGTGCCAAGCGGCGCTATGCCCAACCAGGAGGCGCGCCGGAAATGCAGCCAACACCAAGAGGCCGCCCCAGAGACTCACCGGGTGGACACGCGAGTAAGAGAGGCGATCATATACAGCCGGTGCGAGAACCAGCGCAGCAAGCAATCCGAACATGAGAGCCGGCCGGCCGGCGACCTGTGGCATCCGGGTTATGGCCGGCCACATGAGCCCTCCCACCGTTGCCAGAAACATCAGCCTTTTGTGTATTTCGGGGCGATGTCGATAGTACAATCCAGCGAACGCGAAGCAGGAGAACAGAAGAACATCGGTGATACCGACCACCATGAACGAAAGCGAATCCGCATAAGGACCACCGGGGGTTCCACCCATCCTTCGCGCCGCGAATGGCCGTTAGGACACCCAACACCGTCATAACCGGGACGAGCACTGCGCCCGTAATGCCTAGCCGCCGATGAACACCCGTGCGGCTGGCAGCCACCAAAGTGTTCTGCGTCATGAAGAGTAGCATCCATGCGCTGAAGACCAACGCATGTACATGGATAAGGGGACGCAGTGAGGTCGAAATCCGTATCCCGGTGGGGTAATGAGTCGTGTGGGTGATGGTTCTGAGGTAATAACTCGGCGCAAATCCCAAGAAGACGGTCATGCTCGCGGCGAGTGCCATGCTCAAGAAGAACATCCGATCGCGTGCCGCCGCTCCATCGTTTTTCAGCTTCAGTGACATAATCCTCCAGGCCGTAGAGGTCTTAAGCTTGGGGCTGCCACCGCTTGTGCCGGCGGGGGCTCGCCCTTCCGTCTTACTTGCTGCGCAGATTTGCCGTGGAGATCGTCCCGGGCCGAGGTCACTACTGTGCGCACCTCTCGGCCGTGGTCCAGGATCACGAATTCGTCTTCGATCGGCGGAACGCCAGGAGCAGGGATGTTGGTTGTCCTGCTCCAGTGCAATCCTTGTTGACGTGGTATGTTCCGGTTGTCGCGGAGGTCCGGGATCCGGTCACAGATCCGTGCGAAGTGCCGACCGCCGTGAAGCTTCCGTTACCGTCATACGTGACCATCGCCACCGTGACGAATATCTCAGTCCCTCCGGCCGGAGTTCCTCGCGTGCCTGTGGCTACCAGGCCGTAGTCCCCTTTGAGCACTGCATCGGTGCAGACTCGGCCGTCGTCGGCGCGAAGTTGTGCGGGGAAGATGGAAACCGTTAGCGCAAAGGCAGCGGCGAGCGCAATGCTAGCGGTACGCCCGGCAAGGACCTGTGGTTGTTGTTTCCGCGTGCGGTGTTCCGTTTATTTTCGCTTGTCATCGTGCATCTCCTTGTTGTGCCGGCAAGTGGCGAAATCTCTCTGCCCATCCAGGTTGGGGGACGGCACACATCGGGCAGAAGCACGAAACCGCGAAGTGACCGTTACGTACGTCTTAGAATCAACGACTTATTTCCGTATAATGGCATCTGGCCATGAAGGAAGGGACCGTCCAACCTGATGCGATTCGTAGCGAGCTTGAGAAAATCCTATCGAGCGTTGCATTCCAGGGGCGGGCCGCTCGGGCAAGCTATTGCGATTCCTGGTCGAGCGGACGATGAGTGGGCTCGGGGAACAACTCAAGGAGTACACTCTTGGCGTCGAGGCGCTCGGCCGTGGCGCGGCCTTCGACCCGCGCACGGATTCCATAGTGCGGGTCGAGGCATCCCGCTTGCGCAGTCGCCTGGATGCTTACAATGCGTCGGAAGGACGTATGGACCCGGTTCGGATCGTTCTGCCCAAGGGCGCTTACGTGCCGAAATTCGAATGGGCCGTCCCGATCCCCCGGCCTGTTGCGACGCGGGATCTGACCTGGCTGTGGAAGATCAGCACGCTTGTCCAAAGGCTATATGCTCTTGTTTCTGGCGGCCGTGGCAGCGTACCGCAGCTTCTCTGGCAACCGAACCCGTCTTGAGGTCGATCGTGGGTGCCAAGGTTTCGCTGCGGTCCGCGCAGGTTGAAGTTCAGCGTCATTTTGGCGCCGGATGCCTTGTCGAGTTTTGTTTCCTTCCGGAAAGACGGTGTGCCCCGTCTGATGACGCTGTTGCTGGATCAGCTTGGCGGATCTGAGCCGGTCCAACTGCCGGGAACTGAGGGCGCCCGAGGGCCGTTCTTCTCGTGGGACGGGCGCTGGGTCGCGTTTCTCGCGGCGGGCAAGTTATGGAAAACCCAGGTGGAAGGCGGAACTCCGATTCCGCTCTGCGACACACCGGAGTTGCTGGGCGCAGGTTGGGGCGACGATAACACGATCATCGCCGCACTGACCACGACCGGTCTTTGGCGAATCCCATCGGGCGGTGGAAAGCCCACGCTTATAGAGGGACTACCCGATGGTGCGCTATGGCCGCAGGTCCTGCCCGGCTCGCGGGCAGTATTGTTCTCGGCTGGCTGCGCTTCACCGCGGCCGCGGAGCATTTCAGTTCTTTCACTGACGGATCACAAAGTAAAAACCCTGATCCAAGGTGCCAGCTATGCCCGGTATCTGTCGAGCGGACACCTCGCATTTGTCGATCAGGGCACTCTATTCGTAATTGGGTTCAACCCGGACCGCCTGGAGGTAAGCGGAAATCGAATCCCGATGATAACGGATATTGCTCTGGGTCTGCACAACTCCGCCGATTTCGACGTCGCTCGCACCGGCCAGTTGGTCTGTCGTCGCCAACCAAGGGGGACAAAATCCGTGATCTGCTGGCTGGGGCACTCCGCTCCGGAGTCACCGTTGCTGAATGAGCCCGCGGTTTACTCATGGCCGCGGTTGTCCCCGGACGGCACGCATCTTGCATTCGTCAGGGGCAATGGCGAACAACTGAGTCTGCGGATTTATGCCTGGGGGACCGGCAAACTCATTCAGGAGACGGTGGGACGCGAAACGGTTGCCAGTCCTGTCTGGACGCCCGATGGGAGGTTCGTCGCGGTGTCAGCTCGGCTGGTGGCATGAGTTGGGTCAGCGCCGAAGGCGGCGGCCCGCTGCGAAAGCTGATAGCAAGCACTAATCATCAGATACCGTGGTCCTTTCACCCCGGCGGTTCGCGCCTGGCGTTCTACCAACGCAGCCCGAATGCAGGAGGCTCGGCGATATTTAATCTCTGGACGGTTCCGATCAAGATCGATGGTGACGCGATCACCGCCGGAAGTCCTGAGCCATTCCTGGTTTCCGGTGCATTCGAAGTGTACCCGGAGTTCTCGCCGGACGGACGCTGGGTCACGTACACCTCGCTCGAGTCCGGCGCGTACGAGATCTACGTTCGGGCGTTTCCCGATAATGGACGGAAGTGGCAGGTATCGAATGGCGGAGGAGTGATCGCGCACTGGGCGAAAGATGGACAGCGGCTATTTTATCGGACGATTGACCAGCGCCTTATGGTTGAGAACTATACGACGAGCGGTGCAGTCTTTAAGGCTCAGGCGCCGCGTTTGTGGCTTGACGTACGACTCGCCGAAACAGGCGTTCTGCCGAATTTTGATGTGGCGCCGGATGGACGAATCGCTGCTCTGCTTTCGCCAAACCAAGCCGGGCAGCAAGATGACCATCACGTTACCTTCGTGATGGATTTCCTGGCCGAAGTACGGCGGCTCGCACCCCTATGAAGCATTTGGGAGAGGCGATCCGCTCCCACGAATTCCTCGTAATCGAGCATTCGTCGATCTAGCCTGGCGTCACGTTGCCGAGAAACGCCCAAGTCACCGAAGTGGACAGCTTCGGCCACGGTCGCGTCCAGTTGTCGGCTTTAACCAGGAAGTTATCCACTTCAGCCGCGACTCTGAACGTGTGCTCGTCGTTCTTCAGGCGGCTTCTGCCGGTGACCCTGGCGCTGTTTCCGCGCCTCCTCCAGCTTCCGATCCCGCTCGGCATAGATCTCCTGCTGACGCCCGGCGAGCATGTCCTTCGGCGTGATGTAGCCGATGGCGCTATTCAAGCGGACGTTGTTGTAATGCTCGACGTAGCCCTCCACCAGACGCCGGGCATCTTCCAGCGACAGCGGCGTTCCCGGCCGGATGCATTCGCCTTTGAGCGATTTGTGCCAGCGTTCGATTTTCCCGTTCGATTGCGGATAGTACGGCGAAGTTCTGACATGGGTCATGCCCGAGATCCGAATGAACTCCTTGAAGTCTTTTGCGATGAACTGCGGCCCGTTATCGGAGATGATCCGCGGCTTCGCTTCCGGGTGCAGTTCCTTGGCCCGCTCCAGGATGATCTCGATGTCGGCCTCCGTCATCGACTCCCGCAGATCCCAGTGGACGATGTATCGGCTGCAGCCGTCCAGAATGCTGCACAGGTAATAGAACGTCCCGCTGATGTTGATGTAGGAAACGTCGATGTGCCAGTGCTGATGCGCCGTCAGCGGCTGCTCGAAGCCCGTGCCTTTCTTCGACGGCTTTACGTTCCACTTCGACAACAGTCCGGCTTGCCCCAGCACTCGCCATACGCTGGACGGGCTCACCGCCACAATGTCGGCGTCGAGCATCATGAACGTCAGCCGCCGGTAGCCTTCCAGCGGATTCTTCAGATGGAGGTCGACGATGGCCTGCTTCTCCCACTCCTCCAGCCAGAAATCCCGGGGAACCCAGCCGTTGTGCTCGTTCACCTTGCCGTAGCGTTCCCGCCAGTCGTAGAACTTGCTGGAGGTGATGTCGAGCCACATCGATGAACCGCCCGGCGCCGATCTCGGTCTTCTCCGACCAGCACCGGACAAAATCCACGATCTGATCCCGCGTGTCGTGCGGAACCCAGACCCCGGTCAGAGTTCCCCAATTCTTTTTTTAGCGCGACGTGCTCCGCCATCAACTCGGCCAGGACCTCGTCTTTGGTCTGGATCTTCTTCTCCAGATAGTCGATGCGTTCCTGCTCGGCTGAATGGTTCGGCCGTGCTTTCTGCTCGAAGGCGGCCGCCCCGTTCTCGAAGAACTCCTTCTGCCAGCGGTAGAAGACCGTGGGCTGCAAGCCCAGTTCATCGCATAGCTTCGAGATCGGCTCCTTGTCCAGCAAATGCCGCCTCAGGATGGCGACTTTCTCTTCCGCCGTGTAGTGCTTCCGTTGCTTCTTCATGCGTTCGCTCCATTATCTTAATGGGGAACGCCTTCTCCATTTCCAGCTGAACCGGAACACTCCGCGTTTTTCTCGCGTCTCGGCGTCTCTGGAATACCAGGTTAAGCCTGGCTTGATCTTGTGAACTGAAAGGAGTTCATCATGTAAATTGCTCATTCGTACATGTAGCTGAACCGGAGCGGGATCGGAGTGATCTGTCTGGCGGAAACCGGGGAAGCGAACCTGCGAGCCGTAGCGCAAGCGAACCTGATGCGGCCTCGTTACGCAAATTGAAGGTGGCCAGTCTGCCAGAGATGATGAAGCCTGTAATCGGTGGGGAAGCAATGAGCAAGCACTCGCCGGACCTTACGGGGTGGTTGGGGACAGCGCGCAGGAATAGATCAGTCGAGGATCCTGGGAGACCCGGCAGGGCGGGGAAAGGGCAACCGGACCCCAACGGCCCGAGGGAATACATAACCGAGGGAACGGCTCTGGCCGGGAGTCGGAGGGGCTCATATTAGCGGAGGAAGCGGGTAACGACCGTGGAGCGAAGGAGCCCTACTGGAAACAATGTTGTTGTAAGAGGAAAGGAGAACCGCTTGGAAGAAATTCCCATTACGGAACAATGGGAACAAATCGAAGGCCTGAATAACCAGGCGAAACGAGATGAGTTCCCAGATAAACTCTCTTTGCTGAGACAGAAGCTGGGTCAAAAGGCCAAGCAGGAGCCGAAGTTCCGGTTTTACGTTTTATACGACCGGATCTATCGGCGCGATGTGCTGGAGGCAGCATGGGAACGGGTGCGAGCCAATAAGGGCGCGCCTGGGGTGGATGGGGTGGAGATCGAACAGATCGAAACGTCAGAAGCAGGCGTGAAAGGATTCCTGGATGGCATTCAGGAGTCGTTGCGCGCCAAGACCTATAAGCCGAAGGCGGTACGGCGCGTTTACATCCCGAAGGCAAACGGAAAGCTGCGGCCGTTGGGAATACCGACGGTGCGAGATCGGGTGGTCCAGATGGCGACTCTGCTGATCCTGGAGCCGATCTTCGAAGAAGATTTCGAAGATTGCTCCTATGGGTTCCGTCCGGGGCGCTCAGCCCACCAGGCGCTGGAGGAGATACGCGGTCACATCAAGGCCGGGTATCAGGCGGTGTATGACGCGGATCTCAAGGGCTACTTCGATTCGATTCCGCACGACAAGCTTCTGGCTTGCGTGCGTATGCGGGTGGTGGACCGGAGCGTTTTAAAGCTGATCCGGATGTGGCTGCAAAGCCCGGTAGTCGAACCGGAGAGCGAAGGCAAACCGGGAAAGTGGAATCGCCCACGAAAGGGGACTCCCCAGGGTGGGGTGATTTCGCCACTGCTCAGTAATCTGTATCTGCATTGGTTCGATGAGCTGTTCCACCGAACCAATGGACCGGCCCAATGGGCGAAAGCCAAGCTGGTGCGTTACGCCGATGATTTTGTCGTGCTGGCGCGCTATCAGGGCAGTCGCTTAACGGGATGGATTGAATCGAAACTCGAAGGTTGGCTTGGATTGGAGATCAATCGGGAGAAAACACGCGTGGTGAATCTGAAGGAGGAGGGAGCAAGTCTGGACTTTCTGGGATTCACGTATCCGTTATCACGAGGACCTGAAAGGGCGCGGATGGCGGTACTTAAATGTGAGTCCGTCGGAGAAAGCACTGAAGAAGGAACGGGAGAAGCTGCACGAAATGACCGATCATCGACAGTGCTTCAAGCCGATCCCGAAACTGGTTGAGGGGCTGAACCGACACCTGAAGGGCTGGAAGAACTACTTCGACTTTGGATACCCGCGGGTGGCATTCCGAAAGATCAACTGCGTACGTTCGTGATCGTCTCACGCAGCATCTGAGACGACGCAGCCAGCGGCCCTTCCGCCGCCGGAAGGGGTCAGTTACTATGAGCAAATCCAGCGCTTTGGACTGGTAAGCCTGTAGAAATTGGCAGCCGTGCAACTGCCTGCGCATGCTTGAGACGAGATGTTTTCAGGAGAGCCGGATGTCGGGAAATCCGCTTGTCCGGTTCGACGAGGGGAGAGTGGGTCGCACTTATGTGTCGCCTTCTCTCCTACTCTACCGTTAAAAATACATCCTCAGCCTAATAACTCATGCTGTAAAAAGCTAAATCACAACACGTTTTTCAATATATTTCCCCCAATATCAATCACTTCCAAAAACACGAGAACGTTTTCGCAATCCCATTTGCTACCTTGAGACTTAAAGACGCAAAAAGCGTCGCCAAATAAAAGGAAAAAACGTCGTTAGATAAACGCCGCTAACTGTCGAAAAGGAAAACCATGAACGCCGCCGCCACAGCACTAGCCACCGGACCCCGCACCGAGGAAGGCAAACAACGCTCCTCCCAAAACTCCCTCAAGCACGGCCTCTTCGCCAAAACCATCGTCCTCTCCGGCGAAAGCCAAAAAGAATTCGACACACTACGCGAAGGCTTCATCAAGGAATACGCGCCTGTCGAGCCCTCCGAGTGCGAGATGGTAAACACTCTCGCCGAGACGCAATGGCGATTGAACCGTCTCCGCCATCTCGAAGCCGCCGCCTTGGACCAGGCTCTCGAAAACGGCGACCTGGAATGCAAATTCCTCCTCAACTGGAGCCTCTATGAGCAGCGCCTCAACCGTCTCTTCCAATCGACCCTGAAAACCTTGCAGCAGATCCAGGCCCCGCGCCGCGAGAAAGAGGTCGAGCGGCTCAACAGCGCCGTCCAGCTTCGCATGTATTTCGAACACAAGAACATCCCCTGGAATCCAGCCGGCGATGGCTACGAGGGGTTCGTTTTTTCGACCGGCAATCTCGACCGCATAATCGCTGGCCGCCGCAACCTGGACCTCGCCCAGGAGTTCATCAAAACGAAGTACAACGCCGGCGATGCCTCACGGACTCGCTTCCTCGGACGCGCCGCGTGACAAAAGGCAGCGCAGCCGAGGTGGACTGCTCGCCAGTCCCATCGCGCTACACTGAAGTTTCAACCAAATGACACAACGCATTCGTTCCACGACGGTGATCTGCGTTCGTCGGGACGGAAAAGTAGTAATGGCCGGTGATGGGCAGGTCACTTTAGGCCACGAAGTCCTGAAAAGTTCCGCGAAGAAGCTGAGACGTCTTTATCAAGGATAAAATCCTGGCGGGCTTTGCCGGATCGACGGCGGACGCTTTCTCTTTGTTTGCGCGCTTCGAAACAAAACTGGAGCAGTTCAACGGTAACCTTTCGCGATCCGTGGTCGAACTGGCGAAGGACTGGCGGACCGACAAGGTGCTGCGGCACCTGGAGGCGTTATTGCTGGTTGCCGATGCCAAGAACATCTTTATAGTCAGCGGCAACGGGGACGTGATCGAACCGGACGATGCGGTGGCGGCGATCGGCTCCGGCGGGTCTTACGCTCTTTCCGCTGCGACCGCGCTTCTCCGCAATACCAAGCTCCCGGCGCGTACGATCGTGGAGCAAGCCATGGAAATCGCCGGCAAGATCTGCATTTATACGAACAACAACTTCACGTATGAGGAGTTGGGTTAAGCCATGGTCATCTATCTGCCCAGTCAGGCGAACGATGAATCGCCGGTGCTCGACGAGTTGACGCCTCGCGAGATCGTTCGCGAGCTCGATAAGTATGTAGTCGGGCAGCCCGAGGCGAAACGCGCGGTCGCGATCGCCTTGCGCAACCGTATCCGGCGTCAAAAACTCCCCCCTGAAATGGCGGAGGAGGTGATGCCGAAGAACATTCTCATGATCGGGCCGACGGGGGTCGGCAAAACCGAACTGGCGCGCCGTCTCGCCAAGCTGGCCAATTCGCCGTTCCTCAAAGTGGAAGCGAGCAAGTTCACCGAAGTCGGTTATGTGGGCCGCGATGTCGAGTCGATTGTCCGCGACCTGGTAGATATCGCCATCGACATGGTTCGCGAAGAACGCCTGGACGAGGTTGCGGATCGCGCGGAGTTGAACGCCGAGGAGAAACTGCTCGACCTCTTGATGCCGCCGCAACCGGAGAATACCGATAGTAACGAGAAATCGCGCGAGAAGCTCAGAGAGAGACTGCGCAATGGCAAGCTCGACGAGCGCCAGGTGGAGATCGACGTCAAGGATCGCGCGCCCACGTTTGAAATCGCTGCGGCTCCGGGTATTGAAGACATGGGTATCAACATCAAGGAGATGCTCCCCGGATTATTCGGCCAACGCACGCGGAAGCGCCGCATGCGGGTCGCGGAGGCTCTCGAATACCTGATCCAGGAAGAAGAGCAGAAGCTGATCGATATGGAGCAGGTCACGCGCGTCGCGTTGGATCGCGTGGAGTCGAACGGTATTGTGTTTCTGGACGAGATCGATAAGATCGCCGGCAGGGAAGCGGGGCATGGTCCCGACGTGAGCCGCGAGGGTGTGCAGCGGGATATTCTGCCCATCGTCGAGGGCACCACGGTCAACACGCGTCATGGCTTCGTGCGTACCGATCACATTCTGTTCATTGCCGCCGGAGCTTTTCACGTCTCGAAGCCGAGCGATCTGATTCCGGAACTGCAAGGGCGATTCCCCATCCGCGTCGAGCTGAAATCGCTCACCGTGGAAGATTTTGTGCGCATTCTTAAGGAGCCGAAAAACGCGCTCTCCAAGCAGTACATCGCACTGCTCGACACCGAGGGCATCCAACTGCAGCTTACCGATGACGCGCTGGAGGAAGTGGCGCGATTCGCGGCGCAGGTGAACGAGAGTTCGGAGAACATCGGCGCGCGTCGGCTGCACACCATTATGGAGAAGATGCTCGAAGAGATTTCATTCGAAGGTCCGGATATGAAGAAGAAGAACGTGAAAGTAGACGCCGCCTATGTTCGACGCCAACTCGCGGATATTGTCAAAGATCAGGACCTCAGCCGCTATATTCTCTAAAACCGGCGCCGCAACGGCTTGTCTGGTGCTCCTGCAGGGTTGCGGCGTAGTGGGCGATATCCTGCCGCCCGCTCTCAATCTGCCGAATCGTGCCGAGGACATGACGGCGCTCGAACACGGGAAGAACATCGCAATCGCGTTTCGGATGCCGACGACCACAACCGAGGGTCTCCTGCTGCGGCGTAAGTCGGAAATCGATCTGCGGATCGGGCCCGCGCCGGCTAACCCTAACGATATTGCGTCCTGGCCGGCACACGCGACGCGCATTCCGGCAAACGAACCGCGCGTCGAAACGCCCGCTGCTCCATGGGTGAATCAAAAGGTGGCAATCTCGGTGCGGCTGTTAAACGACCGCGGCAAAGATGCAGGCTGGTCGCCGCTTGTGATTCTTACGGTGGTTCCTCCGGTGGAAACGCCGAAGGACCTTATGGCCGATTCGCAGCCAGCGGGTGTCCATCTGAAGTGGACTTCGTCCGCGCCCAAGTTCCGTGTGTTTCGACATCTGACGGATGCTCCGGGTTACGAACAGGTGGCTACGCCGGAGAAGCCCGAGTACGACGATGAAGTCGCGTTCGGAAAGGAGTATTCATACTATGTGCAGGCGATTGCGCCGGCCGGCGATGGGACGGCGGAAAGCGATAACTCCGAGGTAGTCAGCATAATTCCAAAAGATAAATTCCCTCCCGCGCCGCCGGTTGGCCTCACGTTTATCCTCGGCGGCAGGACGATCGAACTCACCTGGAAGCGCAATAGTGAGCCGGATCTCGCGGGCTATCGCGTGTACCGGGCATTCGAGAACAACACGTTCGAGCGCATCAAAGAGACGCAGGAATCGACGAGCTATAGCGACCGCAATATTGAACCGGGCAAGCACTACCGGTACGCCGTGAGCGCCGTGGATCAAAGCGGCAATGAGAGTAAGCTTTCGGAGCCGGTCATGGTGACTGCGCCCTAATCGCATGGCGAATACACCTGATCCGGATGCGTCCCTGAGCGGCCAGGAGCGAGAGCTTCTGCCCCCCGAAACTGTTTTCCCTCCTTCAAGAGGGGCCTGAAATCGCCGATTAGCGTTGATCGCGAATGTTAGAATCATAGGTATAAACAATAGAGGACGAATACGAATATGAAGTTTTTTCTGGATACCGCCAATCTCGACGAATTGAAGAAAGCGGCCGCTTGGGGCATTATCGACGGTGTGACCACTAATCCTTCCCTGATCGCCAAGGAAGGCGTTCCGATCGAGGAGCAGATCCGCCGCATTTGCGCGATCGTGGACGGCGATATCAGCGCTGAAGTGGTGGCGACTGACGCTAACGCCATGGTGCGCGAGGGCCGTGAACTCGCAAAGATTCACAAGAATGTCGTGATCAAAGTGCCGCTGACGCGCGACGGCATCCGCGCATGTTCGATTCTGAGCAAAGAGGGTCATCGCGTCAACGTGACCTTATGCTTCTCGGCGGGACAGGCGCTGCTGGCGGCCAAGGCCGGCGCATATTTCGTAAGCCCGTTTGTCGGCCGTCTCGACGACATCGGACTCGATGGCATGGAGTTGATCCGCCAGATCGTTACGATTTATCAGAACTACGGCTTCAAAACCCAGATCCTCGCGGCGTCCCTGCGCACACCGAATCACGTGATCGATGCGGCGCTCGCGGGCGCGCACGTGGGAACGGCTCCTTTCAAAGTTTTCGATTCGCTTTTCAATCATCCGCTAACGGACAAGGGTCTCGATCAATTCCTTAAGGACTACCGGAAAGCATTTGAAGAAACCACTGTCGCCGTCTAGCGGCCGGTGACGATTTCATGGGCGATCAGGCGGCAGCTTACATAGCGGCTGGAGCGGCCGTTGTGCTGGTTGCCGCGATCCTATTCCGGGCGTGGCTGCGGCGGCGTCCCTCGGATGTTGAACTTGAACGGCAGCGGCGGGTAGCGCTGAATCGGATGGGCAAAATCGCCGATGGCTCCGTGCTCGACGTGCTCGACTGCGCGATCGAATACTCTTATGATGTGCGCGGAGTGGGGTACACCGCGACCCAGGACATTTCCACATTGCAGGACCGCATGCCGGGGGATCGTTTCTCCGCTGCTGGACCGGCATCGGTAAAATACGATCCTCGCAATCCGGCGAACTCGATCGTGTTGTGCGAAGATTGGAGCGGTTTGCGCACCGCCTCTGGAATGCGCAGCGAATCTTGATTCAGGAGCAAACGATGTTCAAACGATATGTATTCGCGATCCTTGCCGCGGCAGTAATTTTCGGCGCAGGCATTATGGTGGGACAGAACAAGTACGGCACGCCGTCCACTATCCTGCACGTGGTCACGGTGCAATGGAAGGCCGACTCCACCGCCGAACAGCAGACAGCGGCGATCGATGGAGTGAAGACAATGGCCGCCGCAATCCCGGGCATCAAGAATATCTGGATCAAGAAGATCAAGGTGCAGCCGGCGAATTACAGCACCGCCTTCGCGATCGAGTTCGAAAACAAGGCGGCGTTCGACCGCTACACGGATGCGCCCGCTCACAAAGCATGGGAGAAGCTGTATTTGCCGGTGCACGAGGTGAGCACCACGCACGACATCACGAACTGAGGAGGGGCGCTTGAAGAGCTGGAAAGATTGGCTGCAGTCGAAATTGCCCGTTACTTTCCACTATCGCTATCGCGCAAATATGCTCCAGGCTGAGGATCTCGAGGGGAACCGCCGGTGTTCCGATAGAATTCCGAGGTGAAATGCTATCCCCGATACCAAACGCGGCTTGACCGTCGCGATATTGTACGATCCAATCGCGGCGGATACTGCCGTCCGGCCCAATCCAAAAGCTGGCGGCAGCGGCTATGGGATCGCTTTCCAACGGACCGAGATCTTTCAAGCCCACTGGGTCTTGAATGAGTACTGCTCCATGCGCGTCGAAACTCAAATCCGCCACCGCCAGATGTTTCGTCCCATCCTGGTTATTCGGAACAGCGACAAGAAGCGCGACTCGGGTGTTGTTGGCGCCATCGACCAGTACGCCCGGACGGTCTGCTTCGAGCCTCATCGCACCCGGCAGGAACGCGGTTCCGATTTCGTCCGGCGGTTTACCCTCGGCACAGCCCAAGTGGTGCACCGCGACACCGGTTGAACGCTGCGCAACGATTACGGCTCTGCGGCCGCTACCGAGCGCAGCCGGCGCAATTGCGGCCGCGAACCCGGTTAGGTTGAGTGAAGATGAAGCGCAGGGAAGTGGAGTCGTCCATAAGCCCACTGGTTCGGTCGCTGTGTAGAGGTCGAATTCCTCATCCTCTTCCTCGTCAGCATGGTCTTCTTCCGCCGGCAATTGATTCGCCAGTGCCGCGAAGTCAGGCTCTGGAAATACAACCGCTTCCGGGCGAACGAAACGTATCAACCGGATGCACGCCTCATTGAGATCGGCTACAAACACCTCGAAATTGCCGTCCGCGGACAGTAGACCTGGAGGCATGATCGCATACCGGCCAGGCGGCAGCGGGAAGCGGAGGACCCGGGTACCCAGGCAGCGGACATTTGCACAGAGCGCCTCGGGCTCCAACCATGCGATCCAGTCGAGCTCGGGCTTCGCCTCGGATTCCGCCGAATAAAACGAGACGACGCTCGAGGCATGAGGTCCGATGTTCCCCGCACGGACAACGGAGTGGGTTCGGATGATGCCATCGCCCGCGCCGGAATCGGTGAAGCTGCGGCGTTCGACTGCGTGGATCCCTCCGCCGTGAATCAGCCGGACGGCCGCAACCTCAATCGCTTCCGTCAAGCCGCGTTTACGGGCGAGGGCGACCTGGATCGAGTGGATCTGGTCCACCTGAATTCCCGCTTGCGTAGCAATGCTTCGGCGCTCCGCGGGGCTGTCTGAAAATACCGCTGTCTCGGCAACTAATTGGTAAAGGCCGGGCTGGGCGAAAGCGGCGTCGATAACCACCGCTTCTCCATAGGATTGGCCCGGACCGACCTGTTCAAGCTGGGAATCGCCCTGCGCCTCGGAGCCATTTTGCAAATGGCCTGCCGGTCCGAATATGAGCGAATTGCCGTCTGGACCCGTTAATGTGAATCTCGGCCATTGACCGCGGGAAGCATTGAAACGAGCAACAGAAACCGGACTGGAAGTCGAATTAACAATAGACGTCTCGATGCACAGCGCTTCTCCAGGAGTTAGGAGCGGTTCGCGCGGCCTGATTGTAAATGCCAATTCCATGTCAGACCCTATACTCGATTGTTGGCGCCTATGTTGGAGAGTCCGGTTATCGGGGCATTGGCTACCCGCGCCCAGCCGCGCAGCCGCAACAGGCAAAGTCCACAGAGATGGTCGCTCGTGTCGTCGTAATTCATCAGGCAAAGCATGTCGGCCGAATCGTGACAATTTACATCGAATCCGCCGGCCGGCGGGGCTCCTGGCGCGGCAGGAGCGTGGCAGAGGGACGCATCGTGTCCCAGCTCATGAGTGGAAATGATATCGCTGGGGCTGACCACATGCCTTCCGCGCGGCGCAGCAGCCCATGCAGGCGGAACGTTCACTGGCAGGAATACCATGTAGCAGGCCTTTCTCCCTTGGGCCGCAGAGGCATCCGAAGGACCGATACCGCCAGTGCCTCCGTTGTCCGTGTCAGTGAAGTTGCCTGCCGCAACGCCATCCTTGAGCCGGTACACGCCATCCATGTGAATGAACGTGAAGCCGATGAATGCGTCCAAAGTGATATAGCGCTGATACATCTCCTTAAGCAAATGGATAAACCAGTTCTTGATGTTGAGCTCGTATGCCGCTTGGCTATCCGGCAGGTTAGCGGCAACGAGGCTGTTCCTGAGGATCTGATCCACTTTAGCTTTGCGTGCTACGGAAAGCGAGTTGTAAAATAGAATCTTCAGATCGTTGGCCGCGAGCCCACGATTCCGCAGGCCAAGTGCTGCGAAGCTCACCGCCATTGTATTGACTTTGCGAGGCTTGTTCAAATACGTGGTGACTGCGTTGATGAGGTGAGGCCGCTTAAAGTCGTTCCAGCTTTTGAAGGTGATAGGCCAGCCGACCCCCGCAGCGGCTACTCCAACTGCTTCACCCGTGAATTGATCGATGTTTCCATCGATGTAATGTTGCCTCAACTTGGTGATGAGGGCCCCCCGATCCTGCCGTATGGCCGGGGCGGGCGCTCCCGTGATGGGATCGGGCGGCGGCTGATTCAGCGTATCATTGAAGAGCTGGTTGTAAGCAACTTGCGTGAACGGAAGGCCCGGATTCGGCGCCCATTGGATGGTGACACCGGCGCAGGCAAATTGCGTGCCTATGGTCCCATGCACAATCGCGCCGCAAGCGCCAGCCTTGGCCAGATACTTGCCGCGATACTTTCGGAAGACGTCAAAATATCCGGTCGAATACCTGGGCGTCCCCGGATGATTGGCTTGCAGTAGGGCCGCCGTCAACGCACAGTCAAGCGCAGGCGGCGCTCCACCGCCGGGCTCGTTGGCGGCATACACAGTAACCCTGTACGTGTCTTTGGCCATCCGCGAAGGCTGAAATATCACTCCGGTGTAGCCAGCCGTGTTAACGCCGCCAGTCGTGCGCGCGTGGCTCAGTACGGCCCATGGCCGGTTAGTACATGCGTTCACGACGAAGGGAAATGGCCCTACGGGATTCTGCGGCGGGCTGCCCGCCGATTGTAATGGAAATACGGGCACCGCGCCCGCGCCACGCTTCCCTCCCCGATGGAAATGGCAGTTGGTCGAACCCGGCGGCCCTCCCGGATCGTTCACGCGATAATCTACGGACGCCTGAATGAAAGCGCGCGCGGTGACATTAGGGTAGGTTGCCGCGAAATTCTCGGGCTCGCTCTCCCAATCCCAGAGAAACTTCGTGTTGCCGATGGCGTGCGGCGCATTGACACTCGGGCTTCCGTCTCGCTTCCGAATGCGGATCAGCGCCTGCAAGGGGATGCGCGGCCCGTCGCCCCATTGATTGCGATGCTTGTTAAACAGGCTGTCGTTGGACATGTCAGCTACTGCCGTACAGTACTGATCGCAAGGAAGCGCGATCGAGTGGCGCACACCGTTATTGATGGACTGGTCCGCGTTACGGGCCGCGTTGGTCAGATCGGTCACGATAACCTGCTCCGCAGCCAGCGTATCGGCATGGTATAGCGCGGTGATGTCAGCGCGATTGCCTCCGGGAATGAGGCCCGCCGCTCCCCAAAACATTCGGATGTCCGCGATCGCAATATCGAATCTGGTCGTCGCGAAAGTTACGGCGCCGCGCGAGGGAGTGAGCGTCATTTTCAAGATATACGGCGCGTGTTCCACCGTAACCTGCCGATCGGGGAAGGCGTTCGCATCAGCGCCGACCGCGGTGTTGAGTGGAATCTGCACTACGCCCCAATCCAACGCGCCCTGGACGTCGCCGGCCATCACGGCACCCTTGTCGACCAACATATTCACGACGGGTGCGCCAACCCATTCCTGCGACCAGATCACCGTACCCGGAGCGCTGTCGCGAGCGAGTTCGAGTTTCGCGCGAGCCGTTCCCGCCGCCTCGTCAACCTGCCACGCAATACTGATAGCGTCGTCGCCTGGAGCAAAACAGAAAAGCGCTCCTCCCGGAGGTGGGGCAACCTGTCGATCGTTCACCGAGATTGAGCGTTGAGTCTCATCACTCCGGTCAACCAACCAAAGTGAGTTAATCGCCGTGTTGCGCCGCGGAGAATTGACCTTGCCTGTAGGCTTCCCGACGGCCGCACCTTCTTTGAGAGCCTCGCCTGGTAATCGCGAGACTAAGCATTTGACAGATATCCTGGGCTTTTCTCCGGATGGAAACCGGAAGTCGCGGGAGCTCATGATGGGCTCTTTCCGACGGCTTGGGACGATGCGTCGCCGCGCGCCAGGTCGCAAACGCCATCGTGGAGCTCAGCCAATTTCTTCTGTGTCGCCCCGTCGAAATCGCCGGTAGCGGGCAAGCCGTAGTCAGCCTGGAACTGCGTCACGGCAGTGCGCGTCATCTCGTTGAGCGCTCCGTCAACCGCGCATTCATAGCCGAGATTGTTCAGTCGCGCCTGCGCGCCCTTTACTTCTGTCACAGGCTCCAAATGTCCGAGTTGAAAGCGATACTCCTGGCGGTCAGGTCCAACTACCACCACCGCTTCCTTGGCATTGGGGGGAATGGGCGCCTGGAGCACCCCGTTCTTGTCGGTGGTTCCCGATCGCTTTTGACCGTCGACATTCAGTTCGTACGCCTGATACACCCGCGGCTGGTCGCAATCGAATAACTGCAACCGAATCGCCGCCGGGACGCCGAGTTTCTGAAATTTGTAAATGGCCCCTGTATTTCGCGTTTCTTCTTTGACGCGCTTATCCGGAATGACTACCGTATCCCCAGGTACAAGCATGTTGTGGTCTTGTCGCAATTGCTTCAACTGAGCGTTCGCCGGGTGGTTCCAAACCGTTTGCCAGAAAAATCCATATTGGTCGGCAATACTATTGACGCATTCGCCTGGTTGAACCGCGTGTTGTTTAGGCATCGGCGCTTACCCAAGCCTCCTGATCCAGATCCGGGAGAGCGAATTTATACGAGCCCGGCGGGCAACCGTCATAGCGAAGCGAGCCGCTGGGGCCGAGAACACCCTCGTGAACGGTCCCATCCGGGTGGGTGATGCGGAAGCGCTCACCCTCAGCCGGCTGGCTGGCGGCATCCTCCAGCACGAACTCAATGAACGTCGGTTCGGGTTCCGAAGATTTCTTCGGGCATTCACATTCGGTTCGCCAAGCGTCGGAGTCCAACTCCGGAAATCCGATTCGGCAGCTACCTGGCAGGAGATCAACGAGTCCCGCCGTGCCATTATCGTCGGTCTTGCCCTCGACTACCTGACCATCAGGCAAGGTGATTCGATACGGTTCGCCGGCAATCGGACGACAAAGGCGGTCGACCAACTGGATTCCGACCCAGGAATTGGGCTTTTTGCACGGAAGAACGGGACTGCCCGCCTGCGTCGAGGAGAATTGGCCCTCTGCCAATGCCGCGGATTTCTGGAGGAGATTTTTTGCGCTCAAGATGCCGAAAGGTCCTCCGCCTCTATCGCAGCCGCATAGAGCATTTCCATTTTTACTGGGGCTGCCATGTTGGATTGCAGAATTCGCGCAGACCATTCCCGCTGTTCGAAGTCTTGCCCGAGCACCATCGAAAGACTCAGGTATTTGCAGATGTCGACCTCCGAACTAATGCCGTAAGAATTAGCTCGGATGAACGCATGACTGGCTGCATCTTTCGCGCCATTGCTGCCAAGGGCCACGCACTCTTGCGGGAAGTGTTCGCGAGCGTAATCGGCAAGGCGTTCTATGAATATTTTCTGCGCTTGCTTCTGCTAAGGCTGCGATCTGCTCTTTTCGAATTACCAACATTTCCTTCAGCGCCTCTCGCAAGGCTCCCCGAAGTTAAAAAAGTGTCCGGATTTCTCCGCATGATTTATTTTCATTTCGGCCCGGACTTCGGTAATATTAACATCACTCACCATCCCATGCAATTGAGCATAGGATAGTTCGCTTGTAATTTCGAAGCGGTTAAATGAATTCCTTGAACAGCTCTTTCGAAGGCCGTGGAATCACCGCGCGATCCACCAGAATTCCGTCGCGGCCGGCGACGCGTGCTCCTACTGTAACTGCGGCTTCGGTGCTGGCCACATCGCCGGTCAGCAGCACAAATCCTTTGCCTCCAAGGGCCATCGCAAGATGCACACGGAACAGCGTCACGTCGGCGGCCTTCACGGCCGCATCCGCGACCTCGATGATACTGGAGGCGGAGAACGTTTCGATGATGCCCAACGCGTCCGCTTTCGTTTGCTCAAGATATACGTTGCCGAGCATCGCCGGAAAGATCGAGGGGTGGACACGCGAGATGGTGCGCTTCTCGATGACCGCACCCGTGCCTACCGCAACGCCAGCGTCCACCGAAGCCTGCACCGCGGATATATCGCCCGCCACGCAGACGATGTATTTGCCGGAACAGATGGTACGCGCCATAAGCACCTGGACGTTTGCCGCTTTGATCATGGCGTCCTGCACCACGAAACCGCGCGCGACGCTGGAAAGTTCAATCAGTCCGATGGAGTCGATTTCTGCCATTTTCTCTCATGCCTCGATTGTCACTGCGCTATCGATGTCCTTAACAACGCCGCCGATACTCGAATGAATCCGCGCGCCAAGGACGCCGTCCATCGGCTTCGCCAGAAGGTCGCCTTCCTTGACGCGATCGCCAATTTTCACGGTCGGTATGGCCGGCGCTCCGGCATGCTGCTTGAGCGGAAGGCGTACCCGTTTGGGTGAAATCTGCATATCGATAAGCGGACCTTCGTTCTTGAAATCCATCAAGCCGAGCTTTAGCATCAGCCGCTTGGTGGGGACGCGGCGGTACTCGCCCATAGGATGCGGAGCGATGTCCTCAAGCGGTCCCTTATACGTCATTCCGAGCTCGCGCGCGGCCGGTTTGCCCTGAACGCAGACGTTCTTCGGATCGAGATCCTCAGGGCACGCGAACATGGTGCACAGATTGCACTCGCAGCAATATAGCGTTGCGGCAACCAGCCTTTCGTTCGAATTGCCGAAAAGCAACGACCGCATAGCCGCATGAGGTTCGATGGGGTGGCCGATCAGATAGCGCGGGCACATGTCGGTGCAGAATCGGCATTGGTCGCATGCCGACTTTCCGATGTGATGGATCTCCTTCCACGTTTTCTGATAACGTCCCAGCGTGGGATGGCCCTGCGGCAGGACAATGATCCCGCCGAGCGTCTTGGTAACCGGCTCGGTCAGATCGTCGCACAGCTTGCCCATCATGACGCCGCCCAGAAGAACTCCGAAATCGGGAACTGTCGCGCCGCCAGCGAGTTCGATCGATTCGCCGATTGAGATCCCTACCGGAAGCCTCAACGTGACAGGGCTTCTAACCGCGCCCGCAACAGTCAGGTACTTGTGCGTGACTGGCTTATCGTAGCCAATGTTGATGAGCGTTTCGACGTTGACGACCACCGTTCCAACATCCTTGGGCAACCCTCCCGGCGGTATCACGCGCTTCGTGATGTCGTATACCAGAATGAACTCATCGCCAGCGGGATAGGAATCGTTCAGCGGGAAAATGCGGACATCCGGCGGCAATTGTGGCTGCAGGCTCTCGATCACATCGTGATACTTTTCCTTGATGCCTATCACCGCTTCTTTGGATCCGGTGCACTGCATGCCAATTCGCAGTCCGCGCATCATCGCCTCGGCGTGGTGCTGCAGTAGTTCTTTGTCTTTGTGGAGCAGCGGCTCGCATTCCGCAGCATTAATCAGGAACATCGGAACCTGAGTGCGGAACTTCACCGCGGTCGGGAATCCCGCTCCACCCGCTCCCACGACCCCTAGTTCTTCGATTCGGCTGATCATGCGGCCTTAGTCGATGCGTGATGTTGCACGATTTTGATTCACTCTGCTCATTTTCGATTGACTTCGAAAGCCGATTATAGATATGATTCGTACGATTAGTCAACTCTTGAATGAAGATCCTGGTCGCCAATATCGGCAGTACTTCGTTTAAATACCGCCTGTTCTCGACGGACACGATGCATGCCGTTGCGCAAGGCAAGGTCGAGCGCATCGGCCAGCCGGGCAGTAATTTCCCCGATTACGATTCCGCGATTCGCGCCTGCATTGCCGATCTGGTCGGAGAAGGAAAGGCTCTCGCCACGCTCGCCGATCTTGATTGCGTGGCGTTCAAGGCCGTGCATGCCGGACCGCTGAGCGGCGCGCGTATCGTCGATGAGGAACTGCTCGCAGCCATGCAGGAATTCACGTTTTTCGCGCCTGCTCATAATCCTCCGTACATCGCAGCTATGCGCGCGTTCGGAAAGACTCTGCCGGGTACGCCTCTCGTGGCGCTTCTCGAGACCGCGTTTTTCGACAAAATGGACGAAGCCGCTCTCACGTTCTCCGTTCCGTATGAGTGGAAAGAACAATTCGGGATTCGCCGCTACGGATTCCACGGAGCCAGCCATCGCGCCGCCAGCGAACGCGCGCAGCAACTGGCGGGGCGGACTGGTATCCGGCATATTTCTTGTCATCTGGGCGGAAGCTCCAGCATGGCGGCTATTCGCAACGGCATTGCCGTCGACACGACCTTCGCAATGTCGGCGCAATCCGGCCTTCCCCACAACAACCGGACCGGCGACCTGGATGTGTTCGCCGCGCTCTACATGATGAAGAAAAAGTCGCTGAGCGTGGATGAGATGGCGAGGATTCTGGGCAGTGAATCGGGACTGGCGGGAGTGAGCGGTACGAGTGGCGACGTTCGCGATATCGACGAGGGTTGTGCGCGTGGCGACGCCAGATGCCGTCTGGCTTTGGATGTAATGATCCGAGCCGTACGCAATTATCTCGGCGCATTTTTTGTGACGCTGGGCGGTCTCGATGTGCTGACTTTCACTGGTGGTATCGGCGAAAACGGCGCCGACATTCGCGAACGGATCTGCCAAGGGCTCGAGATCCTCGGGATCAAGCTGGATGTGTCGCGAAACCGCACCGCCACTGGCGAGGCACTACTGTCGGCACCCGATTCGAAAGTTCAAGTATGGATGTTTCCCGCCGATGAGGAGCGTATCGTCGCTCGGGCGGCTCATGAGGTTCTCACGAGCGCCGAGGTGCTCACCCAATGACACCTGCAATCAGCCGCGAGGAAGTCGAGAAGATCGTCAGAAGAGTGGTATCGGAACGGATAGGCTCCAATGGAAAAGCGCCCGCGCCGACTCTCGCGGTGCATGCCTCCGCGCGCCATATGCACCTGTGCAAAGCGGATCTCGAGAAGCTTTTCGGCCCCGGCTATGAACTGATGGTCGACCGGCCGCTGTATCAGCCCGGCAATTACGCGGCGAAAGAAATGGTCACTCTGGTCGGGCCGCGTAGCCGCCTGATCTCGAACCTGCGTGTTCTCGGACCGCTGCGCGAGCGGTCGCAGATCGAACTTGCTTTCACCGATATCATCAGCCTCGGGATTCCAGATGTTCCGGTCCGATTATCCGGAGATATCGACAACACGCCGGGCTGCCTGGTGATGGGACCGAAAGGCGTTGTGGAACTGAAAGAGGGCGTGATCCGCGCGGCGATCCACGTCCATATGAATCCCGCGGAAGCCGAATATTACCGCGTGAAGCACAAAGACATCATGAAGCTGCGCGTTGGCGGAGATGCCGGCGTGACGTTCAACCGGGTCCACGTTCGCGTCGATCCGACGGTGCGGCTGAATGTCCACATGGATACCGATGAAGCGAATGGGTGCGGTCTGCACCTCGCCAAAGAATTTGAATTGATCAAGTGAGTTGGGAGAGAAGCGAAACATGAAGCAAGCGCTAGGAATGATCGAGACGAAAGGGCTGGTCGCCATGTTTGAGGCGGCCGATGCCATGTTGAAGGCGGCCAACGTTACCTTCTCCGGATGGGTGCCGGTGGGCAGCGGACTGGTAACGGCCTTCGTCGAAGGAGACGTGGCTGCGGTGAAGGCCGCAACGGATGTTGGTGCGGCGGCTGCGCGGCGGGTTGGCGAGGTCGCATGCGTCCAGGTCATTCCCCGGCCGCACGACGATCTGGATAAGTTTGTTCAGGCGGCGACCAAGAGACCGGCTGCCGTGGACGGCGCGAAAAAGGACTCCGGCAACGCTCTCGGTCTGCTGGAGACGCAAGGGACTCGTCGGCGTGATTGAAGGCAGCGACGCGATGGTTAAGGCGGCAGGCGTGGAACTGGTGCGCCTGGTTGAGATCGGCGGCGGTTTCGTGACGGCAGTGGTTCGCGGCGATGTCGGCAGCGTGCGAGCGGCGGTGGATGCTGGCGCGGAAGCTGCCAAAAGGTCCGGCGAACTGGTGGCATCGCACATCATCGCGCGTCCCCATGACGGCCTCGTTGAAGGAATGTTGCGCTAAGGAGAAAAATATGCCAAGCATCGGAATGATCGAAACCAGAGGACTTGTCGCGCTCGTATGCGCGACGGACGCAATGCTCAAAGCGGCCAAGGTGGAGTTCGTGGGTTGGAAGAAAGTCGGCAGCGCGCTGTGCACGGCTTTCGTTTCCGGCGATGTTGCCAGCGTAAAAGCGGCGGTGGACGCTGGGGCTGCGGCTGCGCGCAGCGTGGGAGAAGTGGTTAGCGTGCAAGTGATGCCCCGGCCGCACGACGATCTCAGCGCGGTGTTGCCGAAGTAGTTTGCCATGTTTCTGGCGAAGGTCATCGGCCACGTTGTGGCGTCGCAGAAGGCTCCTGAATTTCAGGGGATGAAGCTGTTGCTGATCCAGCCGTACATCAATAAAGAGCAGAAGCTGGTGCAATCGGGAAGCTCGATCGTGGCGGTGGATAGCGTGGGAGCGGGCGAAGGTGAATGCGTGCTGTTCACGCAAGGAAGCTCCGCGCGGCTGACCACGACCACGAAGGGCGCGCCCGTGGATGCGGTGATCGTCGGCATTGTAGATACGGTGGAAGTGGAGGGTCAGGTGGTGGAGAAACCGTAATGTTCAATCGGGAACAGATGGTCGCAGAGATCGCGAAAGAAGTAGTTGCGCGGCTGCAGTCGCAGATGAATGGCGGCAATAGAGCCATGATGACGGCTCCGTCAGCGGGTGCGGACGGCGTTTTTGAAACGGTGGATGAGGCCGTGAAGGCGGCGGCTGAGGCGCAGAAACGAGTTGCTGAGCTCAGCCTCGAAGACCGGGGACGCATCGTCTCGATTATCCGCGGCATTTGCGAAAGCCGCAAGCAGGAATTCGGCAAACTGGAGCTCGATGAGACAGGTCTCGGCCGTCTGGATCACAAGATTCAGAAACTCGAGATCGTCAAGAACGTTCTGGGAGTCGAAGACATGCGGTCCGACGCGCGGACCGATAAATACGGAATGTGCCTGATCGAGCGCGCTCCGTGGGGCGTTATCGGTATGGTGCTGCCCGCGACGCACCCGATCCCAACAATGGCGAGCAACGCAATTAACGTGATCGCCGCGGGCAACACGGCGGTGTTCAGCCCGCATCCGGTGGGCGCCAAGGCGGCCTGCTATGCGCTGCAGGTTTTCAATCGCGAGGTCCACAAACAGCTTGGCATCGCGAACACGATGACAACCGTGCGCGAGCCGAGTATCAGCTCCGCGGAGCAAATTTTCAAGCATCCCGACGTGGCGCTCTTGTGCGTGACCGGCGGTCCGGCTGTGGTGCGGGCCGCGAGCAAGCACGGCAAGCGCGTCATAGCCGCAGGTCCTGGAAATCCGCCTGTGGTGGTGGACGAGACGGCGGACCTTGATAAGGCGGCACGAGACATCATTACGGGCGGGTCGTTCGACAACAATCTGCTATGCATTGGCGAGAAGGAAATCTTCGTGGTCAAGCAGGTGGCGGATGCGTTTAAGGCCGCGATGAAAAAGGCCGGCGCTTTTGAACTGGATGCCGCGGCGATCGACCGGCTTACCAAGGCTGCATTCGAGTTTAAAGGCGAGTATAGCGGCGGGTGCGGTCATGGGCATTTGAAGCGGGATCTGATCGGCAAGGATGCGTCCGTAGTGGCCGCCGCCGCGGGTGTCAAGATCCCTGCGGGGACGGATATGCTTTTTGGGGAGACGGCGGCGGACCATGCGTTCGTGGTGGAAGAGCAGATGATGCCGTTCATCCCGATGGTGCGCGTCGACTGCGTGGACGCAGGGATTCGAGAGTCGCTGAAAGCCGAGCATGGTTACCGGCACACCGCGATGATTCATTCGCGAAATATCGATAACGTCACCAAGATGGCGCGGGTGATGAACACGACGCTGTTCGTCCACAACGCTCCTTGCGTGGCCGCATTGGGCGGAGAGGGCGCGGGATATTTGAGCTTCAGCATCGCGACTCCGACGGGCGAAGGCGTCACCACGCCGCTAACCTTCACGCGCGAGCGGCAGTTGACCGTAGGCGGCGGAGGGTTCCGCATCATCTAGCGGCGAGCCGATGTTTCTTGCGCGTATCGACGGCACGATGACCTCGACTGTGAAGCACGAGACGCTGGAAGGCGCTCGTCTGCTGATCGGCCAGCGCATCGAAGCGGATGGCATTGCGAGCGGAGAGCCGCTCGTGATCTTCGACACGTTAGGCGCATCGCGCGGAGGCGTCGTGATGGTTTCGACTGACGGCGATATCCAGCGGAAGCTGCGCGGGAATACTTGTCCGGCGCGATTTACGGTGGTGGGTCTGGTGGATTTCGTGGCCGGATTAGCGGTATGAGGATCGGTGTCGTGAGAGGAACCGTGGTGCTGAGCGCGGCCATACCTGAAGTTCGCGGTATCCGTCTCCTGGTGGTCGAGCCTGTGACCTCGGAGAATCTATTTAAGAACGACGGCAGCGGCGGCGGCAAAGCGTTGATCGTGGCGGATCATTTAGGACCGGGTATCGGCCAGATGATCGCATTCAGTGAAGGTGGTGAAGCGGCGAATCCATATTGGCCGAAGCATGTGCCGGTGGACGCTTACTGCGCGCTGATCGTGAACACGTTGGATTATCAGCCGCCCGCCGTAAAGGGGAACTCATGAGCAGCTTCGATTTGACCGAATTCAAAGTGATAGCGGCGATGGATATTGCAGCCGCGGCGAAGAGCGGCGCAAAATCCGTGCTGCTTCGCCAGGGAGCCGTGATTACGCCGTCAGCGCGAGATGTTGCCTCTAGCGCGGGAATCGAGCTAACCACGTCAACGTCCGTCAATGGTTCTTCGCCGGCGAGCGCTTCTTCCGCCACCAATGGCGCGGCGAAGAATCCCAAATGGGAAGCTCTGCTCAACTCGCCCGAAGCCAATAAGATCAAGGACGAGATCTGCGCTGTCGGCAAGAAGCTGTGGCATCGTTCGTATGTGGATGGCAACGGCGGCAACATATCGTACCGCCTGACCGATGAAGCGGTGCTCTGCACGCCCACTCTCGTCAGCAAATCCGATCTCAAGCCAGACGACATGTCGCTGGTCGATCTCGACGGGAATCAACTCGCAGGTGGACGTCCGCGCACAAGCGAGATTTTGCTGCACCTCGAAATTTACAAATCGGTTCCCGAGGCGAAGGGCATTGTGCATTGCCATCCGCCGCATGCGACTGCTTACGCGATTACGGGCCGTGTTCCGCCCACCTGTATTGTTCCGGAGTTCGAAGTTTTCGTGGGCCGCGTCGCGGTGTCGCCCTACGAGACGCCTGGCACGAAGAAGTTCGCTGAGACTGTGATTCCGTTCGCGAAGAATCACAACACGATTCTCTTGTCGAATCACGGAATCGTATGCTGGGCCGATTCAGTCACCCATGCCGAATGGTATGCGGAGGTGCTCGAAACCTACTGCTGGACGCTTATGATCGCAAGCCAGCTTGGCTCGCCGATCACGTTCATCCCGCCCGACAAGACGCTCGATCTACTCAACATCAAGCAGAAACTCGGCATTCCAGATGCTCGCCATGGACTGACCGAATGCCAACTCTGCGATATGCCCGAGCCTACAGGCGCGATTGCGATTGCGCCGCATCCGGGGTCGGGGGGCCCATTAAATTCTTCCGGCTCTGATGATGTGGACGCAATCGTCAGGTCCGTTACAGACGCTGTGATGGCGGCGCTCAACGGTAAATCGAAAACATAACGCAGGCGCACCAATGAATGGCGCAGTCCGCCAGATCAAAATTCGCGAGATGCTCGAGGTCGAGGAATTCCTCGATATGGACCGTCTGACGGCGGCGCTCGAAGCATCGGAATCCACCATCCGTCGCGATCTTGCCGCGCTCGAAGGCGAAGGCGTTCTGAAGCGCGTTTACGGCGGTGCGATGGCCATGCAGACCAAAGACCATGCGCTTGACTTCGCCTGGCAGAGCGAGCACATGGCGGCGGAGAAGAAGCGCATCGGGAACTTGGCGGCGAGCCTGGTTGAGGAGAATCAGACGGTGATTCTCGACGGCGGATCGACGGTAGCGGCGGTCGCTCGCTGTCTCACCGGCCGATCTTTGCACGTGATTACCAACTCACTGCCGATTGCCGAACTGTTTGGCGATTCGCGGCAGGTGGAGATCACGCTTACTGGCGGATATCTATATCCGAGGCTTCGCGCCACGCTGGGGCCGCTGTGTGAGCAGGTTCTTTCGAGCGTGACTGCCGACGTGCTGATCATGGGCATCGGCGGCGTCACTGAATCAGGATTCAGCAACAGCAATACGCTGATTGTGGGTCCCGAGCTCAAGATGATTCAGGCGGCGCGGAAGCTAATCATTGTCACGGATCACACCAAGTTCGGACGCGGATCGGTGATACATCTCGCGCCTTTATCCGAGGCGGACGTTGTTGTTTCGGATGCGGGACTGGCTCCGGAGTATCGGGATATGTTGAAGGCTCATGATGTCGAGGTATTGCTGGCTTAAGCGACGAGCTTGCAGAAAATCGATAGGTTCCAACAGTCTAACTTCTGCCTTCATAGAGGATCACTCGCCACGATTCGGCGACACTCGCGGGCTTTGTCTTTTACGCAACTCCGCACGCCGCAACGCTGCCAGTAAGCGCCGGGCGTTTCGTGGGGAGAGGTTTGCGTGCAGGTTTGTGTATGTTATTTCAAACGCCTATCGTACATGATGCATATACGGCTGCTGCGCGTAGGCAGCAGATTCCTGGCTATAATGACGATTGAATTGGATCGGGAGGAAGACGGCCGCTGGATCGCTGAAGCACTCGAACTTCCCGGCGTTATGTGTTACGGGCAGACTCGCGACGAGGCGATCAGCAATACTGAGCGTCTCGCTATCGACGTTATTGCCGACCGCATTGCCCACCAAGAGCTTCCGTCTACCGCCCTGAACGTTTCTTTCACCGTCTCCGATGAGCAACTGGCCCGCCAGTAAAGTAAGGCGGGTTCTCGCCGCACTGGAAAGGATCGGCTGGCGAGTGAAACGCCAACGCGGTTCTCATCGGCTGCTTACGCGTCCAGGCTGGCCGGATTACGAGTTCGCGTTTCCCGATCAAGACGAGATTGGTGGCCGAATGTTATCGCGCGTAGCCAAAGGGATTGGCTTAAAACCCGAAGACCTTCGAACTCTGTCGCTGATATGTGACGAAATTTCCCTCCGCGCTTCTAACTCAAATCGGTGATGTGGTCGAGCCTGCCTGTAGCATCGCCCAATTTCTCCGTCGGCACGCCTGCTAAATTAAGCAGCGAGAGATGCAGGTTGGACATCGGCGTCCCATCTTCATACCTGATGTGACGGCCAGACTTAATTTGTCCATGCGCGCGACCCGCAATGAGAGTCGGCAGATGAATGTGATCGTGAATATTCGGGTCGCCGAGCGCCGCGCCATACGTCACCGCTGAGTAATCGAGCAGCGTCCCATTGCCTTCCTTCGTTGTCTTGAGCTTCTCGACGAACCCGGCAAATTGTTCCGCGTGGTAGCCGCTGATCTTCGCAATCTTCTCAATCAGCACGGGATTGCCTCGATGATGCGAACAGGAATGATGCGCTTCGGGCACTCCGATCTCGGGATAAGTGCGCACGCCGCCTTCCCGCGCCAGCATGAAAGTTGCAACTCGCGTGAGATCGGCCTGAAATGCCAGCGTCACCAGCGAAAACATAAGCTGCGCATGCTCCGCGAAAGTCGTCGGAATGCCAGCGGGTTTTTCGACTCCTGGCGGCAGGACCGTATCCTTTTCAGCGCGTTGGATGCGCATCTCGACTTCCCGGATGGACGTGAGATACTCGTCGAGCTTGCGTTTGTCGGTAGCTCCGAGATTGTTTTCGAGCCGCTCCGTATCGCGCAGTGTAATGTCGAGAATGCTCTGGCGATAGAGCCTCTGACGATCGCGAGCCGCCTGGCTACCAGTAACGTCGAGATCGCCGAACAGACGCTCGAATACCTGTCGCGGGTTCATCTCGGGAGGAAGCGGCTGCGTCTCTGACTTCCAGGACATGTTCTGGTACGCGCAACTATAGCTATCGCAAGCGCCCGCCTGGCGGCTATCTTCGCAGGTCAATTCGAGCGACGGAAATCGAGTCTGCGCGCCGAACTTGCGCGCGGCAATCTGATCGACTGAGATACCGTCACGAAGATCGGCGCCTTCCGTTTTCTTGATGTGCATGCCCGTCAGGTACGTTGCCGCGGCGCGTGCATGATCGCCAGGGCCGTCGCCGAGCGAAAGAGAATTATGATGCGCGAGATTGCTCACGAAAAGAATATCCTCGCGAAACTTTTCAAGCGGCTTCACGGTTCGCGGAAATTCGAAATCGGCGCCGGTCGTTTCCGGGAACCAGTATTTGGGGATGACTCCAGTCGGCGCGTAGACGAACATCAGCCGGCATGGAGGTTGGGCGAGACGGCTCGCCGCCGCGAACGCGGGCGTCATGGCATCTAGGAATGGCAACCCTATAGCCGCTCCAAGACCTCTCAAAAATGTCCGGCGAGGAAGCGATTTCATGGCTTTGACTCCGATCGCGCCGATTCAGGTGCTGCCGCTGCGCGCCTCAGTTGGAACGGCACACTATCTACAATAGCTTGAACCAGGGCGGAGAATCGGTAGCCCTCGTTTTGCACGGTGTCGGCGATCGTCGCCACTGCGGCCCGGTCGTACGATTCCAGACCCCGTCCAAGCGCATAGGTCAGTAACTTCTCGCTCAACGCGCGGGTAAACGTTCGCGGATCGCCGCGCAAGATTGTCTTCAGTTCCGCCGCGCCGTTAAAGGACTTTCCGTTCGGCAGCGTTCCGGACGAGTCGATGGGGAACTTGCCCTCGGTTGCACGATAGCGGCCGATTGCATCGTAATTCTCGAGCCCGAAACCGATCGGGTCCATGCGCGCGTGACATCCTGCGCATTCCGGACTCGATCGATGTCTCTCCAGTTGCTCGCGCAGAGAAACCGTATCGCCCACTGCGGCCTCATTGAGCGGGGGAACATCGGGCGGCGGTGGAGGAGGCGGTGTGTCGAGCAGGTTTTCCAGCACCCATTTCCCGCGAATCACCGGCGATGTACGCGTCGGATAGGACGATACTGTCAAGACACTTGCCTGGGTAAGAATGCCGCTGCGCTGCGTACCATCGAGATCAACGCGGCGGAAATGCGCGTCCCGTGATGCCCTCGATGCCGTAGTGTTTAGCAAGCCGTTCGTTCAAGTAAGTGAAGCGGCCATCGAGAAAATCGAGGATGCTGCGGTCCTCGTGAACGATTGCGGCGAAGAAGAGTTCCGTCTCCGTGCGCATCGCTTCGCGTAGACCCGGGTCGAACTCCGGGAATTTTTGAGGGTCCGGCTTTAGCACGTCGAGATTCCGGAACTGCAGCCATTGGCCGCCGAAATTGTCCACGAGGGCGCGCGATCGCGGATCGTCGAGCAGCCGCTTCATCTGCGCATGAAGTACTTCGGGTGCGTGCAAACGGTTCTTTTGGGCTACATCGAGCAGTTCGTCGTCGGGCATACTGCTCCATAAGAAATAAGAGAGACGTGACGCCAGTTCAATGTCGCTGATGCGATGAATTGCGCCCGTTCCAGCAGGATCGTGCTCGATGCGGAACAGGAAGTTCGGATTTACCAGAATGGCTTCGAGCGCCAGCCGAACGCCAGCCTCGAACGAATCACCGCGGCCCTGCGCCATACGAACCAGGCTCAGGAGTTCATCGACTTCGGCCCTGGTGACCGGACGGCGATAGGCGCGATGCACGAGCGGCTCCACGATGCGCCGCGCGCAATCCGGCGTGTGCTGGCTGCAAACGAAAATGCGCTGGTAGGCAGGCGAATCTTGCGGCGGAGTCCGGATGCTCGGTCCATATACCTGGACGTATTCAAGATAGGGCGGATCCTTCAAAAATCCCTCGTAGCTGATGTCCGCCTCGATTTTGTGAAGTCCCGCCGTGACATGCACGACTGGCGTCTCGAAACCGCGATCCATCTCCGTGAAAACGGTAAGCGGATGCTGCGAGATTTCTTTCCCATCGAAATATAGCCGCCCCAGCACCTTGGTTCCAATCTTTAGCCCTTGAAACCACGCGGACCGCAGGGTATATTCGCCATCGACGGGAAACTCATGGGTTGTTGCGATGTGGAGTTGCCGCGCTTGTCCCAATCGCTCCGCAAGATAGCGCGACATGACGGGCTTCATCGGGCCGGCCGGCGGAATCGCGATATTTGCGATATGTTCCGCAGCCTTCAAATACTTTTCGGTAAGAACCGGCGATAACGAGAGAACGTCGCCGATGTTATCGAAGCCGTAGCCGTACGGATCGACTGGAAAGTCGACTGAGGCGTGCAGGTCCAATCCAAGGAGGTCGCGAACCGTATTGTCGTACTCGTAGCGATTTAGACGATGCGCAGTAACACGGCCAGGATCGGGTGGAGTCTCGCGGTCGAGACGCGCGTAAGAGGATTCGACCCAATTCACGAGGCCTGCAATCTGTTCCGGAGCAGGACGGGGAAGGCCTTTTGGCGGCATCTCACCGGCACGCAATTTCTGGACCACCAGTTCCCAATTTTCGCGATTCTTCAAGGCGAACGGCGCAGTCTCGGTGAGGTATTGCGCGAGATTCAGTTCGCCCGAACTAAGCTTTTCGTTGTGGCAGGCGACACAGTTGCGGCGAAGAAAAGGTTGTACGGCTGAGCTGTACGCGTTGTCAGGCAACGGCGCCGCGTGTGTAACCGGCAGCAGGAGGAGCAGCGCAGGAAGATACTTGATAGCCACGTAGCTTCTTTTATTTTAGCGGATCAAGCCGTAGACATTCACTGCGTTATCGTAATTCGGAATGTAGACCCTGCCGTTGACGACCGTCGGAGGGACGAACTTTACCAATGTTCCCAAGCGGTCGCGCTTCGGCTCGTTTTCGCTGTTCCAGATCTCTTCCAGAGTTTCGGCATTGAACGCGCGAAGGACTCCGGGACGATTGCCGTGATCGGCGCTGCCGCTGACTGTAAGCGTTGCCCAGACGACGCCTGTGCCGGGCTGCTTTCCGTTTGATGAAATTGTCAGAGCGCCACCGGGCGATCCATGCGAGGCTTCCTTGCTGTGGGCGAACGCCGCCGTTTCGAGTCTCTCACCGTTGAAGCGAAAAGCCTTCAGGAAATCGGCTTCGAACCACGTATAGAGGATGCCGCCTCCCGGTCCGTCCCAATAAGCCGGACCAGCCAGCGCGCGCCCGCCGTTTACCGGGACAGCCTGCAACAAGCCGGAATCCTCCGGAGTCATGTGCCCAAGCTTTGCGGTATCGAGCACATAGAGAATCCCTTTCTTATTCCCGCAGATCAGGATGTGTGTGCCGGGAATCAGAAGCGGGCCCGTGGAGCCGATGTCTGCATCGCGATCATTGAGCGCTTTGTAATCGTGCGGCGTGAAGTAGTCTTCCAGCACAAGTCTGTTATCGCGAACGCGCAATTTAATGACTGACGTGCCGAAATCCTGCTCGCCATCCCAATCGCCGTTGCCGGTTTCGAAATAGAACGCGCCCGAAGAGTCCACCGCGGGACCTCGTCCTGACTGCCAGATACCACCCATCGTGCCTACGCGATCGACACAGAAAGCTCCGGTCTGCTTGAGCGTGCCGGCGTTGTACGCCATGATCCAGCCATGGTAAGGACGAATATCTTCGTGCGAAGCCCACGCGACAATGACGTTCCCATTCGCCAGCGCCAGCGCGGGACGCTGGTTCCCAGCCTTAGGATCGAAGTGCAGCATACCGTTCACCGCGTCGGAATTGGTACTCTTGACAGCGGCCTCAATTACCATCGGCGCAATAAGGTCCTTCCCGCTATCGATATCGATTTTGCGGAGCCGCTGCACGTAACGGCCGTCTTCTTTCGTGCGGACAATCATGAATATTGCGTGGGCCGCGGGATCGATCACTGGCGTGCTTAAAATCCCCACGTTGCCGACTACGTTCAGATCATTGCGATTCGTGATGTCAATGACCGGAACTGGCGTGACACCCGCGGGTTCATCGGTGAAGTCGCGCATCCACAAGGGAGGGCCCGCGCGGTCGGCATCGAAGGCATAGGCCTTGTCGTTCATTGTCGCGACGTAAATCACGTTATGCGTGCCCTTGTCCGCAACGCGCACTGACGGGACATAGAGCGGCTGCGCGTACACGGCGCCATCGACATAGTACGTAAATAGCTTTCCGAACGACGATGGATTCACAGTGTCCGGCGTCAGAATTGTCTCGCGCGGATCAGCGGAAGTGGCGGACGCGTCGTAACGGCTCATCAGCACACTGACTTGGGAGTCGAGTGCAAACGCAGCCGCAGCAACGAGCAATAACAGTCGTGTGATGTTGGACATGTAGTGAAAGAATCGAAAAACCATACTACACGCACTGATATATACTGTGCACATTCCGCTACACCAGGGACCACACCGCACTTCATCATTAAAATGTGTAAAGTTTGTGCGTTCCAGCTAACCAAAGGGACTCGAGAAGCATCGGATTAGCTGACGATGAAATTAAGAATTAAGTCAGCTTTAATCATATTAGCGGCGTTGCCCATGCTGGCCGCCGATGGAGGACGGGGACAATTTTCCGGCCGCGTGTTTGATGTTGAAGGCACAAAGCAGGTGCCGGATGCGATTGTGACTGTTACCAATACAAAGGGATTCGTTTCCAGCGTGGTAACCGGCAAAGACGGCCGATTCTCCTTTGCGTCATTGCCCGAGGGCGAATGCGATCTGCGCGTTACGGCTCATGGGTATGCGATCTTCGAACGGGAGTTAACCGTATCGGGCGAGACGGGCCCAAGGGAACTGCTCATCCGACTCCTGGTACACGCGAACAAACAGACGGTCTCGGTCGCCGACTTAATGCGACCCGATTTCCCTCGCACAAGTAATGATTCATCTGGCCATCGCGGCTATTAATTGACGGGCTTGCCCCGCCACGTCAGGATCGCTGTTTTGAGCCGCGATCCGCAGATGTTCCATCGCTTCAACCCGATCGCCTTTTCCGGCGAGCAGCGCACCGAGATTCAGGTGCGCGCGCCCGAATCCCGGATTGATGCGCAGAGCGGCGCGATACTCCCGTTCAGCTTCGCGGAATTCGCGCTTCATCTCCAACATGCCGCCGAGCAGATTGTGCGCCTCGGCGAGTTGTGGATCGTAGTGGATTGCAGCTTCCATTTCCCGCTGTGCCGCGTCAAGCCGGTTGAGACGCGCCAGCAGCACACCATAATCGAAGTGCCCCGCCGCGTAATCGGACCGAAGCGCCAGCGCTTTCTGATATTGATAGAGCGCCTGCGGAACATCGTTTCTGGAAGCCAACAGCTTTCCCAAATCTGCGTGAGTCCGCGCGTCGTACGGGTGAATTCGTAAGGCATCGCGGAATGCCGCTTCAGCGCGTTCTGCCTCGCCGCTCTCAGCAAGCGCCACACCCAGATTCTGATACGCTTCCGGCATATCGGGATCGAGCGAGACTGCCTTCTCGAGTTCGCCGATCGCTTGCGCGTAGCGCCGCTGGTCCGAATCGAACGAACCAAGTTCGAACCAGACGGCGGGATCGGACGGCGCAGCCTGCGTTGCGCGATGCAGCACCTCGCCAAGACGCGCGAATTGTCCTGCGTCCTTCAACGCAGTCCCCAGACGCTTGAGCACCAATACGGAGCCTGGGCTCCGGCGCAGTGCCTCGTCGTAAGGTCCAATCGACTTTTGTGGATCGCCACGGTCGCGCCACGCGTCGCCGAGCGCGATGTAGAACTCCGGTCTCAATGGGTGCTGCCTCGCGATCTCCTCTGCAAGCCGCGCTGTCCCAGAAAGGAGGTTGCTCTTCTCGCTGACCTGCGCGACCGCGACATACAGCGCGGTCTCACCATTGCGCGGCAGTAGAGCAGGATAGTACGGCACCACCTCGCCGCGATACGAGGTGGCATCGGTCTCGTTGTGTTCGGGAAGTTCAGCTAGCAGATCGCGCGCCGGCTTCCGGCGCTGGATGAGATGATCGGTCATCACCGCATGGACTACATCTTCCGTGCGCCGCTTGGGCATATGACAGGTGATGCAGTTGCCGTCCGCTGTGTGCTGCTTGAAAGCAATCATGGCCTCGAAAGCAGCCGAATGACATTGCCGGCATACCTGGGCATAGTGCTTTAGCGCGGCATCGCCACGCGGAATATCGTGCGGATTGTGGCAAGTCTGGCAGGTCAGCTTACCGCTGCTCGCCAGATAGCAACGCGATTGCCGCAGCCGGTACGCCGAGTTGACGATCTCGAATTTGCCCTCGCGGCCCGTACCTGGGGCGTTGTCGAAGAAGATCATGAATTTGCCCAGCGGTTCGGCGGGGTTGTACGAGTAAGGTCCACGATCGAAGCGCTTGATCGCGTTAGGCAAGCGGCGGCTCGTAGTCTCAAGATGGCATTGCATGCACACCTCCATCTGACGCTCCGGCGCGAGTCGAGCCGGATTCAGAATTGCCGCGCGGATTTCGTCTTTCGAAGAGCCTGCCGTTTGCGCGAGCAGTACGTGATTTGCGCCGGGGCCATGGCAGCGCTGGCAATCGATCCCCTCCGGCAACGCGCCGGAAAAGACAGGTTCGCTTCCCGGAACATCGTGCCCCGCCGGAATCCGCGGATAGCCGTTGTGGCAGAACATGCAGTCGTAACCGATCTTCCGGCGCGTGTCAGGCGCGACGACATCGTAGCCCGGATTCATGGCCCAGTAGCCGCCCTTCTCGGCGTACCAGGCGAGCGGCAATTCAATTAGCGTTCCTCGCACCGCACGATGCAGATAGGTGCGGACGTGGTTGCCCGAGCCCATCACATAGTCGATCTGCAGTTCGTCTACATTCTCTTCCTGGTTTCTGATAACCAAGCTGCCAACGGCGTTGATAGAATTTACCATCGCGCTGGAGTATCGCGTAGTGAGTCTCCGATGTCTTGTGATAGTAAGTGGCGGCCGGCGTGTTCTGCGCGCTTGGACGATAGAACGCCCGGGCCATCCCGCTGCTGCTATATGTCCTGTAAATCGCGGCATGACACGCGGCGCACTGCCTGGCATCTACGTAGGCAGACTCGACGCGGACGGCCCCCGTTTGGGTGCGGCAAGACATCGTTGCCACAGCCGCTAGCGTAAAGAAGACTCCTGCCTTTACCAAATGCCGCTCTGCCTTGCGAATTTCAAGGCTTCGATGGCTGCGCCGCGAGCGCCCGCTGTATCGCCGTTCGGCATGACGTGGATCGGGATATTAACCTGCTCGGCTCGCTGCGGAGGCATACCCGCGCGGATCTCGCGGGTGAACCACTGCTGAAACTCGGCCGTGGTTTCCAGCGCGCCTCCACCGACGATGAGCGCATCGGGGTCGAACGTGTTTACCATCTCGTCGAAGAATAGACCGAGCGCATGAGCCTGCACGCGGAAGATCTCCCTGCACATCGGGTCGCCGCGCTCGGCCATGCCGCGCACGCGTTTCGCGGCTTTGCCGGGATCGTCAATTTTGCCCAAATCGTGATCCGGATAGCGCGGCAGGAAATATGGCAGCAGGCACTTCGCAATAGCCGTCAGCGAGCACAGAGACTCCAGGTCCCCGGGACGCCCGCAGTTGCATTCCGGCTTGAGTCCTTCGATCCCGCGGATCGCGTGGTACGGCAGCAGCACATGCCCCAACTCCCCTCCAAAGCCGTTCCGGCCCTTGACTACGTTGCCGCCAGTGACCACCCCGCCTCCGAGGCCCGTGCCGATGATCGCCGAAACCGACGTCGCGTCCGCGCGCGCGCCGAAAATGGCGAAGTGACCCCACAAAGCGCCTGCGTTGCCATCGTTCAGATACGTCACTGGTTTGCCGAGACGTTTTTCCAGATGCGACCGGATGTCGAAGCCGTTCCATTCGGTGTGCACAAAATTCGTGGAACCTTCAGCACTCAAGATACCCGCCGCGCTTGCCGGACCTGGTGTATCGAGACCGATCACAGCCACATCGGCAAGCAGGACGCCTGCGCTCTCGACCGCGATCTTGAGGCCTTCCTCGATCTGCCGCAGACAAATCTCAGGACCTTCTCGCGACCGGGCCGGGTGTTCGCACAATCCTTCGATCAGGAACTGCTCCTGCGCGTTCACCAAGGTATAGTTAATCGCGGTCCCGCCAAGATCGACTCCGGCCACGATCCGCTGCGTAGCCGTGTTTGATTGACTCATCCTATAACCCCAAACCTTTTAGCCCCTTGTCTGGGCGACGACGTTCTTGAGCCATTTCTCAGCGAGCGCCGGCCATGCGGTCACAGGGAGAGAAGTCAAACGCAGTCCGTATCCATGACCGCCGGCTGCGTAGAGATGCATTTCGGCCGGAACCTTGGCATTCTTCAGCGCCAGAAAGTAGAACAAGCTGTTCTCAACGCGCACGCCGTCATCCTCCGCCTGGACCAGAAAAGTTGGCGGCGTCTTAGAGGTGACCTTTAGTTCGGGAGGGAGTTTGTCGCCTTCAGCTTTGACAGTGAGGTATGCGGGATAAATGAGGAGCGCAAAATCGGGACGGCAGCTCAGCTTATCGGCGGCATCGCCGGGCGGATATGTTTCCACGTCGAAATTGGTGCTGATCGCCGCGGCAAGATGGCCGCCAGCCGAGAAGCCGAGTACGCCTACCCGATCCGGGTTTATGTCCCATTCCCGCGCGTGCATCCGGACCAGCCGTAGGGCACGCTGCGCGTCCTGCAAAGGAGCGGCGTAACGCACGGCGCCATTGTGCGGCGGCACGCGATATTTCAACAATATGCCGGTAATCCCAATGGAGTTCAGCCACTCACAGACTTCGGTGCCTTCGAGATCGAGTGCCAGGATATTGTAGCCTCCGCCAGGAAAAACCACGACGGCGGTTCCCGTATTATTTTTCGAGGGCGAAAAGACCTGAATCGTGGGATTCGTAATTCCGCCGAGCCGGATCACGCGCTTACCCGCCACCAGGGCACTGCTAGCTGTGGTGGTATCGTGCTCTTCGGCGGCCCCAGGCGTTTCGCTCGGCGCTCCACCAGGCCAGAGCGGGATAGCGCTCGACGGCGCTGCCAAAGCAGCGGAGGCGAGGCAGAGCCAGGCTGCAATTATTAGTGTGAAGTACATGCGCTCGATTTTACTTTAGGCGCTCGGGTCAGTTTGAGCCGTTGAGATCCGAGATGATGTTCGCGTTTGAAGGACGTTTCACCGAAAACTCGCCGCCGGTCCTAATCATGCAATCGATGCACAGCGGCTTGCACGCAGGATTCTCTTTCATAATGCGTTGTCCCGAGGGCGCAACGTAGACCTTTGCCAGGCACTTGCAGCAGAACATGATTTTGGCATTCGGGGTGGCCTGGGTCCAACCGCCGATGAGGTAATCCACCTGGTCACCCTTTCGGTACTCCTGCATACCTTAACTGTAACGGAAGAGCGGCATGACCGGTTACTGCACCGCGGATTCGGCAATTTGCCAGAAAACATTCCTCGCCGGGTTCGCGGCGCCGTCGTTCATCTGAGCCAGGAACACCATCACGAGATCGTTCTTGGGGTCCACCCAACCGCCTGTGCCAAAAGCGCCGCCGTGTCCGAAAGTGCCGGGAGAGAGAAGGTTCAGCAGGGATCGCGGCTTCATGATCTGGAGGCTCAGTCCGTAACCGGTTTCGTCGGGGCTCATATCCTGAGTCATCGCCTCGACGCTTTGTTTCGATATGATGCGGCGGCTATTGTAGCTGCCTTTGTTCGCCAACATTTGATAAAAGCGCTGCAGATCGGACGCGGTTGAATAAAGTCCGAGCTCGGGGCCTGGGTATTTGGCGCCGGCCCGATATTTCGCCGGGTCGCCCGCTTGCGCGCGTTCGTTCGATAGCGCGATCTTGCCATCGTCGTGTTGATAGATCATGGCGATTCGCGGCTTCTTGTCTTCAGGCGGAAAGTAGAAAGTGTCCTTCATGCCGAGCGGGTCGAGGATTCGGCTCTTGACGAACTGAGAGTACTCCTGACCTGAGAGAACCTCGACAATGCGCCCGAGTGTGGCGATGCCCATGTTGCTGTAGAGATATTTGTGGCCCGGCTCATTGATCATGTGCTCCGTGGCGTAACCTTTGACGGCCTCTTCGAGGGTGGCGTCGAGCGTGAAGTTGATGCGATGGAAGCGGCCGGTTGCGGGAAGAAACGGAAACCCCGCGGTGTGCGACATGATCTGCCACACTGTCGGCGGATGCTGCGGCTTGTGTGTGGAGATAGTGCCGTCGGGATGCTTCTCCTCGACAAGTTGGCCCTTGAACTCGGGAAGATAGTCCTGGACGGGGCGCGTGAGATCGAGTTTGCCTTCTTCGACCAGTATCATCGCTGCGACTCCGGTGAAGGATTTGGTCTGCGACATAATCTGCACGATCGTGTCGGTGCGCATGGGTTTCTTGTTTTCAATATCGGCGAAACCTACCGCATCGAGCTCGACGATCTGGCCGTGATGCGCCACGAGCGTGATGGCTCCGGAGATTACGCCGCTATCGACGAACGACTGCATGCGCGACGGCATAAGCTTCAGCCGCCCGGCATCGACGAGAGCGTCCGCGGCGTGGATCGCCGGCGTCAGCGCCAGAGCCGCTGCCAGTAGGAAATGACGTCGTGTGAGCATCTAGGGAAAGGTTACCTGACCCCGCAGCCGGATGTCGCGAGACGACGAGCCAATCATTATCTGAAATGTCCCAGGAGGGGCCAGCCAATTATGTGTATTGACGTCCCAATAAGAGAACGCGCGCGGTTCGAGGCCTAGTTGGATGTGTCCTGTCTGATTTGGCTGCAAGGAAAGTTTCTGGAATCCCGCCAATTGCTTTGGCGGTTCCGGGACGCTCACGGAAGGAAAGCCGACATAAACCTGCGTTATTTCAGAGCCGGCGACTTTGCCTGAATTAGTCACATCGAAGTCGATTCTGTTCGATTGGATCTTGAGATTGGAGTAGGTGAAAGTAGTGTAGGAGAGTCCGTGGCCGAAGGGGAACTGGGGCTGTATGTTATTCGTGTCAAAGTAACGGTATCCCACGAAAACGCCTTCGGAGTAATTTGCGACGTTGTTAATGCCGGGATACTGGGCGGGCGTGTTGGCGGGAAGATCCGAGACGTTGGCCGGGAAGGTCAGCGGCAGTTTCGCCGACGGATTGACGTCGCCAAAGAGTACCGCCGCGACGGCGTTGCCATCCTCTTCACCGGGATACCAGGCCTCCAGGATCGCCGGTACGCTGCCGGCCCACGGCATCAAGACAGCCGAGCCACTTTTGAGCACGACTACGGTATGCGGATTCGCGGCGACGACCGATTGCACTAATTGGTCCTGGTTGCCGGTAAGCGAGATCAAGTGATCGACACCTTCAGTTTCGCTGTCGCCGATCATCACGATCGCGACGTCCGCCGATTGGGCAAGAGAAACTGCCTGCGAGATATTACTGCCGTCATTCAACGCGACCTTGACTGAAGATCCGACACGGCTCTGAATGCCGGGTACCGGATCGACCGTATACGCGGGCACTACCTGCGAACTGCCTCCGCCGCCGGTCATCGCTTTCGACGCATACGGCCCGATGACTGCGATGGAGCGGAGTTGTGACGCGTCGAGCGGCAGCATGGGCCCGTCGTTCTTGATCAGCACCATGCCCTGTTCGGCGATCTGACGCGCAATCACGCCATCATCTTTCGTGGGCGCGGGTTGGTTCGCCGGAGGATTATCGAAGATGCCGAATCGGATCATCGTCGCGAAGCGCCGGATCAGTTTATTGTCGATGGTCGACATTGGTACTTGGCCCGCATTGACTGCCGCTTTCAAGGCAGTATCGAAGTAAATTCCGGTGGGCATTTCCAAATCGAGGCCGGCCATCGCTGAAGGCACGGTGCTGTGGACGGCGCCAAAATCGGAGGTGATGAAACCGTTGAAGAGCCATTCGCCTTTGAGAATCTGGTTCATGAGCAGGTCGTTTTCGCAACTGTAGACGCCATTGACCAGGTTGTATGCGCACATCACCGCTCCGGCGTGCCCCTGTTTGACGCTGACTTCGAAGGCGGGAGATAGATCTCGCGCAAGGTTCTCTCATCGATGATGTCGTTGATAGTTGTGCGGTTGGTTTCCTGATTGTTGCCGGCATAATGCTTGGCTTCGGCGATGACGCCTTGTTGCTGAATACCCTGGATTTCAGAGGCGGCAATCTGGCCCACCAGGAAGGGATCTTCGCCGAAAGCTTCGAAGGTGCGGCCATTTTGCGGCACGCGCGCGAGGTTGATATCGGGGCCTTCGAGGAAACCGTTGGCGAGCGCCTTGGCTTCCTGGCCGATGACTGCGCCGTAAAGAGTGGCAAGCGAGCGGTCCCATGTGGCGGCGAGCGCGATTGGAGCGGGCAAGGCGGTCGCCGGACCCTGATGTCCGAGTCCACCGTTGGTTACGCCGGCCGGACCGTTGGTGATGTTCAGCGCGGGAATGCCAAGTCGCGGTATGCCGGGCACTGTGCGGTAATCATTGGCATCCTGGATTCCGTGCAGTTCCTGAATTTTTTCGTCGAGGGTCATTTGGCTGACGATCTGCGTGGCGCGGTCGACAGGCGTGGGGCCGGCTATGTTGATGGGAACAACGTTGGCGGGCTGCGAATCGACAGTGATCGCAATACCCACGTTGCCAACTCCCGAAAGATACGGTGGCAACGCGATATTCACCTGATCGAGACCAATGAATCCGGGAGCGGGCCCGGCATACAGAACCGGGACAGGCGTAGTTCCGCCGATAACGCAAGTAACGTTGGCAAGATTACTGCGTCCGCGAATTCCAGTGCCGAAAAGTTCGAGGGCTGTCTGGCTGCCAGGACGGTCCAAGGTTTACTGGTACGGCGGGGCAGCCGTAACAATCCGCAGCGGAATTCGATGGGGGTTGTCGTCTGGCTCAGATCTGGGGCGGTGACGACTAACTGTGTGGCCGTAGGAAAGAACCCCGGTGAGACCGCTACGATGTTCACCGTTGCCTGCGCAACCGCGCTGCTGCTGCTGTTGATCGTGACGGTCGCAGGGCCGATTGCGGTTCCGGGTGGGATCTGGAAATTGATCTGGAGGTCCGAGTAATAGAATAGGGTCGCAGATCGAGCGGCTCCCGCACTATCGGTGACCATGACTTCGGGTTGAGGAGGTAAGTTCGTGCCGAAAGCAGTGGCAATGGATTCGGGGGCGAGTGATGAAGCACTGGAGTTTGCGGCTGAGACGATTGTCAGATTCGCCGACTGAGCATGCGTATTGACCACGGCGGCGCAAAGTAGAATTATCGGCGGAAGAAGTCTCATGGGCTTGAATGCGATTCTAGGAACAAGGTAGCGCGTATTCGCCTTCGCCGCCATCGATACTGCGTTCTTGAACGATGAGACCTTCGCATGTTGCCGTCTCAAGATGCTCCGGCCCGCCAATGCCGGTTTCATTACCAATTCGCCGCGTTAACAGGTAAATCCGGCGTGCCATGGTTGAGCGAGGTGCCGTTGTTTGATCCCGCCCCGTCACAAAACCGGCCCAAGCAAGCCACAGGAATATTTACGCAAGTTGCTACCTGGCGCAACCAATCCGCTTCACTCTCCGCGTCAAGAATACGGCCTCAATAAACCCCAATTCGCATCCCAAGTCGAAGGACCTAACACCGACCAGTTTTCGGCACGGGTCGTAACCGGAATACTGGCTTGATGGCCAGGCCGGAAATCTGTCCTACCGGGATTGTTGATAACCAAAGATTGCGGCCAGGGCGCATGCCGTTACTCCGGCGGGCGGGCCAAGGCGGTTTCGTTGTACGTTCTCAGTGACCGTTCCTCCCGGATCCGGCCAGCGGTTTGCCTCGGCCAGCGGAGCCAATCTTCGATAATCGGACTCACCCGGTTGTAGTCATCTCCTTTCTATTTACCACTCGCCGCTGACTTCACGCCGGAGCTGTAATAGTTCGGATAAGCAGGACGATGAAGCGTCGGCGGTGGATTCTTCTTGAGTTCCGCCAGCACCACCTCGACCGCCTTTTCCAACTGCGGATCGCGGCCCTTGCGAACGAGTGCCGGATCCTGCTCGACCTCAACATCCGGGGCCACGCCGATGTTCTCGACCTCCCACTCGCCGCTAATCGGGTTGTAGACGCCGGAGCTTGGCGCGTCACAATTCCTCCATCCATGAGCTGAGGCGCTCCCGCCATACCGACCAGCCCTCCCCAAGTCCGCGTTCCGATCAACTTCCCTACACCGGCGCGCTTGAAGTACCACGGCATGGCGTCGCCGCCCGAACCCGCGCGCTCGTTGATGATCATCACCTTCGGACCGAAAATGCCCTGGGGTTGCACCGGGTCGGCTCCCGACCGGTTGGCGATCGCACTGAGCGGTTTGCGATTCAGGATCTCGGCGATATCGGTTGCCAGCAGGCCGCCGGCATTGAACCGCTCGTCCACAATAGCCGCTTGCTTACCGATCTGCGCGTAGAAGTACCGGTTGAACGCGGTCAATCCACCGTTGCCGTATCGGGCATGTAGATATAGGCCACCTTCCCTTCGGTCAGCTTGTCGACCTTGCGCCGATTGTCCTCGATCCAGGCAAGGTTTCGCAGACCGCAGTCGTTGGCCACCGGGACAACGATCACCTCGCGCGCTCCCGTGCCGTTCGCGTCCGGCCCCACCTCAGAACCACCGATTTATTCGCGAGCCCCTCGAAGAAACTATAGACGTTATCGGCTGAACCTGCACATCCCGGCCGTTGACCGCGAGCAGATACTCGCCTGCTTTCACGTTCACACCCGGCTGCGTAAGCGGCGCCCGAAGCTGCGGATTCCAGTTCTCGCCGCCATACACGCGCGCGAATCGGTACCGGCCATCCGCGACCTCGAAATCGGCTCCCAGCAAACCCGTCTGCACGCGTTTCACTTCAGGTAGATCGCCGCCTCCTGTCCCGAGATGTCCCACCACCATGTTCCCCAGCATCTCCTGGAACAGATAGGTCAAATCATAGCGGGACGCGATATTCGCGAGATAAGGCTCATACTTCTTCTTAGCCTCATTAAGATCGAATCCATGGATGTTGCGGTCGTAAAACCAGTCACGTTCAACCCGCCACGCTTCCCGGTACATCTGCTTCCATTCCTGAACCGGATCGACATGTACCTCGATCCCATCGGTCTTGAGGATGCCCTGCGTAGGACCGGCCGCGGACGGCGGCGGACCGCCACCCGGACCGGTAGCCATAGGACGCAGCGCGGCGATGACCCAGTTCTCTCCTTGTTTGTAGAGTGCCTTATCTCCGCCGAAGGACATCTGGAAACCGCTCACCCCGCTGAGCGGTACGTCGCTCTTCCGGTCCTTCAGGTTGTAGCGGCGAACAATCATTCCCGGACCAGGACCGGCCGGACCCTCGCCACTGGGCATGGGCGGCATCTCGAGGGCGAGCAATATTCCCGGTTTGCCCACCTGAAGGCTCGCATAGCGGCCTGGTGGCATTGGCACCGACAGGATGCGCTGATCGATTCCGTCCAGGTCGATTTTGACATTCACTTCGCCGGGTTTTGGCTTCGCGGGCCCATCGGCAGGCTTTGGTTTCGCCGGCTCATCGCCGAGGCTTTGGCTTCGCCGCCTCAGCCGTTTTCTCCGCGTCTCCGCTCGGCGCATCTCCCGTTGCCTCCTTCTTGACAGCATCGCTCGCCTTCTTGTCTTCCGCCGCCTTCTCTTCATCGCTCTCAGGCGCAAATGGAGAGGGCAAAGTCTTATCGAGAACAACCAGGTAAATCGAGCTGGTCGCAGTCCGAGTCATTGCGTGAATGTCGAGTCCCAAGCCTTCCCCGGCGTTCGTGCTCGCGGTGAAGTACAAATACTTGCCTTCTTTGTCGAACACGGGGTTGGCGGCATCGCTCATGCCATCTGTAACCTGCGTGGACTTCCCATCCGCGAGGGAGTACAGGTAAATTGCGCTCAAATTATTGGGCAGCACTTTGGGATATGCCAGCCACTTACTATCGGGAGACCAGGCACCCGCGATGTCGCCGCTGCGTAGCGCTGCCTGATAATAGTCCTGCCCCACCTCGACCTGCTTCTTGCTCTCCAGGTCCACATACCAAAGCCGCTGAAAACTGTCCCCGAGCGTAGCCTTCTTACTGTCCGGCGCAATCCGCGCCGACCCGTAGAACCCCGGTTTGAGAGCGATTTTCTTGACCTCGCCCGCGCCGTTCTGTGGATGCAGATGCAGCGCATACTCGCCCGATTCATCCGATAAATACGCAATATTCTTGCCGTCGGGAGTCCATTGCGGATCGCGCTCCATCACACCCGGCGTGCTCGTCAGAATTCGGGGATCGCCTTTTTCCGCGGGAACTGTAATGATTTCGCCGCGAGCAGCAAATACAGCCCTCGCGCCGCTCGGCGATATCGCGGGGGATCCAAGGCGCTTCCCTACATTCACGAATCTGGCGCGCAGTTCCGGGAAGTCCCCCTGCACGCGAATCGGAACCGGTTTTGTTTTGCCGGACTTCAAATCATAAAGAAAGATCCCGCCGAACTGTTCGTAAGCGATGGCGTCAGGTCCGAGCGAGGCCGATTTCAAGTCGAGCCCCTGGTTCGGAATCGCCTGATGTACCGCGTTGCCCTTGACATCGTAATAGAACAGCGACACCGGGCCGTTGCGGTCCGACAGAAAGTAGACGCGCTCGCCCGCCCACATTGGGTTGAAGTCGTTGGAATTTGTGCGCGGCACCTTCGTGATCGTGCTGTCGGAAAGGCGCGCCAGCCATATCCGCGTAGTGCGCCCGCCTCGATAGTGTTTCCACATATCGAATGCCCGGCCAGTCGGCTCGTAAGCGATCGACTGCCCATCGGGAGACATCGATGCCTCATAGCCGGTGGGAAGCGGCAGTTTTTCTTCGACACCGCCGTCGGCCGAAACGCTGTACATCTCACTGAAGCGCGAGTAGGCGGCTCGCGGAGAAGTGAATACAATGCGTTTGCCGTCGGGAGTCCAGCCCATGACACGATCGGGCGCCGGATGCCAGGTCAGTCTTTTCGGAACACCGCCGGATGCTGGGATCACAAATACATCCACGTTGCCGTCGTATTCGCCCGTGAATGCAATACGCGTTCCGTCGGGTGAAAAGGCCGGGTCGGTTTCGTAGCCGGTGCCCGCCGTGAGACGTACCGCGTCCCCACCGGCGCGAGGCACGCTCCAAAGGTCGCCCGCATAGACAAAGACGATGTGAGTTTTACTCAGCGCCGGCTTTTGCACTAGTAACGGCTCATCCGCGGCGAGCGAAATTGTCGCCAGGGCAAGCAGGACGGTTATTACGCGCATAGGTCCTCCTTGTAGGATTCGTTTATTTAGCGTACACGATGCCGCGCTGCGTTGGGGGTCGCGGCTTCGCGTACCCATGGCCTACGAGCATGCATGGCAATCTCAAAGCGGGTTAACATGATCGTGAGGTGTCGCTAAAAGAATACGCACGGAAGCGGGATTTCGAACAGACTCCCGAGCCTGCCCCGGGTAGAGCAGCACCGGCCGCGGAGGTGTCGCATTTCTACGTCCAGCGGCACGATGCCACGCGTCTGCACTACGATTTCCGCCTCGAAATAGATGGCACGCTGAAATCCTGGGCCATTCCAAAAGGTCCAACACTCGATCCGGCTCCGAAGCGTCTGGCCGCAATGGTCGAGGATCATCCTCTCGAATACGGCGAGTTCGAAGGCAACATTCCAAAGGGTAATTATGGCGGCGGTAGCGTAATGCTCTGGGATCGCGGAACGTTTGAACTACTCGGCGACTTGCCCGCGCTGAAGCAGATCGAACGCGGAGATCTGAAGTTCCGCCTCGATGGCGAGAAGCTTAAGGGTGAGTTCGCGATCGTACTCATGAAGGGCCGCGGCAAGGGTAACGAGTGGCTGCTTCTCAAGAAGCGCGACGAGTTCGCCACGCCTGGTTGGGATGTGGAAGAGTACGCGTTCAGCGTCAAGACCGGACGCACGCAGGAAGAAATCGCTAAAGACCTTCCGGCGAAGACCGCTGCTAAGTCAGCGGCGCCGGAAGCGCCAGCTAAGCGTAAGACTGCTGCTAGTAAGAGTAAAAAAAAAGTAGCTATCCGCCGCTCCCCACCGAAATAACTCCCATGTCGGCATCGGTTGCCGACCGTCCGCCGAGCGGCCGTGACTGGCTCTTTGAAATCAAGTGGGATGGTGTTCGCGGCATCTGCTTCATCGAAAACGGTGAATTACGGATACTCTCTCGCAACGGAAATCAATGCGACCGCCAATACCCCGAGCTGAGCGTTCTGCCGCATTATATTGACGCGGAGCAGGCAATTCTCGACGGCGAAATCGCGGTGTTGGATGAACGCGGAGTTTCGAGCTTTCCGCTGATCCAGCCGCGCATCATGAATCAGGATGCAAACTCCGTAGCGCACATGGCGCGGAAAACGCCCGTTCATCTGTTTCTATTCGATCTGCTCTGGCTCGATGGCGAGGATTGGCGCGGCCGTCCGCTGAGCGAGCGGAAGCAAAAACTAGCGCAGATCGTAAAGCCGCATCCACTGATCAAGATCTCCGATGTGTTCCAAGGTGATGGCGGCCAGATCCTCGAAGCGGCGCGCCTGAATGGACTCGAAGGCATCGTCGCAAAGCGAGCAAGCAGCTTGTATGAACCGAAGCGCAGCCGCGACTGGCTGAAAATCAAGCTGGTCACTGAGGACGACTTTGTCATCTGCGGATTTCTGAAGAAGAAGCGGGAGTACTTCGGATCGCTGATCCTTGGCATTTATGAGGACGGCCCGCACAATCAAAGAGTGCTACGGCACGCGGGACAGGTCGGTACAGGCTTCGACACGCGCATGATCGAGCAACTCTATAAGAGGCTCGCGCCGCTGGTTACAGATGAGTGCCCTTTCAAACCGGCTCCGAAGATTCCCGGCGAAGTGGTTTGGGTTCGTCCGGAGTTAGTAGCCAACGTTAAATTCCTCTGCTGGACCAAGGACCACATCCTTCGCGCTCCAGTCTTTTTGGGGTTGCGGGAGGATGTGAATCCGCGGGAACCGGCTGACGTAGCTCCGCCGAAGACTCCTGTGCCGCAAGCCGCCGAAGGGTTCATGGATGTGGACGGGCACAGGTTGAAGCTCACTAACCTGAACAAGGTTCTGTTTCCCAAAGATGGCTACAACAAGCGCGATCTGATTGGCTACTACGATGCCGTTGCCGCGTGGCTGCTGCCGCATCTCAAAGACCGGCCGCTTTCGCTGAAACGCTATCCCAACGGCATTCATGCGGACTACTTCTTTCAGAAGGATTCGCCGGCCAGTTTTCCGGACTGGCTGCGTTTCGAAACCGTCGAAGATATCAGGTACGTCCTGGCCGAGGATCGTGCCGCGCTGCTTTACCTCGCGAACTTGGGATGCATCGACCAGAACCCGTTCATGAGCCGCGTGCCAACGATCGGCAATCCCGACTGGATCCTGATCGATCTCGATCCGCAGGAGTGCTCATTCGATCGGATCGTGGAGGCCGCGCTGCTGGTGCGCAAGAAACTCGACATTCTGGAGCTTGTAGGATACCCGAAAACCACCGGCGGCGATGGCATGCACATCTACGTCCCGGTCGAGCCGCACTATTCATATGAGGAGACGAAGTCCTTCGCCGAGGTCATCGCGCGCACATTGGCGGGTGAGCGTCCGGATTTATTCACCACTCCCCGAAGCGTTGCCAAACGGCAGAAGAATCGCGTGTACTTCGATTATCTGCAGAATGGGGAAGGGAAGACGATCGCGGCTCCGTATGTTGTGCGCGCCTATGACGGTGCTCCAGTGGCGACGCCGCTACGCTGGGACGAGGTGAAGTTCGGGCTCTATCCCGCCCAATTCACCATCCGCAACGCGCGCGCCACGGTTCGAAGCTGTTGGCGATCTTTTTGCCGGCGTGTTGCGCAAGCCGCAATCGCTGCATGATGCTGTGGGCCGGCTGGAAAAGCTGGTGGCAGGCGCGGGTAAATAGACTCGCCGCTCTATCCGCAGCCCTGTGATATGAGCTGCCGTCAAGTTTATTGGCCGGCCAATTTATAAAGGGAGATTTTGAATGCGTTACTCTCATACGCTTCGTCACACGACTCTTGCTCTTACCTTAGTTCTGGAACCCGTTTTGCTAACTGCCCAGATGCCGCGGGAACGTGACATCCCGCTCAAGCCGTGGGCCGCGCCGTTGTACTGGCAACCAACGCAGGAGGAGAGCAAGGCGGATGTGGCTCGATTGGCATTAACCTCACCGAACCCTGCAGCCATGACTTCTTTGGTACTCGTTGCAATAACGCCTTGTCGAGTGATCGACACGCGCTCGGGCTCGGGCTTCACCGGTGCTTTCGGGCCGCCCAGCCTCGTGGCGGGCATGAGCCGGACGTTCCCGATTCCAGCCGGTACCTGCCCGATTCCAGAAATCGCACTAGGGTATTCTTTCAACGTCACCGTGGTACCGCCCGGGCCGTTGGGGTTTATTACGGTCTATCCAACAGGACAGTCCCTCCCGAATAGCTCCACGCTGAACGACACTCTTGGGATTGTCCTGGCCAATGCGGCGATCGTTCCGGCCGGAAACAACGGCTCAGTTGACGTCTACGCCAGCAACGCGACAGATCTCATCATTGACGTCAACGGATACTACGCGCCGCAAGGAGCAATCGTAAATCCCGTCGACGGGGGCGGCACCACCGCAGTGGGTGTATCGGCGCTGGCTTCGAACACAACCGGATTCGCCAATACCGCCAGTGGGTACCAATCGCTCTCCAACAACACTACTGGGGGCGACAACACGGCCTGCGGATACCAATCGCTGTTCAGCAACACCACCGGGTCCAATAACACCGCTCTAGGATACGACGCTCTCTTCAACACCACCGGCAGCAGCAATATCGGGATAGGGTCCAGCGCGGGTAATCATTCCACGACGGGCACTAACAACATCATGATTGGAAACCAAGGCCTTGCTGCCGACGATCATGTCATCCGCATCGGGGATGTGCAGACCCAGACGTTTATCGCCGGCATAACAGGCGTCAACGTCAGCGGAGTGCCGGTTCTTGTCTCCAGCAGCGGCCAACTCGGCATCGCCTCGTCGTCGCGCCGCTACAAAGAAGACATTCAAGACATGGGCGAAGACAGCCAGGGATTGCTGCGCCTACGACCTGTCACGTTCCGTTATAAGCAGCCATTGGCCGATGGCTCGAAGCCCGTGCAGTATGGCCTGATCGCCGAGGAAGTAGCCGAAGTCTATCCCGACTTGGTCGCTCGTTCCGCCGACGGCCAGATCGAGACTGTCAAATACCAAGTCCTCGACTCAATGCTGCTAAACGAAGTCCAGCGCCAAAACGCCCAACTTACGGCGCAAAAGGAAGAGATTCGCTCTCTCCAGGATCGACTTGCGCGCCTTGAATCAATGCTTGATCAAACTTCAACGCGAACGAGCTTGCGATAACCAGAGCGTCCCAATCTTCACGCTTGCGCCGCCTTGGCCCTGAGGGCAGAGATGTTACATTCTGTCGGAAGTGGGCCCTGTGCTGCGTCCAATGGCTCTTGCGTTAGTTCTGGAGCCCGTTTTGCTCACTGCTCAGATGACGAGGACCGTGATGTCCCGCTGAAGCCGTGGGTGGCGCCGGCGGGTTATTCCTTAAAGACGCAAAAAGTATCGTCAAATAAAGACGCCAACTCCGTCGAAAGGAAACCATGAACGCAGCCACACAACAAGCCACCGGCCTCGCCGCGAACCAAGGTCAACAACGCTCCTCGCAAAACTCTCTGAAGGAAAATGTCCGGTGAGCCTCGCAGTGCGCGATGGTAAATACTCTCGCCGAAACTCAATGGCGATTGAACCGTCTCCGCCATCTCGAAACCGGCGACCTCAGTTGTAAATTCTTCTTAAAGCGGAGCCTCCACGAGCAGCGCCTCAACCCTATCTTCCAATCGACTCTGAAACCCTGAGGCAGATCCAGGCCCGCGCCACTAAGAGCCGCAAGGCCGCTGAATGCGCCTCGAGAAGGAGGCGCGCAAAGCCGTCCAATGCAACTTCGAACAGGAGAGAGGGTTCAAAAGTATTACCATAGTTGGTTCACTAGTGCCTTATTCCCCTCGATTTTTCAATCACTTCAAGCCCCTCGGATCGGAGCCGTGTCTGCCCCAAAAGCTCGGGCTGTGCGGCTCAATGCGCACTTTATTAATGGTACTGGCCGGAGCCGCAGTACTTCCTTTACTGTATGCGGCTGTGATTACCGTGGGTGGAGGAGCGCCTACTCCGCAGATTACTTTCCTTTTTCAGAGCGCCTTTTATCGCAACAATTTCAGCAATATTGCGATCCTGCCTCCGGTGAGCAGTGTAAGAAGCCTGGGAACATCCGGTTTGCAGCAGACGTTTGAAACGACCGCCAAGGATCCCAACATACTGGTTGCGCTCGTGATGCCGAGTCAGAATGCGCCCGCATCGAACGCGTCTGTTTTGCAGGTCACTGCGGATATTTATGCCTACTACAACGGATTAGGGACCGGCACTGTCGGCACGCCGACCACGGACACTCTTACATGTCCCGGAAACGCTCCCGCGCCCTGCACTTACCAGATCTTCTCGAACAACTATGCATTATTCGCCTACTCGGCTCAGCTTGTCAATGGCAACTCCTGCTACTCATCCGCACTTACTAATCAGCCGGTGACGAGTTGCTTTTCCGTGAAGGACCCGGAGTTTACGAAGTGGCAATCGCTTGGCGGTTTGACAGGGCCGGTCGGTTTTCCCATCGATATCTCCAAGACCATTACGGCATCGACCGGTACGACAGCCACACAGCAACTGTTTAGCGGGGGCGCATTCTACGGAATCACGTCGGGAACCAACAATGGCGCCTACCACGCCGTTGCAGGACCGATTTACACCACGTATGCGGCGAACCTTGCGGCAGCCGGTTCGCTTGGATTGCCAACTTCGGACGAAATTATTATTCCCGGCGGAATACATCAGCAAACTTTCGAGCAAGGCGCCATTCAGTACACGCCGGGCTCGACTCCGGTGGTGCTGCTACCGGTTTCATCGGTTCGCATTGTCGGGCCCGAGAACTTTACTACCGGCGCTCAACTCAACCTGAACGATACCGCGCAGTTGAACGTCCAGGTCTTCACCGCGACGGGAGCAATCGTAACGGGCCGGGCGGTCACCTGGGCGGTTTCCAACTCGGCGATACTCAGCCTGATGCGGCTAACGGGCCCACCGCTACCATCAAAGCGATCGGCGGCGGCAACGCGTCTGTTACGGCAACTGTCAATGGCGTCGCCAGCCCGCCCTTTCCTGTGACTGTGACGGCGCCCTGTTGCCAAATAGGCGGGGCACTCCCGCGGCCGTCCAGCAGGCGTTCGAGGATGCGCTGTCCCGCAATCAAGTAAAGGTTGCGGTACCAGTACCAACACCTGCGTCACGGATTGGCGCCGGTTACGTGCAGACCTTGACGCCGGCTGGTTCGACGCAACCGATCATGCTGACCCAGGCGGACGGCAGTCCTCTTGCATTTGTGGTGAGCGGCTCGATTCTGACTGCCTATCAAGCGATTGGCGGACCCTTGGGAACCGCCGGCTATCCGATCTCGGATGTCACGGCGGGAGGCCGCCAGATGTTCGCGAATTCGCTGGCCATTGCCGGAAATCCGGCATTCACGGTATCGGGGCAGATCCTCAACAAGTGGTCCGTTCTTGGCTATGAGACCGGAGCAACCGGCACGCCAACATCGGCCGCATCGCCATATATCACGGCTCTCGGGATTACCGGGATACAGCAACAGTTCAGTGGCGGAACCATTTATGCCATTAACACGGGAATGCATAGCGGCGAAACGTATCTTGTGAGCGGGCTGGTTCTGACGGCCTATACCGCGACCGGCGGTCCGGCAGGACCATACGGCACCCCTATCGGCGATGAAGCGGCATCCGGCAGTACACGCAGGCAGACATTCGAGAACGGCTACATCGACTACGCGCCGGGTGCCACCGCTGCAGTCGGTCATCCCAATCCCCGGGTTCCCGCGGTATCCGCTTTCCCCGCCTCTGCGATCGCGGGCAACCGGTTGAAGCTTGCAATTGCGGGCTTCACGAGCGGAGCTTCTGTCAAGATTTCAGTCTCGAACCAGCCGGACTTCACCGTGACGGTTCCGCTCGGATCGTTCAGTTGGGACTACGTCGTGCCGTCGTCGGCAGTTCCGCGGAGTCGTCAAGATCCACGCGGCCGATACTGGATCGGCGGATACCGCCGACGGTTCGTTTTCCATCCAATCGACGGCCAGCCTGGGCGCAAAACTCACCGTCATGCAAGGCGACGCGCAGACCGGAGGAGTGGGGGCCGTGTTGCCTGTCCCCTTGCAAGTTGCGATTCACGATTCTCACGGCAATCCGCTTCCGAACATTGCGGTCGCATTCACGGCATCCCCTGGAGCATCGGTTTCGCCATCTTCTGCTATGACGGACGCAAGCGGCCTTGCTTCCACCAATCTCCGTCTCCCAAGCTCGACTGGAATCGCTGTTGTTACCGCTCAGGCGCTGGGGCAATACGTAACTTTTGGGGCGCACGCGGCAAGTGCGCCGCCGCTGAGTGTTCCCACGCTTACTGCCACTAGTCAGAATACTCTTGGAAAAGGTCCTGCCAAAATCGCACAGAAAGGAACTCTGCTCGCGGCGGCGGCCATGCTGCTGCGGTACTACCAGAACACCAATCAGATCGGATCTCCAAACGGTCTGGCCGATCCCGATACCTTGAACAAATATCTAACGAACTGCGGATGCGACGGTTTCGTGACCAATCCCGATACCGGCGAACAAGTGGTCAATCTGTGGCGTCTCAGTGGATTCAGCGGAGGACTGACAGACATTTCGGTTGAGAAGGCGGATGCGGGATCGATCCAGGCGCTGATCGCCGGGGGATCTCCCGTCCTGGCGACTTTGGCGTTGACCGCGAATGGAGTGCCGGTCGGCGGGACCGCTGTGGTGATCACTGGGGTGGCGGATGACGGCAGCTTGATTATCGCCGACCCCAACCCGGTGCTCGCCCGGACTTACATGAACGACTATCTGAACGGCTTCCAGGCTGCGAATTCGGCCTGGCGCGGCGCCATAATCTCGGCGGCGCGCGTGACGGTGAAGCGTCCGCTCAGTAACTCGTTCCTGGTCGCGGCGGTGTCGCAGCCGGATGCTGGAGGAGGCGTATCGCTCGATGTGGAGTCCGCGAGCGGCGGGTGCGGTCAGGTCTTCGACGTTCCCGACGCGGCGACAATTGGTTCAACCAATGCGCCCGGTTCAACTAATTCGGCGCCGCTACGATCTTCACGATTCGAGTATTGCAGCGGGGCGGATCCGGCCTATCAGGTGAATGTGGGCGCGCCGGGCGCCTATCGGGCGTTCATCGAGAATGCGGCATCCCCAAGTGGCCTGTTCAAGGATCTTTCCGGAAGCTCACCGGCGGCTTACAGCGTTACGTATTCAAGCGCAGGCACCCTGCTGGTTGCGCCTCAGGCCGCGTTGTTTGCCTCGAACGGGGTTCTCAACGCCGCATCCTTTATATCGGGAGTCGCTCCAGGGGGTCTGTTCAGTATTTTCGGCTCGGGGCTCTATGGTCCGTCGGCGGATACGACCGTGACCTTTGGCTCTGAAGCGGCAAACCTGATCCTGAAGAGTCCATTCCAACTGAACGGACAGGTTCCGGCCGATCTCGCGCCGGGATCTTATCCGGTAACGGTGCAATCGGCGTTAGGAGCCGCGACACAGCCGGTTTTGGTCAGCCAGACTGCGCCCGGAATCTTTGTCGTGTCCGCTACATCCGGAAGTGCAGCCGGAATTCGGACTGTGGGAGCGGTGATTAACGCGGATGGAACACTCAACGACTTGGGAACGCCGGCGCATCGCGGCGACGTAGTAACTGTGTATTGTACGAATCTGGGCGCGGTGCAGCTTCAGGGCAATCTTTCGGTAACCGTGAGTCCGGTATCCGCGTTTTTGAATGCAATGCAGTTACCAGTTCAGTATGCGGGCCTGACGCCTGGATTTATCGGTCTATATCAGGTGAATGTTCCGATTCCCGGAGGAACCATCCCTGGAACCGGCATTAGTCTGGTGATCAAGGCTGGAGACGTGGTCAGCAATACGGTAAGTGTAGCGATCCAATGAAAATTCCTCAATTTGGGCTTGAAAAGATTGACAGTTGCTTCCCGGAACAGGTATTGTTGAAAGGCCAAGAGCGGTGGAACGTGTACTGCATCGCAGGATAGGTGTAACAGTTTGAAAGAATTTTGTTGACAACATTGGATTTCTTCGTTAACAATGGTGTTCTGCGATCCTGTCCCGCTCGGAATTTTTGATATCGATCCGGTGGGCTTAAGTTGTTTGAAATAAAAAGATCCAGCCTAGCCAAGGTTGGACGAGCTCATCGGAGGATGAATTTGTACGGCCCGGGTGGCCCACTAGAGGGTTCCCGGTTACTCCGCCCGACACGGAGAAGTTCCCCGGTTGTACAGCAAGATTTTTGTTGTAGCTTGAGGCTCAGGTTGAAAGAGAACTTCGACCGATTCACACACGACAATTCAAGGAGAAGGAAATGGCAGATTTTCGCAAGATATTTTTTGTGCTTGCCGGGCTGTTGATCGTCATCGGCACCGCAAGCGCGCAGACCGGTGTAACCTGCACGGCGTTCGTAGCCAACCAGCCGATTATGCGGCAGGAAGGCGCAACGGAGCCGGCTGGCGACATCCTAATCACCTGTTCGGGTACTCTGGTAGGCGCTCAGGCTGGACCGCAAACGCTTTCGTTGTATGTAAACGGCGCTGCGATCACCAGCCGTCAGCTCTACACTGGTACGACAGTCCCGACCAGTATTCCGACGGAAGCCTCGCTGCTCGTTAACGACAACCCGGCGAGTGCGACTCAGGGCTTCTTGCAGAACGGAGCTCTGGTGTTTTCGGGATTCGTTCTTCCGAACGCTGGCACACCGTTTCAAGTCCGTGTCACTAACGTTCGCGTGAACGCAAACTCGTTAGCGGCCGGTTCATTTGTTACTGGCACGGTTCTGGCGACTTTTCCGGTCCAGAACCAGCAGAACTTGGTTTTGGGCGCGGTCCAGACCAGCTTGAGTGTTGCCCTCAGCAGCACCACACCGCAGAGTTTCCCACAGTGCTCATCGACTCCGACCGCTGGTACCTCGTTGACGAACACTTTGGTGGTCAAGGAATTGGTAAACACCGCATTCAAGGCTCCGGCCGTTGTGGCTCAGAACTCGGTTCCTGGTCAGTGGTATCAGAACGGAATCAACACTGAATCTCAGACCGTTCTCCCGGGCACGGGCTATACCAACGCACTGGGTGCATCGATTGGCCAAGCGGATGCCGCCACCCGCATCCGTGTTAACTTCAGCAACATACCCGCTGGCGTGACTATTCAACTTCCGGTGAGTGTCGGAATCGGCAGTGACAGCAAGCAGTATGTTGCCGGTGCAACCTTACCGGCCGGTGTGACCATCGTGTATCAAATCGTTGCCACCACGAGCGGCGACACGGGTTCGTTCTCAGCCGCTAGTGGCACCACGATCTCGTTGACCTCTTCGGGTTCAGTTACTTATGAAGTCCGCAGCCAGAATGGCAGCGGAATTGATTCGTATGCTATCCCGGTTACCGTGATCTACACCTACGCTCCGCCGAGCACCCCGAACGTCGGTTCAGTTCTGGTTTCGGCGACTTACGCTCCGACTACCGCTGAAGTAACCAGCCTTACGGGTCAGATTCCGCGTTTCGCCGATACATCAGTGCTAACGCCTCTGTTCACGATCACCGCTTGCCAGACCGACCTGTTGTTCAACTTCATGACCAACCAGGCTGGTTTTGACACCGGCTTCCAGATCGCTAATACTTCCGCCGATCCGTTCGGCACTTCGGCCCAGAATGGTACCTGCACCTTGAATTGGTATGGTACTGGCCCGGCCGCCGGAACCGCAACGACGACTCCGTCTATCGCTGCCGGCTCTTCTTATGTGAACTTGGTGTCGACCGCAGCGGCCGGCTTCCAGGGTTACATGATTGCAGTCTGCAACTTCCAGTTCGGCCACGGCTTCGCCTTCATCAGCGACGGCTACGGTCAACCTGGACGTGGTCTCTCCCAGGGTTACCTGGCATCCGTCATCCCGACTCCTGGTGTTCAGAACGGGAACGGCGGTACTGCGAACGTTCGCAACGCGAGCGATTCCAGCTTGACCGCGACCAAGGGTAGCGGCGAAGGTCTCAACCAGTAATTCGGCCTTCGTTTAGTAGTTAGTTTGAGGGGGATGGCTTCGGCCATCCCCCTTTTGGTGTGCCGAGCATGTTCGACAGCTCGAAGGTGAAAGTCCTTTTGACAACCTGATGGAGGTGAAGTCATAGCGAAGCGCAAGGGCGTCATCGTGAGGTGGGGTCTGAAAGAAGCGTGGAGCAAACGTACGAGCCGATGTACAAGAACCGGATCTGAGGCATACGGTGCCGGGCGAGTGAGCCGATGATCACGAAGCCCATATCCATCAAAGGCACTGGTTGTAAATTCGGCGGTTGCGTGCGGAAGGCAGTCGAACTTACCTCGGGAGATCTGCCGTTTGTCCCGGAATCGGGACTGAGGGTCGAGTGATCGATCCTGACCGGGCGGCAGAAGTCAGCAGAGGGCGTATTAGTCACGTGAGTGATGAAGGCCCAAACGGTCCCCGCAAGGGGTTGATGGGAGTGGCAAGTAGGCAGCGCAACTCATGAGCGACAAGCGGCAGAATAACCAGCTACTGCTGGCCTTCATGGAAGAGAGTAGGAGTGAAGCTCCGAGGGTATCCAATGGAAGGGACCGAATCGCTCGCGGCGAAGCGCGGGACAGAAAGCCCGGCCATTGGTGAACAGTTGATGGAGGAGGTCTGCGAGCGGGAAAACTGCAAGCAGGCATTGGCACGAGTCAAGGCCAATAAAGGGAGTGCTGGTGTGGATGGGATGACCGTCCAGCAGTTACCAGAGCACCTGAAACAGCATTGGCCAGTCATCCGGGAACAGTTGCTGAGCGGGAACTATAAACCGCAGCCGGTCAGACGGGTGGAAATCCCGAAGCCGGACGGAGGGGTGCGAAAGCTTGGCATCCCGACGGTGCTGGATCGATTCATCCAGCAGGCGGTGATGCAAGTACTGCAACGCAGATGGGACCGGACGTTTTCCGAACACAGTTACGGGTTTCGTCCTGCGCGGTCGGCGCATCAGGCGGTGGCGGCGGCGCAGAAGTATATCGCCGAGGGTTATCGCTGGTGTGTGGATCTTGATTTGGAGAAATTCTTCGATCAGGTTTCGCATGACAAACTGATGGCAAAGATCGCCGAACGGGTCAGCGACAAGCGAATGCTGAAGCTGATCCGGACGTTTCTCACAGCTGGCGTAATGGAAAGCGGACTGGTGAGTCCGGTGGATGAGGGGACTCCGCAAGGAGGTCCACTTTCGCCCTTGCTCAGTAATATCGTACTCGACGAGTTTGATCGAGAGTTGGAGCGGCGCGGCCTCCGTTTTGCGCGGTATGCGGACGATAGCAACATCTATGTTCGCAGCCGGCGGGCCGGAGAACGGGTGATGGAGAGCATAACGCGATTCATCACGACGAAGCTCAAGCTCAAGGTGAACCAGCAGAAGAGTGCGGTGGCACGGCCATGGGAGCGGAAGTTTCTGGGCTTCAGTTTTACGGCGAATCGGGAACCAAAACGGCGGATTGCGCCGAAAGCGGTACTTCGATTTAAAGAGAAGGTCGGAAACATCACGCGTCGGACGCGTGGCGTGAAAGTGGAGAAAATGGCCGGGGAGTTGGGTCGTTATCTTCGCGGATGGATTGGCTACTTTGGTCAATGCCAGACGCCATCGGTGTTGCAAGGTCTGGAGGAGTGGACCAGACGCAGGCTACGGTCTGTGATCTGGAAGCAGTGGAAACGGGGTTCGGTACGATTTGCTGAACTGCGGAAGCGGGGTGTGGGCAAAGATCTCGCCGCGAAAACGGCGGGCAGCGCTCATGGACCGTGGAGGCTGGCAAACAGCCCGGCGCTCAGTTCTGCGCTGCCCAATGCTTACTTCGACTCGCTCGGGATTCCGAAATTGACTGCCAGCCGATAGCTTAACCCGCCGAACCGCCCGGTACGGACCCGTACGTCGGGTGGTGTAACAGGGAAAGCTGGCGACAGCCTACCTATGTTTATGTGTGCCGAGCATGTTCGACAGCTCGAAGGTGAAAGTCCTTTTGACAACCTGATGGAGGTGAAGTCATAGCGAAGCGCAAGGGCGTCATCGTGAGGTGGGGTCTGAAAGAAGCGTGGAGCAAACGTACGAGCCGATGTACAAGAACCGGATCTGAGGCATACGGTGCCGGGCGAGTGAGCCGATGATCACGAAGCCCATATCCATCAAAGGCACTGGTTGTAAATTCGGCGGTTGCGTGCGGAAGGCAGTCGAACTTACCTCGGGAGATCTGCCGTTTGTCCCGGAATCGGGACTGAGGGTCGAGTGATCGATCCTGACCGGGCGGCAGAAGTCAGCAGAGGGCGTATTAGTCACGTGAGTGATGAAGGCCCAAACGGTCCCCGCAAGGGGTTGATGGGAGTGGCAAGTAGGCAGCGCAACTCATGAGCGACAAGCGGCAGAATAACCAGCTACTGCTGGCCTTCATGGAAGAGAGTAGGAGTGAAGCTCCGAGGGTATCCAATGAAGGGACCGAATCGCTCGCGGCGAAGCGCGGGACAGAAAGCCCGGCCATTGGTGAACAGTTGATGGAAGAGGTCTGCGAGCGGGAAAACTGCAAGCAGGCATTGGCACGAGTCAAGGCCAATAAAGGGAGTGCTGGTGTGGATGGGATGACCGTCCAGCAGTTACCAGAGCACCTGAAACAGCATTGGCCAGTCATCCGGGAACAGTTGCTGAGCGGGAACTATAAACCGCAGCCGGTCAGACGGGTGGAAATCCCGAAGCCGGACGGAGGGGTGCGAAAGCTTGGCATCCCGACGGTGCTGGATCGATTCATCCAGCAGGCGGTGATGCAAGTACTGCAACGCAGATGGGACCGGACGTTTTCCGAACACAGTTACGGGTTTCGTCCTGCGCGGTCGGCGCATCAGGCGGTGGCGGCGGCGCAGAAGTATATCGCCGAGGGTTATCGCTGGTGTGTGGATCTTGATTTGGAGAAATTCTTCGATCAGGTTTCGCATGACAAACTGATGGCAAAGATCGCCGAACGGGTCAGCGACAAGCGAATGCTGAAGCTGATCCGGACGTTTCTCACAGCTGGCGTAATGGAAAGCGGACTGGTGAGTCCGGTGGATGAGGGGACTCCGCAAGGAGGTCCACTTTCGCCCTTGCTCAGTAATATCGTACTCGACGAGTTTGATCGAGAGTTGGAGCGGCGCGGCCTCCGTTTTGCGCGGTATGCGGACGATAGCAACATCTATGTTCGCAGCCGGCGGGCCGGAGAACGGGTGATGGAGAGCATAACGCGATTCATCACGACGAAGCTCAAGCTCAAGGTGAACCAGCAGAAGAGTGCGGTGGCACGGCCATGGGAGCGGAAGTTTCTGGGCTTCAGTTTTACGGCGAATCGGGAACCAAAACGGCGGATTGCGCCGAAAGCGGTACTTCGATTTAAAGAGAAGGTCGGAAACATCACGCGTCGGACGCGTGGCGTGAAAGTGGAGAAAATGGCCGGGGAGTTGGGTCGTTATCTTCGCGGATGGATTGGCTACTTTGGTCAATGCCAGACGCCATCGGTGTTGCAAGGTCTGGAGGAGTGGACCAGACGCAGGCTACGGTCTGTGATCTGGAAGCAGTGGAAACGGGGTTCGGTACGATTTGCTGAACTGCGGAAGCGGGGTGTGGGCAAAGATCTCGCCGCGAAAACGGCGGGCAGCGCTCATGGACCGTGGAGGCTGGCAAACAGCCCGGCGCTCAGTTCTGCGCTGCCCAATGCTTACTTCGACTCGCTCGGGATTCCGAAATTGACTGCCAGCCGATAGCTTAACCCGCCGAACCGCCCGGTACGGACCCGTACGCCGGGTGGTGTAACAGGGAAAGCTGGCGACAGCCTACCTATGTTTATTGCCCTCCCGCCTTTCCACGAAATCCATTGCTACCCAACAGAAGGTGGACTACCTTAGCCAAACCTCTGGGCCTGGAGCCCGGACTCAACCCTAGCAAACTTCAGACTGTTACCTCTTACCTGATTGGGTACGATAGCAGGCATGAGGTTCGCCCTCCGCATTTTGTGAAGGTATGCCGAACTACTTCTGTCCAGCCCGCAGGCGATTGATCATCTTCAGGATCTCGGGATCTGGGTGGGTGCGCTGTAGTGCCTCAAAATAGGCGATGGCCTCCGGTGTCTTGCCTGGGAGGCGGGACAACGCAACGCCCAAATTAAACCGGGCCGGCGCCAAATCCGGGCGTAGACGAAGGGCCGTCTGGAAATTCGTAAACGCTTCTGCCTCCCGACCAGGAATGTCCACCAGGAGGATCCCGAGATTGTTGTAGGCTTCCGGGTAATCTGGCTTTATGCGCAGGGCAGTTTTGAAATGGGCCATCGCTTCGAGGGTGTGCCGGCTATTCATCAGATAGTTGCCGAGATTGTAATGCGCAACGGCGTTGGGCCCGGTCACGTCGATGGTGTGTTGGAAGAGCGTTCCGCTGTTCTCCCAGTACTCGGTTTGCGCCCAGGCAACCGCCATGCACGCTGTACAGGCGAAGACTCCCGCCGCGATCAATGCGGGCTTGGTTCGCGGCCATCTCGCAATAACATCCATCGCGCCCCATCCCAGAATTATCGTTAAACCGATCATTGGGATATACATGTACCGGTCGGCGCGGGCCTGCAAACCAACTTGTACCAGCCCGATGACAGGGACAAGAGTTCCGAGGTACCAGAACCAGCCGGTTGCGATGTAGGGACGCGTTCGCCACGAGAGTATCGCTGCGACCGACACTCCCAAGATGGCCGCGAAGGCAGCGGCGGCCTGCCACGCCGATGGCGATTGCGGGTATGGATAAAGCACCGCCAGGCTAACAGGCCAAAAAAATTCCGCGATATAAGCGATGTATGAAATCAGGGCGTTCTCGATACGCACCGCGAAAGGGAAGGACTGAACGGCTCCCGTCTCGCGTTGCGCGAGAAACGTTACCGCCGATGCGGCGGCAGAGAGAGCGATCAGCGGAAGCTTCTCCCATACGATCTTGGGAAATTGAGTGCGGCGCAGGGGCCACACGTCGAACAGCAGGAGCGTGGCCGGAAGGGTGACCAGCATCGGCTTGGCCAACAGCCCGAAGCAGAAGAGTATACCCACCAGCAGGTACCTGAAAAAGCTCGGCCGTTCGGCGTAGCGTACATAGGCATAAAGCGTCAGGAACCAGAAGAATGCGCTCAGAACGTCCTTGCGCTCGGCGATCCAGGCAACCGATTCGACATGTAATGGGTGCAGCGCGAATACGAAGGCGACGAACGCGCTCGGCCAGCGCGCGTGGCTGGCACGCTGCAGAGATGCAAATAGCAACATGGATGCAAAGCCGTGCAGCAGAAAATTTACCAGATGGTGCATCCCGCTATTCATTCCGAAGAACTGGCAATCGAGAATATGGGACAGAAGCGTGACGGGCGACCAATTCGAGGCAACCACGGCGGTGAACGCCCATCGGATGCTTTCCCACGTGAGGCCTGCCTGGACGTGGATATTATCGGACACGTATAAGGGATCGTCGTAATTGGTGAAATCGAACCGGCCGGTCTGGGCGTAGACACTGAACGCCGTCAGAATCAGGCTGAGACAGATCGCCAGATCGAAAATCGATTTCGACGAGACGTCTGCCATGCGCCGGGGGGTCCGGGATTGGGGCAGAGCCTGAGATAACTTGGGGCGGGGCTTAGACGCGGCGCGGTACGGGACATTCCGAGGCACGTTCTTAATAGTATAGAGTCGGTCAAGGGCTCATGCCCGCCTCGAATGTAGAGCCGTTTCCGGTAGAATTGAGCTTATAAGCTATGTATCGTTGCGTTCCGTTCTTCTTTCTTGCCATCACCCTTTCGGCCCAGAGTTCGCCGTCGAATCTGGACAAACCGCCGCAGGACGTGGATGATGCTCTTCGCGCCCGCATCAAACAGTTCTACGATTTTCACGTCGCGCACAAGTATCGGCTTGCCGAACAGCTCATTGCCGAAGAAGCAAAAGACGACTTCTATGTTTTGAGCAAACCGGAGCTGCGAGACTTCAAAATCGGCGACATCCAATACTCAGAGAACTTCACAAAGGCGAAAGTGGTCGTTATCGGCACGATGCCGGTTCTTCTTCCATTCTCCAGTTCGAAGGAGATGGCGATGCCTTTCGCCAGCTACTGGAAAATCGAAAACGGACTTTGGTGTTGGTACTACAACAAGGAAGCTTCGCGCCACACCCCGTTCGGCGACGTGAAGGAACCGGCGGGATCGACAACCGCGCGGAGCAACGGAGATAGTCTTCCCGCTTCCCCCAACGTGAACATCGCCGCGCTTCAGTCCGCGGTGAAGATCGATCGGACGTCCCTCGATCTCGTCGCCGGCAAACCGCAAACCGTCAAACTTGCGAATACGCTTCCCGGTCCGGTGTCGCTGTCGATCAGCACCCAGTTTCTGCCGATCGAGCAGACGGGAATCGGCGCAAAGTTCGACAAGAGGGAACTCAAGGCCAACGAGATTGCGACGCTGACCCTCACCGCCGACCCGCAGATGAAGCCCGGCCCCTATCCGTTGCGCATCACCGTCGCGCCCACGAATCAAGTTCTGAATCTCACGGTCAACATCTCGCATTGAGATTGCGAATGTGCGTGAAACCCGCGCTGGCAAGCAACTTCACGCATGTTTCTTCGACCGGTACCGTATCGATTGTTCGATGGGCGCCGCGTCATCGGAGATCGCCCGGAACATTCTTTCAAGGGCATGAACATTTTTTTCTTGACTTTCTTCGCGAAGAACCTTATATATGAATCACATTGCGATTTTTCAAATCGCAAAATTTGATGTTAGGGAGAATCACAAGATGAAGAACGCAGCCAAGAAAGCCGCCGCAAAGAAGAAAGCTGCTCCGAAGAAGAAGAAGTAGCTGCGGCGTTCAGACAGGACGCAGATTTAGCTAGAAAGGCTCCGGTTCGCCGGAGCCTTTTTTATTGCCCTTCACCTTCTTCTTGCTACGCCCGCCGTTTTCGCAGTTCGTCCACGCTCACCGCAAGTATGATCACCGCGCCGATCACCACCTGCTGCACGTAGTTCGAGATGCCGAGCAGATCGCTGCCGTTCGATAGCAGACCCATGATGAACGCGCCGATCAGCGTGCCGACAACACTGCCCTCGCCTCCGGTCAAGCTGCCGCCGCCAATCACTACCGCCGCAATCGCCTGCAGTTCGTATCCTTGGCCCGCCGTCGGTTGTCCGGTCATAAGCCGCGAAGCCTCGATCATTCCCGAAAGCCCCGTCAACATTCCGCCGATCGCGTAGACCGCGACGGTGTACGCGTTCACCGGGATGCCCGCGTAGATTGCTGCGGCGGGATTGCTGCCGATCGCGAACGCATATCGCCCAAGCTTGGTGTGATCCAGAATGAAGTGCATCGCGACCGCGCACAGCAGCAGCAGCCACAGCACGAACGGGACGTAGAGAAGATTCCCCTCGCCGAGAAAGGCGAAGCCCGGCGGGATCTCATGCACTGGCAGACCGTTCGAGACGATCAGCGTCGCTCCGCGGAAGATGCCAAGCGTCCCCAACGTGACAATGAAAGGAGCGATGTTCAACCTCGCGATCAGGAATCCGTTCAGCAATCCACATGCGAGCCCCGCTACGATGCCGGCGCCCACGCCCACGATGATCGGCATCCCTTTCGCCATAGCCATCGTCCCCAGCAGTCCGCTCATAGCGAGAATTGCGCCTACTGAAAGATCGATGCCGCCGGAGATGATGATGATGGTCATGCCCAGCGACATGATGTTGATCACCGCCGTCTGCCGCACAACGCTCGAGAGATTGGTGCTCGTCAGAAAATGCGGCGAGGCGATCGCCAGGCCGATGAAGAGGACAATCAAGCTGAGGAAGGGCAGAATCTTCTGCCACGGAAAGTTTCCCGCCCTAGTCACTTGTTACCTCGCTGCTCTGGCGTGATGAGAGCCGCTAGCCGCATGATCTCCTCCTGAGTCGTCGTGCGTCCCGGCAGTTCGCCGGCGATATAGCCCTGCCGCATCACGAGGATCCGGTCGGCTACCTGCAGCAGCTCCTGCATCTCCGAGCTCACCATCAGCACCGCCGCGCCGGATCGTGCCAGTTCATCCATCAACTCAAAGACCTCCACTTTCGCGCCGACGTCGATCCCGCGAGTCGGCTCATCGAACAGGAACACACGCGCGCCGCGGAACAGCCACTTCCCGATTACCACCTTCTGCTGGTTCCCTCCGCTCAACCTGCCCGCAGGTTGCTTAGGGCTCGCCATGCGGATGCGCAGCTTCTTCTGGTACTCGGCAGTCACACTCGCCTGCCGCGCGAGGTCCAGGACGCCCCAGCGGCTGATTCCATCGGTGTTGGCCAGCGTCATGTTGAAAGAGATCGGAAGCTTTGTGGCGAGACCGGTGATCTGCCGGTCTTCGGTGACGAGCGCGATTCCCGCGCGGACTGCATCGCGCGGCGAATTCACGCGTAGCGCACGCCCATCGAGGAGCATCTCCCCGGAATCGATGCGATCGATACCGAAGATCGCTCGGCACAGCTCCGTGCGTCCGGCGCCGATCAGCCCGGCCATGCCCGCGATCTCGCCCGCGCGCAGCGAAAGCGAAATGTCGTGAAGCTTGCTCCCCACATTCAGATGGCGGAGTTCGAGCAAAGGCGAGCTCTCCGGCCGAGGCGACACCGGTGTCGGCGACTTGCGGCTATAGACCGCTGAAAGTTCGCGGCCCACCATGTGCGCAATCAGACCTTGCGTGGAGATGTCCCGCAGCGCTCCCTGATGCACGGTGTTCCCGTCGCGCAACACCGTCACGCGATCGCCGATCGAGCGCAGCTCTTCCAAACGATGCGTGATGTAGATGACACCCATCTTACGATCGCGCAGTTCGCGTACGATGCGCATCACTTCGGCGCTCTCATCGATTGTCAGCGACGACGTCGGCTCATCGAAGATCAGCAGGCTGCAGCCGTTGTGCAGCGCGCGGCAGATCTCGACAAGCTGTTTGCCCGCGGGGCTCAATCGCCCCACCGGCCACTCGGGATGCAGCGGGAAATGATGCTGCTCGATGAGCCGCTCCGCCTCATCCCGCATCTGGCCGCGCCTGAGGAGACCTGTCCCCGCGATCGCATTCCCGACCAAGGAAGATGTTCTCCGCTACGGTCAGATGCGGCGCGAGCAACGACTCCTGGTGTACCATGGCAATCCCGATTGCCGCGGCTTCGCGTGGCGTCCGTACATTGACCGGCGTTCCGTTCCACAGCATTTCGCCGCCGTCGCGTTCCAACATGCCCGCAACGATCTTCATGAGGGTGGACTTGCCCGCGCCGTTCTCGCCGAGCAACAGGTGGACTTCGCCGGAGGAGACGGTCAGGTTACCGTCTTTCAAAGCGGCCACGCCGCCGAAGCTTTTGCGAATGTTCTTGAGCTCTAGCACAGACGGTCCGCAGGAAGCATCCCCAACAGTTTATAGTAAACGCCGAGGACACAAGCGTTTCGCGGCTTTGGCATCAATGTTGCTATTAGAAGCGTGTGAAAAGGAGTTGTGTGAAAAGCCTCTTACCGTTCGCCCTCTTAGGTTTGGCAGTCCCAAGCGCGTATTGTGCGGAGTTGAGCGCGCGCGATATTGTGACTCAGTCGATCGCCAACTACGATAAGGACTGGGAGGCCGCTCTCAAATTCAGCTACACCGAAACCGAGATCACCAAGGATTCCTCGGATCGGACGAAGCATGTTGAACTCTCCCGCGTCTCCGTTCTCGACGGTACGCCGTATAGCCGCTTGATCGCGAAGGATGGGCATCCTTTGACCGGGGACGAGGCGCGCAAGGAAAACGAAAAGTTCGAAAAAGCAATGGACACCCGCGAACATGAGACACCGGAGCAGCACGCCCGTCGCTTGCGGAAGTACCGGAACGAGCGGGAGTTCTTACACGAGATCCCTAACGCGTTCAATATGAAGCTGCTGGCGCCAGAGACCGTCAACAGCCGAACCAATTACGTGATCGAGCTCACGCCGAAAGAGGGTTATGTGCCGAAGGCCAAGAACGCGAGGATGTTCTCGGACATCGAAGGCAAGCTGTGGGTCGACGGGCAGGATCTACGCTGGACCAAGGCCGAAGCCAACGTGATTAACACGATCTCCATCGGATGGTTCCTCGCTCGCATTGGGCCGGGAGCTCACATCACGCTCACGCAGGTCAAAGTGGACGCGGAGCATTGGATGCCGAAGCAAATCACCGTGGATGGCTCGGCGAGAATCATGCTGGTAAAGAACCGCGCTATCGATGAAACAATCACTTACGCCGATTACAAACCCATTGGTAAAGGCGAAGCCGCGGTAAGCGCAAAGAACCGCTGACTAGGGCTGCGCGGCTTGGACCGGCGCGGTGGGTAGATGCAAGCCGGTTGGCGACATCGATCCAGCGAGGCTGAAACGGACTTCGGGATTGTTCTGAGAAAGATCGTTCGGCAGCTTTACATTGACTTGGTACAATCCAGCGGAATGCGGCGTGACTCCGGCATATTGGACGCGAGACGGATCGACCGGAGCGCCGTCCAGCAGCACCTGGAAATCCACGAGGTGAACAATCGGGGCTGCCGATTGCGCAGTTAATCGGTCGGTCTGATCGGGTTGCGTGCGGCCCAAACCCGTAGCCCATAATGTGACGATTTCGCCAGGGGAAGCGGGAGATGTGGTATTAACCGGGCTGCCGTCCATGTGGGTAGCGCTTGCAACTCCCGGCGATGAGGCAAACAGTCCAGGAGACACCTCCTGAATCGCGATCGATACGGGCTTGCATGCGGGTAATTGCGAAGGGTCGCAGCTCGCAATTCCATCGCGGACCACGGTCACCGAATAAGTTCCGGGAGTGAGCGAATTCGGAATCAACAGGTTGACCTGGTTAGACGATACGTAGAAGACACCCGCCGGTATGGGCCCGATGAGGACAGAAATGCCGCTGAACGGCCCAGGTATCTGAGTTCCACCGCTCGCGCTGGCCACTCCGTCGAGAAATAGATTCGTCCCGTAAATAGTGCAAATCGAGTAGGGTGCGATCCCCGGTTGACCCGTGGCTGCGTTGACCACGCCATCCGCGCTAAAGGAGGGTGTTTGATAGTCAGCCGCGCTCGCGCCCGCGAAGCTGACCATGATCGCCGCGAGGAGGCGGTTAGCTGGCATACAGCTCTACGTTAGCGAGTGCCGACGATTTTCACCATTCCTCCAAAGATGTATTCCCTCGCAGGCAATCGTTAGAATATACGAATGAAGCGCCTGGTTCTGGTTTTCGCAATCTTTGGTATAGCTCAAGCCGCGACTTTCGACGTTAGAACGTTCGGCGCGAAGGGCGACGGCAAGATGCAGGATCGCGATGCCATCGACAAGGCAATCGACGCGGCGTCCGCTGCTGGCGGCGGGACGGTTTCGTTTCCCGCGGGCACTTATCTCACCGGATCGATTCGCCTGCGAAGCCACATTACCCTGCAAATCGATCGCGGCGCTGTCATTGAAGCGAGTGGGGAAGCCGCCGCGTACGACACGGCTGAACCGAATCGAGTGGGACAAGTTTCAGGACTTCGGCCACAGCCATTGGCACAACAGCCTGATATGGGGCGAGAACATCGAGAATGTCGCGATCGTGGGAGGCGGCCTGATCAGCGGCAAAGCGCTGACGCGCGGGGAACGCGGCGGCGGCGATAAGGCAATCGCGCTCAAGCTTTGCCACAATGTAACGTTCCGCGATTTTTCGATTGCCTCCGGCGGACACTTCGGAATCCTGGTCACGGGCGTCGATAACCTGACCATCGATAATGTCAAAATCGATACCAATCGCGACGGCATCGATGTCGACTCGTGCCGCAACGTGCGCATCTCGAATTGCAGCGTCAACACTCCGAACGACGACGCAATCGTGCTCAAGGGCACGCACGCCCTCGGGGCCGCCCGATCCACCGAAAACGTAACGATCGCCAATTGCCTGGTCAGCGGTTACGATATCGGTTCACTCCTGGACGCCACGTACAAGCGGACCGTAACACGCGCGCCGGACCGCGACGGTCCCACCGGACGAGTCAAGATCGGCACGGAATCAGAAGGCGATTTCCGCAACATCACCATTTCCGAATGTGGTCTTCGATCGCTCGCGCGGACTTGCGATCGAAAGTGTGGACGGCTCGAACATCGAAGACATTGCCGTGTCCAACATCACCATGCGCGACGTGTCCAACGCGCCTATCTTTATCCGGCTCGGTAGGCGCATGCGCGCGCCCGAGGGTACACCTGAGGGATCGGTCCGGCGAGTGAACATCAGTAACGTGGTGGTCTACAACGCCGATCCGCGTTACGGTTCGATAATCAGCGGGATTCCCGGGCACGATGTCGAAGACGTGAGCCTCAACAACATCCGAATTCTGTATCGCGGGGGGCTCACGCTCGATCAGGTCGCGAAACAACCCTCCGATCTGGTGAATACGTTCTTCTTCCGGCAATCCGGCGGCGTCCCGCCGCGTGAGCCCTTCGAGACGCCTGAAAGGGAGAAGGAATATCCGGAGCCGTCTATGTTTGGGATGCTGCCCGCCTGGGGCTTCTTCCTGCGGCATGCGAAAGGCATCGTACTGAACCATGTCAAGGTCGGCTTTATGCAGGAAGACCGGCGGCCGGCGTTTGTGCTCGATCAGGTGGAGGGCGTGGAATTCGATCATGTAAAAGCGCCGAAAGTGTCCGGAGTTCCCACATTCGTGCTGCTGAAGGTGAAGGATGTTAGGGTTGCCGATAAGATTATCGACAGCGCGGTTCGGAAAGAGATGTAATAAAAGATAGAATAGAATCATTCACGAGGAGCTGTTTTATGTCGAACGAATCGTCCGCACTTACCCGCCGTGACTTATTTCCGGCAGTGCTCGGGGGTGTCGCCCTAATGGCCAAACCTCAACGCGTGCTGGGAGCGAACGACCGCGTCCGCGTGGCACTTTGCGGCGTTCGCGGGCGCGGCATGGATCATCTCCGCAACTACTCCAAACTCCCCAATGTGGAGATCGCCGCGATTTGCGATATCGATGACACAGTTGCCGCCAAGTGCCTTGCCGCGATAGAGAAAATGGGAGCGCCCAAGCCCCAGACCTTCGTCGATATCCGCAAGCTGCTCGAAGACAAGAACATCGATGCCATCTCCATCGCCACCCCCAATCACTGGCATGCTCTTATGGCCATTTGGGGTTGCCAGGCCGGTAAAGATGTCTACGTTGAGAAACCCTGCACCCACAACTTATGGGAAGGCCAGCAGTTGATTAAGGCTGCCGCTCGCTACGGTCGCATGGTCCAGCACGGCACTCAGATCCGCTCGAACACCGCGATACGCGAAGCCATTCAGAAGGTCCACGACGGGTACCTCGGCGAAGTCTACATGACTCGCGGCGTCTGCTTCAAATGGCGCGACACCATCGGACATGCAGCCGTGGAACCCGTGCCCGCCGGAGTCGATTATGATCTCTGGACCGGCCCCGCGCCCGTCCATCCGTTCACTCGCAATCGTTTCCATTACAACTGGCATTGGAATTACACGTACGGCAATGGCGATCTGGGCAATCAGGGAGTACACCAGCTCGACATGGCGCGTTGGGCGCTCGGCGCGGGATTCCCCAGCAAGGTTTCCGCGATCGGTGGGCACTTCATGTTCGATGACGATCAGGACACACCCAACGATCTGGTCTGTGCCTTCGAGTTCAATGTCCCCGGCGGCAAACACCGCATGATCAGCTTCGAGGTTCGCCACTGGATGACGAATCACGAAGCGGGAATCGGCACGCCTGATCTCGCGCGCCGCGCCGGCGACAGTAACTCCGTGGGCAATATTTTCTACGGCTCGAAGGGCTATCTTTCCACCGCCGATGAAGACACCGGTGCTTACAAGGTCTGGCTGGGACGCGAGCAGCAGCCTCAGCCAACCGTTCATGAAAACGACCAGTCGGCGCACTTTAAGAACTTCATCGATTGCGTGATAAGCCGAAAGAAGGAGGATCTGCACGCACCCATCGAGGAGGGTCACATCTCGGCAGGACTAATGCACTTGGCTAACACCTCGTATCGCCTGGGACGCACCATTCACTTCGACCCCACAACGCAACAGGCCGTGGGAGACGACGAAGCCAATGCGTTTCTGCGCGATGCTCCGAGGGGTTATCGCAAACCATTCGCAGTTCCTGAAAAGGTTTGAGCCAAAATCGGGTTGTTTCTCTAGCTCCCTCCTGATACAGTTCAAAAGGTATGGCATCGCGCAGCGTTAACAAAGTCATCCTGATAGGAAACCTCGGCCGTGACGCCGAAACCAAGTTCACTCCCGGAGGAGTTTCTGTCACGAAATTCTCTGTGGCGACTAGCCGGCGCTGGAAGGATCAGCAGTCGGGTGAATGGAAAGAAGAGGCGAATTGGACGAACGTAGTCCTCTGGCGCGCCGAAAATCTCGCCAACTATCTCACCAAAGGCAAGCAGGTTTATGTAGAGGGCCGTATCCAGACCCGCAGCTATGAGGATAAGGACGGCAAGAAGGTGTGGGCGACCGAGGTCGTAGCGGAAGAAGTGATTCTCCTCGGAGGTCAGGGACGAGGCGGCGAAGGGACTGGGGAAAACGCCGAGTACTCCCCGGGTCCGGTCTCTATGCCACGGAGCGCCCGCCCGCAGGCTGTGCCTCAACAGAACCCCCAGCCCGACGACTACGGCCAGGGCGTTACCGAGGATGACGTTCCATTCTAGGCTTCGGCGCCCGTGCGGTTAATTAGAGACTATGCGCCGGTCATTCACTTTATTGGAGGATATCTGCCGGCATGCACTGTCGTCCGGTTCGATTTCGATCGAAGCAAGGCTCGGACGCTTCCACCCCACCCAACCATCACGGTGAGTACTGGCCGGTAGCGCAGTTCATGGTATGGCGCCGATGACCACAAGCGCCGGGCAACAGGTGCCGATCCGGGGCGGCCGCATCAAACTCCAGCAGTTCACTCAATGCGGCCCAGCAGTTGATTCACTTCTCGCGCAATTTCCTGATGGAATCAGCAGCCGAGTCTGCCCCGCACACGCAGGTACATTTGACATACTCGTTGCTATGTCCCTATCATGAAAAGTGACGGAGCAGAGTCCTATGTATCCGCTATCGATGCGATCGTGTGCTAAACCGGGAGGTGAGCCTTCTCGAGTACTCGCGTAGGCTCGCCGGTAGCGCTCGTCAACCTCGCTTTAAAGGTCCCGCACGGTCTTTTTTCGATTTTCTTCCCCGATGAGTGCCGCGTTTGTAACCGGCCGTTAACTGGCGTAACTCGTGTCCCGGTCTGTGCCGAGTGCCTGGAAGCGCCCTCGCCGCTTCTTGCCGAACACTTCTGCGCCTGCTGTCATACGCCGTTCAGTAATGCTTTCCCTTTGAACGCTGAAGGCGTTTGTCACCTATGTTCGAGCGGAATGCGCGCGTTTGATCGTGCCTACTCCTACGGACTCTACGACGGATCGCTTCGCAAGCTGATCCACCTCTTCAAGTACTCGGGAATCAAGCCTCTTGGGAAGCGGCTCGCTGGTTTTCTATGCCGCGCCTTACCCGATGACGAAACTGGATCGGAAGCCGGGAGCTTTGATTTCGTCGTTCCTATGCCGCTGCATTGGCGTAGGCATTGGCAGCGTGGATTCAATCAGAGCGAGATTCTGGCGCGACTCGTCGCCCGGCATCATCGCGTCCCGATGATTGACGCCGTACGGCGTGTTCGCGCTACCACGGTCCAGGCCGGCCTTACCAATAACAAACGCCGGAAAAACGTCGCCGGCGCGTTTCGTGTTCGCAAGAAGGCGCGGCTAGCCGGAAAACGAATTCTGCTGATCGATGATGTCATGACCACCGGCGCAACCGGCACCGCCTGTGCGGCCGCAATCAAACGGGCGGGCGCAAGTTCGGTTACGCTCCTGACCCTGGCGCGCGTGGATCGTAGATTCGCGTCACTGGATACTACTGCAATGAAGAAACCCGCTGTCGAGGAAGGTATGCGATGAGTTCAGCCAGACTCCAGAAGCCCGTGCTTGTACTCAACGCGAGTTACGAGCCCATCAACATCTGCGCGGCTCGCCGCGCTCTGGTATTGGTTCTCAAAGGCGTCGCCTCGGCCGAAGAAGAAACGACCCACGCCGTTCATTCGACGCGCCGGAGTGTCCGGCTGCCCTCGGTAATCCGGCTGCTCGAATATCGGCGCATTCCGCACCAGACGCGCGCTCTTTCGCGCAAGAATATCCTCATGCGCGACCGCTACACCTGCCAGTACTGCCACAAGACGTTAGCGTCGGGCGAACTCACGCTCGACCACGTGATCCCTCGTTCCCGCGCGGGCGAATCCGCATGGGAGAACCTGGTGGCATGTTGCCATCCGTGCAATAACCGCAAGGGCAACCGCACGCCCGAAGAAGCCGGGATGAAACTCGCCCGCGCGCCGCGTCCTTTCAGTCTCCACACCAGCCGGCATCTGATGCGCCTGCTCGGCAAGAGCGACGAACAGTGGCGTAAGTATCTTTTCTATTGATGCTTTCTCGTGCCATCTTCGCTGCGAGTTGCGCTTTTTACCGATTCATATAACGAGGCGAATGGCGTTGCCACCTTAAGCCGCGAATTCGCCGCATACTCCTTACGCCGCGAGATACCTCTTTTCTGCGCGCATAGCGGCAGCCGCAGCCGGTTGACCCCCGGCCAATTCCTAACCAAACTGGAGTTGAAACGAGGCTTCGCAGCCTTCCGCCTGGATCACGACCTCTACTGCGACCCCTTGCTCAGCCGCTACAGAAATCGCGTTTTGGCCGCAATCCGGCCCTTTCAGCCCGATCTCGTGCAGATCACCGGGCCCGGCGATATGGGAATCATGGGTATGTGGATGGCGCATCTGCTGAAAGTCCCCCTGGTCGCTTCCTGGCACACCAACCTGCACGAATACGCCGGCCGGCGATTGGAGCAGAGCTTTTCGTTTCTCCCCAATGGGTGGAGGGACAAGCTTTCACAAAAGGCGGAAGAGCAGAGTCTGCGCGCCTGTATGTGGTTCTATCACTATGGCCGGTTCACGCTTGCGCCGAACCAGTCGATGGTGGACCTGCTCAGCGAACGAACGGGCCGGCCGTCGTTTCTAATGCGCCATGGAGTCGACACAGATCTCTTTTCGCCCCGCCGCAGGAAGCGGCGCGGCGGTCCCTTCTGTATCGGCTACGTCGGACGATTGACGCCGGAGAAAAATGTTCGCTCGATCGCCGCATTGGAACAGGCGCTGATCGCGGCGGGCAGGAGCGATTTTCGCGTGCTCATCGTGGGAGACGGCGGCGAGCGTGAATGGCTGCGGAAGCATCTCAAATTCGGCGAGTTGCCCGGTGTTCTCCGAGGCGAAGCACTGGCGGAAGCTTTCGCGGATATGGACGCATTCGTTTTCCCCTCCCGCACCGACACCTTTGGACTCGTATTGCTCGAAGCTATGGCGTCTGGCGTGCCCGTAATCGTAAGCCCGGAAACGGGCGCCAGGGTCGAAATCCTGGATGGAGTTACAGGATTCCATGCTGAAGACGTAAATGGTTTCGAACGTAGCGTCATCCGTCTGATGGAGAACGAAACCCTGCGGCAAGAGATGGGCCGCGCCGCGCGAGACTTTGCCTGCTCCAAGGCCTGGGACGGCGTCTTCGAGCACGTGTACCGGAGCTACGAGGCTGGCCTGCGGATAATCGGCGACCAGACACCTTTACCTGCGGGGCGCAATTTCTGATATTCTCCGGACATGGCCGTGATTATGCCGCTCCGAATCCTCGCCATAGCGCCGCTCGCGGCCGTCCTGTCGGCAGCGCCCGCGTTCAGCCCGACATTCAGCAAAGACGTCGCGCCTATTTTGTACGAGCGTTGCGTTCAATGCCACCGTCCGGGCAGCATCGCGCCCATGTCGCTCTTGGACTACAAGTCGGCGCGTCCCTGGGCGAGATCGATTCGCGAGGCTGTGTTGAGTCGCAAGATGCCTCCGTGGTTCGCCGATCCGCAATATGGCCATTTCGCGAACGATGGCCGGCTGAATTCGCGTGAAATCGAGACAATCACAGCGTGGACAGACGGCGGAGCACCGGAGGGCGATCCGAAGAACCTGCCCAAGACGCCCGATTTCGCCGGCGGTTGGAGTTTGGGAAAACCGGACATCATCGTGGATATCGGCGAGGATTTCGCTGTTAAGCCTGGCGCCGACGACTATGAGCACTTCATCGTGCCCACAAACTTTAAGGAAGGAATCTGGATACGTGGCGCAGAACTTCGTCCGGGCAACCGGCGCGTCGTGCATCACGCGCACGTGAATCCGGTGATGCGCGAGAAAGAAGCCGGACCTGCCACCATTCAGGCCATGAATTCCATCGGCCCATATCTGGAGCACGATGGGAAACTGACGCGAATCCGCACTGACGCTCCTGTGCTCGACAATGCCTGTGCGCCGGATGCGCCAAGCCTTCCGTACATCCATGGATTCCAGGAAGGCGCGCTGGCATCGTATCTGCCGGGCCGCCAGCCCGACGTATTCGCCGACGGCTCGGCGAAGTGGATTCCCGCCGGAACCAAGCTGGAGTTCACCATTCACTACGCCAAGGTCCGCGAGTTGCAAACTGATCGCACCAGCGTAGGACTCTACCTTGCGCCGGGTCCGCCCCAGAGAGTTATGCACCGGATGGACCTGCGCAATTTCTTCTTCCTGATACCTCCTGACGACGGAAATCATGAAGTGAAGCGTTGCTACACGTTCGAAAAGGATAAACTGCTGCTGTCCATCACACCGCACATGCATTTCCGCGGCAAGGACGTTCGGTACGAAGTCACGCATCCCAATGGCAAGAGTGAGGTTCTGCTTTCGGTGCCGCACTACAACTTCGACTGGCAGCTGGTCTACCGCTTCCAGGATCCGATTCTCATCGAGAAAGGCAGCGTATTGACTCTGACCGCGCATTTCGACAATAGCGTCAACAACCCGGCCAATCCGGATCACACCAAAGCGATCCGATGGGGAGATAAGAGCGAGGAAGAGATGTTCTCGAACTACCTCGAGTATTTGGACCCGGACAAGGTGCCCGTCAAGGTTGCGAGCAAGTAAGTCGTCCATCTCCCGGATTCGGGAATTTTCCCCGCAGCACATCTCCGATTTTCATAATCGTCCTCGTGGTTGACGAACATTTACAATACTTTGCACTAACAGTAGTGACCTTGAGACGCGATTTTCGTTCCACTAGAAAGAGCACAATTAATATGTTGAAATTGCGGGTTTGCGTCACTTCGCTTTTGTTACTGATTTCGGCCGCGGGTCTCTTCGCCCAAGCCACCGGGCCAACTCTAAAAGGTCAAATCACCGATCCATCCGGCGCTGCGATTCCGGACGCCACTGTCACAGCGACCAGCGACACTGGCAAGGTCACCGTGAATCAGACCGATCGTACCGGTAGCTTTCAGATGATTCTTCCCACCGGCCTGTACACCGTGCGCGGTATGGCCAAAGGTTTCGCGGCGTTTGAAAAATCCGGCATCAAAATCGAAGGCAACGCGCCGGTGACAATCAGTGCCCGCCTGCCGATCGCCAGCGAAACACAGGAAGTCACTGTAACCGACACCGTGCAAGTCTCGACCGACCCGGCATCGAATGTCGGGCAACTCGTGTTGCGCGGCGCCGATCTTGAAGCGCTTCCCGACGATCCCGACGATCTCGCGGCAGACTTGCAGGCGCTCGCCGGTCCCGCTGCCGGACCCAATGGCGGACAAATCTTCATCGACGGCTTCTCCGGCGGCAAGCTTCCTCCGAAATCCTCCATCCGCGAGATTCGCATCAATTCCAATCCCTTCGCCGCCGAATACGACAGGCTGGGCTTCGGCCGCATCGAAATCTTGACCAAGCCGGGAACCGATAAGCTTCACGGCCAGGGATTCTTCAACTTCGGCGACAAAGTCTTCAATTCACGAAACCCCTTCGTCCTGACCGGCGATCAGCCGCCTTTCCAGTCGGAACTTTTTGGCGGCAATGTCAGCGGCGCGCTGAACAAGAAGACATCGTTCTTCATCGACGTGGAACGTCGCAGCATCGATGAAAACGCATTGGTAGTCGCGAGTGTCCTCGATTCCAATTACAACGTCGTGCCGTTCAACTCCGGAATCGTGACGCCCATCCGCGACACTACCGTAAGCCCCCGAATCGATTACGCTCTTAACGCGACCAATACTCTGACCGGACGCTACTCCTATAGCGACCGCACCAGCGGAAATCAGGGCATTGGCCAGTTCAACCTGCTGTCGCGGGCCACGCAGCAGGACAGTCAGGAACAGACCGTGCAGCTTACCGAAACGGCGATCCTGAACTCGACATCGATCAACGAAACGCGCTTCATGTACGATCGCGTGAACTCGACCCAGCACGGTAACAGCACGCAGCCGACGATCAACGTTCAGGACGCATTCACCGGTGGCGGCGCGCCGCTCAGCCTCAACTTCAATCACCTGAATTCCTACGAATTCGCCAACAATACTTCGCTTACCCGCGGCACTCACTCCATCAAGTTCGGGGGACGGCTGCGCGCTTACAAACTCGATAACCAATCCACGTCCAATTACAACGGCACGTTCACTTTCTTCTCTATTGCCACATATGCACAGGCGCAGAGGATGCTGGCGCAGGGCGCGACGGCCGCTCAGATTTTCGCTGCCGGTGCCGGGCCCGGAATCTTCAGCATCTCGGGTGGAACTGCTCTCGCCGGTATCAATCAGGTGGATGCGGGCCTATTCGTTCAGGATGATTGGCGCGTCAAGCCGAACATCACGGTTAGCGCCGGACTGCGTTTTGAAACTCAGACTAACATCTCCGACCATGGCGACTTCGGACCTCGCGTGAGCCTCGCCTGGGGACTCGACAGCAAAAGAGGAGGTCCCGCGAAAACCGTGCTTCGCCTCGGAGGCGGCTTCTTCTACGACCGCTTCGACTACTCGCTCAGTTTGAATGCGCTACGGCTTAACGGCATTACTCAGCAGCAGTTCGTGGTCGATAATCCGAGTTTCTATCCCAACGTGCCCACGACTATGTCTCTCACCGCCTCGCGCGTGCCGCAGGCGATCTATAAAGTGGATTCCCAGCTTCACGCCCCCTATGTAGCGCAGGAGGTGATCGGCATCGAGCGGCAGTTGCCGCACAATATCACTGCGGCAGTGAACTTCATCAACTCCGAAGGCCTTCACGTCCTGCGGTCGCGCGATATCAACGCTCCGCTACCGGGCACTTACAATCCGCTAGTTCCAGGCAGCGGTGTCCGCCCCTACGGCGCCGCGGCAGGCGATATCTACCTCTACGAGTCAAGCGGGATCTTCCGGCAGCGCCAGATCATCAGCAACGTCTCGGCCCGCGTGAATGCGAAGCTTACGCTTTTCGGCTTTTATGCCTACGGACGCGCGCACGGCAACAGCGACGGAGCCGGCACCTTCCCCTCGAACCAGTACGATCTCAGCACTGAATATTCCCGCTCCAGCTTCGACGTGCGCCATCGCGCCTTCATCGGAGGGAGCATGACGCCGAAATGGGGCATATCGTTTTCACCGTTTGTGATGCTGTCCTCCGGCGCGCCATTCAACATCATCGTCGGACGCGACCTCAATGGCGACGGTATGCTCACCGATCGCCCCGCGTTCGCGACCAGCGCATCGCTGCCCGCCAACATTCGTTCCACTCCGTGGGGCATTTTCGATATCAGTCCGACAGCTACATCCGCGATCATCCCGCGAAATTATGGTGAAGGGCCCGGCAACGTTTCCGTGAATCTGCGGATTAGCCGGACCTGGAGTTTCGGTAAACGTGCCGAGCAAGCTCTCACCCAAGGCGGACCTCCTCGCGGCATGATGATGGGCGGTGGCCCTCCGGGCGGCGGTGGCGGCGGCGACAGAGGTGGCGGCGGCGGTATGCGCGGTGGCGGCGGTGGCGGCGGAATGTTCGGCGCGTCGGGAGCGGGCAAATACAACCTGACCTTCTCGGTGTCGGGCCGCAATGTAATCAACCATGTCAACTATGCGCCCCCGAATGGGAACCTGAGCTCACCTGTATTCGGCGAATCGACTTCTCTCGCCGGCGGTTTCGGTCCGTTCGCAAGCGGAGCCGCGGGCAATCGCAAAATCGAATTGCAGGTCCGGTTCAGCTTCTGAGCGAAGTATCGCCTTCCGCTCGACCCGCCAACTGGTACCCGTTGACTGAGATAGCTAGCCAAGCTAGCCTCTCGGTGTAGAAAAACCACTGCCCGAATTGTGCGCCAGCGGATTGCGTCAGCCACGCCAGCCTGCCGGCCCTTGAACTATTTGCCGAAAAGTGGGAAAATCCCACTATGATAGTGACGCTCGACGCCAAGCGGCGATTAACCATCCCTGCCGCTCTCGCGCCGGTCTCGCCCGGAGACTATTTCGACGCGACCTTCGACGCGGACGAAGATACGTTCATGTTTCGGCGGCTGGCACGCAAAGAAAGCTGGCTGACGGTGCTCAAAGCCTGTCCAGTCAGCCCCGACGATGTGCGGCCGCGCCGCCGGGCGCCGCTCGCCGCCAGAAGCTATGAGTTGGCTGCTCGACACAGATGTGATTTGCCAGCCGGCCAAGCGCCAAGGCGATTCGCGAGTGATCGCCTGGCTCGAAATGGAACAAGACCGGTGCTACACGAGCGCAGTTGTCATTGCGCAACTGGCATACTGGGTGCGCACGAAGGAGGGGCGTCAGCGTCAGGACCTCCAAGCCTGGCTGACACGGCTAGTGGACGCACTCGACGGACGTGTTTACGGGTTCAACGTTTCAGTCGCCCACGTTTGGGCGGACCAGGAACGATTGCTCGGCAAAGCCGGTCAGCCCATGCCTGTCGAAGATAGCTACATCGCGGCCACCGCCCGGCGGCATGGGTTAACGATTGCCACAGGAAATGATCGAGACTTCAGGCGTCCCGGACTCAAAGTGTTCAATCCTTTCAAAGAGCTGCCGCGATAGACGGCGCTGGACGCCCCCGTCCCGCTGCCGAACACAGTGACGTATCATTGGCTCAGCACAAAGTTCACCTGGATATCCGTCAGCACCTCGACCGGTTGTCCATTTAAGAGCGTCGGCTTATAGACCCACTGTTTGACCGCATCGATGGCAGCCTGAACCGCATGGGATGTCCGCTGATCACCCGCAGATCCCGGATGTGTCCTCCCCTGAGATCGTCGCGGCCAATCGGACTGTGCCCGAAATGCGCGCCTGCCTGGCGAGCGCCGGATATGCGGGTTGGGGGCCGAAGATCAGTCTCGCGGCTTGCACTCCCTCGCCCACCCGTATCGCAGCCGGTTGCGGCGTCGTACGCGGAGTTGCGGGGGCGCAGGCACGATCTGACCGTCCGCCAGATCCGGCAGCATTCCAACGCCCGGTATACCGTTCGGATACCCAGTCCCGCCTGCCGTGCCGATCGCAACTGTGGCGCGTCGGGCAAGTCCGGACCCGTTCGGCGCCATGCGTGGAATGGACGAGGGCTGCTGGAATAGTTTGTAAGAGCGCGCGCTTCGCAAAATCGTGGACGAACTGGAAGGCGCATTCTCCGCCGCCGTGCGCTGCACAATTTCGTGAAAGCCAATCGGACGCGGAACAAGAACAATGTCGCGCAAGCGCGTATCGATTCTGCCGACACGCAGTAGAGGCAAAGCAAGCGCCGCTCCGGCCAGCAGTGTCTGCATAGTTATTGAAGCGGCGAAACTCCATGGCTTGCTCTTCGATCCGCTATGTACCTCCGTGATTTGCTCGAACATCATCCACCTCCGCTCAAGTAGACACCGCGTTATCGACGTAAGTTCCGCGGTGTTCCATACTGGTTGGAATGCCGGAAAACAAAGTGAAAGCGCTGCGCAGCCAGGAATGGTGGGGCAGTAATCAGGATTACTATAACTTCGCGCGGCGCGCCTGGATGCGTTCCGAGGGCTTCGCGCCGGATGCCTTTCGCGGGAAACCAGTCATCGGCATCTGCAATTCATGGAGCGAGCTGAACAACTGCAATGCGCATCTGCGCATCGTTGCGGAAGCCGTCAAGCGCGGCGTCTGGACGGCGGGCGGATTCCCACTCGAGTTCCCCACCATCTCACTCGGCGAGCTGGTGATTCGTCCCACCGCGATGCTTTATCGCAATCTGATGGCGATGGACGTGGAAGAAATGATTCGCGCCAATCCGCTCGATGGAGTTGTGCTGTTGTGCGGCTGCGACAAAACAACGCCAGCGCAACTTATGGGCGCGGCCAGTGCGGATCTTCCCGCGATCATGGTGCCTGGCGGACCCATGCTCTCGGGCCAATGGAAAGATCGCCGCCTGGGCTCCGGAACCGATGGGCGTAAACTATTCGATCTCTTCCGCACCGGCAAATTGAGCGAAGAAGAATGGTGCGAAATCGAAGGCGGGATGTCGCGCAGCGCGGGACACTGTACCGTCATGGGCACCGCGTCCACAATGACCAGCCTGGCTGAAGCGATGGGCATGACGCTCACCGGCAGCGCCAGTATTCCGGCGCCCGATTCGCGGCGCCTCACCAGCGCCGAAATGAGCGGGCGCCGCATCGTCGATATGGTCCGCGAGGATCTGAAGCCTTCGCGAGTGATGACACGCGAAGCGTTCGAGAATGCCATCACTGTCGATATGGCGATTGGCGGATCGACTAACGCCGTCGTGCATCTGATCGCCATCGCCGGCCGCCTCGGCATCAAGCTTGAACTCGAACAGTTCGACCGCATCTCGCGGCGTACGCCGTACATCGTGAACGTAAAGCCATCGGGCGAGTTCTTGATGGAAGATTTTTTCTATGCCGGTGGCCTTCCCGTTGTGATGAAAGAGATCATGCACCTGCTCCATCGAGACGCGATCACGGTGACCGGCAAGACCATCGGCGAGAACGTCGCGAACGCGGAGTGCTACCGGCCCGAGGTGATCCGCACGGCCGCAAATCCGCTGCACTCCGAAGGAGGTACCGTAATACTGCGCGGCAATCTTGCGCCCGATGGAGCGGTTTTCAAACAGACCGCCGCATCGCCGCATCTGCTGCAGCATCGCGGTCCCGCGTACGTCTTCGAGAACATCGAGCAGATGCGCGCGGAGATCGATCGCGACGATTTGCCCGTTACCAAAGACACCGTGCTCGTGATGAAGAACTGCGGACCGAAAGGCGCGCCGGGATTCCCGGAGTGGGGCCAGATTCCGATGCCCAAGGTATTGCTGAACCAGGGAGTCAACGATATGGTGCGCATCAGCGATGCGCGCATGAGCGGGACAAGCTTCGGAACCGTCGTGCTGCACACAGCGCCCGAGTCCGCTGTTGGAGGGCCGCTCGCCGTGGTGCGCACTGGCGACGAGATTGAGCTCGATGTCGCCAATCGGCGCATCGAGTTATGCATCGGTGAGGAAGAACTGAGAGCGCGGCTAGCCGCGTTCAAGCCTCCCGCGCCGAAATACAACCGGGGCTACGGCCGCATGTTCCTGGAGCATGTAACGCAAGCCAACGAAGGCTGCGACTTCGACTTTTTGAGGTCCGTTTAGGCCGCGCGCCTATATACTGAAATTCTGGCATGGCTAACGTCGGCCGCTATGAAATCGTCCGGGAACTGGGTAGGGGTGGAATGGGTATCGTTTACCTGGCCCATGACACCTTGCTCAAGCGGCAAGTCGCCATAAAGAAAGTTCTGCCGCCAAAGCCTCACGACGATCCGGATTGGGATGAGACAGTGCAGCGTTTCATCCGCGAGGCCCAGTCCGCGGCATCCCTCAATCATCCAAACCTTGTCTCCATCTATGATGTCCTCGCGGAGGGGGACTCGACCGCCATTGTCATGGAGTTTGTGGAGGGAAAGACCCTGGGGGAAGTGTTTCCCTTCAAGACCTGCGTGCCCGCGGCAATTGCCTTGGAGGTGTTACGTCAATGCGCCAGCGCTCTCGATTACGCTCATTCGCGCGGCATTGTGCATCGTGATATCAAACCGGCGAACATCTTGCTGGACGAAAAACGGTCCGTCAAAATCGCCGATTTCGGACTGGCCAAACCGCTCAATTCCGACACCGTGACACATGGTTGTGCCCTCGGCACGTTGGAATACATGTCCCCCGAGCAAGTGGACGCGCGGCCGGTTGACAACACCACCGACCAATACTCTCTGGCCGTAGTTGCGTACCGGATGCTGACAGGCTGCCGTATCTTCGACGCGCATACGAAGGCTTCCTGGTTTGCGATGGTCCTTTATAAGACGTCACAGCCGGCCAGCGAAAAGAATCCTTCGCTGCCGGGCGCGGTTGATCCCGTCCTCGCTCGCGCCATGGAGAAAAATCCCACCGCGCGATACGCTTCCTGTAGCCAGTTCGTGGCGGAGTTGGAGCGCGCACTGACTGCTCCGCAACATGATCTCACATCGATGGTCGAGGAGACCGCCACGATATCGAGCGCCCATATATCGAACGAAGTCAAAATACCGACTCGAAGCGAACACGTCGGAGCGCGAAAATTTATCGCCATAACTGCCGGTGCTCTGGTTCTGCTCGTTGCAGGCTGGTTCGCTATTGAGGGACTGCGCCGGCCGCCGCCTCTGATTCCAGTGAAGCTGGCCAGCCAGGACGGCGTCTCGGTGCGTGTGAATGGAAACGAATGCGTCACGCCGAACTGCGCGTTGAGTTTGCAGGCGGGAACTTACACGCTGCTCGCCGGTAAGGATGGTTATGAGCCGCTGAAACAGCTGCTTGTCATCAAGCCGGGTCAGGCGGATATGACGATTTCGCTCCCGTTGATCCCGTTGCCGGAGATCGTCCAGGTAAATACAAACCTTTCGACGGGCACGGTAAGGATTGATGCGCGGCGAGTGGGCGATTTGGTGAACGGATCGTTTTCCGTTTCCGGAATTAAACCCGGAGAGCACCTGATCGAAGTGACCGGAAGCGGCGCGGATTTCAAAGCGCGATGGCAAAGCCAGAGCGGCGGCGCTCCGGTGATGGTGGACATTGTGGAAGCGAAGGATCTGGATGCAACAGTCATATCCAGTGCCGGGACCAGAGGCAAAATCACTGCCAATCGCGAGTCTCTGCCGATCAAAATCGACGGCTCTGCGGCAGGCCCCGATCATCGCCGGAGATATCTCTCGTGAGCGAAGGCGTCCGGAAGCTTGAGATCGGAGATCGGTCGACGTTTCTGGAGGTCCGACGGAATCCTACACTGAGCGTCCTTCTGGCGCTTGACCGCAATGTCCTTCGGGCGCCGGTTACCTTGACCCAGACGCCTAGGCAAAAGGTCGGGATCGAACTGGCGAAGACGCAAGGCTCTCCTCCTCTGCCACCTCCGCCTCCGCCTCAGCCGGATCCGGCCGCGATTGAGGCGCGCGATTGGGAGCGACTGCGGAACAGTAACAGTCTTGATGAACTGCAGGGTTTCTTAAATCGGCAGCCCAATGCCCAGCATGCTGAGGAGGCGCGCAACCGGATCGGCCAACTGCGTCAGGCTCAGGCTAAAGAGGCCGAAGACAAAGCGTTTCGCGACCAGGAGAGCGCGTGGCGCGCGCTCGACAAAAAGCAAAGAGCTACCCTGCGGGACTTCATCACGCGCTATGGAAACAGTCCGCACGCTCCCGAAGCGCAAACGCTACTGAATGGTATAGAGAAAAATGAAGTTGATGACTCAGCGGCACAACGTACCGCCGACCAGAGAGTGCGCGATCAAGAGGCAATCAAACAAACCCTGGCCAGGTACGAAAAGGCGTTTGACGAAATGAACATCCCGGACCTGCAATCGGTATGGCTCGGCACGCCCGGCGAGATAAAGAAGGTCAAAGATCAGTTTAAGAATTTTAAGACATTCCAAGTCAGATTGACCCTGACGGCCCCAATTATTATAAACGGCGATTCGGCGACTGCGGAATGTGCGCGAACAGTCACTGTGGTTCCCAACAACAGCCCGGCCGCTAAACCGAAACCTATTTCCAACCAGGACCGTGTGCGAATTACCCTTACGCGATCAGGTCCAACCTGGCGAATTTTTACCATCGCACCGCTCTGATCCACCAATGATTTCTATCTCTTTATCATTGAATCGGCTCACCGTTGTCTTATTTGTATTGGCGGGATCAATGTCATCCGTAGCCTCCGCGCAGCCTGCTAACGCCTGTAGCAACGCCAAGGCGGGATCGCTAGCCTGCGTGACAGTCGATCTGCTGAATGCCAATTATCAGCAATTCGGACTTTCACCCGGCGTTCCCGGTATGTTTGTGACGGGAATCCCCGCGATCGCGGGACAATTGTCCGCGGCCGCGCCGCTGCCTTCACCGGCTTCCGGATTTGTTTATGTGTTCGACCCGTCCACTGGCGTATTTACTCAATCAACAGCTAGTTACGGCCCCATCCTTTCAGAGCGCGCGGAAACCATCGGCGCTCACAAATTCTCATTCGGTTTCGTGGATCAGTACTTTGACTTCACAACCCTGGACGGGGTCAAATTATCGAATATACCCGCCGCCGCGGCGGTCGGCAGCGCATATTTGCAGGGCAGGTATGATTTGCACCTCCGTTTGAATCAGTTCACAATATTTGGAACCTACGGCCTTACCAAGGCACTCGAAGTCTCAGTTGCCGCGCCGCTCATTAACACTGAATTTGGCGGCTCCCTAGGCGGCCAGTTGCACTTTGGGCCGGCTAGCTCGAATGCGGCAGCGACGATCGACCGTTCTGCAACCGGATTCGGCGATCTGCAGTTCCGGGTTAAAGCCAATCTCATCCGCCGTGAAACCGCGGGGTCTGGCTTTCGGTGTGAACCTTAGAACGGCTACCGGTGATCCTTACGCCTTCTTAGGCGCCGGCGCTGTCGGAATCCAGCCGTTTATTGTTGCTTCCAAAACCATTCATCGCTGGCTCGCGCCCCACGTCAACTTTGGGTATCAATGGAATGGGCAGAGCGTGCTTGCCGGTGACGTAACCACTGGAGCGAAGCGTAATGTGCCAGGCAATTTCTCGTATGCCGCCGGCGCCGAAATCACCGTCAATCCGCGTTTGACGATTACTGAAGATGTGATCGGTCGCGGAGTTAATCCATGCGGAGAGGGCGGCTCTAGGAGCTTTGCCGTTGGCCGGTGGAGCAATTGTCCCCACCGTCGGTTTCCTTCATAAATCTTTGAATTCAACAAATCTGTCAAGCGGGCTGAAGTTTAACCCGGGCGGTAATCTCCTCATAGCTTTCAATCTTCTTACGCGACTGAATAACGGTGGGGTGCGCGCCGCCGTGGTTCCTCTCGTGGGCTTGTCGTATGTATTCTCAGCGCCTACCGCGCCGGCCGTTCAAGCACCCGCGGTGGCCGCAGCGAAGGTGCCTTCGCCAGTCCCTGTGCCAGTTGCTCCGCCGGCGAATGAGCCCCCTTCACGGGACACCTCTCCCGACGCGGTGAAGAACAGGCAGAGATCGTATCAGGCTGACCTCGACAGGATGGTCCAGGAACTCGACTCGCAGGCGCATTTTGCGAGCTATGCTCCGCCCACGTTTATGCCTTTTCACAACAGTCTTTATCTGCGGCTCTCGGTGACGACCGCGCTCCCGAAGACCGCCGCCGGCTCCCAGTACCGCTTAGCAGCGCTGGCTTTCGATCGACACATCGCGCATCTGATTCGTCCTGTACTCGAGTACGTTAAAGACCGTGAAGATCTTGACGGAATCGACTTCAGCACCTCCGTGAAAATAGCGGGAGATCAGTCTCCCGACGCCAATCCGGTCGCGGTGGACTTCATTTTTCCGCTTAATTTGCTGCGCGCTTACGCGCAATTCGACAGTACCGGACAGCAACTGATCGACGCGAGTTTCGTACTGATCAATGGCGAACGAGTCAGCCTTAATCTGCAAATAGCTGAAGCGGGCTTCTTGTCTCAATAATCAAAACACAGCCTCAGCCTAAGAACTGACCGGCGACGCGCGTAGGAGCACGCGGAGAACAGCGTTATGCGATGAACTGTTGTGAAAATACCTGCCGTTCAGTCGATTGCCGGTTTAAGAGTTCGTCGCCTTCACATTTTTAATCCGAATAGTTCCAGTCACTTACAAAAACACCCCATCAATTCCCAACATGGCGTGTGTCAATGTGAAATCAGAGGTTGCCGCGCGGCCCCAGCAACCCCGGCGAAAGCCGAGAGCGATCTTGGGCAAGATTGCGAGGGAGATTGCCGGATATTCGCCCTCCTCAGGGGTGAGGAGAGTAATCGTGATGAAGCTTTGGGCGGCTTCCCGCGGACGAACACCGGCAATTCGCGCAAGGTCAGAGATTCCGTTTCGGAGGAGACGGAATCTCCCGGCGCATTCACATTTGAAAAGGGGAACATGTTCAACGCAGAAATCGTGAAACTATCGGTCATTCAGTCCACCAAACCGCGGCGCGAGTCATTATCTTTCTTTAACCGCGTTAAGCCGGCCTTATCTCCGGAAATTTGCGGCAGCGACGATCGACCGCTCTTCAACCGGATTCGGCGATCTGCAGTTCCGGGTCAAAGCCAATCACATCCATCGTGAAACCACTGGTCTTCCTTTCGGTGTGAACCTTAGAACGGCTACTGGTGATCCTTACGCCTTCTTGCCAGTGTTAGTGTTGCTCGCGTTCAAATCGCGACGTTGCTAAATAGTAGCGTCCGTCACATAGCCTAACGATCACACTCGGCCAGCCTTCAACTCCTGCGCGAGATAGTCGCTCGACCGCCAGGCAAGGGCCAAGATCGTAAGCGTCGGGTTCTTCTCGGATGCCGTGGTGAAAGCCGAGCCGTCCACCACAAACAGATTCTTAACTTCATGCGATTGGCAGAAGCTGTTCAGCGCGGATCGCTTCGGATCGGCGCCCATCCTGCAGGTTGAGTGCTCATGGATAGCCTGACCCGGAATGCCCATGGACGTGGCATCGTAAGGCAGGATTTCAGCCTTGGCCGCGTGCATGATCGCGGCTGCGGTTTCATACATCTCCGCAGCCATCTTGCGTTCGTTTTCCCGGTACTTGTATTCGATTCGTGCGATCGGGACGCCATACTGATCGACTGGCGACTTCTCCACCGTCACGCGATTATCGGCATACGGCAGCACTTCGCCGTAAGGATGTAGCGCCACCAGCGCGGGATACCGCTTCTTCACCGCGCGTTTGAAGTCCGCGCCGAAGCCCGGGAGAGCTTTGGCGAAAGTTGCGTCGGCCGATGCGCCGCAGCCCCAGAACTGCATTCCGAATCCGCGCAGATAATCGCGCTTCCGGCCGTCGCGATGATTGAAGCGCGGCAGATAAACATGCTCCCCGCCGATCCCGTCGTCGTTCTGCACCGGGCCATCGATCAACTCCGGCACAAAGCCAAACATGTGCAAACGCACCTGCTCGGTAAGGTAGCGGCCGATTACGTCGCTCGAGTTGCCGATGCCGTTCGGATGCTGGTGCGATTTCGAGTTCAACAGGATGCGAGTCGAGTCGATGCACGACGCCGCGACGATTACCACGCGGGCGCGAACGCGATGCTCCTCTCGGGTGAACCGGTCGAAGTACTGCACGCCGTTCGCACGGCCTTCGTCGTCATTCAGAACGCGGGCCGCTACGGCATTGTCGATCACTTTGACGCGGCCTGTCTGGAATGCGGGTTCGATCAGGTAGTCCGAGGAGTTGAAGAAAGCGCCGACATCGCAGCCCTTACCGCATGCGCCACAGTAATGGCAGGCGGGATGGCCATTGTGCGGACGCGTGAGAACGGCGCGGCGTCCGGCGACTACCGGAATCCCGACGTTCTTCGCGGCCTTTTGCAACAAGCGCTCGCCGCAACGCGGAGGCGGAGGCGGCAGATGATATCGGCTGCCGGGCAGCGAGTCGAGATCGTCATCGCCGCCGCACACACCGATCAGTTGATCGACCTTGTCATAGTACGGGGCGATGTCCTTATAACGGATCGGCCAGGGGATTTCCCAGCCGTCGCGTTCGGCGCCGGCGAAATCGAGGTCCGAGTAACGTAGGGACACGCGTCCCCAGATGTTCGTCTTGCCGCCGCGTCCCCAGACGCGCACTAGGTCAAAGGGTTGACCGGGAACCGTGTGGTATGGCTGCTGCCTGGTATCGATGTAAAACTGCGGCGGATGCTGGCCCGCATCGAGCTTACGCGGCGCTTCCCACGGCTTGACGTGGCTCCAGAATTGGGAACGGTTGAATTTGGTCCCGGCGTCGAGCATCAGGACGTTGATGCCCTGACGGCTGAGATTCCACGCCACCATGCCGCCGGCCGCGCCGGTGCCAATGATGACTACATCGTGTACCTGTGAGGATTGCATTACGCCTGGTGCTCCGGATGCGTGCAGCCTTTGAACTCGCTGAGGAATGTGTTGCCGTGCCAGCCGAGTTCCTCGACCAGGCCCGCGCGCGAGGAATAGTAGCCGTCGATGGTCATGTCCTTGGCGAGGCGGAAGAAACGTCCAAGGTCGGTATCGGGTGCGTTGCTAATCGCCGTGAGAAGTTCGATCTGGCGCTCGCTCGTGAGATTCGCGAAGTCCGCCGAGTACTTCGTGTTTGCTTCGGCGTCGAGCAGCGACATGCCGCGGCGGAAACTCGCAGTGAGACTCGCCGAAGCTGTCAAGCGCCGGTCAATGAACTCCGGAACTCCGGCATCCGACGCTCCCGGCGTGTCTGTTCGCGGGATGATGACGTCGCACAGTCGGGCGGCCTTCTCCATTTCGGCGGCGGTGAGGGTCTGGGGTCTGTACGCCACCGATGGTGCGGGAGCTTCTTCGGGATGCTGATGCTGCGCATCGAGCACCGGTGCGCCGGCAGCGGCGGTAATCGCGATAAGCGCTTCGCGGCGCGTTGGGGAACTCATATTTCTGGCTTCTTTCTGCTACGATTTTTCTTTAAAAATGGCGGATAAAGAACTCGACCATCTGCGGATACATTTCCTTAACCGGCGGCGTTGACTTATACTCCGTGACTAAGTGAACTTCGCACTCCACCCCTAGCTTATCCATTTTTTCCTTGAGCAAATAGCCGAGCCGCGGATTATGGATACCTTCTCCAGTATCTGCTACTGGAAGCGGTCTCATGGGCCGCGAGTAATACATAAAGACAGGCGGAGCGCCCGCCGTTACATGGTTGATCGGCGAAGATTCTTCCCATAAGCGATAAGCGTGTTCGTCAGGTTTCTCCCCCGGTTTTAGGCCAACCAACAGGTAGAGCGGTCCAATCTTCGCGGTCTCCTCACCAACCAGCTTGCCGATGACTCGCGGGTCGTAAGTAGACTGCCCATTGACCGGACCGAGAACCTCGAGTTTACTCGACTCGCGCTTCACGGGATCGCTGCTCGCCGGGTCGGCCATATCTTTACTGAAGCCAACCCACATCAGGATACCCGCGCCCGCCGATCCGCCGGTCGCCGCGAACTTTCGCGGATCGAGATTCCACTCCTTCGCCTTGCTGCGCAGGAACTGAACGGCACGCGCGCCGTCTTCCATGGGCGCGGGATACGGCGCTTGCGTCGAGTACCTGTAGTTCATGGTAGCGACGGAGATTCCGTGATCCAGCGCGTAGCGCAGCACGAAAACCGGTATCTCGGTCTTGTCGCCGGCTACGAATCCGCCGCCGTGAATGTGGAGGATCAACGGCGTTGGACGTTCCGCTTTGGCTCTCCAGAAGTCCATCACATTGCGCTCGTGCGGGCCGTAGTGGACATTCTCCAGGTCTGGCTTGATCGGGTATGGGCGCGGTCCCTGCTTGTCGCCCGCTGGCTGCTGCGCCCATGCGGCTGCCGCCAGCAATAGAGCGACGATCGGAATCTTATACTTCATCTTCCTGCCTTTCGGGAGCAATGCGGCCCGATGAAGCATGATAGCTTCTTTGCCATGGGCCATTCAACTCGCCGCCAGTTCATTGGCAGCCTGACCGCTGTGGCAGCCCTGCCCGTTTTCGCCGATGATTCACTCCTCCGGCAAACCTGGTCTGCCAAGTGGATCGCCGTGCCAGGCGCGTCTCCGTACGATTACGGCGTCTATCATTTCCGGAAGACGTTCGACCTTCCTCGACGGCCCGAACGATTCCTTATCCACGTTAGCGGCGACAATCGCTATCAGCTCTTCGTTAATGGCAAACGCGTGGTGTGGGGACCGGCGCGCGGCGACCTGTTCCATTGGCGCTACGACACCGTCGATATCTCCCAGTGGCTGCAAGGAGGCAAGAACTCACTCGCGGCCGTCATCTGGAATTTCGCGGATTTCGCCCCGGAAGCTCAGATCTATCTTCAGACGGGATTTCTGCTTCAGGGCGATGGCGATACTGCTCGTGTGGCGGACACCGGGCCATCGTGGAAATGCGAGCGCGACGAGGCATATTCGCCGATTGTTGTAACAAGCGGTCAGATGCACGGCTACTATGTGGCGGGTCCATGCGATCGCGTGGACGCGGCGAAACATTCGTGGGGATGGGAAACGCCGGGCTTCGACGATGCCCAATGGAAGAACGCCTCCGTGGTGGGTCCCGCTGCCGGACGGGAGGCTCGCGATGTGCATACCCGATGGATGCTTGTCGAGCGTTCGATTCCGCCGATGCAGGAGGCAGCTCTTTCTATGCCAACGCTGCGCCGCGTGACGGGTATCTCCACCCCGAGCCGCTTGGTGGAACTCACTATTCCATCGCGGAGTCACGCGACGTTGCTGCTCGATCAGACTCATCTCACCACGGGATATCCGGAACTGACGATTAGCGGTGGTAAGGGCAGCGTGGTCAAGCTCCGTTATGCCGAGACGCTCGTGAAGAATGCGCCTGGATCACGCCGGCTCGAAAAGGGCAATCGCGACGAAATCGAAGGCAAGGAGTTTATAGGCTACAACGACGAGTTCATCGCCGATGGTGGAGAGCGCCGCGCGTTTCGTCCGCTGTGGTGGCGCACGTGGCGATATCTGGAACTCGATATCGAAACGAAGGAAGAACCGCTGGTTGCGCACAGCCTCGCCGCGACGTCCGTTCACTATCCTTTCGAACGGAAAGCAACGTTCAACGCCGGATCGGAAGACATCACGCGGATACTCGATGTCGGCTGGCGGACCGCGACCCTTTGCGCTCACGAGACGTACATGGATTGCCCATACTACGAGCAACTGCAGTATGTGGGGGATACGCGAACGCAGTGCCTGATCTCCATCTTCAACACTGGCGATACGCGCCTGATGCGCAATGCGATCGAACAGATCAACGACTCGCGTCGGAGCGACGGCGCAACCATGAGCCGCTATCCCACGCGAATGGAGCAATACATTCCTGGATTTTCGCTCTGGTGGATCGGAATGGTTCACGATTACTGGTGGTACGTGGACGATCCGGAGTTTGCGCGGCGCATGGTCCCTGGCGTGCGCGCGGTGCTCAGTTTCTTCGATAGGTATCAGAAGCAGAATGGGTCATTGAAGCCGCTGCCGTGGTGGCGCTATTTCGATTGGGTGCCAACCTGGTCGAATGGGGAAGCGCCGCAGGATCAAGATGGATCGTCCGCTCCTTTCGATCTGCTTCTGATGATCGCCTACGGCTGGGCCGCCGATCTGGAGAGCGCTCTGGGGCTCCCCTCATGGCCGATGTCTATCGCCGGCGCGAACAACAGATCCGGCAGACCGCACAGCAGCTTTATTGGGATGCCGGCCGCCAGATGTATGCCGATACTCCAAACAAGCAGAAGTATTCACAGCACACCAACACTTTGGCAGTGTTGGGCGACGTGATTACCGGCGCCCCGGCCTATGACCTTGTGCGCCGGATACTCGCTGCCCACGACATCGCGCAAGCGACTCTGTTCTTCCGCTTCTATCTCCATCAGGCGGTGCGCAAAGTCGGGCTGGGGAATCGTTACCTCGACCTGCTCGACGATTGGCGAGGCATGATCGCCCACGGCCTTACTACCTTTGCGGAATGGGAGGAGCGCCCCAACGATCCGCCGCGTTCAGACTGCCACGCCTGGAGCGCGAGTCCGAACGTCGAGATCTTCCGCACAGTCCTCGGCATAGACTCCGCGGCTCCTGGCTTCAGCCGCGTGTCCGTGCGGCCTTATCTCGGGAAACTCAAGTACGCGAGAGGCTCCGTCCCTCATCCGAAGGGAGAGATTCAGGTCGATTACCGGCCGTCCGGGACGGGATGGGATTTCACGATTACATTACCGGCTGGTATTTGGGGAGAGTTCCAATGGTTCGGAATGTCTCCCTTGCCCCTCTCTTCCGGCAAGAATGTGTTTAGATCTGGCGGATGAGGCGGCACGCCACCCATCTAAACGCAACATATGGTTACGGTAGAACTGTTTGATCGGATTACGGTTGAAGAGGAAAATGCGGCGGTAAGCCTTGCATCCGGGGGATGCATATAACCGTTCGCCGCGTTCTCGATCTGCTCGCGACCTATCCTGATCGCACTGCGGTGTTTGATCACCAGGATAGCCTCGCGAAAAAATGCAACCCGAACCTACTGCACAGGCAGAAGAGCGATGGAACTCTGCGTCCCACCAACGCTAACGACAACGGGTTGGTTGCCGGTCGGCAGACCAGACGGTACCTGAGCATTGATCTGGTATTCGCCTACGAAGCCCGGCGCCAGACCGGAATAAGAAACCGCCGCTTGGACACCGCCAATCGTCACAGTTGTCGTAGCAACCGTCATACTGGATCCGGAGGCGCCCTCGCCGTCCGCCGGAGTGGGTGAAACGGCGCCCAGACCGGTACAAAAGATCTGCACAGTCTCTCCCGCGGCGGCTGGATTGCTGGTATTGGCCAACTGGTAATTGGCGTGAAGAATGGCGCCGTACGTTGTCGAGCCGACCGTATAGGTGAAGATTCCGGGCTGTGCCATAATCACCGGAACCGTAATTGTATTACCGGCTGAACCGCTATTTACCACCTGAAGGGTCGCGGTGGATCCACGTCCGGCCACCCCGTAAGGAACCTGGAAATTGACCTGCTGTAGACCGTTCACGTTATCCACGGCGAAGATCGGAGCGGCCGTCCCGTTCACCAATACCTGGACATTTTGCAACTGCGTCGCCAGGGGCAATGCGCCCGCTAAATTGATCCCGAGAGCGGTCGTGAGGTTCGTACCGAATATTGTAGCGATTTCACCAGGAACCAGGCCTCCCGCCACGAAGCTGGCGCCGTTCACAAGTCCGTTGCTGAGGATTGCCGGCGCACTGGAAATCCTACGGATCCGGTTATTGGCCGTATCGGCGACATAGAGATTGTTGGCGGAATCGACGGCCAGACCTCGAGGCGCATACAGCATGGCCTGAGCGGCGGGGCCGCCATCGCCGCTAAATCCGCGGTTCCCGTTACCGGCGTATGGCGTGATGGTTCCGTCCGGCGATACCTTGCGGATGCGGTTACTCGCGTTCAAGGCAATGTAAACGTTGCCGGCCGAATCGACTGCCACGCCGTCCGGGAAACTCAAACCGGCGGCCGTAGCGGGACCGCCGTCGCCCGAATCCACAAAAGTTGCGTTTCCCGCGACTGTCGAGACGATGCCGTTGGCAGCCACCATGCGCACGCGATAGCTTCGCCCGCCGATCACAGGCATGCCACAGTCAGTGAAATAGATGCTCCCGTTGGGTCCTAGCGCGATTGAATACGGCTGCATGCCCGCCTGCAGCGCCGACCCTCCGTCACCCGAGTAACCAGGTGTTCCAAAGCCGGCCACTGTGGAAATGATTCCGGCCGGCGTGATCTTACGGATCCGGTTATTGGTGTAATCTGAAAACAATATATTCCCCGAGGCATCGAGCACGATATCCGCCGGGTTGCGGATCTGGGCGGCGCTGGCGGCCATGCCATCGCCGGAGAAGCCTCCATTCGCCGATCCGGCAATCGTGGTGATGATGCCGTTGGGGGACACTTTCCGGATTCGGTTGTTGCTGAAGTCGCAGATATATAAGGTGCCATCCGGCGCTGGGACAACACCGCTCGGGTTATTTAGTTGAGCAGCGGTCGCGAGGTTGCCGTCACCTGTGAAGCCGGGCTTTTGATAAGTCCCGGCCACGATGGTTTGAGCGCCGGTGGAATCGACTTTATAAACCACGTGATTGTTGAAGTCCGGGACGTACAGATTCCCTGAGGCGTCAAGTCTCACCGAAAATGGGCCATTCCATGTGGTGTTTCCTGCAACCGTGCTGATGTTCTGTGACCAAAGCGGTAGAGCCGAAATTAACAATGAAATAATCGGATGAAGTTTGTCTCGCATACGTCTGTTCTCCTGGTCTTACAGTCCTCTTGGATTCGTGTCAGAATAACTTCACGTTTCCTTGAGCATGGACTGATGCTGACATGGAATCCGATGATGAATCCTTAAGAAGCTCTAAAGAATTCTAAAGATGCTTAAGCCACATGGTTACTAATAGTTCCAAGGACTGTGACGGTGAAGTTAGCGGTCGCTTATGGAGGTTTGCAAACTGCGAGTTCGACGAATTCAGCCGTGAACTGCGAGCCAATGGCAAGCCCGTCGAATTGGAATCGAAGCCATTGGATGTGCTCCATCAGCTACTGCTGCGCGCCGGCGAAGTAGTAACGAAAGACGAATTGATCGAGTCTGTCTGGCCAGGCGTCAGCGTGGTAGAGGGTTCGCTCGCCACCGCCGTTTCCAAGTTACGCAAGGCGTTAGGAGACGGCGCTTCGCCGATTGTGATCACGGTTCCGCGCATCGGGTACCGGCTGGGAGTTCCGGCGCAGTATAAGGAACTGACCGCGCCCGCTTCACCCGAGCTCGGATTTAAACCGGGCGACACCGTGCCCGGACGCGATCAATGGCAGCTCTCCCGCAAACTGGATACCTCGGCGTCAAGCGAGGTTTGGTTGGCGGAGCACCCCAAGACCCGCGAATCGAGGGTCTTTAAATTCGCCGCGGATGGCATTCGGTTAAAGGGTCTGAAGCGCGAGGTCACCTTGGCGCGGCTCCTGAAGGAATCCTTGGGCGAGCGGCAGGATTTCGTCCGTTTACTCGAATGGAATTTCGAAACGCCTCCCTTTTACCTCGAAAGCGAGTATTGCGGCCTGAACCTCGCGGAGTGGGCGGAAAGCCAGGGCGGGCTGGACAAGGTTGCGTTTGAAACCCGGCTCCAAATGTTCCAGCGAATGGCACTGGCGGTTGCCGCGGCGCATGAATTGGGCGTGCTGCACAAGGATTTAAAACCGGCCAATGTACTGGTGGTGCCCGCATCCAGCGGTGCGGCTAATGGACCGTGGCAGATCAAGGTCGCCGATTTCGGCAGCGGCGGCCTGATAGAGCCGGCACGGCTCTCGGAGTTAGGCATCAGCAACCTCGGATTCACCCGGACCGAGACGGCCAACTCGCTGACCGGAACGCTGATGTATATGGCACCCGAGGTGCTCGCCGGGCAGTCGCCGACGACGTCATCGGACGTCTATGCGCTGGGGGTGATCCTGTATCAGCTGTTGGCGTGCGACTTCCATAAGCAGATGTCTCCGGGATGGGAGGCGGACATCAAGGACCCGCTGATCCGCGAGGATATTGCGGCGGCAGCTTGCGGAGATGCGTTCAGGCGGTTGCCAACTGTCGCGGCACTGGTGGAACGTCTTGCTACGCTGGACGACCGGCGCGTCCGCCGCGATGAACTGGAACTCGCGAACCAACGCGCTCAATCCGCTGAGAGGAGATTGGCGGAAGCGCGTGCGCGGAGACCGTGGATCTGGGCAGCGGTGTTGGCTCTTACGGCGGGCTTGGGCGTGAGTCTTGGCCTTTACCGGAGAGCTGCCGCCGAAAGAGACCGGGCCAATCACGAAACCGCCATAGCCGCCGGCATGAATCAGTTCCTGGCCACGGATCTGCTGGGACGCAGCGACCCCTTTCGCGGCGCGAAATCCGAGGAATCGCTGGTGGACGCCGTAAAAAAAGCGTCGCCCAAGATCGACCGGCAGTTTCGCGATGCGCCGGAGATTGCGGCGCGCCTCCATCACTCGATTGCCAGAGCCTTGGATAATCGGAGCGAGTATCAGGATGCCCGTCCGGAATACGATCGCGCAGCCGCGCTCTACATTCAAACGGAAGGGCCGCTGTCGCAAGATGCCATCGTTACCGGATTGCAGCGGGCCGCCATGGAGGCGAGAACATATCAGGCCGGTGGACTGGCCGCGGCGCGCTCGATTCTCGCGGAACAGGAATCGCGGCTCGCCCGGATTCCCCGGCCGCGCGAAGACGTACCCGTGTGGCTGGCGACGGCGCGCGGAATGATCGCTTTGATTGGAAACGATGCCAAATCCGCGGCCAGGCAGTTTCAAGCCGCATCGGAGAAGGCACAAACACTTGCGGGGTTTGACGCCAGCGCACGATTGACCCTGAACCAACGGCTGGCTTTCACTTACATCCGGCTGGGGGACGGCGTACAAGCGGAGCGGCTCGCCCGCGAACTCATCGGCGCTTTCTCGGCGACCGACGGCCCCGGCAGCGCGAGCGTTTTACGCGTACGGCTGAACCTCGCTCAGGCTTTCATGATTGAGGGAAAAAACAAGGAGGCGATTCAGGAAACCACCACCCTCTACCCCTTGTACGTGGCCAAACTCGGCGAGACTCACGAACTCAGCATGCAACTGCTGACCACCCGAGCGCAGTGCGAGGGTGCCGCCGGTCTTTGGGACGACGCAATTCGTGACGACATGGCCGTCTACAAGCTCGCGGTTCGCAAACAAGGCCCCTTGTCATTCTTTGCCATCGGGTCGCTTTCGGATGCCGCGCAGGCACTGTGCCGGGCGGGCCGCTATGTCGACGGCGAGCCTAATGCGCGGAAAGCATGGGAGTCGTCGGTGAAGGCATTCGGTCCACGCGCCGGTCTGACGGGCGGCGTAGCTGAAACCCTGGCAAGCTGCCTGATCCGCGCCGGCAAGTTGCCGGAAGCCGCGAAGCTGCTGGACGGCATCGATATCCCAGCCGTAGCGCAGCTTACTGGTTTTCCCGACTGGTCCGCCAACGTCGCCCTGGCGCGTGCGGAGATTGCGTTCGGCCAACGGGATTATGCAGCCGCAAAGAAGTATCTGGAGACCGCCAGACCCGTTTTCTCCCGCGCCGATGCGGAGCCTTATCAGAAGCACGCGATGGAAAGCCTCGCCGCTGCGATCGATCGGCAACCTCACTGAATGACGACGCTCCAACGTATGCACTCGACCTATGGCCATCAAACTGCTGCTTTCCGGCGAGGAGGTAATGAGATGAAGCCCTTTATAAGTAAGGCACTGTTAGCCTTCGCGTTGATCGCGCCAACGGCCCTGCCCGCTTTTCAGGAGCATGAAAAGAACGAACAGACTAAGCGCTATTACGACGCGCGGAAGAAGGACTACCACGAATGGAATGAAAACGAAAATCGCGCATACGAGCGATACCTTCAGGAGCATCGCGGGTACAACCACGACTTCGCCCGCTTGTCCAAGAAGCAGCAAGAGGAATACTGGACGTGGCGTCATGAACATCCGGACGAGCATCGTTAATCCGAATCGCGCCGCTGATCCAAGCGGCGCTTCGTCCCGTTAGGAAGACCAGTTCTCGCGAAACTCCGGATACAGAGTCAACCCGCCGCAGGCATAGATCGTCTGCCCGGTAATGTAAGATGCTTCATCCGAGGCTAGAAACGCGAACACCGAAGCTATCTCCTCCGACTCGCCCGACCGGCCCATAGGAATATGACTCTCGACTCCCGCTCTCGCCTTGGGATCGTTGATCCAGCTCTTATTGATGGGAGTGATAATCGCTCCGGGCCCGACTGCATTCACTCGAATGCCCCGATTCGCATACTCCAGACCCAAAGTACGCGTCATATTGCCCATACCGCCTTTGCTCAAAGAATACGCAACAAATCCGGGCTTGGGAATGATCTGGTGCACGCTTGAGTTGCTGAGGATCACGCCTCCCCCGCCCCGCTGTAGAAAGTGCCGCAGCGCTTCGCGGCAGCACATGAAGGCGCCCCGCAGGTTCGTTCCCATAACGCCGTCAAAGTCGGCCATCTCTACCTGGTCACTGGGCGCTTCCTTCTGCCACCCCGCATTATTAATAAGTACGTCGAGACGGCCGAATGCGGCCAAGGTATCGGCGAACATTTTCTTGACGTCCTCCTCTTTCGAGACGTCGCCATAAACGGTGATATGTTTGGCGTCCGAATGACCTCCGTCTGCCGACGCCTTCTTAGCGGCAGCCAGAGCTTTGATTGGCAGCGTCCGGGTTGCTCCGGAAATTAATCGCCACATTGCAGCCTTCTTCGGCGAACCTGACGGCGGTCGCATTTCCGATGCCGGTCGTCGCGCCAGTTACTAAAACGTATTTGCCTTTAAGTCCCTTCATCGCTCTCCAGTGTACGAAGAAGAGGGCGGCTTTCGCTCAATGCGCGTTTCTGAATCGGTTCGATAGCGTCCATCCAAGATCTGCGTCGACGGTTTACACTGACTAGACCGGCATGACTTCGAAAAACAAAATTGCTCTTGTAACCGGCGCGGGCAGCGGCATCGGACGCGCGGTCAGTCTGACGCTGCAACGCGCGGGATACTCGGTAGCGCTCGCGGGACGGCGCTCCGAAGAATTGGAACGTACCGCGAGAATGGCCGATCCGAACGGCGGAAGGATGCTGCCCGTCCCCACGGACGTGAGCCAACAGGATGCGGTCCGCGCTCTGTTTGCCGCGGTTAAGGAGAACTTCGGTCGGCTCGACGTGCTCTTCAATAACGCGGGACACGGGACGCCCGCAATTCCCATGGAGGACCTCACATTTGACCAATGGAGCGGCGTGGTCGGCGTCAATCTGACGGGAGCTTTTCTGTGCTCGCAGGAGGCGATACAGGATGATGAAGTCGCAGGAGCCGCGCGGCGGACGTATCATCAACAACGGCTCCATTTCAGCGCACGTTCCGCGGCCGCATTCCGCTCCGTACACGGCGACCAAACACGCCATCACGGGCCTCACGAAAAGCATCTCCCTTGATGGACGGAAGTACGATATCGCCTGCGGGCAGATCGACATCGGCAACGCGGCGACCGAGATGACCGAGCGCATGACGCAGGGCGTTCCGCAGGCGGACGGAAGTCTGATGGTCGAGCCGCGCATGAATGTTCAACATGTGGCCGACGCGGTGCTGTATATGGCGAGTCTGCCGCTGGATACCAATGTCCAGTTCATGACGGTAATGGCGACGACTATGCCTTTTATCGGACGAGGGTGACGTTCAAGCTTGCAGCCAGATCCAACTACGTGGACGGAACACGCATTTCGCTGGACTCCGCCGTGTGCGCCTTCAATTGTGGCGCCAACCCGGAAAGCATTCTGGAGCGCAACCCGCTACTCGGCAAACCCGCTCGCGTGTAGGGCACAATCGCGTACTACCTGGATCACCAGGCAGAAATAGACGCTTATCTCGATGCGAGCAAGCGCGAATTAGATGCTTCCGCTGGCCCTCCACTCGCCGAAACGAATCCAGCTCTTTGGGCACGCCTTCAGCGCGCCCGTACTCGGAAGGTGTATCCGACCCGGATGAACCGCGGCCTTGATCCGCTTCCAAGCCGACGCTGACCTAGACTACGAACATCGTTCGGGTCATCCGCCGCCACGAACCTGCCGTAGACTTCGCGTCCGCAGCGGACAACGGCATAGAAGGTTTGAGCGACCCTGAGGTGATCGAGATCGCCGCGAGTCAAGACAGCATTCTCATCAGTATGACCGGCGCACTATGCCCGGTAATTTCCGGGACCGTCTCGACGCCGGCAAGGACGGCCCGAGTGTCTTCATCGTCTCGCAGGCTGAGCCGAACGGGCCGGTAGTCGAAGCGTTGATGATGGTGTGGGCTGCTTCCCATTCGACAGAGTGGCACAATCAAATCCGTCATTGCTTCGCTGTCCCCACACTTGTTCGGTCGCCGGTGAGATAGCGCGACTTGACGATGAAATCTGACGTTCCAGGAATAGACAAAGCGAGATCTGCCTGGGACGAACACTCTCATTAAGGTTCCCACTGCGTCTCGGGCGCTACGGACGTGTCAGCGGTAGTGGTTCCCGAATGTGCTGATTATCGAACGGACTTTCCTCTTCACCGCTCCCCCGGCGCGATTCCCTAAAACTGAATTGTCGTTTAACTAGCTACGAGGGCACAGAACCAGGACGAGCGTCCGAGAGTAGAACGAACAAATCAACCTGCTCACCGAGCCACCTGATGAATGCCAGAGAGCGTTGAACGTTGTTGTCGAATAGGTCGATGGTGACCGTGACCCTATCGAGTGTATCCACATATTCGGGACAGGCTTGCCGAAAATCGTCGTCTGGATCGAGTTCCGCTGGCATTTGTCGTCCTAGCCCGGTTCCGAATGTACCGGGCAGGTCTTCCGCCACGGGAATGTAATCTGGCCGCGACACTTCCCGCACGGCAGCCCCATTGTGAACGATCTTGTTCCTTGCGAGCACCATTCCGTGGAGGAATGAATCGCCGATCGGGCAACACGAAAACCGTATATTGAAACGCCTTTCGAAATCCAACGCGAACTTCTGAACTTCGCTGCATTTCTTTGTTCTAGGCAACGTCCACTCAGCGAAAGGCGCAGTAATGGCAACCAAGCTGCTGTACCAATTTTTGATTGCATCCACGACCCGGCTTGTGAGTATCACATCGGCCCAGTTGTAAGCGAATCGGGTACTCTCAATCGCCTCGCTGGCGGTGGCCATGAGGTCTTCGGCGTGCCATTCCGAGAGATTGTCTCGGGTTGGCGCCTCAGCCAGGGCGCGATGCGCGGTCTCCGCTTGATCATCCATGAGCCGCTTGATAGCTTCGGCACTGGCCAAGATTCGAAGGTGTAGATCTTCCTCAAAACGTTCGATCTCAAATGCCCCAAATGTCCAATTGCCTGGACCTGTCGACCGGTTAGTTTCGGATATGTTCATTCTTCCGTTTTCCCTAAACCAAAATCCTCGCAAACTCGGAGTAGCCACGTTTCTCGGCAGGGATGCAAAAAGCGGACAGAGCATCATACCGCTCCAGCCACCGTAAACTCAAGAAGAATAAATAGTTAATTGGTCGGGGCGAGTGGATTCGAACCACCGGCCTCCTGGTCCCGAACCAGGCGCTCTACCAGGCTGAGCCACGCCCCGATTCTTCTAGTCTACTACGCCTCTACACCCCCTACGCCATCTTCTTAATCAGAGGCCGCAGATTCATATTACGAATGAGCCTATGCAGATAATTAGGATGCACATCAAGCAACCGCGCCGCCGCCGTAATATTCCCATTACACTGCTCAATCGCATTCAGAATCGCCTGCTTCTTCGTATCCTGCACCGCCGACTGGAACTTTCCCGCCTCGTGCCCGCTCGGAGTTTCGATTTCCAGAATCGGAGCCGGCAGATCCTCCGGCAGCACAGTATCGCTCGACCCCAGCACCACCGCTCGTTCCACCGCGTTCTCCAATTCGCGGATGTTACCCGGCCAGTCATACTGCATCAGGTAAGCCAGGGCGCTCTGCGAAATCGTCATCGCCGGCCGCTTCAGATTCTTGCAAACGCGCGAGAGAAAATACTGCGTCAGCAGCGGAATATCCTGCTTGCGATCCCGCAGCGGAGGCATATGGATCGATACCACATTGAGCCGGTAGAAAAGATCGAGCCGAAAGTGCCCCTGTTTAATCGCTTCCTGGAGATTCCGATTCGTTGCGGCCACAATCCGCACGTTCACCTGAATCGACCGTGTGCCGCCGACCCGTTCGAAAGCGTGTTCCTGCAAAACGCGAAGCATTTTCGCCTGCAGCGACGGAGCCATCTCGCCGATCTCGTCCAGGAATACCGTGCCGCCATCCGCCACTTCCAGCTTGCCTTTCTTCTGCGCCATGGCGCCGGTGAACGCGCCCTTTTCATGACCGAAGAATTCGCTCTCAAGCAATGTCTCGGTAAGCGCCGCGCAGTTGATCGCTATGAACGGCTGCGTCGACCGGTTACTATTCTCGTGAATCGCACGCGCCACCAGTTCTTTGCCCGTGCCGCTTTCGCCCGTAATCAGCACCGAGGAGTCGGATTTCGAAACCCGCGAAATAAACTGATAGACCTGTTGCAAGGCGCCGCTCTCGCCAACCATGCTGTGCTGCACGCTGATCTCTTCGCGCAAACGCCGGTTCTCGCCGAGCAGCAGTTCCACATAGCGCGCGTTGTCCACGGCCACCGCCGCGATCTCCGATAGCGCCGTGAGAAATTGGAGCCGCTCTTCATCGAACCGCGCATCCGGAATAGTCGAATCGAGATAGATCATTCCCAACACACGGCCAGTCACCGACAGCGGTACCGCGACAATACAGCGGATCTCCGCGTCGTCCACATTGTTGCTCAGGATCGCCACGCCTTCCGTCACAACCTGATGAATGATCTGCGAATCCACCGGCAACAGCACGCGGCCGTGTGTCCGGCTCCAGCCCCAGATCTGGTGAGGGAAATCGGTCGATTCGTTGCGCAACACAATAGCGCCACGCTCCGCCGGAACCGACTCGAAAATCAGCTCCAGGATGTGCCGCTCCAGCATCTCCTTCGCGACCCCTTCCTTGGCGCTGTAGAGTGCCTTCATCGAATGCACCGCGGTGCTCACGCGCATCAGGATCTGTAGATCGTCGCCTGCCAGCGAAGCCGGATGGTTCTCGGGTCCGGTGCGAACCGGCACCACCATTCGCGTGATCAGTGAGAGCCTGTTGGACGGCGACTCACCCGTGACCGGATCGTCGTCCTGCGTCAGATAGATAAATGCCGATCGGCCGATCTCCACCCGATCGCCGTTCTGCAGTTCATGGGACCGGATCGGAATGCCATTTACGAAAGATCCGTTGCGGCTCTCCAGATCTTTCAATCGATAACCTGTTGGGATCGCTTCCAATACGCAATGCGCGCGTGAAACCGAAGGGTCAGTCAGCAAAACCTGGTTTGAGGAGTCCCGTCCGATCTGGACTTCGGGCTCGTCCAACGGAAAGAGCGTACCCTTCCATTGGCCGTCCACCGCAACGAGTCTGGGATGAAGGATCGGCATACCCGAGTCCTTAGTCTATCCAATTGGATAGTTTCCTACTGCTCTGGATAGTGCCTGAAGAAACCGCCTTTTAGCTCCCGCCGCCAAATCGCATTGAATCCTCGCTTTTTGGATACTTTCCCAGGTCGTGCCGGTTTGGTGATTGTAATGCACCTACAAAAAGTATCAAAGACAATCTTGATGCAGGCGACGCGAGACCGGGGCGGTGATCCCTCGGTCTCCGCGAACGCCTTAACAGACTTGGCGATTGGAGGACCGGTGGATGCTTCGTCATCCACCGGCGTTTTTTGGTACAACAGTCTTTCCGGGCGCATTCGCTCAATCGGGGCCGCGCCTTCCAACAGAAAAACTTATGCCGCAAGGAAAACTGCACGGAAAGACTGCGCTCATCACGGGCGGAAGCAAGGGACTTGGTGAAGCGATGGCTATCGCCTTGGCGAAAGAAGGGGCCAATCTGGCGCTGGTGTCGCGCGACCGCGCCAAACTGGAATCGGTGGCCGCGAAAATAACAGGCAAGGCACAAGTCTTCGTCGCCGACGTCTCGCGCGAGGAAGAGGTCGAACGATTGCGCCGCGAAGTCTCCGCCGCATTCCCCAGAATCGACATCCTCATCAACAACGCCGGCATCAATATCCGGAAGAACCTGGTGGACTTCACGCTCGAAGAGTGGGAAAGCGTCCAGCGTACAAACGTAACGGCGGTCTTTCTGATGTGCCGCGCGTTTGTTCCTACGATGAAAGGCGCGGGCTACGGCCGCATTCTGAACATGACTTCCATCATGAGTCACGTTTCCATGCCTCAACGCACTGCGTACTCTACAAGTAAGGCCGCGCTGTTGGGCCTTACCAAAGCTCTGGCGCTCGAACTCGCGCCGGACGCGATCACGGTCAACGGCATCAGCCCCGGACCCTTCGCCACCGAAATGAACCTGCCGTTGACGCAAAACGAAGAGGTCAATCGCCAGTTCGTCTCGCGAATTCCGCTGGGACGATGGGGCAAAGTGGAGGAGATCGGGCAACTGGCTGTATACCTGTGCTCGGAGGACGCGGGCTTCATCACCGGAACGGACATCCTGATCGACGGCGGCTGGTGTGCCCAGTAAGCAGCCTGCCGACTCCCTGATCGTCGCGGCTCCGAAATCATTGCTGAGCCGCGCTCGTAAGCAAGTGGCGCGGTACGCCAATTTTTGCAATTCGGTCCTGGCCGCTCTCTGCATCTTACTTACGTTGACCGGCTGCAATCAGTCGCGTAAGAAGCAGATCGCAGTAATTCCCAAGAGCACCTCCAGCCTCTTCTTTCAACCCGTGCACGCCGGCGCGAACGCCGCCGGTGAGGAGTTTAACCTCGATATCGTGTGGAGCGGCGCTGCCTCCGAGACGGATTACAGCCGCCAAATCGAAATCGTCGATTCAATGATTGCGCGGCATGTGGACGGCCTCGCCATTGCAGCGTCCGAGCGCAATGCGCTGAACAAGTCTCTCGACCGTGCGGCCGCTGTCAATATTCCGGTGACCATCTTCGATTCGGGCGTTGACTCCAAGAACTACATGACGTTCATCGCGACGGACAATGTCGAGGCCGGCCGGATGGCGGGCCGCAAGATGGGCGAACTCCTGGGCGGCAAAGGCGCGGTCGCCATTATCCTGCATGCTCCCGGAAGTTACTCCACCATGGACCGCGAGAACGGCTTCAAAGAAGTGATCGCCAAGAACTTCCCCGGCATCCATTTGGTCGCCGAGCAGTTTACCGGCGGCGATCGGGCCAGAGCTATGGGTGTGACCGAGGACATTCTCACCGCGCACGGCGATCTCAACGGCATATTCGCCTCGTCCGAGCCCTGCGCCGTGGGTGCGGCGCAGGCGCTGAAAGCTCGCGGCCTCGCGGGCAAAGTGAAGCTCGTCGGCTTCGATGCCAGTGAGGGGATGATTCAGGACCTGAAGGGCGGCGTGTTCGACGCATTAGTAGTGCAGGACCCTTTCAAAATGGGCTACGAAGCCGTTCGCACACTGGCTGAAAAACTGGCTGGGAAGACACCCGAAAAGCACATCGATCTGAGTGCCCGAGTTGTTACTAAAGCTGACCTCGACAAGCCGGATGTGCACACGTTGCTCTATCCGGATCTGAAGCGGTATCTGAAATGATCCACCGCGGCTGCCGGATCGTTGGTGATGATTGTGTCCACCCCCGTTGCGGCGAGTCGATCCCAATCTTGCGGATCGTCCACGGTCCAGGCGCTGACACGGATTCCCGCATCATGTGCGGACTGGACACGCGGCGCCGTTATCGTTGAATAGTGTGGCGAGATGATGGTAGCGTTAGCGTCGCGGGCAATCCGGGCCCAGTCGTCACTCTGGTACGCGATCAGCGCCGCCAGCGGAATCGCCGGTTCCAAAATGTGAAACGCCCGCAAGATCGCGTGATCGAACGACCGCACAATCACGCGATGCCGGCACGATGCCCTATGAAATGCCCGATGCAACGCTTCGCTGACCAACCGGGCCGCATTGGGGCTTGCGTCTGGCGAACTCTTCACTTCGATATCGAACCAGAAACCGTCTGGCGAAGCCAGCGCCAGCACCTCATCGAGCAATGGCAGCGGCAGTTCGGCGGCCCGATGCTCGCGCACCACCCTCCCATCCGCCTTAAGCGCCAGATCGTGTGTGACGACCAACGCATCGTCGAGCGTCACCGCTACATCAAGTTCCACGCCGTCCGCCCCGCACGCAATCGCATGCAGGAACCCAGGAATCGTATTCTCCGGATGAGTCGCCATCGATCCGCGGTGCCCGAACATCTGCATATGCCCACTCAACGCTTCATAATAGAACTATGCACCGCCGCCAAGCGCTGAAAACATTAGCCGGGGCCGCTGCTGCGCAGATAGCCGCGGCTCAGACGCCGCGTCCGTCCGCCACGCCCACTCCGCCGGTCATAGTCTTCTCACAGAACCTGATCCAGATCGAGTATCCCGAACTTGGGGACATTGTGAAGCAAATGGGCTTTGACGGGGTTGACCTGACGGTACGTCCGGGCGGCCACGTCGAGCCGAAGCTTGCCAATGTGGACCTTGTCCGCGCGGTCGAAGTAATGCAGGGAGAAGGCCTCACAGTGCCGGTGATCACGACAGCGCTGACCACCCCCATGGACCGCACGGTGGGTCCGGTGATCGCTCTCGCGGGTATGGCGCACGTACCGCTATTCAGGCCAGGCTATTGGCCGTACGGCAACACACCCAACATTCTGGCGCGCGTGGCCGAGGCGCAGCGGGATTTTGCCGCGCTTGTGAGCATCGGCAGACAGTATCAGATCGGCGGAGCATTCCACAATTCGACAGGCGATAACGTCGGCTCGGCCGTTTGGGATGTTCAGCGAGTCATCGAACCGCTCGATCCCGCGTGGGCAGGCTTCTATTTCGATCCCTGTGGAGCGACCGCGGAGGGCGGAGTCAGCGGTTGGGAGATTGCGCTGCGGCTCGCACTGCCGCGCATCAAGGCTGTGACCATCCAGGATTTCACCTGGGAAAAGAAAGACGGCCGTTGGCAGATGATGAAATGTCCGCTGGGACAGGGCATGGTGGACTTTCCCAAGTTCTTCCGTACGCTGGCGCAGGCGAACTACTCGGGACCGGTTACCGTGGAAGTCGGCTATCCGGCCAAAGCCTTGCATTCGGCCTTGGTTAGCGATCTGCAGTTCGCGCGCAAGCAGGTTCAGACCGCGTGGGGCGCCGCGACAAAGACGTAGTACTTAACCGCAAAAATTGGCGCCCCGGATTTCTTCGTCAGCCGGATTTCTGAGCCGCGATTGTAATTCCTGAGCCGCGACTGGAAAGGAGAAGGCACGACCGGGCACAACCCCAGTTTCAGACCTTCTTGGAGCGTGCCTTCGAGGCGCGTTCCGGTGTTATCTAAGGAGCGGTACGAAGACTTTCGCGAGTAGGCAACAGTCGCGAACTCCCCCTCAGATCTTCTCGACCGGACCCGGATATTGCGCTACCAGAGGATCGGCAGTTAACAGCGTAATACCCTCAACCATCGATTGCGCCACCAGCATCCGGTCGAACGGATCTTTATGAATCGGCGGTAATTGATCTACAGCTAACGCGTGCGCCGCGGTAATCGCAAGTTCACTGTAGCCGTTATCCACCAAGCCGCGGCGCAGTACGCGCGGATCCACATGAAAATCCTCGCGTCCCAGCCCGCGTTTAATCACGATCTCCCAGATACTAGCCGAACTGAAGAACGGCTCGACATTCGGGTCCTCGATTAATCGCCTGACACGGCGTGGTAAACGCTCGGGTTTGCCGGCAGCCCACAACAACACGTGCGTGTCCAAAAGGCGCTTCATTAGTGCCCCGCAAATAGCTCCTCGATTTCGGCGCTGCCCATCCGGTCAAAGTCATCCGGAACGCTGATCTGTCCCGCCATGAAGCCGAGGCGGCGTTTCTGCCCTGCCATTGGGGAATCCAAAGGCGCTACCCGCACCAACGGCTTTCCAGCCTTAGCGATAACAAAAGGTTCACCCTTGAACGCTTCGTCAACCAAATGAGAGAGATGCGTCTTCGCGTCGTGCATATTTACGATCCGCGGCATGAACTAAGTCCTCTTAGTCTAGTCTACCATCTTTCTGTGAACATTCATGGTCGTAAGCGACCAGGTATTCAGAATCTCGCCTTGTTGAATGAGCTCTACGGCCTGAAGTTGATTCTTGCCCACTATGCTGGCGACATAGACATTACCGTTTGCACCTATGGCTACTTTGGCGCTCGATCCTCCAGGCCAGGAGTTGGCTGCTGCTAACGACACACTTCAAGCCAAAAGATGCAGCGCGGGAACTGGATCATACCGCTAACAAGCGTCCGCCGCGCACGAGTTGGAACCCCTGGTTTGTAAGTGTCAGCCCGGGCCATTTGACGATTAACAGTTCGAAAGTTCAACAACTTCAGCGAAATCTTTCCCAGTATTATCAATCATTTGCGCCAAACACGCCAAAGTTTCTTACTGTCCAACTGTTATCCTCAAATCAGCCAGGCGGAAGCCTGACTGCTGACCGGCGCAACAGACCTCTTCTGTGGCGCCGGATTTCTTTTTTAGGACTACACCTTTTATGGCAACAGCCGCGCAAATCGCCGCCAACATCGCTAACTCGAAAAAGTCCTGCGGACCCAAAACCCCGGAAGGCAAAGCTCGCGCACGCGACAACGCCCTCAAACATGGACTCTTCGCAGCCACCCTCCTCATCAAAGGCGAAGACCCCGAGGAATACAATGCCCTCGTCGACGATCTCATCGAACAGTTCGACCCCCTTGGCACGATCGAAAACCTGTTGCTCTCTCGCATGTCTGCGTGCCACTGGCAAAGCCGGCGCGCGACCATCAATCTGAGCAAACAGTTTGAGTCGGGCGGGAGCAGGATAACGGAAAGCAGATCTCGCTCGCGCTACGCTGCCAGACCACCGCCGACCGCGGCTTCTACCGCGCACTCAACGAACTTCGCAAAGCACAGAAAGAACGCTATATGACAACCGAAACTGAAGCCGCTTTCGAGTCCACTGAGGAGGAAATCGGGTTCGTTCCGCAAACTCCGGAAGCGCAAGAACCGGAAGCCCCGGAAGCCCCCGAAGCAAATGACGCGCCGGAATCCGCGCCGCCCGAAAATCAACCTAAGCCGGGCCAAATCATACTCAGTTGGGTGGACAGCACCTCTGAGCAAGACCGGATAAGGGTTGAACGGTACCTCGCACGCAAGAATAAGTCGTTCGAAGGCTCTCAGTCACCTGAAGAAGCCGCCTAGTCGAGGGTCGAAATCCAAACGTCCCGCGGCCGCGGCGCCCGAAGCGTATCGACATTAGTTTTCCCCATCCAACAACCAGGTTCAAAATGTCGCCGTTTGCGTCACCTCAATTCGCCATCTCATCTCATCGGCGTCCATGGCGGCCAACCAAGCCTTTCCTGGGCCACGAGACCCACCCGAGTCCTACCCAACGCGCGCAAAAAACGGCCCTTTGCGTCACCAGGATCCACCCGAAGACAATGACATTCCAGTCGTACATTTCGCCGCATTCAACGATATATTTTCTATTATTTCAATAACTTCCAAAAACATGAAAACGTTTTAGCCATCCCGTCTGCTATTAATAAAATTAGCCCGGGACTACTGTATCCGCTCCCGGCAACCCAGACCGACACACAGGGAAATTTTATTGCGGACTTCGCAAAGGACCGCCAAGGAGAACTATACCCATATGGCCTCACAAACCCAAATCGACGCAAATCGCAAGAACGCCCAGAAGTCGACTGGCCCCAGCACACCGGAGGGACGCGCCAGTCCATCAGGAACAGAATCCGTCATGAACTCTGTTCCTCCGCCGCCATGATGCACCGTGAAGATCTCGGCGAATTACAGTTGATTGCCACCGGCCTAGGCGAAGAGCATCAGACTCGTGGTTCATTACTTGCTTTCGTCCATCGGCATCACAGAGTCCAAAAAACACCCCCTTTGCGTCATCCCGCCCAACTCGCCGGGAGCGGCTGGCTGTCTACTCATATCGTGCGGCCCGGCGGTGAATATGATCGGATCGGTGAAGAAAAAGAAAGCGCCTTATCCACCCGAGGCTGTTATCGGCGTTTCAATATGCATAACCGAACCTGCCGAATCGCTAATCGAGGCGCGTCCAGATTGCAAGGGGAGACTGACCATCCCACTTCGAAACCGCCATATTTAGCTGCACTGGGAGCCGTCAACTTACCGCATTGCATTCGTGATGCAGTGCGAAACGCGCTTGCCAAATTATTTCCACTTGAACGCGGCGCATGTCCCGTGTTACTTTGCTTGCACATATTCGGGTTGAGGTGATTCAAAATGAAGTTAGCGCCCAAGTTAGCCGCTTTTATAAGCGTTCTGACCTTTACGTTTGCATTATCCGCACAGAGTAACGGATCGATTACTGGCACAGTGAAAGATACCAAAGGTGGCGTTGTCCCGGCTGCTACGGTTACGGTAACCGACGCAGCCGAGGGCGTCCACCAAACCACGCGAACCAACGAAGCGGGGATTTTCGTGTTTCCGCAGTTGCCGCCGGGCACATATGTCCTCACGGCCGAAATGCAAGGATTCAAGAAACTCGAGAAAAACGAAGTAGTGCTGCCCGTGGCTTCGAATATCAACATGGGCGATTTGCTTCTGGATGTGGGTAGCGTCTCCGAGACCATTACGGTCGAAGCGGAAGCCGGCCAGTTGCAGGTGGAGTCCGCCTCGGGAGAGCGGTCCGACATTGTAACCAACCGGCAGGTCCGTGATCTCGCGTTGAACGGGCGCAACGTGGTGGATCTGTTCAAGACCATCCCTGGCGTAATCTCGAGCGGTGTGGTTGCAAATGCGGCATCCACGGTGACTAACATAGTCGGCAATATAAATATTAATGGCACTCGCAGTCTGCAGCATGAGTACACGCTCGATGGTGTGACTAACCTGAATCTCGGCAATAACACCGGAGCACTCGTTTCTATTAATCCCGACGCTGTGGAGGAGGTGAAGGTCCTGACCTCTAACTACCAGGCCGAGTATGGACGGGCTGGCGGCGGTTACATCGCACTCACCACACGTGGAGGCACCAACGAATATCATGGCGCCGCGCGTTACTTCCGGCGTCATGACAGCCTGAATGCCGATTCATTCTTTAACGATGCGCGCGGAGGTTCCGCCGCCGGCTTCCCGCGTCCGCTGTACCGGTATAACTACTATGGGTGGGACTTAGGCGGCCCAGTTCGCATACCCAAGTTATACGATGGGAGGAATAAGTTATTCTTCTTCATTAGCCAGGAGTATTATCATCAACTGGTACCCCAGGCATCGTCGGTGAACATCCTGGTGCCCACTGCCGCTGAGCGCGCCGGAGATTTTTCCCACTCGGTGGATGGCGCGGGAAAACCGATCACTGTCGTGGATCCCGCAACCGGCCAGCCGTTCCCCGGGAACATGATCCCTTCGAGCCGGATCTACGCTCCAGGCGCCAACATCCTGAAGTTTCTTCCGGCTCCTAACACCTCGGCGGGCGGCTTCGGATACAACTACACATCGCAGATCCCCAGCGCTTATCCGCGCCGCGAGACGATCATGCGCGGCGATTATCAGATCAACTCCGACACGCGACTCAGCGTACGCTGGGTGCACAATTTCGACAACCAGCAATTCGCCTATGGTACGACCACTGCCTCCTGGAACTGGCCGTTGACGAACACCGACCGCATGAACGGTCCGGGTAATGTGCAAACTCTTTCGGTCACGCGGAATTTCGGCGCGACATTGGTGAACGACTTCATTTTCGGAGTTGGCCTTGGCGGCGTGACGATCGCGCCCGAAGGCGCCGCGGCCACGCGCACCGCCTCGGGAATCAACACGCCTCTTCTCTATCCCAACGCGAACACGAGCGGCCTGATCCCGAGTCTTACTTTCAATGGCATCGCCAGTGTCCCCACCACCGTCCTGACTTCGGTTTTCGGCGCCTTCGATCAGAACTTCCGCATCTACCAGGCTACGGACAATCTCAGCAAAGTCTGGGGCAAGCACATCTTTAAACTCGGCGTGTACTTCCAGAGCGCCGCCAACGCAAGTAACTCCCAGAATACGGTGGAGAGTAACATCGATTTCTCATCGAGCGGCACGAATCCGCTCAACACAGGTAACCCGTTCGCCAATGCGCTGCTTGGAGTTTATAACAGTTACAGTCAACAAAGCGCGAAAGTATACGCGTCGTATCTCTACCGTGAACTTTCGTTCTATCTCCAGGACACGTGGAAAGTCCGTCCTCGTCTGACGCTGGATCTGGGAGTGCGCGTTTCCTGGTATCAGCCCGTGTATAATGCAGCCGGACCTGAATCCTACTTCGATCCGAGCCAGTACAATCCCAGCCAGGCGCCGCGACTCTACAAGCCGGTCTGCATCGGTGCGTCAACTTGTTCTTCGAGCGCCGCCACATACCGCGCGTACGATCCGGCAACTACGGGGGTACTTACGCTGGCCAACACGCAACCGGCTTTCTACGTTGGTAAGTTAGTCCCTAACTCAGGCAATCTCTACGATGGTATGGCGCTGACCACAAACGGTTATCCGGCCGGTGGAGTCAAGCCCCCTTTACTTCTGCCGCAACCCCGAATCGGCCTGGCTTGGGACGTGAATGGCAATCAGAAAACGGTGGTCAGGGGCGGCTTCGGAATTACATTCGACCGGCCGGAAAGCTTCACCTCTTTCGCAGCGAATAACCCGCCGTATGTGTTGCAGCCTACGTTATCCAACGGGTATCTTCAGGACATCGTGCCCGGCGGATCGGGCGCACTCTCGCCTCTCACAATATCCGGCGTCGCGCAGAACATGACTTTCCCGTCTGTCTATAGTTACAGCATCGGCGTCCAGCGCAATCTGGGCTTGGGAACGGTGGTAGATGTGTCCTATGTGGGTTCGCAATCGCGCCACAATCCCCGGCGTATGAACCTGAATTCGCCCGGCTATGGAGTTACTTTCAGCTCGACCGGGCAGGATCCGACCAAGTACGCGAACGGCGTGATACCAGCTACTGAGCCTGCACTTCCTTCCGCCTACTCCGCTGCCGGCGCGAACTTCAGCGGCGCTAATGCGCTGGCAACCGATTTCCTCCGCCCCTATCAAGGATACAGCGATATCACTTACTATCTGTTCGATGGGAATTCCACTTACAATTCGCTTCAAGTAAGTCTGCACCGTCGATTCTCGAAAGACTTCACGACGGACGTGGCTTACACGTTTTCGAGAGTTACCACTACGGTTTCCGACGATAGTACGTACACCAACATTCTGAGCCCGCGTAAGTTCGACTACGGACTCGCTACGTTCGACCGTACCCATGCGTTCGTCTGGAATTTTGTGTGGGATCTTCCCAGAGAAAGCGCGCGGCTCGGCGGCGGACGTTTCATGCGGGCCGCTATCGACAATTGGGAGATATCGGGAATAACAGCCATCAGTTCCGGCAATCCCACGGAATTGGGGCTGACGATTAGCGGACAGGATGCGGGCAACCGGCTGCTCGGCACGCCGACCGCCGGCAATTTGAGTGGACAGCAGCCGCGATTTTTCGTCAACGGTGACGCGCAGAACGGCAGCACTATTAACCTCGCGGCCTTCTCCGTGCCGGGAATCAATCAAGTCGGTCCGTACTCGCGATTCTATCTGCGGAATCCTATCATCAACAACCAGGACCTTTCGCTGTTTAAGAATTTCCGGTTCAATCAGGACGGAAAAAGGTATCTGCAATTCCGCCTGGAGGCGTTCAACGTCTTTAATCACCCGCAGTTCTCCGGCTATAACCTGACCACGAACATTACTAACGTGGCGGGACAGACCGGCAGCGCAATCTTCAATAACCTGACCGGTTTGACAGTGACGAATAACCTGCGGCCGGCCGGAAGCGCCGCTGTGCTCGGAACGTATTTTGGCGAATACAGCGCCGCAAACGCAATGCGCGTCGTCCAGCTTGCCGTTAAGTTTTATTTCTAAGTGTGCCATGAGCAAAAGAGACGGCGACAGACGGCTCTTTTGTGTAACTGAGTAGTCGATGAGGGGAGGCCCCTCGGAACCGTCTTACAGGAGAGGGTTCCAAACCACCTCCCGCTGCTGCAGACAAAAGCTGTGGTAGTGAGCAGGGAAGGAAAAGGCCCGGTAAAACTGGGTCAGGTGACGTCCGAGAAGAAGAACGAAAGTGAATCACCGTTTCTCATGTCGAAAAGAGTCAGACGATATCAAAACCGTGGTTTGTTAGAAGACTGCGGGACAAGTTCCGACGAGACCTGTTTACGGGCGGAACGGTATCCGGCATATAGGTGGCTTGATCTCGGGTGAGGCGAGTATTCGGAACATGGGAACCTTCGGCGCCGATGCAAACGGAGAAGTCGCGAGTGGTATGAACCACAAGGGCGAGAGTACGGATGCGGAGCCAAGGGGCGGAACACTCCGTAGTAGCGATGAAGTCGGCGAAAGCCGACGGAGCGAAGGGGGTGTGTGTAGTGAAGCAACATCGGTTGGGTCAACCCGCGAGGGGAGGAGCCTGAAAGATGAAGCAAAGCCGTTTTGTATTTCGCGATGGGAAGTCTGGGAAGCCTATTTAAGGGTAAAGAGCAATGGAGGGGCAGCAGGCCTGGATGGGCAGTCGATCGAGGAGTTTGAAAGGGACTTGAAGAAGAACCTGTACAGAATCTGGAATCGGATGTCGTCTGGGAGTTACTTTCCGCCGCCAGTGCGGACGGTGAAGATCCCGAAAGCCAATGGCGGAGAAAGAACGTTGGGAATACCGACGGTCTCAGATCGAATTGCACAAATGGTCGTGAAGAAACGATTAGAAGCAGTGGTGGATCCACTATTCCTGCCGGCATCGTACGGGTATCGCCCAAACAAGTCGGCGCTGGACGCGGTGGGACAGGCGCGGCAGATGTGCTGGGCCTATGACTGGGTTTGCGACCTGGACATCAAAGGCTTCTTCGACAATCTCGATCACGATTTGATGAGGAAGGCGGTTCGGAAACACGCGAAAGAGCGGTGGATGGAACTATACATTGAGCGCTGGCTGAAAGCGGCGGCGCAAGATGAAGAGGGATGTCTGCTGAAGCGTGAGAAAGGCACTCCGCAAGGAGGAGTCATCAGCCCCCTGCTAGCCAATCTGTTTCTGCACTACGCGTTCGATCTGTGGATGGGGCGAAACTGGTCGCATCTACCGTTCGAGCGGTACGCGGACGATATCATCGTCCATTGCAGGACGGAACGGGAAGCGAACCTGGTGCGTGTCAAAACAGCGGCACGGTTGAAGCAGTGTGGATTGGAACTGCATCCGGAGAAGACGAAAATCGTCTATTGCAAGGATGCCAATCGACGAGAGAGCCACGCGAACGAGAAGTTCGACTTTCTGGGCTATACATTTCGGCCTCGGAAAGCGGATGGACGGAAGGGGAAGATCTTTTGTAGTTTCAGCCCAGGCATCTCGAAGAAAGCGGTAATGAAAATCCGGGATGAGATCCGAGGATGGAAGTTGCATCGCTGTACGGGGCAATCCATTGAAGAGCTTGCGCGGAAGATCAATCCGAAACTTCGGGGATGGTTCAACTACTATGGGCGCTTTATGCCTTCGGCGCTCCGGCCCATCGAGAGGCATGTCGGCCAATCGTTGGTTCGCTGGGCTTGTCGGAAATATAAGAAACTACGCAATCACCGGAGTCGGGCCTGGGGTTGGCTGATGCAGGTTATCGATCGTCAGCCCAACCTGCTCGCGCTCTGGGAGAAGCAGCGTAGTCGGTTTATCACCACGGGAGCTGTATGAGTGGAGACGCTCACGTACAGTTCTGGGAGGGCCTCGGGGTGCGACTCCCCGGGGCTACTTAACGCCGCACTAATGCATGTAGGCGCCGGGTCCACTATACTTCTTGATAACGGGGCGGAAGCAAGGAGAGTATATGGCTGCAGTCAGATTCACCTTAAACGGCAAGCCCGAAACCGTAGATGCCGTTGCCCAGATGCCGCTGCTCTGGGTTTTGCGCGACACGCTTGGTTTAACGGGTACTAAGTTCGGTTGTGGCGCTGCGCTATGTGGCGCGTGCACCGTCCTTCTTAACGGACAACCCGTCCGATCGTGCGTGACGCCGATATCGAGCGTGCAAGCGAAAAATGTGACGACCATCGAGGGGTTGTCGGCGGAGCATGAGAACCGCGTCCAGCAGGCCTGGATCGCGGAAGACGTCCCACAGTGCGGTTATTGCCAGACGGGTCAGATCATGACCGCTGTCGCGCTGCTCAACAAAGCGGGGCAGCCTACGGATCGCGATATCGACGAAGCGATGCGCGGCAATATCTGCCGATGCGGAACGTACGATACCATTCGCAAAGCCATCCATCGGGCCGCCGGCGTGAAACCGGCTGCGGGAGGTGCGGAATGAGCGCACTCCTCGATCGGCGCAGTTTCCTGCAAGCCACGGCCGCGGCGGCTGGTGGTCTCCTGGTCCGCTTTTACTTCCCGGCAGCCGGAAAGGCGGACACCGCACAACCGTCCCGATCGTCGAAACTCAATGCGTTCGTGTACATCGCGCCCGACGAGAAAGTGACGTTGTACATTCACAAAGCGGAGATGGGGCAGGGGACAGTGACATCACTCTCGATGCTCCTTGCTGAAGAGCTGGAGTGCGAGTGGAAATCCATCCACACCGAGTTTCCCGGAGTGAACCGGGAATTTGGCGGGAATCAGGGAGTGGTGGGCAGCGCGAGCATCCGCTCGTCCTGGGAGCCGCTGCGCAAAGCGGGAGCTGCCGCGCGTGAGATGCTGATCGCCGCCGCCGCGCAAAAGTGGGGCGTAGACCGTTCCGCATGCCGCGCGGAAAATGGCGCCGTAGTCAACACCGCGAGCAACGCCCGCCTCACCTACGGGAGTCTGGCAGAATCGGCTGCGAAATTGTCCCAGCCCGGAAACGTTGCGCTTAAAGACCCGAGCCAGTTCCGGCTTATCGGTAAACCCACCAAGAGGCTCGATACACCGGCGAAAGTCGCAGGCACAGCGACGTTCGGAATCGATGTACGGATGCCGGGGATGCTCTATGCGGTTGTCGCCCGATGTCCTGTTTTCGGTGGCAAGGTGGCCAGCTTCGATGGGGCCAAAGCGAAGGCGACACCGGGCGTCAAGGACGTGATCCGGATTTCGAGCGGCGTTGCGGTTCTCGCGGACAATACGTGGAATGCCATGCAGGGGCGCCGCGCGTTACAGATTCAGTGGGATGAAGGTCCGACGGCATCGGTCAACACTGCCGGCATCACGCAGTCGTTCATCGACAGCATGGCCAAACCGGGTGCGGAAGCGCGTAAGGAGGGCGATGCAGGCGCGCAACTGGCGAGCGCCTCAAAGAAGATCGAAGCTGTGTACCAGGCTCCTTATCTCGCGCATGCGCCGATGGAGCCGCTCAATTGCACCGCGGTTGTGCGGCAGGATAGTTGCGAAGTCTGGGCATCGACGCAAGGCCAGACCGCCGCACTTGGCGCGGCCGTTCAGATCACCGGCCTGAAACCGGAAAGCATCACGATCCACACCGAATACATGGGCGGTGGATTCGGGCGCCGTGCGCGCGCCGACTACATCGGCGAAGCGGTAGAAGTGGCGAAAGCCTCCGGTGTTCCGGTAAAGCTGACATGGTCGCGCGAGGACGATATGCAGCAGGATTACTATCGTCCGGCCGCTTACACGCGTTTCATCGGCGCGCTCGATTCCGACGGCTTTCCCGCGGTCTGGACAGCGAGGATCGCCAGCCCTCCCTTTGGCGGCGGACGCGGCGGTCTGTCTCGCGTCGCGGTGGAGGGTGTGGCCGACATTCACTACGCGATTCCCGCACATTCTGGTGGATTATCACGCGATCGATCCCGGAATTCCCGTCAGCTACTGGCGTTCGGTCGGCTACTCGCAGAACACTTTCTTCGCGGAATGTTTTCTGGACGAACTGGCTGCCGCGGGAGCTAAAGATCCGGTGGAACTGCGGCGCAAGCTGTTGGCCGGCGCTCCACGCCTGCTCGGCGCGCTCGAATTGGCCGCCGAAAAGGCCGGCTGGGGCAAATCTCTCCCTGCGCGGCGTTGGACGCGGCGTCGCTGTGGTGAACAACGTCGGAAGCTACACCGCGCAGATCGCCGACGTGGAAGTGAAGCAAGGCAAAGTGCGGGTGCGTCGCGTGGTCTGTGCCGTTGATTGTGGCCAGGTCGTCAATCCCGCCGGCGTGGAACAGCAGATGAAGAGCGGCATCGTATTCGGCCTCTCCGCCGCGCTGAAGGGCGGCATCACCATCGATAAAGGGCGAGTGCAGCAGCAGAACTTCCATCAGTACGACGTTCTGCGCATCGACGAGATGCCGGACATCGAAGTTCATATTGTCCACAGCCAGGCCGCGCCCGGCGGCATCGGCGAGGCTGGCGTGCCGCCCATCGCACCAGCCGTTTGCAATGCGATCTTCGCGGCCACGGGCAAGCGCGTGCGCCGGCTTCCGATTCGCGCGGAGGATCTGGCGTAGACGCATGCTGCCCCACCAGACACTGTGTCGAAAAAACTCAACTAGACATGTCCGGCTCGACACGGTTTTGCGCGGCGATTTTGATGGCCGCCATCTCAGGACCCGTACTCTCGCAGGCCTCAGCGCCAACTTTTGAAGTCGCCTCCGTCAAGGTGGTCTATGAGACGAGAACGTGGGCCGTTCGGCAGGTTAATCCGCAGCGATATCGATCGGTGACGAACCTGACTCAACTGCTCACATGGGCATGGAAGGTGAAAAGTTTCCAAATTTTGGGAGCTCCCGCGTGGCTTTCACAAGAGCGCTTCGAAATTCAGGCGACCACCGGAGTCTATCGAGCGTGGACGAGCTAACAGGGAGATCCCCGTTTACGCCCTCCTCGTTGGAAAGAACGACCCAAGCTAGCCTCCGCAAAGGACGGGGAGCAATCGGGCGGCCGGAGCATCAACATTGCCTCGGGAGTCTTAATCGCTCGTGACGGCACGATGGATGAGTTCGTCGACGAACTGCGTGGGATCAGCCGAACCGGTCACCGGACCGTCCTGGACTCCCCCATGGGACCGGCCATAATTCGCACCTCTCCACGACCTCGGGCTCAGGCTTGAGGCGCAAAAAGCCGCCATCGAAATGCTCGTCATCGATTCCGTCGATCATCCGTCTGAAAATTGAGCTGGACCAGTATCACCGAGTTATCGAACTAACGACGACATCCGTGGTCCTCGTCAGCGGCCGGTTTCCGGCTTTTGCTCCGTTTACCTGCAAAACGTATGCCATGATATTGACGGTAGTCTCTCTATCCATGCCTTCAGGCGGGAAAAAATCGACGGTTTCCTGAAAACGCGAGATGAGTTGGGCCGCGGTTTTCGATCCCCACCGGTCGATGAAGGTCTTGCCGGCCAGCGGTGCGACAAAGCCCCGAGGCCCGATGAATTCCCGATACGAAGCCGAGAGGGAACTGACCGGCGGGAGTTCACCCAGCTCGCCCTTTCGTCCCATCAATGTGGGAGTGTGGCATTTGCCGCAGGTGTTTTCGTAGGCGGTGCGGCCCGACTCGGCCTGAGCCGAGGTGAAGATCCCAGACGGCGTGGGTTCCTGGCCGGTCAGAATGAAGAGGCCTGCGCCGAGAATGCCGGCGGCGAGCAACGTTATTTGGTGGTTCACCGTTCCTACCTCGCGTGTAGTTCCGATTATACTTCCCGTAAACTCCACGCGACTGGCTTATCGCGAATAGGCGAGTGATCTTCTCAGCCGCGAAGGCAAACGGTACGCCGTCAGTGGCGTATAATCCGCTAGACTGAGATGTCGAGGAAGGAACGCGAAAATGCACATTACTCCGCGGAACTCACGCAACTATCGAACTGTTCTATTGGTGGTAGTGATTGCGGGGCGGTTTTCGACTTCGGCTCCCGCAGCCGAACTCATGCCGCCGGCGCGACAGAATACGCTGGTGCGGAAGTACTGCGCCGTATGCCATACAGACGCGGCGAAAAACGGGGGCTTGTCGCTTGAGCATTACGACGCAGCTCAGGTTGATCCGGCCTTGGCGGCGATGTTGCTCAGCAAGTTGCGTAACGGCGCTATGGGCGCGGCGGGACTGGGAATTCCGGACTCGGCCACGCGCGATGCGTGGGTCGCGGCCACGGCGGCGCAAGCGGAGCGAGCAAAGAATTGGACTGTCATTCGCACCGAGGCGCCCGGGTCGAAAGCCCACGTTCTTACTGCGAGCATCGTACGCGATGTGACGCCGCGGAAACTGGACACAGATGCGCCAGTATATCGGCTGACCGTGGCATGCAATACCTCCAGTCACAAAGGGGAGATCCAACTGACCTGGTCGCCAGCGCCGCAAACGGATAAAACGTTCTTCGTATCCAGGGACGGGAACGCGCCAATTCCGCACACACTGGAGGGCAGGGAGGAGAAGATGGGAAACGGTACTGCTTTAACCGCCGGCTTAGCGGCGGCAGTGCTGAAGGTGCCGCTGCCCGAGAAAATTCTCACGATTACCGATTTGTTCCCCGGCGAGACTGTTGTGTTTCCGGTTGGCGAACTGGACCAAGTTGACAGGCGGCAGCTTTCGGTCTGTCTTGCTGCTGGCGCCATCGAATAGTTCGGAGCCGACTCGCAAGATTCCGAAGCGCGAGATGATAGGCTTCATCTATGGCCGCACCTGCACGCCCGAAGATAGCCGCAATCACGACCAGGTACTTCAAGTACTCCCACACGCAACACATCGTTGACCGCTTTCTCGATGGCTACGGATGGAATGGCACATATCATTATCCCCAGATGGACTTGGTATCGCTCTATGTCGATCAGGTCGGGCCGAATGACCTGAGCCGCGAGCGTGCGAAGCGGCATCCCTCGATGAAGATCTACCCCACCATCGCGGAGGCTCTCACTCTTGGCGGCGGGAAACTGGCTGTCGATGCCGTGGTGCTTGTCGGAGAACACGGCAACTATCCGAAGAACGAAAAAGGCCAGACTAAGTATCCGCGCTACGAGTTCTTCTCGGGAATTACCGATGTGTTCCGGTCAAGCGGCCGGTCCGTGCCGTTGTTTAACGATAAGCACCTTTCGTGGAACTGGGAGTGGGCGCGCAAGATGTACGACACGTCGCGCGAGATGGGGTTTCCGTTCATGGCGGGTTCGAGTTTGCCGGTGACGTGGCGTATCCCATCGGTTGAAATGCCGCTCGGCTCGCGCATCCGTGAGGCACTTTGCGTCTGTTACGGCGGCGTCGACAGCTACGATTTTCATGGCCTTGAAACCATTCAATGCATGGTGGAGCGGCGTCAGGGCGGCGAAAACGGTGTGAAGTGGATCCAAGCGTTTCGGGGGCCGGAGTTCTGGAAAGCGCTCGAAGCGGGTGTCTGGCCGCGCGAATTGATGAATGCCGCGCTCTGCCGCAGCCACACGCTGACCCCCGCGCGTCCCGGTTTCAATGATGTGTTCCCGTCAGTTGCCGACATGACGCGTCTGGTCAAAGATCCGGTTGCGTATCGGTACGAACATACCGACGGTCTGAAATGCACCATGCTGCTGATGCACGGGCTCGTCCGCGACTTCAACTTTGCAGCGTATGTCGAGGGTCAGCGCGGTCCCTGGTCGACGCAGATGTATCTGCCGATGCCGGACGGACGGACCACGCTTGCGAGTTTCTTCAGCCCACTGGTGAACCATGTGGAGAAGATGTTCCTCACCGGCAAGGCGCAGTATCCCATCGAGCGCACGCTGTTGACGACCGGACTCACCGCGGCGGGAATGGATAGCCTCTATCAAAAGGGCGCGAAGGTACCGACTCCGCACCTCGCGATCAAGTACCAGCCGACGAAAGAATCGACCTTCTGGAGAACATAGCCATGCTGACAAGAAGAGAGTTTCTCGGGACAGTTGCGGCGGCATCGGCAGCCGCGCAGACGAGCCGCCAACCGAAGCGTATTGCGATCATCACTACGATTTATCGCTATCTTTCGCACGGCCAGCATATGGGCGACCGGTTCCTGGTCGGCTATCCCTACGATGGCGAGTGGCACATGCCCGACATGAAGGTGGTGTCGCTCTATGTGGATCAGAAGCCCGAGGGCGATCTGAGTTCCGAACGCGCGCGCGAGTTCGGGTTCCAGGTGTACCCCACGATTGCCGAAACGCTACGTTGCGGCGGCGACAAGCTGGCCGTCGATGCCGTGCTGATTATTGGCGAGCACGGCAACTATCCGCGCAATGAGAAGGGTCAGATTCTATATCCCCGTTATGAGTTTTTCGAGCAATGCGTGAAGGTGTTCGAGAAAGACGGCCGGTCCGTGCCGGTCTACAACGACAAGCACCTTTCCTACAGCTTCGAGAAGGCGAAGACGATGGTGGAGACATCGCGGCACATGAAGTTTCCCATGCTCGCCGGTTCGTCACTGCCGGTTACGTGGCGGCTGCCCGCGATCGAGTTGCCGCTTGGCTGTCACATCGAGGAGGCGCTCATGATTGGCGAGGGCGGCTCCGATCCCATGGACTTCCACGCGCTTGAAGGGCTGCAATGTATGGTCGAGCGCCGCGGGCGTGGTGAGACTGGCGTGAAGGCTGTGCAACTTATCGAGGGCGACGCCGTTTGGAAGGCGGGCGCGGAAGGGCGCTATTCGAAAGACCTGCTGGTTTCCGCGCTGTCGAGGAGCGATACACCGCTCGGACTTACCGAGCTTGACGGCCGTACTCAGGACCTCGTCCGATCGGGAGAGTTGCAGAAATTGGCAAAGAATCCGGCGGCGTACTTCATCGAGTATCGCGACGGATTGAAGGCCACGCTGCTGATGCTAAACGGAGTCTTAAAAGATTTCAACTTCGCCGCGCGGGTCCAAGGCATGCCTGAGATTCAGTCGACGCAGTTCCTGCTCACACCCGAGCCAAACGTTACCTACTCTGCATGTTTGATGCATAAAGTTGAAGAAATGTTTGCGAGCGGCAAGGCACCCTATCCGGTGGATCGCACGCTGCTGGTCAGCGGGGTCCTCGAAAGTTGCCTGACCTCGAAGGTGCAGGACCATACGCGGCTGGAAACGCCGCACCTCGGCGTCGCCTATCGAGTAAGCGTCTAAAGTATAGGGATGCGAGTTGAGCGAGTAAGCTGGCCGGATCTCTCCGCGCTTTCAGGCAGAATCTTCGTCGTACCCTTGGGATCTCTCGAACAGCATGGCAAACACCTGCCGCTTTTCACCGATTCGCTGATCATCGGGCACGTGGCCGATCGTGTTGAGGAGCTATATGGCGACAGGATCGTGCTCCTGCCGGTGCAGTGGCTGGGACACTCGCCGCATCACCGCCGCTTCGGCTGCGTGAGCCTCGACCTGATGCCGTACGTCGAGATGATTCGCGGGATGTGCCGTTCTCTCGTCGCGATTGGCGCCCGCAAAATCCTGTTGCTGAACGGACATGGAGGAAACGATATTCCATGCAAGGCGGCGCTGCGCGAGCTGAAGAGCGAGTTTGAACACATCAAGGACCTCTACATCGCGTATGCCACTTATTGGAACCTCGCCGCGGCCGAGTTCATGGCTATTCGCGAATCTCCGGCTGGCGGTATGGGACACGCTTGCGAGATGGAAACTTCCATCATGCTCAACCAGCATCCCGATCTGGTGGCCACTGCAAATGCGATGCACGGCGGTCCCAGCGAGGAGCGCGGGTTTCGCACCATCGATATGCTCAAGAGCGAGCCTTATTTCCTGATCGCCGAATTCGACGAATTGTCCGAGACCGGTGTAATCGGGAGTCCCGAGTTCGCGACCGCCGAAAAAGGCGCGCGGTTTCTCGAAGCTGCCGCACAGGGCGTAGTACGCTTCCTCGATGAGTTCGCCAGGTGGGATTTCCAGACGAGATCATGAGCCGCCGCTGGATTGTGGTCGCATTCATCTTCGCTGGAATTCTGATCAGTTATATCGATCGCGGCAATCTGGGGATTGCGGCGCCATCGATCATGCGCGAGTTCAACTTTACGCCGTCGTCAATGGGCATGCTGCTCTCGGCGTTCTTCTGGACTTACGCGGTGTTTCAGATTCCAGCGGGCGCGATCATCGATCGGATCGGCATCCGCGTGGTTTACGCATGCGCTTTTCTGCTCTGGTCGCTGGCGTCGTCCGCGATCGGCCTCAGCAATGGACTGGCTACGATCCTGCTGCTCCGCATGCTGCTCGGTATGGCGGAGTCGATCGGACCAATTGCGAGCATGTCGTTCATCCGCCGCAATTTCAGCGGCGCCGAAGCGGGGCTGCCAATCGGCATCTACATCGCGGGCCAGAATTTGGGGCCTGCCGCCGGGACACTTATAGGTACGCAGTTGATCCAACACCTTGGCTGGCGCGCCATGTTTGTCATCACCGGACTCGGCGCGCTGCTGTGGATTCCGGGCTGGTTATGGTTTGCTCCACGCGACGATGCCCGCGTGATGGGCGCTCCCGCGGCTACCGCCACTGCCTCTGGGGGACGTGATTGGCCTGAGAGCCTTCTGGGCTATGTCGTTGTGCAGCTTTCTTTCGTCTTATTTCTGGTATTTCCTATTGACGTGGGTGCCCACCTTTCTCACTTCGTCGCGTGGTTTCTCGATCACCGGAATGGGGCAGGTGCTATCGATTCCGCTGTTCGCTATGGCTGTCCTGAACATCGCGGCTGGGTTCGTGGCGGATCGTTTGGTGCGCCGGTCGGGCTCGACATTTCGGGTCCGCCTCTGGTTCTGCGCAGTAGGGTACCTGACGTCCGGCGCAGTGCTGCTGCTGCTTGTGCTCCCCGGGAAGGCGGCGGTGCTCCCAGTATTGCTCGTCGCGGTTTGCGGAACGGGAGTCGGCAATGCAAACTTCTGGGCGATATCGCAACACGCAGCGCCGTCGCATCTGATAGGGCGGGTGATCGGGTATCTCAATACGATCTCGCAGATCGCGGGCGCGGCGGCGCCGCTGATTACGGGTTGGATACTCGGTCCTGAAAAGGAGTTTGGCGTGGCACTGGCGATCGCAGGGATCAGCCCGCCGCTGGCTGCCATCTGCCTGCTGGCCACTGGAACGAGCGGCCTCTATCGCATGAGGAAGGCTCTGGGCGCTGTATGAGCGTGGCTTCAAACGTGCTCTCGGTGGTGGATCTTTACAAGGTTTACGGCGAAACGGTTGCGGTCGACCATATCTCCTTTACGGTCGAACGCAATGAGATTGTCGGTCTGCTCGGGCCAAACGGCGCAGGCAAGACCACCACGATCAATATGATTCTTAGCGTTCTCGAGCCTACATCGGGAGCCATCCAAATCGAAGGACTGGACCTGGTGAAACGCCGGCGGCAAGCGCTCGAACGCACTAACTTCGCGGCTGTTTACGCTCCATTGCCGGGGAATCTGACCGTGTATCAGAATCTGCGCATCTTCGGCATGATCTACGGGGTGAAGCGTCTCGCGGAGCGCATTGAAACGCTGCTCGACGTCTTCAATATTCGCGTCTTTCGAGATACCAAGTGCGGCATTCTCTCGTCAGGCGAGCAGACCCGCGTGTGTCTCGCCAAGGCTATGATCAATCAGCCGACGCTGCTGCTCCTGGATGAGCCGACGGCGTCGCTCGATCCCGCAACAGCGCGCGATATCCGCACGCAGATTCGAGAGATTGCGGCAGGTGGCACTGGCGGCGTTCTGTGGACCTCGCACAACATGTACGAAGTTCAGGATGTTTGCAATCGCGTGCTCTTCCTTTCGCGCGGCAAGATCCTGCTGCAGGGCGATCCCAAGACTCTGCCGGGCGAGTATGGGAAGGAGAACCTGGAGGAGCTTTTCATCTCCATCGCGCATGAAAAACTTGCCGTCGATCGCGAGACACATCCATGATCCGGGCCATGAGTTTTCGCCGGACGGCAGCGATTTTTCTACGTCAGGTGTATCTGGTGCGCGGCAGCATCGCGCGCTTTCTGCCGCTTTTCGCGTGGGTGACTGTGGATATGGCCCTATGGGGCTTCATGAGCCGGTATCTCAACAAGATCGCTTCGGCCGGATACGATTTCGTGCCGGCGCTGCTCGGCGCGGTCCTGCTCTGGGATTTTTTTATTCGCGTGATGCAAGGCGTTACGATGGCGTTCTTCGAAGATGTGTGGTCGCGCAATTTCCTCAATATTTTCGCGACGCCGCTTTCGATTTCGGAGTACATCGCCGGCCTGGTGCTTTCGAGTATCGCGACGAGTTCCGTGGGGATGGCCGTAATGCTGGTGTTGTCCACAACGGTTTTCGGCTTGTCGTATTTCGTCTACGGGGTTATGTTGTTCCCGTTCATTTTCGTGCTCTTCTTATTCGGAATCGCGCTCGGAATACTGGGGAGTTCCGTCGTTATGCGGTATGGACCGGCTGCCGAGTGGTTCGTCTGGCCGATCCCGGCTCTGGTTTCGCCCTTTGCCGGTGTGTTCTATCCGCTTTCGGCGCTGCCTTCCTGGATGCAATATGTCTCGCATCTGTTGCCGCCGTCGTATGTGTTCGAGAGTATGCGGACGGTGCTTGCGGGCGGGACGGTCCCGATCCGCTGGCTGATTTTGGCCGTGGGTCTGGCTGCCCTCGACGTGCTGCTGGCGTGCTGGGTTTTTACCAGGACTTATCGATATGCGGTGCGAACTGGGTTGATCGCACGGTACAGCGCGGAATCGGTGTGAGGTTTACCGCTGATTGGAAGATGACGGAGTTCAAACCACTTCTTTCCGACGAGTTCCTTCCCGAGCCGAGACCGCGAACAAAACCGCCAGCCTGCTGATGTCGTGCATGAGGCCGTCGAGCGCTACCTGCGTCTGAAGCGCCGGGAAAAGCTTTATGCATACGGCGAAGGGAAGGCGGCCAGGCTGGGCATTCGCGAAAAGGATATGCGGAACTGGTGAAGGACACTCGCAAAATGATACCCCGCGGTCGATAAGTGGTCGCGATGACAAAGAATCTAGACGCCGTTAGGGAAGGCCCCCGCGAACAACAGGATTCTGGAATGCGCGGCGCAAGCGAGGTCTGACTACATCGTTTCCGGAGACAACGATCTCGTGCGGGTAAGATTTTCAGGGATATTCCGATCGTCAAGGTGTCCGCTTGTCTCGGGCTTGTGGCGAAAAAAAGATATAATTTTGCAGGTGGGTACGAGCGCGAGATATGATGACGAGTCGTGAGAACTATTTCGCCAACTCCAATTTTTCTGTTCAGCGCCGCTTTAGCCTTCGCCGCTATACCGGTTGAGCCTTCCGCCACTTTCTTCGAAAACGATCAGGTCAAGGTGGTCCGCGCCCTCGAAAAGCCGCACTCAAAGGGCAAATTTCATGAGCATAAAATGAACCGGGTCATGATCTACATGCAGTCGGGACGCCAGCGGTTCGAATATCAGGACGGCAGGAAACCGGCTGTCTTCGACTGGAAAGCGGGCGAAGTGAAATGGAGCCCTTCGGAAGGGATGCACTCGCCGGAAGTAGTCAGCGATGAGCCTTTCAACATCGTCGAAATAGAATTGAAGAAGCCCGGTACGGGCAAGAAGATCACGAGCGCGCTCGATCCGGTGAAGGTCGATCCGAAAAACTATAAGGTGGAGTTCGAGAACGATCAAGTGCGCGTGATCCGGGCTCATATCGGTCCGCACGAATCGGTTCCCATGCACGAGCATACGCTTAACCGGGTGACTGTCTACCTGACGGACGGCAACATCCGCGCCACAGACCCGGACGGCAAGGCGGAGAGCTCGCAGCATAAGGCTGGTGACGTGATCTGGGGCACGCCGCACACGCACAAAGAGCAGAATCTCAGCGACAAGCCGTTCGAGGTGATCGCGGTAGAGATCAAGAGCTGAGACTACGCCCGGGCGAGACCTATAAAACCAGTTTTGCGATGCGCGGGGCGAGTTCTTCGTAGGTCATCTTGCCGGGATAGTAAAGCCGGACGATGCCCGCTTTGTCGATTAGTACGAAGGTGGGCATGGAACTCGCTCCATACGTCACAAAATTCTGTTCACTGACCGGAACAGTCATGGGGCCGACTCGCCCATAATATTTCTGGCGATTTTCGTCGATCCACTTGGTTTCGACATCGCGCGGAGCATCCTGGCCGTTGGCCGCATAACCGTAGTGCTGTGTCGGTCCGACGAGAACGAGGCCCTTCGGACCAAAGGTTGCGTTTAACTGCTGCAGCATCGATACTTCGACTTTGCAGTCGCCACACCAGTGCGCCCAGAAAAATAGCAATACCGCGTGACCGTGAAGTGCGGCCAGGGGAACCGGCCTCGGTCCCACGAAATGCGTGACGTCCAGCGCCGGCGCGGGTTTGCCTTCGAGCGTGAGAAGATTCAGATTTTTCTGTATCCGCAATCCTATGCTGCTGGCGTGCCAAGTGTTGACCTCCTGGCGGAGGAAAGCCACCGCCTCAACACGTCTTCCGCGGGCGGCCAGCGCCTGTGCGGTCACTTCGATAGAGGCGCCCAATGCCAACGGAAGGTTCGGCTCCGCATCTAGGGGCCGGCGCTTCAACTGGGCAGCCACTTCCTTTCGGGTTTCCGCAGCGTACCTCTCGGCCCGATCGTAATCGCCATTGGCAAGCGCTCCGCGTGCAATCCAGGAGAGGGCCAGAACGGTATCCGGCGTGGCTCCGCTCGAAGCCTGAACCGCGGTAAGCCGGCGTTCCGCAGTCATATAGTCTTTCGCACGCACATCGGCTTGCACTTGATCCACGACAGGATTCACCTGCGCGAATACCTTCCAGGTAATTGCCATAAGTAAGAAAGCGGATCTCATATGGTGCGCAAAGTTGCGCCTCCGTCCACCACGATTGTCTGCCCCGTTATAAACGACGCTCTATCGCTGGCCAGCAGCAGCGCCACCTCGGCAATTTCCTGAGGCTCGCCGAGATGTTTGATCGGCTGGCTATCGATATGCTTCTCCCGCCGCGTTTCGTCTTTCCAGTAATACTCGCTCAACACCGTCCGAATCAGGCCCGGCGCGATGGCGTTGACGCGAACTCCTTTGGGCCCGAGTTCCAACGCATAACATTGTGTCATCATGATCAGCGCGGCCTTCGTGGCGCTGTACATCAATCCTTCAAATTGCGGTTTTATGCCGGATATCGATGCAATATTGATGATCGAACCGTGTCCCCGGTCGCACATTCCCGGGGCGATGAGGCGGATCAGACGGAAGGCGCTCTTCAGATTGACCTCCACCATTTTATCGAACTGTCCGTCGTCGATGGAGAGCGCCGGACCCTGAGCCACATTCGTGGCGGCGTTATTGACCAGGATGTCTATGCGGCCGAAGCGGGAGTGAAGAGCTTCGGAGAGGCGCTCGATCTCTTCCGCGCGTCCGATGTGACAGGCTAGCGGGACGGCTCTAGGGCCGAGTTCGCGCGCAACATCGTCCAGAGTCTGTTGCTTCCGGCCAACGATCGCGACTGTGGCGCCTTCACGGATAAAGGTCGCGGCGATAGCTTTTCCTATGCCGCGGCTTCCGCCGGTTACCAGGGCAACTTGGTCTTGAAGGAGCATTTATCCGAAAAGGGCGGCAGCCAGATCCTGTGGATTTGCGGCTGCTCCGGCCCGATAGTTGAACCGTGGACCCAGCGCACGCGCGGTGTCGCTTAGTGCCGCGGGTTCGCTGTCCAGTCCTGAGAAGCTGAAGGCAACGCTTTGCCGGCGCGATAACGCCAGCCACGCATCGTTCACCGGAGCTCGTCCGCTGGTGAAGCCAATATATTGAGCGGGCTTACCCGCGGCTTTGCACTCCTCGAGGATGCGTTCGGCTTCGTCCGCCGGAAAGTCATCGTCGAGTTGCAGTTCCCAGTCGAACACGCGGCCAAGTTTCAAAGGCACTCGCGCCCGGGCGATCTGCTCGAGGCGGGCCAACAGGTCTGCGCCGGCCGGCACGATGTAGCGGCTGTAACCCGCAATCGCGGCATCCGCCGATTCCGCCGAATAGCCGTCGCGCCAACCGCTGCGGATCGCTTGCCAAAGAATGCTGTCCAGATCGCCGGAGAGACAGGCGACGTTCAAACCGAGCGGCTTGGCGATTGTGCGGAAATTATCGAAAACTCCTGGTTGCACAGGTACCGACAGCGTGGCCTTGCAACCTTGAACCTTAGGTAACATCGCGGTATTCACCCGCCAGGCAAAGGTGCGGATACGCTCGCTGTCGTTTGGACCGAACGGCACGGCGTTGATCACTGTTTCCTGCGGTCCCACGCGCAGCCGTCCGATCAGAATCGCCTTCGGGAAGAGGCCGCTCGATGGCGTAGATGATGGGGCAAAACGCATTAGGAGCGGCTGCTCATCGACGCCGTCGACAGCCAGATAAAAAACCTCCGGGTGAATGGGATCGCGTTCCAGGGATCCGAAGTAGGGGCGTATGGTCTCCGCCGTCAGAGCGCCCGCTCGCACGCCAAGGCGGTTGCGCAGATCGTCGGTCAGCGCGCGCGTTGCCATGTTCGTACAGCACTCGAGCCAACGCCCCCGCTTCCCCGGTACGAATAGGTAAATCGAAAGGAACAGGAGTCACAGTAACTATGTTGCCAGATCCGAGATGGTCACTTTACAGTTGCCACACCTATAATTGGAGGGTTTTGAGATAGGTCCGGAACTCTTCGCCGAGATCGTGCCGATGTAAGGCGAACTCCACTGTGGCTTTCAGGAACCCGAGTTTGTCGCCGGCGTCGTAGCGCTTGCCTTCAAAGCGTAGCGCGTAAATCGGCCGGCTGCGCAGCAAGTGCTTTAGAGCGTCGGTTAACTGGATTTCCGATCCCGCGCCGGGTTCAATGTGCGCGATTGAGTCGAAGATTTCAGGCGTCAGGACGTAACGTCCGATAATCGCGAGGTTCGAGGGCGCTTTGTCAACTTTCGGTTTCTCCACCAGATCGCGAATGCGGTAGACGCGATCCTTGCTGCCATTGTGAGAGATGGGTTCCGCATCCACCACGCCGTACGCCGATATCATTTCTCTGGGAACTTCCATCACGGCCAGCACGGGCGCGGAAAAGAATTCGTAAATGTCGAGCAATTGCCGGATACACGGTACCTCGGCCTCGATCACGTCATCCGCAAGCACTACCGCAAAAGGCTCGGGCCCGACCAAGTCGCGCGCGCGCAACACGGCGTGCCCGAGACCCAGCGCTTCTTTCTGGCGAATGTAAGAGACGTCGATCATATCCGAGACGCTGCGCACGATGCTGAGCAGGTCCTTTTTGTTGCGGGACTCCAGCATGTTCTCGAGCTCGAAACTTACGTCGAAATGATCCTCGATGGCGGTCTTGCCGCGTCCAGTCACGATAATGATGTTCTGGATTCCGGAATGAAGGGCTTCTTCGACGCCGTATTGGATAATCGGCTTGTCGACAATCGGGAGCATCTCTTTGGGCTGCGCTTTGGTCGCCGGAAGAAAACGGGTTCCGAGTCCTGCTGCGGGGAAGACTGCTTTGCGTACTTTAGCGGGCATCGCCTTTCAGTGTAATCTGAGGTCCCGGTGAGTCGCGCCGGATAGCGACAGTGTTGGTCTTTTGGCGCACACTTTGATCCCTGCTAGGATCGTATTTCAAATACGTGAAGCTATACTCTCTGTTTCTATTACTGGCGGTCACGCTACATGCGCAGGTCGTCGTCATCAAGAATGCGCGGGTTATCGATGGGACCGGCTCTGCCGCCCATGTGGCGACGGTAATTATCCGCGACTCGCGAATCGTAGCCGTTGGCGCGGATGCGCGAGTCCCAAGCGGAGCCCGCGTAATCGACGCAACGGGCAAGACACTGTTACCCGGACTCTTCGATCTGCATACGCATCTCTCCGCGTCGGCTGCAACCGGGCTGAGTGCCGATTGGGGCAAGAATCTGAAGGCTTATCTCGCGTCGGGCGTCACCACGGTAAACGACTTTTCGGCTTACGGCGAGATGCTGGAGCCTATGCGCAAGCTTCTGGCATCCGGCACAATGCCCGGACCGCGCGTGCAACTTGCCGCACGCCTGAGCACTCCCGGCGGCCACGGCACCGAAGGCGGATGGGGCGATTTCTTCACGCTTACAGCCAGCACGGCCGAAGAAGCTCATGCTCAGATGAAGAAGCTCCTGCCATACAAACCTGATGTCATCAAAATTTTTACCGACGGCTGGCGCTATGGCACGATCCCCGATCTCTCCAGCATGAATGAGGAGACCATCGCCGCCATTGTCGCGGACGCACACGCCGCGGGCATACGCGTCTTCACTCACACTGTTACATTGCGCGGAGCGAAGATCGCCGCACGTGCCGGTATCGACGCGCTCGCGCATGGTATCGGCGATGCGCAGGTGGACGAGGAACTCATCGGGATTCTGAAGTCGAAGGGTACGGCTTACATTTCGACACTCGCGGTATTCGAGCCGCGTGCCGGCGGCGCTCCTCCGGAACGCGCTCTGCCGCTGCTCGAACCGGCGATTCGCGATTTACTCAGCCGAACGCCTCGTGTCCGCACAGAAGGGGCGCCGCGGGGCGACGAGCGGAGCCTGCGGGCGCGCCGCTGGCAATTCCTACTGGAGAATGTGCGCCGGTTGCATGAGTCCGGAGTGCCGATCGCGTGCGGCACGGACGCGGGGATGCCGGGCACGTATCATGGCTATGCGACGTTGCACGAACTGGAACTGCTGGTGAAAGCGGGCCTGTCGCCAATGGATGCGATCGTTGCAGGGACCGGGACAAGCGCACGCGCGGCGGGGGTCGATAGTAATCGCGGAACGATTGCGCCGGACAAGATAGCCGATCTTCTCCTGGTGGATGGCCGGCCCGATCAGGTGATCGGCGATATCGAGAAGACGGCCCGCGTGTTTCTTGGAGGCAAGGAGCTTGATCTTCGCGCGCTTGGTCAGACTATCGCGACTCGCGACCTCACTCCCCTACCAGTTCATCAGGTGGCAGCTCAGATCGACGATATGGAGAATCCCAGCCGCACTTCGCTCGGCACGTTGCGCGTCGACTCAACCGACGCAGGTCCCGCCCATTCGCGGCTCCTGTTCATGCCGATCGTGCGGACCGGTGACGACCATTCGTTGATGATTGAAGCCGATTTCGCGGCGAAGGATCATCCATACGTCCGGCTTGATCTACCGCTTACGCTTGGCGAGATCGATCTAGCGGACGTCAGTCGGTATCACGGTATCTCGTTCATCGCACGGGGCCGATGCGACTGCCGGTTGATGATCGATAGCTACGGCGTGCGGAATCAAGACTACTTCACGGCGCCGTTCGAGGCTGGCGGCAACTGGTCGAATGTCAAGATCCCGTTCTCAGATTTACGGCAGCGCCGCGGCAGCGAGAAATGGAACCCTCGCGACGTACGTGGGTTAAATTTCGAACTCTCCGGACCCTCGGGTTCAAAAGCTTGGCTCGAACTTGATAATGTCGCGCTCTATTAATTCCTCTCGGTCTTTTCATACATGGGGGGAAGTATTTGCGTCTTCTTGATCGCGCCATAGAGCGCGGCCGTCAAAGCTCGCCCGAGGCGGATATGCATGTGATAATCTGCTTACAAATCGCTTATCCAGGAGTTCAAATGCTTCGAAAACTGTTTATTTTACCGGGCCTCTTCCTGGCGTTTCTCGTTTCGAGCGCATGGGCGCAAACTACAGGCGGACGTTTTTCCGGCACGGTCAGCGATACTTCCGGCGCGGGCGTGCCTGACGCGACGGTAACGGCCATTAGTGTCGAGACGAATCAGAAGAGGGTCGAGAAGACGAATGGCGAAGGACGTTTTGTGCTGTACCCGCTGCCCCCCGGTGTCTATGACATTACCGTGACCAAGGATGGATTTAGCGCATTCGTCATCTCCGGCCTGAAGATGGATGTGTCGGCGTCGCTGTCGCGCAACATCACGCTCACGGTGGGCACGATGAGTCAGAGCGTTTCAGTGACAGCCGAGGCTGCGATCATGCAGACGGACTCTCCCGCCGTCGCAACGACTATCGAGCGGCAACAAATCGAACAGCTTCCGCTGAACGGCCGGGACTTTAACCAGTTGGTGCTATTAGCCGCGGGATCGGTCGATAACAGCACTGGCGGTAATAACGATTTCGGATCCGTGGCGCTGAACGGCAATCGCTCCTATGGCAACTCATACCTGGTGGACGGCACGCCCAATACGAACGTCTTCCAAGGGACGGCGGCGGTTCCTCTTTCGATCGACGTGATCCGTGAGTTCAAAGTGTACTCGGGTGTCGCTCCAGCAGAATTTGGGCAGGGCGGGTCACAGGTGACGATGGTGACGCAGAGCGGCACGAATACTCTCCACGGAAACCTATTCGAATATTATCGGGGCACCCAGTTCGAAGCGCGTGATCCATTCAGCACGACACCTCCCGCGGACTTTCTGCGCAACCAATTCGGCGGATCGGCGGGAGGTCCGGTGTGGTTGCCGCATTACAATGGCCGCAACAAAACTTTCTTTTTCTTTAACTATGAAGGCAACCGCCAGTCGCAGCCTGCGACACGGTTCAGTTCGGTGCCCCTCGACGCGATGTGGCGGGGCGATTTTTCCGCGCTGTTACCGCTCGGGATTCAGTTGCACGATCCGCTGATTTCCGGTCGGCCGAATATTCCCGGCAACCGGCTGGATCAGTATCTGGGCGGCGCACGGATCGATAAGATCGCGCTGCAACTTCGTCCATACTTCGGCAGCCCTACCCTGCCGGGCATCGGGAATAACCAGATCACGACGGTCAATCAGGACACCACCGCGAACCAGTACACGATGCGTGGCGACCAGATCCTGCCGCACAACCAGAACCTCGGCATTCGTTACACGCACTCGCTCAGCGGCGGCTTTATTCCGAATTTGCTAGGTTCGCCGGGCGTGGGCCGGACCGAACCGCTGGACAATGCAAACGGGACGCTCTCCTTAACCTCCGTCATCAATCCTAAAACCGTGAACGAATTGCGCCTGGCGTAATGAAATTCAGCGACGTCACGAAGTACGATGCCGGCCACCTTCCGACTGCGGCTTCACTGGGTATTCAGGGGTTTACCGCGGACAACCCGGATGTTCCGCTGCTGCCTCAGATGTCATTCTCCGGGGTAGGAGCGCCGACGAATATCAAATTCGGCGGTACGGCGAGTTTCGGCGAAGCGGCGCTGTCGATGATCCAGAATGTTTACACACTGACGGAGACCGTTTCGCGAACCAGTGGCAGCCACAGCCTGAAGTTCGGCTATGAGTTCCATCGGGACGACTTGAACGTGCTGCAACAGAGCAACGCCGGCGGGCAGATTTCGTTTGCGGGATCGGCCACATCGGCGAATTCCAGCGGCTATGCGTTCTCCGATTTTCTGATGGGCATCCCGTCTTCGACTTCGCAAGTGCCGGTGAAACCAAAGATCCTGCTGAAGCAGACCGAGATGGCGTGGTTCGCGGAGGACGATTGGCGGGTCACTTCGAGGCTTACCTTGAACCTGGGGTTCCGCTATGAGCTGTTCCTGAATCCGATTGAGCCGCGGAACCGGCTGGCGATGTTCGATATCGACACCGGCGCGATCGTGGTGGCAAGCGACAATGGCAAGCTGCCGACAGATCAGTACCTGCCGGCGGTGGTTGCGAAACTGACGGACGCGAACGGCAATTGGAAATTCCCACTATTGAGCGACAAGCAGGCGGGCTTCAATCCGCAGCGCTTGCTGGATACGCAGTACGACAACTGGGGACCGCGCGTGGGCGCCGTCTGGAATCCGGGAAAAAAGACGATTTTGCGCGGCGGTTACGGCGCCTTCTACTCGCGCTATCCCATTCAGTACCTGCTGCAGACCGTGGCGGTGAATCCGCCGTTCGCGGGCACGTTCAATTACTCGCAAGCCATTGCAGGCGGGAAGCCCGCACTGACGCTGGATGCGCCGTACGCGGCTTCCGGCAGCGCAAGCGTATCGCCGGCTGGAATTCAGAAGGATTTCAAGCTGCCTCGCAATCACCAATGGAACGTAACTGCCGAGCGGAATATCGGGTGGAACACGACGTTCGCGCTCGGTTACATCGGGAATAAGGGAACGCGGCTATTCCGGTCGATCAACGCGAACAGCGCCTACATCGACCCGACTACCCACCTGTTGGTGCGCAGCTACTCCGCTGCGTACGGGACAAGCGCGATCAATTTCCGCGAGAGCAATGGGAATTCGATTTATAACGCAATGAACTTGGAAATGCGCCACCGGTTTTCGCAGCATCTGGGTTTTCAGGCGAACTGGACATGGGCGAAGGGAATCGATGATGTCGGTCAGAACGTGCAATCGGCGCTGATCGACGTGCAGAACCTGGGGCGCGATCGTGCGAACAGCGACTACGTCCGGCGGCACACCGTTAACGTGAATACCGTTTACGATCTGCCGATCGGCACGCAGCAGCCGTTTTTGAATCACATGCCGAGAGCGCTAGATACCGCGGTCGGAGGCTGGAATCTGGGGGCGATCTGGCGGATTTCCACGGGGAGATTTTTGACGCCGGCCTGCACGAGCGCGGGAGGGCTCAGTAACACCCGGCCGGATGTGGTCTATGATGTGAGTCCGAATCTCTCCGGGGATGCGCGCAGCACGCAGATGTGGTTCAATCCGGGCGCGTTTGCATGCGTGCCGGCGAATGATCCCGTAACGGGTCTGCCGCGGTTCGGAAACGCAGGCCGCAATACTATTCTGGGCCCTGGCAACAATTACATGGACGTCAACCTGGCAAAGAATTTCCGGCTTGGCGAGCGCCCTGTATTGACGCTGCGCATAGAGGGATTCAACGTCATGAATCACGCCAACTACTCGAATCCGGCGCTGAATCTGTCGACGACGACTACCGTGGGTAGTATCACCTCTGTGTTGCAGCCGATGCGAGAGATGCAGTTCGCGGCACGGTTTGCCTTCTGAAACACTTCCATTGCATTGCCCGGCAGCATACGGTCGTGCTCGGGCGCTCCATGGGAGAGCGTGCATCCCCCGACGGCTAAGGGCGTTCATAAGGCCGTTGCCGAAATGACCTCGGCCGCGCGACCCAACCTGATGCCAGTGTCTAGCTCCAACTTCCCAGAATTCCGCGTTCCCTTCGCCCCGCCTCTACCGGGGTCGGGCGTCTACATGACTTACGTCTGTGTGTCTCCGAACGCCGCGCAGATCGGGAGACTTGCCGCGCTGTAGCGTCGCCGCCCGTCCATATTCCACCATCGGCGAATGCTTTCCACCGCGAATTCTGAAGTGTCATGTGAGGCCCCTACGTTCACCACGGCCCGGTTCTGCAGAACATCGTAGGTGCCGTATGGAATCGCCTTGCCTTCGGCGCGGAGCCGTCGAACAATCGAGAAACCGTCAAGCCCGGGCAGCCGCGAAGTACGGCGATTTTTCACGTGTTGGTGCTGGATGTTATGTCCACTGCCCAACCCCACCACGGCGCCCATTCTATTTCGATACCGCTGGAAGCCTCGTGCTTCAACAACATGTACACGACGATGCAGGAGAATCCGAGCATATAGTTCACCAGTAACGCCGGCAGGAGAAGACCGAATGATTTCTTCAATTGCGACTTGCTGCCGGTCTGAATCGAAATAAAGGCTCCCGCGGCGAACGCGAAAACGAAAGGCAGAATTGCACGCACATGTAGGCGGCGGGCACTGGCACCCTGATCCTGCCGGTAAACTGATTCGACAGCGTGTCGATGATCGCGATAGAGGCAGTTGGAACCGATGCGATGACCGGAAGAGTATTGATGGGGTACGGAGGAGCATTGAATACATAAAGTCTGTTTCGCGACGTCGCGAGGACGCCGAACATGGGATCGATGAAGGCCGGAACTGGTCCGAGCGGGATAGTTTTCACCGGAGCCGGTGCGGCTACGACCAATGGCGCAATCATCGTCAAAATGCTGGTGGCTCGCGCAAAATTCGCTCTGTTGATCATATAATCCACCGCTTCCTAAAAAAAGAATGTCGATGCTGGCTATGACGGCGGGAGGTTAATGTGGGAACAAATTTATTTACGGGCGAAACGCGTTGTTTCGGTAGACTTGCACCGCAAAAAAATCGCGTTGACAGGCATTGACGGCCAGCAGCCCGACGGCGTTGAGAATGCTTGCCAGATGAGCACCGTAGACTTCCGCGCTGCCGGCAGTCGACGTCAGGCAGGCGGAGTAGTGATCATTCGGCGGCAGAGCTGCGTGGGTTGATGACACTAAACGGCATGTTCGGCAAAGGCGCCGGCATGTCCCGGGGCTGAGTAATCGCACGATGCCGTTGTTCTGGATCTGGCCGGTGGCGGCTGTCGGAAGCAATAGACGGGCAAGCAGTAATGCAGATCCGAAGGTGTTTGCATAAGCATCTGTTCAGACGCGGGTGGGACGGCATAGATTCACGCGGGGAACAATGTTTTTGAGGGGAGGATTTTCGTGACTTCGCCGGTGCCGGTGGGATTTCAGCATACGGCATTTTTTCGCCTGCTGGCCGACGCCGATGACACGACACGGTGCCGGCGCGTAACTTGGAAGGAAGTGGGGTAGTTTCGGTAGAGACCAACGCAATTGGACGTGTGATGAAAGCCGCCCACAGCGTGGAGTCTGAGTCTGCGCGATTAAGCGCTTGAGGCTCGAGGCAATGGAATTCGGCTTGGGCGCTCGGCCCGTCTATTTGAAGTTAGCCTGGACCTTTGTGTCTGCCATTATCGCCACGCTGCAGGTTAGCAACGAACCGGAGCAGGAACCGGTCCAATTGACGAACTTCAGGCCCGGCGCAGGTGTTGCGGTTAAGGTCACAGTAGAGCCCTGCTGGAATTTTGCAGAACAATTGCTGCCGCAATTGATGAGCGTACCGAATTCGCCGTTCGGAGTGCCCGTTACGGTCCCATTTCCCCCGCGCCCGATAGAGAGCGTGTAGACAGTAGTGAACGCAGCGGTGGTTGTCATCTCGCCGCTAACAGTAAATGTGCAAACTTCCTGGTTACCACTGCACGCGCCGCTCCAGTCATTGAAAACGGCATTGGAAGGTGGATTCGCCATCAGGGTTTCAGTTGATCCGGCCACGAGATTCGCCGTACGCGTGACGCCGCAGTTGATTGCACCGCCGGCGCCAGTTACTGCACCCGTTCCAACCTTTGTCACTGTAATCGACGGTATCTCCAGGTTTGCAGCCGCGTTCTGGGCACCGATGATGACGCCGGGTTCGCCCGCTTCGGGGGACGAACAGGTGGGGTCAATACAAAGAGCCTCGTGCGTCAGAGGATCGAACGTGCCGGTGTATTGATAATGCTCGTAACGCCGGGATGACCGCGTGCGATCCGTGCCCTAGCGCCGCTTGGTTGTGGAGAACACCGCTGTTGGCGCTGTGAGGGTTGTACTGCAGCAGTTTCCATTCCATCTCCGCGGGCAGTGGCGCTTCCGGAACCACGGGATTACCGCCTAGCAAGTCATTCAGGTCAACCTCATTTGGCGCCTCGAGTTTGTAGACCTTTACCCACTGCGCCGGACCGAACTGCAGTGGCGCTGGCGGTGGAGGAACGGGAATCGCAAAATCGACAACCGGCGCACCCCCAGCCTGCGCCGGCGGTATGACATTAATTATCGGTTGCGGTATGGGCACGGGAATTGGCGGTGAGGGCGGCACCCCAGGAACATTATTGCCGGAGTAGTATACCAGCCCGCCCGGATTGTTGGGGTCGGGACTCTTGTCTCATACAAGATGAGCCTGAAACGGGGATTGGATTCTCACACAAGATGAGCCTGAAGGGGGAAAGCGGGATGCTGGGGATTGATCATCAGCATGGACGATTCGGAAGCGACAAGCCTGGAGCAGATCCGGGCGTTTCTGGCAGGCAGCGGCGAGGTGCGATTTGCCGGACAGCGACGCGAGGAAGTGTATGCCTGGACGGAACGGACACTGTTGCGGCATCAGTACGCGAGCCTAGGCAAAAGCGAAAAAGGGCTGGTGCGGCTGTATGTGGGCCGGATGACAGGCCTGAGCCGAGCGCAGGTCACGCGACTGATCGGAGGGTATGCAAGCACCGGCCACGTGAAAGCCGCACCGTACCAGCGAAGGAAGTTCGCAAAGCTCTATACCAAGGCGGACGTGGAACTGCTGGCTTATGTGGACAAGAGCCACGGCAACCTGAGTGGGCCAGCGACAAAACGGATACTGGAGCGCGAGCACACCGAGTACGGTCAGGCAGTTTACCGGCGACTGGCAGGCATTTCGGTAGCTCATCTCTACCGTTTCCGCAACTCGGAGGGCTACCGCAAAAAGAACACCAGCTACCAGCCGACCAGGCCCACGCCGATCCGATCGGAGAGCGGCGCAAGCCGAGGCCGCAGGGTCGCCCCGGATATCTGCGCATCGACACCGTACATCAGGGCGACAAGGACGGTGTGAAAGGGATTTATCACATCAATGCCGTCGACGAAGTGACGCAGTGGGAGATTGTGGCTGCTACTCCGCAGATCTCGGAGCGCTGGCCAATTCCGCTGCTGGAGCAGTTGTTGGAACAGTTTCCGTTCACCATCCGCGGGTTTCATTCCGACAATGGTAGCGAGTTCATCAATTACACAGTGGGGCGGTTGCTGGACAAGTTGTTGATCGAACAGACCAAATCGCGCGCTCGCCGCACGGGAGACAACGGTCTTGTCGAGTGCAAGAACGGAGCGATCATCCGCAAACACATGGGGTTCAGCCATATCGCCGCGTCACATGCGGAGGCGGTCGATCAATTCCATCGCGAGCATCTAAATCCCTATATCAACTTCCACCGGCCCTGCGCGGTTGCCGAGGTCGTCGAACAACCCAATGGCAAGCGACAGCGACTCTATCGGAAATGGGCGACCCCTTCGAAATCTTGCGTCAGACACCTCAATGCGAGAGCCTTCTGCGCCCCGGGATGAGCATGGCCGAACTGACAAGCTTCGAACAGAAGCAGTCCGACACAGAAGCTGCCATTGCAATGCAACAGGCCAAAAAGCGATTACTGACGAGCATCGCGAGATGCAGCGCATGAGGACGACCAAAGACATACAGAACCCGGAGCGCCGTGGAAATGACGGTCGGATGGAAAGTGAGGAAAACCAAAAACAGGTTTCCCTCACTTTCCACCGCCCTTGGAAATCGCTGCTGCGATTCCCACATTTCCACCGCGCCGACTACGGGTCCTCTTCTCTCAAAAATAAAAAAGAAAGGAGTTCTCAGCTACCGGCACGCCTCACTTCAGTTCAGGCTCATTCTTCAATGAGAATATGCTTCGGGAACCAACCAGTGATAGATGATATTGGACGGGTTCCGGAGCGTGCTGATACCGAAATGTTCACAGCCGGCAAATGGATAGCGGGATCCCAGCGCCTGTCCAACAACTTCTCGCCCGTCGCCACCGTGCCGTTAGATATCGGCGTGGATATTGTGAATGGAAATTGGCGCTCGCTTAGGCTCGGCCACAGGAGGGGATGAAAACGGTTTTAAGTGGCGCGATAGTGGGAAATGCCGCGGATGATGGAGGCCGGGAACGGTCTGGTTGTTGGAAACCGTTTGTGAATGTGGTCCGGAACGCGTTTTGGGAACAGAAGAGTGAGGCTCCTGCCGCAAGGAAGGAAGCCCGATAAGGAAAGACCGATTATCTTTTCAGCGTTCTTCGTCCTGCGGCAAGGAGACACCGATGAACGAAGTATACCGCCGCTCATGCGGCATGGATATTCACAAGGACACTGTGGTGGTTTGTATCTTGCCGCCGGTCGGTAAGCCGGGAGAGGTTTGTCGCAAGATCTACCGTACTTTTCGCAACGATCTGATCCGGCTGAGAGTCTGGCTCAAGCAGCTCAAAGTAACGGAAATTGCAATGGAGTCGACAGGGGTCTATTGGCGACCCGTCTGGAACGTTCTGGAAGGCCAGGGATTTCGCCTGTTACTGGTAAATCCGGCACAGGTAAAGGCGTTGGCAGGTCGCAAGAGCGATGGGCGTGACGCACAGAGGATCGCCGAATACTTGCAGGACGGGCGTCTAGACGGGAGTTTCGTGCCGCCGGCGGAGATTCGCGAATTGCGTATGTTGTTGCGCCACCGCGTCTCTCTGCTGGAGCAGCGCAACCAGGTACACAACCAGATCCGCGACCTTTTTGAGACCGCCAGCTTAAAGCTCAGTTCGGTTGCCAGCGATCTGATGGGAGTTACCGGGCGGCGGATTATCGAAGCCATGATCGCTGGCGAGAACTCGCCAGCGATTCTGAGCTGGAAGGTGAAAGGAAAGCTGCGGGAGAAGGAAGAGCTGGTAAAGGAGTCGCTGAAAGGATATTTCACCGAATTCCACCGCTATATGTTGGAGTCCTTCCTACTACAGGCAATACCAGTTTCTGACAAGCGAGGTTGCTGGATTTGAGCAACGCATTGCTGAAAGAATGAAGCCGTATGCCCGCCAGGTGGACTTGCTGATGTCTATCCCGGGAGTGGAACAGCTAGTGGCCTGGCATTTGATCGCCGAGTTAGGGGTGGACCTGAGCGTGTTTTCCGATGCCGAGCACTGCGCCAGTTGGGCTGGACTAGTGCCAGGAGAGAATGAGAGCGCGGGCAAGAAAAAAGAGCACACGGTGCCGGAAGGGGAACAAAGCATTGCGGCGAGTGCTTACACAGGCCGCATGGGCAGCCTCCCATTGCAGCCGAGGCTACCTTCCAGCATTCTTCCGGCGGGTCGCAGTCGCGATTTTGGCTCTTGGAGCTGTGGCATACGCGTATCTTCATCGCGCCCCGAAACTCACCGACAAGGACACTATCGTCCTCGCCGATTTCGACAATAAGACGGGCAATCCCGTCTTTGACGAGACACTGCGTCAAGGGTTGGTCATGCAGTTGGAACAGTCGCCTTTCCTGAGTCTTCTATCCGATCAACGCATCCAGAAGACGATCGGCCTCATGGGCCAGCCTGCGGATGCGCACCTTACCCCGCAGATCGCCAAGGACATCTGCGAGCGAACAGGCAGTGCCGCCGTCCTGGATGGCTCCATCGTCCGCCTCGGAAGCCAATACGTCCTGGGATTGCGCGCCAGGAACTGCCACACCAGCGAGGTTCTCGATCAGGAGCAGGTCGAAGCCGCCAGGATCGAGGACGTCATGAGCGCGCTAAATCAGATCGCCATCAAATTCCGAACCAAGGTCGGCGAATCTGTCGCCACCGTGAAAAAGTACGACACGCCGCTCGAAGAGGCTACTACTCCGTCTCTAGAAGCCTTGAAAGATTTCAGCGCCGCCAGGAAGATTCTCTTCAGGCGTGGCTGGGCCGCCGCTCTTCCCCTGATGAAGCGTGTCACCGAGATTTATCCGAAGTTCGCCTTGGCGCATGCATATTTGGCGACCATCTACAGCGCATCCGGAGAATCCGAGCTTTCGGCGAAAAGCGCCGCCACGGCCTACCGCTTGCGGGATCGAGTCAGCGCCCGGGAGAAGTTCTCGATCGAGGCTGCGTACTATATACAAGTGACAGGGAATTACGAAAAAGCGCAGGAGACCTTTGATCTGTGGGCGCAATCCTACCCTCGCGACTACGACCCGCCTGGACTGTTGTCGGGGCTGATTCTCCCTACCTTCGGCAAATATGACCAGACCATCGAGCAGGCCAAGCGAGCTATTGCCGTCGATCCGGATGTCCCCTTCAGCTATGTGAATCTCGCCGGAGCCTATCAAATCCTTGGCAGACTGGCCGAAGCGGAAGCAGTCTTCCAGCAAGCCTCCGAGCGCAATGCCGTGTTCCACTACACTCTGGTCGCGCGGTTCGATCTCGCCTTTGTGAAAGGGGACCAGGCCGAAATGGAGCAGGCTGCGAGCGTAGCCCGGAAGAACCCCGCAGCCGCGGACCTGCTCTCCGTTGCGGAGGGGTTTGTCCTAGCCTACTCCGGCCGCTTGAGAGACGCCAGCAAAAAATGGCAACTCGCGGCGGACCTGGCGCGCAAGGGGGGCGCTCAGGAACGGGCGGCAACCATCGAAGCAACCGAGGCGATGTGGGAAGCCTTCTTCGGCAACGCGACGAAGGCCACGCGGGGCGCGACCGCGGCGCTGAGAGCTTCCAGGGCTCGGGTCGTGCAGTACGGTGCTGCCTTGGCGCTGGCCATCTCACGAGATTCGTCGGCGGCGCAAAGAATCGTCGATGATCTGGCCAAACGCTTCCCCGAGGATACGTGCGTCCAAACCAGTTACCTTCCGGTGCTGCGGGCGCGTCTTGCCCTGAACCAAAGTGTGAACGGCAGCGAGTCCGCGAGAGCCGTCAAGGCGCTCGAAGTTGCCGTCCCGTATGAGTTGGGCGCGCCAATCAGTCGGTTTTCGGCGGACTTTGGCGCTCTCTATCCCATCTACATGCGCGGCGAGGCATATCTGGACGCGAAGCGAGGCTCCGAAGCCGCCGCGGAGTTCCAGAAAATTCTCGATAACCGCGGGATCGTCGTCAGCGATCCCATTGGGGCCCTCGCGCACCTTCAGCTAGGCCGCGCATGGCATGCGGCGGGAAACGACGACAAGGCCAAGGCCGCCTATCAGGATTTCCTCGCCATCTGGAAGGATGCCGACCCGGACATCCCCGTCCTCAAACAGGCCAGCACAGAATACGCGAAGCTATAGTCATTCCGCATCTTCCCGTCAAACTTCGTGGAAAGCGGAGGCTTGCGGCGCGCGGCCACATCGTGTCTGCCCGCGCGCATCTAACCCGAACAGAATGAAGCGCGTGCACAGATTGGACCGGTTATGCCGAAATTAACCGGCCAAACTGCTTAATTATGAAGCGCTTACACTGAATTTGGAGCAAGCAGATTTGGACCGGTTAACTTCGGCCACTCGGAAGTTGGCCGAAACGGCTCTTCCAGGAAGTCAGCTCGTTCTCTGATCTTTCCTACCGCGCAGCGTTTACCTGGACCGTAGGCGTGCGGTTGGTCATGGGTAAATTGGTCCAATCGACGATCTGGCAAACGGCGGCAAACGCCATCGCGCAATTGAACTGTATTGAAATCAACCGCTCCACACGTGCTGCGCTTTGCTCTTGCTTCTGGCTCTGCTATTTCATCTTTATTGAAACCAGGCGATTGTTATCCGTCAACTCTGTCGGATAATCGCCGGTGTAGCACGCATAGCAATACTCGTGGCGTTCGTCGCCAACAGATTCGCGCAAGGCGCGGAGAGAGAGATACGCCAGTGAGTCGGCCTCAACGAAGCGCCGAATCTCTTCAGTGGTGCTGTTTGCGGCGATGAGTTCGCTCTTGTTCGGAGTATCGACGCCGTAGAAGCAAGGAGAGACGGTCGGCGGGCAGGAGATGCGCATATGGACTTCGCGCGCGCCCGCTTGCCGCACCATGCGGACAATCTTGCGGCTGGTGGTACCGCGAACAATGGAGTCGTCCACCAGAATCACGCGCCGGCCCTCCAGCAGATACCTGACGGGATTGAGCTTCAACTTGACCCCGAAATCGCGAATCGCCTGAGATGGTTCAATGAACGTTCTTCCCACATAGTGATTGCGGATGAGAGCGTGCCGGAACGGCAGTCCGGATTCAGCGGAGTAACCGAGCGCCGCCGCGACACCGGAATCGGGGACCGGGACTACGATATCGGCATCCGCGGGGGCCTCGCGCGCCAGCAGGCGGCCCAGCATTTCCCGCGACTGCTGCACCGGCCGGCCGAAGACGATGGAGTCGGGACGCGAGAAGTAGACGTGTTCGAAGACGCACTGCGATAACGGCTCCTCAGGGGCATAACGCTCGCGCGTGACGCCTTCCGGTCCAACGATAACCATTTCACCGGGTTGAACATCGTTCAGAAACACCGCATCAATCAGATCGAAGGCGCAGGTCTCCGAGGCGAAGACGTAGCAGGCCTTTTTCGCTCCGGCGCTTCGCTGTCCCATGGCGAGGGGCCGAAAGCCGTGGGGATCGCGCGCCACAATGATCCGGTCCTGAGCGAGAAAGACCAGAGAGAATGCGCCCTCCAGCCGTAGCAGAGCGTCACGCAGCGCGCCAGCCAGTGTGCGCTCGCTCGAATGGGCGACCAGGTGCAACACGACTTCCGTATCGCTGTTGGCCTGGAAAATCGCTCCGTTAGCTTCGAGTTCGCGCCTCAGTTCAAGTGCGTTGGTGATGTTGCCGTTGTGCGCTACCGCGATCAGCCCTTTGTTACAGGCGACCGAGAACGGCTGCGCATTCAGAATGGCCGTATCGCCGGCCGTCGAATAACGCGTGTGGCCTATCGCGTGGTCGCCGGGAAGTTCGCGCAAGACTTCATTGGTGAAAATATCCGCGACATGTCCCATGGATTTCCGCGTGTGTATTTCCTTGCCGTCGCTCGTGGAAATACCGGCGGACTCCTGACCTCTATGTTGCAAGGCGTAGAGTCCCAAATAAGCGAGCTTGGATGCTTCCGGGTGGCCGTAGATGGCGACTACGCCGCATTCTTCACGGAATTTATCGAGTTTGGTCATGAGCGATGGGTTGGGTGCTGGAGCCTGGATGCAAGAGTTCCGGAAAAGCTGATTCGTAGCGCTCTGCGAGGTCGGAGACATGGGCCTGGAGCAATAGTTCGCCGCGGTTCCGAATCTGTAACCGCTCCTTCATTGTAACGCCGATGACATCACAAAAGATCCGATATTTGTTTGCAATGGAGTGGACCTCCTGTTCGTGCCCGCTCGAAATCAGAATGCGCGAGGGCGGTTCGTGGAACAGGACAAGTTCCGGGCGCAGGCTGGAATCCAAGCGAATATCAGCCCCGATTGAGCCGCAACAGACCGCCAGCCCCACTGCGAGTCCGCCATCGCTTAGATCATGGGCGCTTTCCGCCATGCCCTCCGCGATGATTTCGCGCATGGCTTCGTGCACGCGTTTCTCGTAATCCATGTCGAGTTTGGGAGGGAGGCCCCAGAGCGCGCCGAGAACGGCTTTTGCATATTGCGAACTACCGAAACGTATCTCGCCCATTCCACCGGCGCCATCGATACCGCCCAGGACGAAGACAGCCCTGTCGTCATTTTGGAACTGCTTCGGAATAGGTCTGGCTGTTTTCATCAATCCAATGACGCCGAGCACCGGCGTTGGGTAGATGCCTTCGCCGAGGGTCTCGTTGTACAGGCTGACATTCCCTCCCGTGATCGGAGTCTCGAAGAACTCGCAGGCCTCAGCCATGCCTTCGATGGCAGCGATTAACTGCGCCATGATTTCCGGGCGCTCGGGGTTGCCGAAATTCAGGTTGTTGGTTGCTGCGATTGGCAGGGCGCCGAGGGTCGCGAGATTGCGGCAGCATTCGGCTACATTGAGTTTTGCGCCTTCTCGCGGATCGAGATAGCAATAGCGGCCATTACCATCGAGCGCCATCGCTATAGACTCGCCGATCTCCTTTACGCGGACTACCGCCGCATCGCTTCCAGGTCCCGCCGTGGTGTTGGTCCGGACCATGTAGTCGTACTGTTCCCAGATCCAGCGCTTACTGCTCAGGTCGGGCGAGCCGATGAGTTTCAGTAGATCGGCCGTAAGATCGGGGCTCGGCGGGAAGGTGGGTCCTTGCATCGGCGCAATACGCAAGGGCTCAGTGAACGGGCGTTGGTAACGCGGCGCTTCGTCCGCCAGTGCGCGATTGGGAATCTCGGCGACGACTTGCCCCTTGTGCCGGACGCGCAGCAGGCCATCTGGCGTGACCGTGCCGATCACGACAGCATCAAGCCCCCATTTGGTGAAAACGCGGAAGACCTCGTGTTCCCTTCCCTTCTCCGCGACGAGCAGCATGCGCTCCTGAGATTCGGAGAGCAGCATTTCGTAGGCTGTCATGCCGGTTTCGCGCTGCGGGACGAGGTCCAGATCGATCTCGATTCCGACTTCACCGCGGCTGCCCATCTCACAGGATGAGGAAGTAAGTCCGGCCGCGCCCATATCTTGAATTGCTACCACCGCCCCGGTCTTCATCACTTCGAGGCAGGCTTCCATAAGGAGCTTTTCGAGGAACGGATCGCCCACCTGCACGTTGGGGCGTTTCTGCTTTGATTCCTCGGTGAACTCGGCTGAGGCCATGGATGCGCCATGGATTCCGTCGCGCCCCGTCTTGGCGCCCACGTAAATAACAGGATTGCCGATGCCCGACGCTTTGGCATAAAAAATCTCGTCCTTACGGCAGACGCCGAGAGCAAGGACGTTGACGAGTGGATTGCCGCTGTAGCATGGCTCAAAGATGGTCTCGCCTCCGACCGTAGGCACGCCGAAACAGTTGCCGTAATGGGCGATGCCGGCCACCACGCCTTCGACGATGCGGCGGTTACGCGCGGCCGCAATGGCGCTGCCGGCTTCAGATGCCGTGAGGGGGCCGAAACGGAGCGAGTCCATGACGGCGATCGGCCTCGCACCCATGGTGAATATGTCCCGGAGGATTCCGCCAACCCCGGTCGCCGCGCCCTGGAACGGTTCGATGTAGCTGGGGTGGTTGTGCGATTCGATTTTGAACGCAGCTACCCAATCGCGGCCTTCGGCGTCTTTGCCGATCGCCACGATGCCGGCGTTTTCACCCGGTCCTTGAACGACGGCCTTGCCTCGCGTGGGGAGCTTCTTCAGATAAACACGGGAGGACTTGTATGAACAGTGCTCGCTCCACATTACGGAGAAGATGCCAAGTTCGGTATAGCTGGGTTCACGGCCGAGCAGTGAGACGACTTTGTGGTACTCGGAGGGAGTGAGTTGGTGTTGCTCAATGAGGGCGGGCGTGATGGTCATCGGTTAAGAGAGGGCGAGTTCGGCAGATCGGGATACCGTGGTCTGTTCCACCATGGACGCAAAAACATCGAGGCCCGCAGTCGAGCCCATGAGCGGATCGCAAGCCCGCTCGGGATGTGGCATCATGCCCATCACATTGCGTTGTTTGTTAAGGATGCCGGCGATATCGCGCAGCGAGCCGTTCGGGTTGTCGACGTATCGAAACACCACACGGTCCTCATCTTCCAGTTCGTCAAGCGTACGATCGTCGGCATAGTAGCAGCCCTCGCCGTGGGCAACCGGGAGATGGAGTATCTCACCTTTCGTGAGGGTGCTGGTGAACGGGCTGTTCGCGGTTGCGGTGCGAAGCGCGACGGAGCGGCAGACGAACTTGAGGCCTGTGTTACGCAGCAGCGCTCCAGGAAGCAGATGCGACTCCACCAGAATCTGGAAGCCGTTGCAAATTCCGAGAACCAGGCCGCCTTCGCCAGCGAATTCCCGCACAGCGTGCATCACCGGCGAGAAGCGCGCGATGGCGCCACAACGTAAGTAATCGCCATAGGAAAAGCCGCCGGGGAGAATGACGGCATCCACGTCGCCCAGGGTCCGCGAATCGTGCCAGATGAACTCGGCATGATGACCGAGATTGTGGTTAATTGCATACCACGCGTCATGGTCGCAGTTACTGCCGGGAAAAACAATTACGCCAACTTTCATGAGGTGCCTCGTTGTTCAGGGAGATACCTCTATTTTAGCTTGGGCGGGATTTGGGAGGTCACAGCCGAAAAAGGCAGGAGCGTCGTCGCTGTGCTGCGTCGCCATCCTAAGGCGCGCCTCCCATCCCTGGCGCGAGGGGTTACGCTGTCGTAACCGCTCGCCACTGTAAGGGATCGGCGGACCTGGCTAGTTCACATTGATCGTGGAGGAAACGGCTCCGGCGCCGTTCACCAGAACCGATACCGTGGCCGGACCCGCCCCGATGCCGGGAGGCAATTGCGCGACAATTCGGGCGGGGCTTACCGACACGATAGAAGCGAGAAAGCCGTTTACCGTTACCACCGCATTCCCTAGCACGGTCGGCAACGGTAGCGTGGAATCCGCGGTAATCGCCGCCGACGCAAGATTGCAGCCGGAGACGGTAAATCGCTGGCCCGCGCCCACGCTTCCCGCCGAAGACGGCGTGACGGCCAGGATGCCATTCTGTGCGATCAATGCCGCAGTCAGGTCAATCGATCTGATTCTCTGGTCATCGACAAGATAAAGACTAGTGAACTGACCGCAAGCCGGCCGGGATAATAGAAATATGCCTGTAACGCCGGACCGTCATCTCCGCTGTCGTCATTGTTGTCGGTTTGTCCGGCAAAGGTGGCGATTTTGCCATCGGTAGTGATCTTGCGGATGCGGAAATTTTCAGTATCCGCGACGTAAACGTTGCCCGCGACATCCACCGCGATCCCCTGAGGCTGGTTCAACGCTGCCTGATCGGCGGGGCCACCGTCACCGGTGAAATCGGCAATTCCCGTGCCGGCCAAAGTGCTAATCGTTCCGCCGGGGGAGAAGCGGCGGTCAAAAGGCATGGGCCAATGTTCTCCTCTGGCCGCTATTCGTCTAATCCCAAGATCCGCCGAAAAAGGCTGAGGCTGTATTTTTTTTAACGCAGGGGCACAGAGGACCGCGGAGCACGCGGAGACGAAGAGAGCGAAGCGGGTGAGTTGCGGGATGTTCAGAATTTGTGTCGGCGAATGCGACGATTTATTGGACAAGATGCCCGCTTCAGCTATTTGCAGATTGAGGCTGACTCGTTCGCCATTGATCAATACGAAGCTCGCGTCGCAAATAGAACACGGCCGGACTCATCAACAGCCTCCACAGCACGCTATTGCGGTAGTGCCATCGTTGTGGAAGTAAGTCCCGCATCTGGAGCAGAGGCCGGTCCCTTCCAATACGCCGAAAGACGCCGGAGCGGTTACCAGAACTAAATCCCCGTTAGCGCGTTGAGGCGCCGCAATTGTGACTAGAAAAACGAGGCCAGAAATACAGAGCCGTTTTGCACATAACGTTCTTTCCGAATCCCGCTAGGACAGGCCTTCAATTCGGGTTCTTCAGAAGTGTATGCTACGGTCGCCGGCGAGCTTTCCCACTCAGAGGCTTCGACTTCAAGTTGGACGTTGCCCCACTTATCGATGCTGCGGGAGTGACTACCGGAAACGTGACCACGTTGCTGACTGCCGCCTGCTGAGCGATGGTCAATTCGGTGAGCGGATCGTTGGGAAGGGAGCTGTTCAACTGGAACGTTACCTTCCAAACTCCAACCAGTCCCGGCGCCAAAACGGCACTGACGACATTGGCTGTACTGCCACCGGCCAGAATCGAGTCCACGGGATTCAGCGGAGGATTAACCAAGGAGCCGTCATTGGGCGTGACCTGTCCTGTTCCAGCCTGCCTAGGATTATCGGGGCCGAGACCGGTGGCGAAGATGAAAACGTTTTCACCGGGAACCGCCGGATTGTCGTTCGTAGCCAGTGCTCCCGCTGTATTCGCGCAGCAGGTAGCCGTGCCCAAGGGCGTGATGATGATATTGGCTGTACCGCTAGCAGAACCGCTATAGGTGATGCCGTTTCCGGCATTACCGGGAATAATGGCAGTGAGTTCGATTCGATCGAAGATATTGGACGGAGACGCGGTAACCAGCGGGTCCGGAGCATTGTTGATCAGGTTGACCAGCGCAGCCCGCACACTATCGAGAGTGTCGGTCGAAAGAACCGTGTAGGTATAGCTGTTCGAAATGGTCCCGTCGGTGCTGGTGATGGTGATGGTCGCTGTATCGCCGGCGGTTATCGATCCATCGACGGAAATCGCGCCGGTCCCATTGCTGGATGCGTGGAAGACCAGACCGGGCCGCGGATCGGTGGTCACTCCCTGGGAATCGTCGACGAAAATGCCGGGATTCTGCGTGACGATCGATACCGCCACCGGTGTCGTAACGGTCACCGTGCCGTCCGCGTGCTGCACCCGGACCCATGCGCTCGAACTGGTGCGGTCGCCGAGTTCGTAGGGTAGCTGAGCGTTAATCTGCGAGGGGGAAACCGAGATCAACGGAACGGCGAAACCATCAATATAAAGCTGTGTTTCCGAACCGCCGCTGCTCAATGCGGCCGGCGCATATGGAGTACTGAAATCGATCGCTTTGGTGATATCGCTTATGCTCTTCCCGTCGCTTGCAAATAGTGAAATCAGCGTACCGGGACCAATCTGGGCGGCATCCTGATAGTTAAGATTCAGCGTCGCTCCGGATGTGGACGCGGTGATGGTGGCACTCGTCGAAGTGCTGGTGGCCACCGTCACGTTCGCTCCTGGCGCGCCGCCTGTGCGAGCCGTCAGGATGACTTGCAGTGTGGTCAAGTCTGCCGACGCTGTGACGTTGGGATCGGGCGACGTTTTGGTGCAAGCAGTGCTCGTCGATGTAGGCCCGCAATTGATCATGTTCACGAACGCAAGCACGATGTTCTGAAGAACCATATTGAGGGGCGTGATGGTTGCAGTGGCAGATGCCGTAGCGGCCGCGGCTGTAGCATCGGCGTCAGTGACAGTGTAGGTATAAGCTACGGGCGTAGCGTTGCTATCAGTCCCAATGGAGATTGTAACTGTGTCTTTGGAGGTAAGTGTGCCGCCAAGGGTCACCGAACCGATAGCGAAGATCTCGCGGCTCGCCGCGTTGCGTACGCCGGAGATCGCGAGCGCATTATCGCCGATGGAGAAAATCATGACGCGGACGTTGAAGGTGTCGCTGACGTACAGGTTGGTGCCGTCCCAGGCCAGCCCTGAAGGCGTCTGCATGGCATCGGCGGAAGTGGAAGGATTGTCCGTGATAAAGTCCGGTTGACCGATGACGATGTCGGCAGCCGCTCCACTGGTCGCGGGAATCTTATTGTAGACGAGGATTCGATCGTTTCCGCCGTCGGCTATAAACAGCCGGCCGCCCGCAGCCAGCACCGCGCGCGGGAAGGAAAGAGTCTTCTCGCAGAGATTCGGAAAGAGCGCCGTGCCGTTACTGTCGGTGCCGGTCGACTGACAGAGAACCGGAGTCAGTCCTTGGGTGTTACCATCAGTATCCTGCGTAGCGCTTGCGGGCGTCGTGAACGCATTGTCGCTGGTACCGCTCAGCAGATCGGGCTGCCCGATGGCTACATCCGCCGGCGCCTGATTGGTAGTGGGAATCGTGTTCCAGATGAGAACCCGATTCTGCCCAAGATCCACGACGAACAGATGGATTCCATCGGAACTCACTCCCACCGGGCTAATCATGTTTTTAGCCGATGCATTCGTGGTCTGATCGACCAGGTTATCGGGCACCGTGGCAGTAAAGTTCGGCTCACCGAGCACCACGTCGGCGGCGGCGCCGTTGGCCGTCGGGATCGAGTTGTAGATAAGTACGCGATGGTCCTGTGTATCGGCGACAAACAACTTTCCATTCTGAATCCACAAGCCCTGGGGACCGCGTAATGATTTGGCGGTTGGAGGTAAGGACGTGGCGCCGTGAGTGAAGTCGGGCTGACCGATCACAACGTCAGCGGGCTGATCCATTTGTGTGGGAATATTGCGCCAGATCAGGATGCGGTTGTTGTCCGTATCGGCAACGGCCAGGATTTTGCCGTCGGTCGCGACAGCGGTGGGGGTCCGCATACCCTTCGCCGTGATCGTGTAATTAGTGCTGTTGAAGTCCGGCTGGCCTAGCACTAGCGAAGCTGAACCTACGCAGATGGGACACGGATTGGCGGTTAACGAAAACTTGGCTGTGGGCGCGGGAACGGCATTCGAGAGGCCCGTGAACACGAGTACACGGTTGTTGTTCTGACTGGGATTGCCATTCGGGTCGGGGGCGCCGTAGGATCCGAAGCGGTTCGAATCGGCAACGAACAGAGTATCCGCGCCGTACGCGATGCCGCTGATACCACCGATGCGATTCGCGGTTGCGCCTGGCGTGACGGAAGTGAAATTCGACTGACCAATCAGGGCTCTGGCGGCCTGGCCGGACGTAAAATCGGCGGCCAAGGCCATACCGGTGGCGAGCAGGGTTAAGAACAAAACTCTCATGTGTGGAGATAACTCTAAGGAAGCTCTAGGCTTAACGCTCAATTATATCAGTCTCCAGACGTGCAACGCGATTACGGGGTTTCATATGCTCTGCTATACATAGATCGACTATGTCCGTACCTTTCGAGATCACACCAGCGGCCTTCAAACAGCGCATCGAGGACGGCGAAAAGTTCTATCTCGTCGATGTGCGCGAACCTGAGGAACACCGCATTTGCCGCATCGAAGGCGCAACTCTAATTCCCCTCGGAGACATCCCACAGCAATTGGAGCGCCTGGAGCAAGCGGCCGACCCGCTGGTGCTATTCTGCCATCACGGAGTCCGCAGTATGCGCGCCGTGGAATGGCTGAGGCAGCAAGGTTTGGAGGACTGCCAAAGTCTTGCCGGGGGCATTGACGCCTGGAGTCTGCAGGTCGATCCGGCGGTCCCCCGTTATTGAGGCCCTGTGCCTGACCGGGTCAGGAGTGCCGGAGAGGGTACACCCATCAGCGCTAGCCTAAGACCCGAGCGCTTTTCGGAAGAGTGACGATTTATCCCGCGCTGTGCAGGCGTTACGACAGTGAGCAAACGCGATGTCGAAACCCCGGAATCACAATCTACTCCGGCTGCTAGCCCAACAGTTGGGCGACGTTTTACGGCTACCCTTTTAGGAAGCTGGCTCGCTTTTACCGTTGTCACCACCGGTTACGCAAATGTGGCGCTCGCGAACGCTTCCAAGAGACAACGCAGCAAAGGTCGTTTTCACAGGATGTGCCTCGGAGTGGTCAGATCATCCCGCCGGCATCCGGTCAAATCAAGCGTGCTATCTCCCGGGGACCTCCCCGAAGAGCGTTTCCACCGGCAACGCCCGATAGGGAAAGCCAGTTCCCGGAGGAATCTGCACGTCCAGGACCGCTACAGCGCCGGCCTCGGGGCTGGAGTCGGCTTCGACGAGCGTGTATGTCTGCGGGCTTTTCGGGAGGAGCGTCGTGGGATCGATGTCGGCGCCGAACCAGACGATCGTGTTGCCATTCTCGAGCCGCTGGGCTGCGCCCACTCTATCGGAGTACTTGTAAACCGGAGCTCCGCCGCCCGCGCCTACCTGGTGACGATATTCCCATACCTTCGCCGCCGTCATCGAGTTCCAGTCGAGGGCGAGTTCCAGTGCGCGGGTGTACAGTCCACCTTCCGCCGCCGGCCGGCCATTTCCGTTGTCGAAAATGAGGAGATTGCCGTTCTCGAGCATGCGGACGTAATGCTCGTGGTAGAACCTGTCGCTTGGGTCTGGGAAGGTAAAGTCGCTCTTGAATCTGCCGATCCGCCACGCGATTCGGTCGAGTTGCGGCGAGATCGCGACTACTGTATCGAGGTACCTCACCGACAGGAGGATCACGCCCGAGGGCGCGACCTGAAGCGAGTTCGCGTGCATCCACTCCTCACTCTGGAGCGATACTCCCGCGCAAGGGAACGCGCTGCTGAGATCGGAGCTGTTGCCCGGATCGGTGTTTGCCGCGTTCGTCCTCTCGGTCAACGGATCGAGGAAATTGAACGGGTCCCACACGATCTCGTCTGTTCCCGCCGCGGGGTTCCAGCGGCGAATGACGCTCCCCGCCTGCAACCGTTTGCCTTGCGAGGCCTGCCCCGCGTCGAAGAACGGGTCCTTGAAGATGCGGCCAAGGTGGAGGACCGTGCCGCGGATACCGTCCGCGCCGGGAATGAGATGTTCATGCCAGTCGTTTCCCTGCCCCCAGATCCAGCCCGCCGGATTCGGCGAGGTCGTCTGCGGCGTCACGCTGCAATCGGGCGGGCTTTCGGCAAGAAGAGTCCCGTCGGGCGTGATCGCACGATAGAAACTGTCCGTGGCTGTAGGACCTCCTGCTCCTGCGTCCCCAAAGAGAATACTCCCGTTCCGCTCCCGAACGATCGATCCCACTGTGTCGACTTGCAGTATGCCGGACGCGTTGCTCGGAGCGTTGTTGTAGTACCAGACGATCTGCGGCGCATCGGAGGAGTGGAGGTCTAAGCCTACGAAGCCCCGGAAGCCCGCCTGGTTGTCCTGGACAATGACGAGGGGTGCCGTAGTGCGCCCGGTGAGTTTATAGGTGTTCATCAACAACGCGGCGGAAGCGCACCGGTCAGGAAGGTCCCGGCCGCAGTTCCCGCCGGACCACCATGACGGTCGAAAGCGTCCACGGTATAGGTATAGGTCATGTTTGCCCTGAGCCTTCCGATCGTGATCGTGGTCGAGCCTGTCGTGGAGACCTGGGTGATGCGCGAAACCAGCGGGTCGACGCCCGAGGCCTGATAAGTGACGACAACATGCGCTACGTTGCTGTCGGTCGTCACCTGGACATCGACGATCAACGAATTGTCGGGCCTCACGGAGGCGCTAGTGTTTAAGATGTCGGCGTAGCCAAGGCTTGCTGTGAGCAGCAGGGCGGCCCCAGCGACTGACAGCGTGAATCACGGAGTGACGGACTCTTATGGACATATCCCTTGTTCGGTATCTCTCGAAAGGCCGCAATCGCCTGCGACGCTGAAGATCCGCTGCGAACGTCCGCACGCTGCCAGGCCGCTCGGGAAGTCGATCTCCCAGTGGTGGCGGCGAACTTCCCAACGAAAAGCCGCGGCCTACATTAGCATGCGCTCAAAACTTAAAGTTAAATAGCTTTTTTAGACTAAACTGTCCGGCCTTAGTGGCCAGAGCCTTTACCCCCATTTTTCCGTCATAAAATGAAGACATCGTTGAGGCCACGCTGCCTTTTCTCTGGAAACACAAGCGTGAATTCCAGGTGTATATCTCCTACCGCCTGGAGGAATGCAAACGTGAGGATGGCAGGCCAGAACAACGCGATGTCAAACCCTATTCCAACCGGACCCGTTGCAAAATCAAGAGCTCCGCCGTTGTTATCTGAGGCCATAAATGGCTCGTGCTGCGAGTTCCCGGTTCCGATTCCCGTGAACGTCCCGCCTTGATTAGCGTTACAAGGGGGTGTCACATCAGTGACGGTGACCGACGGATAGATTGGTGTTGTGCCCTTATCCCACACGAAAGGGTTGTCCCAATGAATGTATACTAATTCCGGGCTTGGTACGGTATTTCCGCTAGGATCCATTGATGTTGCCTCAAGGATATATTTGACCCAGCCCTCCGTGCCAGTTAAGAACGAGCCGCCGCCAGACTCAGACTGCCACAAAGGGTGTTGAACCGGTAGGGTTGGGCCCAAAATACTCATGCCCGCGGCGACGGTGACGGGCGGGGTCTGTGCAACGATCTGTCCATTTGCCTTCGCAGAGTTGAATTCCATTAGAGATTAATTTGAGTTGAAAAGGCGTGTTATTGTATAACGTTATTCGAACGCTTCTTAGCAGTGCATAGTAAATCACCTCAAGAGATTTTCCCTCGATCCGGAATCACTGGTGCGATAGCAAGCAAACGCCAGGGTGAGCAGTCATCTATTTATAGACCGGAAAGCCGACGTTGGCCATGTACTAAACTAGTGACGCCGAGGGTTGTGCGAGGACTGGTCATTATTGATTCTAACCGGTTAGTTCTTGGCACTTCAAAGCGCTTATTGGAGCGCGACGAGCACCGGGACCAAGCCTCGGCCGTCTATGAACGCGCCCAATGCCTTTCCGATGACCGGACCTGAAGCGTGACTTGAATCGCAGGCTTTCATTGCATGTCCAGGAGTAGGCCATACTTTCAGGAGTCACCTGTCGCTATGGGACCGTACTCGAGCATCCACTTTGCAGTATACCTTTCCAATTAAGGCGATCACGGTCCGGTTTAGGTTCGAGCCTTGCCGGTCGAGCACGATACCCGGCCTGTGTACCACCGGCTCCCGAGACTATTCCCGCGACTTTTTTGTCATAGGCATCACGACACTCTCTTAGGGAACCCTCCTCATCTATTACAACGACAGTGCCGGGATCGAGCTGCTGCTCCCCAGTCACGTTGAATTCCTCGGCGCAGTCCGCGCCCAGAATGACATCGTATGCCTCGCTGTAAGAGTGCCGGTCACGATCACGTTACCTTCAAAGTAAGCTGCCAGGCCGCCTTTATCGTTATGCCCCGATACGCCTGCATGATCGGGCGAATGACTCATCCCCCACACACCATCAAACTTGTCGCTCTCTCCGACGACGCCGATGTGAGTGTTGCTATGACCGTAGACCCCGGCCTCACTGTCGCTCTGCCCGTGCACTCCATGGCCGGTTGTGCTGCTGCCCCACACAGCGGTCCCGCTGTCATTGTGTCCGGATACGCCCGCGGCGCTTCCCTTTGTGGTTTTCCCCCACACACCATCAAAGTTGTCGCTCTCCCCGACAACACCGATGTGTTTTTGGCTGTAACCGTGGACCCCGGCCTCACTGTCGCTCTGCCCGTGCACTCCATAGCCGGATTTACCCTCTCCCCATATACCAATGAAATTGGTGCTCGACCCAAAGACGCCGACCTGATTGGTGCTTTCTCCATGGACGCCTTGCCAGTTGGGGCTCAAGCCAAAAACCCCAGGCTGTCCGGAGGATGCGGTGTTTCCCACTCTCTCCCCGATACGCCAACGAAATTGGTGCTAGTACCGACGATGCCAGCTTGGGTGTCACTCGTCCCTACTACGCCCCTGCCGCCGCCGTTGCCTTGCCCGACCACGGCGTCACCGCCCGCGTTATTGGTCCCTTTAAGTCCTGGTACGTTTTTAGTGTTAGAATCGCCTTCGTAAGGTTGCATACAATTTCCTTTCTTAAGTCTGGTTGTCGAACTTAGTTGATATGTGACGCGCAGCCAAAGGCTTGATAAGTTTCCAACCGAGCCTTTTCTGAGTGCCGCCGTATTCGCTGCTGCAGAGCTACATGCCAATTTGCTTAGTACCCACGGCCTTCTTGACACGAGCTCCTATGAATGACGAAATTGGGCTCCGTAGGCCGTCCGCTAACGTCGGGGGGACAAAATGCAACTGGCGTCTCGGTGCCGTTCGTCCGCGTTCATTTGCGGCTCGGCCACTTTCAGCGATAATCAGCCGAGACTCAGCCAAACGTTCCGCACCAGCGTCGCGAAATAGTGCCAGGCGTACGTCTGCCCTATCGGGTGCATCAGGTGCAAAGAAATCATCAGAAACAGTCCACCCTTCAGAGTGGCGGGATGAATGCGGCGGCGAGACCATAGGTCGAAAGCAGCCACCAGCAGAACCAATAAATCCAGACTCCCAATCAGCACGATCGGGGATTTGACAAAATGAAACGGCCACCGGCCGATAGCCGGACCCATCAAAGCAATGGTTGCGATCAGAATCAACCGTTTGTGCGCTGGACCATCGGAGCGTGCCCGCAAGGCCGCGATAATCAGTACACAGAAGTTTAGTGTGTTGAAGAATGGATTCACGTAGAAGGTCCAGGGATCGAGCTTGTAGCCGGGCGGAACAAATCCTCTGCCCAACGCGTTGGTCCCAGCCAGAAAACCCAGGACGACCATCGCGGCTGCCAGCGCTGCCCCAAACATGCCGAGGCGCTTGTGTAGATCCACGCGTCCGGCGGATATCAGCGACGTCTGCGCGATTAGCAGGAGGATCCATCCGGAGAAAACGGCTCCGTGCACATGGATCAGCAGATTAGGGAGATGCGCCCCAAAGACACCTGCCAGATAATAGCTTCGCGCGAAGCCCAGGAAGACGGCACCCAGGATGAAGATTGCCATCCCGGAGAAGAAAATATCATCGTGGCGCGGTCTGACGGACCTTACTGCGAGTGTTGCCATAAAAGTTCGCTAGGGATGCCCTGCTGCTCCTCCATTTGCTTACGCGTAGAGGGGGTGCTAAAACTATCAGAGAGCTTCGCATTTAATTCCGGGCGAATCGTGACGTGAACTATGGAACCACGGGACAGCTTGCAAGAAGAGCACTCGTCCGATGTGAGCGCGCTTCTTCAAGCCTGGAGCGGCGGCGATCAAACTGCCCTGGAGAGACTCACGCCCATCGTCTACGATGAACTGCGGCGGCTTGCTCATCGCCAGATGCGCAGAGAGCGAGCGCAAAACAGCCTACAAACCACTGCCCTGGTGAATGAAGCGTACCTACGGCTGGTGGAACAGAGTCGGATGCGCTGGGAGGACCGGGCTCACTTTTTGGCGGTCTCCGCAACGCTCATGCGCAGAATTCTGATCCACTATGCACGCCGGCATAACCTCAGCAGGGGCGCTGGTTTTCAGCACGTTTCATTAGAGGAGGCCGGCCTGTCTGCGAAGGCCGGTGATCCGGACCTCATCGCGCTCGATGACGCACTGGAGCGCCTCCAGCGGCTTGATCCCCGCAAAGCGCAAGTCGTGGAATTGAAGTTTTTCGGCGGACTCAGTGTTGAGGAAATCGCAGTAGTCCTGAAGGTTTCTGCTGTCACGATTATGCGGGATCGGAGCAAGCCAAGGCTTGGCTGTATCGCGAATCGTGAAAGGGGGTGCCGGTGGACAGTAAACGCTGGCAGCAGATCGAGGCATTGCTGGAAGAGGTGTTGCGCCTCCCCGAAGCGGAGCGTGAATCGTTTCTGCGTGCGTCGTGCAACGGTGACGAGGACCACAGCAGGAGGTGTGGTCGCTGCTCGACGCGAGACAGGAAGGCAAAAGCTTTCTCGAGGAACCCGCAATGGCGGTCGCAGCGCGCGCGATGAACTCCCGTAGCGATAGAGGTTCGATGGAGCCTCGCAGCGGTGAATTCTTCTCGCGCTACCGAATTGTAGAAGATCGGAGGCGGCGGGATGGGTGTGGTTTACAAGGCGGAAGATACCCAGTTGCACCGTCTTGCCGCCCTGAAGTTCCTTCCTCCCGAGGCAGGCTTTCGATCAAAGTGGCGCTCGGCCGCTTCCAAGCGAGGCGCCGAGCGGCGTCAGCCCTGAATTATCCTAATATCGGTACAGTCTATGAGCTTTGGCCAAGAATCTCGGCCAGGGCCTTCATCGCCATGGAGTACCTGGAAGGGAAGACGCTGAAGCAGAGCCTGGGCCGGGGCCGTTGGCGATGGAAGGGAAGTTTGCTCGGTGTCTAGCCTTTGAGATTTCTCGATGGCTTGGAGACGGCCCAGCGGCGGGGCATCATCCATCGAGATATTAAGCCGGCCAATATCTTCGTCACCCCATCGCGGTCACGCGAAGATTCTCATTTTGGTCTGGCTAAGATTTCCCGGTCCGCGGCGTCGAGAACCGGCGAGACGGAAACCGAATTTCAATTGACTTCGCCGGGCCTGGCGATGGGAACTGTTTCCTACATGTCGCCGGAGCAGGCTCGGGGCGAGGAACTTGACAACCGAACCGACCTGTTCAGCTTCGGCGCGGTGCTTTATGAAATGGTGACAGGGCAGGCAGGCTTTTGGGGGGCGATACCGCGGCACTCGTCTTCAATGGCATATTGAACGGTTTGCCGGCTGCGGCCTCGTCGATTCGATCTGATCTGCCGCCGGGACTGGCCGGCATTATCGACAAGGCCTTGCGGAAGGATCGCAAGCTTCGTTATCAAAGTGCCGCGGAACCCGCCAGGACTTGCAGGCTGTTCGCGAAAGAAGGCGAGCCTGTTGGGTCCGCGACAAGAGCACCATTAACCTGGATATTCGTCGCTGCCGGCGTAGTGACGGTAGTCGCCGCGATGGCAATCTATTGCTCAGTCCCTTTCCCAAACCCGAGGTGTCTGGTTTTTCCGCCATCACTCAGGACGGACTGGCAAAGGACGGATTCGCCGTGCACGGCTTGGGGGGCACCCCTGCACCGCTGGCAGTGGATGCAAGCCGGTTGTACTTCATCGAAGATGTCGCCGGTTCGCAGATGCTGGCCCAAGTCTCGGTTCGCGGCGGCGATAAGGCGACTATTCCGACATCGCTCTGCATGCCCCAGCTTCTCGATTTTCGATTGGACCGATCGGAACTGCTGGTGGAGACCGGGTAACGACGCCCGCTCCGGGTCCCGTTTGGACAATCGCATTGCCGGCCGGCACGCCGCGGCGCGTGGGGGATATCCAGGCAAACGATGCCGCGTGGCCCCGAGACGGATCGGAATCGCCTACGTCAGCGGCCACGACCTGTTCCGTGCGAGCAAGGATGGAACAAACACAAAGCTGTTATCGCGCTTGCCGGGCACAGGCTGGAGGCCACGATGGTCTCCTGACGGAAAGCGGTTGCGTTTGACGTAGCGGACTCCCTTACAAGTTTTTCATCATTATGGGAAGTTCGCTCAGATTAAGCTCACCTTCACCCCTTGCTGCCGGGTTGGACCAACTTACCGCGGAATGCTGCGGGATCTGGACACCCGACTGAACCTATTACGTGTTTCAATTACCCGCAACTGGAAGGCCGAGATCTGGGCTATGAGGGAGAGCGGCTGGCTGATGAATCGGTTCGGCCGACACCCAGCCACTCCTACGCAGGTGACCTCCGGCCAGATGGGCTCGGTGTTTCCCGTATTCAGTCCCGATGGCAAAACGCTTTATGTGATCGGACAAGAGCCACGCGGCGAGTTACAGCACCTGGATAAGCGCTCGGTACAGTTCGTTCCCTATATGGCAGGACTATCCGCGAAAATGGCCGACTTCTCCCGCGACGGAAATGGATTACTTACGTCGCTTTCCCCGAAGGTACTTTGTGGCGAAGCCGGCTCGACGGCAGCGAGCGTTTGCAGTTGACGTTCCCGCCGTCAGAGCGCATGTGCCGCGCTGGTCGCCTGACGGCAAAACTATCGTAATGAACACCAATGCCCGGACCGTCCAGGTACGGTTTGCACCATATCCGCGGATGGCGGCAGGCTGGAACCGGCAATGACTGTACCGTTTATTGCGATCAATCCGGGCTGGTCTCCCGACGGGGCCTCACTCATCTTTAGCTCCGGCACCGTTTTTCGACGCATCCCTTGACGTGTCGGGTGTGTTTATTTTCGATCTGCGGTCGCGGCAGATGCGAAAAGTGCCGGGATCTGAAGGAGTTTTTTCGCCGGATATGTCGCCGGACGGACGCTACATCGCTGCAACCTCTTCGCGAAACGGGCAAGGGATGTTATTCGATTCCCGAATCGGGTCCTGGAAGTAAATGCCGCTGGGCGGCGGCATCAAGCGCTGGTCGCATGATGGGGAAGTACGTATACGGACTGCGAAGGGGCAATGATCCGGCGGTGACACGAGTTCGCATCAGCGATCAACGCTTTGAGGTGGTCGCGAGTCTGAAAGGCATCCGGCAAGCCGGTTTGCTCGCCGGTATCGCCTTCACCCTCGACCCTGACGATTCCCCAGCGATCCTTCGCGATGTGGGGGATACAGGAAATCTACTCGCTCGCCTGGAAGGCACGATGAAGTGCTGTTAACCATGGAAGCCTTCAGTTCGCAAGGCACCGGCATCCGGTCAAATCAAGCGTGCTATTTACCGGGGACCTCCCCGAAGAGCGTGTCCACCGGCAACGCCCGATAGGGAAAGCCGGTTCCCGGAGGAATCTGCACGTCCAGGACCGCTACAGCACCGGCCTCGGGGCTGGTATCGGCTTCGACGAGCGTGTATGTCTGCGGGCTCTTCGGGAGAGAGCGTCGTGGGATCGACGTCGGCCCCGAACCAGACGATCGTGTTGCCGTTCTCGAGCCGCTGGGCGGCACCCACTCTATCGGAGTACTTGTAAACCGGAGCTCCGCCGCTGGTATCTACCTGGTGACGATACTCCCAGTAGGTGGGTCGCCGTCATCGTGTTCCAGTCGAGGGCCAGTTCAAGTGCGCGGGTGTACAGCCCGCCTTCAGCCGCCGGCCGGCCGTTTCCATTATCGAAGAGGAGGAGATTTCCGTTCTCGAGCATGCGGACGTAATGCTCGTGGTAGAACCTGTCGCTTGGGTTGGGGAGGTCGAGTTGCTCTCGACGCGGCCGATCCGCCACGCGACCGGTCAAGTCTGCGGCGAGATCGCGACTACTGTATCGAGGTACCTCACCGACAGGAGGATCACGCCCGACGGCGCGACCTGGAGCGAGTTCGCGTGCATCCACTCCTCGCTCTGGACCGATGCTCCCGCGCACCGGAACGCGCTGCTGAGATCGGAGCCGTTGCCCGGTTCTGCGTTTGCCGCGTTCGTTCTCTCGGGTCGAGGAAATTGAACGGGGGCCCCCATATTATCGCTCCGTTCCCGCCGCGCGGGGTTCCAGCGGCGAATGACGCTCCCCGCCTGCAACCGTTTGCCTTGCGAGGCCTGCCCCGCGTCGAAGAACGGGTCCTTGAAGATCCGGCCAAGGTGGAGGACCGTGCCGCGGATACCGTCCGCGCCGGGAACGAGATGTTCATGCCAGTCGTTGCCCGGGCCCCAGATCCAGCCCGTCGAGACTCATCGAGGCCGTCGGCGGCGTTGACGCTGCAATCGGGCGGGCTTTCGGCAAGAAGGGTCCCGTCGGGCGTCATTGCGCGATAGAAACTGTCTGTGGCCGTAGGACCTCCTGTTCCCGCATCCCCAAAGAGAATACTGCCGTTCCGCTCCCGAACGATCGATCCCACCGTGTCGACTTGGATTACGCTGGACGCGTTGCTCGGAGCGTTGTTGTAGTACCAGACGATCTGCGGTGCATCGGAGGAGTGGAGGTCCAAGCCTACGAAGCCCCGGAAGCCCGCCTGGTTGTCCTGGACAATGACGTAGGGGGGCCGGAGTGCGCCCCGTGAGTTTATAGGTGTTCATCAACAACCGCGGGCGGAAAGGCGCCGGTTATGCAGGTCCCGGCCGCGGTTCCTGCCGGAGCGCCATGGCGGTCGAACGCTTGCTGACGTTGTAGGCAGCTGGTTCGCCCGCAGCCTTCCGATCGGCGATTAAGCACTAGGTCTTGCGGCCGCACACGATGCTCCATAACCCGAAAACTGCGTTTGACCTCTATTTCAATCAAACTTACTCCGCTCAGCATGCGCGTCAGCTCTGCACCGGAAAGCACCGCTGGCTGCGCTGCCACAACAACATCACCACGAGAATAGACCGCAGCTTCGAGCGGCCCGTCTGTCGTTGTCATAGAGCATTTCGTGGATGACCAGCCGCCCTCCCGAGGAAAGCGCACCATAACTCTTATCCGTCAGAAATCGGCATTTTTCCGCTGGCCAATCGTGATAGACGTTGCCATAGAAGTGCACGTCAGCAGGCGGGAATGGATCGTCGAACATGTCGCTGGGGAGCGTGTGGATGCGCTCGCTGAGTTGCTCCGCCGCCACGTATTGCGCCGCGATCGAACACATCTGGGGCGATGTCCAGCACCGTGGCCGCAAGCTGGGGCCACTGGAGCGCAGCCCCGATGGAATGCGCTCCTGACCCCCCGCCGATATCCAGCAGCCTTCGGTGACTGGAAAGGTCGAGACTCTCGGCGGCGGCCAGTGCCGCCGCCATACTTCGACTGTGCATGGCTCGCGTAAATACCTGGGCGCGGGTGGAATCGGCCGCATTCCCTGCAAAAACATCGCGCCCACCGTACGCCTGCGGAATGTCGTTCAGAACCGAATTTTTGAGCGACTCGAAAGTGTATACTGGCATCGCCGCCATGCGCAGGTCGATCATCGGGCCGTAATAGGCGGGGCTTTCCGGCAGTAAGTATTCCTCGGCCGTTGGCGTCAGCTTATATATATCATTCGAGCAATGCACGAATCCCTGTGCCGCGGCCACACTCAGCAAGGCTTCCGCAGGGCGTTCGCCGATGCCGAGCGCCGCGGCCAACTGCGGGCGGTCTGGAAGCCTCGCCCGAGAACCTCGAAGAGCTTCAAATCATAGGAGACCAGGAAGGCGATGCCGCCCATCATCCCATCGAGAGCCTGTACGACCTTGGTGTCATCATGTCGCGGTTGGGTCAACTTCTCCTCCTTTCACGATGAGGGATCTTATAAGCATAACCATGACTGGCCGCTCTGTTTCTCCAGGATGGTTGCACTGTGGGAGTAACTTAACCAAAGACGGTACGGGAACTGTGCGACACCTCGCCACCCGACGGCTGGGCGGTGGTTGGCCAGCCGTCCGGACTCCGAGGCAAAGAAATCAAAGCTGTTGCGCCCCGCGGCGCTAACGCAAACGCTCAAGTGGCTCCGGTTTCTGATCAGATCGGCGTAGCTCGAAATGTCCCATTCGCAGTGAATATCGGATTTCCCGAAGATCTTTGATGGTGCTGTCGAAAGTACCGGAAAGAACAGTGCCCGTTGAATCCAGGCGAAGGCTGAGATGGACATTGTCGATGCCTATATCGGTTCCACTTACCGCGTCTTGCAG
>CAVYEV010000018.1:0-149476 GCA_963767545.1 Terriglobia bacterium
GTCTGCCTGAAACATGCGAGATCCTCCAACGTGGGATGCAGTTGGCAGTCAGCATATCAAAAAAGGACCCGCTGATGTCATAACCGTCCGGTGACCCGATTTCCTGGCTGCCTCCGCCGCGCCTCTGCTTGCCGCGGACGATCCATCTATGTTTGCGGCCACCGCCGCGGCTCCCATATTGTCTTCATCCTCTGCGACGACCTCGGCTTCGGCGACCTGGGCTCTTACGGCTCGAAGATCCGCACGCCGAATCTCGACCCGTTAGCGTCCGAGGGTGCGCCTGGTTTCTTTTTTTGTGGCATTAATCCGCGCGTAGGTTATACGCTAGGACAGGAGAACCCACAATGTCCACTCTAAAGTCTCTCGAGTTGCTAGAACAACAGCGGGTCAACATCACCTATCAGATCGCGGCTCTTGGCGATCTGCGTTGTGGCTCGATCACTTCCACCACCGGCCGATGCGGCAAGCCGAACTGCCATTGCCACTTGCCCAAGGATCCAGGTCATGGTCCCAATCTCCGCCTCACCTACAAAGTCAACGGCAAGACGGTTACCCAATCCCTGCCCGATCCATCCGCCACACGAAAGGCTGAAAGAGAAATCGCCGAATTTCGGAGGCTTCAAGGCCTGCATAAGGAACTGATCGAGGTCAACGCCCAGATCTGTCAGTTGCGTCCGTCGGAAGCGGATGTACTTTTGCCGCAGGAAAAAAAACGGCGGAAGCGATCCGTCACGAAATCACGCGCGAAGTAGACCAACTATTGCGCGTCATCTTCAATGGCCGCCGAAGAACTGGGCGACTGGATTTGGAAGCCATCGAGATGGCCGTGCGCTCCGCCTTGCACCAGGCGGGCGCGGCAGCTTTGACCGAACTCTTGCGCTTCCCTGAACCGGCGGCCGAGCAGCGCACCGTTCCTTGTAATTGCGGTCTACAAGCCGATTACAGAGAACTCCGCACCAAACTCGTACTCACCGCTGTCGGTAAGGTGAAAGTATCCCGACCCGACTATCTGTGCTCACACTGTCACACCGGCCAATTCCCCGCCGACGTCGAACTGGATATCGAAAACACGGAGATCTCTCCGGGGTGAGTCGCATGCAGGCCGTTATAGGCCAGGAGGTTCCCTTCGATCATGGCCGCCAGCAACTGAAACTGCTCGCACATCTGGAGATCACAATTAAAGCGGTCGAGCGCACGGCGGGAGCGATTGGGAGCAATATCGCCGCTGGTGAGCAGAGCGAGATTCAGCGAATCATTCAACGTTCCACCGGCCTCTTGGCCGCTCCCTTTTTCGGTCGCCTACCGTCGCGGCCGCGGTTCTTCCATCGGCACACTCACCCGATCTAGCGACACCTGACCAAAGATGCCCCCTCAGGCACTTCCACGGCCTCGATCAGAGCGTCCTCGATATCTTGGTGATCTGCTACCGCCAGTGCGCCCACCATGTGCGTCACCCGCTCGAAACTGGCACGCGAATATGGCAGCCGTCTAAACTCTTGCGCCATCTTCTCCGCTTCCCGCGAGGTGCCTTGCTGCACGGCATAGCTCATCGCCCGCGCGGTCTGCGGCAACCACCCGTCCCCCACCACTCCCGCGCGCAAGCTGACCGCGTCCACCACCCTGCCCCCTGGCTGTCCACCTCGCTCTCCCGATTGCCGATATAATGATCGCTCCACCGATACCGAACCCACCATCGTGTGATAAGCCCCCTCACACCGTCCCACTCGCGTGTACCGCACCCCACCAATCACCACTGCTGGAACATCAATGTCCAGATTGTTCAGGATTGCGCCGTGGGCTGCTAATTCTGTCCTGGCCGCCCCCTTTGCATCGCCTCTTCCACGGCTGCATAATCCACCGCCTTCCCTCCACCCAGCCGATCCACAGTCCGCTGCAGCATAGACAAATGTTCGGCCATCGCCTTTCCCACCTCAGCAAACTCGTCCAGAACCTCAATCACCATCTTGGGCATCCCACCTCCTTGTTTTGGACAGCCTTCGACAGCTTGTTCTATCAGATTCTCGAAGATTTGTCCAGCATGGGATCCACACCCCCGTCACTTATACTTTAGAGCAACACACAAACTGAAAAACTTCACAACAGGGCCCCAAAACGCGCGTCGATTCGCGGCCCTTTTAACAACTCTCTTCACGCTATAAAGTTTCCGTCGCAAAGCTCCGATATAGGTTCAAGGGCTATAGCATCAATCACTAAGTATTTCACAGGAAGCGGCGTGGCCACCACATCAGACCGGACCTAAAGAGGATACCATCTGCTTCTCCAGGGCATTGATCTAAATGCAGTGCGGAGCACCGGTCGGAGTATGAGCGATTTCGGAACACGATCCAGGTGGCCATCGCGCAGATCGACCAAGATCCCGACGAAAAGCAATTACTCGTGCTTGTTGGAAGTCTGATTACCACGATCCGGGAGTATAACCATCAAATCACGGGTCTACTGCAACTTGGTCAGGCCGAAAACAGGAGTACGGCAGAGCTATTAGCGGAGATGATCCAGAAACTTGGGGCGGGGTCGAAGGCCACCGCGTCGCGTCTGGATTCGATTCGTTCGGAACTCGAAAATACTGCATTGGCTGACGATATTCGCGTGGTGCGGGTCCGTCTGCGCGAATGCGCCGATGCCGTCATTAGTGAAATTGATCGTGAGCGGAAGTGCTCTGCCAGTCTCATATCGACGCTGGAACAGCAACTCTCCGGCTCGGGTTCTCCGCGCAAGAAGAGTAAGACTAACGCACTTGATCCTGTGACCGGACTTCCTAGCTTCAACGCTGCCTCGGACGCCCTGGACCAGGATACCGGTAGGCATAACGCTTACCTGGTTGCAGTGATGGCCGACCGCGTCTCTGCGATCAGCTCGCGCTGGGGTTTTGTCGTTGGCGACCATGTCCTATGTTCCGTTTCCGCACGCTTGCGCAAGGCGCTGACTGCCAACGATCGCGTTTACCGCCGGCGAGGCCCGGCATTGATGGCAATTGTCTTGCGCGATAACGGAATCGAAGGCGTGCGCCGGGAAATTGCGCGCATCTGGAACAAGACTGAAGACGAAACCATCAGCGTCGGAAAAGTCTCTGTCACGGTGTCCATATCCGCAAGCTGGAGCGTGTTCGCTCTACAGCCACGCGAGGGAATGGAGCGCAAACTTGAAATGTTCCTAACCGGCAGGCGGCTAAAGATTTGAAACTCACGGATTCGTTCCAAGGAATCCAGCCCAGCGACCTAATCCGATTTGCATGGAAATTCATTAAAACGCCGATTCTTACGCATTTAGGATTTACTTACGAAACATCGGTGTTTAAGTGGTACTGTATTTTGATACGTAGCAAGGAAATCATTTGGCGAATATTCTAATAGTGGCTCGTCAGAAAAATTCGTGGGTTGATTCAGGCTCGGGCAGTTTCCCAAGTGTGTGATAGAGAGCGAGTTCGAGGGCGCGGAAGGTACGGAAGCCGTAGGATCTTCTCATAGTGACTTTAGCTTTGTTGTTCAGTCCCTCCACGACGCCGCTGGAAAGTAGCTTTTGAGCGTGGAAATAGTTGAGAATCAGTTCACGGTGCCGGCGTAGAGTCCGGGCAATCTTCTTCATAGGCTCGATCCGGGACCGCATGACGTGCCTGCACCATTCATCGAGGAACTTTCCGGCCCAGGCGGGGGAGTTGTAATCCCAGAGTTGCTGAAAGGCTTCCTTGAGAAGATAGGCTCGGACGCTCTTCAGGTTGTAACGAAGGAGGTCGCGAAGTCGAAATCTTTGCTTGCCGGTGAGGTTCTCTTGGCGCTTAAGCAAGAGCCAGCGGGATTTCTTCAGGACGGGGTGAAACCCTTCTTGCTTCATGCGGCGCGCCTCTTCGGCGCGGACATCGTCGAGAGCTTGGTTCATCTTCGCCACGATGTGGAACCGGTCGAGGATATGGAGGGCATCGGAGCACTTCTCGCGGATGACCTTCAGATAGGGCTCCCACATGTCGGAACAGACGAAGACGATCTTCGAGGCCACCTCGTCGCCGATGGTGGTGAAGAATCCCTGAAAGGATTCGATCGTTCTTTCTTTTCCGACCCAAAGCAAGCGCGTGACGTCAAGATCGATCTGGTAAACCAGCGTGAGGTACTTATGGCCTTTGGCGTACTGGATCTCGTCGACGCCGATGGCGTCGATGGCACCGAGTTTACGATGCTCCAGTCCAAAGGTGACGACGTGTTCCACGGCGTCAAAAACCTTTTCCCAAGAAGTGCGGAAGGCTTCGGCTGTTTCCTTCCATGAAAGCCGCCGCGCCCAGCGGGCCAGAAACAACATGTACGCTCTGGTCAACGTGCGCTTCCCGTCGCCCCACGGAACTTCCTCGACGACGACCGCCTCACAGCGGCGGCAATCGACGCGCCGCATGGAATAAAGCAGAAAAACCAGAAAGCCCCAAAAAGGGATGAACTCGAAGCGCCTTTCGGAGAGTTGATCATAACCGGGGGCTGGCTGATGGCAACGCGAACAAACCGCCGCCGAACCTTTGCGCGGGCGCACGGCAATCTCAATACTCTTATGATCGGAACTGAAGCGGGCCTCCTGGTAAACGAATCCCGGAAAGCGGTGACAGCGGTTTAGAATCGTGATGAGCTGTAGCATGAAATGAAAGATAGTGAAGGCGAGAACTACCAAGATAAACCGCGCCACTTCTGCGCCACGTCGCGACCTCGAACATTACTGCCGCGATCTGAATGGTTGGCCACGCTCGTGGATGGGGTTGGAAAAAGATCTGCCACCGGGAGAGCAGTTGGTGGCCTGCTTCCGCCCGTTCCTTGAATACCTGGCCGCCTCGGACCTGTCGCCGAAAACGATTCAGAAACACGTCGACAATATGTGGGCACTCGGCGGGGAGTTCATTCGCGACCTCAACTACGATCAGTCTCTGAGAAAGCGGCCGGTCGAACAGCGCCTTTTCAAAATGATCGAGGAGGGCGGTCCGCTCCTCTATCACGGCGGCGAAGTTCAGCAGAGATCCTTTGATTCCACTTGCCGCAAGTTCCGGCGTTTTCTCAGCACCACAGCTCCCTGAAAGAAGAAACACGGGGCAATAGGGATGAAAAACTAAGGAACGGCCACGGTCGAGGCATTACCGGACGAGAATCAACTGGCTACGAAAGAGGCCGCTGTCACCCACAGATATCCCCGACGAGGCAAAACATTAGATCCAAACTGGAAAATAATCAAAGGCCTGGCTTCAGTCGATTGGCCGGTTTAAAAGTTCGCCGACTTCGCATTTTTAATCCCAATAATTCCAATTACTTACAAAAACAGTCCATCAATTTCCAACATCGCGTGTGTCAATGTGAAATCAGAGGTTGCCGCGCGACCCCAGCAACCCCGGCGAGAGCCGAGAGCGATCTTGGGCAAGATCGCGAGGGAGACTGCCGAATGTTCGCCCTCCTCAGGGGTGAGGAGAGTAATTGCGATGAAGCTTGGGCGGCTTCCCGCGGACGAACACCGGCATTCGCGCACGGTCTGAGATTCCGTTTCGGAGGAAACGGAATCTCCCGGCGCATTCACAAAGGAGAAAACATGTTCAGTCAAGCAAAAGTTCGCACGACCGCCTCGCGCCGTCACACCAAACAGAGTCAAAGGAATACCCATTTTGCGCCACCGATCTCCCTCGGTGCTCTCGCCACGCAAATTGTCTGCGGTTTTTTATCGACTCCAACGGCATTTATCGGCGACTGGCCAAGCTTTACCTCTCCCCACACCATCACGCATTTCTGAGAGCGGCCACGCGCCTCATGCCAATTCCGAATCATCCAACGGGCCAGTTTGAAAATCGAGCGTTTGCGTCATCGCCCCTGGCTCCCAATTGGCTCCGTTCCGTAGAAAGCGCCTTCCACCGCTCGCGACCCCTACCCAGCCGCAAGGCTCATATTAAAAAAACGCATTTTGCGTCACCAGCCAGCCGACAACGTTATCCCAACTGGCTTCCTTCCGCAAAACTGCATCCCCTGCACGCGGCGCACAAGAAAATGACCCGTTTGCAGACGCGCAGAAAACTCCGGTTTGCGTCATCTTGGACCGGCAACCTTGCAATCTCCCGGAAAGACCGGGTCCGGAGCGGCGAGCCCGTCAACGACATTCGCAACTTGGAGCCCGCACCACCGGCGTCGTTGAACCCTGCTGTATCTGGCGGGTTCCGCTGTCTCTCCTTCGGCGCCAATGGTTCAACACATAGACAGAAATATTCTCCAAAGAATCAATAACATCCAACAAACCCGCAATGTTCGCAGATTATCGTCTGCTGTAATGAAATCAGTGAGGCGGCGCTCCGCCTGTGCGGTCGGTTCAATTCTCAAAACGCGGGGCGCTGGTTATATCGGGGTTTTGCAGACACGAGTGGAGAGGTGCATGTGGATCGGTGTGATCCCGGATATAACCTCAATAAGAAACAAACGATTGACATCCTCCTCGATAGCGGATAATTTATATCCAATCAACGCACTCGTGAGGAGGCTGGATCATGGTAAAGGTTTTCGCTCTTTTCGCGCTGCTTCTGGCGATATGTGAGAGTATGGTCGCACAATCCGGATATGGTTCCGTGAATGGAACCGTCACGGATTCTTCCGGCGCGGTAATCGACGGCGCTAAACTCCGGTTGATTGACAGGGAGACCGGCGCAGCTCATCAAACCTCATCCGATCACGGGCTATTCGTGTTCGCGGAGATCCCGCCTTCGAGATACCGGATGGAAATCGAGCAACCCGGTTTCGAGAAATGGCAAACCGATTTTGACCTGAAAACGGGGGACGCGGCTACCATAGACCCGAAACTGAAGTTGGGCAGCGTCTCGAATACTGTCGTCGTCACGGATGCAGCTTCGACCATTACTACTGAAGGCATGCAGATCGCCGATGTGAAAGATGCTCTGCGAATCCACCAATTACCGCTGAATGGACGGCAGGTGACCAACCTGTTCGATCTGACGCCAGGAGTGGAAGGCGGCGGGGCTGCGCGTACCAACGGGCTCAAGGTCGGATCGCTCGAGATCGTTCAGGACGGCATTTCGCTGGTCGACCGCTTTACTGGCTCAATCCAGCGCGTACAGCCCGGCCTCGATACGATCCAGGAGTTTCGCATCGAGACCAACGGATCGAACGCGAGATATCCTCGTCCCGCCACCGTGACGTTGGTCACGAAGGGCGGATCGAACCAGCTCCACGGATCGCTATTCGAGACGTTCCGCAACAACGCCGACGGCCTTCGCGCGCGCGCTCGACAGGATGGCAACACAGCGGCCAAACTAATCCGTAATGAGTTCGGCGCATCGGCAGGCGGCCCTGTGGTCCTGCCCAAGTTGTACGACGGCCACAACAAGACCTTCTTCTTCTTTTCCTACGAGGGGAACCGCCAGCGGGAGTCGTCGTTCTATGAGGACTATGTTCCTACCACGGCGATGTTCAACGGCGATTTCAGCGGCATCTTCGACAACAACAGGAATCAGACCCACATCTACGATCCGTTGACCACGGACAGCAAGGGCGTCCGTACGCCTTTCGTGGGTGACGTAATTCCCGTGAGCCGCATCAGTCCGTTCTTCGGAATCATGAAATCGATCACGCACACGCCTACGAATCCGGGAAATCCGTTTCAGGCGCCAAACCTCGATGTTTTCTATCCGATCTCGACGGACACGAACACCTTCACCGCGCGCGGCGATCATCGATTCTCCAATGACGACAATCTGCAACTCCGGTTCACGAAGACTCTCCTCAACCGCGTTCAGTCCGGAGGGATGTTCGGAGCGCCTGCGGATGGCCTGTCCAATGCAGGGGGCACAGGACTGACCGCCACAACTGTCTACACCGGAACCATCACCGAAACTCACGTGTTCCGTCCCAATTTCCTGAGCGAGGCGTTGATCGCGGTGAATCGCAATCCCAATCACCAGGGCACGCTAGCCGATTTTACCAACTGGGGCGCGAAACTCGGCTTGCCAAATCCGTTTGGCGTGAACGGCTGGCCCACGATAACAGCCGGATCGTTTCCCGGCAACAACTGGGATGCCAATAACTCGAAGGACCAGAATCTGACTGCCTTTCACGCGGAAGACAACCTGACCTTGATCAAGGGAACGCACTCCATGTCCTTCGGCGGACGCGTCCGGAGAGAGTACAACAACGTTCGAGAGTTGCAACAGGCGCAAGGCTCCGACGATTTTGGGAATGACTGGACTGCTCTCTACGACCCGGCGTCGAATCAGTCGTTGCCCTACACCGGTGTCGGTGTGGCATCGATGGCTCTCGGTCTGCCCACGTTTCTTTCGAACCAGTTCAACCGCGGCTATTATTACTTCCGACAGACTGAACTTGGCCTCTACTTCCACGATAGTTGGCGCATCGGACGCAACCTGACCATCGAAGCCGGACTGCGCTGGGATAAGTGGACGAGCTACAGCGAGAAATACGATCGCCTCGTAAATGTAGATGTACGAAACTACGCTACTCAATTCCAGGTAGTCTCGCCAAACGACACCACGCTCGAAAGTATGCCGGGCATTCCGCCCTCGGTGCTCTCCTCCTGGGCGGCGCGCGGACTCACCTGGACCACCGCGAACAAAGCCGGCCTGCCCAGTTCTCTGATCCCATCGCCAAGCAATGACTTCGGTCCGCGAATCGGCGCGGCTTACCGGATCGGCTCCAAGACCGTGATTCGAGGTGGCTACGGAAAGTACTTCTGGACGCTGCCGCTCTCCCAGATCCTGCAAACGTCGCGCACGAATCCTCCGCTGAACCTGCGCTATACCAATAACCTCAGCACGCTCGACGGCACGCAAACATACGGCGTCCGATCCACGCCTCAGCCGAACTTTTATGTTGGCAAAGCGACGGTGGATATCAACGGCAACATCATCATTCAACCGACCGCGGCCCAGACTTTTTTCCCTTACGATTTCAGCCACTGGAATGACACCGCCGCGCAGGAATGGAACTTCACTATTGAACATGCTCTGCCGCGGAACTTTGCGCTCCGGCTCACGTATATCGGAGATCACGGGGCGAACCTCGAGCAACGCTATAGCTTAAACAGCCGTGAGCCGCAGATCAACTATGAGACGCGCACAGGCAACGCTCCCCCGGGAAATCTCGATCTTACGCGCATCAATCCGAACTGGAATTTTGCGAGCGGCGTCGTAGCCAAGAATGGGTACTCGAATACGAACTCTTTCCAGACGCAGATCGAGAAGCGGTACTCGAATGGACTCGCATTCCAGGCGTTCTACGTCTTCACGCGCTCGCTGTCGACCTCGGACGCGGGAGGGTCCGCCAGCGGCAACGGAACCATCAACGACGGCGCGGGCGGCACGCAGGTGCCCGAAGCTCTGCAGGTCTGGGGCGCTCCGAAGATGACCTACGATCAGCTTCTCCGGCTTGAATACTACAACTCAACCGCCATCCCGCCGCACAAGCTCGTCTGGAACGGCATCTACGACCTGCCCTTTGGAACGGGCAAACGCTTCGGCTCTGGCGTGGGACGTCTGGCAAACGCGCTGATCGGCGGCTGGCAAATCGCGACAATCGGGCAGTGGCGAACCGGCCACTGGCTCAGTGTCTCTTCGGGCGATTACCTGTTCGGTAACCCGACTCTTAATTCGGACCAGCAACTCACGCTAACATACAACGGCCGGACACAGCGCCTCTACTTCGCGGGCGATTTCGATCCGACCCTGGCTTCCAATGTCGATCTCACGAAACTCGAGGCGATTGTCGCGGTCAATCGCGCGACGCGTATTTTGCGGCCTCTCGGACCGGGACTCGACAACCGCATCCCGGTCGTGTTGGCGAACGGGACCACGCGCCTGACGTCGATTACCGACACCGTGAACTGGAACGCGCGCGCGTTCATCCTCGGACCAAGTTACTGGAACGTGGACGCATCCCTGTTCAAGACCATACGCGCAACCGAGCGCGTTTCCGCCCGATTGACAGCGGACTTCTTCAACGCATTCAATCACCCGAACAATGGGAATCCCAACGCGACCACGGGCTTGCTCGACTTGAGCACGCAAGTCAACGATCCGCGGATTATACAGTTCTCGTTGCGGGTCTCGTTCTGACGGCTAAACACTTCGCTATTCGGTGAAATCGACGTAGCCGCGCTTGCGCAGGAATCTGAAGTACGAAACGAAGTCGAATTTGGAGGGTCCCAGTTCGAGTTGCGTCAATCGGGCGGCTTCGGCGAGAGTGCGGCGACCATCGCACCAATACAGCGCGATTGTTGGCACGGCGGCCCATGCGCCGGAAGGTTGCCCCTCCCAAAGATCGTGAGGGAGGTCATCGAGCGGGATCGACCCAAAGCGTTTGCGTCGCACCACAATCCGGTCCGCCGCGCCTGCGCCTCGGGGTTTCTCCGGCGTTGGCACCCGCTCAAGCTGCAATGCTGCGAACCGGTCGAGCCTCGAAACTGCCGGGGCAAGCTTATCTCGCAGCCGGTCGCGATCCGCGGGCGGCACGAGCCGCAGCACGCTCAGGATCGACTGTTTCTCGCGGTCCAATTCGTATTCGATGCCTTCGCGGCCGGCATGACCCGCGGCTTCCAGGATCTGTCCGTAGCCGCGCGTTTCACTCAGATCCGCGAGCCAGAGAGCCGCGTCCGCATCCGCGTTCGCGATGAAATAGAGGTAAGCCGCCGTAATGATCGAAATGTCGCGCAGAGATCTGGGGTCGACGCGGTCCGGCGTGTCCGCGCTGTTGTGATGATTCTCAACTCCGCTTCCACTGTAGCCCCAAACCGTGGGTACGTTGACCATCGGCTCCGCCATGTACGTGTCGGTACCCGTGATGAATGGCGCTTCGTGCCATGGCCTGCCCACTTGCGGAAGGTACGACGCGGCGATTTTGAGAATCAGCGCATCGGTGAAGTCCTTCGCGACGTGCGGGTTCATATGGAACGTATACTCGGTTCCGGCCAGGTCGTAGGAAGCGGCTGGTGTGTCGACGCAAATGGCTGCAATGGTCCGGCGGATACGCTCAGGATTCGTTTGCACGTAGTGCATCGACCCATACATTTCGCCCATCGATAGGATGCGGATCGTCCGGCGCGGCTTCGGCAGCCGCTTCGCGGCGATCAGCCGTTCGAGCGTTGCCAGAGCCTCGACCGTTGCGCTCACGCCGGTTGCGTTGTCCTGGGCGCCTTGTTCGGAAGTGTGGCCAAGCGTCAGAACCTCCTCAGCCGTCTCGCCCTCCACAACGCCCGTCACGTAAGGATAGCTGCCCTTGTAATAGCGCGTCTTTGCAACTGCCCGGACTTTTACCGGGCCTTTCGACAGCAGCCCACGCACCAACTCGGCCTGTCGCGGCGAGATCGAAAACGAGAGCAGCGGAGTACTCCGCGCGGTATACGCCCACCCGTCGTCGCCCCACGCGTTGATCCACTGGCGTCCATCCCGCAGTGTTGGATTCTCGGTAAATGTGTTGACCGCGCCCAACGCTCCGGCTTTTACCAGCAGCCATTTCACATTCGCGGGATTCTCATCGAGCAGAGCGAGCTTGCCCTTCAGATCTGGTGCAGAGCCCCGTTTGAGATCGGCCGCGCGGACATCGACCAGTTCGGCAGTCAGTCCCTCGGGCGGTGTCGCGCCGCTCCACATGCCGAGCGACGACGGGATCTTCAGGTAGTCGGCGAGAATGCGCGAATCCGCGGAGATCGATGGATCCACAATTTCAAGTACGGCGGATTCAGCATCCCAGGCAAGCGGCATCGTCCAGAAACCCACCTGCGTTTCACCGTCGGCCGGTGCCTCAACAGTCTCGACGCGCTGAAGACCCAAGCGCTTCATCTCACCTGTAAGGTACTCTGCCGTTCGATGGAAACGGGGAAACGTGAAGTAACGATCGTTTTCATAGACGCGGCCCAGAATACCTATCGCCTCGTCTGGCCGCAGGTCCTGCCGGATCGCGCCGATCACATGGTCGAGATCCGCGCTCAGAAGCGTTCCTGCCGCGAAGAGCGCTACTGCTATGGTGCGCACCTCTAATACACCTCGACGGTCGCCGTTTTGCGCTGACCGGAAATCAGATCATGCACTCTGATCTCCCACTTGCCCGGCGAATCGTTAAGCGCGAGGGGAATAGCGTGCGCGGCTTCTCCGTGCGGCGCGATCCAGTTGCCGGAGTAGTGCGGCATCACCTTGCCATCGGGACCGGCGATGTCCACACGAATCACATGCGACCCAGCCGTGGAGGGGTGAGCAAAATGCACCGCAACGTCGAGAGATCCGCCGCGGGCTGCGCGCTCCGGCGCTGACAACTCGAGGTCCGGAAGCGGCAACGGAGCGATCGCGAGAATGACAGGGTCGTACGGCGGAACCGTCAAATTCAGTTTTGCCGAAGAGCCCAGGCTCTTTCCCGCGCGCACATCATAGACGGTGCGCTGTCCCGGCAAGGACAACGTCACGGGCGTGGGCTTCGCGAACCGATCGTTCGACTTGAACTCCGGCGGCCCCAGTTCCTCTACCCGAAGCTGTGGATTCGTCATCAGCGCGATCAGAGTCACCGCGCCATTGCGAAAGCTGTGAGTCTCGATACCGGTGAGGGGCTTGCCGTCCGCGCCTGTTACCGCGAACTCCGGCTTCACGCCCGCCGAGGCCATCCACTGCGACATTAGCCGGTGAGAATCGCCTTCTTTGCCGATCAGCCGTTGCTGATGATAGTTCAGGATCTCCGGCGGGGCGAGCACTGCCTTGCCCTTGCCGAAGGTTGGTTTGGCGAAAACATCTTCGAGCAAAGGACGCTCCAGCTTGCGCGCTCGCTCGTCATACTGTCCCGGCACCCCGTCCGCAATTAGCAAGCCTCCGCGGGACACGAACTCCCGAATGTTTTTAGCCTCGGTCTCCGAAAGCGCCGTCGAGCGGGGCAGTATCAGGACCTTATAGCCGCCATCGATAAGCGCGCCGCGCTCAACCGCGTCGTACGCCACGAACTTGTACTGCAGACCTTGGTCCTCGATCAACTTGCAATATGACTCGCGCAGACGCAAGAAGTCGCTGTCCTTGTACTCCGTACTGGAATTGCGAAGAACCCATTTCTCGCCTTTTGGGCGCTGCGTGAGCATCCACTCGACGCGCATGCTCGGTTGCGAATAGTGAATCGCAATCGGATCGTTCAAGCGCTCGCTGACGATGATCTGCGCGCCCAGGCCCGACCGTAGCTCGTTGTAGTAATCCGCCACCTCAAGACCTCGCGGACCGATGGTCGAATCGGCGTTGATGAAGGCCGACTTGTCATCCCAGATCACCAGGCCCCGGTTGCCGTGCAGAAACTCGAACCACACCCGGTTCCGCTCCCACGGACCTGCCTGAAACGATGTGGTGACGACCGCCATCTTGGGATTGAGCGAGCGGAGAATCTCGATGTTGTTGCCGATGTCGTAGGGCTCAATGGCCGTCAGCGATTTCGAGATCCTCGAATAATCGTAGCCTCCCCAACCGGGCATCTGTCCGCCTCCGATTCCCACATACGCGTGCGGATCAACCGAGCGAACCGCGTCATTGCCCATCTTCAGCGCGCCCGCATACGCCACATCCATGAACTCCTTGAAATCGCTCCAGGACGTGTAATTGGCGTCGGTGCGCTTCATCGCTTCGTCGGTGGTGTCAGGGAGGACGGAGTCCCAGATTGGGAAGCTCGAACCCCATCGGGCGTTGAGATCGCGCAGCGTGGAATATCGCTGCTTCAACCACATGCGGAACGCGCCGATCGAGTCGTCAGAGTAATCGAAATCGAAGAACGCGGCTAATTCAGCGATCCCCGTTTCGTCCCCCAAGCTGTAGAAGAACGGGCGATACGGAGAATAAAAGTTCGTTGCGGTAATTAGGCGATCGTGTATCTTCTGAAGCCAAACCGGGTCGCTGAGGCTCGGGTACCGTTTCAGCGGCTCTTTGCTCGACCGATTTTTCTTGAAGGCCTCGCGAGCTTCGAGGAATCTCCAACCGTTCACACGATCGGGGAAGTAGCGATGGTATTCCGAATAGAAATCGGTCGCGATATTCTCGGCATACCAGCGGAGGTCGTTATTGAGAAGGAAATCCGGGATCGATTCGGTGCGCGCCACGGACTCCCCACCATCGATGCCGATCGTCTTGAGCGCGGCAAACTGCTGCTGCGTACGGTGCTGCCACATCATGATGTGGTAGTCGTTCCAGTCCCGCTCGGGCGGTCTGGCGACAAACTCGATCTGGGCGCTTTCATCCCGGTTGTCGGCAACGCCGCGGCGGTTTTTGCCTTCGAATGTGAAGTGGGCATGCAGCGTATTTCGCATGGCGACGGCCCGGCTCATATCGATGGGGAACGAGATTGCGTCTTCGTCGTTTAAGATCACGGGGATTTTCTTGTCTTCGACTACTCGCCCGAGCGCGTCAGTCCAGCGGACGGTGAGTTCTCCCGTGCCGGTCCCGAGGTAAGAGGTGCGATAGGTGGCAGCGACCGTGCCGCTCCTTTCGAAGGATTTCGAAGGAAGCGTGATCTGCGCGCCCATGGCGATAAACGCGCTGCAAACGAATAAGGCGGCAAGTCGCAAACTAGTTCTCCGGAGATGATTTCCAAGCGGCCGGACCATCGCACCGCTTCGCGCCGGTCAGTTTATCATGCGCGCGGGGCCGCATGGCGGATAGAGGCTGCTCACAAAGCGGAAGCCTCGCCAGCATCCCGGAAGACCTCCTCGCGGATTATCTTTTCGGTGGCTTCGTTCAGATACTCATCGAGCGCGTCCTTGATCTGCAGGTACTCAGGCCAGAGCGTCCGGTCGATGAAGGATCTGGGCGCGCGTACCATAACGGTGGTATACCGCTGGCGTTTATAGCGATAAGGCTGGAGGCCATAACGGCGGCACAGGGCTGCGAAGAGCCGCCGCTGCCAGCGGTCCGGCAAGGTGAATTGCATCTCTGCCGGCCTTTCCGTCTGCTGCATACCGGCGAGGGCTTTCTTCACCCGGTCGATAGCCGCCGCCGCTGCGCTGCGCTCGCCAGGAGTCGTCGCGCCTTCAAACAGGGCCGCGATCTTGCGCAGCTTCTCACGAAGTTCTTGTTCGGTTGTCACAGAATTTCTATAGTACAGCGCAGGCTGCGCGACACCAACGCCGCATCCGGATACCGTAAAGATGCACACTTTAATCCACGCTTAATGAAACCAAGTGAAGCCGAATGCCACAATCCAGTGTTCAGACTGATAGAAAGCAGGTGTGAAGCGCTTATGTTCAGAAAAGTACGATTCGGCAAGCGTTTGACCATCGTCTGTGCCGGACTCGCCGGAATCGCGACCGGTGGCTGGCTCTTGCATGGCCAGGATCTCTTCAGCGATTTCCAATATCAGGTACCGCATGCGGAATGCGTCTTCTTTGGACCTAACCACGCCATTTTCGTGGCCGCCGGCTACAACGGCCAAGGGATCACCAACGCCATAAATACCGCACGATCGACGTTGACCGATCTGGTGGTAGATAGTATTCCCGCGGCCAGACTGCGGTCTTCGGAGGACGGCGCGACGGCCGATTTCGCGCCGCCAGGCGGCAGCCGGTCGCATTCATCCATGGGTGCGAATCAGTTAGGCCTTATCGATAAGTACACCTTTCAGGCCATGGCCGGCGCCGGCGTGACCCCCGCTGAGAGCACCAATGATTACGAGTTCATCCGCCGCGCTTCGCTCGACCTCACCGGCCGCATTCCGACGCCCGACGCCGTGCTGTCGTTCGTAAACAGCACCGATTCAAACAAGCGCGCAACTCTTGTCGATCAACTGATCGCTTCCTCCGCCTGGGTCGATAAATGGACCATGTTCTATGGCGACCTTTACCAGAACAACTCGCAAAATTCGCAGATCCGGCGCTTCCCTCAAGGCGTGCAAGCTTTCTACACCTACCTGAAAACATCGCTCCAGAATGACAAACCCTACGACCAGATGGCGCGAGAGATCATCAGCGCCCAAGGCGACAACACCTATACTCAGGGCGAATTGAACTGGATCATTGGAGGCGTGGTAACCGGCGGTCCCATTCAGGACGACTTCGATCAGCAGACCGCCAACATGGCCGACACTTTCCTCGGTGTCTATCACGTGAATTGCCTGCTTTGCCATTCCGGCAGGGGTCATCTCGATACCGTAAATCTGTGGGGTAGCCAACAGACTCGCTTCAACGCCTGGGGCCTCTCGTCGTTCATGTCGCACACTTACCCGTCGCGCACTCAGTACGACCCTAACAATCCCAATGTTTATTACTGGTCGGCGATCGATAACAGCCCCAAAATCAAGACCGATTACGCATTGAATACGACGACAGGTAACCGTCCCGCGCGAACCGCCGTGGGTACCGAGACAACCGTTCCACCGCTTTATATGTTTGACGGCACATCGGCGCCGAATAAAGGCGAAGACTATCGCGTGGCGCTCGCCCGAATCGTGACCTCCGACTTCCAGTTCGCGCGAGCCTCCGTGAATTTCGTCTGGGCTCATTTCTTCGGCATGGGAATCGTCGATCCGCCGGATCAGTTCGATCTGGCCCGCATCGATCCCGCTAATCCGCCGCCCTCGCCGTGGGTCCTCCAGCCATCGAATCCGCTGCTATTGAACGCGCTCGCGCAGGGTTTCATCGATAACAAGTACGATCTGAAATGGCTGATGCGCACCATCGTCAATTCGCAAACCTATCAACTCTCGTCGCGCTATAACGGCCCGTATAACCCCAATTGGAATTCTCTCTTCGCGCGCAAGATGGTGCGGCGCTTGTGGGCCGAAGAACTCCACGACGCAGTTGCTCAGGCGACCAACGTGATTCCGAGCTACAACATGGGCTCAGTTTACGGCACCACCAGTCTGGCAATGCAGTTCCCCGAACCGCTCGCGACACCGGACGGAGCTAACGGCCCTGTGAACAATTTCCTCAACAGCTTTCTGCGCGGCAATCGCGATGACGAGGTGCGCCGGGGTGACGGCTCGATCTCGCAAGCGCTCGGTCTGATGAACGACAAGTTCGTAGTGTCGCGCGTCTCCTCGACATCTCCGCCTGGGCAGTCTCCTGGTGGCGAATATTGCGCTGCCTAACGATCAACTGGTGAACAAGTTGTTCCTGACTGTCCTATCGCGATATCCGTCGCCGGACGAGATGACTCAGGCGATGCAGAACCTCTCGAACCGCATCGAACCGCAACCAAGCCGCTGAGAATCTGTTGTGGATGCTGCTGAACAAAGTGGACTTCGTTTTCAATTACTAGGGAGAACTGCCGTGAACGAAAAAGAAAAATTCGACCGATTTGTGAACCGGTGGCCCCATCCACACAAAACATTCTTCAATCGCCCGCACATTTCGCGCCGGCGGTTCTTCGAAGTCGCTGGAGCGGGACTGATGGGCTCGTACCTCATCGACCGCGCAGCCGCTCAGCAATGCACCAGCGCTCAGCAGATCAACACGCAGCAGGTGACGCCTCACAACACAGCCAAGAACTGCATCTTCATTCTCCTGGCGGGAGCCATCAGCCACACCGATACTTTCGATTTCAAGTTCGTGCACGGGAACCACTCCATCGAACTTCGCTCCCAACACAATAAACGGGGTGGCGTGGCCGGCCGGTCTGTTACCGAAGATCGGCGCGCATCTGGGTGACATTACCATCGTTCGCTCGATGCAGGCATGGGCGCTCGTGCATACGCTCGCGCAGCACTGGACGCAGATCGGGCGCAATCCCGCGGCGGCGCTGGGCGACATTGCCCCGAACATCGGCAGCATCGTATCGATTGAGAAAGCCGGCGAGCGTCAGGCCGGACAAGTGTTTCCAACCTTCGTGTCTTTAAATTCGCCGACCGCGGTCGGGTCCGGATATCTGCCCGCGACATTTGCGCCGTTCAATGTGACGCCAAGCGCGGCCGGCATTCCGGATACCAGCAACTCGCTCGGACAGTTGCGGTTTAACTCCATGTACAGTGAATTGCATCAGTTCGACGATCCGTTGCGCGTCAACTCCCCGCTCGGTAAGGCCGTATCGGACTACGACAACTTCTACACCGCTGCCAATCAAGTCATGTACAATCAGGCGGTAACCAAAGCTTTTAGCTTTTCCACCCCAGACGCCGTGCGTTACGGAAACAACACGTTCGGCAACGCGTGCTTGTTGGCCAAGCAGATCCTGGCGGCGGACCAGGGAACGCGCTTCGTGCAGATCACATTCGGCAGTTGGGACATGCACCAGGATATCTACGGACAGCAGAATCTCAAGGGCAACAACATGTATACGATGGGTACGCCGCTCGACAATGGAGTCGGCGCATTGCTCGATGACTTGAAAGCCAGCGGCATGCTGAACGACACTCTGGTGGTGATGGTCGGCGAGTTCGGTCGCACAGTGGGTCCGGTGACCGCCGCTGGAGGACGCGATCACTGGCTTCAGCAGTCGATCGTGTTCGCGGGAGGCGGAGTAAAGGGTGGAAAGATCCTGGGCGCGACAGACTCGCAAGGCTCGGACACTATCGACTTCGGCTGGTCGCGGCAACGTTACGTGAAGCCGGAGGACGTCGAGGCCACCATCTATTCGGCAATGGGGATCAACTGGACTACAGTGCGTTGCGATGACCCCTTTATGCGCGGCTTCGAATATGTGCCGTTCTCCGACCAGAACCTATATGGTCCCATCGACGAACTTTGGGGATAAGTTCTATAGTTCGGGGATAAATGCCATAGTTCGGCATCGAGGTACTTTGCCATGGCCGAGCTGCCCGAGAATAATATCGCCAAGTAAAAATATCGGTCACTTTGGTCTCTCGCACCCGTTGCGTTTGCGTTAAACTCAGGACAATCCGATGAGAATCTGTGTCCCCTCTGTCCTGCTGTGTTCTACCGTCGCGCTCGCCGGCTTTCTCGGGGCGCAGACTCCCGCCGCCACACCGGCGCATCCCAAGCGCATTCTGTTTATCGGCGACTCCAAGGGGTTCCAGCACGACTCCATATCCTATGCCGCGGGGACGATCTGGAAGTTGGGCCGGGAGAGCGGTCTTTGGGAAACATATATCCGGACAGATTCGCAGCTTATTACAAAAAAGAAGCTGACGAGCAACGCGAGGAATCTGGATTATTTCGATGCAATCTATTTCTACTGCACCGGGGACCTGAGTCTTGACGACGAACAAAAGGCGTCGCTGCTTTCCTTCGTTCATGATGATGGCAAGGGCTTCATCGGAGGCCACACGGCAACCGATTGTAATCAGCACTGGCCGGAATGGGTTGATATGGTGGGTGGGATTTTCATCAATCATCCCTGGCATCAGGCCGTAACGTTGAATGTGGAGGACCGCGAGTTTCCGGCGACTGCGCACTTTGGCCCCAAGCTGCAGATTACCGATGAAATCTACGAAAATAAGGAATTTTCGCGCGACCGGGTTCGCGTGCTGATGAGTCTCGATACTGGGTCGGTGGATATGACGAAACCAACAATCGAGCGCAAGGACGGAGATTTTGCGTTGACCTGGGTGCGCAATTACGGTAAGGGGCGAGTATTCTGCAGCGCTTTGGGGCATGAGAATCAGGTCTACGACCGGCCCGATATGCAGAAGATGTATCTGGAAGGTATCAAGTGGGCACTCGGAATGACTGAAGGCGACGCGACGCCGCGGCCTAAAGGTAAATGAAGCTGGTTTTGGGTATCGCCGCGTGGGTTGCTTTCGCCGCGGCGACCTGAGTTTCAGTGGCGGGAGGCAGTCCCGGGATATCGCTTCAATTTCCCGCGCGATCATTTCGAGCATCCCGGATACAAGACCGAGTGGTGGTACTACACAGGCAACGTCGAAGATGGCGCAGGCAAGCGTTTCGGTTTCGAACTGGTATTCTTCCGGCAAGGCGAACAGCGCGGCAAGAAGGGGAACGAATCGGCGTGGCGGGTCGACGATCTCTATCTGGCTCACGCCGCGGTTACCGAGGTGGAAGGCAAGCGTTTCAGGTACCAGGAGCGATTGAATCGGGCGGGTCCGGGCATTGCGGGAGCCAGTTTCGAGAAGCGGCGCGTGTGGAACGGCAACTGGTCGGCGGTCTGGACCGGCGACGGCCAGATGCTGACGGCCATTGCGCCGGAGTTCCAGTTCTCAATCAAATTGGTTCCGCTGAAATCGCCTATCATTAATGGCGTGGACGGCGTCAGCCAGAAGGCTGAAGGCCGCGGTAAGGCGTCTTATTATGTGTCGTTCCCGCGCCTATCGGCAACGGGGAGCATTACTGTTGGCGGCAAGAGCCATCAGGTGAAGGGGACTGCGTGGATGGACCACGAATGGTTCACTCACCAACTGCAGTCCGGACAGACCGGTTGGGATTGGCTCAGCGTGCAACTCGACAACAATACCGAGTTCATGCTGTTTCAACTGCGCCGTAAGGACGGCACAATCGATCCTTACTCGTCGGGGACTTATATCGATGCTGCTGGCAAGGCGCATCATTTGGAGGCGAAGGACTTCCGTTTGACGCCGATTGAGAAGTGGACGCGGTATCCGGTTCATTGGCGCATTGAGGTGCCGTCGCTTTGGATTAAGCTTGATTGCCGGGCTATCGTCGATAGCCAGGAGTTGGTTGTGTCGAAGGGCGGGACTTACTGGGAGGGCGCGGTAGATTATAGTGGCAGCGCTCGGGGGGTTGGGTATCTGGAGATGACAGGGTATGGTAAGCCTGTTCAGTTTTGACTCAACACGCGCCGCGAACCATGCTCCCGTGCAATGCGCAGATCCTCCACGAATAGCGACAAGCTGCGCGTCAGACTCGACTTTATTACTTTCCGTGGAGCACGGTATGTACGACTTGTTTCCTTCGTGCTTCAAGGAAATGCCGAATGGACGCGCATCAGAACTCGCAATTGTGAGACTGAGCGTCGAATGATCTCGACGGTTTTGGTGATCATTGGCGTGCCATCAGCTTCCGGGGGATGTCAACTGAGACAATTGGCTCGTGCACGCTGTTAATAGGGAAGTTTCCAGACGGGTGCCGGCGTGGTCGCCAGTTGACCGCCCAGTTCCGTGAGAATGGGGGCGAGGGGCTCCCTCGACAACATCAATATTCCCTGATCTTCAAAGCTTTCCCGAACGAAAACCGCGCGCGTCCAAGCCAATGTTCAAGTTGCTGCTCGTTCGCACCTACTATTGCTTTGAGTTCGAGAAGGGGAACATAATAAGGAAAGCAGCGGTACGTCGGATCTTTGATGAACTCTAGACAGCGCCGCATGTTCTCCTCGAAAAAGCCATCGGAGTCGTCGGTCAATATTTGGAGTACGGGCCCTAACCGAGCATGCAATCGACAGCATGATCGCGCATTCGGTTCTCGGCCGTGATGCGAAATACCTGAAACATCATCGCTCGCAACTTTTCGTTAGGACCCACCTCCATGAACTCCTTTTCCGACCATTTAACGGGAGGATCGCGATGAGGCCATACACCCAGACCGACCTCAGGAATCCATTGCGGGGCATACATAGCGAACAATTCCCGCACTCCCGGTGCATGGAGTTGCTCCAATTGCAGAAATACCTCGGAAGTGAGCTGGCGCGCCATCTTTAGCTTCGGCACAATTGCGCGGAGCGCCGCGCTGACTGCAGCCAACTCAAGCTCTGGCAGGGGAAATCCGAGACGCTGAGCAACAGACCTTGCCAGGGAGCTTTTATCGCGATCGGCTGAAGCGAAACAAATCCGGCGCTTTAATTAACTGCGATTGGCATGTGCTACGCTCGCGGATACTCCAGGTTCTCGGTGTTGCCATCGTGGCCAGGAGCTCAACGATACAGGCGTCAAGATCGGATTTGGAAGCCAGCAACACGCCGCCGTCTTCAGGACTCTCGCTAAGATAAACCTCGAACAAGTCAAACCATTTTTTTGACTCGGACCCGGGTTGTTCGAAGAAGTCGGATGTCTTGAGCAAAGGAAGGATAAATAACAGGCCAGAAAACTTGAGGATTTTTCTCGATGCCGTCGCCGAATAACTCCTTGCTTTGCCTGAGGAAGGCGTCTTGGAGAGAAAAGGCTCCCCTAAATACTTTGTCGATATCGACCATTTGGAACATGGGGAACTTCGCCCGCAGCCCGGGGGTGAATGGCAGTTCAGGAGCGTTGGTATTCGGGTCTGCCTTCAAGAAGATAGTGGTCAAGCCACCATGGCCACCAAATAATTCCCATTGCCGGTGCGGATCTTTGTAAAGGAACCAATAGCAGTAATCGGGAACATATTCTCCGAACGCGAACTGTTTCGTCCCTTTCTGAAATGCTGCAAGATCCGACCTCGTCGGAGGTGCGGGAAGCGGGACGCCCGGCCGCCTGTTTAATCCTTGCAAAGGACCGAATTCACGCGCGGTCTTTACGAACGCTTCCATCAACGGTTCAACCACCTTCTGTTGGAGAAAGATTTCACACCGGAGTTGAGAATCGGCCCTCAGCTTTTCTGACAGCAGATCCACGAATCGAAGCAGCCAGAGTTTTTGTGCGGCGGGAATCGGAAAACATTGGACGGGAAGCCAATAGAGGCTGCAATCTGAAGATTGTGACCACGCTGCCAGGGAACCAGCTTCGCCGATTCGAAAGCCTTTGGCTGCGACTCCGGGTTTCGGAAGGTCTCTTTCGATGAGGATACACGAGGCATTATTCCACTCTCCTCTGATTAGCCTAACGAAATGGCGTTCCGACGCCGATATCCGGACATGCGTTCAGAGATGCACCGAAAATCGCCTTCGCCAAGTCCGACATGAGAAGCCCAAGCGGCGACGTCGGAATAGGCGTTTTTCAATTCTTGCAACATGAACTTTGTGGAGAGGTGGACGCCATCCCAACTGTTCATGAAAACACCGACAGTAGCTTGAGTGACTCCGAAGGTTAAAGCCATGACCATTGCTTGCGCGAGCAGTAAGTCGATCTCGATCTTGGAAGTGTAGTACTCGAAGTCGAAAACGTAGCAGCGTTCCATCAGTATTGCCGAGTACACAAAATGTTTGTCGTGATCGTCCATAACGTCAAACGATCCGTGAGTCTTACTATAGGCTCCCAGGCGAGTCTCGTTGCGGACGGCATTGTTCTGAACGATGTGCGGACCAATGATATTTTGATAAACGTTACCCACTAGGTTTCCTTGTGATTTCCCTTTACAAGGATCGTTTGGTGGCGCGATATGCTCGACTTATGATCGACCATCACATTGTTGATCTCAGTGCCGCGCACCTCGTGCCGGTGATCGCCATGCACCAGATTGCAGTGCGCGGCATTGGTGCCGGCCAGAGCCGTCTGCTGCGTGATGGCACTGAAAGTTAGAGATTTTGAATTAGGCAGCGCGCGATCTGTCATCAGGATCCGCTGCGGCCAGTTTCGTCTTTGGCTTCTGATCAAAAACGCTCATCAACTCCCCTTTTGCAGGTTTTTGGCCAACGCCTGCGCGCCGGCACACTTCTCGCGAAAAATAATTGCTCGGCAGGGCATAATCAGTCGAACGGTCCGTCTCGTCCGTTTTCCACACACACGACCGACCGTTCCGGGTAGCCGTCTCCGAAAAGGACCATCAGCCTGCCAGAGTACTGCCGGTTAAAAATAAGACACCTTTTTCGAATCGTTTTGTTCCACTGCTCGCGCGGGGACCGCACCTACCAGCTTCATCGCCGGCGCGTGCCGGCTCGTCTGGTTCTTACTAGCATGTTTTATTCCACGATTCACGAAGTAAGCCACTAGCGCGCCAACTCCCGACCGCGATACTCGCAAGTTTACAACAAAGTCTCATCGTCAAGTTGCTTTTTTTATAAGTAGCGCGCGGAAAGTGTATGCGCGTCGAGATCATCGGAAGGATCTTGCGCCTAGCATTCGGTTCATCCGCCGCGTTCTCAGATGACCTAGTCAAGCCTCAACCAACAACCAAATCAGGTTAGAATCGGAATCCTCCAGCCTGGGTCTGGCTGTTCTTCGTAAACCCCGCCGAGTTCCGTTAAGAGGGGACTTATCTGCTCGCGAGAAGCGATCAGGATGCCTTGGTCTTCGAAGCTCTCGCGGATATAAAGCGAAGCCCCGCAGAACCAGGACAACAGTTGCTCCGAACCTGCGGACGTAAGCCCATTGAGATCCATTAACGGAACGTAGAAAGGGAAGCATGTGTAGGAGGGATCGGTAATTGGAGGCAGGAGCAGAGCGCTGGTATTCTGAAGATAGGTCTCGCCATCGCCAGCGATCATCACGCGAAGGATAGGGCCGAACGCAAGCAGAACATCGTTCGCTTCCTGCTTGGCCTGCGGTGACTTGGTGACCCGGAAAACCTGATGCATCAATGGCCGAAGGGTTTCACCCGGCTGCAGAGATGTGAACTCCTCCTTTGTCCAGGATTTGGGAGGCTCGCGATCCGGCCACACGCCAAGACCGATTTCCGGGATCCATCGCCGCGCGTACCGTACATACAAAGCGCGCCCGTTGGGTTCATCGGACTGTTCCACCTGAATGAACACTTCCGACGAAAGCTCCCATCTTTTGGCCGCCATTGTCGTGAGCTTCTCGAGAAAATGTCTGATCGGCGGCAGTTCCTCCTCCGGGATCGGGAACTTGGAGACCGGCACCAGCAAAGCCTGGCACGGCTGGCATACCGGCACGCTTGTCGCCCGGAGAAATCGATTCTTTCCCTCGTTATCGAAAGCCGGCATCGACTTACCTCACAGGGTAGACTAATCCTTCATCGTTCATTTGTTTCAAAATGCCGATCAACTGCGCTTCAATATCCACCTTGGATGCCAATACAATTCCTTCGTCGGCCGGGCTCTCATTCATATACAGATCGAAGAGCTCGAACCACTTGTCAAACAGCTCTTGCGGCTGGCCGAAGAAGTCGGCTGAAGTTAGAGAAGGCAGAATGAAGCGAATACCTCGAAAGAACAGCTCATTCTTTCTGGCAGGATCTTGAAACAACTCCTTACTCTTTGCCAGGAAGGCGTCGTTAAGGGCATACGCCTTCGCCAACAGCCCATCCAGATTTGCCATCCGAAGGAGTTCGTTCTTTTGCAGCAGCGCCGGAGAAATAGGAAGTTTGGGGGGCACTGTGCCCGGATCTGGTTTCAAGAAGATCATTGTCATTCCCCCATAGCCGAAGAAGTGCTCCCGCTGCTGTTTCTCTGCCTTAGTCGAAAACCAGTAGCAGGTCTGAGGAAGCCACTTGTCCAGCGTGATCTTCTCCCGTTTCTTGGCTTGGTCAACCAGCCCTTCAATCTCTTGTTTGGTCGGCGAAGAGGGAAAGGCAGCCCCTGGTTTATGGCTCAAACCCATCTTGGGAGCGTAATCCATGGCAGTGTTGACAAACAGCTCCGTATGTTCCTGTACGACTGTCTTTTGAAGAAACACTTCGGCACGTAAGCCGAGCTGAGAACCTATCAATTCGACGAGCCGGTCCAGAAAACTCATCAGCCATGCCCTCTGATGAGCCGGAACGGGAAAACCGTCGACCGGAATCCAGTAAAGAAGGCATCGTGTCAGATCGCGGGCTCGCTGTAATGGGAGGAGTTCGTCCGCAATCGGAGTCAGTCGATCGCCTGATCGGCTCGTTCCGCTGGAGCGCGGATTTTCTTCGCAAATTCCGAATCCTTCAGGAGTCATTCAGATGTCACCTCTATACGAATGGACCGGTTTGTGGCAGTGAATGCATCGAGAGCTTTTGGCCGACACTCAGTGCGCCAACTTTCTGCTCTACCAGATGGAAATCCTGCTTGACGGCTCCCAACTTCAGGTGGTCCAAAGATATCGTGTTAGTCATTCCGTGAACTCTGGATTTGACTGCGGTCATTTCGGAACTCGTGACCGGCGTCGCCTCTTCGAATATCGCACCCGAGAAGTCCAAAAGATCGGCTTCGGCCTTGAACGCCTTCACTTCCACGTGCACGGGCGCGAACTCCACATGTACGCCGTGCAACTCCGCCTTTCCCACGGAGTCAAGCTCAAAGCTCATCACGTCCGCAGATCGATAATAGGTATCGGCGTAGAAAAAGCGACCGTCATGAACATGATCGTAGATGGTCAAGAGTCCATAAATCGTGCTGCAACTGCCCATACGTGTTTCATTTCGCACAGTGTGGTTTGTGACGAGATGGGGGCCGATGATGCTTTGTGAGCAGTGCTCAACAATTGTTTCCTTGTGGTTGCCGCCGACCGAAATAGTTTGATTGCCTTCAACAGTATGGCGTTGATTGCCGGTGATGATCTCCGTATGATTGCCGTTTGTCTGCTGGCACCGATTCCCGTGCAGGAGTTCGGAATAGACGCCCTTGGTAGTCTTCAGAGCTGTCGAGGTCGCGATCGACTTCCACGAAAGCGACTGGACGCTCGGGAGTTTGCAATCCGTCCCCGGATCTTTTATTGCTCGGCTTATTCGGGTGCTGCTATTGAACGGGGTCATTCTGTTTCCTTATCATCACGGCGCCAACACAAACAGTCCAAATTCGGGAAGATAGTTGATTTCGGTCTCGACTGTACTTCTTATCACTCCGATCTTCTGATTCACTCCTTCAAAACTCTGATTAAGTACTCCTAAATCGGTATTGATAGCCTTCACCTCGCTATTCATAGATGACAATTCTTCTTTCAATGCGGAGACCTCGTCTTTGGTCGCCGCTGCGACCTCTGTTTTATTGGCAGCCGTTTGGTAGTTCAATAAACCCAACTCCGCATGCAGAAATTTTGCCTCGGCGTGTGCCGCAGCGGCTTCGACGTGCGCCGTGTGATATTCCAACTTAGTAGTGTCGAGTTCATGGTTGAGAACCAAGGAACAGGAAAAATAATAGTCGGCATAATACCATCGGCCGCCGCCACCTTGTCCTTCAGGCGGCGGGTTATCATCGACGAAAAAGTCGCCGTAGACCAAGGTGCACCTAGCCATCCGGGTCTCGTTGCGGACTGACTGATTGTTCACCAGGTGCGGACCAATGATGTTCTGGAAGCAATCGCCGACGATCGTCTCTTTATGCTTTCCAGCGATCATGAGCGTTTGATCGCCATGCACCGTATGCTTCTCGCTCTTGGCAATGTTCTCGCTGTGTTGCCCGTTGGTGTGCTGCCAACGATCCTCGTGCACAAGCTCACAATCCGCGCCAGATGTGCCGCTTAAGGCCGTGGAGGCCGTGATAGCGGACCAAGAAAGCGACGACGCCTTCGGAAGCCTGTTGTCCGTCACGGGATTGGATACCGCCCGTTGTACTCGAATGCTGCTGTCAAAAACGCTCATATGCTTCACTTGCACCTCGACGGCATATTCCGGCTACACGGGAAGAGGCGGCGGGATGAAAGTACCGATCCTCGGCAATGAATGGACAGCCACCTCGTTACCGTTGTGCACACCTTCGATCTCGTTGGAAAGCTGATTTATAATGGAATGAACTGTTTCTACGCTGGTATCGAACATCTGCGCCTTCTGCGCGTTGCCAGCCACAGCAAATTCGATTGAGTTAATCTCGTCGTGTGTTATATAAGTCTCATCGTCATTAAGGTAAGCGGACGGGTGCCAGATATCGTATTCGCAATGGAACAGTTTAGCCGCGGCATGCGCGGCCGCAACTTCAAGGTGTACCCCATGCGCTTCCGCCTTGAGCGTCGCGATCTCATGATTCAGCACACGCGCGAATTGATAGTAGGTGTGAGCATAGTACCATTGACCACCCTGACCGCAGTAGCTTTCGCCGTCGATAGTTTCACAGTGGCCAGGATCGTCGTTGACCCACCAGTCACCGTAACAGGTATTGCATCTCGCCATGCGCGTTTCGTTCCGGACGGTGTGGTTAGTAACTAGATGCGGTCCGATAAAGCTCTGATAGCAGTCCTCCACGATTGTTTCCTTGTGCTTTCCAACGATCATGTTCGTCTGGTTGAGATCGACCGTGTGCTTGTGATCGCCGGTGACAATATCGGTGCGGTTGCCGGCAAACCGATAGGATCGATCGCCGTGCACGACGTCACAATGCGTTCCCGCAGTATTAGAAAGTGCAGTTGTGGTAGTTATGGCGGACCACGATAGCGACTGAGGCTGCGGCAGTTCGCGGTCGGTGGCCGGATCGGCGACAGCGCGCTTTACTCTCGTTGAGGCATCAAAGGCGCTCATAATTCAGACTCCTTCGTTTGCTGCGCATTCTCTTGTGCCGCCGGGGTGCCCACTTCGCGCGAAACATACTTACTTAAGAAATGAATCCGTCCGTTCGGCGCACTGAGAAAGATATCGCCATTTTCAGTGTGCAGCGTAATCATCGAACGGCCCGTCTCATCCGTCTTCTCAATCATCGACAACTTCAAAAACTTCGGAGTGGCTAGGGCGATCGACTCTTTGCCTTCTTTATCCACAAACTGCATCCGATGACCGCTCTTTGTAACGATCCGCTTCACATCGTTTGATTCCAGCTCTCCGCCCCAGAATTCCTGCCGCGGCGCTATGTCGACGCCATTCCAGACACACCCCAATACTACAGGCCTTTCCGGGTCGCCATCTTCGAAGGACACCACGACCTCATCGCCAACCTCGGGCATGAACATGAATCCGCGGTCCGCGCCCGCGTGAGGCGTCATCATTCGCGCCCAATGTGCGGGACCATCGTCCTGCCAGAAGTACTGCACCTTAATACGTCCCATCTTCTTCGGATCGTTATGCTCAACTACCCGGGCGGGGACCACACCATACCACGGTTTCATCGCCGGCGCGTCCTGGCTTGTATAGTTCTTCCAGGGTGTACAGGTGAACTGGTTAGTATATCCCGAGGGATCCCAGCTATGGGAGACGTGAGTTACTCCGTAGGTGCCCCGCGCGTCGAGGATGCCTTCTATCTGGACCTTATTTCCAGGCAGCAATTCGCTATTTATACTCTCGCCCACGCCAGTGACGCTTGATCCGATAGACCGAACACTCTCCTTCTTGAGGAGCTGTTCATATTCATCCAGAGTCACCACGCGGCTGCGATGATGCAGATAGCCAGCAGGCAGATTATCCTTTGATCCTTGCTTCACGGCGTCCACCAACGGTTGGGACGAGCCGAAAAATTGCGGTTCATCGCTCACGTCCGCGTAGGTGTCGCTCCGCATCTCGTGGAAGTTGTAATGAGCGCCATTAAACGCCGGAGGCGCGAGCGATCCCCTGATCGAAAACCCGCGCAGCCCTTTCTCGCCGCTCTCCCGACGCCAGTACACGGTGGTACCCTCTTGAAAGCTGTCCAATATCTCGATGCCATCAGTGCACGGCCGGATCCAGCAGCCGTGATCATCGGCCAGCCGATGCAGAAACTGGAAATCAGATTCGCCCCACTGAACATAATTCAAAGGCCGCCGGTCTTTGCAGGTTACTTTGGCTTCTAAGCCCGCGTAACCGGCAAGCTGTGTGGCGATATCTGCCAAAGTCTTTTCCTGATAATATGTGTGCCTCGGTGTGACATCCATTTTGAAAGAGTCGGTGACTCCCTGTAGGTGGGCCGTGAAACTACCCGACAGTTCATAAACCAACTCGACGTCCAGCACAAATCCTTCGAACAGCGTGCGCTCGGAGAGATCCTGCTCAATCTCAATCACCTCGAGGCTCTTACCCAACCATTCCTCCACCGTGATTGTGGTGCCCGCGACGGCTTGCAATGCGGCTGCGGCCAGCGAAAGGAGCCGTTGGTCTTGGGTGTGCCGGCATACCGCGTTACACCTCCAATGATCGTTCAAGGATTGGCTTATCGACACGTGCTGAAGCAGTATATCCCTGACCAATTCTCCGTTGATTTTCAAATTCAGGTAACTGGCTGCCATTCCGTTACGCCTCCGGCTTTGCCTTTTTATCGAACGCCAATCGCAGCGAGCACGCGCCGGCCAGATCCACACGCGAGCCATTCTTCAATCGCACCGGCTCGCCCGGCTTAATCCGCCGCTTATCGACGAACGTACCGTTCGCGCTCTTTACATCGAAAATGTAGAACTTCGATCCGCGGCGATGGACCTCGCAATGGAAGCGCGAAATCAGCCGATCGGGGTCTTGCACAACGACTTCATTCTTGCTACCGCCGTCCTGCTTCACCGCGCCAATATGCAGGACATCGCCGGCGAATTCATATCGCTTGCCCTGCTCAGTCCCTGACACCACCTCCAGGAATACCTGCTTCGTGCCACGGCCGAGAAAGAAAGCAGCCACGAGCGCTGCGAACAGGATGACTGCGCCAGTTCCAAGTGCATACCAAATCCTTTTCCTGTCGGCAAGCTGCTTAATCACGCGATCGGAAAGGATCTTAGCGTCGGGATCGTTAGGATCGATCTTCCGCACAGCCGCCAATTGGTCCGCCGCCTTTTTCACATCGCCGGCAACCAAGCGCGTCTTCTGCCTTTTTCAACGCGTCTTGCCGGGCGGCGTCCGTAGCTTGCGATTGTTCAAGCTGCTGCTTAGCCGCAAGCTCGTCCTTCGCCTTCTGCTCCTTGATCTTTTCGATTTTCTCTTTCGCCGAGTTCACTGCGTTGGCCGCGACCTGATTATCCGGGTCCAGCTTCAGAATTTCCGTGTTGATCTGAACCTGCTCTTCGGGGTCTTCTGTCGCAAGACTCTTTGCCGTCAATTTGCTGACCTTGTCCCTTCGCTCCTTATCTTCAGCCTGACCTGGGATCACCATCGGGACAGCCGGCGACTGGCGGTATCGCAGTATTGGCTGCTGCTGCGCCCACGGAACCGATGAATGGTCCGGCGCCGGTGGAGTTACCGCACCCGAACCCGGCTTGCCAACGTCCGGCTTGGGAGCGTCGGCTACTACGGCCACGTCCGCCTTCGGTAGCGACTCCACATTAATGTTCTTGAACTCGAAAACGCTATCAAGTTCGTGCGCCAGTGCGATGGTCCCGGCCCCGGTCCGCGCGATTCCGTCGGACCTTATGTCGTCATAATCGTTGACCAAAGCTCCATCCACCCAGACTGCGATATGCCGTCCGTAAGCCACGATAGTCTGTGTGCAATAAACCTTATCCTGGCCGATTGCCTTGCGGGCCGGCTGCAGTTCCTCGAGCGTGCCAGTCGGCGAATCGGAGTCGTTGTGAATCAGCAGCCTGTATCCGGTTTGATATTTGCCGGGATCGCCGCGGAAGAGGACCGCACCCGCGGGATGATGCTTCTTGTCCTTAGAATCGACGCGCGCATCGACGCGGACCTGCATTTGGAGAATGAAATCCGCGAATGTTTTTTGGGTCTCCAACTGATCCACTCCGTCTTGTACGCGGATGGCTCCGTCCTTCGGCTCCCATATTGCCGGTTTCGGCTTTGCCTTTGGAATAATTTTTGAAAATTTAGACGGCTTTGCAAGAGGAGGAGCGACTTGCTTCCAGCCGGCGAGATCCGCGCCGTTGAACAGCGATTCGGTACCCAGCGGCTTGAGGCGCAGATTCCGAAATTCAACGGGTGAACCAGGGACCGATTGGAGACGTATGTATCCAGTTCGATACTGCGGATTCTTTCCGTCGAGCACGCTTACGCCATCGAGGCGGACCACGAAATGATCTCCGTCGGCCATCACTTCGAGGCCTCGCCATTCGCCATGCGGCGCGCTAATAGAATGCGCCTTCAAAATATCCACCAGACTACCCGGCGGATTACCTGGATCGCGATCGTCAATCTGCACCTTGTATCCGCTCTCTTCCGGCTTGCCATGCTTCTCCCACCTAATGTAGATGCCGCTCGCGGCACCCTCAGCGATTCGAACATCGCCCTTCAACCGAAAGTCTGAGAACGCGCTGTTCGTTCTCAAATAGCCGGCTGCTCCCGGATCGGACGTCAAGACGCCTTTTCCGGCCTTCCATTTTGCCGTCCCGAAGGAAGTCCATCCGGACAAAGACTCCCCGTCGAACAACTGAATCCAGCCCTCGGCCGCCTCGGCCGGAGTAACCCCTTCACAACGCCCCGGCAGCAGGGCGGCGACAAACGCGATTACAAGTCCACCTCGCATAGCCGCCCACTCATTCACCTCAGGCCGCGGCAACAGCAGAGCCTTCGACCCCGAACATAAGCCCGTCCTGCTCCGAATAACCGATCCGCAGTTCCTGGCCCGCCGCGACCTCTCCCGACAGCACAGCCGAGGCAACCGGAGAGATCACGAGCTGTTGCAGGGTCCGCTGTACGGGCCGGGCGCCATACGCCGGATCGTAAGACTGCTCGCACAGATACTGGAGCGCCTCACTCGAAACCGCCAGCGCGATCTCGCGATCCTCCGCCATTTTTTTGCGCAAGCGATCGAGATGCGTTTCGACAATCCTTTGCAACTCCGGCATTGCAAGCGCGTTAAATGTGATCACTTGCGAAATGCGGTTGTATAACTCTGGCCGGAGGTTCGCCTTTACCACCTCCAGAATGATTTCCTTTCGCTTATCCGCGTCGTCAGTCATGTCCATCGCCTCCCTGACCCCGAGATTGGACGTGAACAATACTAGCGTGTTGGAGAAATCGCAGAAACGGCCTTTGGCATCGGTGAGACGCCCTTCGTCGAGCACCGCCAGCAGCAGATCGAGAATCTCCGGATGCGCTTTTTCAATCTCATCGAAGAGCACCACCGAGGACGGCGCGCGGCGCACTCTTTCCGTTAGGAAACCGCCTTCGTCCGATCCGATGAGGCCTGGCCGCGAACCGATCAGTCCCGAGGCCGAGCCCTTATCCTTGTACTCTCCCATATCGATTCGAATCAGCGCTGTTTCGTCGTCGAAGAGAGCTTCAGCAAGGGCTTTCGCGAGCTCCGTCTTTCCAACGCCCGTTGGTCCGACGAACAGGAATGAGTTCGGTTTCCGCACTGTTTCGAGGTCGGCGCGCATCCTTCGCACCGCTTCTGAGACGGCCAGTACCGCTGCATCTTGGCCGAACACGCGGTTGCCGATGTTTTGCTCCAGATTCAGCAGGCGGTCGCGCTCGCTCTCCAGCATCCGCTGTATTGGCACGCCCGCTCGCTCAGCGATCACTTCGGCGATATGTTCGGCCTTCACTTCCTCGGGAACCATCCCTCCGCCTGCCGCGATTCCGGAAAGCTGCCTTTCGAGATCGTCACGCTGCTGCTCCAGATATTTCAGAGATCCATAACGGATTTCCGCCGCCTTCGTCACATTGCCCTGAGTCTCCGCAGTCGCTAACGCAGTGGTCTGTTCTTCAATCGCCTGCTTCGTCTTCTGCAGGGAATCCGATGCATCTTTTTGCGTCTTCCACTCCTGCACCATGGCTTCCACGCGGATTCGAAGGTCTTCGACTTCCTTGCGCAGTGCGGCCAACGCCTTCTGCTGGGATGCCGACCGCGCGCTTCCTTCGAGAGATTCGAGTTCGGCTTGCTTACGAATGAGCAGGCGCTCCTGCTGATCGACGCTGTTGGGTTTGGACTCCTTCTGCATGCGAATGCGCGCCGTAGCTTCGTCGATTACGTCGATCGCTTTATCCGGGAGAAAACGATCGCGCAGATAACGGCGTGACAGCCGAATCGACGCATTCAGCGCCTCATCGGATAGACGGACTCCATGATAGGCCTCATAGCGTGGCCGGATTCCGCGTAAGATAGCGCGCATCGATTCGTCCGAGGGTTCTTTTACCGTAACCACGTCGAACCGCCGGGCCAAAGCGCCATCCTTCTCGATGCGTTCGCGATACTCGTCGAACGTGGTTGCGCCAACGCAACGCAGTTCACCACGAGCCAGGGCCGGCTTCAGAATATTGGCCGCATCCATTCCGCCTTCGGTACCCGCCGGCGCCCACCAACGTATGAAGTTCATCCAGAAAGAGAATGATCTCTCCTTTTCTGGCGCGGACTTCATCGACAACGCTTTTGATTCGTTCTTCGAATTCGCCGCGGTATTTCGCGCCTGCGACCATCGACGTCAAATCGAGCGCGATCACGCGGCACTTTTTCAACGATTCCGGGATGTCCCCCGACACAATCCGCTGCGCCAGCCCTTCCGCGATTGCAGTCTTTCCCGTTCCCGGATCGCCGACCAGCACCGGATTGTTCTTGCTCTTTCGCAGCAGCGTCTGAATCACGCGCCGAATCTCGTCATCTCTGCCGAGTACCGGCATCAACTCTCCGGATGCCGCGGCGGCTGTAAGATCCCGGCCAAAACGTTCGAGTACCTTCGATGCCGCGCGGGCCGCCGGATTACCTGCCTTTTCGCCTAAGCTCTCCCGTGTCGCCGCGCGCGAATCCGCCGCTTTCGATAGACTCTCGGTTGTCAGTCCCGATTCCCGCAGTTCGCTCCGGAGTTGGTTCTCGCCGGACTCGAGCATGGCCATCACGAAGTCTAGAGGCTCCGCCATCTCAGCGCCTCGCTGCTCCATCTGTGCGAACGATTTCTCAATCAACTCGCGAAGGGGCCGTGAAGCGACTGGCCGCCGGCCGGGCTCCAGCTTTTGCATGCCCTCGACTTTGTTAAGGCGTCCGGCCAGCAAATCGAGGAGCCCCGCAGTGCCCACGCCGGCCTTCTCCAGGACTGCGGCAATCTGGCTATCCGCCTCGATAACTACGTAGAGCACGTGAAAAGGCGTGATCTGCGATTGCTGCCGTTTCTCCGCAAGCAGCCGCGCACGCTCCAGCGCGTCTTCGTAGCTGCTCGATAATTTATCCAGATTTAAGCCCATACGATTCCTCTATTCGAGCCGCCTTCGGCGCGGCGGTGGCACATCACGATCAGACTCCGGGCGGCGTTCGTCCGGCCGATCCTCGGGAGCGGCCATACGGTCGGGCCGCCGGGGTACATCCCACGGAGCCGGCCTGGGTGGAAGCGGCGGAATACCTCCCCGCACGCCGCCTGCTGGGGGAGCAACGGGTGGGACTGACGCGGTTGAATTGATTGGAGTCTCCGGCGGCCGGGGTCGCGCGGCCGGGGCTTCTTGCACGACGCGCGGCGTCTCTTCCGCGTAGAATCGATGACGGGCGAACAACAGCGCGGTACGAACGGGATAGCGCGCCGGGAGGCTGACTCTCAAGTCGGTAATCGTGGGCACGTCGGGAGCCTCGAAGTCGAACTCGAAATTGCGCTGGTCGGGCAGCTTGGCTTCGCACATCAGATTTACAGCCGGGCGATGAAATCCCGCGCCTTCGTTGATCTTGATCTCCACGTTGATCCGCGTGCCGATTTCGAGTTTCGCCTCGGGCTCGCAGGTCAGGATCAGACGGTAGCGGTCGCGTCCTTCAAGCCGCAGTTGGGCGAAGTGAATCGTCAACTCGTCCGCAAAACCCTGGAGCCTCGATGGCTTGGCCGCGAGTTTGTACAGCACTTTGCCGCCGCCATCGAATACAAAGTTCATTGCTTCGAGAGAAGGGCTCAGATGGAAGTCGATGTACTTGCCCTCGAGCGCCCGTTCCAGCCGGGACAAAGCCGCAAGCGACTGCAGGGCCGAGCGCACTTCTATTCCCAGATCGTCATTGATCTCCCACTTGCGAGTGACGCTGAGCGCAGCGCGCTGGCGGTCCATCAGGGTCACGAATTCAGTCTCGCCGGTATCCTTGAGCATTGAGAAGTACTGCTGTACCGGAGGGCTCAGATCGAAGTAAACGGCCGCGCTGTGAACCAGCTTCCGGAGGTGAGCGAAGAAAATCTGGGGCGTCTGCGTAGGATCGAGAACTTGAAAAATGCAATCTTCCAACACGACCACCATGCGCCCTACGAAGTTGGTGGTTTCGCGATCGAGATCGCTATCGATTCCGCGTTCCCGGAAAAGCACCAGATACTGCTGCATGGCCCGGTTCAACGCGGTGTAGCGCTCCGACAGGGCTGTTACTTCCTCGACAATCCTTCTCCATCCCGCGGTCAATTCGCTGAAGCTGGCCATGGAGGTGCACGCGGGAATGTATGCCCGGTCCTTTTCATATGCCGATCCGGTTTGCGCGCGCCGGATGCGCGCTACGGAGATGCTGTACTGCGCCTGTTCGGCGCTAATCATCAGGCTGAGCTCGTGGAGATTACGCCGCTCCGTCCGCATTTGCGGATTGAATTCGTCCACCGGTCCATCGATAACTTGCTTGCGATGCGGATTGCAGGTGACATATACGCCGGTCTGAGCCACGCCTTCCAATTCCGATTTGAGGAATCGCCGATGGGCCGGCTGGTCGGGCGAGATCTCTATAATGCAACCGCATGGAGTTAATGCCCGGCACTGTGTCACGGAAATACTGAGCGACTCCTGATCTTCCGAAAGCGTGACTATAGGATCGTGACGAACGGCGCCGCGTTCACTTTCGGGCAGACGCGCACCGGCGCCCACAAGACCAAAAGCATTGGTTGTGTACCGGAGGGCCCATAAAATGGCAGAATCGAAGTAGCGTTCCTGGCGGATGAAATGCTCCGGCGCGAGCAACATCCCGTGCTCCCAGTTCACCGAATTCAACACGATCTCGTCGCCGTTCACATAGCCTCCGCGCGCGCTCGATGGGCATTAGATCTGGTCTTTTTTGACGTCGCTGCATTTGATCGGTCCGCGCCCATGCGCGAATTGATGCCGAGCCGGGCGTTTTCTTCTTCCATTCCAAGGCGCGGGTTACGCTTCGGATAATTCACTACCCAACTGACCCGATATCGCTGAAAGCATACCGCGCATAAACCTAGCACGGCTTCAATTTCCTTGCGCTCCCGGTCGCGTTGATAAGCGCGGTACGTTGCCAGGGACACTGGACCAATCACCAGAGTCAGACACTCCAGGTCTTCCACGCGATCGCCCAGAATATAGTCAGTGCCAAGCCGGCTCGCGCGGGTTCCTAGTAGCGAGAGTTCGCCCTCCTTCAGGTAACTGAATTCCCGAGCGCCGTCGATTTCCTGAAGCGGAAGGTTCAAGAGCGCCTGAAGCGCCAAACGGATGCCGGATTCTTTGCCTGCGATCCGGTGCAGGTTCGGCAGCAGCAGCGCCAGCGCGTACCACTTCTCTTTGGGCCAATCGTCCGGGTTTATCCCAAGGAGCGTCAGCCAGCGGCTGCAAGCGGGCAGGTTGTCGCGGCTCACATCGAAAAGGCGCGCTCCTTGCCGTATCCAATGCGCGGCTTTCTGCAAAGGATCGTCAAACAACTCGATGATCTCTTGCGTTCCCGGCTCCATTTCGCCGCCCGTATCCCACATCCCAGCCGGTAACGACCGAAAAAAGCTCGGACCGGAAATGGATAGCGCGACAGCGACATCTGGGGTTAGCGGGGCGCGCGCCGCAGGTGACTGGGCCACAACCCAATAAGCCGGCCATCCTGGACCCGCCATGCGGATTGTAATTCTACTGGACGAAACACCTATGCGCGCTAAAACGTCGAGCGCGGAGTCGAGCGTATGGTGGAAGCCGTGAGTGCCCTGGCACAAATCCGGCATGCTCTCGACGCCGTGCCCTATCGGGTTGGTGCTTAACGCTGCAATCATGATTTCCACTCCACACCGACTGCGAGTTCCATGTCATAGAGAAACCGCTGCCCGAGATACGCTTTTATCTCCTCCGCAAGTACGCGGCTTTCTTCCGCCGGATCGATAAAGTCTCCTTGGTTCAGATGAACGGTGATCTGTTGCACGCGCTGTAGACCGTGAACTCCGCGTTGCAGGCCGGCCCCAAGTTCGGCTCCGACGACGCGGCGGTCAAATGCGCGCAAAGCGGTAATCAGATCCGTTCGAGTAACCAGCCGATCGCGCGAAAGGACCGCGCCCGCAAAGCGCGCGCGGGCGTCTGAATAATCCTCCTCGTTGGCTCCGCCAGCCGCGGCCGTTAGATTGGCAGCGCGCAATCCCGCGGCTACCGGTTTTACAAAACCTGGACCTTCCCCGCCCCCACGCCGTTTGCGCGCGCACCCGCCGTTACCCATAACCGGAGATTCACGTACGTATCCAGGCGGTCGTCGAGACTGCGCGCGGGCGTAAGAATGATCCGGCCGTTATGCAGCGAGTAGCGGCCTGCGCCGGCGTCGTAAGAAGGTTGAAATTCGGGCAGGTATTCCGATCCGCCCTCTCCCGAAATCGAGAGCGGCGCCACCAGATAGGATGAGGTTCCCGCTTGCCTGCTCACCGGAACCGACGCCCCATGCTTATCAAAATATACGGTCTGATTGAAGCATTCCACATTCGACGCGCTTATAGCGTGAAGACTTATCGCAGTTATCGCGGTGTGGAGGTTGCCGATGCCTAGCGGGCATCGAAATCCGCACCCAGGCGCGATCTTTAGATAGAAAATTCGCAGGTGAGCCGAACATGCGTGCGAATGCCGGCTCCATAGCCCGCGGACATCGGCACATGAATCCTCTGGCCGCATCTACCTTGGGGAAGACGAAGGGCTTCCCGACGTAAAATCCGTCCGGCAGCGCTACCGCGTCCTGCGCTTCAGAAGTGTCCGGATCGCTTATCCGCAACTTCTTTGATCAGCCAATCCAGGACGCGTACGCCCGCATTTGCGCGACGCGGACGCAGGATTCCCTTCGCCTCGAACACACCGTCGGACGAGGCAAGGCACCAGTTTTCCGTGCGCAACGCGCGTGCGATCCCAAGCGCTTCCGAGTTGATCTCAAAAAAAAACGAGTGCCGTGTCAAGTGGCTGTCGGGGAGATTCTCTATAGCAAGAAAGATCGCCGGACAGCCGCCCAAATCGGCCGACACCGGCTCGGTCGACGGCCTCGCCGACCGGACCTCGTCGGGCATGTCAACACCGCTTAGCAAACGCAATGACCCCTGCTGGTACGCCGCGGCCATTGCGATCCGGGCGTTCGATACTGTTACGTCGGTATCGGTCGCGAACACCAACTTCTCGCCGGTTTCGGTCTCGCCCGCAAGTGCGGTTCCCGCCGCCAGAAACTGCGCATTCCGATCTACACCGAACCGGACAATAGTTTGGGCCGCGCGAGCCGCCCGGTTCGCAATGCTCAACCCGTTGATCAGCTCATCTAACAGGGCCAACCGGATCCCATCGGTCTCCGAGTAGAGAACTTCAAGTTGGCGGGCAAAGGTACGAAACAAAATTGCCAGCACCGGATCTGAGGCGTCGGCGGTCATTCCGAAATCTTTGAGACGGATACGGAAATCGTCGCGCAATTTCTGATCGATTCCAGCGGCAGTGGGAGTTGGCATTGCCATAGCTGTTACTCCCGCGATCCCAGACGAAGAATCTGAGATGCTCCGTCCCTGGAACGGAGACTGATCGCATAAACCCTGGAATCTCCATCCGCTCCAGCCTCTCGAACGATCGATTCGACCGAGTACTTTTCAATGCCTAGATCCGCCAGTGCCCTGTTGATCTCCTCCAACAACATCTTCGGCGCCGCGGGCCTTCCCGCGGCTTCCTGCAAATAGTCGCGGAGACCGAAGTGGATGCCGCCGCTCCACGAGCCATGCGGCGTCCTCGCCATTATTTCAATGAGCGAGAGCACCGCGGAAGGCTCGTCGAAGCGGCGTAGGAACCCGTTTTCGAGACGTATTGGGAAAGCCACAAAGGACATGGTGAACCCGTGCTTAGTTGCTTAACTTAACCTCTTTGAAGTTCTGCTGGTTCAGGGCCGGCTCGAGATCCATCACAAGCAGATGGTTCATTCCCCCATCCGTCCCGTTGCTCATCGGATTGGACGTCTGAAAGCGGCTGATCCAGCCTTTGAACGCGTAACTGCACAGCGCGTCCTGCTTGGCATCGTCCTTCCAGTACTCGATTTTCATGTCTTTGATCTTGTCTCGCGTGACCACGTTGGCCATATCAAAGAGCTTCTTGATAGTGGCATTGGGCATATTCTGGTCGTCGTGCATATCCACGTAGACCGTGATATCGGTTCCTAATGCCCCCATTTGCGGCATGCCCGAGTTGTCCTTGGGCGTGTTGAAGGTTACGTTAGCTGAGACGGCATCGAATTTCGTGCCGTCGATGGTTACAGTGCATCTATTTGGCGAAGCCATGGATTTATCCTCATTTCTATCGATTCGTTGAAGTTGCAGCTCCCGCGTTTCAGCGAAACCCGAAGAGCCGCGAAAAGAATTGCATCACCGATCTTCCGAACGCCGCACCCCACGGCGGGTTTACTTTTTTGCCGCTTCTCCCTTTGAAAACTCGGGCACATCGATCTTAAGTACGAATGTCTCCGCCGGGCCGGTAGGCATCACTTCGAGCGTGATATCGCAGATCCCCTGCATCATCTTGTTGGAATCCTTGTCCACATCAAGTTTGAATCCCAGAATCGTGCCTTGTTCCACTTGTTCCTGAAGCAGTCTGATCAATGGTTTTTCGATCTGCTCATCCATAAAGTCCCGGTTCAGGCGCTGTCCCGCTACCTGCAAAAGATAGTGCCGGCAGCACCGTTCCAGGTATCGCAAAATGCGGTAGGAAGTGAAAAACTTAAGCACACCGTAAGGATCTTCGGCCAGAGTCCGGCAGCCAAAGAAGCAAAGATGATTGTCCGCATCGCGAATGATCGGGATGAGTTGGCGCTCCATGCTGATATGCTCCATTTCCCCGATCAGCGGCTCGATCCGGCACTTCTCCGATCCGGCGACCTGGCCGAAACGGGAACCAATGGGCCCTTGCGCCAGCCCTTGCGAGTCGTCCGTTCGCGCCACAGCTCCAGCGAACACGAGCGATGGCGGACCGTAAAGATCGTCGCCTCCATCCGCCTCTTTTTCGAACCAATGTTTGGGACGAAGTTGCAGGTAGCCCATCATCACCACATCGGAGGCGGCCCGATCCTCCGGCCGCTTCATAAACTCATATTTGCCGCCCGGAAGGAAATTGCGCTCCACGTTACGGAACGACCGTTCGTCATCGATGTCCGTAATCAGCAGCATGCCCCACGTATTGGCTATATCCTCCAGCTTTTCGCGGACAGGCTGCGGAACCAGCCCGGGCGCAACCAGATTGCAGATATCGTCGCGGAAATTGAAGTTGTCATTGCGCTTACGGCAGAAATTCTCAATCGCCGCGATGTTCATACTGAAGACATCTTTCATCGCCTTCGTATCGGCATTGAATACGAAGATCTGCACCGGCTTCCGAATCTTTCCATCGGGCACCTTGGCGTTCTCGAAAAACAACATCAGCTCGCGGTAGCTTCTTTCGAGCGGGCGTATCTGTTTGAAAATCTGCGCGAGAAGGCTGTCCCGGACCGCCTCCGCCTTATCGATCTGACCCTGCATCTTTTGAAGCGTTGCTTCATAACTGTCGTCGCTGCTGAGCAGCGTCGTCAAATCGAGGAGTTGCGATAAGAACTCCTTTGCCGATTGAGGAGTAAAGATCGAAGCGATATCCCGGGTTTCGTCGATCAATCCCGGGTGGAGGTCCGCAAAAATGTCCTGCAGTAGTTCCCTGGCGGGGGATTCGCCGAGTATCTCGCTTGTGCTCCGGGTCTTGGTTATCTACTTCGTTGGCCATTATGGTTTCCTTCCGCTTCCTGCGACTTTCTGCAATTCACTTTGCAAACGGGCTAGCGCGTCGATGATGTCGTGCCTCTGGCTGGGGTTATTCCAGGCGCGGCGGACTGCCGGCAATTTCCAGCGATCCTTGATGCGGTATAGAAGATCGATATTGTTCTTCAGGTCCGCGATATCGTTGCGCAAGTACGTGACTGAGCCGTCCTCATTACGTATCTCCTGCCGCATCTGCAGATTGACCGGATCGAAGTCCTTCACATTCCGGAATCGGAATTCGGCCTGGAACTCGGTTTCATCTTCGCCCGCGCGGCCCTTGAATTTCAGCTCCGGCTTGAATTTGGCGAAGGCGTCCTGCGCCGATTCCACTTCTGTCGGCTCCTCGTTTTCCGATGTAACCTCCTTATCCACCCTGTCCAGAGTCATGGGCATCGCGACGGCGCAGGTGCTTGTCGGCACCTTGCGCACCGACGGCCTGACTCCCGTTCGCTTGACGTTGATAAGCGGCATTTATTTGACCTCCTGCTGGTCGCCACGCACCCTTCGAATTTCAGTTAAGCCGTGAGCGCGTGGTACTAAAATCCTTTCGTGGCATGACAGTTGTCTTGTCGGACACAGCCCTTTCCGAAACATTCTGGTTACGTTTGTCGAAGCCAGGCGGTGGCTTACGGCCCGATGCGGCCGGCGCTACTCCCGATCTGGCCCATCCATCGGTCGGGTCTCAGCGCTACAGCGTCCTGTTCATAACGAGCCGGCCAAATTAGCCTGGGAAGGCCGAACCACAAAACGATCAAAAGAGCGCTTAATCCAAGAAACACCAGCAGCGGGCGCAGTATGGCGACGCCCACCCAACCGGTCGTATCCGGGGGTTTGGGCCTGACTACCAGGGCTCGCGCCTCTGCCTCATCGCATTTGCCTTCAAATGCCGGGACTCCCATCTGAGGTGTAGACCAGGTGATTTCGACCCGAATGGAGCCGTTTCACCGTTCGGCAATCGCAGCTCGGCGGTGAATGGAAAGCTTCTGCCGGCAAGCGATGCCCGATCCATCCAGGGAGACTCCAGAGTGACCCGCATCCGGCTGTTCAACAAGGCTCGCGCCACCGTGAACTGCCGCTTTAAATCTTCGGGATCGATCGCCATACGGAACTTAGTGCTGATCCGGCGCAGTGCCGTTTCATCGATTTCATCTTTTCTTCCGAAACCAATGGCGTGCACCGGAATACCGGAGTCCTTCACTTTCCGTTCCACCTGCTCCAGACCTTCATCGCCTGCCAGCAATCCTGGATCGTCTGCCTTTTGTACATCGTTTTCGCCATCGGTCATGACCAGGAGCATCGTGTCGGGCGATCCCGGCACATCGCGCGCTGCCGCGCCGAGCACATCCAAAGCCACGCTAATAGCCGAATAGAGAGCGGTATTGTTCTTGGGCTCAGGAGTTGGAAGCGACTGAATCTGCGCGCTGGCGTCCTCTTTTGTGTCGGCGAATTTGGTCGATCGGATAATCGCTTCAACGCGCTTGCTTCCAAACGGCGCCAAAGCTAACCTGTCTGTGCCATCCTCGAAGCCGTCGAGGAAGAGAGAAGCGGCGGCCTTCGCTGCCTCAAACCTAGTCTGGCCGCTAGCAAGACGTGTGTTCATGCTCCCGCTGACGTCGATAAGGATCAACGCAACACGCGGCCTCATCTTACGATTCCGCACCTCGCCCTCCGCCGAAGCATAGAACGGAGTCGCAGTCCTGTCGCCCATCCGGATGGTCAGACTCTGGGCTAGCTTGTCAGACGGCGGAAGTTCCACCGGCGATGGCGTGCCTTTCTCGTTTACGATATTGAATTTGAGGCGGAAGCAGGGACCGTTGGCCAGATTGCAACTAACCATAACGGGCTTCCCGGCAAACTCGAGTCGCGTCTGCTGAGCGGGCGCGTTCATTACGCTGGCAAGCCACACAAGCACGGCACAGAGCAACATTCGAGAATGTGCGCCTGCTCGACTCGCGCCGTTTCGGGACTCTGCCATCCTTCCCTCCGCTCAGATAGTGTTGCTACTGGCTATTTCGTTTCGCTACAAAGCAAAGTGCGGTTCGTCCGATGAGGATATCGTCGGAATCATGCAATTCGCGAAAACCTGTCACAGTCCTGCCACCCACTCTAAGCACGTATCTCGCTAAACCTGCCTCCGCGGCCACCTCGGTATGTCGCGCGAGGTAAAACCGCCCATCCTTACCGTATAACCTGGCATGACGCGGCGCAATCGAGGCGTCCGGGATAAAGATTTCGATTTCCGGCCGATACCGCGTCTGGCTCGAGACCTGATTCTGACTGCCAATCAGATACGAATCGCCGTCCTGCACTTCCCATTGCTTACGGGAACGGCCGTATTTGCTCTGTGCCCTCGGATCGGCGCTACTGATAAATTGAATCAGGCCATCGCGCAGCAGTATAGGCGCGAAAGTAATCCCGAAACTGATTCCCACGCCGGTGAGAACAAACCCGAGCGCTAGAGAAAGATCCGGAATCGCCCTGCCGAGGCTAACGAAAATAGCGCCGCCGACAGCGCCGCCGATTAACCCGCCAACCAGCGCGTGGGCCGCGCGCACCCGGTTTACCGAGATCCAACGTAGCCCCAAGCCAAGACCAATTAATGCCCCGGCAATTATCCACGTTATCAATCGGCTCAGCACGGGATAACTGTCGGTAAGCTTGTCCGCTATCGGAATTCTGATCAATCCCGCTACTAAACCGGCGCTCATACCAATCAGCGCGCCCGAAGCGATCCACCGCAACCGAACCCGATTGCCCGACCACCTGTCACTGAAACCAACCGTCATCCCGCCAAGTAGGCCCCCGAGCATCACCGCCGAAATCAAGTCCGGTATCCATGGCGATTCCTGGATGCCAATCAGGGAAGTCACCAGAGTAGCTAGAGCCCACGCGAATAGGCCCGCCATCCCCCCGACAAGCGACATGAAGTAAAGGCTCTGATCAAGACTCATAGAGTGGCACCCAACCTCTCTAGCGTTAGAGAAGTATACTGGAGGCCAGATTTAATGTCAAACCCCATACTATAAGGCGTGAAAAGGTGTGCAAAGGTGTCAAAGAAAAGCAGAAACGCCTCTGCATCCCCAGTGCGCACAAACCCTGATGATATTAATTCGAATAACTCGGGCCAAACGTGATTGCAGGGAGTTGCCGGAGTGGGCGCGAGAACAAAAATGCGTCAAAGCTCTCGGCTTGCCCTGTTTCTTTATTCCGCGAGGACCAAGCGGCTCAGCCCGTGATTCGATCCGCCACGCAGGTTCGGGTGCTCGCTCGAACCTGCCGCCGAGTTCATTGAGAATGGCCGTCAAGGATTCGCGCGATGCAATGATAATTCCTTTGTCCTCGAAGCTTTGGCGTAAATAGATCATGGCGCCGCAAAACCAGGTTTCCAACTGAGCCGGCGTTGCCGATTTCAGTGTTTTCGATTCAAGCAACGGCAGATAGAAGGGAAAGCATGTGTAAGAAGGATCCTGAATGGATGGTAACAGCGCCGCTTCAGCCCGGCCAAATAGCGCTTCGGAGTCTTCGGTTGACAGGAACTCCAGCAACGGGCCAAACGGCAACATCGGTTAACTCGTTCTGACCGTAAACTAGGTTAAAACGGTCGAGGCGTGTTTCGTTTCGCAGGTTGTTGTTCTGGACGATGTGTGGCCTGATGATGTTCTGGTAGCAACTCTTGACGATTTTCTCTTTTGTGCTTTGCCCATTACCCTGATTGTCTGGTTTTTTGCGACCTGCGCGTGGTGGTTACCTCTGATATCTTCCCCATGATCGCCGTGTAACACGCTGCAATGCTGTCCCTTGGTTCCTTTTAGAGCAGTTTTCGTATCGATGTTTCAAAGGAAAGCGACTGAGACTTCGGCACTTTGTGATCGGTCAAAGGAATTAATTCCGCCAGTTTGGTCTTGATTCGGCCGTCAAATACGTTCATGATTTCTTCTCCTTTCAAGTTGCCGCGCACCGGCTTGCCGGAATCCATCGCAACCCAACCGAACGCCCGAGGCCATCCTGATTTCGCCGCAGCCTTATGCAATGCGTACCATATACTGAGAGGACGCGTGCGAGGTACCGAGGTCCAATTCGTAGACTACTCCGGAACCGAACGGGTGACCCTCGCGAAGATCAACGTCAGTAGGTTGAAAACGGTGGTCGTCGGAGCGGGCGCGCTCGGTAACGAAGTCGTCAAAGCTCTTGGCTTGCTTGGATGCGGGGAAGTACTGATTGTCGACCCGGATGTTGTCGAGCCGCATAACCTCACACGTTCCGTCCTGTTTCGCACAGAAGAAGCGGTCGGTCAGAGTAAGGCGATGTTACTAACTGCTGCCTGCCGGCACTACTTCCCAGAGACTTCGTGGACTGCGGCGCCAACCGAGGTCGCCGACACCGGATCTGAGTGGGTCGCGGAAAGCGATCTTATCTTCGGTTGCGTGGATAACGAACTCGCGAGACTGGAGATAGCTTACTTGGGTACGAAATACGATGTGCCGGTCTGCGATGCCGGGTTGGGGATTGAGGACTACGCAACGGCAAGGGTCAGCTTCTTTCCGGGCCGCCGGTCTGCCTCGTTTTGTTGCGTGCTTCCGCCGGCTCGGAGGCGCGAGCTGCTTACGCTATGGGATTGCCGGTCGTTTCCGTGTTGGACCCCACGCGAGCCAGAACGAGCGTGGCCTGGCACGCCGACCGCTGCTGCGATCGCCGGCGCTATGCAGGTAGAAACGGGCCTGCGGCTGCTTCGCGATCTGCGTAGCGGCGTCCCCGTCGCGGCTCAAACTCTCGAGTTGGAGCTCGGGGGCACGCCTCACCTAACCAGCTTCCGCGTGCCGCTCAATCCGGCTTGCCCGTTTCACGAGGATATGCCCTCGAACTGCGTTCTTCAGGCGGCCAACTCCGATATGCCGGCTAGGCAGCTCTTGAGCCTTACCGCGGATCTGCGCCTTGGGACTCCGGTGCTGCTCCTCGATTGGCCTCTTTGCGTTTCGGCGCGGTGCAGGGCGTGTGGCTACCGGTGGCCGGCCATGAAGCGGTTGGCCGCGTTGCGCCGTGACGGTGCCTGCCCACAGTGCCTCTCCGATCAACTCATAAGCGAACGAGCCGTTCACCGTATTGGTTACGACTCCGATCTCCTCGATCATAAGCTCAGCGATCTCGGCATGCCGGACCGGCACTTATATATGGTCGAGTTTCTATGAAGCCGGGGACCCTATTCAGCGTGCTTGCGGCGGGCTTCGTGCTGGCGCTGATCCAGACTCTCGGGACACTGCTTGGTACCGCGACAGCGATCACTGCCGGAGTGGTAGTGGGGCTCCTGGTGCTTCCTTTGTTCCGGCTCTTTGGCACGATATGGGATAGCTGGTGGGTTCCAATTAGTACCGCGGTGATAGCTAGTTGCGTTGGTACGCTCATCGGTTCCTTAGGGTCCGCGGAGCCCTTTTCGTGGATTTGGCTGAGTCCCGCTTGCGCCCTTTGCGTATGCGGCGGAATCGAATCTGTCATCAGGGTCCGTGCGCGCCGCTGCCAGCTTTGCCGCGGAGGCCTACGCGACGAAATCGCTTTTGAATGCCCCCGCTGCGGACTCGTCGTATGTGAACGCAAATGCTGGCGATCGGACAGTTGCCGTTGCCGGCTCTGTGCCGATAACGCGGTACCAGTGTTTCCCCATGAAACCACCTGGTGGGACGAACGCTTTGGCACCCGCGTGTCTGCCGCGAAGTGTCACTTATGCCTCGCGAACGATGCCGCAAGCGACTTGCGCGCCTGCGCGAACTGTAGCTGGCCCCAGTGCCGCGAATGCTGGGACTATGCTAATGGACAATGCGGCCATTGTGGCTGGGTGCTGGCGGATTTGCCCCCGACCTTAAAGCGCTATATGGAAGCGCGGCGGTGAAGCAGTTACTGGACCGGAATGAACTATGCCAAAGTATCAAGTCTATTTCGATACCGTGAGCGGCGAGATACGCTACAACGTGGATATCGACGAGGAGGAATGCTTGCAAAGTGTGCTCGATGAAATCCTGTTCGAGCTTGGCGAACGGGGCAGCAGACTTAAAGGTAACGGTCCGCCGCAAGTCGTGTGGTCCGGACAGGCGGTTGACTTCGGCTCACCGCTGCCCGAACAAGGTGTCCGGCCGAACGACATTTTGCGAGTCTCAACCATCGTCCTGAATGGATAGTGGAGAATCAGCGTGCGGGAACGCCGGATCGAGAACGAATGGAAGCTGCTCCAGAAATTGGCAGGGGGAAACCCAGGCACGTTGGAGATACTCGAACGAGCGGTTGGTTCGGCCGGCGAGTTCTTCCGCGTAAGGCTGCATGGGACGACCAGTCCTATTAAGACAAATGCCGGCATTGAGCTGAGACAGTGTCATCAGATTGAATTCGGCTTTCCCCGTTTCTTTCCCGCAGTGCCGATTGAAGCGAACCTGCAGCTTCCTGTTTTCCACCCCAACGTCGACCCGGACAACGGCTTTGTTTGCCTCTGGAGCCATACCTGCGCGGGGGACACTATCGTCGATGCAGTCACCCGGCTTCAACGTATCATCGCTTGGGATTTGGTGAACTTCGCGCCCGATCACATGATGCAGCGCGATGCCGTCAATTGGTACCGGAACGATACTCGAACGATCGCGCTTCCCTGTCCTTTCGAGGCGATCGCCGTACCTGAATCGTTATTGCCGGCGGGACACTCGCGTGATCGATTGCCGGCACAACGCCGCCAGCGGCTGTCTTGTTGAGATGTCCGATAGGGCGTGGCCTGGTAGAAGCTGCGCTGTACCCAATGGAGATTACGTTACCGCACCTTGACAGTCGCGGCTCAGTAAATTTCCATTTTTTCCGGCAAATGGTTGCCGGGAGCGGATACAGCAGTCCCGGGCTACCTTCATTGCAGCATATGCGATGGCGAAAAGGTTTTGCGCGGTTTGTAAGTTGTTGATATTGGAATAACTATTTTGATGAAAGTGCGGAACTGGCGATTAGGCGGACGTCTGCCAAGGATACGCGCGCGGCGCGCTTCGTGGGGTCAGGACTGGAATCGCCACCGCAAGCGGGCTGATGCGCGGACCGGGTAAGATGATTCCACTTAGATTGAGCGGATCCGCACTCGGAGTGTCGGTCTCCCCAGATGCTACGCCGTTACGGCGCAGAGCGCGCAACAGGTCGAGCGCTTCAGGACGCGCGAATTGCTCACCGGTGAATCCGGCTAGGAACCGGCCGCCGCGAATCTGCCCTTGAGCTTCCATCCGCCGCAATACCGAGAGAAGTTCCCGCCATGCGGGCGCGCCAGCCTCGCGAACCAAGAGGTCGCGAAGCAACACTCCCCACCGGCTTAACAGTTGCGCGGCCCACTTCTCGCACTTGGCGTACTTCTCGGGGGGCGCTGAATGACGGGGCAGTAGCGCCCAACGGCCCGGTGAATGACGCGGCCGGGCTAGCCGCCCACGTCCCTCGCCCCGCCGCCGCTTGGGATCGATCAGCGCTCGCAGATTCTCGAAACCATCGGCCGTCACGAGCCCGGCGGCCACCAACTCCCACAGGCCATCCTCTGCCTCACTCGGCAACCGTCCGGTTGCGCGTACCAGATCGGCGAAGAACAACGCCCGCTCTCTTTCGAGAGCCGCGAGCACGTCGCGAGCTGCGTGGGTCAGCGACTCGGAAACATCTTCCGATTCTTGTGGCGTCAGCAGCCAGTGCGCGTCCTCGCGAAGCATCAGGGCGATCGGCGCAACCCGCGTCGCGCGTATCTTCCTGCCGTCGGCATCCTGGAGCGCGGGGTGCGGCGAAACCCGCGCCCACATGACCTCGCCTGAAAGGCATAACTCATCGAGCAATCCCGGCTCATAGTTGCCGATTCGCCGCTCCAGAATCTGCGCTTCCCAAGCGGCCGCGGGAATCTCATATCCCTGCAACTGCCGCACGATCTCAAGTACGCCATCCGCTCCATGAAGCTGGCTGCCAGCCGCGGTGTGCTGCCATCGCGTGAGGAAGCTGTGAAACTGCTGTGGCGTTACGGGCTCAATCTCACGGCGCAATCGTCCGAGCGTGGTGTGATGAATGCGCGCGAGCACGCGCCGGTTGCACCACTCGATCTCCGCCTCCGGCCGCGAATCGATGAACCGCCCGCGCAGCACCTGCCCTTCGGATTCAAGCTGCGCCAGCGCGGCCTCGATATCCTCCGGGGCAAACGCAAGCTGTGCCGCGAGTCCGGATATCGTGCGCGGTCCGGAACACTCCATCCAGCCGCGCACGACCGTTACCGCATCTTCCGCAAAACTTCGTTTCTCAGTGGGCGACCAGAATGGCTGTGGCTTCACATCCAGGCCCTTGCGCATCAGCACCGCGGCCCGGCCGGTCGATTGCAGATCTTCAAAATGTGCCGCCCATTCCTTTACGGGCGGCAGCACGATGAGGGTCAGGAGAGCATCGTGAAGCTCGTCCGCATTGCGTACGTCCGGCCAACTCTGGGCCGCGACCAGCTCGATTGCCGCCTGGTCCAGAATCCCCGATCCGTCCGCCGCCTCTACCGGTAGCGTGCGGCGAAGCTGCACTGCGCGGGCGCGCCGTTCCTCAAGCGGAGCATCATCGAGGTAGGCGTATGGATTCGCGTTCAGAATCTCATGGCTGAATACCGACGGTTCCGGAGTCTCGATGGTCGAGGTACGAATCGCGCCCGATTCAATCCCACGCAGCACCTGCTCCAGGCCGGCCAGATCCATCGCCTCGTCGAGACAGTTCGCAATTGTCTCATTCACCAGAGGATGGTCCGGTATTTGGATCGGCCCAGTCAGATTCTCCGCGCACGCCACCTGATCCGGAAACACCGCGGCCAGAAGATCGTCCGAGCGCATTCTTTGAATATTCGCCGGAACCTTTTTCCCTCCGCGGAAACGCAGGACTGCCAGCGCCCGCGTCGCGTTCCACCGCCAACGCGTGCCAAACATCGGCGCAGCGAGCAGCGCTTCCGTGAGGACCTTGCGGACTGTCCCCGCCTTCAGGAACTCGAATACCAGTTCCAAAGGAAACGCGTGCCGGTCGCTTAAGGAGATGACGATCCCGTTATCTGTCGCCGCCGCCTGCAGTTCAAAGTTGAACGTCCGGCAGAAGCGCTTTCGCAGCGCAAGTCCCCAGGCGCGATTCACGCGCGAACCGAAGGGCGCGTGGAGCACGAGCTGCATGCCGCCCGCCTCGTCGAAGAATCGTTCGGCGATAACAGCGGCGGAGGTTGGCAGCACGCCCAGTATCCGAACGCCGGCGCGTACATAAGCGGCGGCTTGTCTGATGCCCGCCTCATCCAATCCGCATTCCCGCTGAAGGAAGGAATCGTCTGGCTCTTCGAGAATCTTGCGGCGCAATCGCGACACCGCCGACGACAGCTCGTGCGACCGTCCTGGCGCCTCGCCGAGCCAGAACGGAATTGATGGCGCAGCGCCCTGGGCGTCGTCCACATACACGCGCCCCTGCATCACATGCCGGATTCGCCACGAATGCGTGCCCAGAAGAAACACGTCGCCCGTCAGACTCTCCATCGCGAAGTCTTCATCGAGCGTGCCGACCGTCTTATGTTCCGGTTCCACAACGACCGTGTAAGCCGCATTCTCCGGAATTGCTCCGCCGGACGTAATAGCAGCCAACCGGGCCCCACGCCGGCCCCGAACCCGCCCATTCACCTGGTCCCGATGCAGCAGTGCGCTCGCGCGACCTCGCTTGGTCGCGATGCCTTCCGATAACATTTCAATGACCGCATTAAAGACATTCCGGTCCAGATTGCGATAAGAGTACGCGCTTCGCGCGAGCGTATAGAGATCGTCTTCGCGCCAATCCGCGGCTGCTGTCTCGGCCACAACCTGCTGCGCGAGAATGTCCACCGCATTCTCCGGAATGGCGATCTGCTCGAGTTCGCCGGATCGAATCGCGTGAATCAGCGCCGCGCATTCAATCAACTCATCGCGTGTCGTGGGAAACAAGATTCCCTTCGGTTTGGCTCCTACCCAGTGACCCGAACGACCCACCCGCTGTAACGCCACGGCAATCGACCGAGTCGATCCGATCTGAATGACCAGATCCACGGTCCCGATATCGATCCCGAGTTCGAGAGAAGCCGTGGCTACCACCGCGCGCACTTCCCCGCTCTTAAGCCGGGCTTCGGCGTCGAAACGCAGCGTCCGCGCGAGGCTCCCATGATGCGGCAGCACAACGTTCTCGCCGAGTCTCCCGGCAAGCGCATGCGCGATGCGTTCGGACATCCGGCGCGTATTGACAAACACGAGCGTGGTTCGATGATTCAAAATGTGCCGCGCGATGCGGTCGTAAATCTCAGCCCACATCTCGCTCGTCGCGACCGCGCCTAACTCATCGTTCGGAACCTCGATGGCGAGGTCCATGTCGCGCCGATGTCCCGCGTCGACGATTGCCGCGCCTTGCGACAAATAATTGGCAACCGCTTCAATCGGACGCACGGTTGCCGATAATCCAATCCGTTGAGGCTTGCCGCCGCCCTCCGATTGAGTGAGCGCATCGAGGCGCGCCAACGTTAGCCCCAAGTGCGATCCGCGCTTATCATCGGCCATAGCGTGGATCTCATCGACAATGACAGTCCGCACGTTGCGCAGCATCGTCCGCGGCCTCGCTGCTGTCATGAGAATGAACAGCGATTCCGGCGTCGTGACCAGAATATGAGGCGGCTGCCTGGTCATCAACTGGCGTTCCCTTGCCGGCGTGTCGCCGGTGCGGACCATTGCGCGAATCGGCGCGAGTTCAATCCCTTTCTGTTTTGCGAGCGCGGCAATCTCGGCCAACGGAACTTCGAGATTGCGATGAACGTCGCTCGAAAGTGCCTTCAACGGTGAAACATAAACCACGGATGTCTCCGCGGCGAGTGTGCCTGCGCGCGCTGCCCGCACCAGACGGTCGAGGCAGATAAGAAATGCGGCGAGAGTTTTTCCCGACCCAGTCGGCGCCGAAATGAGCACGTCCCGGTTCGCGGCGATCTCGCGCCAGCCCTGCACTTGGGGCTCGGTAGCGCGTTCGAATCGCGAATCGAACCATTCCGCGACCAATGGATCGAATTGAATAGGGAACATGTTATTACTCCCTGAGCACCGTTTAGGAGCAGCGTCGCCCGCGGACCTCGGGCCCGCCCAGAGACACACCCAATTAGGAGACAATGGAGCTGGCGGAGGGAATTGAACCCCCGACCCGCAGTTTACAAAACTGCCGCTCTACCAACTGAGCTACGCCAGCAGCTAATACCAGTATATATGTGGTGGGCGGTCACAGGCTCGAACTGTGGACCTCCTGCTTGTAAGGCAGGCGCTCTAACCGGCTGAGCTAACCGCCCGGTCGTTACTTTTCTTTAGGATACGACATTCCGGGATTTGCCGTCACTGGAGAATGTAGGGATTTCTGTAGGGACGCCGTTTTGATGCCGATGCAGTGTAGGCGTCGGCGCGTCCATCGCCACCCGCTTTGCCTGCATTCGAATGTGGCTGTAGTGTTCGAGCATTCTCCGGGACATGTGGCCTACGATTGCCATGAGCGTGGCGTCCGATGCTCCCGTTTCTGCAAGCTTGGTTACTCGCTCCGATTTTGACCACTTCAGGTCCCGTTCCATTACCCCGCATCTTCCTCATCATCGAAAGGGAGAGATCAAGAAGCCTAGCAGCTTCTTTCTCGTTAACTAACTTACGCGCTATTGTTTTCTCCGTTTGTTTGTTTGGCCCAACCGGCTGTGCTTCGTCACACAACCGACAGTACCGCGCGTAAATCCCGAACCCATGTTTGTGTCTGTTAATATTTACGCAGATTGCGATTTTGTCGGCGCTCTTAACTTGCTGGTACAGAAGGATATAGCCGGCTTGAGATATTCTGGAATGCTCGTCCAAAAATTTTGGCGAAACTGATGACTGGTATAACGGAAGAGTATGGGTCTTGAGTGCGAGTATCAAAGCTCTGTGTGGAAATATATGGTGCAGTCTCAAGTTTCGAAAGCGCCTGAGACTCGGACTGTGACCATAAACCTATTCACCCTTCATCCCGCAGTCGCGCTCGGAATCATCCCGGAATAGTGTTCACTTTTATGCCGGAACTCGGTTCGCCCTGGCCGGGAAAACGCAGTGAAGATTGTTTGGCGCAACTTCAAGGCGCACGCGGGCATCACGCCCCTGGCATGACACGCGACATACGTTGGTGGCGAAACTGGCCGAAAGCGGGCTGAGCAGACCATCATAAACATTACTTGGTACGTCTCACGCCAGATGCTGTCCCGCGACAGCCACATTCGCATGGAAGCCAAGCGCAAGGCGCTAGAATCCATCACAAACTAGCCACCCGCGCTCCAGCAGACAATTGAGGAGTTGTCCGCCGAAGTGACAGACCGAAGTGTACAGTCGCGCATCGTCTAGCGCAATCACGACCCGTTCGCCTGTGCCTGTGGGCTACAATCGGTGCGAGTACGACGATCACGGTTAGCGGAGCTGCGGACGATGAACTATTGGCTTGACCTTTTTACGGGCGAAACCTGGGAAGAGTTTCGAAAGTCCGGTTCGAATGTAAGTGGATTTCGGGAGCGCATGCGGCGCAGTCTGCAACGCGTAAGGCCCGGCGACGTGTTCCTTTGCTACCTAACGGGTGTGATGCGTTGGGTCGGTGTGCTTGAAGTGATTGGGCCCAGCAAGGACCGGAGTCGCATTTGGGCATCTGACGCCTTTCCTGTGCGGTTCGCTGTGAAGCCTGTCATCATGCTGGATCCTGAATGCGGCGTACCAATGGAACGCTTCGAGGGCAAACTCGACTTTTATCGAGGCCCTGAGCACAAAGGTGGATTTAAAGGCTTTTTGCGAATGAGTCCGAATCTCTTTAAGGGCGAGGGTGATGGGCCTCTACTCATGGACGCACTTCGTGATGCCAGCCGTAACCCTGTGGCCACGCCAATTGACCCACGCAAACTGGCTCGAAAGGCAAGCTATTTTAAAGTCGAGTTTCGCAAGGGGCGGGTGGCGGTGCCTACGGTTGTCAGTGTGCCGGAGCAAGACGAAGATGACCCCGTCGCCGAAGCTAAGCAGCCTGCGGAACCAGCAACACGGCACACGGAAATCCAATTCAACCTGTTGAACCTTGGCGCGGAACTCGGCCTCGAAGTCTGGGTAGCTCGAAACGACAGGGGCAAGAGACACAACGGGGATCTACTTGGCGGGGTGTCAAACATGCTCGATGAACTACCAACGCAGTTCAACGATGCGACGAACCGGACCATTGAACTTATCGACGTCCTCTGGCTCAAGGGCAACACCATATTGGCCGCTTTCGAGATTGAGGCCACCACGTCTATCTACTCCGGCCTGCTCCGTATGAGTGATCTTATGGCACTGCAACCCAACATCGATCTAGCTCTGTACCTCGTTGCTCCTGACGACCGCCGGGCGAAAGTAAGGCAGGAGATTGCGCGGCCAACATTCGCCTACAGAGAGAAGCCGCTCCCGAGAGTCTGCGGATTCATTAGTTTTGAGAAGCTCATGGAACAGGTAGAAGGCATTAGGCGACTTGGCCTCGCAATGTCCCTGAAACCGGACTTCTTGAAGAAGACCGCCGAGTATTTCGATGATAGGGACACCGAGGCATGACAACCAGAGCACCATCGCGGGACGACCCCCAGGGACTCGGGACGGAGAGAATTGCCTTATTGTAGGCATTTCGATAAGCGTAAGTTCTGCTACACTATCGTCGAATTACAGAGCCTCACCAACATGTCCCACAAGAAGGCTAAGAAGGAAAGGAAGGCCAAACGCCAATACTCGACCTTGGAGGAACATACGCGGGCGGGAGGGACGCTCATCCCTCCCCTGGCAAAAGCGAACATGACTCCGCGTTCCTGGGTCAATGATCGCTTACCGGATATGCTATGGGCTGCGCTGCTTGTAACGGCTGATAGAGATGCGGCGCTAGAGGTATTTCGTGAACTCGCGAAATACGGAGCAGGTGCAGCACACGATGGGCAAGGCGAATTGGACTCCGTTACACACTCTGCAATTGCGGCAGCTTCAGCGCAGACCAGGCAGGAACTCATTGGCATCATCACAAACGGGATGGCTGATAAGGTAACTCTGTGTCCGCTGTTGCTTTTTGACGCACTACCTTCACGAGACGCGTGGATCAGAGCGCTGGGCACACCGGTTGGGCCGATCGACTGGGGACCACTCATGACCACAATTGCAAGAACGTTGGATCATCAATCTCAAGAGGCCACAGATTGCCGGTGGGCGAAGATCATTTTCCGTTTGGCCTCTGGGCACTTACATCTGCCCGCCGACGGAGTGCGCGAAATCGCCGACTATCCCAACTTTGGTGATCAGAGGAGAGTACGCCCCACCATTCGCGCTATGGAAATTTCCTTCGGCAGCATGGGCGAAGAAACTGCCAATTGGCCAGCGCAATTCTGGGCAGAATGCCTGAGGGCGACATCATGTCAAGCCCCGTCCCAGGAACTCGAACCAGTATCTGTTTCCCGGATTGGAACGGAATCGTCAAGAGTGGAAGAGGTTTACGGACGCCTCATCGCGCATTCGAATGCCAGTCGATCAACAACTGCGGTGGACGCAAGGCATGATACGGTGTTTGGCACCGCTCTTTACTGTCTGAGTCTGATACGAGAGCTATTGGTGCCGGGAGCGGGTAACTCGATCATTGCGAGGATGGCCCTTCGAACGGTTCTGGAGTGCTATATCACTTTGGCATATTTATTTAAACGTGACGAACTGAATCTGTGGCAATCGTACCGGGTGTATGGCGCTGGGCAAGCCAAGTTGTCGTACCTGAAAGTTTCCGAAAACGATGAATTTCCGAGCTACATCTCTCCACGAACATTAGAAGCGCTTACCAACGAGGATCAATGGCAGGAATATCTTAGGATCGATTTAGGGCACTGGGACAAGAGCAATCTGCGCCAGATGAGCGAAACTGCTGGCGTCAAGGCCGACTACGATAATTTTTATTTGTGGCCGTCTGCCTATGCCCATGGACACTGGGGGGCGGTGCGCGACTCCGTATTAACAGTTTGCATCAATCCCCTTCATCGTTTGCATCGGATTGCGCGGCCTCGTCCAAGAATGCTGAATGATGTGATTCCCGATGTTTGTGTCATTTTCGACAAGATTTTGGGTCTAGTGGACCGAGAGTATCCAACGTTTTCCAAGACCCTATCCTGTCCGGCGGAGCCAAGTAGGTGAATTCGCGCCGTTTAGTTCGCGTTCAAGGATGCGCGCTTGGCAGGGGGGCGGACGAAGCATCGATTGCGCCGACCAGAGAACAAACTGTAGGAATTATTGTAGAGAATCCCTGAGAATCCACGGAAAACACTGTAGCACGCTGTGTCACATACGATGCTCGCATCCCGATGAAAGAAACGGTCTGTAGATCTGTGTGGTATCCAGTGGCAACGGCCCGAACGTGCTTGTAAGGCAGGCGCTCTAACCGGCTGAGCTAACCGCCCGGTTCGGATTAATATAAGTTTAGCAAGTTCAAAATGCGAATCATCATCCCCAATACGAAAAGCGTTGAAGAAAGCAAGCGCATCGTGGAGCGCTCCACGGAGGATCTGTTCCGATCCGCGGCGGGCGGACTGATAAAGGTCACGGATATTCAGAAGAGCTGGAACGGCGACACGATGAGCTTTTCGCTCGTAGCAGGGGTTGCCTTTCTTACGACTAAGATTCAAGGCACCGCCGCCGTGACTGAGAAAGAAGTCACGATCGATGTGGTCATTCCGGAAGAGTTCCGGCGATTTATCCAGGAGGACAAAATCAAGACTGGAATTGAGAGCCGGGTTCGCGGGCTGCTCGCGTCGTCGTAGAGGAAAGTGCCGCTAATCTTCGTCGAATAAGCCTGAGCGGTATACTCTTTCTCCTTTCAAGATTACGGAGGAAATCGAGGACATTGCGCGGATGTCGGCGAGGGGGTTCCCTTCGACGATCACGAGGGTTGCATCGAGTCCTTTTTTGATTGTCCCGAAACGGTTTTCGGCGCGAAGCAGTCTGGCTGCGTTGGCGGTAGCAGCCCGCAACGCCACATCGGCCGGAATGCCGGCGTCGACCCAGAGCTCAAGCTCCCGTTGCACGGTGGGTCCATGAAGCACGAGAGGATTACCGGCATCGGTTCCGGTGACCAGCATCACTCCCGATTTCCAGGCGCGCAACAGATTGGATTTGCCGAACTCGCTCGATATCGGGTATTGCTTAATGCGTTCTCGAGTTTTGACCGCTTCGGGCGAGTTCATATGTTTTCGCGTGCCAGCCAGCAGGCCGGGCGGGGCGGTTTGCAGAATCAACGGCCGACTCAGGATCGACAGATCGCCATTGGCGAAATGCTGGAAGCCCTCGATTACACTCAGGGTGGGATCATAGGCAACGGCTCCCTGTTTCATGGCCTCAAAAGTGGCTTGGGGAATCTCGTCGCGGAACGAGCCGTGTTCGATTCCGTTCACGCCGGCGCGGAGCGCGTCGGCGACGTCCTGGCTATCGCCAGTATGAACCACAATGGGAAGATTGACGGCCCTGCTCTCGGCAGCGATGGCGTTTAACAGACCGAGATCGAGGCGATTGAAATGGAGATTGCCGCTGCCGGCTTCGAGTACGGCCTTGATGCCGTCCACGCCCTGTTTCTTCAGCGCATCGACCTGAGCTCGGGCTTCGTCCGTCGTTTTGGGAGTGCGCAGGAATTGTTCGGCGGCGTTCTTGCGGATGAATTCGGGCATTTGCGCAATGAATTCGGTGCCGTGTCCGCCGGGCGCGGTAAAGAGCGGGCCGCAGACAAAGAGTTGCGCGGTCAGTTTCTCGCCGGAGTTCACGATATTGCGGATCTTCAAGATGGTATCGGTGAAGTCGCCCACGCTTTTGACGGCGGTGATGCCACTGTAAAGATAGGCGGCGAGTTCGCGCTCGATGTATTTCTCGGGCTGCTCGAAAACTTTGGGATCGTCGAAAAAGCCGCCTGGCGCGCCCAGGTGAACGTGGACGTCGATCAATCCGGGAAGCACGGTCTTTCCGGCTGCTTCGATCAATTCGGCTTTGAGGACCTTGGGATCGGGTGCCGCGCCTTCGTAGATCTCTTCGATTTTGCCGTTTCTGATTAACACCGCGCCGCTTTCGATGACCTTTCCATCGCCAATGAAGATCCGCGCATTGCGAATCAGAATCGATCGCGAACGATTCAGTTCCCGATTTAGTATCTTAGCTTTCACGACATTGTCCTGCGAATGAATCTGCCAGGTGCCCATGGCAAAGAAGGGCGCGAGAACGGCTAGCAACCACAGCTTGGAAGCGGTCCTGATCTTTTCCTCTTTTTCCCAGCGGAACAGTTTGACCGAAACGAAGGTGGCTACCAGAGTGGTGATGCATAACGCGCCCACCGCCGCCCCGTTGCCGAGGATCGATTCACGCCGCAGCATGATACTTTGCAAGCCGGAGACAAGATAGGTGGCTGGTATGAACTGCGTCACAGTCACGAGCCATTTAGGAAACATGGAGACGGGGAACGACGCGCCGCTGAGGAAGAGCATGGAAAGGTAGAGAATCTGAGTCAGAATGGTGCTCTCCTGCATGGAGTTCACGACGGACGCGACGGTCAGTCCGAGCGCGCGAAAGGCAATCAGGCCGAAGGATACGAACAGCAGCACGGAAACGATGTTGGGCGGGAAGACCATGCCATAGCGAAAGTGCGCCAGCAGCAGCATGAGGATGATATAGGGTAAGTAGGTCAGTAGGCCGGTCACCATGGAGGCGACAAGCAGGGGCACGGGCGATATTGGCGTGACTTTGTAGCGGCGGAGAATATTGTTTTCGCGCTCCTGCACCGCGCGTATGCCTGCGCCGAATAGACCGTTGCCCAGAATGCCGATGACGGCCACCATGGTCACGACTTGGGTGATGACGCCGCCCTCATCGGCCTTAAACGCCTGGGCGAATACGAAGAAGAAGATCAGAGGGAAAAGATAGTTGAAGAAGATCACCGAGCGCTGGCGCAGGGCGAGCTTCAAATCGATTTTGATGAGCGCGACGTAAGCCTTCATTCGCGGAGCTTCTTTCCGGTGAGTTCGATGAACACATCTTCGAGAGTGGGCCGTTTCAGACGCACGTCGTCGATTTCCAGGCCGGCTTGATCGAGCCACTTGACGATCTCGACGAGGGTACGCGCAGGCCGGGTGGAACTAACGTTGATGCCGCGGCCGTCCGGATTCAGAGAGGATGTCAGGGCATCGGTCCAGCGCAGGGATCTGGTCAGCGGTGAGCGCGCGGTCCCAGGAGACTTCGACGGTTGACTGACCGAGGGTGCGTTCCTGCAACTCGCGGGGAGTTCCGATGGCGATGATCCGGCCCGCGTCCATGATGGCTACGCGGTCGCATAGCCGCTCCGCCTCTTCGATGTAGTGGGTGGTGAGCAGGATGGTGCGATGCTCGCGGCGCAATTCTTCGAGAAGGTCGCGGATTTCGAGGCGAACCTGGGGGTCGAGTCCGGTGGTGGGCTCATCGAGAAAGAGCAACTGGGGATCGTTGATGAGGGCCATGGCGAGGGCGAGGCGCTGCTTCTGTCCGCCCGAGAGTGTCGCGTAGCCGCTGTTGCGTTTGTCCCAAAGCTGAAGGCGCTTGAGGATTTGATCGCCGTTTACGGTGCGAGTGTAGAAGGAGGCGAAGAGGTCGAGGGCTTCCTTGACCGTGATTTTGTCGGGCAGGTTGGTGGCTTGCAGGCAGACCCCGATTCGGTCTTTGAGGACTCGCTTCTGGCGGTCGGGATCGAAGTCGAGGACGCGGACGTTGCCAGCGGTGCGCTGGCGGAGACCTTCGAGGATCTCGACGGTGGTGGTTTTGCCTGCGCCGTTAGGTCCGAGGAGTCCGAAGACTTCGCCCTGGCGCACTTCGAACTCAATGCCTTTGACAGCCTCGAAGTTCCCGTAGGCTCTTGGTCAGTCCCGCGACAGAGATCGCGTTTCCATCATGCATATCCGAGCACCGAGGAAGCGGACCGGCTTATGGGCGCATGTGTAGGCAAGCTATGCAGAGGATACGTTGATTTGTTCATCGTTTGTTCATTCTTTGTTGCAGGCCGATTTAGAGCACTCTAACACGAGGCTCCCGCGGAGAGGTGTGACGCCTGCTGGGAAAGCGGCTACCGGATTCGGGAGTGCGGTATCGGCAAGGGTCACAATCAGTTTTTTCTTGGCTGTTTCTCGTTTTTGTGACGCAAATGAGGTGAATGCCGGGGAGCTTTTGGCTTAATGCTCTTGCACTGAGCTTCAAATTGAGCGCGGCACCAGGTCGGTGGCTGTATCCTTTCCACTCTCCTCCTCCTTCGGTAGTGATTCTGATGAGGTCGGCTTCCAGTTTGTTCTCTGGTCTGGTGACGCAAACCAGTTCTTTCTGATCGAATTCTGGGATTGAGGCGGCGACCCATTGCACGGCTTCGGGAAATCTCGCTTTTCCGGTAGCAGTGTGTCCGGGAGAAGGCGGAGGCCGACCGCGAGGAGAAGCAGGATGCCTTCGATGATCGATTTGCGGTGCTCTTCGAAGCGGCGGTTGAGTTCGGCGCTGGGCAGCGGATTGGGTAAGTCCAGTCGTTCTTCGCTTGCGTCTCGTACGGCATGCTGCCGAAAGCGGGAATCCATTCGCGTCGCTGCGCATAGAGCACGATGTTCATAATTGTCGGAATGGCTATGACAGCGCCGCGTGGACCGTAACTCAACGACACCGCGGTGCTGGCCGGTTGCGTGGTGTAATCGCCGGACGCCTGGCGCAGAACCGGGAAGCCCGTGGAGAGGAACAGCGAGCAGCCATTGATGTACTGGCCCTTGTTGGCGAACCGACCCTCGTGCATGGGAAATGCGGCGGGAGAGTTGGCAGGAGGGTCGTAAACAAACCGGTGCCATTCGGAGCGCGAACGGATCGACATCATCGTCGACGTCGCTCACCGTCTCGGTTTTCGCGATGATGGCCAGAGGCGCACGGTCGATTTCAAGAAAGTGATCGTGCTCATGACGTCGAATATCGGCAGTCATCGCATCCTTGAATATCGTGGCGCCTTTGAAGGCGAGGAATACCGGCGTATGAAGGAGGCGTGCTTTCCGAATTGCGGCAGGCGCTCCGGCCGAAGTTCCTGAACGGGTTGGACGAGATCATCGTGTTCCATGCGCTCGACGAAGAGCAGTTGAAGAAGATTGTTGACATTCAGGTCGCAGGCCTTCGGGCGCGACTCGAAAGTGGCATACTCATGTTGAACTGACGGATGCGGCTCGGACGCGTCTAGTCCGAACCGGATACGATCCGGCTTATGGGGCCCGGCCTTTGAAGCGGGCGATTCAGCGGGATATTGAGACGCCGCTCGCTAAACGGATTCTGTCGGTGACGTACGGGACCGGTGTGATGTCCGACTCGATGCGGACCGGGAGGGTTCGGGTTTAAAGTTTGAGGTTTCGGCGGATAAGACGCAGCAGGCGGCCGGGGTAAGGTGACCCTTCTGCATTGGCGCCCAGTCTTAGGCGGACAGCAACATACTTCAGTTCGGCATCTGCAAAATACCTGGATTTGCGATTCCAATGCGCGCTTGGCGAAAATCACGGCGACCCCAATTATGCCGGCCAAAGCCGCATATCAAAGATGCTCGTGCAAATGGCGAATCCCAGCAGCGCTGTACGCAGTGAATGTTTGGCGGACAGCACCCATTCTCCACTGGGTAAGAACTCCCAGGCCCGGACGGATGCCGTGATCAGTTGAGCGCCGGCCTGTTCCGGATGATGTGTGCCGCCTCATCCGCGAGCACTTTAATGACCGCGAGACTCGCGGATCTGGCCATGACCTTCATTGCCATCGCGACCACATTCGAACCAGTGAAGCGTCACGCATCGGGACAGGAGACCATACATGATTCAGTTAAGACGCGTATACGACAAACCGGAAGCACACGAAGGAGTCCGCTTTCTCGTTGAGCGGCTTTGGCCGCGGGGTATTCGTAAAACCGAACTGCACATTGACGAATGGCAGAAGGATGCGGGTCCGAGCACTCAGTTGCGCAAGTGGTTTGCGCATGACCCGCGGAAATGGGAGGAGTTTCAGCGGAAGTATTTTGCTGAACTCGATACCCGCCCCGATGCGTGGGAGCCGATCCTGAAAGCCGCCGAGCACCGCACGGTCACGCTACTCTACAGCTCCCATGACACAAAACACAACAATGCAGTGGCTTTGAAAAATTACTTGGAAACAAAGCTTGGCCAATAAGAGCAACCGAGCTCAGTGACCACCTACCTGGAATCCGCCCGGATCTCTTAAACCAACATAGGATTTCTGCGACGTCCTGATAAACGGCGCCACGGAAATAAACAGCGCCACGGAAATAAAACGCATGCTGACTGCACTCCTCCAAAAGCTGAATGCTGGCCGCTGAGCGCTGAAAGCTTGGCGCTTTAAAATTCCGCTGGATCACGATTTCCACACGCAAATTGCGGTCGGCCGGACACGGCCATCCTTCCTTGGTGTTGCTGGTGCCACTCAGAGCACCCTGGCTGCCTATCTGCGGTGAGTATGCTCTCGCCTCCGACGTGTCAGCTACATGAAGTAGTCGCGAACCTTATCGAACAGGCCCTTTTCCTTGGGCTCATTCTCTACTGGCAGACTCGATGCGAGTTGTTCAAGCAGTTTCTTCTGATCGCGATTCAGCTTGGTCGGCGTGCGCACCTCGATGTGCACGATCAGATCTCCGCGGCCATGTCCATTCACCGATGCCACGCCTTGCCCGCGAATGCGGAACTCCGCATTGGCCTGCGTACCTTCCGGTACTCGCAGCTTATGGGGCTGGCCCAGAGTTGGCACATCGATCTCGGCGCCCAGCGCGGCCTGCGCGAAGTTGATGGGAATGATGCAGTGCAGGTCATTCTCATGCCGCTCGAAAAACGGATGATCCTTGACCTTGAGAAACACATACAGATCGCCATTCGGGCCTCCGTTATATCCGGGCTGACCCTCGTGTGCGAGACGCAATCGGTTGCCGTCGGCCACTCCAGGCGGGATGTTCACCTTGAGCTTGCGCATGACCTGCTTGACACCGCTGCCGCGGCATTCCTTGCAGGGATTCTTGATAATCTTGCCACTGCCGCCGCACTGGCTGCAGGTCCGCCGGACTGAAAGGAACCCCTGCTGATAGAGTTGCTCACCACGGCCGCGGCAAGCTGGACACGTAGCGGGGCCGCTGCCCGGTTCAGCGCCTTCACCGCGGCAGCGATCGCATCGTTCGGTGCGCGGCAATTGAATCTCGACGGTCGTTCCGAAAACCGCATCCTCGAACGTGGTCTCCAAGTCGTAGCGAACGTCTTCGCCTCGCGCCGCGCGATTACCGCGTCCGCGGCCGCCGAAGATGTCGCCGAAGCCGAACTGGCTCAGGATATCGCCCAGATCGAAGTCATTGGGATCGAAGCCGGCCCCGCCCGCTCCCTGCACACCCTGATGGCCGAAGCGGTCGTACGCTGCCCGCTTCTGCGAATCGCAGAGTACAGTATACGCCTCGGCGGCTTCCTTGAACTTCTCTTCGGCCTGGTGGTTATCCGGGTTACGGTCCGGATGATACTGTAACGCCAGCCTGCGATATGCGCTCTTTATCGCCGCATCGTCCGCATCCTTTGCGATTCCGAGGACCTCGTAATAATCACGCTTGCTCACGGTCATCTTTTTCTCAGGCGCTCCTTTAATGTAAAGCTAGGGCCGCACCGCAACCTTCACCATCGATGGGCGCAACAGCCGCCCTTTGAAAAAATACCCTTGCTGAAACTCACCTAAAATCGTCTGATCCGGGGCGTCCTTCGTTTCGACTCGCTCGACCGCCTGGTGCAGGTTGGGATCGAACAACTTGCCCGCTGTTTCGATGGGCTCCAGACCCAGCTTGGTCAAACGGTCGACCAGCCTCTGATAGATCAATTCGATGCCCTTAATGTAGTCCTTCGCGGGACCTTCGGAAAGGCCCGCGCCCGATTGTAACGCTCGCTGGAAATCGTCGACTACGGGCAAAATCTCGCGTATCATCTCTACTCCCGCATACTGCACGAATTCGGAGCGTTCGCGCTCGGCACGGCGGCGGGCATTATCGAACTCGGCCTGGTTGCGCAGAAGGCGATCGTAGACCTCCTGCTTTTCGTTCAGCAGTTTGTCGCGTTCGGCGGCGACCGAGGCAAGTTCCGTCCGGAGGTCAGAAATCAAATCTCCAGAGGGGAGTTCGCGTTCTTCATCCGCGGCGTTTGGAATATTGGTTTCTTCAGTACTCACGTGATTCTCAAATATAGATCGCTTGTCAGACATCTTGGTTTGCAGCCTGCCGGGTCACCCGCGGTTAGAACGCGGCGAATACCGCGCCGATTTGTTGAACCGTCGAGATTACGCGTTCATAATCCATTCGGATCGGTCCGAGGACGGCGATTCGACCGGTTAGTCCTCCCGGTAGATCCACAGTCAGACCGATCAACGATAACTCCTTCATCGAGGGATGAGCTTCTTCAAGCCCTACGAAAACTCCAAGTTGTCCGTTCGACTGTTCCATGAAACGGTCCAACATCTCGAGCAGCCGCTGCTTCTCTTCAAGCGCCCGAAACAGATCGCGTAGCCTCTCTTTGGTGAGATGCAGATCCAGACCGACAAGATTCGATGCGCCATCCATGTGAACGTGTGCGTTACGTTCGACGCTGAGCAGTCCCTTGTGATAGAGCAACGTTACTCGTTGCAGGATCTGGTCATAGGTTGTACGTTCCTCTTCGATGCGGCGCAACAGTTCGCGCCGGATATCCGCTAGAGGCCAGCCGGAAAAATTCCAGTTAATGTAATTGCGAATCGATGCCAGATCTTCGGCTGTAAGCTCTTCGTCGACTCGCACTACGCGATTGTGCACCTGCCGGTCACGCGTGACGCAAACCATCAGAATACGCCGGTCGGACAGTGGAAGAAACTCGACCTGATCCAGTTCCTGGCCCCCGGCCGGCAAGGCTGCCGCGATTCCTACGGCGCGGCACAATTCGCTAAGAATGCGCGAGGAACGTTCGGCGCGATCCTGCACCGATTCGGCATCGCTGAAACGGCTCAAAATCCGCTCACGTTGCGCCGTGGATGCAGGACGCACGGCGAGCGATTTCACAAAGACGCGGAACGCCTTTTCCGTCGGAATACGGCCTGCCGACGTGTGCGGCTGCGCGAGATAGCCGGAATCGGCAAGGTCGGCCATGGTGTTGCGGATCGAAGCCGGGCTCAACGGATCGTGCCGCTGTTTGGACAGCGTGCGCGAACCTACGGCTTCACCCGTCTCAATGTAAGCACGAACAATTGAGCAGAGTATTTCGCTCTCGCGGGCTGACAGCCCTCCCTCGGAGTTCATATTGCTGACTTTGAAGTCCCTTTGCCTTGACTAGAAATCCACCTACTTAACATTGTAATACAGCTTACAAGATTGTGCTAAACGGGACTGTGGCGTTACACCGTCGCTCAGAGTCCAGGGTAGGGTAGAGTCGGAGAGGAGCGTGGTGCGAGACCTGCTGGCAGTCGCCCGTTTCCCCTCGCCGCTCATCAAACCGGACGTGCCCATTGCGGGCATCCGGCTTTCCGATAGGATTCATCGCAGGCTCACGAAGTAGGCTTCTTTGGTGGTTTGGCGGGTTCCGGCTTGATGAGCCGGTGTACCCCCAAGTCTTCGCTCGGGAGAAGCGTGTAGTGCAGCGCGACTGCACCTTGTACCGCCTTCTCAGAAAATGCCGCACTCGATCCGCTACGCAGTGGCTCACTTCCTGGTACGCTTTCGTCAGGCTGCCATAGTCGAAGTACGCCTGCCATCCTCGCAACATTTGATTGAGTTTGGTGCGCACCTCCTCCCACGGATCCGTATTGGTTGGCGTCAACAGTTCGTACACCTTCTCCTTCAGCCGGTCCACGCTCTTATCCGCCGGGCTCGCCCCCAGATATTGCCCTCCGGTCTTCCGCTACGCGTGCGGCCCCAGCGAATATCCCAGAAATTGAAACCTCTCCTGGCCAGCCTGTTTAATCGTGGTCTTCGTTTCGGTCAGGCGCAAAGTCAGGTATTGATGTACGGCGACGAAGAAAAAGCGTAGCGACTGGCGCTGACAGCTGCGGGTAACGACTCAAGATGCCGTTTTTCTGAGCGGCCATGAGGGGCAGGCGTGAGACGGGACGACCGCGAGGGATGTTTTGCGAAATGAAGGCTTTTGGGGGAGGCTCTGCTGGCGGAAAAAAGAAACCATTTGAGTGACGCGGGGACGTTTGCGATCTTGCGGCCGACATGCGACGCAGTTACTGTTTCGAAGCGAAGCCCAATTGGGAATCGAGTGCGAGCGGGTGGCCGGCGCGACGGCGGAACGCTAAGTTGGACGTTGAGGGAGTCTTTTTGTAAATGATTGGAATATTCAGACTAAATTGCGAAGGTGGCGAACTTTTGAACCGCCAATCGTAACGAAGCGGCCCGCGCTCAGTTCAGAGGCGCGGGCCGGCTTGCGACATATCGTGGTCGTTCATTGGACGTCAGGTAAACGATACCAAACTCAGAGCGGCTGAATCTCTTCCCTGGTCGTATCGAAGTTAATCCTTCGTTTCTGCTCATACGAAATGTTGCCGAGGTGCGATGCCTGGGCGCTGCGATGTCCAATCAGCACATCCCCATTAGGACGCTGGCGTGACTTCACGCACTCGAGGAAGTTCATCACGTGATCGTAGGTCAGTCCGTCAGAGGTATTCGGATAACTCGTTGCCTGCACCGTGACCGCAGGTTGCGGAGGACCGCCGCGGCGCATGCCTCCGCCTTTCGGATAATATTCGAAGCGCGACCGGTCAATCCAAAGGCGTCCTTCCGTACCGCACATCTCAATCGCAGCACCCGTAATCCCGGGCACCAGCGTCGCCTCGAAAGTCGCGGTGTATTCCTGCGGATATTCAAGCAGCACATTAATCGTATCGGGAGCCGTACGTCCGTCCTTGTACTCATATATGCCGCCAGATGCTGAGGCCGCAGACGGAATCTCGTGGCCCATGAACATATGAACCACGTCGATCCAGTGAGTGAACAGATCGGTTACCTGGCCGCCGCCAAAATCCAGATAGGCGCGCCAGTTGAAATACTGCTGCGGATCGTAATCCCGCCACTTCAGCGGTCCGAGGAAGTGAGCCCAGTCGAGATTCGAGGGCTGCGTCTGCAACGACGCCGGCGCTTTGCGCAGATGGTAACTGTTGCCATGCCACCACGTACGCGCCAGCGTAATCTTGCCGAGTTTATTGGTATCGAAATACTCGTGCTTGGCTTGCAGATAATGCTTTCCCGAGCGCTGCTGCATACCAACCTGGCAGACGCGATTGTTGACGCGCGCGGCTTTGACAACCAGCGGTCCCTCTTCAATCTTGAGCGTGAGCGGCTTTTCGCAATAGACATCCTTGCCGGCATTCAGCGCGTCGATGGCGCAGCGCGAGTGCCAATGGTCCGGCGTCGCCACCAGGCACATGTCAACTTCCTTCAGTTCGATCAGCTTGCGATGGTCTTTGAAGCCCTTCGCGTTTGGCGCGGCCTTGGACTTCACCTGATCGATCTTGTCTGCATATACATCACAGACTGCGACCACGTCCACGTCCTTATGCAACTGAAACTGCGACATGTCGTGCTGCCCGCGGTCCCCTGCCCCAATTATTCCAAGATTCATCTTATCGTTGGCGCCCAGAATGCGCGAATAACTCGCGGCCGTAGCCGTGACAGCCGCTCCTCTCAAGAGCTGACGGCGGTCTAATATCGTTGACATTGTTTACCTCTCAGAAATTCAGAAGACGTTCCGCTTCCCTGGCGAGATCTTCCACTTGCGGGAGAATCGTATTCTCCAACTGTGGATGATATCCCACCCAAGTGTCCATTGCAGCCACCCTGCGAACCGGGGCATCTAAGTGATGGAACAGCTCATCGGCGATCCGCGCCGCGAGTTCCGCGCCATAGCCCCATGAAACGCAATCTTCGTGCGCGACATGACTCGGCTTGTTTTCTCCACCGAGGTCTTGATGGCCTCCCAATCGTAGGGCGCAAGCGTGCGCAGATCGATCACCTCGATGGTCTGACGCGTCGTGCTTCCGTTCGACTTGCATCGCGGCTTGTAGCGCCTTCTGAACCAGGGCGCCGTATGTCACGATGGTCAGCGACGTGTCCCGGCTTGACGATTTTCGCCTTACCGAACGGAATCATATACTCGGTGCCGGCATGCGGCGAACGATTGTAGGGCTCGCGATACAGCCGCTTGTGTTCGAGGAACAGCACCGGGTCGTCGCAACGAATCGCGGTGCGTAGCAGACCTGCCGCATCCAGCGCGTTCGACGGCATCACGACGCGCAAGCCCGGGAATGTGGGTGAACTCCACTTCGCCGCACTGACTGTGATAAATCGCGCCGCCATTCAGATAGCCGCCGATCGGGACCCGCAGGACCAGAGGCGCGGAGAAGCCTCCGTTCGATCGCCAGCGCAGCGTTGCCATCTCATCGCGAATCTGCATCATTGCCGGCCAGATGTAGTCGAAGAACTGGATCTCGCATACCGGCTTCAATCCCGCCGTGGCCATTCCGATGGCGCGGCCGGCGATCGAGGCCTCTGCGATCGGCGTATTGAAGCATCGCCGCGATCCGAATTCCGTTTGCAAACCCGCCGTTACCTTGAACACTCCGCCCTTGCCCTTTACTTCGCAGAGATGCTCTTCGCGGCTGCAATCCGCCACATCCTCGCCGAACACCACAATGCGTTCATCGCGCCGCATCTCTTCGTGCAGCGTGTCGTTGATGAGGTCGACCATGGTGCGCTGCTCGCCCGAGAACTGCGGCTGCAGTCGAGAAGGCATGCAGTGGGATCGATCTTCTCTGAGTACAGGTGAGTCAGGGCAGTGACGGGCTCGGGCGGATCCTGCACCAGAGCTTCATGCGCGGCATCGTGAACCTGCTTATCGATCTCCTGCGTAATGCGCTCCAGCGCGTGCTGGTCGACGATATCGTGTTCGAGGAGCAGGGCGGGAAATCGGCGCAGCGGATCGCGCTCGGCTCTCGGCATCGCGTTCGCGCCTGGGTCTTATACAACTTCTCGTCATCGTGAGAGCGAATGGGAATAGGGGCGAGATGCAGTGCGCGTGAACCAGCGCGGGTCCTTTTCCGTCGCGGCAGTAGCCAGCGGCCTGCCGCATGGCGTCATAAGACGCGAGAAAGTCGGTGCCATCCACCTCGATACGGAACAGCTCTCGGAAAGCCGGACACGAGTTCGGAGATGCTGCCGCCCGCGGTTTGGCGCTCCACCGGAACAGATATCGCGAAACCGTTATCCTCCACCAGGAAGATGACCGGGGAACGTGTCAGGCAGGCGGCGTTCAAGGCTTCCCAAAACTCTCCTTCGCTGGTGGCGCCTTCGCCCGAGCAGACCAGCGTGACGACTCCATCGTGACCCAGATAGCGGTTGGCCTCGGCGCACCCCACGGCCTGTCCGTAGTGAGTGCCGGTCGGAGAGGAGCCGGTGACGATATGCCTGGCGGGATCGCTCCAATGCGAAGGCATCTGACGGCCACCGGACGCTGGGTCGGACGCTGCGCCTACCGCCTGTAGCATCATTTCGTAAGGAGTGACGCCGAGAGTGAGGGCAAGCGCGCGGTCGCGGTAATAAGGATAAAACCAGTCATGGCCGGGACGAAGTGTTAATCCGGCGGCCACCTGAATCGCCTCGTGACCCGCACCCGAGATCTGGAAGAAGATCTTGTTCTGCCGCTTGAGTAGGATTTCCCGGTCGTCAATGCGGCGCGATGTATACATCAAGCGGAAAACACGAGTCAGGACTTCGGGGGAAAGGCCATGAAGGCCATCCTCAGACGGGCTGCTGGGGGATTCGATCACCGGGGTCATCAAGGAAATGTCCGCTCCCTTGCTAGTGTAAACCCATGTGTGCGTAGATGGTGCGGCAAAATTGTCCAATACAAGATGATCGATCAAAGGGACCTCGCAAGACACAAAATTCCCTCAAATCTCAACTTCCAGCGCCGATAAGTATCATGTGGCGCAACAACAGGACCGGCTCCTCAGCAACGCGAACAGCCTCTTGGACCAAGCCTTTTCTCTGGGCTCCTCGGCGGATGTCACCGTTCTGGAACTTCCCGCGGGCGGATACTATTTCGTTACTGGTGCCGGCTGTAACTTGGCTGCCCTCCAATCTGAGCATGGCGCAAGAGCGGGCTGGCAGGTGACGAACTCGCCCTCCGGCATCCGTGTGAGTGGCCAATCGGGAGATCGCTCCTGTTTGCTTAAACGCGAGCGTCCGGGTAGAGGCATCGCGGGAGCGTTACGTGACGCTCCTGGGTATCTCCTGGTCTGAGCCCGATGAATCCGCCTCGCGAAATTCCGAGGCACGGCCCATAATACCTTCGAATTCGCTCTGAAAATTTGGATATCTCGCGAGCGCTACTCCATAAAGCAGATGCGAAACCAGGATCAAGCGACCGGGAGAGTAAGAATGCGCCATCGGATTCAGCCGCGTCAACACAATCCCGAACCAGAGCCATTCGAATGCGAGTGCCGCAGTCACCGCCGCCAATAGCATCATCCAGCCCGATCTAATGCGATCACGGACTAGCAGCGCAAACAGTACGCCGGTCGCGCAGTAAACAACAAATGGGAACGCCAATCCCGCCCATGTCGGCATGATAAACCCGGAGCGATACGCGCGTTCGCCGTAAAACGTTGTGGCCAACAAATTCGGTATCAGCCAAGGAGAACGGCGAGTGATAGCCTCGCCCATGAGCCACCAGCCGATCATCAATAGCGACCCCAGGCAGCCCGCCTGCAGACCCGCTAAAGTCAGTCTGATATTGCGTTGTTCTGAAATAGTCTCCAAGAAAACAGCCTACCGTTTCCGGATGAACAAAAGCAAAGCACGGCGACGACCGTCCTTTTACATACTGCGCCAGTTTTGCACGCGCCAGTATCGGTGGGGCTGCCACCAGCACGTGTACGTGTTCCGGCGAGATCGCCCCGCGTATGATCGTCACCTCCCGCGACTGATACACCTGCCGAATCAGCTCGCGCGCACGCTCAGCCACTCTGCCGTGCAACATCTTATACCGATACTTCGTGCACCAGATCAGGTGATACTTTAGGTCGTGGGCCGCCCGCGTTTCGCTGCTTAATGCTTGGAGAGATGTTTAACTTACGACCGACGGCGCCGGTTTGTAAAATAATCGCCACCACAGCCGACATCGGAAGCCAAGTTTGTGGCTCTGGTGTAAGTTGCACTTGAACGGGCGCACCCTTAGAACCGTCGGAATTCATTTCCGATCTGGAGCGCGCGATCGCTGGCATTTCTGCTCTCGAGCGGGCAGGAGAGATTTCCGCTGCACGCGGAATTGAACTGGAGCGTGCTGGGCGTGACGGCGGCGCTCTCCGTGGTTTGCGGCCTGTTATTCGGCCTCGCTCCGGCGATTCAGTCGACGCGTCCGGACGTGATGCCCGCGCTCAAGAATGGCGGCGGGGGCGGACCGCGCCGCCGCGTGCAGCACGTTCTAGTGGTCGTCCAAATCGCGATCTCTTTTCTCATCCTGGTCGCAGCGGGTCTATTTGTCCGGACACTCAACTAGCTGCACTCCGTCCAACTGGGATACGCCCGCGAGAACATCCTTCTGTTCTCGTTGAATGCGCGCCGGGCCGGGCATCGCGACCCCGAGATCGTCACTTTTTACGCGAACCTGCGCAAGCGCTTCGAATCAATCCCCGGAGTGAGCAGCGCGACGCTTTCGCAATCCTCGATCGTCAACGCCGGCCATGCCGGGAGAACATACAGGGGGACAATGAAGATCGGCGCTATTACCATCGCAGGCGCAGTCGTCATGCTCGCCGGACCGCGTTTCCTCCCGACGATGCAGATTCCGATCCTGGCCGGGCGTGAGATTGACGACCGCGACCAACCGGGCTCCGCCCCAGTTGCAGTCATCAGCCAGGGGCTGGCGCGGACTTACTTCGGGAACGAGAATCCGGCTGGCCGGCGCATCACGTTCGTGGACGACAAGCGCGATCTCGAAATCGTCGGCGTGTCGGCTAACGTGCGGTACGGTGGTCTGAAAGGAGAGGGGAGTCCGATGACCGTGTTCGTAGCGGCCAGCCAGTTTTCCCCGGACCTCGTGACCTACGCGCTGCGCGCTGCGGGTGATCCGCTGAAGTATGCCAGGAGTGTGCATGAGATTGTGCGGGAGGCAGATTCAGGCATACCGGTTACCCATGTGGTCACGCAGGCAGCGGAAATCGACCGGACGATCGGCCACGAAGTCATGTTCGCGAAACTATGCACCGGTTTCGCGGTTCTCGCTCTCCTGATCGCGTGCGTGGGGCTCTACGGAACGATGTCGTACAACGTCGCGCGGCAAATCGGCGAGATCGGAATCCGTATGGCGCTGGGCGCGCAACGGGGCGCCGTGGTGTGGACGGTTCTGAGCCGCGTTCTACTACTGGGGGCGGGGGGACTCGCTATCAGCGTGCCTGCCGCGTTGAGCGGGACCCGGCTTGTCAAATCGTTTCTATTCGAGACCCAGCCCAATGATCCGGGAACCCTGGCGCTGGCAGGTGTCGTGCTCCTGAGCGCCGCGATTCTCGCTGGCTATGCGCCGGCAAGGCGAGCGTCCCGAATTGATCCGCTGGCGTCTCTGCGGCACGAGTAAGACATGGTCCTTCGTACCGCCTGCCCGCAGCCGCGATTCGGGAAGGCAGAAAGGGCGCCGACGGAGAATGAGCTGCGGAATTTAGAACTTTGCAGAGGCGATAGCAGCAAGAGGAATGATGAATCAAATCGCAAGAAGACTGATACTGGCCGGACTGCTGACCGCAGTGGGCTTATGGGCGCAGACGCCGACTGAATTTGAGGTTGCTTCGATCAAACCGGCTGCGCCGACGATGCCCGGCCGCATGATGATCGGGATGCGGGGAGGTCCCGGGACGCTTTCTCCGCGACAAATGACATTCACCAATGTTTCGCTTGCTCAAATCATGCAGCGGGCATACGACGTGAAAAGCTACCAGATCTCGGGCCCGGATTGGTTGTCGTCGGCGAGGTTCGACATCTCCGCCAAGGTTCCGGCGGGTGCGACAAAGGCGCAGTCCAATGTCATGCTGCAGAATCTCCTTGCCGATCGATTCAAGCTGGTTCTGCATCATTCGACGAAAGAGTCGTCGATCTATGTTCTGCTGGTTGCGAAGAGCGGGCCGAAGCTGAAAGAATCGGCCAAAGAATCAACGGACGTTGCGGCCGCCGCGCCTCCGCCTGGCGATCAGGGGATGGACGGCCCGGGACGCGGGGAGATCCGATTCTGGAAGCGTCTACTCCAGTTGCGCGAGTGTGGGCCGTGAGGTCCTTCTGCTCAAGCCACCGGTTGAAATGCCCGACCAGCCTGAGTTGGATCCCGGTGTGGACCCGAGAATAGCCGAGGGTTGCCACCGGCTGCGAGCAGATCGATGTGCCCTGCCAATGCGGCGCTGCCGTAGGCGGTTTATTGCGAATGAACGCTCAAAGAATGTTTGTACCAAGTCACTTCCTCCAGATTCAGGATCGCTGGGCAGACCCCTGCTGACCATGGCGGTGAGGACAACGAGGATGCCTAAACACTGTGCCGTTCCACAGACTGACCAAGCTTGAACGTCCACCTTGTGGCGAGTGATCTGGCCATCGCGCCGCTTGGAACACCTGGTTAATGGTCGGGCCGCCAGCCGGTATTCACTCGTCCTATCGAGTAAGGTGTTATTATGTGAATCGGCGCATTCAGGGTGCCGCCGTGTCCGCGGGAAGGACTGAGTCCTCCTGAATGTTTGCAGTTTCAGCAGTCGATTTTTGATGAACTCTTTTCTGCCCGAGAGAGCGGACACCGGGCGCAGCAGCTGATCCGTTTACGGACTGCCAGGAAAGGAGATCATTGTGAAGAAATCTCTCCCTACCCGCGTGCTCCCCAAGCACCCGGATCTCGATCAACTCAAACGTCAGGCGAAGGAATTGCTGGAAGCGGTTCGTGCTGGCGAGCCAGACGCCGTGTCAGAAGCCGCCGCGCGATATCCTGGCGCTTACCCGCAGAAATTTGCGTTGCACGATGCTCAACTTGTGCTCGCCAGGGCGCACGGATTCCATAGCTGGCCCAGGCTTAAAGCCTACGTGAGCGGAGGCATGATCCAACCGCCGGAAATGGAGTCCGACTTGGGCCGTGATGTCTGGGACACGATCACCGCCGCCGCGGCTGGCGACACGGTCACGCTGCAACGCCTGATGGAACGCGATCGGAATCTGAGCCGTGCTGAATACTTCTACGCGCCGCCTATCCACTTCGCGGTACGAGAAGGGCATGCCGAAGCGGTGCGGATTCTGCTCGACGCGGGCGCCGCAGAAGCGGAATGGAACGGCTGTGACCTCGACGACCTGATTGAAATCGCCAGGGACCGGGGTCACGAAGATATCGCTCTGCTTCTCGATGAGGTCCGCGGGCACCGCAGGCCATTTGCGCCGGCAGAGGATCATCCGATCCATATGGCCGCAGAGCGCGGTGATGTCCAGAGCGTTCGCGACATCCTTAACGGAGATGCAACACTCCTGAACCGCCGCGATGCCGACGGGAGGACGCCGCTGCATCGGGCGGTGATAGGTTCGGCACACGAGGTGATGGCGCTATTACTTGATCGTGGTGCCGATATTGAGGCAACCGACGGCACAGGCTCGCAAGCCCTCGACGTTGCAGTATGGAGCCGGAGACCGCTTGGGCAGGCGAGAAACGATTTCCATACCGCCCGACTGTTGCTGTCACGTGGTGCAACCTGTGATTTGACGACTGCCGCCGCACTCGGGGACCTGGATCGGGTCACGATACTTCTTGACCAGAACCCCGCCTGTCTGTGCGAAGTGCGTCCCAATGGGAAACGCGCACTATCCGCAGCAGTCAAATTCGGCCACCGCGAAATCGCACGTCTGCTACTGGAACGCGGCGCCGATCCCAATTGGCCCGAATCCGACGCCCGCCTTGGCGCTTCCCTGCACGCCGCGGCGCGCGCTGGTGACCGCGAGCTGGTGGAGTTGCTGCTAGCGCACGGCGCCAATCCCAACGGCCATGTGGACTCGGCGGGCAATGCCGTCTACGCAGCGAGAACTCCCGAACTGCGGGCGCTGCTGATGGCGCGAGGAGGCACGCTCGATCCGTATGACCTAGTCTGGCTGGATGAGGACGACGAAGTTATGCGGCGCGTGACGGAAGACCCAAGTTCGGCGGAGCTCGGCTGCGGCGGGGTATTCACGGCCGTATGCACGCGAGGGAAGAAGGATCTGCTGTTGCGCCTGCTGGACGCCGGCATCCGCGTGCCGCCAGTAGTGACCGGGTGTCACAGCTACCTGATCGAAAACATCGAAATGCTCCGTATCCTCATCGCGAGCGGGATGAATCCGGACTTGCCAACCTGGCAGCGGCGGACATTTCTGCACGATCTGTGTTCGGGTAGCAAGCGCGGCCAGACGCCAGCGGATGCCATCGAGCGAGCGCGCATCCTGCTCGATGCGGGAGCCTCGATCATCGCCAGAGACGAGGAGTACCGTTCGACACCGCTCGCATGGGCGGCCCGAACGAACATGCGGGAAATGGCGGAATTTCTGCTCGCACACGGCGCACCCACGAATCTCCCCGATGACGCGCACTGGGCTACCCCTCTGGCCTGGGCCGAGCGGAGGGGACACGCAGAGGTCGCCGAGGTCTTGCGGAAGTTTGGCGCCACCAGATAAGCCTAACCGGCCCTTTTGCGTACGCTGTTCTGCCGTGATGCCTGTCGCTCGATTCTGCCTGGGGAAAAACGCGTGCGATGTCTTCCCTGCAGTAGATTGCAGGTTGCCTGAAAGTAGCAAGCGGGTCCCGATCAGCCAAATCGGGAACGTAGGCCGCGCGTAGTCGCCAGCGCTTACTGACATGAGCAAACGGGGCACGATTCCGTTGATGGATCCTCCGTCTGATTATGGCGAAACAAAATGACGCTGAACACTGTAGTGACAACACTGGCAACACCCGATACGGCATAGTCGGGCATTCGACATTGTGGTTGAAGCCGGTGTTGGTCGCGCAATTCAAGTTCGTAGAGTGGATCGAGGATGCTCACCTACGGCACAGTCGATTTGTCGTTCTAAAGAGAGGACAAGAGGTAGTGTTGCAACTTTCAATGTGCGGGTATGAGGTGGCGTAGCGAGGGTGGAGGCTGCGCCTCAGGCAGCCAGTTCGAATAGTTTGTTGATGAACTGATTCTGACGCGGTACATCAGTTCCGCTCACCCATCTAGCCTGCCCCTTGCGCAACATGTGGATCGCTTCATAACCCTGAATCGTTCGTCGCGCCGCATGGAATTCTCGGAATCCCTGCTTGGCATTCACCCGTCGTTTGATCGCACGGTGGTCTTGTTCGATGAGGTTGTTCAAATACTGCACCGGCCGGTGACGGCAGCGACCGCCGAGAATCCCTTCCTTCTTAGTAGCCGCGATCGCCGACGGGTAAATGGATGCCAAATCCATATTGATGACGCGAGGCTGTGGATGCGACTGATCCCGCAGAGCCTTGCGAAACAGCCTTTTGGCGGTATCCGCGTCGCGCTTGGCCGACAACAGGAAATTGATCGTCATACCTGCCGAATCGATTGCCCGATACAGATAACGCCACTGGCCCTTTACACAAACGTAAGTTTCGTCGACTCGCCTGACTTGTTGGTGGGTTTAAGATGACGCCGCAGCCGGTGCTCCAGTTCGGGGCCGTAACGCTGCACCCAACGCCATACCGTGGTGTGATCGGCTTGCAGGCCGCTCTTCCAAAAGCTCTTCGACATTCCGCAACGATAACGAGTATCGAAGGTACCAACGAACGGCACAAAGGATGATTGCGGGCTCGGTCTGCCGCCATTTGAAGATCGTTGGTCGGGGCGCCATGGGGTCTTTCCAGCCTACCAGCCCGCGGGTTTGCAAAGGCTGCACCACTACCACGCTGATCGCTTCGAATCGGGTTCCGGATGAACTTTATCAGCGGGTCTGGCAGCAGTTCAATGAAACGGAACTCCTCAACCTGACGTATGCCGTGGTTGCAATCAAGGGGTGGAACCGGCTCGCGATCTCGCTACGTTCGGTTCCGGGGTCGTATCAGCCGCAATCCGCGGACGTAAAACGCTCAGCTACTTAGCGGCCAGGTCCTTGAAGCCTTTTTCCTTGCGTAGTGCGGCCTGTAGTACGTGTACCGCCGACTGAGCTGCCTCAACCTCTTTCGGCCGGCCCTTGTATCCGGGCATCTTGGGATCGAGGTACTTGATACGGAAGAATTGATTCTCTGTCAGCGTTACCAGAGCCTGCAGTTCTTCCGGCGTGAGCTGCACAGTTATCTTTTGCATGGAAGTGAGTCTAGTGTAACACGATTTCTGTTCTATGGTGTACGGTCAGGCAGTTTACGAGCGACTTAGCAGGGATTCGGTAGCTCAGATCTCTACCGGTTTCCGCAACTCGGAGAGCTACCGCAAAAAAAACACCAGCTACCAGCCGACCAGGCCGACGCGCGATCCCGATCGGAGAGCGGCGCAAACCGAGGCCGCAGGGTCGCCCTGGATATCTGCGCATCGACACCGTACATCAGGGCGACAAGGACGGTGTGAAAGGAGATCTATCACATCAATGCGGTCGACGAAGTGACGCAGTGGGAGATTGTTGCTGCTACACCGCAGATCTCGGAACACTGGCTGATTCCGCTGCTGGAGCAGTTGTTGGAACAATTTCCGTTCATCATTCGCGGTTTTCATTCCGACAATGGCAGCGAGTTCATCAATTATACCGTGGCGTCAGCTGCTGGACAAGTTACTGATCGAACAGACCAAATCACGAGCGCACCGATCACGGGAGACAACGGTCTGGTGGAGTGCGAAAAACGGAGACGATCATCCGCAAACACATGGGTTTCAGCCATATCGGTGCGTCAGCATGCGGAAGCGGTCGATCAATTTCATCGCGAGTATCTGAATCCTTATATCAACTTCCACCGGCCCTGCGCCAGTCCCCGAGATTGTGGAAGAACCCAATGGCAAACGACAGACGACGTCTATCGGAAATGGGCGACACCGTTCGAGATATTGAGCCAGACAGCTCAATGCGAGAGCCTATCTGCGGCCTGGTATAAGCATGGACGAATTAGAGCAAGCTTTGAACAGAACGCAATCCGATACAGAAGCTGCCATTGCAATGCAACAGGCCAAAAAGCGAATTACTGTCACGCATCGCGAAAAGCAGAGCGCCTGAGGACGACCAAAGACATAGCAGAACCCCGGAGCGCCGTGGAAATGACAGGTCGGATGGAAAGCGAGGAAAACCAAAAACAGGTTTCCCTCACTTCCCACCGCCTTTGGAAATCGCTGACAGCGCGATTCCCACATTTCCACCGCGCCGACTACGGTTTCTACTTCTCTAAAAACTAATGGTAATGCAACCAGTCGGTTTAGCTCCGGGAGGAGAGAAATTGGGGCTAAATGCAATTGTCGATTCGGGCGGTTCGGGACGCCTGCGAGTTTCACAAGTTGGTTCACGTTCAACACACCTTTTGCGCATTTCGCGAGCGTCATGAAGGACATCAATCAGTCCCAACCGGGGACGATGCCCAAATAGCGTGGCGTTGCTCGAATCGAGCGGAAACGCAGACTTTCGGCATTTCCCATCGGTCAGCAGTTCTTTCGGTCAGCAGTTCTTAAGGAGAATCTCCAGGTCCTCTGGGGAAGCCGAAACGGTGAAGTTACTGTATCGACGAGAACCTCGACCACCGCCTACGCAAGTAGCCCGGCGCCATGAAATTTTCACGGCCATTTATAGGGTTGGGAGGACTCAAGAACGGCCAAGCTATTGGAGAAAGCGAGAACGAGAATTTCGATTCGTCCCGGTTCATTTCGAATGGTCGCCCGCGGCGTTATTTGTAGGAAAAAGCCTCCGCCTGCGTAATGCTTCCATGAAATTCGCGCGACAGCGCGTGTTCAGAACCGGGAACCGGCACGACTCTACCTTACTCGCTTCCTGCTTGTCGTGCCGCCCCTCACAATCGCCCGGAGCTTTTGATACATTAGTTCGATATGAGAATCCGTGCGACCCTTCTCGCGTTTATTTTCGGCGTCCTTTGCGCCTCCTTGGCTCTCAGTCAGGACGCCCCTCCCAAGAAAATGAAGATGGACCCCAACAAACCCGCCGGCGAGCAGTTCAAAAATGTCCAGGTTCTGAAAGAAGTTCCCAGCGGACAATTCCTTCAATACATGCGTACCTTCAGTGCGTCCCTCGGCGTGGAATGCAACTTCTGCCATGTTCAGGACCGGTCATCGGACGAAAAAAGCGAAAAGCTGATGGCTCGTAAGATGATCACTATGACTCACGACATTAACGAAAAGTTCTTCGAGGGCAAGATGGAAGTGCGCTGCTACACCTGCCACAAAGGAGCGGAGCATCCGGCGTCGGCTCCTCCCGAAGGCGCAGCGCCCGCCGAACGCAAGAACTAACGACCCGCCAAAGTTGCTCGAATTTCAGGGCAGACTGTCGCATACCGGCAGACTGCCCTTTTGCCGTTTCTGCTCGCGATCGTCCGCAATGATATCCTGTTGAATCAACCGACCATGAGTCAGAAAACAGCAATTACCGTTGCATACGGGGACGGCATCGGTCCCGAAATCATGGAGGCCAGCCTCCACATCATTCAGTCCGCCGGCGCAGCTCTGGATATCGAAAAGATCGAGATCGGCGAAAAGATCTATCTCTCCGGCAACACCGCCGGAATCGTTCCCAGCGCCTGGGAATCGCTGCGCCGCACCAAGGTGTTCTACAAGGCACCCATTACCACTCCGCAAGGTGGAGGCTTCAAAAGCCTCAACGTGACTACGCGCAAGAAGCTCGGTCTCTATGCAAACGTCCGGCCCTGCGTCTCGTACCACCCGTTCGTCGACACCAAGCATCCCAAGATGGATGTGGTGATCGTCCGCGAGAATGAAGAAGATCTCTACGCCGGTATCGAGTACCAGATCAGCCCCGATGTGATGGAGTGCCTGAAGCTGATCTCCCGGCCCGGTTGCGAAAAGATCGTCCGTTTCGCGTTCGAATACGCCAAAACCAACTTCCGCAAGAAGGTCACCTGCTTCACCAAAGACAACATCATGAAGATGACCGACGGTCTCTTTCATAAAGTCTTCGATGAGATCGCGGCCGAATATCCGGACCTTGAAAACGAGCACTGGATTGTCGACATCGGCGCGGCCAAGCTCGCCGATACGCCGGAGGCATTCGACGTCATCGTCATGCCGAACCTTTATGGCGATATTCTTTCCGACGTTGCCGCGCAGATCGCAGGCTCGGTCGGACTCGCCGGCTCGGCTAACGTCGGCACGCAGGCTTCGATGTTCGAAGCGATTCACGGATCGGCCCCCCGCCGCGCCGGGCAGAATCTTGCCAATCCCTCAGGCCTGCTGCTCGGCGGCGTGATGATGCTTGTGCACATCGGACAAAGCGAAATTGCCGAGCGCGTCCACAATGCGTGGCTGCGCACCATCGAAGAAGGCATCCACACTTACGACATCTATGAAGAGGGCGTCAGCAAGCAGAAGGTCGGCACGAAAGAATTTGCGCAGGCAGTGGTTGATCGCCTAGGCAAGAAGCCCGAGACGCTGAAGGTCGTCAAGTACGCCGCGATTGCAGAGCGCAAAGCTTGGACTCGCGACGAATCGAAAATCGCAAAGAAGGTGGAGATGGTTGGCGTCGATCTCTACTGCGCCGGCGATCGACGCGGTCCCAAGGAGTTCGGGGATGCGTTGCACCAGGTGACTCACGATGGCGTCACCTTGACTATGATGTCCAATCGAGGCACCGCTGTCTGGCCGGATTCCATGGCCGAGACTTTTGTCGTGGATGCTTTCCAGTGCCGCTTCATGCCGCCCAATGGTGGATTGGTTACTCATGACCAGATCACCGCGTTGATGCAAAAGGTTACCGCGGCAGGCTACGACATCGTCAAGACCGAGACACTACGCAACTTCGACGGCGCGCGCGGTTACACGCTCGCGCAGGGCCAATAGGTCCCGCTAAATACAACGATGAACGCGCCGCTGAGCCCGCTGGTTGCCATCATCATGGGCAGCCGGTCCGATTGGGAAACCATGCGCGAGACGGCTCGCATCCTCGCCGAATTCGGCGTCCCGCACGAATCGCGCGTCGTGTCCGCGCATCGTACTCCGGACCTCATGGCGGCGTTTGCCAAGGACGCCGAAATGCGCGGCATAGAAATCATCGTCGCGGGAGCGGGTGGCGCGGCGCACCTTCCCGGTATGACTGCCGCCCACACATTGCTTCCCGTCATCGGTGTACCTGTCGAGAGCCATGCGCTCAAAGGCATGGACTCGTTGCTCTCCATCGTTCAAATGCCCGCGGGGATTCCCGTCGCCACCGTTGCAATCGGAGTCGCAGGAGCAAAGAACGCCGCGCTCCTAGCCATCGGAATCCTGTCCAACTCCCGTCCGGACCTGCGGGAAAAATTGCGCGTCTTCCGCACCGAACAGCGAGACCGCGTGCTTGCCGAGAAGCTCGAAGAATGACTCCGATCCTTCCCGGCGCAGCCATCGGCGTGCTCGGCAGCGGGCAACTCGGACGTATGTTTGCCCTCGCGGCCCGCCGCATGGGCTATCGTGTCCATACCCTCTCCCCCGATTTCGATACGCCCACCGGCCAGATCTCCGACGTCGAAATTAACGCACCCTACGACGATCTGGACGCCGTTCGAGAGTTTGCGCGCGGCGTAGCGGCTGTTACTTTTGAATTCGAGAACGTCCCGGCAGCGACCGCCGCAGCCGCGGAAGACGAAGCGCCGGTCCGTCCGGCAGGCAAGATCCTGCACATCACGCAGCATCGCTTGCGGGAGAAACAGTTTCTTCAGAAGCACGGTTTTCCGGTCACGCCATTCGCCCACGTACGGTCGCTTGATGAGTTGCACCAGGCAATCGCTCGTCTTGGATTACCCTCTATTCTCAAAACCGCAGGTTTCGGTTACGACGGCAAGGGCCAGTTCCGGCTCACATCGGCCGCCGATGCGGAAGCGGCATGGCAGGGTGTCGGCGAGCAGGAAGCGGTACTCGAAGCCATGGTGGATTTCGAGTTTGAGATGTCGGTGGTTGCGGTGCGTGGCGAGTGCGGCGAATTCGAGCATTACGGGGCGATTCGCAACGATCACGTGGGCGGCATACTCGACGTTTCGATTGCACCCGCTCCAGCCGATGATCGCGTGGCACGCGAAGCCGTCGCCATCGCGCGCAGCGTCATGGAGCAACTCGCAGGTAGTTGGCGTGCTGTGTACCGAATTTTTCCTGACGCGCGACGGCCGCCTGCTTATCAATGAACTCGCGCCGCGCCCTCACAACTCCGGACACCTCACCATCGACGCATGCGTCACCAGCCAATTCGAGCAGCAGTTGCGCGCCGTTTGTGGTCTGCCGCTGGGCTCGACGTTTCGTGCGCGCCCATCCGCGATGGCGAATCTCCTAGGCGATCTCTGGACTACTGGCGAGCCCGCTTGGCAATCCGCGCTCGCGATTCCCGATGCCCGCCTGCACCTCTACGGCAAAGCCCAAGCGCGTCCAGGAAGGAAGATGGGACATATCACCGCTGGCGCGGAAAACGGCGCTGATGCGGAGCAGATCGTCCGCGATGCGCGCGAAAGGCTCAGGCACTCTTAAGCTCGGCTGCTGCGAGCCGTGTGCCCAAGCAGTCCAAGATCGGCCAGCACACAGATAATAATCGCCAGCAGATAAATCCCCTGCGGGTTGGCACCGCTATTGATGATCCACGCGTAGATCAGCGTCGTCAGGGGCAGGAATAGAAACCCGAGCAAGGGGATCAGAATCCCATGATAAGCGCGCGCCAGAAAATTCGTAAAGAAGAACAGCACAGCTAACACGACGCGCGGAAAAGCGATTCCGAGGATCAGGAGGCACATAGATAGTCACCATCAAGCATAACTGCAATATACTTTGGCAAGAGGCGCTTTCCCTACTTTTATCCAACTGAGAATAGTACTCGATGAAACACATTTCCGTTTCGCTGATACTCATCTCGTCTTTGAGCCCTCTCTTGGCCGGCGACGTTCTGCAGCATCACCGCAGCGGCACTCGCGACGGACTCTACATCGACCCGCTCATCACTCAGGACTCGGCCGCTTTCATTCATCGCGATCTGACGTTTTACGCTCCCATTCCGGGTCCCACCTATGCCCAACCCCTCTATGTATCGAATGGGCCCGGCGGCCGCGCGGCTCTGATCGTTGCAACTGAGCAGAACGTGGTTCTCGCCATCAATGCTTCCGACGGCTCGCAAATTTGGACCAGTTCCCTCGGAGATCCCGTGCGGCTATCCCAGCTTGCGTGCGGCGATATTGACCCGCTCGGCATCACTGGAACCCCCGTGATCGATCCGGACAACCGCGTCGTCTATGCGGATGCAATGACAACGGTGACATCGCCGGACGACGGAACAACCAAGCTGCATCGCATCTTCGCCCTTTCGCTCGACGACGGTTCCACGCTTCCCGGCTGGCCCGTCGATCTCTCGAATGTCAGCTTCGGGGACACAACGTTCGACTCGGCCGATCAAAATCAGCGCGGCGCGCTTCTGTTGAATGCGGGCACTCTCTATGTGCCCTATGGCGGCCACGCCGGAGATTGCGGCGATTATCACGGCTGGGTAGTCGCTGTCCCCGTAGACGACCCGGGGCACCCGTCCGCGTGGGCGACGGGCGCGTTGGCGGGAGGCATCTGGGCGCCTGGAGGTCTCGCCACCGACGGCACGTCAATCTTTGCCGCGACTGGCAACACAGGTGGTACGGACACCTGGATGAATGGCGAAGCTATCCTGCGCCTCGGCCCTGGCGCAACCTTCTCGAACGATCCCGCCGATTACTTCGCGCCCTCCAACTGGCTTTACCTGGATGACACCGACTCTGACGTGGGCGGTTCCGGACCCTTGTTGCTCGACGTGCCGGGAGCGACGCCGTCGCGTTTAGTCGTCGCCCTTGGCAAGAACGGCGTCGCGTATCTGTTGGATCGCGATAACCTGGGCGGCATCGGAACAGGTGATGGAATTTCCGGCGAGGGACTACAGAGCGCGCTCGTGAGTAGCGGATCGATCGTCAACGCTGCTGCCGCATATACCGCCGCTTCTGGCACCTATGTTGTCTTCGAGTCCACCACCAACGGAATCGGCTGTCCCGGCGCGCCCGGCGATCTGGTAGCGCTTAGGATCGGTGCCACGTCGCCTCCAACAATCACCGTCGCGTGGTGCGCCAATAACCTGGGCGGCGGATCGCCGATAGTCACGACCACGGACGGCACTTCGCAACCCGTTGTCTGGACCGTCGGCGCGGGTTACACCAATCAACTGCACGGGTTCAATGGAGAAAACGGAGAAGTCCTCTACGCCGGAGGAGGCCCGGATGAACAGATGGGTAACGTCCAGCATTTCCAAGTTCCCATCGCCGTTAATGGACGCATCTTTGTCGCCGCCGACAACCAACTCTACGCATTTACGGTGCAATAAAGTTAACGAGCTACCGCCGGCGTGATGTTTTTACAAACCGAATATTTAATCGCGTATTGCCCTACTGCCCTTTCGCGACGGTTTCTCGGCATTTCTCGAATAACTGAAGCAGCGCGTCCGCATATTCTTCAGCCGTCTTCGACGCCTTGCCCGAGAATCCCGCCGCCGACGTCGCGCCTTTGCCGTATCCTGTGGTAACGGCGATGAATTTCATCATCTCCAGCGCAACTTCGTTATTGGTCGCACCGGGGCGTTTTTCTTCCGGCGGTCGTGAACTTGTAGCTTCTTCAGGCATTTCCCATCCTCTTGAGTGGAGTATTCCAAACTTCTAGCGTATCCGTCCCATGCCAGTTACTGCAAGGAGGCACATACGAAAGATGCGAGGCGGCGCTCAATCGCATCTCATCGAGGCTTCGGACGGCCGCTACTACATCGTCAAGTTCCGCAACAATCCTCAGCATCGCCGCATTCTGGTGAATGAACTCATCGCCGCCGAAATCCTCTCGTATCTACACATCTCCGCTCCGCCCTGTGAGCTTGTGCGCGTCCCGGAAGAGTTCCTCCGTGAGAATCCCGACGCCAACATTCAACTGGGCAGCCGGACCATTCCCCTCGATCCCGGCTGGGCCTTCGGCTCGCGCCATCCGGGCGATCCCAACATCACCGCGATCTACGACTTCGTTCCCGATTCGCTACTTGCCCAGGTTCACAACCGCGCCGATTTTCTCGCGATTCTCGTATTCGATAAGTGGACCGGCAACGCGGACGGACGTCAATCGATCTTCTTTCGCGCGCAGCTACAGGACTGGGTTCCGGCCGTGAAGGGTAGCGGAAAGAAAATGGGATTCATCGCGCTCATGATCGATCACGGATTCATCTTCAATGGCCCTCATTGGAACTTCACTGAATCGGCTTTGCAAGGCCTGTATCCACGCCGCATGGTATATGAGCCCGTGGCTTCGCTCGAAGACTTCGAACCGTGGCTCGAACGCATTCTCCATTTTCCCGACGAAGTGCTGGACCGCGCCATGCGCCGCATCCCGCCGGACTGGATCGAGAATGAAGAGGATGACCTGCAGCGCCTCCTCGAATCTCTGATCCGCCGGCAGAAGCGCATACATGAAATCGTGGCGCAGTCCCAGGCAATCTTCCCCAACTGGAAAGAGCGAAGCTGAACAGGGCCCGCTTGCTACACGTCCACCCACGCGCGCTTCTTCGAACTCTCCAGCACCTTCTCGACAATCTGCAAGCCCGCGCAGCCCATCCACGAACTGCCCGTATTCGACGGGCGCGCTGCGATCCTCCACCGTGCGATAGAACCGCCGCATCGTCTGCTTTGCGTGTCGTCGTAGCCTTCGCTATGGCCGCCAGGCAGATCCGCATAGGTCCGCGCGGCCGGCACATCAGCGACGGATCCTTCACCATGATGCGGTTCGGCTCATTGCGATGCCCGATCCACAACGTGTCCGGCGATTCCTGGTCCCAGTCACCGAGGACTTCGTCCCGTAGATCTCGATGCGGAAGTAATTCTTGCGTCCGGCCGAAACCTGACTGACGGTCATCGCCCCGCGCGCCTTGTCGCCCAGGCGCAGAATCATGGCGCCGAAGTCTTCGGTGTCGATCGGGACCTCCTCGTAATCGCCCGGCTGAGCGTCTTGCCGGCGAACGTCTCGATCTCTCCTTTGGGCCGCTTGCGGGTATTGTGGAAAGTCGGCAGATCCGCGCAGAGCGACTTGATGCGCAGCCCCGTGGTGTGCTCGATCATGTCGCACCAGTGCGTGCCGATATCGGCGAAAGCAGCGCGACGGGCCGTTCTCCTTCGGCTTCGATCCGCCAGTTCCAGTCGGTGTCATAGAGCAGCCAGTCCTGCGAATATGTGCCCTGCACCGCCAGATCTCGCCCAAGTTCGCCGCTCTCGCGCATGCGGCGGATCTGCTGGCACATCGGATAATAGCGCAGATTGTGAAAGGTGCAGTTGGCGAGATTCTTCTCCTTCGCGAGGTCGACAAACTGCTGCGCTTCGGCCGACGAAGTGGCCAGCGGCTTCTCGCAGATCACGTGCTTGCCCGCGTAGCAGAGCGTCCCGCGAGATCGGGAAGTGCAGCCCATTGGGCGTGCAGACGTGCACGGCGTCGATGGTCTTGTCGTCGAGCAGCGTCCGGTAATCGCCGGTGTAGCGCTCGACTCCGATCTGATTGGCGAAGGTTCGCGCCAGTTCATCGGTCGACGAGGCGACTCCCGCGATCTCCACATTGCCGAGACGCCGGACGGCTTCCGAGTGGGTGCGTCCCATGAACCCAGTTCCAAGTATTGCTGTTCTGATTTTTCTCATCGAAGGAACAATGTATCGCAGTTTCCAACCCGGCAAAACATCGCTGAAACACCGATGGTGTAAAGTGTTTGAGTATGGTCGTCCGAATTCGATTCCGCAGCGGTCCCCGAGTGGAGCGGAGGAAAGGCAAGAACAGCCGTGTGGCATGGCTGACCGCGAGCCTTCTGACCTTGGCATCGGTCTCGTGTCTGATCCTCGGTTTGTGGCGCCTCGGCGTTGACGTCGGCTGGACTGGAGCATTCGTCTTTCAGGACTCGATCTTGTCTCACTGGCAAATCTGGCTCGGCGCGGCGCTGATCATTCAGACGGCTGCCTGGAAACTCAACCGCTATGGAAAGCCGCCGCTCGAATCCGATCCGGCAAAACAAGACGAAAAAGAACTCGCAGCCAACGCCAACGCCTAGAAGTGCCGTGCCGAGCATGACGATCGCCCGATTCCTCCTTCTCCTCCCTCTATCGCTAACCCTCGCCGCCGCCGATCTCCGCCCGCTAGTCGACCCTGAGTTGCCCGCTCTCCTGGCGATCTACAAACAACTGCACGCGCATCCGGAACTGTCGCATCAAGAAGAGCAGACGTCCGCGTTTCTCGCGGCCGAATTGCGCAAGTCTGGCTATTCGGTCACTGAGCATGTCGGTAGATACCCCGATGGCAGCCAGGCTTTCGGCGTTGTCGCCATCCTCAAGAACGGCGCGGGTCCGGTCGTCCTTCTGCGTACCGAACTCGACGCGCTTCCCGTGGAAGAGAAAACCGGATTGCCATTCGCAAGTAAAGTCCGTGGCAAGAATGCAGCCGGCCAGGAAGTAGGCGTCATGCACGCCTGCGGACACGATCTGCACATGACATCCTGGCTGGGAACCGCGCGTTTGCTTGCCTCATTGAAAGACCATTGGAGCGGCACCGTGATGTTCATCGGTCAGCCTTCCGAAGAGACGATTGACGGAGCGCGCGCCATGCTGGCGGATGGACTCTATTCGCGCTTCCCGAAGCCAGACTATGCCATCGCGCTGCACGACGAGCCGAGCATTGAAGCCGGAAAAATAGGCGTCATTTCGGGTCCGATGTACGCTACCGCAACCTCGGTTGAAGTGATTATCCGCGGCGTTGGCGGCCATGGCGCGCATCCGGAGGCGACGAAGGATCCCGTCGTCATGGCCGCGCAATTTGTCCTGGCTATCCAGACCATCGTGAGCCGCCAGAATTCGCCGCTCGACCCCGCTGTCGTTACCGTCGGCTCCATTCACGGTGGAACCAAGAACAACATCATTCCGGACGAAGTGGTCCTCGAACTCACCACCCGGGCCTTCAGCGAGAGCGTTCGCGAGAACATCCTCGCGTCCATCAAGCGAATGGCTCGCGGCATAGCCTTGACCGCCGGCGTTCCCGAAGATCGCGCGCCCATCGTCAAGGTGAGCGAGACGGAGGTGGTCCCGGTCACTTACAACGACCCGGCACTCGCGGCGCGTCTCAGGTCCGCCTTCGCCGCCTCGCTTGGAGCGGGTAATGTGACGGAGCCGAAGCCGATTATGGTAAGCGAAGATTTCGGTCTTCTCGGACTGAACCGCCAGATTCCAATCGTGATGTTCTTGCTCGGCGCGAATTCCGCACACCAATTGCAGGAGAGCGAGCGTTCGGGAAAACCGCTGCCATCGCTGCACTCGAGCGGGTTCTTTCCACAAGCCGAACCGGCCATCCGCACGGGCATCATAGCCTCGTCCTCCGCGGTTTTGGAACTGTTAAAGAAATAGACAGCTCCTGCTTATCCGGTTGTTTCAGCAAGCCACTAGATGTTGTGGTCGGCCACGGCAGGTGAGCGCCGACGTTGCGTCGCGCCTGCGGGCCTGTCGCGGCCCAGCGTTGGTCGCGCACTCGCGGACCACGCGACAAACGCTACCTATTGTATTTTGCTGAAAACAACCGGATAAGCAGGAGACAGCTAGCAGCTACCAAAATTGCAATCTGAGCCGCGACTATCAAGGAGTCGGCACGACCGTGCCCAGGCAACGATCCTTGCTCATTTGTACTCACCGAAAGGGCCGATTAATGCAGATGCTTCCAGTGCACGCTTATGAGCCCATTCCGCCGAAGCGAAATGCCAAACGCTAGCGCTCGAAGCTCTTCAAGAAGATGTTCTCGAATCGTTCACGGCTGGCATCCAGTGCGACTTTCGCATTCGGTGCTCCTGGTTCGAGGACGCTGCGCCCGGCCTCATTTCCTCCAACGCGCAGGGTGACGTGCGCGGATGTCCAGGACGCGACGGCCGGATCGAGGAGCGCTGCGGCGGCGAGCGGGTCCCACGCATAGAAGAATCCCTGGTGGATCATGTCGCGCGCACCCTCCAGCACGTGGCTGACGATTTCCGCCAGCGGATTCTTGGCCTGCCGGTTAAAGCGCTTGAGAAATGTGTCATCCAGTTTGACCCGGCTGGTCGCATCGAGCGGCACCACGCGGATTGGTACGCCGGATCGGAAGACCTTTGCCGCGGCTTCCGGATCGGCGAAGAAGTTCCATTCCGCCGTGGTGTTGGTGGTCTTGTAGGCTCCGCCGTCGCCCAGGTTGCCGGGAACGCGGAACGCTCCACCCATGATGACGATCTCTTCCACGGATTTGGGACTGGCACCGTCCAGAGCCAGTGCCACATTGGTCAATGGTCCGAGCGCGAGAATACGAATCGGGATGCGATTGATCTTTCAACCGGCGATTCAACCAGTCTTCAGCGCGTTGAGCGTGATGCTCAGCCGGGGCCGGCATCCCGGTGAGCGGCCGATCTGACATCTCGCGCCATTCGCTGGGGAAATCCGCGGTTCGCTCCAGAGGAGTTTCGCGGCCTTCGAGCACCGGTATCGGACCGCGGCCCGACGCCTGCACTAATCTTCGAGCATTTGCTGCGCCGGGCGCGACGTGCGCGAGTCCATTCACCACGGTAATGGCTTCGATGGGGATCTCGCGGTGAGACAGAAGAAGAGAGATCGCCATCACGTCATCCGATCCCATGTCGGTATCGATGATGACCGGCGTCGCGCCCTGTGCGGAGATGATGGCGAAGAGCAGCAAAGTTGTCTTCTGTACCATATCGTTAGTTACACGACTACACCGGATTTTACAATGCTCCTCGACAGACCAACTCTTTGCTTCACTGTCCCCAAAAGCGGCAATTGATCGTACTTGGCTGCCGGAAAGGGCATCGGCACACAAGTGTTTGACTGGGAGCCGACCAGCGAGCTCTAGACGCACACCGATGCTTCCGGCCAGGTGAATGAAGCGATGGCGCTGCAACTTTTTGAAAAGCGGCGCTCGATTTTGCCGAGTATGGCGTCGAAGCGGTTGCTGTGGGATTATTCTCGGTGATGCCGCCCAGCAGACGACTAGATCCTCGCCGAGTTCTGGAAGCGATGGAATCGGTCAGATGAAACTGAGCGGGTCGGGAAGGGTCGTTCGGTTGGGCGCAATACAGCCGGCCACCTTACCGCAGCGGCGCACACGGCTGCGACCGAACCAGGCCGCAAATGACCCAAGTGAAGAAATTCTCCAAGGAGTCCGGATCGATCGGCTTCAAGAGCATCGAGAGTAGCGGCATAGGCTTTCCTGTCAGGCGTTATTATACGCTCAGAAGAGTGTGGCAAAGAAAGAAAGAAATTGCGTTGCACTTCTATGTCGCGCACCCCACCGTAGTTCGGTGCATTGACAGCGATCTGTTTTGTTTGAAATACTTGCTTCAACACGGGTCCTGCCCGCGTACTTTGCTTCATGAGGTTCTATGTCGATCCTGTTTCTCAGACTTGCTTCGCTGCTGCCGACCATTCTTGCCATAACTGTTTTGCCATTCGCCGCCGACGCGCAGGTCCTGTACGGCTCGTTAACCGGAAACGTGACCGACCCTTCGGGTGGCGCTGTACCCAACGCAAAAATCGAAGCTCTTAATGTGAGCACTGGTATCGCGAAGCGGTCTTCGACGGACGACCGCGGCGTGTTTCTACTCCCGGACCTCCAGGCGGGCATCTACAAGGTGACGATCACCGCGCCATCCTTCGGTACGAGCATCCATTCCGGTGTTCAGGTGCAAGAGAACACGGTCCGCCGACTCGATGTGCAGGTTCAGGTCGCTGCCGTCGGACAAAGCGTTACCGTTGACGCGTCTTCCGCGGTCCTTCAGACCGACCGCGCCGACGTCAACACGCAAATCTCGAAGACGGACATTGAGGATCTCCCGCTCACCGGAACCAATGGCAGCCGCAACTTCGAAAGTATATTCATCACAGTCCCGGGGTTCACGCCGCCGGTCGCGAACAGTTCCACAGCCTCGAATCCTACCGAGTCGCAGGCATTCTATGTCAACGGCTCGAGCATGACCGGCAATAACATGAAGCTCGATGGCGCAAGCGATATCTATCCTTGGCTGCCCCAGATCGCCAGTTACATTCCGCCGGCCGAATCCATTCAGACAGTCAACATCGTTACCAACAGCTTCGACGCCGAACAGGGGCAGGCCGCTGGATCGGCGATCAATGCGATCATCAAGTCCGGCACGAACCAGTTCCACGGCGGTGCCTGGGAGTACAACACGAATAGCGATCTCAAGGCGCGCAACTTCTTCTACTATGGCGCGAAAAATCCGAAGAACATTTTGAACCAGTTCGGCCTGGACGTTGGCGGTCCGATCATAAAGAACAAACTGTTCTTCTTCGCGGTGTGGGAACGAACGCTACGGCGCACGAATACCTCTCTCTTCCAGACCGTCCCGACCGACGCTTTGCGGCAAGGCAATTTCGCCGGCACCGGCACCACCATTTACAATCCCGCCACCGGGACGGCGACCGGGACCGGCCGCACGCCCTTTCCCAATAACGCGATTCCCGCCTCATCGATCAATCCGGCTGCCGCCAAGATGATCGCGCTGATCCCCGAGCCCAACGTGATCGGCGGTATAGGGAACGACTACGCTGCCAGCGGCGACGTCCGGTTCACGCGCGATAACGTCGACATGAAGATCAACTACAATCCTACCCAGAAGAGTTCGATCTTCGGCCGTTACAGTATCGCGCCGAGCCTTGTGTTCGATCCACAGGCATTGGGCGCGGCGGGTGGACAAGCCGTCGACGGAGGGCAGCCAGGCAACGGTCCGGGCCGCATACAGAGCGTTTCACTTGGAGGGACTTACACCATCACTCCGGCGCTTTTGCTGGACGTCAATGCCGGTTTCACGCGCTTGCATCTTTCCGGCCAGAATGTCGACATCGGCAAGAACTACGGGTCCGACGTCCTCGGCATTCCCGGCACGAACGGTCCCAGTCCGCTCGATGGCGGCTATCCCAGTTTTGCGGTAAGCGGCTTTTCGAGCCTCGGCAATACGAATGCCTCCAACCCATTCCTGTTCCGCGACAATCTGTGGGTGGAGTCGGCCAATCTCAGTTGGATCAAGGGCGCTCATTCATTGCGCTTCGGCGCAGAGATCTTCCATTACTCCATCATCGACTTCCAGGCCAACAGCACCGTAGGCGTGCGCGGAGGGTTCACTTTCAGCGGCGGATTGACGGACCTGAACGGCGGCGCTGCGCCAACCCTCTACAACGGATTTGCCGATTTCCTCCTCGGTATGCCGACCGCCATGAACCACGATTATCAGTATGTCGATCCCGCCGCGATCATCGAGAGTTCGTACGGCTTCTACGCCCGCGATCAATGGCAGGTGAGTCGCAAACTGACTGTCAATTACGGATTCCGCTATGAGATTTATCCTTACAGCCACGCGGAGCACGGCATCGACGGCATCCATTACGATCCCGCCACGAACCTTGTTCATCTCAAAGGCACGAATGTCGATACCGGGCACGGATTCATTGCTCCACGACTCGGGATTGCTTATCGTCTGGATGAGAAGACGGTAATCCGAACCGGCTATGGAATCAATACCAACGCCGAGAGCTTCCGCAATAATGTACAAACCTATCCTGAGACGATTACCGCGCAGTATAGCGGCGCCAACGCATACTCCGCGGCGGGCAACCTTGCTTACCGGCATTCCCGCCATTGTTGGTCCGAATCTCACGGCAAGCACTCTGGTTCTGCCGGCCAACTACGGTTCATGGAGCTATCCAACGCCTTACCGCCGCGGCTATGCCGAGTCCTATAACTTCACCATCCAGCGCGATCTAGGCAAGGGATACAGTCTCCAGGCCGGTTACGTTGGGACCCGCGATGTTCGCCCAGCGGCGGAGTTAATATCAACGCCGCTCCTCCCAACGGCGGTAAAGCGGGCCAGCCGCTGTATATTCTGTACGGCAATGCGTCTACGATCAGTTCCATGCTTCCGATCGACGCCTCGAAGTACAACTCGCTGCAGGTTCGCGCCACTCACCGCGTGGCGAATGCGAGCTTCGGCGTCTCCTATACGTTCTCGAAAGCTATGGATGCGGCCGACAACGAAGAAGGCGGCTCCCTAACTTGGAATTGGGCTCCGATCATGTACCGAAATTACGCTCTCGCGGGTTACGATCGGACGCACAACTTCCAACTCTATGGAACATACGCGCTGCCATTCGGCAAGAGCCGGCAACTGCTGAATCATGGTATTGCCGCTAAATTGGCCGGCGGATGGCAGGTCAACGCCATCATGAGCCGCGAGAGTGGAACGCCTTTTACGGTGAGCGCTTCCGCGACGTCGTTAAATTCGCCCGGCAATTCACAGACTGCCAATCAAGTGCTCCCAACGGTAGAGATTTTGGGCGGCCATGGCCCGGGAAACCCGTACTTCAATCCGGCCGCATTCGCCGCGGTAACCACGCCGACTTTCGGGAACACTGGCCGCGATATCCTGCGCGGTCCAGGACTGTTTAATCTGAACGGCAGCGTCTTTCGCAGCTTTTCGATCAGGGAGTATCTGAAGCTGCAATTCCGCGCTGAAGCATTCGGATTGACGAACACTCCGCAATTCGGCAATCCGAGCGCCACTGTCGGCAGTTCGACGCTGGGCATCATCTCGTCTTCGAGCGGCGACAGGCAACTCCGGTTCGCGCTGAAATTGACGTTCTGAATTAGGGCAATTATAATACTTGCTAAATCCTTAAAACCGGGATAGTATCGATCCGTGGAAGCCGCTCACCAGCTTCCGCAGTTTTGGCGCAGGTGGCGGGCAAGAAACGATCTAATTGCGTTTAAGACATTGGTTTATCTGAATGTTAGGCTAAGGAGGCAATGGCGCCTTCCCCGACTTTGAGATTTTTGTCAGGACGAATCAGCCTGCCGTTTGTCCTCTGTGCCAACAGATTTCGACGGCTACCTACAGTGGGTGCACCCGGCATCGGGGCGACCCACCGTGGCGCGCTTTGCGAGTGTCCTTCGGAGCAGAAGAATGACCTCCGCAAAAGTGCCGGGTCAGCAAGTCGGTTTGCTGTTTTGACAGAGCACATCCCAACAATGCGATGACATTGGGAAGCCCCGCCTGGGATGAACATTCATGCAGTCGAAAAAGCCCTCGACGAGCACCACGCGACGACACTGCCCGAGGACGGCGCGATGAAGGTTGAACAGTTCGGCGGTCTTGCGAAACGCCGGGGGCAGTTTGTACTTTGGTAGTTCGCCATCTACGGACCGGCCCGCATATGCGACGAGGGCGCCAGCCTGATTGTGAACCGGAATCGCCACCCTTCCCGACAGGAATCCCCGCCCGGAGTAGCAAGCGATTCCGAACACGCCGGCCGTCGCGAGTGATATGCCGCGACCGACGATATATTCGTGGGACGCATCAAGCCCGTACAGTCGGAAGCCCAGCGTACTATTTGGCCGATCCCGCAGTCGCCTTGCTGACGCACCTGACGCTGTTGTCCCCGCATGGTTCGGTTACGCTAAACCATTGTTTGAGTTGCAATCGCGACGGCCAAAGTGTATACGTACCGGGAGATCGCGCCCGTCGAAACACTGGATCTACCGGTACCCGAGCGTGGGCGAGCGTGGGCCGCCCGGTGGAGTTTGGATTTTGTTTGTGGTAAGTTTGACGATACGGTAAGCGCGAAAAGACGCTCGGTAAAGGTCAATGAGCTCTCTTCAGGGAATTTTTCTGCGTTGAAAGAGAGTCGGATTGAGGGAGGAATTTTCCGTGCCAGAACTGAACTGGCCGAGTAAACGGGGCTGCCGCGCCAGGGGTGCGCAGCGCCCTCCCAAGTCTTGCCTTCGTCCCGGACGGCTTGGTCCAGATCAACAATTTCTAGTGTCAGTGTGCCGTGAGCGCGGAGGGGACAGGTAACTCATGGCGCCGGATCCTGAGAAAATCACTTTACTCTTGCAGGCAGTCCGCGCGGGCGATGCGGCCTCGGCGGACAAGCTCATGAGCGTCGTGTATACGGATCTCAGGAAAGTCGCGCGGCGCTACATGTCATCGGAACGGCAAGACCATACCCTGCAGCCGACGGCGGTGGTGAACGAGGTTTTCCTTCGGCTCTTTCGTCCGTCTGAAGACGGGGCGCACCGGGCGACTCCGGTTGACTGGCAAAATCGTGCACACTTTCTCGGCGTGGCGGCCAGGCAGATGCGCCAGATTCTGATCGATCATGCGCGGCAAAAGAAGGCCGCGAAGCGAAGTTTTGGAGTCAAGATCGCATTAGACGATGCGGAACCGGGCTCGCTCGCGACCCAGCCGGAGCACGACTTCGAAACTATCGACCAGTTGCTGGACCTTCTGGCGACCAAGGACCCGGAAGCGGCAAAGGTAGTCGAGTTGAAGTTCTTCGGCGGGCTGACTGATCGCGAGGCCGCTCTGGTCATGGGGATCAGCATGGCGAAACTGCGGCGGGATTGGGAATTTGCCCGTTCCTGGCTGCGGCACCGCATGGGCGGAGAAAAAAGTTTAAGTGGGAAAAAAAGTTGAGCAAAGCGGTAAGGTTTTGCCGCCTGCATACATAGGAAGGTAAGGTCATTATGAAAATCAAGATGCTCTCATGTTTGACAGTGATTGGATTCGCGGCTGCGCTGGCGGCCGGACAAAACGCTCCGGCGCCCAAAACGGCTACGCCGGCCAAAGCGGCTCCTCGTCCGGCGGCGGCGAAGAGTTCTCCCGTGGACGATGTCATCGCGATGTCCAAAGGAGCTTTTCGGAGGCCCTGATTATAAAGAAGTTACAGAAGGAGAATAAGCCGGTAGATCTGACGCCGGCGGACATGGTGAAACTGAAGAACGCGGGCATCTCCGAGGCTGTGATGGGGGTGATGATGGATCCGGCCAGCACGCCAGCAGCACCGGTCGCGGCTGCCGCCACGCCACCACCACCTGCGGCCGAGCCCGCCCCCGCGCCGTCGTCCGCTCCTGCTCCCGCCGCACTCCCGGGCGGCGGCCAAGTGACACCTGCCAGCATGCCGACCGCGCCTTCGATCAATGCTGCGAAGAAGCGCGTGATCGTCGACGAGTTCGACTACTCGGCCGTCATGACGGGAGTTCAAGCGGTTTTCGGCACGCAACAGAATATCGGTAAAGGTATACGCGCGATGCTCACCAGCCGCTTAACGCAGCAGGGCAACGTCGTCATCGTGGAACGCGCGAAGATCGGCATGTTGCAGGCGGAGCAGGACAGAAATGCTGGTAACCGCGTGAAGCAGGGCACGGGCGCACGAATTGGCGGCATCAGCGGCGCCGATGCACTCCTGACCGGGGACATCATCATCTTTGGCCGGGACGATAAAAAGAAGGGCGGTGCGGCCGCCGCAGTAGGTGGCTTTTGCAGGCTTTGCGGCGCGATTGGTGGGGCGAAAAAAGAGGATAAGGCCGTCGTTGCCATTAATTACCGTTTCGTCGACGCCGAGACATCGGAAGTGATCGCCAGCGGTGAGGCGCGCGGCGAATCCAAACGCAGCGGCGTTAACTTTGGAGCTATCGCTGGCGCTTGGGGAAAAGGCGCAGGCGCAGCGCAAGTCGATATGACGAGTTCGAATTTTGCCGAGACCATCATCGGTGAGGCGACTCAGGATTGCGTCAACAAACTTGCGGACATCCTGAATACGCAAGCGGGCGTAATGAAGAAAACAGCGCGTTCGATCGAGGGGATGGTCGCCGACGTATCGGGCAGCAGCATGACAGTCAATGTCGGCGGCAACGACACGGTCGGCATCGGGGATGTGTTCGAGATTTTCAAGGTCGATCGGGAAGTTAAGGACCCGGTTACGAAGGAAGTTCTCGACCGGATCACCACGAAAGTCGGCGAACTGACGATCGGCAGCGTACGGGATAAGATCGCCAGCGGTAATTATTCCGGATCGCCGGCGGCGGTCGGCTTCATTGCGCGCAAGAAACTCGCGCAATAGCTCTATAAGAGAGGAGATCACCATGATTGCCAGACGCTTATCGATTCTCGTTCTGATCTGCGCCTCAACTGCCGCGGCGCAGACCAAGAAAGCGATGTACATCGAAAACTTCGATTATTCGGCTGTGATGAGTGCCGTCCAGGCCATCTTCGGAACACAGCAGAATATAGGTCAGGGCATCAACGCCATGATGACGAAGCGCATCCAGCAGGATGGCCGCTTCACTGTCGTGGAGCGGCGTAAGGTCGCGGCTCTTACCAAGGAACAGGATTTCGACGCCAGCAACCGCGTGAAGCGCGGAACGGGCGCGCGCGTTGGCCAGATTCGGGGCGCGGACCTGACCTTGATGGGCGACATCGTGGTGTTCGGGCGCGATGACCGGCGGCGCAGCGGCGTTGTCGGCGCGGTGGTTCCAGGCGCCGGCGGCATCATCGGCGGACACAGCAATACCGACAAGGCCGTCGTGGTGCTCGATTACCGCATCGTCGATGTGGAAACATCGGAGGTGATCGCCAGCGGCGAGGCCCGCGGTGAATCGAAGCGCAGCAGTAAGGGTTTCGGCGCTGCTCTCCTTGTTGGCTGGACCGGCGCGGGTGGCGCATTCGACATGTCGAGCTCCAATTTCGGCGAAACAATTATCGGCGAAGCCACCATGGACGCCGTCAACCAACTCTCGGAGCAGATCAAGACGGTCAATCTCTCCGGCGGCGCGGGAGACCGGTCCGTAGACCTCGATGCCCGCGTTGCCGATGTCAGCGGAAACAGTGTCACCATCAATGCGGGTCAGTCGGCCGGGTTGCAGGTGGGACAGACGTTCACGATTTATCACAAAGGTAAGGAGATCAAAGACCCGTCCACCGGCGAAGTCCTGGATGTGCAGACTACTCCACTCGGACAATTGACGATCACCATGGTTCGCGATCGGATCGCGGTGGGTAATTTTAGCGGGACTGCCGCTCCAGTCGTGGGCGACGTGGTTAGAAAGTAGGCTAGCTATGAAAACGTGGGAAGGTCTATTTGCCGCAATGCTGCTGATGAGTCCGGCAATGGGGCAGGACGCATCCGCAATGAAGGCCGCGCGTCTGCGCTTCGGACAGGTGGCCACGAGGGCTATCGCCAATTTTCGTTCCGCGGATTCTATTGAGGCGAGATTAAGAGCGCAGGGAAGCACGCTGCATCCTTCTCTGATCACGCTGCGTTTGCGCATCGAGTCAGCGCTCGATGAAGCTGAGGCCGCCCTTAAGAAGGGCGATTTGGATTCCGCCGGCGAGCAAATCAAAATGGCGGAAGGGATGGTCGATAAGTTCGCGCATAGACTTGGAGGCGACTAACAATGCCCCGATCAACGTGTCTGTCCCGCTCCGCATTGTTGCCGCTTCTGTGCCTATCAGCTTTCGGACAGGAACCCCAATGGCGGCGCGAGTTGACGGATCTGATGACAAAGCCGCAGGGTAGCGCGAACTTGCAGGATATACGACGCTTCGAAGAGAATACTCGTCTGGCCGCGCCGTATCTCAACGCGCGAACTCCTGGAGATTACGAGGCGAATCGCGAATTGATCCGGCGCATGACGGCGTATCTGGCAGCCATGAATATGATGGCGCGCGATCCCCAAATGCGCTTTGCATTGCGGCGCGCAAATCAGGCGCTCTTTTCATTACGTTATGCACCGAACGATGGCGCCGACGCCCGGACCGGACCGGAAAAGCCAGCTCCAGAAAAACCTGCCGAGGCGCCTTATGTGCTTCGCGCACCCGATATTCCGAACGTACCCGAGTCCGATAAGCGCACCGCGCGAGACCTCCAGTCGCGCTACGAAGATGCTGCCTCGCGAGCGGTCGCGGCATGGCAATCGGCGGAGGTCATAAAACAGAATCTGGCCGCCGACGGAATGACGCTGAACACGCAAACCGCCACATCGATTACCCGCATTCAGCTCTATCTGGAGACTGCGGCGGACGCCTTGCGTGAACAGGATTGGGAAGACGCGCGGCTCAACATCGAACGCGCCGAGTACGAGACAGAGAAAGTTTTGAAGACAGTCGGACGTTAGCATTCGAAATCTAAAACGAGAATTCATATGACTCCGCAAGCCACTCAATTCTGCGCCAAGTGCGGCGCGCCGATGTCCGCCGATGCGCGCTTTTGCGGAGGGTGCGGCACTTCGGCGGCCAGCAATGTCTGCGACACCTTCGGACGGATTGACCAATTTCACCCGGGTCCGCCAGTTGTTCGATCAGGCTCAATCGATTCCTCCCGCGCAGCGCGAAAGCTGGATGGCGGACGCATGCAAGGGCGATCCCGCGCTTCTCTCGGAACTGCGCTCCATGCTGCAACCCTCGAGTGGGTTCATGCAGCAGCCTGCGGGTGCCATGCCAGGCGTCAGGCCGGCCGGATCGACGTTCGGAATGACGGTATTGGAGCCGATCCCCCAGTCCGGATACTCATCCCCACCTCCGCCCACATACCCGTCCGTGCCACCGCCCTCATACTCATCGGCGCCTCCGCCCGCTCCCCCGCCCTCCGCGCCGCCCTCCGGCCAGTTCGTCGGACCCTATCGGCTGCTGCGGGAATTGGGACGTGGCGGCATGGGAGTCGTCTTCCTGGCCATGCGCGACGACGGAGCGTTTCGCAAGAACGTCGCGTTGAAGGTTCTGCTGCGGGATCAGGTGAATCAGGAATTCATTCTGCGCTTCAAGCAGGAACGCCAGGTGGTGGCCGCGCTTGACCACCCGAATATCGCCCGCATTCTGGATGGCGGAGATGCGCCGGACGGCATGCCGTACTACGTCATGGAGTACGTCGAAGGGATGCCGCTCGATCAATACTGCGATCAGCAGCGTCTCTCGATCACCGGGCGGATCAAAGTGTTCCAGCAGGTCTGCATGGCGGTGCACTATCTGCACCAGAACCTGATCGTGCATCGCGACCTGAAGCCGAGCAACATCCTGGTTTCGTCCGAAGGCGTAGTCAAACTGCTTGATTTCGGAATCGCCAAAGTAGTGGGCGCGGCAGCGCTCTCTGCGCAGGAACTGACCAGCGCGCAAGGCCGTCCGATGACGCCGACGTATGCGAGTCCCGAACAACTGCAGGGCGCAACGCTGCAGAAAACGTCCGATATCTATTCACTCGGCGTGATTCTGTACCGGCTCCTGACGGGGCGCAATCCCTATCAGGATCTCGACGACAAAATAGCGAAACTGGCCTCGCGCGAAGATCCGCCGCTGCCCAGCCAGAATATTCGCGAGGATCTGCGCGCGACTCCGGAGAGCACCGCGCAGTTGCGGCGCACCATGCTGGGCGAGCTCGACAGCATCGTCTTGATGTCGATGCGCTACGACCCAAAGGCGCGTTACCAATCGGCGGCGGACCTTTCGAGCGATTTGCAGCATTTCCTCGATGGCCAGTCCGTTACCGCCTACCACGATTCGATGGCCGGCAAATCGATGAAGCTGATCAAGCGGAAGCGCGCGGCCATTGGCGTCCTGGTCGGCTTTCTCTTGCTTGGCAGCTTCGGCGGATGGCAGTGGTGGCGCGCCGAACAGCAGAAGACAGAAGCGGCGGCGTACCAGGCGCACCTTCGCGATGAGCTCGAGAAGCTGGAAAGCACTACCGGGACGCCACAACCTGGCCAGCCCGCTCTCACCGGCGAGGAATTGAACAAGGCCATCGCCAAAAGCCTTCACGATGTCCGGGCGTTGAAGAAAGCGTTCGGGACCGATTTCACCAAATCGCTCGCGATCCGCCCGGGATACACACCCGAACGCGCGGCATTGCTCGACCGCGGCGTCCGTGACCTCGATAAGGTACGCGCATCCGCGCCCCCCGATCCCCAGCTCGGTATGGAAATGGCCGACGGGTATCACCAACTGGGATCTATTGCAGGAGACCACGGCGCAAGGAAAGAACTATCGGGCCGCGAGCAGCACCTATCAGAAAGGGGCCGACGTTCTGAGCGCGTATCCCGATAATCCGGGCGCAAGGCAGCGGACCGCGGGCCTGAACGAGCGCATACGCTTATTGAAGAGCGGCCAGGCTTCCGGCCAGACAGCAAGCCAAACCGCGGCGGCGACGGAACTCGGCAAACCGACGCCTATCGCCGAGGTTCAACCGCAACCTCCGCCAGTTACACCCGTTGCCCAACCGAAGCCTGTGATTGCGACGCCGGTGAAAGTCGCTCAAAAGCAGGCGACCGCGACCGCCCCGCCTGTCGAAGTTCCGCAGCCGTTGCCGCCCGTTGAAGCACCGCCGCCACCGCCTGCTCATCCGGGAGTCTCTGCCGCGGAGAAGGCCGATATTGAAGACCGGATGCTCAACGCGACCTCGAAAGTGCAGATCGCCGACCAGAGTATCGAGCCAGTCCGGCAGAGTCTGGCACGCACAGGACAATCCCTGAACCCCGACACGGCAGCGGCCGCGAACAGCATGCACGCAAGACTAGATAAGGCCAAACGCGAAATCGCCGCCGGCGACATGGCGGCAGCCGAAGGAAGATATCGCCGCGGCCGATGGCTTGGCTGCCAAGGTCCTAAAAGCGGTGGGAAGATAAGGTACGCCGCGCGATCGATCTACACGGATTAGTACGGCAGATTCTCCAGGTCGGCCAGATCCTTAGCCCGTCCGCTCGCCGCCTTGTTTTCCCGCAAACGAGCGAGACTGATCACCGGAATCAGAACGTCCTCGATCTGATTCATCTCCTTTTCGGCGTAACACTCTTCAAACTCTGCTCCCGAAATAGAAGTGAGAATCACAATCCGAATGGGTGGCACGCCCATCCGAACGATGTTATCTCTTGCGCGGAATAGGCCGGACGTCAGGCCTTCCGCGGCGAACCCGAACTCGCGGACTGCGCGCTCAATTTTTGCAGCGTTCTCCGGATCGATATTCACCCAAATATCGAGATCGTTGGTGGCCCTCACGTAGCCGTAGATCCCGACAGCGTAGCCGCCAATCAACAGGTATTCAACGTCGTTCGAGTTGAGCAACTTCAAGAACTCTTTGAAGTCCCTCACTAGCGCTGGTATAGCCATAGAGGGTCCTTCGCAAAAGTTCGAGCGCCCGAAGGCGCTCCTCAACCGGTCGGGATAACCAGTATTCAAGCGAATCGTCCGGATCGGTCAAGCGCGCAACGGATAATGCCGTGCGGTCCAGCCGGAACTCGTCAGGCTTATCCTCGGATGTCATATTCACCGCTACTTAGCATACTTCTTGTACTGCTCGGCGATCTTCGCGGTCTCGTAATCTCCCGGATGAATGAGTACACGGAAGCGGTAGCGCAGATTGTGGCCCGGCTCGATGGTGACACCGCCGGGTCCCGGCGCATTCTTATCGAAATCGTGCAGACCAAAGGGATTGATGCCGAACAGTCCGTAGCCGCGAGTGTGCCAGCGATTTGGATACCCGGGGTTCTTCGGATAATCGAACATCGCGATACCGATCTTCTCTCCATTCACCTCGCCGTAGTAGTCCATCCACGCGGATCGCTTACCCCAATCGTTCTCCTCGCCTTTGTTGCCTTCCGCATTCACCATCGTACCGGTGCGCTTGGGTTCCTGCGGCCCTTTCTTCTGCGGATACTCGAGCCACGGCGCAAGGCGCATTGAGAAGGTCCCTTCCTTGGTGTCGCCGAAATTGACCTTCGTCTTCGGCTCCAGGTTGAGATCGAAATCGATCTGCCGATTTTGCGGCCCGGCCGCGTCGCCCGAGTAGAACGTCATGGTCCGATGCTCGACCAGCAACACCTTGCCGCCGGCGGTCCATTCGATGTCGCATTGGATTATGCCAGTGGTATCGCCGCTCTTTACCTTCACGTTCTTGACGATCTGTTTGCCTGAATTCTTCGAATGGGCCGCCTGTTCGTTAGCCCAGAAGTTGAAGCCGTTCACGTCGCCATGACCGAACCACAGCCCGCGATGATGTGGATGGTCCGTGGACTCGCCCTGATGCGTTTTGTCCACCGGCCAATAGCGCGTCACCACGGTTCCGCTCGCCGCGCGCAAAGGCCACAGAAACGGCTTGGCGTAATCTTCGCCTTGGATCACGAAATCGGTAAAAGGCTTGCCGTCGATTTCGACCGCGATCTTCTCCGGCCCCTGCGTGATTTTCACCTGCGCCCAGAGAGGCGCAAGGGCGAGAGAACAAGCGAGTAGAGCGTTCTTCAGCATGAGATCAGTAAAACACAACGCGCGATCAGTCGGCGAGCGGCCGGTACCAGATGTTCCTGAACCGCATGAAAGTCGTCTTGGCGTCCGGGTGATGATGATCTTGCAGCCGCAGAGGCGCGGACTCGCAGACATTCTGATCTGCCGCTCCCGGCGTCGGCCCTTTGATCGTCACGTGATCCTGGATTAGCGTGCCGTTCTGCAACAGCGTCAGCGTTCCCGGCGTAGTGACCTGCCCGCCTGTACACTTCGGCGCATGGAATATGATGTCGTAAGACTGCCACTGCTCTGGCTTGCGCGACACGTTGACCAAAGGCGGATACTGCCCATAGAGCGCTCCACAAGACCCATCGGCGTACGTCGGGTTTTCGAATGAGTCGAGGACCTGAATCTCGTAGCGCCCCTGCAGATACACGCCGCTGTTGCCGCGCGCCTGGTCATGCTGTTGCGGCATGTAGGGAATGGCGAACTCCACATGGATCTGAGCGCTGCCGATCTTGCGTTTCGTAAAGATATCGCCCGTCCCGGAGTTGCAGACGATCGCGCCCTTTTCGATGGGCCACTTGGCGGGACTTCCGTTCTTGTGAACCCACTCGGAGGCATCCTTTCCGTCGAAGAGGATCACCGCGTCGGACGGCGGCCCGCCAACCGCTTCAGGCGGCGAGACAACTTTAGGTTGCGGCAGACTGCGATTCTGAGCACAGCAGACGATTACCGCCAGGATAACAGCACCGGTAAAAATAAGAGATTTGCGCATCGGCTCTAGCATAATGCAATGCGGTTCGCCGCGGTGTTGGCGCGCCTTGCTACAGTTGAAGTTCACCCTGAATGCGCGCTTTTACTGACTGGTACGGCCGCCGGATGATCGAATGGGAAAACCGGCTGGCGTTCCGCACGAACAACCGAGTAGTCCGGCCTTTTGCGTGGGGCCTGGACTGGGCACAACGGTGGCCCATAGCCGCGCGGTTGCCGCGCAATGGCCACGATCCCGAAGCCTATATTCGAGTGCTCAACAGCGAGGCGATCGCCAATAGCGATCAGTTCTTCGCATACCAAACGCCGCTCGATTTCCGCGTTGAGGGCGCCATGCTGCGCTTTACTTCGCCGGTTGACACGCCGTATCCGGCGAACAACATAGTGAATGCCCGTTGGTTTCCAGCCAAGAGGCCGGGAAAGAAAGCGGTCGTCGTGCTGCCACACTGGAACGCGAGTTTTGGGCAGCACGCGGCGCTCTGCAAGGGGCTCGCGGCCTTGGGCGTTCCGGCGCTCCGCCTGAGTCTCCCGTACCATGATTTCCGCATGCCGCCTGAATTGCAACGCGCCGATTACGCGGTATCGGCGAATATCGCACGTACCATCGACGCCACGCGCCAGGCGGTGATCGACTCGCGCGCCTGCTTCGACTGGTTGCAACAACAGGGCTACGAAAGCCTCGGGATCGTTGGCACGAGCCTCGGTTCCTGCTATGCATTCCTTGCGAGCGCGCACGACCCCCGGTTGCGCGTCAACGTGTTCAACCACTGCTCCACCTACTTCGCTGATGTAGTATGGACAGGCCTCTCGACCCAGCATATTCGTACGGGAATCGAAGCGGATATTGATCTCGATCGTCTGCGCGAGGCATGGAAAGCCGTCAGTCCCATTTTCTATATGGATCGGTACGCCGCCCTGCCCAAGAAGTCGCTGTTCATCTATACCTCGTACGACACGACATTCCTGCCCGAGCTCTCGCGGCAGACAATTCAAGAAGTGCGGCGGCGCCGGATCGATGCGAAGATCGTGGAGTTGCCTTGCGGTCACTACACTCTAGGCGAGACGCCCTTCAAATACATCGACGGTTACCAAATCTGTTCGTTCCTAAAGCGCCATCTTTAGTACCCGTCCTTTCAATCTACGCCGAAACCACCTTCTCGGAAGCCATCTTGAACTTCTTCATGTCATCCTGAGTTCCGAACGTCACCCGGACCTTCGTCGGCCATACCGGCCACACGCGGCCGACCTTAGCTCGGTCCTTACGAACTGCCGCGATCTTGATCCCCACTGAGCACGCCGTACAACCACGCTTTGGCACTCTTCCAATCGCGCTTTACACGCACGGGCGTGATTCCGAGGACCTCCGCTGTCTCCTCAACGCTCAATCCGCCGAAATAACGCAGCTCCACCACGCGGACTTTTCGGGGATCGATCTGGGCCAGCGACTCGAGTGCCTCATTCAGTGCTAGTATTTCGATGCCCCCCGCCTGCGCCCCGAGCAGCGCCTCATCGAGCGGCACGCGCTCCGCCTGACCGCCGCGTTTGGCATAACCGCGGGCGCGCGCATGGTCCACTAATATTCGCCGGATAATCTGCGAGCAGATCGCGAGAAAGTGTACCCGGTTTTCACAGCGAATGCCACCCGCTCGAATCAGCTTGAGGTAGGCCTCATTGGCGACTGCGGCCGACTCCAGGGTGTGGCCGCCTTGCCGTCGCCCCAGGTGTTGCCGGGCGATACGCCGCAGCTCAGGGTACACGGAAGACACTAAGCCCGGAAGCGCCTGTTCATCGCCATTGCTCCAGGCCGCGATCAATGCGCTAATGTCCCGTAAACTCTGACCGGCCATGCTTGCGCGATCTTACCAAAAAAATATTTCGCGCTGGGTGTACTTTTCGCAGCCCATTCCCGGAATAAAGGCAGGAGGTATTTCAGCATGACACAGGTTTTCAAATCGTTATTGATCATTTTTATCGGCGCGGGCTCTCTTGTCCTGGCACCCTTGGCGGCGTGGGGCGAGGACGGTATGCCCTTCCAGGGAACTATCGCGGTGACGGCCACCGCAAGCCCGAATACGGGAAATCCGTCAGCCGTATATTGCGGGGGTGCGCCTCTGATGTTAGTGGCGGAGGGCCACGGCAATGGCCAAACATCGCTCGGTCCTCTTAACTTTTTCCTCCAGAAGACGCTTAACTTGCCTGGGCTCATGCACGGCTGTGTCATCTTGACTGCCCCGAACGGAGACGAATTGAAAGCCACATACGATGGCACGGAAAGCGTCCCCAACGCGAATGGCTTTATAACCGCTACCGGCACGCTGACGTTCACCGGGGGAACCGGCAGATTCCAGAACGCCAGTGGGAAAGGCGAACTTTTTTGCAGCCTTCATCGGCATCTACCCTATGATCGTCGGAGGAACAACATCGCCACTAATCGTATCCGCTTTTTATACATTCGACGGGCGTGTGGTGCTCCGCGGCGACGATTGAATCGGATATTGCAAAAAAGATCACAAGAGAAGGAACTGTTTATGAAATCAAAAAACTCGACCACAATTATTTCCGCGGCCACAATCTTGGCTGCAGGCGTTGCAGCATTGGCTGTGTTACTGAGCACAGGGAGTGGCCCCAGTTTCGGCACAAAACGGTCGGAATGGAGTTCTTCATGTGCAGAAGGATTGCAAAGATTACGATCAAACCGCAGGTGGGCATTGCACGATCGCGGCCTCCAACCTCGGAGAGATCCCGGTGCCGTCAAACGTCTACTACACCCAAGCGGCGGGAATTGTCACGGGCATGCTGGATAGTAACGTCGTCCTCGATGCAGGTAGCGGCAGCAGAGCTATCGGCCATTGCACGCTCGATTTCTCGACCGGTACTCGGACTGTGCACGTTTTCGGATGGGACCGGGTTGCTCGCCGGGTTCACTGCCCGTGTCGACGTCTCGTATATAAGCGGGACCCTATGGGCGTGGGACGGGACGTACAGCTTTAAACCGCTGCCCGTTAGATAGCGAAGCCAGATATATTACTTTACCGGACCGAGATACCGGTCGAACCAATCGAGCGTCTCCTTGATGTTGATCATTATCTGACCATTGGGCGGGACGTGGCCTCCATCCCATAGGATCAGCCGCTTATCCCTTTCAGGAGCGCCCAGCAACCGAAACATCGGACCTGCATGATGTTTGGAGCGGAAAAATGAAATCGAGCCGGCCGCCGATCATCAGCGTAGGAACCTTGAAGCGGGAAAGAAAGTTGATTGGATCGGCTTCGGGCAACTGGTGCCGGTCGAAAGATAAACCAGAATTTTGAATCACGGCCGCTTTCAGGCGTCGTTCACCCACGGCGAGCACTGGAATAACAGCACCACGGCTGAAACCAAGGACGCCAAGCCGGTCGCGATCCACATCCGCGCGGCTGACCAGATAATCGATTGAGCGGCGGAAATCTTTGGATTCGAGAATCAGCCGGTCGCGCGCCGCGTTGGGGCCGGCGGGTGGGTTAGCATACCGGCGTTGGTAGTGGCCCTTTAGAATCGGCAGCAGGAACGCCCGCCCGCTCTTGACAATGAAGTCAAACCAATGTTCCTCGACGGGCGTTAGCGACGGTACTTGCAGCGCCAGACTGGGCGCGGCATACAGGATCGTCTGATATGGAGGGGTTTTATGCTTCGGTATATATAAATAGCCGGGGATCCGCTCGTTTCCGTAGGCAGCGGCAAAAGAGATCTTCTCTCGCTTCCAGTAAGCATTCTCCTCGTCGATACCTTCGACACGCGAATCGAGCGCGGAAGGATCATACGCATAGAGGCTCCGATAAAGCCGGAACACTTCGTCCGGTACCGGTTTTTCTTTGTTGTAATCGCGAGTGGGCTTGGTAACCGGCGCCTGGAGCCCGGATTCCGCCCCCGCGTCGTAACGCACACAGCGGATACCATTCTGGGCGGAGCGATCCCAGGGAAGGCGAGCATCAAGCGCGGCGAACATGTACGCCGGCTCATTCCATGCGCCGCCACGGATAAAGCGTTGGCCACCGATCTCGTTCCAGCACCACTCTTTCACGTTGCCGGCCATGTCCAGGGTGCCAAAAGCGCCCAAGCCTTTGTAAGCCCCGGCGCGCGCTGGACCGGAGCCGCCGAAATTGCTCACCTCCGCTACGTCCACGAAGAAGCCGGGACTCGCTGCCCGCTGCCAGTGGTAAATGGTTGGCAATTGTTTTCCTGCGAATTCCGCGTAAGCCGCGGCTTCATACCAACTCACGCCGTTCACCGGATAATCGTCGTGGCCCTGCGGATAGTCGCCCAGTTCCCATGTGGAAGGACCCGGCCGGCCTGTGGTATCGCGACACAACTGCATAGCCTCGTCCCAGGAGATTCTGCGCCCGTTTTGGACGAAGTCCTGCTTCCAGTAATCCCGCTTCTGATATCCTCCGCGGTCAATGAACTGCTTGAACTGGCGGTTAGTTACTTCGTAGCGATCGATCAGGAACGTACCGAGCCTCGCGTCCAGGCCGTAAATACTGATAGCGCCGCCAGGCACGCGCACCATATCGGACGGGATGCTGCCTACTGCATCCAGGATGAATTCCAGAGGAGGTCCGGGGAGTTCCCCGGCGCCCAGGATGGTTTGGAATCCGGGTTTCACGATGCGAAAACAGTAGTAGCCGATGGGCAGTTCGTTGGCCGTGAACGGCGTCTTTCCGAGACGCAGCCAGTCGTCATCCCCCGTGCCATACTCGGCCGCCCACACCTCAGCTCCTGGCGGATCGGTGTTGAAGGAGATGGGAAAGGATATATCGTGATGAATTTGTTTCAGCGTAGGATCGTTGGGAACAATGGCTTCGGCGCGGCGCAGGAGGCGGAAAACATCCTTCATCTGATTGGCATCCCTCAATCGGGAGATCTCCGGAATCGCCTGCTCTCTCACCCAGCGGGCACGAGAATTGTACTGATAGAGTCGTACGCCCAAAGACCCGAGCAGTAGTAGAATCGCGGTTGCCGGGATCGCGAATCTGGGCCGGCGTGCCTGGATGGCCGCGGATCTCCAGCGGCTCCCGCTCTGTACCTTCTCAATCGCAGTGCGAGCGTCCGTGATACTGTTCAGCCGACGGTTCGCATCTTTTTGAAGACAATGCCGCAACAGTTCGCGAATCTTCGCCGGGGTTGCGGCGGGCAGAGGCTGCCAGTCCGGCTCATGTTCCAGCACCGCCGCAATGGTGTCCGGGATGGTCTCACCCTCGAACGCGCGTGTTCCGGTGAGCAGCTCGTACACTAAGCATCCGAACGCCCAGATGTCAGCTCGATCGTCGACGTCTTTTCCGCGCACCTGCTCGGGACTCATGTAGCTCGGCGTGCCGGCAATGTGTCCGGCGAGAGTATCTATACTCGTCAGGGTCGCGGATTGCGAGAGATCCTGGTTTCGCTCTGGCCCCCAGATCGCTTTCGCGAGGCCGAAGTCCAGGACTTTCACTCTGCCTTGAGGCGTGACTTTGACGTTGGCCGGCTTCAGATCGCGGTGAATGATTCCTTTGGCGTGCGCTGCCTCCAGCGCCTCTGCGACCTGACGGGCGTAATCGAGCGCCCGCTCGACTGGCAGCGGCCCGCGGAGGGACTCCCCCTCGACCAGTTCCAGCACCAGGCAATCCAGATCGCCGGCCTGCTCCAGCCCGTAAATCGCGGCAATGTTGGGATGGTTTAGCGAAGCCAGCGTGCGCGCCTCGCGACGGAAGCGCGCCAGACGCTCAGGGTCGCGGGCGAACTCAGAGGGCAAGGTCTTGATGGCGACGTCGCGGTCGAGCTTGCTGTCGTGTGCGCGATATACTTCGCCCATGCCGCCGGCGCCGAGCGGAGATACGATTCGATAAGGTCCGAATTGCCGGCCTGGAGGAATCGCCGTGGTGTAAACCATTGCAGGTGTCTCGAGGAAACTCCCGGCGTCTTCCGCCTTTGCCAACAGCAGTTCGACTTGATGCCGCATGTCGGCGTCTGCGCCGCATGCAACGCCGAGGAATGCCCTCCGCTCCTCAGGCTCTTGCTCCAGAGCCGAGTGGAAGAGCCCCAATACTCTCCGCCGGCGTTGCTGGTCCATGGCAATGACGTCCTTGCTGTCTCACAATGTTACTGCATTTGCAGCGCTCTGTGATTAACTTATCGCCATGAAACCATCTGCCTCCTAATGGCTGCCCTGCTGACCCCGTACGAAGCTCGTGCCGCGAGCGCAAAATCAACCGATCTCCGAGTGTTTGAACCGGCGCAGATACAAGCCGTCTACCGCGTGCTGCTCGATCGTGACGCTCTCCTACTCGAGTCGATCCTCGACGTTACCAAACAGAAAGGACATTCAGGAGGGATATGTCATGGCGACCTCCGGGTCGGTGCGGGAGTGTACCTATCACTAAGTAACCACCACCGATCTTATTGCCAATAACGCCTACAAGACTGTCAAAAGTCCATTTGAGATTCTCAATGCGGGCGGAATTATCGCCGATGGAGAGCCACATATCCACGTCTCGCTCTCAAGCCCGAAAATAGCGTTCGGCGGTCATTTGGGAAAGGCTGCTGGGAAACGCTGCAACATCCTCTGCCTCGCGAAGTGACGATTATCAAATATAGCGGGGCGCCGCTGACGCGGAAGAACAACGATAACGGAATCTCCCTTCCGCAGGTGAAGTAGCGGGATCAAATTCTGCCGAAGTATATCGTTTTGTGTCAATCACCATCCTCCGCGGCGTCACTCTATGGTGAAGCCAGCCTCGGAGTATCTTACTTCGCGTTGACTTTTACGACCGCGTAAGTTATCTCTGTTCCAGGGTCGAGCAGCATCTGGTGAGGCACGCCCGCCGGTATCGTGAGAAAATCGCCCACGCCGAGCTTGCGCTTCTGACCGCCGCTAATCGACGCGCCACGAATCTCGTGCGGCTGGGTCACATGTTGCCCGGGAATCGTTCCGCCGGTCACCAGAGTGCAGCCGCCGCCAATTACGTAGAAGATGTCGCTCTTCGTTTGATGCAGTTCAGCCTGGCCGCTCGCGTTGCGATGAGCTACCGACATCTGGTAATTCGCGAAAACCGCGAGCGATTCGGTGCCGATCTTTTCATTCTTCGCCGCCATTTTCTTCTCGAGAGCCTGCAGTTCCGAGCTTGTCCAGATCTTCGTACCATCCGCTGCGAACGCGGTCGCGGCTACCAGTAACAGGACCGTACGCATTACAAATTCCCAGTGAGCTTCGGAATTCGTTCAGCCGCCGCAGGTAGTGGCGGGAAGTCGGTGTATGGCTGGTTCTGATACCAATAACAGACGGAGAAAAAATTGTCTGCGCGGTCGTTGGCGTGGCCGTGTTCCATAGTGTGTTTGAGGTACTTTGTGAAAGTCACCGGATTGTCGCCGTGCCAGCGATAGAGGCAGTAGCGGCCGCCCGTTTTTTCGGCATCCACGATCAACGGAGCGCCGTTGTAAAGATGCGCGAACGGGGTCGCGCCTTTTGCGCCCCCGAAATCCCACGCCCCGTTGATGTAGTCTTCCGAACCGGTGCCTGTGATCGCGGGCTTGGTCTCATCGTCGATAAAGATCATATCGTCGCCTTCCCCCATCCAGCGATCGGAATTTTGCAGTACGCCGAGCGTGATGCCCATCAGGTGTCCTCGGCCACGTGTCTCGACGTACACGTAATTATTTTTGCCATCCAGATTCAGCTTGGGCGATCCCGTCGGGATATTGCACTGCTACGTTGGGTGTTGCCTGGCGGTACTGAGCGTGGAAATAGACGGCGTCGGCTGGCAAAGAGGGCACCAGTTGGTAGTCGATATTGGAATAGAATGCCCCGACCTTTTTGTCGCTCTCATTGGTCGCGGTGAGGCGCGCGGACTTACGGAACGGCATCGCGAAATAACAGTTCAGCGCCTTCACCGAAGAACAGTTAAGAAACGCCGACTGGTAGACGAAATAAGTCCCGAGATTGAGTCCGAAAAAATCCCCGACGGGAACTTCGATGCTCGGCTTGTCGTTGCCGTCCCAATAGGCGCGGATGACGATGTCTTTCAGATGCGTTGGACTGTCCGCCGCAATGGTGAACCAGATGTGCGTAATCACGCCCGGGCCGGCGGAGTTGAACAGCTCGTGAGTCCCTCCGGGCGGGATCGGCCAGCGATCGGCATTGCCCCCGGTGCGATCGTAACTCGATTGTTTCAACGATTTGTAATTCTGCTGCCGCGCGTACCAGGGGAGCGCACCGGCGGGAGCGCCGGGAGCTGTCTGGCCTTTCGCCTGGGAAGTGCCCCCCTGCGAAGCCGCCGCGGCGGATAGCCCGGCCACGCCGATCAATCGCTGCAGGAAACCGCGTCGTGGAGGAGTCATTTGTTCAGCCATTATTTCACCTCGATAACCAGCGTTCTGTAGGGCTTGTTACCCATGTTCGTCAGCACAGGCGCGTCTTCGCCCTTGTTATGCCAGATCACGTCACCGGATTTATGCTCGCGGATCTCTTTCGCTCCGGTCTGCGAATCGAGCCGTTGATACCGGCAGTCGTCGAGAAAGACAATCACCTGGTCGGTCGGACGCGTGTAGCGCGGACGCGGCTGGTTGGGCTCATAGTCAATCTCCGAGACCCGGACGCGAGCGTTCTCCAGCTTCGCCGCGCCCGGCGAATGAGCTTGCGGCGCCCATCCCAGGGCGCACAGAGTCAAGGCCGTCAGAGCCGTGGAGACGGCCGCGGTACAGATCAGTGTTCGCATTTTGTCACCTCATTATCCGCGACTTCAAACGTATCATATGCCTTTTGTTGGCTCAGCAGATCTTTTCTGTTGCCATACGGCTGTTCTTGTCGGACAATGGCCTTGCCATGAGAGTCACAGTTCTAGGAGTAGTCCTCGCCGGAGGGAAAGGGACGCGCCTCTACCCTCTAACCAAAGAACGTGCCAAGCCCGCCGTTCCGTTTGGGGGGAAGTATCGCATCATCGACTTCGTCCTCAGTAACTTCATTAACTCCGGGATTTACTCGTTGTATGTTCTGACGCAGTTCAGAAGCCAGTCGCTGCTCCAGCATCTGAACGAAGGCTGGCAGTTCGGCAACATGTTGCGGCACCAATTTATCATCCCGGTGCCCGCGCAGATGCGGTCGCCGGGCGAAACCTGGTATCAGGGGACGGCGGACGCCATCTATCAGAACATCAATCTGCTGGAGCAGGCCAAGCCGGATGTAGTGGCCATTTTTGGCGCGGACCACATTTACCGTATGAATATCTCCAGCATGATCGAGTTTCATGAGGGGAAGAAGGCGGCAGCGACGGTCGCCGCAATTCCGGTAGAGAAGAAACTGGCTCGCGAATTTGGCGTCATCGAAACGGACGAATTCGGCAGGATTGTAGCGTTCCACGAAAAGAAGGCCGATGCTCCCACGATCCCCGGAGACGATTCCCGAGTATTCGCTTCTATGGGAAACTATATCTTTTCGAGGGATGTTTTGCTGAGGGAGTTGGCGGACGATGCTGCGAACGAGGAGAGTTCCCACGATTTCGGCCGGGACATCCTTCCCTCCCTTGTTCAACGGGAAGCGGTGTACGCCTACGATTTTAAGACGAATAAGATTCCCGGTGAGCCTCCGGACGATGGCTCTTACTGGCGCGACGTCGGAACCATCGAAGCTTACTACGAGGCCAACATGGATCTGCGGGCCGTCAAACCGGCTCTGAATCTATACAATCGCCAATGGCCGCTCAGAACGAGCGGCTTCCCCGATCCTCCAGCGAAATTCACGTTTGACGAGGAGAATCGCCGGGGCTCGGCAATCGATTCCATCGTGTCCGGCGGCTGCATTTTATCCGGCGGCACGGTCAAGAACTCGGTGCTTGCGCGCGGTGTGCGGATTCACGCTGGAGCGACTGTGGAGGACTCGATCATTCTGGATAACTGCGATATCGGCCGGAGGGCGCACGTCAAGCGGGCGATTCTGGATAAGAATGTCCGAATTCCACCGGGTACGCGAATCGGTTTCGATCCCGCGGAAGATGGTAAACGTTACCACGTGACCGAGACCGGAATCGTGGTGGTGGAGGGCAATCGCTCGCCGGTAGAAGTTGCCGGCATCAACGTGTGACACTGAAGACATGGCCACCGCGACTCTCATGGCCGTTGCAGAGTACCTGGCGAAAACGTGGCGTCCCGACCGCGAATATATTGATGGCGAGGTACGTGAACGGAATTTGGGCGAATTTGGACATGCGAATCTTCAATCGGCTTTAGACACCTGGCTGCGCAGCCGTCGGCGCAAATGGAACGTCCGGGTCGTTGTTGAGCAGCGAGTTCAGGTCTCCGCGACGCATTTCCGCGTTCCCGATGTAGCGGTTCTTTCAGCGGATCGCCCGATCGAGCAGATCATCACGCATCCGCCTTTGATTTGCATCGAGATCCTTTCGAGTGACGACACGCTGCGCAGCATGCGCGAGCGCGTGGCGGACTATCTCGCAATGGGCGTGCCCGATATCTGGGTATTCGATCCCGAACGGCGCGAGGTTTGGACCTGGACGGATAACGCGATGACCAAGGTATCCGGCGACTTTGTAACGGCATCCGGAAGTGAGGTCTCCATTCCGCTCGATGAGATCTGGGCAGACCTCGACGTGTAAACTGAGGATATGGCCACCGCAACCCTCACGCCGGTTGAAGAGTACCTGGCAACAACGTGGCGACCCGACAGAGAATATATCGACGGCGAGGTGTGTGAGCGGAATTTGGGCAAGTTTGATCATGCAAATCTTCAGACGGTGCTTGCCGTATGGCTCCATCACCGCCGGCGCAATTGGAACGTCCGCGTAGTTGTCGAGCAACGGATTCGGGTATCCGCGACGCATTTCCGCATCCCCGACGTGTCGGTCCTGTCAGCGGATCGCCCGATCGAGCAGATCATCACGCATCCGCCATTGATTTGCATCGAGATCCTTTCGAGTGACGACACGCTACGCAGCATGCGCGACCGCGTCGCGGACTACCTCGAAATGGGCGTCCCGAACATCTGGCTGTTCGATCCGGAACGGCGCGAAGTTTGGACATGGACGTACAGCGCCATGACCAAAGTATCCGGTACCGTCTTGACAGCTTCCGAAACCGAAATCTCCCTTCCACTAGACGAGATCTGGGCAGATCTCGGATAGCTACTTATACGTCACAAACCAGGGGCTCGTCCACGCGACTTCCGGATCGCCTCCCGGATTCTCCGTGTCCGTCTGGAACACGCGCAAATAATAGTAAGACTTTGCCTGCTTTGGCGTCAGTATCTTGAAACCGCAGCGTCGTACTGCGAGCATTCGGCCTGGTGGTGAAAACATATTTGCCATCCTTCACCACATCCACGCGTAGAATCGTGTTCGGCGCGTCGATCTGAGCCTCAATCTTCGGGGCCTTACCGGCCGCCGCTTCGATCTGCCCGCCCACCATATGCCCGTCGGCCGTAGCTTTTACGATAATCTCGTCGCTCGCCGCATACGTGCGCCGCGCCAGCATGCCATCAAACAATCCTTCGCGATCTTCTTTGGGGGCCCAAACACAAGCCCAACTGTTGTGCGTCGAGCCATGATCGCTGAACGAGACAAACCCATACAGATCGCCTCGATTCAAAGCATCTTGCGCGAAATGCCCCTTCTCTGTAACCTGCGAGTTGCCGCGCTTCTCTCCAACAGGCAATTGCCAGGCTTCATAGCTCGATCGCGCGCCCTGATAAATCTCGAGCAGACAATCGAATGCCGGATTGTCCCACAGAAAGCTCCCCAACGGCTGACTCACTTCGCCGAATGTGTGCGGTACAATCACGATCTTCTGTCCCGGTTGTTGAAACACATTGGCCTTCACCCACTCCCAAAGATTAGGCGGCAGGTTATCTTCTTTCTTGTTGACGCGATCGACGACGCGCAACGGCGCGCCGCGCTTGAGGAAGAGCATGTTGCGATGTCCCGACGGCGGACCGAGGCTGTGCTCATAGCTGTACACGCCGATGAAAACCGGCGGATGCGACATCAGGTCCACAGTCTTCTGCGTGTACCACCACTGGTAATCGCGCAGCCCGTCGGGCCAGTTGGTAACCACTTCGTTGTGATCCGACGTGCCCAGCCAATCGAGTTGCGCGGCGTCCATGGCATACCGGTACGTATCGAGAATTGAACCATCGACGCCGCTGTGGCCGCGAATATCGGTGTGGCGATGCGCGTCGCCCATCAGCAAATGGTAGTTCGTGCCGTTCCGCGACATCGTGGCGCGTGGACGCGGCGCGGGTTTGGTCTGAGGAGCCGGGAGTTGCACATCGGCGAACGTCACCGCCGGCGGCCCGTCGCCTTTCGTCAAGCTCGACACGTAGACGTTATAGTGGAGCGCGTGCATCGGATTCGTCGGCAACACTGTCTGCGACCGCCCGTCGCTCGCATATCCGACCGAAAGCCCGCCATCTGGCGACTGGACCAGAGAGGCGTGTTGCGTATTATGTCCTGAGCTTTGGCTGAAACGCACGGGCGTGGACCATTTATCCCCGGCGAGATGTGTCGCGTAGAAGTGATAAATCTCGTTCGGCTGCGAAAAGGTCCAATGGCGAAACACCATCCATAGCGAGCCGCTCGCATCGAAGGACAGATGCGGAAGCTCCGCGAACCGTGCAGCCCGGCCATCCATGATCGTGTTCAAATCGGCTGACGGCTTCTGCACTCGACCATTTGCGTACACGCGCAAACCAATCTTGCGCGAGTAGTGCAGACCCCGGCTGCCCGGCGCGGCGCTGACCTTCGAGAAGTCCTTGCCCCAATTCTGGTCCGCCTCATCCCACGCCACCCACACGCGATCCTGATTATCCACCGCGATTGAAGTGTGGAACTGCGCGGCGGGTTCGGTGGTAATGGCAATCACGTCCCCCAGCTTTGGTTTCTCGTTGCGCGCGTCGAAAGAGCGGAGATAAACATCATAGTTACCTGTCTTGTAGCCGTCCCACGATATCCAGGCGGTTCCATTGCGGTCGAGCGCGACAGCCGGGTCCCAATCGTCGGCAGCATCGTCGGAGATGCGTGTCTCCGGTCCCCACCGCTTGCTGTAGCGCCTCGCAAAGACATCCGCATTGAGGTTGCGGAATGACTGCCACACGACCGTCACATTGCCCGCGGCATCGGAAACAGCGCGAGCATTGAAGTCGCTGAAGCGCGCGGTTGTGAGACGTTCCGGTTTGGAGATCTTGCCATCGTTCGAGAGCGTTGACGCGAACAGGTCGTAGTTGCCGTCCGATTGACCGGACCACAAAGCCATCACACCATCGGACGTCGCGACAATCGCAGGCGAATAGTGGTCCCAGTTCCCGTCGTGGATCTCAACCGGAGCTTGCCACGCGCTGTTTGGAGCCTTTCGCGCGACCAGCACGCGATCCGCGTCCTTGTCGTTCCATTCGATCCAGATAGCCCACTCGGCGCCATCGCGCCCGTACGTTATCGCCGGCCAATCGCCCTGTTTGTCAGGACTGCTGACCCGGTCTCCGGCGATTTCTCCGGCAACCGTCATTGGTCCCATGTTCAGCGCTACGGGGCCTTCGGGATTGGGCGAATTCGGATTCTTTTTCTTTTTATTGGCTTGTTGTGCAGTGAGCGATAGTGTGCAGAGCAAAACAAAAGCGATAGAAATCTGGCGCAATGGAAGTCCTCGTCCAAAGAAATTATCACATGCGATGGGAGCAGCGGAACAATAACTTCATTCGCTTCGTCCAGTGCTATGCTTGGGGCGAAGGCAACGATGGGCATACGGAAGTTGTTTCTGATTGCGATAGCGGCGGCCGCCTTTCTGGGCACGCTCTTCGCCTTCCAGCGTCCGTTCCGTCAGTATCGCGGGGTCGAGTACCGCAGCTTTGAACTCCCACCCGATTACCAGGAAAAGACAGAATGGGTGTTCGCCCGCCTCATGTACCCACCCGGACCGAACGATGGCTACCGCGGACGCTTTGACGGCGACTGGCGCGAAGGCCTTTCTCTCTGGACACAGGACTATCCGCGAGCCGACCGTCACTTCTCCGAGGCGGTCCGGCGTCTGACCCGCATCCACGTGCGCTCTGCGGAACAGCCGGTTAATCTTGAGGACGGAGACGACGTTTACAATTGGCCATGGCTTTATGCGGTCCAGGTTGGGGAGTGGGGGCTCACCGCCGAGCAGGCCAAGATCATGCGCGAGTATCTGCTGCGCGGCGGTTTCTTCATGGCCGACGATTTCCACGGAGCCTTTGAATGGCAGATGTTTCAGGAACGTATCAAGCAGGTATTTCCAGATCGCCCAATTGTTGAGATTCCGGATAACGATGCAATCTTCCACACGGTGTACGATCTCGATGATCGCATTCAGATTCCCGGCTCCGAGCATCTCGGCTTGGGCTACAAAGGGTCCGGCGGCGACGGCAAGGGCGCGCACTGGCGCGGAATATACGACGACAAAGGACGCATCATGATTGCGATTTCGTACAATTCCGACGTCGGCGATTCCTGGGAGTGGGCAGACGATCCGGAGTACCCGGAGAAGTTTTCGGCGCTTGGAATACGCTTGGGTGTGAACTACATTATCTATGCCATGACGCATTAGAGCAGCGAGCGTAAGGAGCTATGCACTTGAGGTTCGTACCCTTCACGAAAGCATTCAACAATGGGTCGCGGCGTCAAGACTGCCACCGTCAGTTCATCTGGCCGGCGACGTTTGCTTTTGTAGTGTTCAGGCGTCCACAGAGCCATTGAATCGTCCCACACTAAATACGCGGACCCGCCGATATCGACGAAACAACCGTTGGGCAACGACTTCAACGCCGCCTCATATACAACTTTCTTCCCTCGGCGATCCACGCGGGTCCGATGGAGTTCTGCATCGATATCCGGCGCACGGAGATCTTTGCTTGATTGCCCCGGCTTGTCTCTGCGCGTCCAGGAGTTCTTGAAGTCGATGAATCGCTTCCATCGGCACTCCGCGCACGGTCTGTGCCCCGCCGCAAACGCGACTGCTTCATCTAAAAAGAACAGCTCCGTATAACGCCCCGGAGACATCACCGATCGCCGCCGCCCTTTGAATTCCAAAACGCACGCAATCCAACGTTGGCCTTTGCAGTAGCGCACGATCTCGCGTTGATCGTTGTGCAGTGCCCCGCCCCGGTTGCCCATCATCGTCCCACGCGCGGGCGAACGAAAAATCGTACCATACGGGTCGACGCGGTTTTGCAAAGGCATTGCGATGCTGCCGTTAAGTATGCCAAAACCGTAATTTGGTTAATGACCGGTGTTCTTCTCGTGCCGATCATACAGAGCGCCCGCTCCCGCGCCCGCTACTGCCCCTATACCGGCGCCCTTACCGCCGCCAGCCAAAGCGCCAATAGCCGCGCCACCCGCGGCACCCACGCCGACGCGTCTGGCCGTTGCCACATGGCGTCGATGGCGGACCCGCTGATAGTGCGTCCTGGATCTTCTGTGATGAGCTTGGGTTGCCGCCAAACTTGTACTGACTGTTCCGGAGAGCAACCCAATTGATAAGAGTGCTGTTAATATTCGACGCTTCATGCTCTCTCTTCTTGCAATACGGCTGCCAAACAAAAGCAATTGTAAGCTTACTCACTCCGCAACCGTCGAATGGCATCCACCGCCCGCGTGTGCAGTGGCTTTCCATTCTCATCGAACAGGCCGAACCCAGGCTCGCGCGTCATAGCGGGCTCGAAAGCCTGCCAGAAGAAGACCAGCGGAACACTCGCCTTCAACGGCTCCAATGCCGAAACCATCCTGGCATAGCGTTTATCCGGATTGTCCTTGATGCCAAGTTCGCCGACGACCACGTGAGCTGGAGCGCATGCCTTCATGATGTCCTGCAGATCCTTCGTGAGGCGATTCCGATTGAAACTCTCCCAAGCCGAATAGGAGCAGATGTCGGGATGCACAGCGGGGACAACGGTGTCGAGCACGCCTTTATACTCCTTTGAACGGATACTCGCCCCGGAAACCTTACGCATGCTGAAGATGGTATTGAACTCGACTGCGTGATAAATCTCGACATCCATTGCTCCCCCTGCGATCGCGAGCTTGCGCCCCTCTGCGATCGCCTCCTGGCGGATGCTGAGCCACTCGGTCAGGCCGACTAGTCTGTCCGCCGGGCTCTGATACATGCACGCATACCGCTTGTCGTCGACAGTCTGGAAGTTGTAGCTCGACCCGCAGTAGATCTGGTTATCGCCTTCCCAATGGCCAATAATGAACACGCGCCCGCTACCGGAGTAGGAGTGCATAATGGACTCGGCCAAATCGCGGTACTCGTCGAAAACTCGCTGCCTGTTAGCCTTGAGAAACTGCGGGTCCATAAACCGCTCGCGGCCAAACGAGGCGAAATCGTAAGTCGTGAGCATCACCGCCTTTAGCGATTTGGACGAGAGCGCCTCGCTGTAAGACTCGCTCTCGAACAGGCACTTGAGGCTCGGCCGCCGCTCGGTACAACGCAGAGGCGGCATCGAATACGCCCGCAGGGATGCCGGCGACAACAGAAGCCGGATCGCGTGAATATCCTGCCGTTCCAACGCCGAAATATCCTTGGCCAGACGGTCGCCGGAATTCGGGCCTCCCGAGAGACCGTCCCAGACATACAGACCCGGCTCCATCTTGAGCCGCGAAAGAAGCGTTTGCTGGGCTTGAATTTGAACGGCTGAGGCGAGCAGGGTCAGCGCGGCGAATTTTTGAATAAGCAGGCTCACGGTTTCATGCGTTCGAGCCATTCCTTTACCACCCTCGGCACGGAACGATGCAAACCCTCGATCTGGTAATTCAGCTCGCGCATCGATCGATTGTTCAACGACCCGGAGAGTTCCCGCAACGCGTTCTCCAGACCCGGGAATTTTGATAGCGATGCTTCGCGTACGACGAAGGCCGCTTGATACGGCGGAAAGTAGTGCTTATCGTCGTCAAGGGCGAAAAATTGATCGTTGGTAAGCTGGCCGTCTGTTGAGTTTGCCGCGGCCAGATCCACCTGATGCTGCTCCAGCGCTGCGTAAAGCAGGCCAAGATCCATGGTCCGGACCGGTTCCGTGAGTCTCAGCCCGTACGCCTTCTGCAGACCAGCCAGGCCGTCGGCCCTTTGCACGAACTCATATCCGGCGCCCACCTTCCAGCCCGGCCGGTACGCGCCGGCGTCGCTCAGCGAATGGACACGCCTGGCATCGGCATCTTTGCGCATCGTCACCATTGCGAACGTGTTATTGAAACCGAGCGGATCCATCCAGATCAGGTTCCATTGCTTGTAACCGGCGCGCACTTCACTGAGCACCGCCGCCGGATCGCTGGTCGCAGCCTCTTTTCAGCACCGCCGCGAGCGCCGTTCCTGTGTATTCCGGGTAGAGATCGATCTCACCCTTCACCAATGCCTCATGGGCCAGCAACGTGCCGCCAAGCTCCAACTTCCGTTCGATCGTGATATTCAGCCGGCGCTCGATCTGCTGTGCCGCGATCTCCCCGAGCAGCAACTGTTCGGCGAAATTTTTCGATCCGACTACAATGCGAGGCCCCGAGTGGCAACCCCCCAACAGTGCCGCCGCGATTACCGCTATCGATGTTGCGAAAGTCTTCTTTCTACCCATCCCAGCCCTTCATCGGCTAAAAGTGCCATGATCGCAGCCGGTACCGCGCCCGAGAGGATCTGAGTGGAGTCGTTAAACGAAATTCCACGAAAGATCAACACACCCAGCCCGCCACCGCCAATTGCCGCCGCAATGACCGCGGTACCTATTGAAGTCACGGTCGCAATCCGCAAACCGGCCATAATCGTCGGTGCCGCCAGCGGAATCTCCACCTGCCGGAGAACCTGTCCCGGCGTCATCCCCATCGCAACCGCGGACTCACGTACCGCCGGATCAACGCCTAGTATACCTGCCAAAGTATTTCGAATGAGTGGAAGCAGCGCGTAGACTACCAGCGCGAGGATCGCTGTGCGTTTGCCTATTCCTCCAATGAATGGAATGGGAATCAGAAATCCGAACAGCGCCAGGCTGGGAATAGTCTGCAGTATATTCGCGAGTGCAACTGCCGCGCGCCGCGGCCCGGGTTTGCGGGACAGAAGAATTGCGCCGGGAATTGCGATTACGGACGCAATCGCAATTGACGAACCGACCAGCACGAGGTGCTCACCGCTCAGCGACAGAACCTCCTGTAACTCTTCAGTCCGCATGGCTCAGGCTCCTGGCAACAGTTCCACCGTTTCAAGAAACGCCCGTGCCTCGGGATGCTCGCTCTTCGCAAACTCGCCTGGCGGCCCGGAAAAGATCAATTGCCCACCCGATAGCAGCGCGACTCGCGTTCCGATCAGTAGGGCTTCCCGCGTATCGTGAGTCACGAAGAGCGCGGTCTTGTGCAGCGCATTGCGCAGTTCAAGAAACTGTTTCTGCAACTCCACGCGAGTCACCGGATCGACAGCGCCGAAGGGTTCGTCGAACAACAAAATCGGAGGATCGTTGGCTAATGCGCGTGCAACTCCGGTACGCTGCCTCTGTCCCCCGGAGAGCTGGTGCGGATAACGCGCCGCGTATTCGCCCGCCGGAAGCCCCACACGGTTCAGCAGATCGTCCACGCGCTGTGCGATACGAGCCTGAGCCAGCCCTTCGAGTTTAGGAACCAGTCCGACGTTATCGCGAACCGTGAAGTGCGGAAATAATCCGGTCTCCTGGATCACATAGCCAATCCGGCGGCGCAACCGCACCAAATTCCACTCGCTGGTGGCCTTGCCTTCCACCAGCACGCGGCCGCTTTCCGGCATCAGGAGCCCATTTACGAGCTTGAGCGCGGTCGTCTTGCCTGAGCCGCTGCGCCCCAGCAGAACCAGCGTCTCTCCCTGCTCCACGGTCAGATTGAAATCGCGAAGCACAGCGCGTCCACCAGCCGAGTAGGTTACGCCGGAAAACTCAATGATGGTCGGCATCAGGCAGCGGTCTGCTTCACGCGATCAGCAGACTCTCCGCGAACGGCCATTCGCGATCGATCCACTGTCCGCGGCACTCGAAGCCCGCGCGCTGAGCCATCCGCTCGATCTGTTCGGGGCGGAATTTATGCGACGACTCGGTCCAAATGGTTTCACCTTTGCGAAATTCGATCGCGCAATCGAGGTCGGCAATACGGACCTGCTGTCTTCGACGGGAGCGCAAGTGCATCTCGATTCGCGATCGTGTCCCGTTCCAGCGAGCCACGTGGCGGAAAGAGCGCAAATCGAATTCCCCGCCCAGTTCCCGATTGATGCGTGCAAGCAGGTTCAGATTGAATGCCGCGGTGGCTCCGATACCATCGTCGTACGCCTCCAGCATCTGCCGCTCGGGCTTCACCAGGTCGGCGCCCAGCAGTAAACCGTCGCCCGGTTGCAGTGCGAGCCGTATCTGCCGCAGGAAAGATTGGGCTTCGGGCATTGCGAAGTTTCCGATGGTGCTTCCAAGGAATAGGGCCAGGACCGATTGACCGGAACGCCTGCGCTGAACCGCTTCGCTGAGCCCATCCAGATAACTCGCCGCTACCGGGCGAATCTCGACCCCAGGTATCGATTCGAGCGCGCGGCAGCACTGGCGTAAAGCCGCTTGAGAGATATCGATCGGGAGATAGCGTACGGGACCCGACGATCGCCGGTCCGCCGCGGCTTCCAGTAAGTGCCGCGTCTTAGTGCCACTGCCGCTGCCCAATTCGGCGATGAGCAGATCTCGTGGAAGAGCTGCGGCTATTTCCACAGAATGCCGGGCCAATAGCCGCGAATCGGCCCGTGTAAGGCCATATTCCGGCAATAAAGTAATTACTTCAAACAGTGCCGACCCGATATCGTCGTAAAGATATTGCGATGGCAGCGTTTTGCGTGATGAATCGATCAGTCCGGCGACAACATCGGAGGCAAACTGCACGGATTGCGGGCGTTCAACGGCAATTGCAAACATGCGTCAGTTCTCGGTTTTTTCGGTCATTCTAGATTATTGATCGACCAGGCGAAAGCCGGTGTAAGTGTACGGATAGTCCGGCCGATACCAGTTGCGGAAGGATCGGCGTGTAAGCTGAGCGGCCGTGCGAGCCGATGCGCCCTTCACGACGAAATGCCGATTATCGAAAAAATCGGCCGAATAACCCGGATAATAGGGTGTGGTTTCGAAGCCGTCGAATGGACCGAAAACAGTGGAAGTCCACTCCCAGCCGTTACCACCGAGTTGCTCCACGCCCCAGGCGCTCACGTCCTTGGGAGTCGAATTCACCGGCACAGCATCCCAGAAGCGGAAATCGACGTTGCAGCCGGGGAGCGAAGTAGCCTCACCTTCCGGAGTGCCGAACGCTGCGCGATGATATTGCGCTTCCGTCGGCAGAACCATGCCCTTCCATTCGGCATAAGCGAGCGCCTGATCGCGTGTCACATAGACCGGCGCATCGAGTGGCAGCGGCCCGGTCGCGAACATTCCGCGCTGAAGCCAGCCGTCGCCATTGCGCTGCCAGAAGTGTGATGGCGTGCCGCCCTCGCGTACAAACTCCAGATATTCACGGTTGGTCACCTTGTACTGCATGATGCGGAACTCGGGCACAAAGATACAATGTTGCTGGAATTCGTTGTCCCAACCGAACTCCCCATTGCGCGGTTGACCCAATGTCGCGATTCCCGCGGGAATCTGAATCAACGCTTGTCGCGGCTGTTGGACTGCGGGAAGTTCCGGTTGCGGCTGGCGGCGCTTCTTCTCCGGCTCAAGATTGTGCAACATGTACGCGAAGGTCTCGGCGTGCATCTGCCGATGTTCGATTGCCATTTGCCGCCTCTCTCGCGGGATGTCACTCCAAATCCTGTCGACCGTGTAGCGGACCTGTCTGTTATAGGACCGAATCTCGTCAACCGAGGGCCAATCCTTCGGTTGATCCGATGGCAACTGTCCAGGCTCGGGATCGATGCCCCGTTCGAATAATCGATCGAATTCGGGATGAAAGGACGGAACATCGAAACACCTCCGTCCCAGTAGATTCCAATCGAAAGCCTCCAGATGGCCGAGGTAAAAGATAATTCGATGCCGCTCGGGAATCGGCCGGTCGTATAGTGCAGCCGGGTCCAGGAGGTCGAAAAGTTGGTCTGTCTGAGAACGGGATTCTATGAGTTCATGATGCAGGTCGGCAGAGAGGCGCATCTTTGGCAAGTGTAGCAATCAAAAGTCCACTGTAGAGTAGCCTCCATTGCGGAACTTGGCGGAGTGTTACATTTACCGCGACGCTGAACTCGAGTCTCGCGTTAGCTTAACCTTCCCGTTGATATCGCCGGAATCAATGGAGCCTTTCATCGTCCCTTCCATCCGATCGCCGGCGATCTTGAGGCTAAACTTCATGGGGCCTGTGGTTTCGTCGCTGGCTGCCTCGAACGACAGAGTATCGCCGTCCGTGTGAGCATTCTTGATCGGCACGACATCGGTATCTTCAACCCTGCCGATTTTCCCGGATAGTCCGCTACCCTGCTGTTGCAGTTCGACATGGATCTGGGTCGTTATGGTGGTGCCGCTTCCGGCGTCGTCCACGGCAATGGTTCCGGTCCAACGGCCGGTCAAATCGGCGCCGAAAGCCAGCGCGCAAACAAGGAAGGTCGGAAGTAAGCGTTTCATGCGGCAGAGAGGAGTTCGCGATTCCAGTATAATCTTTCTCTTGATGCGTATACAGGTAGTTATTGCTTCTATTTTTGCGGCAAGCATGGCCGCGGCCCAAACTCAGACTCTTCCCAAGGCTCCGGCCAAGAAAACCGGTACGACCGCCGCCAAGAAGAGCACCGTCGCAAGGCCGTCCCTGTACAGGCCGAGTTCGCTTAAAGATACGGCTCCCGAGCAATTCCGGGCGAGATTCACCACCACCAAGGGCGACATTGTGATTGAGGTCACGCGCGCCATGGCGCCACTCGGCGCGGACCGCTTCTATAACCTCGTGAAGTATGGCTTCTATAACGGAGACGCCTTCTTTCGTGTAGTGCCTGGATTCGTCGTTCAGTTCGGCCTGAGCCCCATTCCGGCGGTCAATGCCGCCTGGGAGAAGGCCAAGCTCCCCGACGATCCTGTGCAAGGCAGCAATGGCCGCGGATTTGTGTGCTTCGCCACCTCCGGACCGAACACCCGCACCACTCAACTGTTCATCAATCTGGGAGACAACGCGCGCCTCGATACCATGGGCTTTGCCGCATTTGGCAAAGTTGCGGAGGGGATGGACGTGGTCGATAAAATCTACGCGGGCTACGGCGAGGCGCCAGACCAAGGTCTTATCACCAAGGAAGGCGCGGCTTATCTGAAGTCGAAGTTCCCGGAGATGGACACGATTACGAAAGCCGTCATCATGTAGCGCGAATTTCCGACATAAGCGCCAATAAATTCTGGTCCGGATCGCGGAAAAATGCCATCCACAAATCGTGATCCGGAAGCTTGGCGACAAGATGCGGCTCGCCCTCAAACCTTACCCCGCGCGAGAGCAGCGCCTGAGTTTCCGCCTGGATATCGGCGACCTTGAAGTACAGCACGGAGTTCCCGCTCGGGTGTTCGGCGCCTTCCGGTTTGCTCAGCATCAGGCGAACGCCGCCGCAATTGAAGAATGCAAGGCCGGGAAACTGAAAGAGAAAAGGGAGCTGCAGGATATCGCGGTAGAAGGCCACCGCGACATCGAGATCCGCCACATTCATCGCGATCTGGCTGAGTTGGGAGAGCATTTCGCAGGTAGCTTATCACGCAAGTCTAAGCGGCTTGCTCGAGCCCTACCGTCAATCGCATGAAGATCGCCCGGAACGCCGCGTCGCGTTGGTCGAGGCGCGAGGCGTGATAGATATCGAGCAGGCGGTCCCACCTAGCTGGGTGAGTACTTGAGCCGGCGTGAGCTCGATTTTCTTTATTCCCGCGGCGCGCAGAGCGGAATAGAGTTTGAACTTGGCCTCTGCGAGCGCGGGGCGCTGGCGCGATGCGCATGCCGCGTTAGGGGCACGTGGCATCTCCTTTTCCGTCGTATCGCCTTGCGTTCGGGCTTCCTGGACATCGGGAAAGCTGACAACATAACCGCCAACTTCTTTGTCCAGGATGAATCTGGCTGGATATTCCATTAGCGTGTTCCTTGCTGCTGAGGCCAGGGCCTCTTGTGAACTTGCAGCCAAGGTAGACCTTACCTGCGGCTACACCTCACGCCTCACGATCCGGTATTCGAGAAAAATCTCGCGCCAATCGCATACTTCAGTTCCTCTATTCCCTGCCCCGTGACGCTCGATATCTCGAAAAACGGAAGTTCGCGCTGCCGTGCAACCTCTCGCAGCGCCTCGACCCGCGCCGGATCTTGCGCGGCATCCATCTTGCTCGCCACCACGAACATCGGCTTCTGCGCCAGATCGTCGCTGAAACTGGCGAGTTCGTTCATGATCGTATCGAAATCCTGGACCACGTCGCGGCCAGTCTCCGAAATGTCGACCAGATGCACCAGCAGGCGGGTACGTTCGATGTGGCGCAGGAACTGGATGCCGAGGCCGTGCCCCAAGTGAGCGCCTTCGATCAGTCCGGGCATATCGGCCACAACGAAGCTGCGGAAATCGTCCAGTTGCACGACGCCCAGATTCGGCTCGAGCGTAGTGAACGGATAATCGGCAATCTTCGGACGCGCCGCAGAGATCCGCGAGATCAGCGTCGATTTGCCCGCGTTGGGAAACCCACCAGCCCAACATCGGCCAGGAGTTTCAGTTCCAGCCGAAGCTTCTTCTCCTGCGCCGGGCGTGCCGGCTTCGTGTTCGGTCGGAGCCTGATGCGTGGAGGTGGCAAAACGCGCGTTGCCGCGTCCGCCGCGTCCGCCGTCGGCGACCACGAAAGATTGCCCGGCCTCGGTGAAATCGAATAACTGTTCGCCGGTCTCCTCGTCGTAGACGACGGTGCCGACCGGAACCTTCACGGTTGCGAGGATTCCCTCGAGCCCCGTGCAGTTGCTGCCTTCGCCGTGACGGCCGCGCTGGGCATTGTGTTCCGGATTGAAGCGCAAATGGAGCAGCGTGTTGAGGTGCGGGTTGGCCTCCATGATGACGTCGCCGCCGCGTCCGCCGTCGCCGCCGCTAGGCCCGCCGCGCGGCACGTATTTCTCGCGGCGGAACGCAAGACAACCGTTGCCGCCGTCGCCGGCTTTCACGCGGATGCGAACTTCATCTATAAACATGAATTGGGCGATTTATGAGCCGCGCGGCAGGTCGAGCGGCCGCCGGCAGTGCCGCCGCAACTCCTAGCTGGCAGTCGTAGCTGGAGCCGGTGTCACCGGTTCCGTCTTGATGCTGACGTACTTGCCCATGCGGCCGCGATCGTGGAACTCGACAACGCCCGTCACCTTCGCGAACAGAGTGTCGTCCTTGCCCCACCCTACGTTCTCGCCGGGTTTGAGCGGTGTGCCGCGCTGGCGCACGATGATCGAACCGCCGGGGACGAGTTGCCCGCCGAAAACCTTCACGCCGAGCCGCTGCGCATTTGAATCGCGGCCGTTTTTGGAACTGCCTAAACCTTTTTTATGTGCCATCGAATTAGCTCACGAATATCGCGGATGCGCACTTCAGTGTAGTCCTGACGGTGCCCCTGAGTCCGCTTGTATTGCTTCTTACGCTTGAACTTGAAGACCAGAATCTTCTTGGCGCGATCGTGATCTTCGACGGTTGCGTTAACTTTGACGTTGGCGGCATTCTCGCCCGTCGCCAATTCGTTGTTGTCGCTGAAGAGCGCGAGAACGCGGCCAAGCTGGATCTCCGAGCCGATCTCGCCAGTCAGTTTCGGAATGCGGATCACGTCGCCGGAAGTAACGCGGAACTGCTTTCCGCCTGTCTCAATGATTGCGTGCATTTTGTAGATTTCCTCGAATGGCCTGGACTAGGGTTGATGTGACTAGATTGATGTGTAGGGCACACACGTATGCGCCAGTCTAGTGCCGTAACTTCTGATTCTAATACAACTGACTACCGGATGACAAATCGCTATTTTTAGGGGCGACTTTGTTGAGCGGCGATCGCGTCGCGAATTCCCTCAAATGTGCGGCGGATATAACCCGAGAGCGTTGCGCGTGAGCGTGGCCGTCGAGCTCGCTGATCTCACGGAGGAGCATGCCCTCAACTCGCCACTCGATAAATCTGGCGCTTGCGATTAGGAAGTTTGGCGACTTCCGCCGCGATAGCGCTGACAGGCGCCTCGTAATCCCCAGTCGCTTTTCGATACAGGTATTGAAGGGTTCTAGTGCAAACCGGCGTTGAGTTGGGGATGATGAACAGATGGCATGATTCATAGCTGTCGAGGAGTTATTCAAGGGGCGACACTTCGATCAGGAGATCGTGGTTTTGTGCGTTCTTGGTATTTAAGCCTCAATCTAAGCTATCGCGATCTGGTGGCCATGAGGGGGGAACGTGGCATCTCTCTGGCACACACAACCATTCTGCGCTGGGTCCAGCACTACACCCCAGAATTTGTGAAGCGATGGAACCGATATGCGCGGCCAGTGGGTGGCTCCTGGCGGTGTGATGAGACCTATATAAAGGTGAAGGGCGCGTGGGTCTATGTATATCGGGCAGTGGACAAAGCTGGCAAGACGGAACGCAGGCAAGACGTTTCTGCGGAAAGCGATAACGGAGCAACGGATTCCGACGAAGATTACGCTTGACGCCTAGGCCGCTTCTCACCGCGCCGTGTCTGATCTGAAAGGAACCGGCGAGTTGCCGAAGCGCGTTCGGGTTCGAAGCAGCAAGTATCTGAACCACACCATCGAACAAGACCACCGGGGAGTGAAACAACGACTGGCTCCGATGCTGGGGGTGAAGAGCTTCCGAACCGCAGCGGTAGTGATCAGCGGGATCGAACTCGCCGAGAAAATCAAGAAGCAGCAATTCAAGAACGGGAAGTTGGGCGGTGCCACGGCGACCATGCCGGAAATCTGGCGGGCGGCACTGGCTGCATAACCGGAATTACTCCGAATGACAACACAAACATCGATACGCTGCCGACGGAGAACCATCGAAGTATCGGTCTAAGGCCGAGCGAATGCTTCACAAAGGTTGACAAGAAGATCGTGGTTGGACTTCAGCTCCTGTGTTGCCCAATCGTTCGTAGTGAGCCCTTGAATCGAATCTAGGTATTGGGCGAACCAATTTTGGGTGAACTTTTCGTAGTCCTCTTCGTCGCGTTCTTTTGCAATTTCAAAACCTGACTTTTAAGAAGTTCAATGATGTCCATGGATTCTTTCTACGACCCCAAAAGTAACCAATAAACATTATGGGCCCCATCCACTCGATCGACCCTGAAGCTTCGGCGTTCCGCCAAACCGCACGAGTTGTCTGGCCGGGGTCCGCCACTGATCGAGTCCGGTTATCGGAAAGTGACCTTTACCGTCCAGATCGTCGGCACCCGGCACATCGTTCGGTATCCCGGCAAACTGGGCTCGTTGTAGTTCCTATGGCAGCCTCGCTCGGAAAGTTAACGGGTAATCCTGTCGCGCAGATAACCTGAATCGGCGCAGATGCCGAAGGGCGAACACCCGTTTATCGGTCTGTTGAAGCTGCGCGGCTACGTACTCAATTCATATCAACCGCGAGGTAGGTCCAAAGCCCGCGTGTTGCATCGCCAACCGAGATTTCCAGGCTGACGCGGCGTCTATGAGCAAAGTTGGATCGTGGACCTGGAGTGTATTCGGGGTGGGCGGAGCGCAATATTGCGCAGTCCATGGACTATGCTGACTGGCTTCGTCGTGGGCAAGCCGGCACTGCCGTTGAATCGCTTTCAACCGAAATCCACGAAGTTGAATTCAGTGGCAACCCAGGCAGCACCCATGCCGCTCTTGCAATCGCAGCGGATCGCCCATTGCCTATTCTCCACGAGCCTTCCTACCGAGCCGGTTAAGGCGCTTTGGCCGTATCGCGACAGGAATGCCGGGGCGATAGAGATTTTCGTAACGAACCGGCCGATGAGACCGGCGAAGACAAAAATCTAGATCAGGCGGAAGATCGACACTTACTATGCACAGGCGATCTTACGCATACGTTATCCAGGCTGAACCTCCCCGCCACCTCCCGAAAAGCCGCAATCTGAACCGACTCCCAAGCTGCGTCGAAACCGAGCTCACGAGCCATCAACCCCGCGACCTTTGGAGCGGCATCCAGCGCCGCTCTCGCATTCAAAAAAAGAGCGCGCGTCCGCCGGCACAAAACATCCTCAACCGTTCGCGCCATTTCATGTCGAACGGCCCAGATCACCTCCGCGCCCACATACGGCAGTTCTCGCGTTAAGCGCTCCGCCAGCTCAGGTTCGCTCCTCATCAACTCCTGAATCGCCGGCGCGTCCGACCCGTAGAAAGATAAAAGACCAAAGTCGCGTGCCTGAGCATGGAATCCATGGATATTGAGCCGCCTGGTGACGCAATCGCGTTCCGGCAGCTTTCCAAGCGTCGCGGCATGGTTCACACAATCTTCGGCCATGTTTCGATAAGTAGTCCACTTGCCCCCCGCAATATTCAACAGCCCCGATTCATCTATGTGTATCGTGTGATCGCGCGATAGTGCCGCGGTGTTGCTGGAATTGGCGGCCTTGACCAACGGTCGAATGCCGGTAAACACGCTTAGAACGTCTTTGCGCGTGGGGGCCTTATGCAGATATTCGCCCGCTGTCCGCAGAATGAACTCGATCTCCTCGATCCTTGGGCGATGGCTCCGGCGTTGGTTCCGGGATTGGCGTATCGGTAGTTCCGACCAGCGTATGGCCATGCCAGGGGATTGCGAACATCACGCGGCCATCGCTGGTATGCGGCACCATGATGGCCGAATCGCCCGGAAGAAACGACTTATCGAAAACCAGGTGAACTCCCTGACTCGGCGTAGATCATTGCCTTCACTGACTTATCGGCAAGCCTGCGGAGGCTATCCGTAAACGGGCCTGTCGCGTTGACGACAACTTTGGCCGCCGCCGTAAACTCTTCGCCGCTCTCCTCGTCTGAAGCGGTAACTCCATTGACGAACCCGTCGCGATCTTTCGTAATTCCCGAAACACTGCAATAGTTGACGAGCGTGGCGCTTTGTTCCGCCGCCGTTGCCACCATATTGATGAGCAACCGCGCGTCGTCGAACTGACCGTCGTAGTAAACCACGCCTCCGCGCAAGCCGTCCCGATTGATCGTCGGCAAGCGTTGCAGGGTCTCTTCGCGGGACAGAATCTTCGATGGACCAAATCCATACTGGCCTGACAGGATATTGTAGATTTTTAATCCCAGACCATAGAACGGCGCTTCCCACCAGTCGTAATTCGGCACGACGAATGCCAGGTCGCTCACCAGATGCGGGGCATTCCGGCGCAAAATGCCTCGCTCTTTGAGCGCTTCCATGACCAGCGAAATGTTTCCCTGTTCAAGGTAGCGGACGCCTCCATGCACGAGCTTCGTGCTTCGGCTTGATGTGCCCTTTCCGAAATCGCCGCGCTCGAGGAGCAGCGTATCGTATCCGCGCGAAGCAGCATCGATCGCTGTGCCGACTCCGGTGGCGCCGCCTCCAACGATAACGATGTCCCATTCGGCAGTATGTGCCTGAAGCCGATTGAGCATTTTCTGACGCGTCAATTTATCCCGTCCTCTCTGCGTTTTTTCAGCGCTTCATTGAGCTACGCTCTTGGATCTGAGGAGAAAATGCACTGGTAACCATTCTGCCGTGGGAGTTTGGTGCCGATCGCCGCACAGCATAAAGCCACAACCCTCCCCGCTAAAGTGTACTTCCGGATCGACGCGGCCGATTTGCCGAAGTTAACCCTCGAAGTCCGTACGTTCACAACAAGACTCGTTGCTAGTACCAAATTACAAAAATTGGCGTACAGCACCCCTTGCTTACGCGCGAGGCCCAGCAATGAGTTATAAGCCGCGACCGTAAGGGAGTCGCTGCGCAGACTTTCGCACGTAGTTTCTAACTGGGTCAAATCTGAGAATTCATCTTTCAGAGTTTCAGGCCGCGAGGAGGTCGATCACACGTTGAATGGCATGGTCAGCCTTGTGGAAGGCGGTTTCGATCTTGTTGTCGGGCTTGAGGGTTTCGTCAGGCCGGTGATGGAACAGTGAGTTGGCCACTGGTCCACAGACGCGCTTGTGGAAGAGGATAAACACCAGAGCGGCTTTCACTACTTTGTCGCTGAGGCAGCAAGCCGCGGCCTTTCATCTTGCGGAGGTCGTAGCGTAGTTGGGTGACGGTATAGGCGGTGGCCGGTAGGCTCGATGTAGTAAGGATGCTTGCTGGATTTCAGCGGAACGCCATCCGTTGAGTTGTGTACCGCCGTGGAGCATTACCTTCAGCAGCCGGATCATGCGGGTGTCGTCGATCTTAATGCCTGCGATTTTGGTCTTGCGGACAGTGACCGCCAGAGCCATTCGTTGGAACAGCGGGAAGTCGACGTGGACGTTCAGGGATTGCGCCTCGAAACCGGGCGAAGCGATCGGCACCCAGCCACGTTACGGGATGCATGGAGATCACCACAGCGCCGCCAATTTCGCTTTTAAGTTCATCGGCGGCTGCCAGGACACTATAGAGGCTTATTTGAAGTACTTCTATTTCGCGTCGCGGGACTCCGTAAAAGAGACCATCAATTACCAAGATGCGTTATAGATCATTTCTCCGGGAACCAAGTGACTGATAAAAGACACACACGATTTCTATAGACGGAATCGCTACGAACTTCGAACCAGTAGGCCGAGAGTCCAAGTCTCTCCGGGCGCAGAAATAAAGACCTAACTGGACTCAATGAGTGCTTGCTTCACCGTTAAATCGAAATATTGGCGCTGAATCGCGGACGTTCCTTGCGGATATAATCCGTATCCTGATGCGGCACGCTGTCGCATTCGATCGCGATGGTTGTCACTGGGCTATCCGGCGCGGTCTGCGGCAACCCGAAGAACTGCAATCGGAAATCGTCCTGCTTGAACTTCACCGGGGTATTCGTCGCAAACAGCTTCGCCGATTGAACTTTGTTCCGCAGTCCACCGAGATTAACCGTCGAACCCGGCCAGAAGTGCACGTGCATATATAGCGTGTTGCCCCGGCGCGTGAACTCGGCGTAGTTCGATCGCCGCACCTGGCACGGCTCGCTCTTATAAATGGTGTCGCCATTGCGATCCATCCACTTCCCGACCGCACTCATGATGCGCACCGACTCTTCAGGAATGGAGCCATCCGCCTTGGGCCCAATATTGATCAGGTAGTTCCCGGTATCGTGCGCGCACGTAATAAGATTCCGCACCACCTGCTTGGGCGACTTCCAATCGTCGTCCGCAGCCTGATAGCCCCAGCTATCGTTCATTGTCATGCAGGATTCCCAGGCTTGCCCATCCTTCGTCGCTTCGATCTTCTGTTCCGGCGTTGAAAAATCGCCCTTGAGCTTATTGCGATTATTGACGATGATCTCCGGCTGTAACTGGAAGACCATGTCGTTCATCTTGTCCGATTCCCAGCCTTTCGCATCGAGCGGCCATGAGACGTCGTACCAGAGCACGTCGATTTTGCCGTAGTTCGTGAGCAGTTCGCGGATCTGTCCGTGAATATAGGCGACGAAACGCTTGCGGGCTGCTTCATCGGTCGCGCAGCGCGCGCCGTCCGGATGGTGCCAATCCATCAATGAATAGTAGAATCCAACGCGCATGCCTTGCGCTCGCGCAGCATCGACATACTCTCTAACCAGATCGCGTCCCGGACCCTGCTTAACCGCCGTATAGTTCGTCAGCTTACTGTCGAAATGGCAGAATCCCTCGTGGTGCTTGGTCGTCATGACCATGTACTTTTGCCCGGCCGCCTTGGCTAGTTTTGCCCAATCGCGCGCCGGATAGGGCTTGGGCTTGAACTTCTTCGCAAACTGTTCGTATTCCTTGACCGGCCAGCCTTCGTCTTCCATGGCCCATTCGTGGCGGCCATTGACGCTGTAGAGGCCCCAGTGGATGAACATGCCGAAGCGCGCTTCGTGCCACCACTCCATGCGTTGCGCGCGCGTGGCGTCGGGATTGATGGAAGCGCCCTTGAGATTCGAAATGGAGGAAAGCGCCTGAGCGCCCGCGGCGGCAAGGCCGAGAGCCTCACGGCGTGTGAGATTGCTTTTCATGATCAATTAACATCATAACGCAATCCGTTAACGGTAAACTACGCTCGTTCATCCAACAGTTCTTCGAGACTATGGGCATCGAGAATCCTCAATGCGAGGTCCTCCGTCTCAGTTTGCGAACTCCCGTTAAGCTGTTCTTCGGCCCAAGCCGGCAGTGCACCAAACCGCTGTTCGATGAGCCGCCGGACAACTTTCTTCGTCCCCTTCCTTCTCTTCCCTCTTCGCCGACCCTCTTCCCGGCCCTCTCGTTTCCCCTCGCGATACGGCGGACCCAGCACTTCGTTGTCCTCAATCCCGTAAGTGATCGCCATTTAATTCTTCCCGAATAATTCCTGGAGAGTCGGGGCATCGAGAATCCTCAATGCGAGATCCTCCGTTTCAGTTTGCGATCTCCCGTTGAGCTGTTCTTCGGCCCAAATCGGCAGTGGACCAAACCGCTGTTCGATTAGCCGCCGGACAACTTTCTTCATCCCCTCCTTCTTCCTCCTCTTCGCGGCCCTCCTTCTTCCCCTCTTCGCGACCCTCTTCGCGACCCTCCCTTTTCCCCTCGCGGTACGGCGGACCCAGTACCTCGTTGTCCTCAATCCCGTAACTGATCGCCATGTTCTTCCACTCCTCCTTGGCCTCGACAGCCAAGCCTCTCATCCCGCATGTTAGCAAAAGCCGCTGTAGCGCGCCCTCTCTCTTGCCCTGCTCTAAGCCGATAATCTTTTTCAGAATTCGACGAATAGCATCCACCCGATCCTCAACGCTCGCGAGCAACGCCAGGATATTATCCGAAACTCTATCGCTGGCCAACAGTGCCTCTCCATCCAGGTCGCGGATGTCCACAAGCCGATACCAGAAGTTCATGCCTTCTTCGTCGATCCGTTCCTGCATCCGCGATTTTTCATTCCCCACGTAGAGCAGCACCTGCCTCGGATAGCGTCCGTCTCTTCGCAGGATGCAGGCGGCGTATTCCAGCATCCGTAAGGCCATCTCCGGATCATTGGTACTCTGCAATTCGATATGCAGCAGTTTCACCGTATCGAGTTCGGCCACCAGATCGACTCGCCGGTTCTGTACGCTCGGCAATTCCACGTTAAGCCACCGCTTGACTTTGCCGTCAGCACCCAATTGCCGCAACGCCTCGTCGGCGGATTCAGCCAGCAGCAGTTTCAATGTAATGTCGCACTCGTGCATCCTTTTCCCCATAAATGAAGTGCAACCGCCTGCCGCCCGCTCTCAGAAAAATTCCGGCCGTGTGCTACGATTTCGAAATCATGAGGTCCGCCGCCGGCATCGCCGTATTCCTGATGTGGACCGTGATTGCTTCACCGCAAACGGAGTTCGGGCGCAACTACGGCCGCTCCATGGTTATCACGCAGCAGGGAATCGCTGCGACCAGTCAGCCTCTCGCCTCCCAGGCCGCCGCATCGATCCTCGCCCGCGGCGGATCGGCAATCGACGCTGCTATCGCGGCAAATGCAGTCCTCGGACTTGTGGAGCCAATGATGTGCGGCATCGGCGGCGACCTTTTTGTTCTTTACTGGGATGCGAAGACAGGCGAACTGACCGGCCTCAATGCATCGGGACCCGCGCCTCGGGGCCTGTCTCCCGAGTTCCTCGCGGCCCACAGTGTAAAGGCCATGCCAACTGCCGGCATTTACACCGTCACCGTGCCGGGTGCTGTTCGCGGCTGGGCACAGATGCAGCGGAGATACGGCAAACTGCAGTGGCAGGATCTTTTCCAGTCCGCGATAGCCTACGCGGAACAGGGATTCCCCGTCACAGAAGCGATCGAGGAACAGTGGGCCGCACAGAACCGGAAGTTGCGCACCAACCCGGAGTCTACGCGCGTTTTTCTGCCGGGAGGTAAACCACCTCGACAAGGCGACCTGTTCCGCAATCCAGGATTAGCCCACGCCTATCGCCTGCTCGCGGAACGAGGACCAGATGCTTTCTACAAAGGTGAGATCGCCGAAGCCATCCTGAAGACCTCGCAACATCTGGGCGGAGTCCTCACTGCGCAAGATCTGACCGCGTTCTCGCCGGAATGGGTGAAGCCAATTTCTTCTGACTATCGCGGATGGCGCATCTACGAACTTCCGCCCAATACGCAAGGCATGGCCGCACTCGAGATGCTGAACATTATGGAGACTTTTCCGCCCGCGCCAGCACCTTTCAGTCCAATGGAAGTACACACCCGTATCGAGGCCATGAAACTGGCCTACTCGGATCTGCGCCGCTACGATGCCGACCCGCTCTTTACCTCAGTGCCCGTGTCCGGAATTTTGTCCAAAGAATATGCGCGGAAACGTGCCTCTTTGATAAATCCGAAGAAGGCCAATTGCGAAGTGGCAGCGGGACAACCGGTTGCGAGCGATACCACCTACTTGACCGTGGTCGATCGCGAAGGCAATATTGCCAGTTGGATCGAAAGCGTATCCGCTATATTCGGCTCCGGTATCACGGTCGACGGGATGGGCTTCATACTGCACAATCGCGGCTCCGGCTTCACGCTCCAGGCAGGTCATCCCAACGTACTCGCGCCGGGCAAACGCCCGTTCCACACTATTATTCCCGCGTTCATGGAGAAGGACGGCCTGCACATCGGCTTCGGAATCATGGGAGGTCCGAATCAGCCGTTGGCTCATGCCCAGTTCGTTTCGAACATCGTCGACTATGGAATGAATATTCAGCAGGCGCTGGAATCGCCCCGTTTCTTCAAGGCTTCCGCGAATGGGTGCGCCGTATCCATCGAATCGCGCGTGCCCGCCGCGACAGTGAAGCAACTCTCGGAATGGGGGCATAAGATAGCCGTGCGCCGGGAATACACCCAGGAGATGGGACGCGGTCAGGCCATTCTGCATAATTCAAAAACCGGTATCAATTTCGCCGCTTCCGATCCTAGAGCCGACGGCTCCGCGATCCCCGAACCGCTCCAACCCTAGCTCAACCGCCGAGGACTTCGAAAGTCTCGGCGCCGCAGATCTGCTCGATAGCGGCCCGGAACTCGCGGTCGGGGCGCACCTTCAGCCGGCACATCCAGAATCACCGAGAAGTCGCGCGGCGATTCCAGCCGCAGCCGCACTTGCGTATCGCCCGGCTTCTTTTGGAAGAGCTGCTGCAACGCCTGCGCTCGTTCCTCCGTTGCCGAGCCGCACTCGAATGGAAATCAGCGACGGCAGCGGGACATGGGCTTTCTCAAGCGGCACCATCTCCTGGATGGAAATCTTCGTCGCCGCGCCTTCTTCCGGCAGTGCCACGGCGCGGACAAAGACCGCCTGATCCTCGATCAGCAGCGGCGCGAGGCGCTCATAATTGCGTGGCGAACAGCAGCGACTTCCGTGGTGCCGTCATGATCTTCCAACTGAAACATAGCCCACGGCTCGCCCTTCTTGTTGCGCTTGCGAACGATGCCGGTCATGACGCCGCACATCGCCACGTCCGCTCCTTTGGCCAGCCCTTCAAGCGAGGTGCTGTCGTGCGTCGACAGCTCCTTGGCCTTATCGAGATATTGATCCAGCGGATGCCCGGTGACGTAATAGCCGAGCAGCTCTTTCTCGCCTTGCAGCTTGTCGCGTAGACTCCACTCGGGAGCCTTGGGCAGTTCAGGTTCGGGCTGGTCGTAGCGTAAACGCCTCGCCAAACAGTCCGCCCTGACCCTGCTCACGGTCGCGCCAGACTCGTCTGTCCCGCTTCCATCGCCGCCTTCCACCGCCAGCATCTTCTGCGCGCGCGTGCCTGGAATCGAATCCATCGCGCCCGCCTTGATCAGGCTTTCGACAATGCGCTTGTTAACCGGCGCCGGGTCGATCTTTTCGCAGAACTGATAAAGCGAGCGTGAACTTGCCGGCTTCTTTCCGCGCTTTGATAATGGCTTCGCCGGCGTTCGGTCCCAGATTCTTGATCGCGCCCAAGCCGAAGCGGATGGCTTCTCCATCCGGCGTGAAATTCCAGTCGCTGTGGTGCACGTCGGGCGGCAGAACCTTGATGCCCATGTCGCGGCATTCGTTGATGTACTTCACCACTTTCGCCGACATTGCCGGTTTCCGACGTCAGCAGCGCCGCCATGAAATCGACCGGATAAGTGCGCTTTGAAGTAAGCCGTGACAAAGGCCAGATACGCGTAGGCCGCGGAGTGCGACTTGTTGAAGCCGTAGCCGGCGAACTGCTCCATCAGGTCGAATATCTTCTCGACCTTCTTCTGCGGGAAGCCGCGTTCGCAGCGCGCCTTCGACGAAGCGGTCGCGCTGCTTCGCCATCTCCTCGGCCTTCTTCTTGCCCATCGCGCGGCGAAGCAGGTCGGCTTCGCCGAGCGAGTAGCCCGCGACGCGGCTCGAGATCTGCATCACCTGCTCCTGATACAGGATCACGCCATAGGTCTCTTCGAGCAGCGGTTTCAATTCCGGCAGATCGTATTGAATAGTCTTGCGTCCGTGCTTACGCTCGATGAAGTCGTCGAGCATGCCGCCTTGAATCGGGCCCGGCCGGTAAAGCGCGTTGAGCGCGGTCAAGATCCTCGATGCGGCTTGGCTGATACCGGCGCAGAATGTCGCGCATGCCCGGCGATTCGAACTGGAATACGCCGCTGGTGAAACCCTTGCAGAAGACCTCGTAGCTCTTGGGATCGTCGAGCGGCAGATCTTCAAGCACCAGCTTTACGCCGTGACGCTTCTCGATCAGGTTGACGCGCGTCATGGATAAGCGTGAGCGTCGTCAGACCCAGGAAATCCATCTTCAGCAGCGCCAGCTTATCGAGCCCGTTCATGTCGTACTGGGTGACGATTTCGTCCTTGCTGGTCTTGTATAGCGGCACAAGATTTTTCAGCGGTTCGGGCGAAATCACCACGCCGGCCGCGTGGATGGAGCAGTTGCGCGCCAGGCCCTCAAGACGTTGCGCGATTTTCAGGATGTCGTCAACCCGCGGATCGGCCTTCGCCATCTCGTTGAAGCCGGGCTCCGCCGCGATCGAATCCGCAAGGCCGATATTGAGCACGTTGGGGACGAGTTTCGTTAGCTTATCGACATCCGCAAAGCTGACATCAAGCACACGGCCAACGTCCTTGATAGCTGCGCGGGTGCCGAGCGTGTTGAACGTGATGATCTGCGCCACCTGCTCGCGCCCGTACTTCTCGGTGACGTACTGGATCACCTCGCCGCGCCGGTTCATGCAGAAATCGATATCGATATCAGGCATGCTGACGCGTTCGGGATTGAGGAAGCGCTCGAACAGCAGGCCGTATTGCAGCGGGTCGATGTCAGTGATCTGCATGGCGTAGCTCACCAGGCTGCCTGCTGCCGACCCGCGTCCCGGACCCACGGGAATGCCAATCGATTTGGCGTAGCGGATGAAGTCCCAGACGATCAGGAAATAGCCCGAGAACTTCATCTGCTGGATCATCTTGATTTCGAAATCCAGCCGCTCGACGATATTCGGCGAGATCGTGCTTCAGCCCGCCCTTTTCACGCAAGGCTTCGAGGCGCGGTCGGCGCTTCTCGAAACCTTCCCGCGCGACGTACTCGAAATAGGAGTGAACGTCGTGAGGCTCGCGGGACGGCGAACTTCGGGAACGGCTCTTTGACTTTGTCGAGACTGACATGGCAGCGCTGCGCGATATCCCACGTCCGGTCGAGAGAGTCTTCGAGTTCCCCGAAGAGCTCCATCATTTCGGCGCGCGATTTCACGATAGAAATCGGGATGATCCCAGTGCATCCGGTTGGGATCGGTCATGGTCTTGCCGGTCTGGATGCACATCAGGATTTCATGTGCCCGCGCGTCTTCCCGGCGCAGATAGTGCGAATCGTTGGTTGCCACCAGCGGAATGCCGGTTTCGTGCGATAGCCGGTTAACCTGCGGGACAAGGCGCTTGTCCTGCTCCAGACCGTGGTCCTGAATTTCGAGAAAGAAGTTGTTTTTGCCGAAGATGTCCTGGTACGTGTAAGCGAGGCGGCGCGCATCGTCGTACTTATCCGCGAGCACGGCTTCATTGAGATCGCCGCGCAGGCAGGCGGACATCGCGATCAGGCCCTTGGAGTGCGTGTCAGCAGATCTTTATCGATGCGCGGCTTGTAGTAAAAGCCTTCGAGAAAGCTGGTCGAGACAAGCTTGATCAGATTGCGATAACCGTCCTGCGATCTCGCACAGCAGTACCAGGTGGTTGTAGCGATCGGTATCGGAACGGGTCTTATGACCCTGCTGCGAAACATAGACTTCGCATCCGATGACGGGATGAATGCCGCTCGATTTGGCGGTGTTGTAGAACTGTACCGCGCCGAAAAGATTCCCGTGGTCGGTCATCGCAACCGCGGGCATGTTCTGCGCGGCAACGGTATCCATCAACTGGCCGATCTCACAAGCTCCATCGAGGAGGGAATAATCGGTATGGCAGTGCAGGTGGACAAAGGGCTTATCGGACATCTGGAAGTTACAGCGCTCTCTTCTGGGGGAGGGAACAGTCCTATTTTAGCGCGTGAGCGCGCATCCTTACCCATGCGGAATTGTCTTCGAAACGATTACGTCGCCGCAGGCATTGCGGATAAGATGTCATCGCCAACATGAACTTCTCCAATGTAGTATTTGTTGAAGCGCTTCCTTCGGATCGATTCCCTTCGCTAAAGAGTTCATCCAGAATGGTTGTGCGACCGATCTGGATATTCCTCACCCTCACACGAATTCCATTGATCCGTTCATCCGTGAGCATCGCCGCTTTATCGGGCAGGCCCATCCGGAACGGCGATTCGAGAGATGCCTGTCGTCCAAAGACCAGTACCGGCGTCCGGTTCAGTAATCGGTCGGGCCGTCGCAAAGGATGAATCGCATGTCGCTGTCGCCACGGCAGCAAACCGGTTTATTGTCCTAAAAGTCGCGGAGCTAGGGCGCGATGTGCAGATCGGGAGCGGTTCTCACTCCTCTTCTCGCGCGGTCAGCCTTGCATTGACCACGAAAGCGGCCGGGAAAGATAGCGACTAGCCCTATTGTCCGCTGACCCCCGAGGTCTAGGACGCAGCTACAGAGACAAATTATTCCTCAGAACATCAAATGCCGGCCGGTCCAGTATGTCTAGTGCGGTTATGAATGTTTTTTCTCAAGGGCAGCGATTCGAAGTGCAATCTTCCGAAGTTCATAGAGAAGCTTGTCACGACTCTGCTAGGGCACGATGCCAGCAGCGTGTCGATTTCTGGCTCGGTTATCCATTTCCGGAAGGCTGTTGCTCGCTTGTAGGGAACGCTGTCCGCACCCGAATCCACAGCCCTCTCATGGGCATCCGCCAGCGTAACTTTGCCCTCGGCAAACCTTTTTAGCACTACCGGCGATGCGCACACTACTGGAAGTTGGTCGCGCAAGTCCATGGCGCGCTCGATGTCGCCGTTCTTTATGCTTTCGACGACCAGGCTATCCATCCCGGGATGTTGATTCCGGGCCTTCTTTATCTTGTTCGACTTGATATTCGTCGTAGTAACTCCACCGGTTGATGTCAACCTCGTCATGATCGACCATGAACTGGTAGGTGTCAATGAGATGGCCGACTTTCTTCGAGCTCAGGCCAAGTTCGGATGCGAGAACGCTCGCGGACACATTATGCGTTTTGAGCGACGGTAGAGAAAGCCAGCCTGTTCGTACGGTGCCCAATCCTTCTTTCCTTTGATGTGGAACTGTCCGAGAAGTGCAAAAATGAGCGATTCTTTCACGTCTGCCGGCAGTACAGTGCATTTGACTTCTGCCCATTTGATGGGTTCCTTAGCGGCGAGCTGCCTGTAGGCCGCCAGACGGCTGTTACCTTCCAGTACATCGAGCGTACCATCCCGAACCATCAAGGGTTCAAGCAGTCCGCCATTACGCCGGATGTCGTCACGAAGCTCTCGGACATGGTCTAGCTCGCTCAGTTGTTCTTGAATCTCTTCCTGCGTCGGCACTTTGCCATTAGCACGCACGACAGAATAGACCCGGGGATTGTCCGCATAGAACTTGAGAGTGCTTTGCTTCAGCAACTGCGTTGTCGTGGGCACTTTCGCGCCAAGAATCACGATGGACTCACCGGTCGACGCGGGGATGCTTCCTTTGTTGGTATCAGGCATTGTCATGGTTTCCGTCGAGGCCGAGCACATCGCGTATCATTGCGCCGTATGCGTAGTTGGCCTGCTTAGAGTATTCGTCCAAGGTTATGTCGCCTTGGCCGAGCTGCGCCGCGAGGTGTTTTGCGGCCAGCAGAACATCGACCCATTCGTCGATGGTGTTGCTCGCGATGAGGTTCGTAACGTAGCAGGAGCGCGTCTGTGAAATCCGATGAATGCGGTCCTGCGCCTGCAGGTAGTCGTCAAGGCTGAAGGACCTGTCATAAAAAACAGCGTGGTTGGCGACGGTCAGCGTCAGCCCTTCTTTCGCTGCAGCCGGTGTAGCAATAAGAATCTTGCAGCTAGGATCGGTTTTGAAGCTCTTAATTGAGGGTCACGCTCAAAGATGCTGCGTTTACCGTGGACCCTGACAGCGCCGAAGTCCGCCAGCTCCCGCGCCAGCCAATCGACGTTGTCGGTGAAAGAAGTCCAGACGATCATCTTCTCCCCAACATCGACAGCGGCATGGACAAGGTTCAGAAGGATCTCGAACTTTCCGGGAATGGCGCGGTACGAATCGTCGACCAGAATCGGATTGGACGCGACTTGCACGAGGCGCATCAGGCGCTTAAGCATTTCCTCTGCGTCATCCAGCACCGCTTTGCCGTCCTTCACGACTATTGCGGACATTTCCTTTTGGAAATGCTTGTAAATTTCGCTCTGCCAGGATTCGAGCTCTACCTCGACATTGCGCAGCTCCTTTTCCGGCAGGGTTATTTCGACGGTACCCTTCGTTTCGCGAACGGTGAAGGGGGCGATTCGCGCGAAGACGCCGGCGAGCGCGCGTTGGAAGCGGTCCACGCGGTACGGGTCCGAAACGAGGTCGTTCGTGAGATCGAGATCGCGTTTGAAATCGTTGAAATCGGGTCCGAGCGCCACGCCGCCATCGAGAAACCGAATCTGAGCCCAAATGTCATAGGGGCGGTTCGCCACGGGAGTCCCCGTCATGATGAGCCGCCGGGTAAAGCCGGTGCCAAGCGAGAACAGGACCTTCGCTATCGAGGAGTCCGGGTTTTTGATCTTGTGAGCTTCATCAAGCAGGACCCCAACCCTGCGTGTGCGCAGGAAAAGCGCGAGGCGTTTTTGCTCCGACTTTAGAACTTCGTAATGGGCGAGATAGATCCGGGCAGGGCTGTTGAACGCGAAAAAATTGGCTCGCTTGTCCTGACTCAGCAGCCGTGGCTCTAGATGCGTGTGGATTTTGAGTTCGTCCTTCCAGTTCCGCAGCAGCCCTTTTTTGGTCACGATGATGACGGAATCCACGATGTCGTGAGTCAGCCAGTAGAGGGCGAGATCGACCCCTATTTTCGTCTTGCCCAAGCCCTGTTCGTGAAACACTGCGGAGTAGGGGAGGTCCTTGACGGCTTCGAGTGCTTCCACCTGGTAGACGAATCCACCGTGCTTGGCTGTGAAGTCTGCTGGGCGATGGGTTTTCAGCATAGGGCGTCAGAGACCGAGGTCGTCGAGGGTCACGGTCCTGACGGATGCGGCCCCCGCCGCCTTCTGCAATGTCGAAACAATCGCCTGCGCGCGGCGCTTCACCTGCCACGGCACCGCCATGATAAAAACGCCTGCGTCCTGGTAGCGCAGATGCGAGAGAAAGGCCGCGATTTGCTTCTTGGAGCGCTCGGTTTCCAGGTCTTCCTTGGTCTTGGCTTCCCCGATGATCGTGGTCGTCCGAGGGGCGTCGAAGGCGTACACGTCCGGTACGAAGCCCTCAATGCGATTGGGTTTCTCTGCGCCGATGGCGCTGGAAAGATCGTCGACGATTCCAAGCGCCGTCACTTGGGCGTGTTCGCGCTTGATGTAGCCGATGATGATTTGAACCAGAGCCGCGTGTTGACTGGATTCGGCCAATACTCACGCTCCCGAGCCCGTGGCATTTAGAAGGCCCGTCAAAGCCGTTAGGGTTTCGCCCAGAGTCTGGCCGAGTTCCGAACCGGGATCTTTACGGAGCCGCTCTGCCTCTGTCCAAGGCAAGGCATAGATCGCCCGGCTGAGCGCCTGCGATAGCTGTTCGATATTCGCGTCACCAAGCGCCTTGTTGAGATCGGGCCTGTCGAGCGCTTCCATGGCTTTCTTCGCGTTCTGTTTCAGGAAGATTTCGCGCGCCTTCGGATGCGCAAGAATTCGGGTGAGCCAGCGGACAGTATAAAGGGGATAGAGCTTCTCCTCGTGAATCCACTTCGCGAAATCGCCAAGGTCAAAGCCCGCCTTGGCGATGGCTTCCTTCACACCTGGCTTCTGAAGTTCGACAAATCCACTGAACCTGCTGGTGTCAAAGCTGCCGTCATCAGGAACCACCGGCCGGTAATACGCCTCCATCTCCGAAAAGGCGTTGATGCTCTCGAGCACGTCTTTCTGGCGCCCACCGCAGAAGTCCACAATCTTGGAGAACGGCAACTGTTCTTGATTGCGGAGGTGATGCAGGTACTTCGCTTTCGAGTACGGGTCCCATGCGCGTGTGCCGACGAGGTGAACCTGCAAACGGATCGCATCGGCCTGATTCTCGTCCATCTCGTTATGGACCAGCGCTGGGATAGCCTGCCAGCTTCCCGGAACACTTTCCTTCAGGAAGTTTTTATAAATCGCGACGCGGGTATTGCCCTCAATGCATATTAAGGTTCCGTCCGGCCTTCGGTTCAGGATGACCGGATGAATTATTCCGCCATTTGTGAGAATGGAGTTTTTTAATTTCTCGAAGCTTGTGCTGCTTTCGCCTTCCTCGTCTCCCGCCGCCCCCAGGGCGAGATAGATCTGGTCGCTCGTGGGTTGCTCCACGTAAAACTCCAGGAACTTCCGAATCCTCGGATTGGTACGATCAAGCTCGATGTCCGTTACGGGGACGAACTCCAGAACTCCGCTTTTAACCATATGTATTGTTTCTCGCGCTGGTAGTAAATTATGGCAGATCAGATGCCTCTGCGCTCGATACGCTAAAGTGTTGATGACAGGCGGTTTTGTCTGTTTTACCGAGACTGGCAAGCGCGGCTTCCAAAAGCGCATCGGATGGCTGACAAATCTGCATTGGATAACTGCAACTTCGGTCTCCGCCGCTGCCGAAAATGCTGATATGATTGGTCCGTGACCTTCGACGGTATCCTTGGAATGTCGGCCGGGCGGGAAGTTTTTCTCGGTTTCGCGCCAGCTAACGTGTTGCACGCCTTTGAGCTTCGCGGACGTGCTCGATGAAGATACCGGACGCGGATACCAGCGCCGTTTCAATTCTGCGCATAGCCTCGATTTCCGGAGATATATCCAGCAGGACAACAGCTCAACGATCCCGCTGACGTTCAACGCCCGCAAGCGGACGGACGGGGCGTGGCGCATCGAACGTCTGAAGTCTCCCCACGCGCGGATGATAATCGCATCCGAAGGCCAGAAAATTGTTCACCCAGGTGGACTGCCAGCACCGCCTCGGGCACCTTAATGATTTGTACTCGAGCTGCCGTTCATGTGCTTCATCGGGCTGACGGAACGCGAGGAGATGGAGGTCTTCAACGTCATTAACAGCAAGGCGAAGGGACTGAGCACGAGCCTGCTGGATTTCCACGACGCACGCTGGCGCGCGATCTGGCTGCCGAGCGGCCGGAGCTTTTCATCGCCCTGCACCTCAACAATGAAGCCAGTCCCCGTGGTATCGACCAACTCGACCTCGGCGGCAACATAACCTCCGGGCTGACCCGGCGCGCTTCGCTGCGCACGATGCAGAAGGCGATAAAGCGGTTCCTTACGCAGACCAAGATTCTCCATAAGCAGCGCCCTGAAGTGGTCGCGCAGATGGTGCTGGATTTCTGGGCGGCCGTCGCCCTGTTTGCTGCGCGATGCATGGGACAACCCTCGGAGAACTCTTCTTTGCAAAGGCGTCGGCGTTTACGCGCTGATGGGCATCGCAGGTGACCTGGTTAACGAGGCGGGACCGCCGGCGATCGACAAGCGTATTTCAGCAACAAGCTCGCGGATTTCATTCTGGAAGTCGACTGGAGCAACAGATGGGCCGCTTCAGCGGCCTGGGCGGAGAGGCCGGGGTCAAGGCTGCCTCAATGCCCTCCGCGCTGGAGCGCGGAACGGAAAGCTGCAGGGTGATCTCAAATGGCTAACAAAAACATCCTCCTGATCGAGCCCGGCTACAAGAACAAGTACCCGCCGCTCGGCCTGATGAAGATCGCTCAGTATCACGGCCCTCACGGCAAAGGGACAGGGTCAGGTTCATCAAGGGTGAGGATGACCTTCGGTCTTTGGGACCGCATGGGACCGGATCTACATCACGACGCTCTTCTCCTTCGAATTCGCGCGGATAAGCACAGAGCATCGACTTCGCGCTGAGGGTCGCGAACGGTCACGCCGACAAAATTTTCGTCGGCGGCATCGCGGCTTCACTGATGCCCGAGCGGTTCGTCGAGAACCGAGCTGGCACGGCATCCGGTTCATCAGGGGCCTGCTGACGGGCCCCCGTCAAATCCCTCCAGCTCGACGAATTCTCCGAGGAGCTCTATTCGGATGACCATCAGCGGCCCGGCAATCGAAGATCTCGTCCCCGACTACGGCATCCTCGATCAGATCGAGTACAGGTATCCTGTCCGCGACGCCTACTTCGCCTACGCGTCGCGCGGCTGCATCCGCAAATGCACTTCTGCGGCGTGCCCAAGCTGGAGGGTGCCCAGCGCGACTCAGAATCCATCACGACGGTCGTGCGAAACATCGAGGCGCTGTACGGGCCCAAGAAGGACCTGATCCTGATGGACAACAACGTCGTCGCCTGCGCGCGCTTCCAGGAGATCATTGCTGAGATCCGGGACTTGGGTTTCATCCGGCGCCAAGCTGAGCCGGGCCGCGTTCCTGTGCAGCGGCGCGTCGACTTCAATCAAGGTGTCGACGCCCGCATCCTCTGCAAAGACCCGGTGTACCTCCGCGAGCTTGTCAACCATCTGCCTGAAGCCGCTGCGCATCGCCTTCGATCACTCGGCCTGAAAGCCCTACGAGCAGGCCGTCCGCTATGCGCACGAATTCGGCCTAATGAGCATGTCGAACTACATGCTCTACAACTTCCACGATGGTCCTGCGGACCTGTTCGAGCGCATGCGGCTCAACGTAACGCTCAACGAAGAGCTGGGACTCCGCATCTGGTCGTTCCCGATGCGCTACCAGCCGACATGCTGCCGGACCGCGCACATCGGGAAAAATGGACGCGGTACCAGCTGCGTTCGATGCAGATCATCTTGCAGGCGACACATGGCGTCGTGAGCGGCGAGCCGGCTTTCTTCAAGCGGCCTTCGGCGACACCGTTGAAGAATTCGCGGACCTCCTTCTGCGGCCCCACGACTTCATCTTCAACCGCGACTGGTATGAGACCAGGGCGGGTAAGGCGCAGTTCGAGGAATACAGCAAGACGTTTAAGAGACCGAGCGCTGCGGACAGGGCAGAATTGCTTAATCTGATCTCCAGCTTGATCCCCGCCAACTCCCGGATCAGGTGAAACTCGCGAGCAGCAGGCAGGTGAAGTCGATCATGGAGACTATCTGCCTCTTGCGAAGAATGAAGAAGCGCAGATCTGGGCGAAGCAGCGGGAAAATAAAGCAAGCAGGACCACCCGAGCATCATCGTGCCCGATGATGAGCGAGTGGAGGATGCTCGCCCCAATTACGAAGAGGCTGCAGCGCCCGTGACTGTGAAAATGGTTCCGCCACGCAAGAAAAGAGCAATGGCCATCGCATGAGCACGAACATCGTACCCATCACGATACAGGGAAGCTCCCTGGCAGAACCTTGCGGGTGAAATCATAATCGGCAAGGACATTCTTGAGCGCCAGCAGCTCGAT
>CAVYEV010000019.1:0-122277 GCA_963767545.1 Terriglobia bacterium
GCCGATTCCTGTTCCACAAGGTACCATAAGGACGCATGCCCGTCGTAAACAACTGCTGTACGCAGCGTCAGCAACGGCTCCGGGACGCGATGAAAGCGTTCGAACCTCCTTGCGATGCGATGCTGATCTCCTCGCGGCACAACCTTCGCTACCTGACCGGATTCACCGGAAGCAATGGCCTGGCGATTGTCACCCAGTCTGAAACGATCTTCTTCACCGATCCGCGCTACACGCTGCAGGCTGCGCAGGAGGTTACGGGCAAAGTGCGAGCGCTAAAAGGGCCGCTGCTCAACCATACGGCCGCCCTAGTGACGAGGCGCAAGTGGAGAAGGCTCGGCTATGAGCCGGACCATCTTACTGCCGGACAATTGGATCTGTTGAAGTCGAAAACGAGCAAGCGGCAAAGCTTTGAGGCCCGCGCCGGAGTGGTGGAGAAGCTGCGTATGGTGAAATCGGTTGATGAATTGGCGGCCATCCGCCAGTCGGTGTTGACCAACTCGCGAGCTCTCGACCTGGGTCTTCGACAAATGAAAACGGGCATGACCGAAGCGGAATTAGCCGGGGAGATCGATTACAGGATGCGGCAGCTCGGCGCGGAGAAATCCTCCTTCGACACCATCGTTGCCTCTGGCAGCCGTTCAGCGCTGCCGCATGCTCATCCAACGCGGGCGCGCATTGAAGCGGGAGCATTGCTGATCGATATGGGCGCGTTTGAGAACGGTTACGCCAGTGACATGACACGAACCTTCTTCGTAGGCACGCCGAAACCAAAGCTTGCGCGGCTTTACAAAGCTGTACTTGAAGCGCAGCTCGCGGCAATCGACGCAGTGCGGCCGGGAGTAAGGGCATCGGCGATCGATCGCGCTGCGCGGAATGTACTGAAAGCTCACGGTCTCGACAAAGCGTTCATGCACTCCACCGGACATGGCCTCGGCCTGGAGATCCACGAGCCACCACGCCTGGGGAAGAAAGATAAAACAAAACTGGAGACGGACATGGCGATCACGATTGAGCCTGGTGCTTACATCGAGAATCTGGGCGGAGTAAGGATTGAGGACACGGTGATAGTGACGGCCAATGGCTGCGAAATACTTACTCCCACGCCGAAGGAATTGATGGTGCTGTAGCGGCTGATCCGTGCTGCCCCGAAGTGCACTAAATTGCACAGTAAGCGAACGAAATGGCAACGTGTGTGCAGGGTGACCACTCGGAGGCATGAAGCTAATGCGATTTATCAAAAGTCGATTCCTGGCCGTGGCTCTATTCGGTTGCGCGGCACTGGCAACGGCCCAATACGGTCCGGCAGGGAGTCCTTATCAACCGGAGTCGGTCAGCTCACTCGTCGATAAAGTCCATACTGACTTAAATCGTGGGTACGATCAATGGCATCTTTCGGGAGGTGACCGCGGCCGCCTCAACAATGCGGAAAAGCAATTGCGCGATTTTGCTAAAGACTGGCGTCATGGGAAATTCGACAAAGGCGACCTTGACGCGTCCATCTCCGCCATCCAGCACGTACTCGACAACAATCATCTTTCCGGCGAAGCGCGCGACGCGATCTGGAGCGATGTCGAGCAACTTCGAGGTATGCGGGAGGCGTATGATCGGCATGAGATAGGGCGTTGGTAGACCATGGGTAGACTCGGCTAATTTCGATCGCGGTGAAGATTGAGACGGAATTCCCCTGCGGCTGTTCACGCGCTAATCAGACCATCCTCGACCTTAACTGCGGACTGATGCCGTCTGGGCTGGCGGCGCGCCTTGACGTGCAAAAGCTATTTGAGTAAGTACTTGGCCAGGAATACCTCAGCTGCGTGATACGCCTGAAGCCAGTGCGCGTGGACGAGGAAATCGTGGACCTCGTCCGGAAACACCAGTTGCTCGAAATGCACCTTCTGTTTGCGCAGTGCCTCGGCAAGAATCACCGTCTGCGAGAAGACCACGTTGCGATCATCGTCGCCCTGAATCAGCAGCACGGGCGAACGCCACGTATCGATATAAGCCATGGGCGACGACTGCAGCGCGATACGCGCGATCTCCGGCTGTTTCGAAGGGTCGTAAGATGGCCAGGAGTTGCGGATCTCAAGATTCCAATCGTGAACGCCGTGGAGATCGACGCCCGCGGCAAACATATCGGAAGCGCGAGCGAGTCCAAGAGCCGTCAGATAGCCGCCATAGAACCGCCCCATAGGCCGATGCGCGCCGGGATCGACATCCTCGCGTCCCCGGAGGAATAAGCCGGCGCCGATCACATCGTTATATTCGCTGCCGCCGTTCGGTCCGTAGTCCTTGGCCTCGCGGAAGTCGAGGCCATACCCAATACCACTGCGATAGTTCACCGTCAGGACGATATAACCTCTGCTCGCGAGGTACTGATTAAACGCGTAGGCCTGGTGGTAATAGAACATGTAATGCCAGCCTAGGAGCATCTGACGGCGCGATCCGCCATGGAAGAAAATCATCGCCGGATACTTCTTGGATTTGTCGTAGCCGGCAGGCAAGAAAAGTTGCCCGTGCACCTGGATCCCATCGGCGCTCGAAATCATTACCGGTTGCGGCGTTGCCAGGGCAGCGGAAGGAAAATCGGATGGCATCGTCTCGGAGGCGATATCGCGAGGGACACCGCCGGCGAGCACTGCGGGACGCGCGGGAACCCGCGCATCGGAGTGCAACAGCGCAATTGTCGCGTTATCGCCAGAACCGCGGCGGCATACTCAATGCCTTCGCCGTGTGTCAGCGCGACAGGTCTGGCCTCACTCACTGGCACGCGCCAGAGATGGCGGCGATCGATGTCTTCCTGATTGGACGAATACACCACGCTGCCGCGATCCGGACTGAGCGCTGCATTTTCAATCTCGAACTCTCCCGGCGTCAGCAGTACAGCCGCGCCGCCGCCCGCATCGACGGAGTAAAGATGCAGCCAGCCATCGCGCTCCCAAGGAAACACGATGCGATCTCCCTCGCCCCAAAACAGTTGATTCGCGGCAACCATTTCGCGAACAGCGCTGCCCACCCCGGGATCGGCTTTCCATACCTCGCGCCCGGCGCCGGTCTTGGCGTCCGCCACTCGAATGGACCAAGGATTGGCCGACGAGGGGCGCGCGGGATGATCGTAGAACGTTCGCGCCGCTGGAACCCTGCGAAAGACGATGCGCGCGCCATCGGGAGACCAGCCGGCACAGCCGTCGCGGTCTACGCTGGGATCGAGGAAATGAAGTTGCTTCGTAGCGAAAGTATAAACGCCGATAAATGAGTGATCGCCGCGCAGGCTGGTGAAGGCCAGCATCGAGCCATCTGGCGACCAGCGCAACTCCTCGGATGTGCCTCGGGCGTGAATAAGTTGATGGGCGGGTTTGCTGCCGTCTGCCGGAGCCGACCAGATCTGACCGTGACTGATGAATATGACCGTTTTGCTGTCGGGAGAAATAGACGGCGAATCGCCATTGCCCACCAGGCGTGGCTCGCCGCCCGAGAAAGCGATCGCAAAAACCGATTGCGTAACGCCGGCGGGGTTACTGGTCGGATTCGGGTACTCACCCTTCGCATTGGCTGGTCCTCCGCGAGTGTAGACGAGAGAAGAGCCGTCGCCGCTCCATGCAATTTCGCCGATCTCCTGGCCGTCATCTGTGTTGTAAGAAGTGAGCTGCCGTGCTTTGAAATCGGGGCCTTCGGCCACCCAGACATTGCGCACGCCGCGCGAATCGAATACCCAGGCGATCTTGTTTCCGGCTGCCGTCAGATCGGAGGGGAATGGAGCGCTGAGCGCTTGATCGATGGTGAATGCCCCCGCCCCCGACAACCGGGAACAGAGAGCTAGCGTTACAGCGGCCGCCGAACCAAGTGAAGCGATGGAAATCTTCATTTGGGGTGCCTTCCGCGTCAACGCTTTCGTAGATACGCAGGCTCTTCCTGCTGATAGCGGGCGCGATAACTTGGACTGCCGGGCCAATCGAGACGTAGATCGTGGCTGACCTCATCGAGCATCTCGACGTTCGCGACTTTGCTTTCCATCGCGAACGCTGTCAGCAGAAGATTGTCGCAAACTGCGTTTATCAAACGCGGAATCCCCTGTGTCCGCTCGTGGATCTCCTGCATCAATTCCGCGGGGAAGACGGTCTGCACTCTCATGCCCGCGCGCGCCAGACGCGAGCCGATATATTGAGCGGTTTCGTTTTCATTGAAGGGCCGCAGCTGACAGCGTAATGCGATGCGCTGCTTGAGTTGGCGAAACTGGGGAGCCTCCAGTTTGGCGTCGAGTTCAGGCTGCCCCGCGATGATAATCTGCAGCAGTTTGCCGCGCCGGTTTTCGAGATTGCCTAACATGCGGATCTCTTCGAGAACTTCCCACTCGAGGTTATGAGCTTCGTCGACCAAGAGTACGGTGACTCTTCCCGCATTGGCTCGCTCGATCAACATGTTATTGAGCGCAAATAGCACCTCGGTCTTCGAGGTGCGGGCGCACTGCAGCACGAAGTCGTAGGCCAGCATTTCGTAAAACTGATCGGGAGTCAGGCGCGAATTAAAAAGAAACGCAAAATTAATCTGTTGCGCCGCCAGGAAGTCTCGAAGACACTCCAACATGGTCGTCTTGCCGGTGCCCACTTCGCCAGTCAGGACGATAAATCCCTTGCGGCTCTGCACTCCGTAGATCAGATTAGCAAGCGCCTCTTCATGCTGGACACTGCGGTATAGGAACGCAGGATCCGGACTGAGATTGAACGGATTGTCGGCCAGACCGAAGAAGGCTTTATACATGATTCGATTGTTGAGACTTGTATCTAGCTTAACACTCGCGAGGTAACTGCCCAAATTCGAACAGTGCTAGTAGTCCCAGTCAGATCTTCGCGCCAGGATAGCGCTTGCGCATCCAGTCTACAAATTTCTCCGGCGCGGCCATGGTTGATAGCCGGCTCTGGCGAACGAGCGCCCAATCCTCGAACAACTTCGATTGTTTGATTTCCGCGAGTGTGGTTGGCGGGTCGATGCGCGCGGCGTATTCTAGATCCACGATGGCCGATTTGGGATTCTTCGGATCGTCGCGAGGTTCTGACCGCACGGTCGCGAGCCCCACAATCGACGAAACACCGCCGCTGTGGTAGAAGAATACGCGGTCGCCGGGGCGCATTTCACGAAAATTCCTGACAGCTTGGGGATTGGTGACTCCGTCCCAAGTGGTCTTGTGGTCACGTTCCAAGTCGTCGATCGAATAGGCATCCGGCTCGGATTTCGCGAGGAAGTATTCATGAGTTATATGGTACGCTTGCGGCAGATGTCGAGTACCAGACTATGGCTAAGAACGCTCATCTCCTTCTGATCCGCCACGCCGAAAGGATTTTACCATTCGGAAGGGCTGTAAAAACAGGCATTCGAGCAAGGGGGCTGGACAAAAGCGGCAAGCCGTGGCATTCTAGGCTGGATGAGTGCGGGTGATGCGGTAGGTCGCGCCGAACAGTTGGAGCGAGTGGCGTCCCTGCAGCGACGTCTGGACCGGTCGTTCATGAGGAGAACGAGCGTCTCGAGCAAGAGATCGCACGAATGCACAAACTGCTGAAGAGGCAGTGCGCAAAAAGAAGCGCAACACGGCCCGTTCTCCCGCGACAATCCGAAACCGAATCCCAAAACAGCGGGGCGTAAAGCGGGGGACCAATACGGTCAGCAGGCCACGCGTCCGGCACCGTTGAGGGTGGATCAGCAGATCACTGTGCAGTTGCCTGCCTGCTGCCACATTGCGAGAGCAAGGTGATTGGGCGGGACACCCAGGCCCAGTATCAGGAAGACATCGTTCGAGTGACCCTGGTGCGGCGATTTGACGTGGAGGTGGGGGTGTGTACCGGCTGTGGACGCAGGGTGCAAGGAAGGCATCCGCTGCAGACCTCCGATGCCTTGCACATAGGCCAGGTACAGATCGGGCCGGAAGCGTTGTCGTTGGCGGCACTGTGGAACAAAGAGATGGGCATGTCGCATGAGCGAGTGGCGCGGTCGCTGCAATTGGGCTACGGATTGACGGTGAGCCGCAGCGGGATCTGCCGGGCTCTGGAACGGTTGGGCAATTTGGCCGCTCCCACCTACGATCGATTGAAGGCTTCGTTGCGGCACAGTCCATTCAATCGACTGAACAGTAGCACGGGTTGGCGCGTAGGCGGCCAGTTGCAGAATTGCCGGGGTGATCGGTAACGAATGGGTCACGGTATACCTGATCGAGCCGCATCGCGGCTTTGCCGAAGCAGCGGCGGTACTGGGGGCCGATTATGATCGCTTTCTGGTGCATGACGGAGCCCGGACCTGGTACGGTTTCTTGCAGGCTTTTCACCAAACCTGCCTGGCGCATCCGATCCGGCGTTGCCGGGACCTACTGAAGTTTCTGACCGGGAAGGCGCGGAGCAGTTTCCGCAGGCGGTACTGGAGCTACTGTTGGACAGTCTGCACTTGCGGGATCGGCGCCAACAGGGACTGGTCGGCGAACACGGATTGGCAGTGGCCACGGGCCGCCTGGAGGCTCGCTTGGACCGACTGTTGGCAACGACACTGTGCCATACCGCTAATCAGCGTTTTGCGCGCCATTTACAACATGAGCAGCCCCACCTGTCACCTTTTCTGTACTGTCCTGGCATTCCGGCCACCAACAACTTCATTGAGGCAGCGATTCGTCTGATGGTGGTGGCTCGCAAAACCTGGGGCAGCAACCGGACCTGGAACGGCGCTCGAACCCAACAGATTTTGACCAGCGTTTTGCGCACTTGCTGGCAACAGGGCAAAGATGCTTTTCAGCAGTTGGTTACCCTACAGCATTCTCAGCGGCCGATAGTGCTCGATCTCGTTCCAGCTTCTCTATCTCCCTAACTCCGCCTTTCTCCTCACATCTCTCCAATTACTCGCTATCCACAATGTCCGGACTCACTACTCCCTGCTGAGCGGCGATTCTGTCATGTTCTCCGAAACCGGATTCGGGAGAAGGTCTGGGAGTAGCTGGTCAGGAACGCGCGCAAGCTTACGTTATCTACTTCCAGAACTATGCACTCCAATCTAGCGGGGCGTCAAGCGCGGAGGGTCCGATCAAGCTGAACTATCTGTTTGCTTCAGCGAACTCACATTCCAGTCACCGCCCGGTGCTTACGATCCAACCGTTATCGGACGCGATAGGTATATCTATCAACGACAAGCATACCGATGAAGAGTATCGGACGGTTGCCGATGACGTCCTAAAGAATTCGAAGTACGACGGGAGCAACGTCTTAAGATGCTGGCGCCACGAAGAAATTCTGGATCTCGCTAGCGCGCTCGGAGCCGATAGCAATAAACTTCCGGCCGAAGCCAACTGGCCGAGTGAATGGCCGCGCGAAGAATTTGGTTGGCTATTGCAGATCTGCTATGACGGCAAAGGAAACCTCATTGACTCACAGACTATTTGCATTAGTGAGAAGTTGATGTATGACGACCGAAACGATCCGCCGGGTAACTGGTAACGATCGTTAATACTCCTTTTACCAACAATTTTTCTGCACAAGAGGCGAAATTCATTTTTTCTCACGACAGCTTGAGTCGCCGAGAAAGACGCCGAGGGCCAAGCGGGTGGTTGCGCGCAACAAGACCAATGCAGGTAAGCGCCTTTGCGTGAGTTAACCTGCCTGAAACCGGCCGCCCTACCGCGCATTCGTATCTGCGTGTCCCCCATTCTCTCCGGTTTACGCTCTTCCTAATGTATGCGAAACATAGGAGGGATTTCGTTGAAACATCTCACTGTTCTTTGGATAGCAATAGGAGTTCAAGGCTTATTCGGTGAAATCATGGTCAGTCCATCCAGCGTTCAGCGCGGCGAAACGTTCAACTTTGCGGTTGAAGCGACAGGATGTCCCGCCGCTGGAATTGTTCCTCCGTACAGCCTCGACGTCTCCGGCAGCGGCATTACGCTGAATCAGCCTTCCGCTAAGCCGACCAACTGTTCACTAACCATCAGCGCTACCGTATCACCTGACGCGGCATTCGGCACGCGTGATGTCTTCGTTTACGACAAAGACAAGACGACTCTGCTCGGGTCTGCCAAACTCGAAGTAGCCGATCTTCAGGCGCGCCCTATTCCGCCCGGACTCGCTCCCCAGGTCGACGTAATGTGGAACGTAATGAGCGAAAGGGGCTGTTCGGACGAGTTTGGCGATAGGGTAGCTCGCAACTACTATTGCCTTGAGGTCCAGATCGGCAACAATAGCGGTTACGGCTTATTGATTTCAGGAATTGGATTCCTGCGCGATGCTCCCGGTTTCAATTACCGGGAGGCCAATTCCACCTATCATCAGGTGCGATCGGTTTTGCAACGGGAACAGGTCGTAAGCGGGCGCAACATCACTCTCCGCTCGTTGCAGGCGGCCGGTGTGGTGATTGCCGGGTTCGCACCGTTTGCCGCGAACGCCGGGCCCCGCGGTCGAATCGGTCTGTGGTCTTCGTTCGTCGGGAATGTCCTGGCAGGCGCATATGATGGCCTGATACCGGACCGCACTGTCCGCCAATTGGGCAACCTGGACGACGCCGCGCTTCGTGACGGCAAGCTGATTCCTAACAACAGCCCGGTCAAGTTCACGGTCTTTACAGATCGGGAGTCCATCGTGCCTTTTCTCTCCGGCAGCGCCTGTTACGCCGCCTACACGCTCCATCAAATGCAGAAAGAGTACAACCGGACTAAATTTGACTATGAGTTGGCAGTAAAAACGAAATCTCAAGTCAAGCAGTTGGATGCCCTCAAAGCGGCAATGGACAAACTTACACTCGGTATCGAGCAGGCGAAAAGGATGCTGGATGTGAACACGCGCGACGGATGTTCCGGAGGCAAGCCACCTCGCGTCGGACACGGACTCAACCCCCTCGGACGTGGCCGGGCTCTGCAGGAGGAGGATTTGGTAGCCGTGCGACATGCCTTGGGAACCGTCATCATTGTCGGCGATCAGATCGAATACAAGCAGAGGATCCAGGTGGATTCCTCCGCGAATGTCGCCGAGGCCAAACCCAATCCAATTATTTCCGGAATCCTTAGCGGCGCCGCTACGCAGGACAAAGCGGTCACATTGACGCTGACGGGCCGTTGGCTGAACGGCGCGGTCGCGACCCCGCTCAACTGCACAAACACCACCTTCACCGCTTCGACGGACAGCACCGGCGTAGCGTTGACACTCAAAGATTTCAAGGTTCCCGCCGATTGCCCGGATGCGGCGATTCAGCTTCTTGTCGCAACAGGAGCGAGCTCCCCGGTTCAGTTCGCAATTCCAGTAAGCGCGCAGCCGCCGACCATTACTCCTCCGGTCCAGGTCTCGCCTGCAACCATCGTTGACGGACTAGCCCAAACTGTGACTTTGTCGGTTACCGGCACTTATCTCGCAGGCGCTTCCGCGGCAGTTGTGGTCAAGGTCGAAGGAGCCGCGGTTCCGACTAACCCGATCGCTACTGTAACGCCGGATGCTGTCAATAAGGCTACCCAACTCACGGTCGCAGTTCCTCTCTCCGCAGCTCAGGCGAAAGATGGAGCGACGTTGGATCTAACGCTGACAACCCGGGGAGGAGCCGTTTCGGCACCGACGATCACTTTGAAGAAATAGCAGGATTCGCGCCATCAAGGAATCGCCGGCTGAAATGCCGACCATAAAATCTGCCCGGCGAGCGATGAAAGATCAGCAGATTGATCTGATCGAGCCCCGCGACTGCGCCTTTCGGTCCGTTATACGTTACCGCGGCATCGACACCGCCTATCGTCACGGTGACAGCGGGATTCTTCTGTGATGGCCCAACGGTAAAGTTCGCGAAGCTGGCGAATAGCATCGGATAGCGGCCGCGGTTTGGCGGTCGAGAGTTGCATGTCCTGGGCGGACCCGAGGACCGCAAAAGCGCGAGGCACAACATCGCGCGCGTCGATTGCCAGGGTAGCCGAACTAAGCATTTTGTGTTACGCCGCCTGGCCGGCGCGCAGAACTTTTCGCAACGCGTCGGCAGTGAAACTCTTCTTGGATCGTAGAAGTTGCTCGGGAGTTCCGCACGCTACAATGCGGCCTCCATATTCACCGCCATCGGGGCCGAGGTCGATAACCCAATCCGCGGTCTTGATCACATCCAGATTGTGCTCGATCACCACACCGTGTTGCCCAGATCCGTCAGGCGCTGCAGGACATCGAGCAACTTGCGGACATCGTCGAAATGCAGACCGGTGGTGGGCTCGTCGAGTACGTAGAACGTTTTGCCGGTCTGGCGTTTGCTCAATTCCTTGGCCAGCTTGATACGTTGAGCCTCGCCGCCGGAAAGCGTCGTCGAGGATTGGCCGAGATGAATGTAACCTAGCCCGACATCAAGCAGCGTCTGCAGCTTCTGGTCGAATCTGCGGATGGTTCTCCAGCACGGGGAGGGCTTCCTCCACCGTCAGTTCAAGCAGGCCTGCGATCGAATATCCCTTATACTTGACCTGCAGAGTTTCTGGTTGTACCGGCTTACCGCGGCACACGTCGCAGGTGACGTAGACGTCCGGGAGGAAATTCATCTCGATCCGCTTGAGGCCGTCGCCCTGGCAGGCTTCGCAACGGCCGCCTTTTACATTGAAGCTGAAGCGGCCCGGCTTGTAACCGCGCTCGCGGGATTCGGGCAGCATCGCGTAAAATCGCGAATCGGCGAGAAGAGCGCCGGTGTAGGTCGCGGGATTCGATCTCGGCGTGCGGCCGATGGGGGTCTGGTCGATGTGAATCACCTTATCGAGCTGGTGAGGCCCGTGATCGACTGGTGCTCGCCCGGCTCATCGTGCGAACCGTAAATCTCTTTCGCCAGCGCGCGATAAAGGATGTCGTTCACCAGCGTGGATTTCCCGCTGCCCGAGACGCCGGTCACGACCGTAAGCAGTCCCAGCGGAAATCTCGACGTCGACATTCTTGAGATTATGTTCGGTGGCTCCAGTAACGTCAGGCTGTTGCCGTTGGCGCGCCGCCGCGACGTGGGTACGGCAATCTCCATGCGCTCCCGAGAGATATAGTCCGGTCAGCGATTTCGGGTTGCGGCAGAATCTCCTCGGGAGTGCCGCTGGCTACCAGTTCCCCGCCGGCGTCCAGCCCCGGGACCGAGATCGATCACGTAATCGGCGCGCTCGATGGTCTCGGCATCGTGTTCCACAACCAGCACCGTGTTTCCCATGTCGCGAAGCTGCGCCAGCGATTCGAGCAGCCGCTCGTTATCGCGCGGATGCAGTCCGATGGACGGTTCATCGAGCACGTAAAGCACGCCGCGCAGCTTCGAGCCGATCTGCGTGGCGAGGCGAATACGCTGCGATTCTCCGCCGGATAGCGTCGCCGAAGAGCGATGCAGGCTCAAATAGTGCAGTCCGACCGCCACGAGAAAATCGAGACGGCGCCGGATTTCGTCGAGTACGCGGCCCGCGATCTGCGTATTGCCTCGTAGTCAGCTCCCAACGCGCTACGGTGGGCAGGGCGCGAGAGATCGGCATTTCGGTAAAGTCGGCAATGGAAAACCCTTCACCCGAACTGCCAGAGCCGCCGGCCGCAACCGTTTTCCGTGGCAGGCACCGCAGTCGACGGCCGACATATACTCGGTAAGCCATTCGCGACAGGATATTTCTCCGGCTGCGCTCGTAGAAATCGAAGATTCTGGAAATGTGAGGATTCCGGGGAATCCGTTGCCGCCCTCGATCAGCAGCTTCTGCGTCTTGGCGCGGCAATCTTTTCCGAAGGGCGCGGTCAACTTGAGTTTGAATTGCTTTTGCCGCTTCAGTCAGGCGCTGTCCCATGACGCCGAGCCGGCGCCCGGGTCCCAATCCGCCTTCGAGAAGCGGTTTGGACGGATCGACGATGACCTTAGCGGCATCAAACCGCCAGTTCTCTCCCAAGCCATGGCAGGCTTCGCAGGCTCCGTACGGGCTGTTGAAGGAGAACGAACGCGGCTCGATCTGCGGAACACTGGCTCCGCATTCGGTGCAGGCCAGCTTCTGGGAAAAAAGCCGCTCCGAGCCATTGACGACCGCAACAATCACCAGCCCGTCAGCCAGTTCGCCGGCCGTTGCAATAGAGGCTTCGGCGGCGATTCTCATCCCGGGTTTACCAGGAGACGGTCGACCAGCACTTCGATCGTGTGATTCTTGCGGCGGTCCAGCACGATCTCTCGTCGAGCGAGCGAAGACGCCATCGATGCGCGCCCGCACGAAATCCCGCCGCGCGCAACTTTTCGAATTCCTTCTTGTATTCACCTTTACGTCCGCGCACGATAGGAGCCAGAATCATGATGCGATCGCTCGTGCTTGAGCGCAAGAACGTGCTGCACGATCTGCTCGGTCGTCTGACGCGAAGATCTCATTGCCGCAAACGGGACAGTGCGGAATACCAATGGAGCGAGTAGAGCAGCCGAAGGTAGTCGTAGATTTCCGTGATAGTCCCGACGGTCGAGCGGGGACTGCGGCTCGTGGTCTTCTGCTCGATTGAAATTGCAGGACTTAAGCCTTCAATGGAGTCGACGTCGGGGCGCTCCATCTGGTCCAGGAACTGGCGCGCATAGGCGGAAAGCGGTCTCCACGTATCGCCGCTGGCCTTCGGCATAGATCGTGTCGAACGCGAGCGAAGATTTCCCGGATCCGCTCAAGCCCGGTAATGACCGTAAGGCTGTTGCGGGGAATTTCAGACGTCGATATTACGAAGGTTGTGCTGGCGAGCGCCATGCACAGAGATCCGCTTCAGCATTGCTTAGCCGTTTTAGGGGGGAAGTTCCATTTTCGCCCTTTCTGACCGGAAACGCAAACCTCCACATGTAGCACTAGCCCGCCGACAATGGTCATTTGTGGTACTTATGGTAAATTCAATGTTGTGTTAACCACAATTTTCTAATAACATAGGAAACGATAAAGATGGCCGTCTGTGCTAAGTGTGGAGGACGCATGGTGCGTCGGCATCGCAAGTGGTTTCAGCGATTCGGCTATAAACAGGTCTTTCAATGCCGCCAATGCGGCCACGATTCGCTAACGCCGAGAGAGTTTACATTGAAACCGTCCGCACACGTCCGGTGCCCTCGTTGTCACACTCTAAAGGTGTCGCGCCGGATTGCTCCGGACAAGATCGATCGTGTAATCAAGACTTTCTCCAGCGTGGTGCAGGGTTTGCTCGGTGGCAGACTTTATCACTGCGTATACTGCCGTATCCAGTTTTACGACTTGCGCCATTCGACGAAGATTACTCCCGAGAAAAACTCGCCCGCGCAAGATAATCCGGACCAGGAACGCTCCGTCGTCAACCCAGCGAACATGACTGGCTAAGGCCCTGCTGGAACAAACCTCGCCTTTTCCGGAAGACCGGAAGCCACCCGAGTCCGCCCTCCCCGGAGTGTCCGAAAAAATAATCTTAAATATTGCGTACCCGCCCTCCAGTTTTTTGCGGAACTGCCGATATATAGCATAGCGGCGCAAAATTCGCGCTTCACGGTAGAATCATGCTAACTAAAGGCAATATGGATTTACCGGCAAAGTTGAGGAAAGATAACGGAAGTACACAAGGAGCAACAAAATGGTCACGAAGTTCATGACAGGCTTGGCGATCTCGATGGGCGCCGGTCTAGTGCTGGCCGCAACTACCCGCCCATCCAGGAAAGGAGTCTTCGGTCTGACAACGAAGGGCTCCATGACGGCATTAACACGCAATGAGTTGGATCCAATGGAACCGCAGGTATCCGGGAACCCGACGGCTGAGTTGGTTTGCCGATATGACCCTGTGGAACCGCCTCAGACGAAACCGCTTCAGGAACGCTCGGCCGATCTGGCCGAAATCCGCCTGATGATCGACGCCTTGGACCGCCGCAGCATGGAAATGATGGATAAGGTGAACGAGCGCATCGACGACCTTCAGAATCATCTGCCGCGATTCATTGACGTCAAGGTTGCGTCGCGGCTGCGCGAAGTGGAAGAGCGGCTGAAAGCCGAATTCCAGGATGAGCAACGCCTTACCCTGGACGCATTCCTCACGACGCTCGACAGCAAGGTCTTGCCACGTTTAACCTTGGCCGAGCAGGCAATCGGAACACAGAACTTTGAAATCGGACGCATGCGGGAACGGATCGACACAACTGACGCGACCCTGAACCGCGTGATGAACCGCATTGAGAGAGCTATCGATTCCATGGCACCCCAATATCCGGCCTATGCGAATTCGCACGTGACGGAAATTCACAAAAAGGCGGTAGCATGAGGGAATCATGCACGAGATTCTTCGGCAGGCGCTGCTGAGGAAGCGCGTGAAACTCTGGATCGGCTTGATTCGACCTTACCAGGAACAAAGCTGCATCGGACCAGCCTCCGCACAACGCTTATTCAAACTGGCAAGCTGACGAATTCGCTATCCGTGATCGGCACCCCCGCTGCGCGCGCGGCGAGGTCCGCCGCCCTTCTCCATGGGGCGCGCTTCGTTAATTACGAGCGCCCGGCCCATAAACTGTTTACCGTTCGATAACTCGACTGCGTGCTCGACTTCAGAATCCTCAACTTCCGCAAATCCGAATCCTCTCGATTCATTCGAAAATCGATCCCGCATTACGCTTACATTACCTGTATTTACCCCTTGCTGTTGAAACCAAGCCAACAAATCCGCTTCAGTTGCCCGATAAGGGAGATTACCGACATATAGCCTTTTCAATTCTGCTCTCCTAACCGGCCGCGCTATCCTTTGGCGCGACCTGTAAACGCCGATGTGGGGTCTTCCGAACGCTGGCTTAAGGCAGAAGCAGAATGATCACCGAACCGGCGCCACGTTCACGTTTACACCCTCATGTTGAAACGTTTCCACGCTGCTGTCAATCGTTGCAAATCTCACCAAACCCGCTACTTTGAGGCTTTTCGTCCTTTTCCCAGTGGAGGCCGCGGGACCGCTCTTGTATGCCGTGCGACAGTTCAGCCGGAATTTCTTTTGAGATTCTCCGGACTCGATGCCCACCAACATAACGAGACGCCGATGCACGCCGAAAAACTCGCCCTACGAGGCAATGCTGTTGACGCCCTCGCCGGGCCCGTAGTCTCCAAGCGGCCCCGCATAGTGATCCACGACGTGTCCGGACATCCGTTTCAGGTTCAGCTCAGCCGGGAGTTGGCGAGGCGGGGCCATCAGGTTCTGCATCTCTATTTCGATTCCTTCCAATCGCCGCGCGGCAACATGCAACGAAGCGCGGACGACCCGCCCGGTTTCTCCATCGAAGGACTGCGGTTCAATCGCCCATTTGAAAAATACAGCCTCATCAAGCGGCGGCTCCACGAAGCACGATACGGCCACATGGCCGCGCGCCGCATCGCCGCTTTCTGTCCGGATATCCTGGTCGCCAGCAATACACCAATAGACGCGCAGAAGATTATTCATGAAACCTGCCGCGGACTCGATATCCCGATCGTCTTCTGGCTGCAGGATATCTATAGTATTGCGATGCGCTCCATTCTGCGCCGCAAGTCGATTCCGTTCGCTTCATCGATCGCCAATTGGTACGAACGCGCCGAACGCCGCCTGTTGCGAGAGAGTGACGCGGTGGTTTGTATCAGTCCCGATTTCATGCGCATCCTGACGCGATGGGAGATCGAGCCGCGGCGCTGTCACACCATCGAAAACTGGTCGCTGCGTGACGAAGTGCCATCCTGGCCGCAAGACAATCCCTGGTCACGCGCGCATGGACTCGCGGGAAAATTCGTATTCCTCTATTCCGGAACTATCGGAATGAAGCACAATCCCGGAATGCTCCTGAGGCTGGCGGAAGCTTTTGCCGGCCATTCCAGCGTTGAAGTGGTGGTGATCTCGGAAGGTTTAGGCGTGGACTTGATCAAGGCGCAACTGGCGCAACGGCCAGGCCTCAATTGCCGGGCACTGCCGCTACAGTCGTTTCGCGATCTGCCGCAGGCGCTGTCGTCGGCGAGCGTGCTTGTGGCGCTCTTAGGCGAAGAATCGGGCGAGTTTTCAGTGCCGTCGAAGGTGTTGACCTATCATTGCGCCTGTCGGCCGCTACTGCTTGCGGTCCCTGCCGCGAACCTGGCGGCGCGCATCGTCGAACAGAACGGGACTGGTTTGGTCGTGCCGCCGGATAATGAGGAGCAGTTCGTCGCGGCCGCTCAGCGCCTGTATTCGGACGCTGCCCTCCGGCTACAATGCGGCGCCAATGCGCAACGTTATGCGGATGATAATTTCGATATCGGCAAGATTACAGATCGATTCGAAGCCATATTTGCGAACGTGTCTTAAACATGTGTCCGTTACAGAAACACCTTAGGCTCCACCGACATCCCCGGACGCAAGCGCTTTTCCGGGTCCTGGCCTTCTTTAAAGCGTATCCGCACCGGTAACCGCTGCACCACCTTCACGAAATTCCCGGTCGCGTTCTCGGGCGGCAGAATGCTGAACTTCGCGCCCGTGGCCGCCGGAAGACTCTCGACAGTAGCCTTCATAGTCCCGATCGAAAGCATCCACGTGGATCTTCACCGATTGACCGGGGCGCATACGGCGAATCTGGCTCTCTTTGAAATTCGCGGTGACCCAGATATCGTCGAGCGGCACGATGACCAGAAGTTGCTGGCCCGGCTGCACCCGCATCCCGATCTCAACTTGACTTCCGTCCGACCATGCCGCTCACCGGAGCGAGAATCTTGGTGTACTTCAGATTGAGCAGCGCCTGGTCTACCTGCGCTTTGGCCGCCTGCTCGGTGGCCTGAGCGGATTGCACGGCGGCGCGCCGTATCTCGATTTCCTGCGGCGCGTTGCTGCGGACCTGCCGAAGTTTGATTTGCACCTGGTCCAGCGCGGAACGCCGCTGATCGATGATCTTGACGGCGGACTCGACCATCGCCTGCAGAGATTGGACCTGGGCGGCAGCAGCCTCCGCAGTCGCCACCTTCTGATCGTATTCTTCCTGTGAAACCTCTTCTTTGCCGACCAGAATTTTGTAACGCGCGAGATCGGCCTGTGCTTTCGCGCTGTTGGCTTGCGCCTCGCGCAGACGAGCCATATCGGAATCCCGATCGCGCTCGGCGGCGGCGATTCCCGCTTCCGCATTGTTGATATCCGCTTCAGCCGAGGTGATCGACGATTGGCTTGTTGTGGCTGTGATCGGCACGTTGGGATTCTGCGATCGGACCTGCGCCTTCGCCTGGGCCACGTCCGCCTGAGCGCGTTCGAAGGACACCTGGTAATCGGATGGGTCGAGTTCGGCGAGCACCTGCCCTGCCTTGACGAACTGGTTTTCGACGACAAACACGTTTGTAATGGTGCCCGCAATCCGCGGGCTGATGTAGTTAGTGTGTCCGTCGATGAATGCGTCGTCGGTGGATTCGTAGGTCTGTGAATAACTCCAGAACAGGAAACCGCCCACGATCGCCGCCACGATCAGGATCAGTCCAACCACCGCGCCGATGGGGTGCTCGCGGATGAATCCGCGGCTGGGCGGTTCTTCGTTCTTATCGGCAGCCGCCTGAGGTTTGCCCGATTGGCCTGGTGGTGGAGCGCTTTGCTTCTCGTTCGGATTCGGAGCGCCATTCTGCGCGGCAGGATCGCCATGCCGGACATTTTCTGGTTTGATAGCGTCGGGAGGCGTTTCGGGAGCTTGCGTTCGGTCGGCCATATTCATTTCCTCTTCAGATAATTCAGAATGAGCTGTTCCGCCTGACCCTGCGCGCGCACCAGCGAGGCCTTGGAGATGTTGAACGTGAACAGGCTCGATATCAGGTTCTCTTCCGCCGTCGCTACAGCCTCCTGAGACTGCACGACTTCGAGATTATTGGTCACACCCGCGCGAAACCGGTCCTGGGATTGAGTGAGTTGCTGGCGCGCGAGATCGATATTGCTGCGCGCCACAGCCACTTGCCGTGACGCGTTCCCGACGTCGATCAGGCCTGTGCGAATTTCGTTCTCGATCTGGCCTTTCAGATTTTCAAGAAACGCGCGCCGTCTCTTCACGGTCGCGTCGGCGGCAAGTTCATCGGCGGCCACCTTTCCGCCTTGGAAGATCGGAATGTTCACTTCGCCCGCCACCGCGAAAGTTCCGTGACTGTTGGCCGGACTCAGACCGATCGCGCCGTAGTTGGCATTCAAATCGGCGGTCGGATATTTCTCAGCGTGCGCGGCCGATTTATCGAGTTCCGCCGCCCTGCAGCGATGCTTGTGCGGCAAGATAGTCGCGCCGGTTCGCATATGCAGTCTTCAACAGATCCTCGAGAGAGACCGGCGGCATGGGATCGGAAAATAGAGGGTCGGCGAGTACGATCTTCTGTCCCGGCGGCAACCCGATGGCTCGCACGATGGAAAGCAGATTTTTCTGCTGTTCGCCTTCGTAAGCGATTTCGCGTTGCTGCAAAGTCTGAAGCTGCACTTGCGCGCGCAATACGTCGATCGCGGGAGAAGTGCCGGCCTCTTTCCGGTCTTGCGCATTTTTGAAGAGCGTCTGCGCCGTGGCAACCTGCGCGATCGCGGAATCAATACGCGACGTTCCCGCTAAGGCTTGCAAGTAAAGTCCGGTTACGACGAGCACAACCTGTTCGCGAATGTCCGCCGCGGTAAGATCCTGGGCCTTCACATCCTCATCGCGCGCGTGAAGAGTTCGCCTCGAGCTCAAATCGAGGACATTCTGCGTCAAATAGGCGCGGGCGTCATAGACCGCGAAGGGTCCAATGACATTAGGAATACCGGGAAAACCGGAGAATCCAAAAGCCGCAAGGTCGACCTGCTGCCCGGTGGCGCTGAGTCTGGAGGTTATCGTGGGCAACAGTTCTTTAAGGGCGAGCAGTCGCTGGGCGCGCGCGCTGCGAACATCTTCGCCCGCTCCCACGACGCCAATGTTGTACTTCACCCCGCGCGCGATCGCGTCGAGCAACGTAAGAGTCAATGTGTCCGCGGGAGGCTCGCCGGATGGAACGCTTCCGGTCAGATTCTGGGGAATCGGTAGAGAATTCGACTGCAACTGCACCTGAGCGCACGCGGGCATTACCTGGAACGCCACGGCCGCTGCGATTGCCGCAATGTGCAACAAGGTCTTTTTCAACATTAGTGAGCTATCTCCGCGGCTACGCCTTTGGGTGGACGCTTCATGATCAGCAACAAGGGCACCATTGCCAGAAAGAATAAAGCGAGCCACCTGAATACATCGATGAACGATAACATTGCCGCCTGCGCCTGCATCATCCTGAAGATCGAAGCCAAAGCTTGTGGCCGGCCCATCTGCGCCGTCATTCGATCGATCAATTGGGTCGCCTGCGGGTCGAAAGGCGTCACATGCGCCGAAAGATAATTCAGATGCTTCTGCGTGAATCGCGCCTGCAGAGTCTGCACCAAGGCAATTCCGATGCTGCCTCCCATGTTCCGTGTCAAATTGAAGATACTGGTCGCGTTGCCCATCTTTTCCCGCGAGATCGGACTCATCGTGATCGTGGTGAGAGGAACGAACAAAAGGGCCAGACTGAATCCTTGGATAAATTGCGGCCAGAACAGATTCCAGTAGCCGGTATCGAGACTCAACATGGAGAATTGGTACAGTGTGTACGCGCCGATAACCAGACCCGCGGCGAGGAACCGGCGCGGATCGGTTTTGGGCATCAGCATTCCAATCAACGGCATACCCAACATCGACCCCATGCCACGGGGTGCAAGCGCAATACCCGCCGCCAGGGCCGGATACCCAAGCAGCGTCTGAATCCATACCGGCAGCAGCACAAGACTGCCGTACAGAACGAAACCGACGACTGTCATAAGGACGACTCCAGCGGCATAGGTCCGCTGCTTGAAGACGCACAGATCTACAACCGGGTGATCTGCCATGAATTCGCGTACAAGAAAAATCAGCAGAAACACTACCGCAACAACCATGAGCGACACGATGAAGTGGGAGGAGAACCAGTCGTCCTGCTCTCCTTTGTCGAGCGCGATTTGCAGCGCGCCAATCCAGACCGCCAGGAAGCCAATGCCCCAATAATCGATTCTTTCCCTGACTCGTTTGAGATAAGACGGGTCGAAGACAAACAACTCGGTCATCACAAGCGACGCGATCCCGACCGGAATATTGATGTAGAAAACCCATCGCCAGCTATAACTGTCGGTTAGCCATCCGCCGAGAACCGGCCCGAGAACCGGCGCGACCACGATTCCAAGACCCCAGAAACCCATCGCTTTCCCTCTTCCCTCGGGCGGGAAAGCTTCGAGCAGAATGGCCTGCGAGAGAGGCTGCAGGCATCCACCCGCGGCGCCTTGAATAATGCGGCAAATTACCAGAAATCCGAGCGAAGGCGAGAAGCCGCACAAAAACGATGCCAACGTAAAGCCGGATATGGACATCATCAAAAGCCGTTTGCGCCCGAAGTAAGTGGCCAGCCAGCCGGTAATGGGCAGGATAATCGCATTGGCGACCAGATATGAAGTCAGCGCCCAAGTAGCTTCGTCGATGGTGGCGGAGAGGTCTCCGGCAATGTGCTCGAGCGATACATTGACCACCGTGGTATCCAGCACTTCCATAAACGTGCTGAACATGACCGCGATCGCGACGATCCACGGATTGACGTGGCGGTGTTCACGCATCGCGCCCGATACCTTTCCAAATGAGATCGATTAGCGTGCCGGCGTCTGTGCCGCCTCCCTGTTCACCCATTCCTAGGATCCGTCGCGTGATTACAGCGCGAGTCATATCGTAAATCGCGAAGGCGGCGGATTGAGGCGGAACATCGCGCAGATCGCCGCTACGGATGCCATCCGAGATGATTTCCGCGAGTACTTTCGCCTGGTCGAAATAGAAATCCCGCAGTTCCTTCTGTAACGGATGAGCGGTGACAAAGGTGGCCGAAATGTCGGAGCTATAAATGCGAAAAAAGTCACGATGCCGTTCGAAGAAATCGAACCGCGATGTGATAAAGGCCCGAATCCTATTGGTGGGTGAGGAAGCGGCTTCGATAGCGATCCGGGTTGCGTCGCCAAGCGATCGTAAGTCCTCTTTCAGCACTCCAAGGTAGATTTGCCGCTTGGATTTGAAATAAAGATAGAGAGTGCCCTTCGCGATGGAGCATGCTTCCGCAACATCGTCCATTGTGGCGCCCGCATATCCCTGGCGTGCAAACGCTTTGCGCGCGGCCTTCAGGATGGCGGAGCGGCGGAACTCGGAAACCACGTCTTTCTTGGTGGGACGCGTCTTGCCGTGAAGCCCGTTCATGCGGTGTGTTGCTGCCACCCTGGATGACTCTTCAGTCATTATTTCATACTGATGAGTCATCTTTGCGTCTGAGGACTCATCCATCTGTGGCACTTAAGACATCTGATCCGATCGTCGGCTTGTAACGCGTCCAAAAGGGTGGAACTGCCGAACCTCTAGCGCGCTGTTGGCGCTCCTGAGCCGTCAGTTTCGAATTGTAGAGCGATACGTCAGTTCGTCATAGCCTCGGCTGTAACCTGCCGCGGTTCGAACGAGTAACCGAAGCCGCGAACCGAATGTATGATCGCCGGATTGGCGGGATCCTTCTCCACTTTCTGCCGCAACCGCAGAATATAGACGTCGACCGTACGATCCGTAATCGCCCGATCCTGCCCCCAGACCGCGTCCAGCAGTTGCTCGCGGCTGAAGACCACGCCTACGCGATTCATCAAAAATTCCAGCAGCCGGAACTCGGTTGCCGTGAGCGACAGCAGGTCCCCATTTAATCGCGCCTGACAACTGCCGCGGTCGAGTTCCAGTCCTCCAGCCTTCAATACTCGCGATGGACGTTGCTGTGTTCGGAATTGCAGCTTGATGCGCGCAATCAACTCGCGCACGAAAAACGGCTTGACGATGTAATCGTTCGCGCCCAATTCCAAGCCTACGATGCGATCCGTTTCAGAGGCTCGCGCGGTGAGAAAGATTACCGGCGTCTGCGATAACTCGAGATCGCTGCGAATGCCCTTGCAGATGTCGAGACCGTCCGAATCCGGCAGCATAATATCCAACAACACCAGATCGGGCTTCACGCGGCGGCACAGATCCAACGCGCCCTTGCCCGTTTGCGAACCGCTTACTACGAATCCTTCTTTTTCCAGATTGTACTTGAGAAGCGAGAAAAGATCCGCGTCATCTTCGATAAGAACGATCGTTTTCATGTCACAATCAGCGTAACTGCGATTACGTTACAGAAGCGTTAAGCCGACGTGAACGCTCCGTGAAGTTGTGGCACGGCGTAAAGAAATCCAAGATGGATGGGAACGTACTAAGGAGAGCCCATCGTTATGAGTAGACAATCACGATAGTTTATCCTGTGCCAGTCGCCCTTTCCAGAACTTTCCCTGAGCTTAATTTCAGGCAGCGGCACATTCGCACGGCGAGCTCAAATCGCTGTCCCAGCGGATCGCTGCGCGATTTCCATTTCGTAAGCTTCTGAACATTAAGCGAGAATTGCGCGGAGTTCCCGGAGCACTACCGCCGTTATCGTGAAAATCCGTCAAGTCCGCTAGCAGCTAGCCGCAACAAACCGGCGCTGCTCGTTCGCCCTTTCGTCCGCCGCCCCACATTGCGCCGAGGAGCATTCCCCCGCCGAACGCGACACCCATCAACTTCATCGGATGCTGTTCAAACTGCTGCTTCCAGTCCGTCGCCGACCGGATCTTTTCCTCCAGTTCCCGCAAATTGGATCCCAGACTTTCCCGCGCATCCTCTATCTCAGCTTCTATTTTGCTTGTTGTTTCGCCCATTCGACGTTCTCCCTCATACTTTCGATTGTATGTTCCGGAGCAGGATGAATCTGTTTGAACAGCTTCACTCCAGCCGGGAACATCACGCTCGCGACCGCGGCCAATACCCCTCCCACGATTAAATTCGCAGCCCATACGGGCACCACTAGAGCCAGGCCGCTTACCACCGTAAGCAACAGGAACAGGATTGCGAAAAATCCTATTAGCGCACCCGCTCCCAGCATTACCGATGAGGCTTTCGCCTTCGTTGCCTCCTCCCGGATCTCAGCCTTGGCAAGGCGCAGTTCCGACCGCACGATATCCTGCACATTGCCGACAATATCCTGTAAAACATCGGAAAAAGATCGATCTTTTTCAACCATATACTGCCCCCTTGTTACACATTCACCTTACCGTTGGACACGCGCAACGCGCGGCCCACCACAAAACCCGCCACTCCCGCCGCCACCAGGCAGGGAACCGGGTTCTTCTTCACCAAATTTCCGGCGTCTGTCATCATGCTATCGACGTCGTGTTCCCGCACATAACCGGCGGTGGTGTTCAGCTTGTCCGCTGTGGCATGAACCAGACTGCTCATCTTCTCGCCGCCCGGCAACTGGTCCGCCTGTTCATGCAGGGTGGCCGCTGCCCAGTGTAGGCGGCATGCCGCTGAATCCCGGTTTTCGTCGATCTTATCCACAGCGGCGGCAAACGATGTATTTCTTATTGGCATATACGCACCTGATAAGAACCGAAACAGCACTTCTGGTGCCACGATCCGCGCAGCTCCAACCTTACGCTTCTTCCGTTTTCACGCAGGTACGGAAATAGACCCGGCCGATGCCATAGTGACCGCTCATACCAAGTTCTTCGACGGCGCGGTAGCTTCGGGTGCCTCGAAAACCAGTCGCTTGCAGCATCCGTTCGATATCCGGAACTTCAAGTGGCTTCTGGCACATCTCCACATCCGCGCGTTGCCAGGAATCAAACAGCCGGAACATAGTGATCTTCGTGGTGCCGATCTGAGTTTGCCGATCGAATCCGCCGCGTAGAAAAAATGCATGATCCGGATGGACTTTGCATACTGACTGATCCCACCGGCTACCGTATGCCTCGCTCGTATTGATGTCGAAGACAAAGTACCCGCCTGGCTTCAACGCCGCCCACACATTGCGGAACGCAAGTTCCAACTGTCCTGCCTCAATCAAATGATTCGCGCTATCGAACATGCACACAGCGGCATCCACTTTGGAATCCAGGGAGAAATCCGCTGCGTCTGCCTGGAGAAACGTCGCCTCGGGCACATTCTGCCGTGCAAGACTTAACATCTGACTGGACGAATCCACCCCGATGACACTGTAGCCGCGTGCGGTAAGACGCCTGGCCAGTGCTCCTGTGCCGCAACACAGATCGAGAATCGCCGCTCCCCGGCTCAAAACGGGGAACGACAATCTCTCCAGGGCCGGCATTTGCCATTCTTGAAACGGAGGAGCCCAGTACCGGTCATAAAACCAGGCGAACGAATCGTAAGGCGACATTGTCATTGATCTGAACCTGTCCGCGTCACCCTTATCCCGCAGCTCTCATCCACTCGACTTTCGATCCACTCCGTTACCGTCTCATCGATCCAGAAGCGCCGTCCACGCCGTTGCAGAAAGCCCAGATGGCCCCCATACTCGGTCGCGATCAGCGTGAGGTTCGGATTCGTCCGGAACGCCGGATGATTGAAGCTCTCGAACGGAATAAACATGTCGTCTTTGGCCTGAATCACCAGCGTCGGTACGCGGATTCGGTCGAGAAATCGACTCGCGGACTGGCTGGCGTAATAATTGTCGGCGCTGCCAAATCCGAATGACGGGGCGGTAACCGAATCGTCGATGGCGTAAATCGATCGTGCGTTGCGGAACTCCTCCTCCCGGTATCGTCCCGTCGCGATCAACCGATCCCGCATGCGCTTAACGAAGCGGCGTTCATACAGATAATTCTCCCGCCGCCCAATCTTCCGCGCCGACGCGGCCAAGTCGATCGGAGTCGAAATCGCGCAGACTCCCGCAATCAGACTCGTCGCGGCGTCTCCCAATTCTCCGGCCAACTTCAACACTACATTTCCGCCGAGTGAGAAACCAGCCAGAAAAGCCGGCACATCCGGATGCTTGCGCTGTTTGAGGAACGCCTTGAGATCGCTAGTCAGACCCGCGTGATAGAGCGTCTTGCACAGATGCTCCGTGCCGCCGCAGGTACGCATATGAAAGCGGTGTGTGACAAACCCCACCGACAGACAGGCGTGAGCCATGCTGACGATATAACCGGAATTTCCGCCGCCCTCCAGACCGTGGACAAAAACCACCTCAGCCCGTGGACTCTCCGGCGTTTGCGTCTGCACCAGCACCTCGGTATCCGGCTCAGTCCGGACGTACGCCGATTCCAGCGGCCAGCGCGAAAAATCGAATTCCCGCGGCCAGAAATTGCCCAGGATGGTGAGAAGATGGGGGTTTCGAAACAGCGGAATGAAAGGCCGCAACTCCCCATTCTAGATGAACGGAAATTCCGCATGAGACAAAAGCCGCCGCAATTTCCGGACGGCCCCCGCCTCCATATGAACCGTCCGGTCAGCGAACTGGCCCACGTCGATTACATGCAACTCTTCGATTGGGAAACTGTGGGCAAGTCGCTGGAGCGCATTCGCGGCGAGCACCTCGGCGACCGCATCGTCTACTTCTACGCCATCGGAAAGGGCGACAGGCTGGTCGGAGTTGTCCCTGCCCGGCGCATGATCGTCAGTGAATTGGACACGCTGATCAGCGACATTGTGGTTAGCCCGGTTGTATCGGTGCCTGAGCATGCTACCTTGCGTGAGGCCTTCCAGATCATGGCCGGACGCAAGTTACTCGCTGTGCCGCTGGTCGATGCGGAGAACCGCATCTGCGGCGTTATCGACATCCGCCACTACAGCCAGGACGCCGTCGACTTCGAGCGTCGCGAAGCTTCCGATCGAATGTTCCAGATTCTCGGCTTCCATATCGAAAGCGTGCAGCGGGGCGTCTGGCCCACTTTCCGTAGCCGCTTTCCCTGGATGCTCTGCAACATCGCAAGCGGACTCGCGGCGGCCGCGATCACCGGCGCTTTCAGCGGCGTTCTTAAGAACACAGTCGCGCTCGCGTTCTTTTTCTCCGTTGTCTTAGGGATCGCGGAGAGCGTCTCCATGCAGTCGGTCAGTATCGGGCTGCAATCTCTCGATCGCAAAGGCGTACCCTGGCATGAGATACGCATGGGCTCGGTACTCGGCCTCGCCGCCGGACTGCTGGTCGGGATTGTGGGTTGGGCAGCTATCGGCATGGCGTTGATCGGAGCGATTCTGACCGCATCGATTCTTTTCGGCGCAACGGCGGGCGCCTGCCTAGGCCTCTCGCTCCCGCGTCTGGTGCATCGCTGGGAACTGGATCCCAAAATCGCATCCGGCCCAGCGGTCCTGGCCCTGACGGACGTGTTCACACTGACTGCTTACCTGTTATTGGCGAGTTGGCTCTTGCGGGGATGAGTGGCCAGATCCGCCGGAGTGACGGCCGCCAACTTATTGATCGCCAGGCCGTCCTCCCTGTGATTCCCCAAAGTAATTGGGAAAATTGATCTGGTTCATCGGATCGAAATCCACCCAGACCATGCCGCGCAGAAAGACTGGCAACTCCGGCTTTGCTGGTGCGTCCGGCAGCATTACCGGAATCACAAGAGCTCTGCGTCTAACAAATTCGCGCAGAAAACCGTAGAGTTCCTGTTCCTGCCACGGTCCCAGTCCGGCAGAGCCCGCAAAAACCGCAGCAGATCCAATCTTGCCGATCTGATCTTCTAACAGCGGCTGCCAAGGCTGGCCCGGTGGAAGCTCCCATACGTCGAGCCAGGGAGCAGGCCGGCCTCCTTCAGTCGCCGCGCGATTCGTTGAACCGAGGACTTGTCGCGATTGTTGTGACAGAGAAACACATCGAAACTACTAGTGGCTACCTTACGAGCAAGCTCTTTGCGCGAAGCCTTTCTAGAGACACCGAAAGCTCCGGACCAACGCCGATACCAGCCGCAAACGCCGCTTGAGGCAACGTGATGATCGGTCTATTACAACCACGCTCGCGATTGCCTCGAAGCGCCACTGCGGATTAAATCTGCGAATGCGTGTGTCGAAATATTGCGGAAGCGTCCGTCACATGCGAGCAGGGCTAAGGTTCCGTAGTGCGCCGCGTGGGATCGTGCGTGTCCAACAAAATGAACGATACGGTAGGAACTCGTCTTCAGGATTTCCCGCAACGCCGCTTCGGAAGGATGTGGTGCCCACGATAATACTGTCATGCTCAGTAAACGGCTGGAGCGCCTGGACGATACATCGCCACCGATTCTCATCATCAAAAGAGGAAGGCCCCGTAGGATTCGCGATGGCGACCAAAACTCGAAGTGTTAAAGCGGCGACACTATGTTCAAGGATCATCTGAGTCCGCCGTTACTGACCGGACAGCCGCAATTTGAGCAAACGCACTGAATCCATGCAACATGAATCCGGAATAGCCGCAATATTGGGCACTGGGTCGCTGCTTCGCATGCGGAGCCAGCCATTTCGCTGCAAGAGTGAGCGTGTCGGTGTCCAACGCCTCGAACGTGCGGGCTCGCGATGAAATCCTCTGTGTTGATGGAACCGTAGGATTTACCAGGGAATCCCGAGAGCTTGATAAGCGCGCGCAAGGCGGTTTCGCCATTCTGACATGCCAGGAGTCCCGCCCTGTCTGCGGTGAACTCCGAAGTGCGCTTTCAGCTTAGTAGAGCTAAATGCAATCCGCCCGCTAGTATTTTGCCGGCCGCCAAAGGATAAAGTCTCTCCAATGAGGGAAGGAACTCTGCGATCTGATAATAAAACACATGCCGCTCTTGATGTAACCGACTTCGTGACCGACTACAAATAAAATCTCTTCCTCGGTTAGCGAATCGACTGCGCCGGCGTTTATGACGATGAGTGGCCGTTCAATTCCAGTAGTGAGGGCATTTAGGTGCCAGGCGCGATGAAAAGATCCGGCAGAACCGGCACGTCCAGAAGCCCACATGCCTCCCGGCGTATCTTGTGCAGTTCCGGAAAGCTGTCCGATGTGGCGCGCCAGATAGCCGCCCGTAAGCTGAACCCGTAGAGTTCGCTCAAATCCCCATGCGCTCAGCTTACTGACCACGACGCCGAGGCCCGCAGCCTTCCGAAGAGCGTCCAACGCAGATTTATCGCGCGGGTGTTCATATGTCTGAGGCCGGAGGCCATTGAGTTTGATCGGTACCATACTCAGGAGCGGGTCAATGAAGCTACGCTCGCGACCTTGTAGGCGTTCAATCATTCCCCATATCCAAGTCGATCTACGCTCGGACCTACTCATCCAATCCACGGCAGCCGAATCCGATCGATTTGTCCAGCTAATTCTTTCTCAGGCTGAATTCACAGGTATCTCAGGCCGCTAAACAAAGAAGAGCACCCTAAAGTTTTGCTCCTGAACAGCCGAAATAGTGTGTGTAATGAGGCGGCCGCAAAATCTTAGTATGTCGCTGGGACGCCGTAAACCCTTAGGAGCCGTTTGAAACATGTCGTCATTTGTCGTCGGAGATGAGATTATCAATAGCTCGGTTGCAGCCTTCCGGGCGGACCAGGACAGCAGCGAGATTATCGCTAATGAGATGGGACTGTCGCTCGGCATTGCGGAGGATGCGGCAAAACTGGCGGTTGCCATGTTCAAGCTGAACTGCCGGGCCGTCGCGGAACGTTACGGGGAGGTTGAAGCAGCCAGTCTCCGGGACTTGAAATTTCACTTTCGAGAGATGCGCCCGCGAGATGTTATCCAGTCATACAAAAGCCTCCGCTACTGGCTTTACCAGTGCTGCGAGGGCAAGGTCCCGGAAGATTCCCTGCTTTACGCAACCATGGAACGAGTCTGCGCCGACATGTCGCATCGGATCGTGATGAGCCTGCCTGCTTACCACCGGGCGAATCCGAGATTCGCAAAATTAGATCGTGAAATCAAACGAAACCTGTAGCATTCCTCGAACCTGACCGGCCATACGCTCAGCTTCCCCTCGGGCGTCTGCTGGGCGTACACTGATTGTCGGAGGTTTCATGAAACTTCTGCCGTTGCTCCCCGCGTCTGCGGTCCTCTGCCTGGCACAGGTCTGCGCTCCTTCACCCGAAACAAAAAACGAAATCGATTCGGTCCGGAATATGACCTCCGCCGGGCGCCTCGAAGCGGCGCGAGCTCTGCGCGATAAGTATCCGGACAATTTCTGGGTCCAGCGCGCCTATATCGACGCCCTCCCCGACCGCGAGACGCGTATCCGGGAATACCAGCAGGCCCTCGCGGAACATCCGGACGATCCCAAGTACCTGTACTACCGCGGCTCCACGCTGATCGGAGCGCACACCCCGGATGCCATCAAATTTCTGGATCAGGCTCTCGAAAAGGACCCTGAACTTGCCTCCGCCCATGCGCGGCTGGCGGTAGTCTACGCATCGGCGAATTTCAAGGATCACGCGAAACTGAAATTGCATCTGAGCGCGTACCTCAAGGCCTGCCCCGATGCCGACCTCAGTATCTACAGCTATCTCGAACGGATCGACGCGCCTGAACTCGTTCGCCCAAGCGCGGCTGCGCTCCGCAAAACGCTCTCCGCCCGTGAAAAACCCAGCGATCTCTACTTCTATCGGACGCTGTGGGCCATTGAATTTAAGGCGTATTCTCCCGCGGAGCACGAACAGGTTCGCGAGCGCATTCGCAAAGATCTGCAGCGCCTTCGGGACGCCGGCGTTAAGGAACATCCGCAACTTGCGGCTACCATGCGCGAAGGCTACAAACTGGCCGGAGACAAGGATGGACTCAAATGGCTCGACGAGCAGGTTCCCGGTCCTGAGACTTCATCGCCATCCATGGCAGTCTTCGAGGCGTTCCGCAAATTCAACGAACAGCACCCTTATCCCAAGCAGGATGGAACGGCGGCATCCCGTCGCGCAGCGAACGACGAGCGAAATCAGGCGCTCCTGGCGGCAAGCGCCGATTGGATTCAGAAGTGGCCGGACGAAGAGTCCGCGTGGATGCAGCGCCAAACGGCGTTGAATCTGGCGGATCATAGCGGTCCTCCAGGCCCGGACCCGGCGTTCGAGCAGGTCGGCAGCAATCTGCTTCGTCTGGCCAACAAATCGCACGATCCGGCGAATCTTAAAATCACGGTCGCGGGAATGTATCTCGCGCACAAAATGCATTTGGATGAATTGGAGGCGATGCTAAACGATGGACTCGCCGATCTCGACAAACGGAAGATCGACCCGCCGAACGATCTGTCGCCTCCGATGCCTACGGCCAACTCCAGGTTATCGATGTTGAGAACCAAGGTGCGAGGGCTGAATACACTCTGCGATGTCTATTCGAACGCCGCTAAATGGGATCGGCTGGAGCAGACTCTGCCGAAGCTACGGGACACGTTAAACGATCAGAAGAGCACAGGGTTTGCTCAGCCTTTTGAAGAGCAAACCTGGAAGGACAATTACGCGCGTTATTGGGAGAAAATGGCTCGCGCTGCTGAGAATCGAGGACACAAAATGGATGCCTTGATCTACTATCAGCATGTCCGCGATCCCGATCTACGTTCCAATTTCGCGGGTAAGTTCCTGGCCGAAAACGCCGCCAGAAAGGCGAAAGAACTGTGGACCAGTCTTGGCGGAACGGATCAAGGTTGGGCGGAATGGTCTCTTCCCAGCGGAACACAAAAGACAGCAGCCGCGAACCCGGACCTGGCCGCCTTTGATAACACGCCCGAAGCCAACAAAAAGCTTCCCGAGTTTGCCATCACGGATGTCGCGGGCAAGTCATGGAAACTCGCCGATCTGAAGGGCAAGGTCACTCTCATCAACCTGTGGGCCACGTGGTGCGCGCCATGCCGCGAGGAACTGCCGCTGCTGCAGAAGCTCTTCGATCGCGTGAAGGACCGCCCCGAAATTCGCGTCCTTACTTTGAATACGGACGACAATTCCGGCTTAATCGAACCTTTTCTAAAAGAAAACCATTACACTTTCCCTGTGCTGCCGGCCCGCGACTACGTGGATACGATCGTGCCCGCATTGTCGATTCCCAGGAATTGGATAGTCGATAAAAACGGAGTGCTCAAGTCCGCGGCCTCCGGATTCAATCCATTCGAGGGAGACGCGTGGATCGAGAGAATGCTGAAGTCGCTCGATAAGATGATTGCCGAATAGCCAGAGGAGCATTTGCGCGCGGAATACGCTACATTCTTCCTAGGAGCCTTCTGTGTTCCGGTTGCCTATCTTACTACTGGTCCTCGCATTCGCCGCATCCAGTCAGATCTCCCGCGAACAAAGGCTCATTGTCGAACTGGAGCGAGATCCCCAGAACGTTCCGAAAATCCTGCAACTCGCCTCGCTCAAACTGGAGGAAGCCTCAGGCATCGCCGACGGCGTTGAACGCGCATCCAAACTCGATGAGGTGCAAATCCTGTATCTGAAAGCGAATTCGATCGATTCCCGCAATGTCGACGCGCTCTATCACCTCGGCATCGTCAGTTGGATGAAGGTATTCCCCGCGGTGGTCGCCGCGCGCCGCGAAGCTGCCATGGACCCTGAAACTCCGGGGCCGGTCCGCGATCGCTCCTCACGCGCCGTGCTGAACGCGAAATACCGTGCCGACATCGATTATGCGATCGCGACGCTCGAACAGGCCATCGCGCTAGATCCCTCTAACAATGACGCCATGGCTTATCTGCAGATGGCCTACCGGGCCCGAGCCGATCTCAAAGACACGCTTTCGCAATGGGAGGAAGACCAGAACGCAGCAGGAAGATGGCGCGAGAAGGCTTACGACATCGGCAGCGCCAAGCAGCGGATCTCTGTTCCCGAACCCCAGCGTCCCGCGCAGCCGCCTTCTTGGGCAGTAGTGTTCCTGCCTTCCGCCATGGCGGTCGATTCCGCTGAAATGGAGAAGAGGCTGATTCATTGGACGCCGGGAGTTTGCCCGGCCGGTCTTCATCTCGAAGGCGCGGCGCCGGCGATTGCTCTCAGCGCGGTTATCGATCGCGATGGATCGGTCCTATATCTTGAGCGCTCCGATGGCCCAATCGAACTTGCAGATTCAGCTATCGAATCCGCCAAACATTGGACCTACAAACCGGCGTTGATGATGAACGGCAATGCCGTCATGGTGAAGACCACGGTCGTGGTGCCCTTCGCTCCGTGCCCCGCCAACTGATGGAGACGAGAATACCAACCGCCCCGAGCATGCAAACACCCCCGGAATTCGCAAATTTAATAAGGTGGCCGCTTCGATCAGAGCGACGGGTCCTGAGGCCGCCGCCGCTCGCTGCCCTCCTTCGAGTGGCTAGCAGGAGGATCGGCCCTGAATCAGGTTGCAACCTCGAAGCGATGCCACCAACCACCTCTCACCGAGCAAGACGCTTGAAAATGTATCTGAAGGCCTCCACTTGAACTATTTCTTTTGCTTCATCGTCTTCGGCATCAACTTCGGGCTCAATCAGGTCCAGCGGGTGATAGTCGGTAACCGCAACAACCGTTACAAGTTCCCACCCGTCTTTTCCGGAGTCGTTCATTATGACCACCAGCTCTGCTGGATCCAGATGGCTGGCAAATATTCGGTATTCCCACTTTTGCATCACAATCAAGCATGGCAGATGGAGCAAGGGGCTGCTCTACATTTTGATTTAACGGAAGAAAAAGAATCCGCACCGTTGCCCGATCTCAGGCTAACCCCAAATTCACCGGATTGGTCGAAGCAGCCGACCGGAAAGGCATGTGGGTCGCAACTAACCGTCCGTTCGCCATGGGAGCAATGCTGTACGGCAGCAATCCGGTCTTGCGTGAGAATGCCTCCGCTTCGTTTTGAATCACCGGTTCGCGGGAGTCCTCCTGACCGGAACGAAATCGCGGCAGCACCTGCGAGATAACTGGCAAGCATTCCATTCGGCGTTCGCATAACAATAGAAGTGTGAAACGCTCGGGATTCGCGGACTTGCCGTTACATGGTGGACGTGTGCCGGCGTGGCTCGCCGAGCGCATGACGCAACTCGGCACCGCAATCGTCGAGAGCATCCTGCTGCACTACGGACACTCCGAACTTCTGTCGCGTTTGAGCGATCCATTCTGGTTCCAGGCACTCGGGTCGGTTATGGGAATGGACTGGCATTCCTCTGGCATCACTACCTCGGTGATCGGCGCTCTGAAACGCGGGATCAATCCACGCGCCGCGGAGCTTGGAATCTATGTTTGCGGCGGACGCGGACGGCAGTCGCGCAACACACCCGATGAACTGCGCGCCATCGCAGCGAGCCGCAGCCTGGATGGCGAGTCGCTGGTGCGAATCAGCCGGCTGACAGCCAAAATCGACAACAACTGCATTGCCGATGGCTTCCAAATCTATCTCCATTCCTTCATCTTGGCAGCCACGGGCGAGTGGTCGGTAGTTCAACAGGGACTCAACGGCCATTCCGGTCTCGCGCGGCGCTATCACTGGCACTCGGCGAATGTGCGCGATTTCGTTTCCGGCCCGCACACAGGGATTGCGGGTCCTCATCAGGGCACCATCGTCAACCTGGTCGACGAGCAGGCCAAGCCCGCACAAGACGCTCTATTGGCCATCGCGCACGCAAATCCGGACATCACGCTCGGTGAAGTGCGTCATCTCGTGATGCCGCGGCGCCATGATGTCCGGGCGGAGGATGTCGATTTAAAGCGCCTCGGCGCAGTTCTGGCCGTGGCTTACGAGCGCGATCTGAAGAACTTCGCGGATCTGGTGCTAGTCGAAAACCTGGGACCGCGCACGCTGCAGACTCTGGCGATGGTGGCCGAAGTTGTGCACGGTACTCCAGTGCGATTCTCCGATCCAGCGCGCTTCTCATTCGCCCTTGGCGGCAAGGACGGGCATCCGTTTCCCGTGCCGCTCAAGACCTACGATGAATCGATCTCGGTCCTGCGTCGTTCGCTTGATACAGCCAAGCTCGACGGCGGCACGAAACTCGAAGGATTCCGGCGCCTGGATAAGTTCGTGAAAACTGTCGAGCAGCGTTTCGCGCCTGAAGCGGATTTCGACGCCCTCATTGAACACGAGCACGCCATCTCCCAATCGCTTAACGGACGCACTGTCCATAATGACAAACCGAAGCGCAAGAATCCGCCAAAGCCTCAACAAATGACGCTATTTTGACCGCCTACGTATCGCTCGCAATCCGGCTGATGGTCGCGCTCACCGGACGCGTCCCCACTGGAATCATCGTGAACAGCGGCGCAGTTTTGGTGTGGTGGTTGCCCCACTTGCCAATCGACGGCACTCGAATAACAGCCATGTCCCCCGACTTCCGATTGAGCACCAGCGCATACTGGTTGTCCGGCGTTATTACCACTTCCTGCGGATCAAGCCCAACCGGAATGCGCGCCAGCACCTTCCGCGAGTAGATGTCGATCACCGTGACGTCGCCGCTGTCGCTGTTAGTGACGAGGAGATAATCCGGCCGGTCGCTGAGATCGGCCATTGGAACAGCCATGCCCCCGGGCGAGTGTCCCGCGAGAATGGTCTCACCTACTTCGGTCTCGTACGGACTCACGATCGAGACCGCATCCATACCTTCACCGGTGATGAAGAGTTGGCCGCCATCGAAGTTGTAGCAGTAACGTCTCGGCTTCAGAGGCAACGGCAACTTGACCAGCAACTGTCCGCTCGCCGGATCGGCAACCGCCAGCATTTGCCCGCCAGGATCGCCGGCCACCACCGCATCGCCATCGGGCCGAAAGCAAATCATCTGGGGCTCGATGCCGATTGCGATCGTTCGCGACACGCGCTCATTCTCCAAGATGGCGATTGCGCCCTGCTCTGGCAGACTCACAGCGCCTGTCTTGCCATGAAAATCGCACGACGCGGGAGTTCCCGGTAGCCGAACTCTCGCGCTCACACGAAAGCTCGCCAGATCCACCGCGACCATACTGTTGGGCGACTTGTTCAGCACCCAGAGACGCTTGCCGTCGTCGTCGAGGCGCATCATGAGGGATTCCTCGCCGGCGCGAACCTTGTGACGGATTGCAACCGCCTCGTTATCGAGAGCCACCACAGTACCGCGGCTCGGCAAAAGGCAGAGCACGATCGGCGGATTTGCGACAGCGATAACCTGCGATGGAGCGGCCTCCAGTGCAAGCTGGCGCGTCACTCGAAACCGTTCCAGGCTGACGGCAGTCAGCGCATGCTCGGCCTCACTGGCGACGATGGCGAATCCCGGAAATCGAGTGGCCTCGCGTCGCGAGCATGCGGCCATTCCGATAGCTCCGCCGATCCAGGCGCGGCGCGTGATCATGCCTTTATTGTCCGGCATGTTGAGGGACAAAGGCGCGAGGCTATTGCGCCGGCAGTCTCGACAGACGATTTGCGGCTTCCGGAGTTCGCGCCTGCGCGTAAAGTTTCCGCGCCTGGTTAAGATCCTTCGGCACGCCCCGTCCCTCTTCGTACATCAATCCCAGCCTGTAGGCCGCATCCCCGCCGCCGCTGCGTTCCGCCGCCTTCGCGTACCATTGAGCTGCTTTCGCCTGGTTATCGGGACTCGCGGGAACTCCTCTTCCGGTTTCATACATCACCGCGAGGTTGAACATGCCGCGAACGTAGCCAAGCTCCGCAGCCTGCTGGAACATGCTCACGGCGTCGGTATCGCTCTTCGGACCGCCGAGACCCTGCGTGTACATCGAGCCCAACAGCACCATTGCCTGAGCGTTGCCCGCGTCCACGGCTTTCTTAAATGTTTCGCGGGCCGCCACGTCGTCGTGCCTGGCCAACTGACTCTTGCCGTCCCTTAGGAGTTGGTCCGTATCGACAATCTTCGGTTGCGGCTCGTTAATGGGAGGCGTTGGCGTCGCGGGCGCGTTTGTGACATCCAAGTGGCTCGGATTGACACTCGCAACCGGTCCGGTATGGACTCGCGCGCGGTTGTCTGGCCGGAGGTCCGGCGCGTGGACTGGATCTCTTGGAGGCGGCTGCGGCTGAACCGTTGCGGAGACCACGGGCTTTTTTTCGTCGTGGTGAAGACCGAAATAACCCGCCACGCACAACAAAACAGCGAACGCGGTTCCAGCCGCGATCCACGGAAGCGCCCGTCTGGAAGGTTTCGCCCGCGGGACGGGCGTGGCATCTGCTGGAGCCACGACGACCGGAACGGTCATGGGAACCGGCACGGGCATGAAGACTGTTGGAGTCCGGACCGCGGATTCGGCCGGTGCCGGGGCGGTTGCGCCCAGATGAAGTGAAAGTGGGCGTTGAGGAAGGCTCTCGACAATCGTACGGTCGCGGCTGACAAATGGGGCGTTATACGCTCCGCTCAGCGCAGAAATCACATCCGCGCACGAGTTGTACCGGCCTTCCGGCTTTTTCGCGAGACAACGCAGAATTGCTCGCTCCACATAATCGGGAATCGTGCGATTGAGCCGGGATGGCGGTACCGGCTCTTCCCGCAAGTGCTTTTCCTTGACAATATATTCAAAGTTTCCGCTCTTCTCCGTCGAGTCGAACGGCGTCGCCTGCGTCAGCATTTGATACAACACGCAGCCGAAGCTGTAGATATCCGAACGCCCATCGATCGCCTGCGCGCCCGTGATCTGCTCGGGACTCATGTAGCGCGGCGTGCCGGCCGCCGCTCCTCCGCGCGTTAGGTGCTCCTCGCCTACAACCAGCGCAATTCCGAAATCGAGGATGTGTGTCTGCCCGCCATTTTCAATCAGCAGGTTCGATGGCTTGATATCGCGATGAATCACGCCGTGAGAATGGGCATATTGAAGTCCGCCGAGCACGTCGCGTGAAATGGCCAGAGCGCCGGAAAGGGACATTGGCGCCTGGAGTTTGAAGAGCCTCTGTTCGAGGTTCTCGCCCTTGATATATCTCATCATCAGGTAACTTCGGTTATCGACGTAATGGAAGTCGAACGCCGAAACGATGTTGGGATGCTGCAGAGTGGCTTGCCGTTTTCCCTCGCCCAGAAAGCGCGTCTCGATATCGGGATTCCCAGCATACTGAGGCGACAGAAACTTGACCGCTGCAAACGTATTGAGGAGCGGATTTCTGGCTCTCCAGACCTCGGCCATTCCTCCTTCGCCGAGCTTTTCCTCGAGGATATATGTGCCTAACTGGAAACCCTTCATTTTTATCCTGCACTTCGCGTTATTGCACCGCGGTTACCTTCCCGGCGGTGAAGGTAATCTTCCTGTCGCTATAGACAAACATTTTTCTCACCCCGACATTCGCGACCGCCTTCGGCGATCCGATGAGTGCCGTCACCTGATCGACGCTCATTCCCACGGAAATTTCGATGGCGTTGGAATTCGCAGCCGTCTGATCGGACGGTCCAGGTCCGCTTATCGGCGCGCCGCCAACCTCCGACTCCGCTCTATCGGCTTCCAGCGCCTGCTGCGCGATTTCGTTCGCGCAGTTCGGTTCCGGCGGCGGCGCAACCTGAGCAAACGGAGCTATCGTCATCTCTGCCCTTGCGGAAAGCGGTTCGGCCGGTAGTCCGCCCTTACCTTGTTTGCTGTGCATCTCTCCAAGACCCTGATCGATGGTTTCGCGCATATAGTTCTGCATGTCCTGCAGATCGTTCAACGTCACCGAGACATTGGTCGATTTCGCGCACTCCTGGCCGCCCTTACTCGCCAGCACCACCAGACTCGCATTGGCTGCATCGGGCGGTGTTGCGCCAAGCTGCAATACATCGCCGGCGCTCACCATGCATTCCCTTCCGCCGACGTCCACCAGATCGAGGTTTTGGCCAACCAGAAATACATGCGGAACTCCGTCGGCCAACATCCTTGCGATGCCGCTCGACCGCGGCTCAATCTCCTGGTTCTGCGCAGTCGTCTTCGCCTCCGCATTTTCGAGTGCAACCTGGCGTTGCACTTCAACGGAGATCAGGGCCTTAACTTCGGGCGAGACAGGCGCTTGGCCCACGACTGGCTGCGGTGCTTGGCCAGCATCAATCCGCGCCTGATAACCGTCCGCCAACGAGTTGGAGATCATGTAATCGGTCAGCCAAAGCGAGGCATTCGGATACATGGGCTCGGGCGCGAAATACGTTCCATAGTATCCGTACCAGGGACTCCCAGCCCAACCCCACGCGTAAGGCGCAGGCGCGAGCCACGGATTGTAGACCCAACCGTAAAAATTGGCCGGATAATACCTTGCCGGGGCATACACCTCCATCTCCATGCCGCGGTAATTATAGGGCCGGTAGAAGCGATCATACGCCCGGCCATGCGCATAGTAAGTGCGATGGGCGAACTCGTGCCCGCGGAACGTGTATGGGCGTTGAACGTAACCGCCGCGGCCGCCGCGTTCGGCGACAATGCGCGAGCGGTCGGGCCGCTGAACGGTTACCCGGCGGTCGCCGCTGAGACCGCGGTGGACGTCCATACCGCGCCTTGCGTCGTGCAAATCGCTGCGCTGCCCATTGGGCCGTGTCCGAATCTCGCTTCCATTCGGCATGCGCGCGGTCCTGCTTCCCATCGGTCCGGGGCGGGAAATAGACGCATTTTGTGGACTCGACACAGATCTTCCGGGCATCTGCGAGTGAGACGGAAAACCTCCCGCGGGCGGGCGAGTTGTTGATCCTGTGGTCACGGGACCGCGAGTTGTTGGCCCGTTGGGTGCCGGACGGTTAGTTGTTGGGCCGTGAACGGCGTTGCCAGATGCGGGTGTCCTCGCTCCGGCGGCAGGCGCCACGGCTGGTTTCGCCACCGCTGCGGGTTTGGCGGGTGGACTCGCCGGCTTCGCTGGAGGGGATGACTTGGATCCGGCTAAGACGTTCACGCACGCCAGACTTACAGCCAGAATCAATCGGATGAAGTTCGCTTCCAATTTACGCATAGCCCATCTCTCTTTCGCTACTCGATGTTTGTAGCCTTGCCATTGACGAATGTTACTTTGATGTTGCCGTATGTATAGATCTGTTTGTTGCCGTCGGTAGCGATGTTACTGGGCTTACCCAGCACCGCCCCAATCTGTTCCTTTGTTTGTCCCAGACCGATCGATCCAGGGGCAGCCGCGGGTTGATCGGGCGGCGGTGGCGGAGCTTCGATCGGAGTGAATGACTGAGCCTGCTGAGGTGCGGGCGCAGTTTGTCCTGCCGGCGCTGAAACTGGATTCACGGGCTTGTCGATCGCAAGAACTTCCGCTGCCGCCGCGGCAATCTGGTCGGCCGTCGGCATTGTGCCTTTCGGGAATGGAAATTTAAGCGCTCCTGAATACCGCGATTCGGGCATAGGATCGCTCAGGAACTGAAGAACGACTCCGTCGTCCTTTACGTCGACCTGTGTGATCCAGAACTTCTCACCGCGTACGAACGTGCGCGCACTGCCGTCCGTCGCGTTCTTGGATAATTTGCCTATAATGCCCTGCGAGATGCTGCCGTTCTTGTAAGTGTTCATGTTCGTGAACGCGGCGCTCGTGTACATCACAAGGCCGTTTTTCTTCAGAACCAGAACCGCGCCCGCTGTCACGATTTCGGTTTTGTCTGCGGTTGGCTGCGTTAGTGGAAATTGCCGTTCGAGCCGATCTTGAATCGCTGCCCTCCAATCTCTGGACGGCAGCGGGCTGAGCGGTGCGTTGACTACTGGGGGCGGAGGCGCAGCCGCTACCGGAACAGGTGCCGGCGCGGGTACGGGCGGTGCCACCGTAGCTATTGGAACTGGAGGAGGCATCATCTGAGCCGGCGCAGCCGGAACGGGACTTGCCGTAGGGTCCATCATCGCGGAGATAACGTTCTCCGTCACGCCAGCCTGTTTTAGCTTGATCAGGTCGCTTGTGCTCAAATCGGCCGGCTGGTTTTTCCGTTGAAGAGACTTGATAATGAGGCTTTCCGAAACACCAGACTGGGTCAACTTGATGATCGAATCCACCTCCGAAGCCGGATTCGAGCGAGCGGACTTCGCGCCGGAGGGCTGACGAGCCGGTTCCGCCGCAGGTTGGGCGAATGCCGGCATCGCTGCGACTCCAATACCAAGTGCGATTCCGAGAAACGTCATGATCTTCATATGTCGCTCCAGTTCCGGTTATTACAGCGTTAGCCGTTATTCTTTTTTCGCAAGCCTCTTCGCCGCAGGATCACCGCGCTGGATTATATAGTACGTTTTGCGGGAGAGCGCGGCTTTTGGAACCCGCACACTGTATTACGGAGATCAGTTGGAAATACCTTCACGCATCGGAAAAAATCTATGGCCGGATTGCTTGGCGGTGTCTGTAATGAATAGTTCGTTCCGTTGCACGAACGTGAAAAGGGCGCGCTAGCGAAATCCTCTTCGTTTGAAAAGGATCTCCCTAGCGCGCCCTTGACTGGGAGGACCAGTATTTGAGAGATCGACCGCGCCGGTTGCCCCGCACGGCCCGGTAATTAAGAGTTTGCGTTCAGCTCATCTTAGAAAACAACCCGGAAAGCAAACTGCAAGGTTCGCGGACCGAATCCCGGCAGAAGCGAGGTGCTCTGGCCGAAATTGCCGGCATTCACGTTGGTAACCGTGGGATTGGCGAAGAAAGGCGTATTAGTCAAGTTATAAGCTTCCGCCCGGAATTCGAGCCGGGTATTTTCGAGGAACATGAACGAGCGGAACAGCGACATATCGTAGTTGGTCATCCCAGGTCCGCGCAGGATATTGCGCCCGGAGTTGCCGTAAAATCCGGCTTGCGGCTGCGCCAGCGCATAATTCTGCACGTTGTAAGCGTACGGGAAGAAACCGAAGAACGTCGGGTAGTAGCCGACAATCGTCGATACACCCGCCGGGACTATGTCGGCTCGCACCGTATTGCCCGGACACGCGCACGCGGCGGCATCGGCCGTCGGCGTCCACGGACTCCCCGAAGCATAACGGAAGATTCCGTCGATCTGCCAGGGTCCAAGGATATGGCCGAGCACGCCATTGCTTAAATGATTTGTGCCGGTACCAAACGGCAGTTGCCAGACGTGACTGATAGTCAGGAGGTTTGTCCGATCGAAGTTAGACGGACCGTAGTTATTGCGCGGGTCGAAGTTATCCTGGAATGGAGTCAATCCGGCCCCGTAATCGAGTGATTTGCTGAACGTGTAAGCCAGCGTGAAGGCAAGGTTCTTGCTAAAGCGCTTGGAGACATTCAACTGAAACGCGTTATAGTTACTGGTCGAACCTGTGCCGCGTAAGTAAATGGGCGAAGTGCGGTTCCCATAGGACGTAACATCAAACGGAATACCCGCAACGCCGGTTCCAGGCGCGGCCGCGTTAATGTTGTTGGTAAAAGGCAATTGCCGGCCGAGAGCGCCTGAGTAGCTGGCGTCGAGTACAGTGGCCCAACCCAGATCGCGCTGAATCATGAAGTTAAACGATTGTACATATGGCGTCTGCATATTGCGCGGCGTAATGTAATAAGCGAAGTTGGAAGCCGTAGTGGCCCCTGTTAGAAGCGCAGGCTGCACCGGCACCTGGCTCAGCGTTCCGGCTATACCATACGTACCGTTAACGCCTCGCTCGACGCCGCTGTTTGCGTTGATGAACTCGCTGCCGTTGAATTGCGCTGTTCCGTTCCAATAACTGATTCCATATCCGCCCCGTACCACTGTCTTATCTCCCATCCGGTAAGCGAAACCGAACCGCGGAGCCCAATTGTCAGTATCGTAGCGGACGTTTCCGCGCGCGTTGACGAACCCCTGATTGATCGGCAGCAGCATGTTACTGGGCAGATCGTAAATGAAGTTACCGGCCGAGTTACGCGGTTGCAGCGGGCTGAACAGGTCGTAGCGAAGACCGATATCGAGAGTTAGGTTGTGCCTTACGTGTACCGTATCGGCGATGTATCCCGACCATTGCGCCGTATAGTTAGAGGGACTGACAAAGGACTGGCCAACTCCGGCCTGCGTCGGAGCGCCCAGCAGGAAAGCGGCGAATGAATTGGCATAACTGTTATATGGTCCGAGAACAGTACCGCCGGCGAGACTCGTCGCGCCCGCGCCAAACGTAAATGCGCCGCTTGGGCCATAGTTCAAATTTTGGAAACCGTCAAGACGTACGCCCCAGAGATCGACGCCGAATCGCAAGTCCTGACCCCGCCACCGCTTGCTCCAGGAGTTTGTCAGATTGATCGATTGATCGATGTTTGCCTGCGGATAATTCGGGTTGACCCCGATCGGGGGAAGATCGCCAATCGTAATGCCAGGCAATCCGCCGGATATCGGAGATCCGTTCGCATACGCGATTCCCGCGGCCGCCGCGGAGAGGCTACCACCCGCGGCATATAGCCGGTCGTTCCACCGCGTAAATGTCAGACGGAGGTCCGTAGTGGTTGCTGCGCTCAGAGAATGAGTCATACCGATACTTGCGGTATCGTTCCGCAGTCTTGACTGCGCGCCGGATCCGATCATTCCAAGAACGCTGTTCTGATTTACGTACGCGTTGCCATAGGAATAATTGAGATACGCTCCGGTGCGATCGTTGAAACGGTCGTCGATTCGTCCTTCAAAACGTAAGTCGTCATTGCGGAAAGGAACGTTGGCGAAATAGTTGTCTGTGTATCCAGGCTCGTTGGGGGCCGGGAAGTAAGGGAGAAGGGCCCGGGCAACCGGACTAAATAGGTTGGACGGAATCATGTTACCGGCAAACGGAGTCCTTCCCCTCCCATTTGCGAGGCCGGTAAATGGGTTATAGATAGTGACCCCCGGGACATTGCTGAAATTGCCTGTTAGCAAATCGGATGTCGGAACGGTAGTAATGCTCGAGCTCTGAGAACGCAAGTAATCGCTTTCCCATGACCCAAAGAAAAAGATATGATCCTTGACAATCGGTCCGCCGATAGTCCCGCCCAGGAGGTTCGAGTTATAACGAGCCTGCGGAAATCCCCGGGGGTTGAAATAATCGCGTGCGCGCGCCCACGAATTGGCGTTGAATTCGAAAAGGCTGCCGTGTAGCCCATTGGTTCCCCGCCGCGAAACGTAATTCAAAATTGTTCCGCCCGCCCGGCCTTGTGACGCATCGTAGTTGCTCGTAATCACGTTCATCTGTTGAACCGAATCGAGAGTTGGCACGTGCACCGCGATCCCTTGAAATAGTTCATCGTTTTCCGTCCCGTTCAGCAATTGACGATTGGCCATCGCTGGCTGGCCATTCGTGTTAAAGCTTCGGCTACGTTGCGGGTCGTTCAATACGTTAACCGACGGCGCCGGAGGAGTAATACCGGGCATCAATTCCACGAGCTGTTCGGAATTGCGGTCCTGCAGAGGTAGTTGCGAAACGACCCGGGAAGTATAGGCCTTCGAAATCTCCCCATTTTGATCCTGGACCATCGGAGCGGTAGCTGCTACCTCGACCGTCTCGTCTATATTCCCCGCTTCCACGCCGAGTGTCAGCCTCACCGGTTGTCCTGCCAGGATCTGCACATTATTTTGTGAAAGCCGCCGGTACCCGTCAACCTCAACGCTGACTGTGTAAGTACCGGGTGCGAGATTTGAAACCGAAAAGCTGCCGCTTTGATCGGTTCTAATCGTCTGACTCCCACCCGAGCTTGTGGTAATTACAACGTTTGCGTTTGGAACAGCCGCGCCCGTCGCGTTGGTGATAGTTCCAGTTAAAGTCCCCGTGTTCTGGCCGAACATCTGGCCCAAGCCTAGGGTTACAAAAAGTAATACGAATACTAACTGTAAGTAAGTGTTGTTTCTTGAATCAGTCATAGGCTTCCTAAAAGCTCCCTTGATTGCAAGATTAGGGATAGAAGCCGATCGCGTCAAGGCTCAAATAATACATTGACGATCGTTAGTGCCACGGACTTGTGCATGATAAAACAACTCGTTAATTTATTCAAAATGTAGAAGTTAATTATATGAATGATGGAAGGCGGATTGGACTAAAAACTCCACCCTTCCCAAACATAAGCATGGAACCGGCGTGAAATCTTGAAACCAATTCTCCGGTAAAGACGTATTGCAGTGGAGTTGGAAGAGGTAACTGTAAGACTTACCCGCCTGCAGCCCGCATGCAGGAGGCGTAGCATCGAGCGCCGCATGAGCTCATAACCCAATCCTGAACTCCGGAACTGAGGCGCGACGCATATCTGCGTTATGTGGCCCGTGCGATCGTTCACAATACTCGCGAGAGATAGACCGGCCAGCACGCCGGATGAACTTACCGCGGCCAGCGACGCCGCGGAGGAAAAAACGCCGCAACCCGGATAGTTGACAATGTTATAAAGAAAACGCCGGGCCCCCGCTATGCTGCAATATTGATCGTTGATTGAGGAATCGACGTGACCTCGGTAAGCCTCTTCAACGAGGAGTGCGGCGGGTTCGGTGTAATATCCCGCCCAATTGTCAATCCTTATTCGACCGCCAAAGTCGCATAACGGCAGATCCCGCGCAAGCGTCAGGTCCGCAATCATAAAGTCACGCTCGAAAGCTCTGGCGTAGTCGCCGTAAGGCAAGCTCCGGATCGGGTACATCGGCGAAAGCATCAACTGGCTTTCGATCCGCGTGACAAACGGAGCCGTGATCATATCCTGTAGCGCGGTCCGCAAGAGATGCAACTCGCGGTCGCGGGTGCGGTGCGTATGGTTGATAAAGAGATCGCCCAGCAACCCTTTGTGTTCTTCGAAGACGTAATAACAATATCCCGAGACTGAGTGGGCATCGGATAGCGCGAAGCCATTCAACGCTCGCAGGTCGACAAAACGGCGGACCAGGTCGGCGGATCGGGTGAAGTCCCAGTCGAGTGTTTCCCTCCATTCGCGAGTTTCCTCCAACAACAATGGCTCGAGTTGGTTCGCCGAGAACGCGCGGAGGTCACGCGCTTCCGGTACGGCTGGAGGAATTGGCTCGATCAAAGCCGCCATGATTGCAGTATATCGGCGATTTAGTGGTCGGCCTGCGGAGAAGGCAAGTATGAACCCCAGCTAGTCGCATCCCAGCCGCGCCAAACATTAGCCACAGGGTCTGATGAACGGTCGAATTTCCTCAAGCGCGCCGTCAATACGACGAGGCAGGCGATCTTTTTATTCTCGGAATGGCCCTGGGTTGGTCCCGGCGCAGGAAGCGGTCGTACTCCGATTGGCGTTCTTCCTTTCCACGATGAAGGCCAGGAGTTATGAGCGCGGCTGGTCAAGCCAAGCTATCCGCGTGAGCGCCGCAGAACAGCAAGTCCCCCGGGCCGCGAACAGGAACATCGCCAGCGTATCGGGTTCCGGAGTCGCTGCGGCGGCTGTGCCGTTGAACGACACCCGCCGATCATCGCCCAATTGAACCCATCGGCGGCCCTGCATTTACGCGGCTCCATGACCACCGCCAAGATTGATAGTATATTCACAAAGTCAGACGCGATTTTGCGAGGCGCGCATGTGGCAAACGACGGTCTCGCGCAAGAGGATCCTGTGAACCGACGAGAACTGCTCAAAAGCGCATTTGCGGTGTTGCCCTTTATCCCCTCCGCCGCCGCTCAGGAGTATACGAAACGCACCAATGGCTATCCGGCGCTGACCATCAAAGACGTGCAGGTCGTCAAGACCAATGGCGGCGGCAACTATCGTTGGGTGTTTCTAAAGATTGTTACGAGCGAACCGGGGCTCTACGGTATCGGTTCCGCCAACAACAATTACCAAACGATGGCAGTGATCGCCGCCCTCGAGGATCACCTGAAGCCGTGGTTGATTGGCAAAGATCCGGACCGAATCGAAGACCTGTGGCAGAGCGCGCAGATGAGGACGTACTGGCGCAACGGTCCCATTAACAACAACGTTCTTGCGGCGATGGACATGGCGTTGTGGGACATCAAGGGCAAACGCGCCGGCATGCCGGTCTACGAGATGCTGGGCGGAAAGGCTCACGATGCCGTCGCCGTGTACGACCACCAGGGCGGCCGGACGAAAGAAGAGTGCCTGGATACGCTGCAGAAATCGCTGGCGAACGGTTATCGCCATGTTCGCATCCAGTTTGGCGCAGGCGGTTATGGAGGCGGCGGTTTTATTCCCGCCGGCGAAGGCAGCCGCCCCGAAGGTGGCTACCAGGGCCCGGCTTTCGACGAAGAGCAGTATGTGAATTCCATTCCGCCAGTCTTTGAGTTTCTGCGCGCGAAAGCCGGGTTCGGCCCGAAGTTGCTGCATGACGTTCACTCGCATATGACAGGAGCGAATGCCGTGGAACTGGCGCGCCGCTTGCAGCCTTATCAGATGTTTTTCGTCGAGGACATCCTTCCACCTGAGTTGATCGCCTGGTACCGGAACATCCGCCAGATATGCTCAACTCCGCAGGCTGTGGGCGAAGTGTTCTCGCACCCTTACGAATACCTGCCCTTGATTACGGAAAGACTGATCGACTTTGTGCGCTGCCGCGTCGCGGCGATCGGCGGTATCACGCAGCAGAAGAAGATCGCGACGCTGTGCGAGACTTTCGGCGTGAAGACCGCGTTTCAGGAGGGCGGCGAAAACGATCCGGTCAATCAGATGGCCAGTTATCACGTCGACATCTCCAGTTCCGCGTTCGGCATTCAGGAAGAAAATCATTTCCCGCCGTTGGTCCATGAGATGTTCCCCGGTATCGGGGAGATCCGCAAAGGATATCTGTATGGCAGCGGCAAGCCGGGTATGGGTCTCGATATCGACGTAGAGTTAGCGGCGAAACATCCGCTGGGACCGATCCGCGGAGGCGGCGCCTACAAGCTGGATCGGACAATGGACGGCTCGGTTACGAAACCCTGAGTTTATGCGGAACCGGCGGTTACTTCGGTTTCTGCATGCGGACCTTTCCGCATTTCGAACACCTCCACTTACGGTTGCCGTGATAGATGTGCCCCTTCAACTCGGTCATCGGAATTTTGCATTTCTTGCAGGTCAACTATCGAGCCGAGCGCCGCAGTACCGGCTGCAACATCATGTTCTTGATCAGCCGGTAAAGATAGTTGGGATGAACGCCAAGCAGCCGTGCGGCTTCCTCGTGATCGTTGTTGGCCTGTTCAAAGGCCCGCTGCACCGCCGATCGTTTCGCCGCGTTGACTGCGTCTTGCAATAAACCGCAACCCGCGGCTGCCGGTTGCCGGGCTTCGATGAGCGCCTCCGGCAGATCCTCCGCGAGTATCAGGCTGGTCGACCCCAGGACAACCGCGCGTTCGATCGCGTTCTCGAGTTCGCGAACGTTCCCTGGCCACTCATACGAGCGCAGAAGGGTGCGCGCTTCCGGCGAAAATCCCGCGGTTTTGCGGCCGCACTTCTCGCCGTAGCGCGCCAGGAAATGCTGCGCCAGCGGCAAAATATCTTCAGTTCGGCTCCGCAGGGCTGGCGTTTGGAGCGTTACCACGTTGAGCCGGTAGAAAAGATCCTGCCGGAACGTCCCGGCCCGTACCGCATCTTCTAAATTTCTGTTGGTTGCCGCAACCAGGCGGAAATCGAGCGGTATGGGCCGCATACCGCCGACCCGCTCCACCTCCCGTTGCTGCAGAACGCGCAGAAGTTTCGCCTGCATCGGCAACGGCACTTCACCAATCTCGTCGAGAAATACGGTGCCGCCTTTGGCGGATTCCAGCTTGCCCATCTTTTGTGCGATGGCCCCGGTGAATGCGCCCTTCTCATGCCCGAACAATTCGCTTTCGAGCAGCGTCTCCGGCAGCGCGGCGCAACTGATCGCCACGAACGGCTTCAGCGCACGTAAACTGTTGCGGTGAAGCGCGCGGGCTACCAATTCTTTCCCGGTGCCGCTTTCGCCAAGTATCAGCACTGTGGTCTCCGAACGCGCTACGCGCGCAATCCGGCGGCGCAGTTCGGCAATCGGAGCGCTCTCTCCAAGCAGGTCCGAATCGAGGTTCAGATCCTGTTCGAGCCGCTTGACTTCGTTCTGCAGCCATTCGAGATGGAATGCGTTCTCGATTGCCAGCGATGCGATCTGGGAGATCGCCGTTACGAGTTGGAAATCCGATTCCCCGAAGAGCGCGGCCCGCTTCAGATAAATCACTCCGGCCGCTTTCTCGCGGAGAAACAGCGGGACAGCCAGTTCGGTCTCGCCAAACACGGGAACTTCCTCTTCCAGTACCCGGTCCACTAGGCCAGGATGCGGACGGTCGCCATCTTCATAGAGAAACAACGTTCCTTCGTCCGCGGGAACCACGTCGGAGATGAGCGCGAGAAGATGTTGCTGAAACACGCCCGCTGTAGGCGTACCTCGCACGGCGTACATCTCACGAGTCGACTGCAGCAACGTGGAGATGCGTAAAAGAGAACGGATATGGGTGGCTGCTTCCTCCATCGCTCTTCAGTATAGGTCCAATCGAACCATTTCACCTTTTGGTTACTGGATTCCGCCTTTTGCTTCGAAAATCACCCGGCAACTGGCGTAACTCCTTTAATTTCAATTGTCGATTCACGGCCACCCACCTGCCTTTAGCCTGTCGTCTTCGGAAGCCTCAAAAAGCTCCCAAAAACAGGAGAAGGAGAGAAGAAAATGAAAACCAACGTCATTCGAACATTCCTGGCACTTGGCGCCGCTTGCGTTTGTGGGAGCGCCCTGCAAGCCCAGACTTACAGGCTGTCCGCTGAAATCCCGTTTGCATTTCAGGTCAGCGAAACATCATTCCCGGCGGGTAAATACGTGGTATCCGATCGCGGGGCTACGCTCGTTCAAAGCATCCAGAGCCGCGAAACCGGCCGCGCCGTCTTTATTCCCGGCGCGTACCGTTCGCTCGATCCGGTGGAGCCCGGCCGGCTGGTGTTCCATTGCTACGGCACGAATGGCTGCTTCCTTGCGGAAATCTGGCCGGTGACTGGCGCGGGAAGCACAGTTCCCAAGACCAAAGCCGAAAAGAATCTTGTGAGAGAAGGTTCGCGAGAAATGGCGACCCTATTTGTCGACCTTCATCGGGCCGACTGAAGAATCTACTCGCCGTCCGCTGGCCTGGAGAAGCTTGCCTCCAGGCCAGCGGATGCGAGAAATGATCGCGTCCTTTAGGCAAGCATAGTCGGAGCATTGTAAAGCTATCAAATTCAGGAGAAGGAGAACTAAAATGAAAACCAACGTTATTCGAATGTTCCTGGCACTTGGCGCCGCTTGCGTTTCTGGGACCGCCTTGCATGCCCAAAGTTATGATCTTTCCGCCGACATCCCGTTTGCATTCCAGGTGAGCGGGAAGGCGTTACCGGCTGGTAAATACGTGGTATCCGAGCGCGGCGTCGCGGGCGTTCCGACGCTCCAGAGCCGGACTACCGGGCACTCGATCTTGGTTGGCGGCGCTTACCGCTCGCTCGACCCAGTACACCCCGGCCGGTTGGTGTTCCATTGCTACGGCACGAACGGCTGTTTCCTCGCGGAGATCTGGCCAGTGAGCGGCGCCGGAAGCGCCGTTGCGCCGAGTAAAGCTGAGAAGGAAATTCGCGCAACGGGCCATGCGCGCGAAATGGCGACCAGGTTCGTGGATCTACACCGCGCCGACTGAACCGCGCGCTCCAAAAAGGCATCCGCCGCCTCCGCCCTGGAGAAACTTGACTCCAGGCGCGGAGGCGGACTGCTTCAAGCGGCTCAGTGCCTTATCGAGTAACGCTTAACCAGAGTAAGTTCCGCCACACGCTAACTCTAAACTAGAAACGCCCGGCCCGGAGACTGCCTATCTGGGCTTTAAGCATTCACGTTGGGTAATTAGCCGCCGTCAGATCCGACCAGCGGGACTAATTAGTTGGGATGTTCTAGCTATGCCTCTTACACAACTGAAGACCGATCCCGGAGCAAAGAGCTATACTGGGTTACCTTGTATGGGAGACGGAGGAATGCTGGGACAAATCGTCTCGCATTACAAGATTGTGAACAAGTTGGGCGAGGGAGGTATGGGAGTCGTATACCAGGCTCTGGATCTCCGGCTGAACCGTCCCGTCGCGCTCAAGTTTCTTCATCCCGAGTTGACTGACTCCTTCGAACAACTTGCCAGTCTCGAAAAAGAAGCGCTCGCCATCTCTGCCCTCAATCATCCCAACATAGCCACAATATACGGCTTCGAAGAATTGGACCAACATAAGTTCATCGTCCTGGAATATCTGCCGGGCGGAACGTTGAAGTCCAGGATAAAAGAGTTACGCACAGAGAGGAAGACGATGCCTCTCGACGAGGCTTTGGAATATGCGCTGCAGATCTCCGAGGGTCTGGCACACGCTCACGCGCAAGGCGTCGTTCATCGTGACATCAAATCTTCAAACGTATTGTTCACCGCGCAAGGGACCAGCAAGATCGTCGATTTCAGCCTGGCCAGTTCCTATGACAATTGCGATGTCGCGTGGCCGTCTTCTATTGCGGGAACACCCGCTAACATGTCGCCCGAGCAGGCACAAGGAAAAGAAATCGATTCTCGATCCGACATCTTTTCATTCGGCATTCTGCTTTTCGAAATGTTGACTGGAAAGATGCCATTTCGTGCCGCCGGGCATGCGGCGGTTTTACGTCAGATTATCTCTGCCCCGGCTCCCCCGCTAAGCCGGTTTCGACCGGGTGTTCCAACCGCGCTCGAGTCCATCGTTTCGACGGCCCTTCAGAAGGACCGCGAGATGCGCTATACGAGCATGAGTGTTCTGGCCGCCGACCTGAGATCGGTGCGCAAACACTTTGTTGCCACTGAAGATATCGCCGCCACGGAGACTGTTACAATCGCACCGGTTCGTGACACCGGGCGGATAACGAGGAAACGCGGCATCGTCGCGTTGTTAGTAGCCGCTTCCTTATTAGCCGCATCTCTCGGTATCTATGAAGTAACCTGGGTTCGCCGGATCGCGATGACCGTTGCCCATTCGATACTTCTGCCGCGAGAAAAGCGGCTGGTGGTCCTGAACTTTGTGGATTCCGCGAATAATCCTGAGTTATGCGCCGGCTTGATGGATGTTATCAGCAGCAAGCTTACGGAGATGGAGCAGTTCCAAGGATCGTTACTGGTGATATCTCCAAGCGAAGTTCGCAAAGCCGAAGTTCTTACTCCAGCGACGCGCGGGAGGCCTTTGGTGCAACGCTGGCGATTACCGGAAGCGTGCGGCGAGTGGGAAGGCGGATGGAAATAATGATGAACCTTGTGGATACTCAAACCTCCGGTCAACTCCGTTCGGCCGTGATCGATACCGAATTCCCCGATCCCGCGGCATTGCAGGCGGAACTTGTTTCAAAAGCCAGTGAAATGCTCGACATAAGTTTGGCTCCCAGCGCTATTGTGGCGCTGCAAGCCGGTAATACGCAGGTTCCATCGGCTTATCGCTATTACGTTGAAGGCCGCGGATACCTGCAGCGCTTCGATAATGTCGCGCATCTCGAAAAGGCCATGAGCCTTTTTCGAAACGCGATCCAACTCGATTCCCGGTATGCCCTGGCTTACTCGGGTTTGGCGGAAGCGTCGCTGGACCGCTGGAATGCTACCAGAGATCCACGATCGTTAGACGACGCGGTAATGAGCGCTTCTCGCGCGGTCGACCTTAACGGCGGCCTCACCGAGGTTCACGTGACGATGGGCCGGGCTTTATCGGAGAAGGGCCAGTACGAAGACGCGGAACGGGAGTTCCAACGCTCGCTCAAAATAGACCCGCGCAATGCGGAAGCGCTCCGCCGCCTGGCGCACCTTTATGAAGATACCGGCCGCCGCCAGAACGCCAGAAAAATCTATGAGGATGCAATACGGCTGCGGCCGAACGATTGGAGAGGCTACCAGTTCTTGGGCGGCTACTACGTCCACAATGGAAAATATCCGGAGGCGGCGCAGTATTACCGGCGCGTGCTGGACCTGACACCTGATAATTACAATGCATATAGCGATCTCGGAGTTGCCTATCTCGGAATGGGTAACTACCCCGAAGCGGCGGCTCAATTAGAAAAATCGGTGTCGCTGAAGCCGGTTGCGCTAAATTGCAGTAACTTGGGTTCTGTGTACTACTTACAGGGCAAGTACAAAGAGGCGGCGCGATGGTACGAGAAAGCCGTATCTTTCGTAAGCACCGATTCGTCCTGGTGGGGTAATCTGGCCGACGCTTACCGGTGGGCGCCGGAACTATCCTCGAAGGCGCCTGGAGCTTACGCCAAGGCAATCTCGCTCGGCCAACGGCAACTTGCGCTGAACGAGCGGAATAGCAAATTGCGCTCTCGTTTAGCCTATTACTATTCCGCGACCGGAGACAAGGATGCGGCGTTGCGTGAGATTCAGGAAGCTCTTCGCGAATCCCGCGACGACGGATACGTGCTGTTTCGAGCCGCGGGTGTCTATGAACAACTGCACAATCGGAACGCAGCCCTCGATGCCATCCAAGCCGCATTACGCGCAGGCTATTCGTCTGAAGTAATTCGCAAAGCGCCAGTTCTCAAGAGCCTGAGGGAGGATCCGCGATACCAGGCTTTTACACGAATTCAGTAAGTAACAAAAACAACACACCAATTCGAAGGAGTAGAATCACATGACGCATAAGATCAGAATCGATATGGACAATCAAGGAAACATGACCTATAGTCCATCGACGTTACAAGCGAAAACAGGCCATATCGTTAATTGGACGAGTGGAACTCTCGGCCAGTTTGCCGTTTCTTTTACGGATCAGACGCCGTTTTCGGAAGTAACGTTCAGCTCGAAAAAGAGCGCCACGGGGGAGTATTATACTGACGATAAGCAAATTCTGAAGAACACCATCGGACACCATCATTACGCCGTGGCAGTAGCGAAGGTTGCTGTCTCGCAGGATGCAGGCAAGACTGCGGATTCCGTTACTGTATTTCTCGATTCGGGATGTCCCGATATCGTGGTAAGCAGCGATCAAAGTTCCTACCCCACGTCGGGGACGAAGTAATCGGGCTACTGCCGGAACAGCTTGTCGGGATCTCCGGCACGTATAACAAACCGTGTGCCTGGCCGCAGATGAATTCCGTGCCGTACCACTCAAGAAAGTTTCGCGATGGTCCGGACAGCCGCGGCACTGATCGATAAGTGCCCAGCGCAACCCGAAGACCAGCCCACTAACAATCCGTGAGCCTGGAAATTGGTAGAGACGAGCGGAACAAGATCGAGCGAACCGCAACCGCGCGAACGGAAATCATGCCTTCTTTTCCTGTGGCCGTTCCTCCGCCATGGGGATCAACCTGGTAAGGAGCGGATACCTCTTATGGGACGCTTCCAGGGTTGCTCTGCCGGAGCGCGTGATTTTGTAGTACTTTCGGGCGGCCTGAGCGCCGCATCCGCTATCGACTGCGCTTCCCACTGAGACCGGATCAGTCCATCGCGCTCCAGACGCCGGAGCGCGCGGTACGCATGGCGGCGGTATGTGAGAGTTTCAGATCGAGAGCCATTGCAAGTAGTTGGCTACATAGGGTGAAAGGACTGCACGGCTTTCGCAAGATCCCGTTCGCCTGCTCATACCTGCCGGGCAAATCGCAAGTACACATGGTCTTCCTGGGCGCGGCCGCTCTGATGTGGCTTGTCGTGCTGAGCGCCCACTATGAACTGCAAGTGCTTCAGGAGCCCCGCGGCATGATGGCGATGCTCGCACTATTCACGGCGGCAGCGATCTGCATCAGATGGACGATGGCCGCTATTGGAAGTTTCGGAGAGGAGGAACTGCGGTTTGAGGAAGCGCCAGATCCCGCGATCTTCGAATTGGGATTGCACCGGGATGGAGTGGTGCCTCTTTGATTCACTGACATACTTCCTGTGCGCCGCGATAAAACGACGGTAAAACACCCGCTTGACTCAAACCTGCCCGTTGTATATGCTCTAGGCCTGCTGAAATTCCACTCGGGTGAAAAACAGCTTAAAAGGGGAACTCTCGATGAAGCTCACTAGAATCGCGCCGATTGCGCGCACTTCGGAAGCATGCCGGCTGATAATTAACATCGTAGCTTGTGGAGTCGTGACGTTGGGTGCGGCGGGAGCGCTGGTCGCGCAGACCGGAGGCGGTGCCACCTTGGTGGGTACCGTCAAAGATACCAGCGGAGCCGTGGTTGCCGGAGCCAAAGTGAAGGTTGTCAATATCGCCACCTCCTTCATTACAGAAATAACCACATCGACGGAAGGCGACTACTATGTTCCCTATCTCACTCCCGGCGACTACCGGGTGATGGTAACGTCTCCCGGCTTCAAAGAGTTTATTCGCGAAGGCATCACACTCCGCTCTGCCGAGGTGCCCCGCATCGACATTCTGCTGGAGTTGGGCTCCATCAACGATAGCGTGACTGTAAACGCCTCCGCCTCGCTGCTGAATACCGAGAACGTAATCAGCGCCTACGTTCTGCCCGAGGACGTACTCGTGGAGACTCCGGGAGTGATGAAGCGGACGGTGTACCTGTTGCAGTACATGCCCGGGGTGGTCGGCGTCGTGGGACAGGCAGGCTTTCACATTCAAGGCCAGGCGCAGAACGACATCGGTTTCTCGCTGGACGGAATCAGCGCTAAATCGCCGTATACCGGAACCGTGAACCAGGTGGACGGCGTGATTCAGGGCAGCACCGACGCGATGGAAGAGGTCAAGGTGCTCACTACAGGCGTTTCGGCGGAGTACGGTCACACAGCCGGCGGGTCCATGAAGATGGTGTATAAATCCGGAACCAACCAGTTGCACGCGACTTTTGAAGATCGTTATCTGAACGGAAGCTGGGTTCATCGAAATTATTTGACCCAACTCCCGCTGCCGCCCAATGCTCCGTGGTATTACGAGACGTTCGATCTCGTCGTCAGTGGTCCCGTGGTGATTCCCAAACTCTACAACGGGCGGAACAAGACGTTTTGGCTGTCCGACTACGACATCAATCACGAGCACACCATCAATCTGACTGTGGGCACCGTCCCCACGCCGGAGATGCTCAACGGCGATTTCTCATTCAAGGATGCGCCCGGCGGCGGGCTGCCGATCTATGACCCGTACAGCACCCGGCTCAACGGCGCCACGTGGACACGTGATCCTTTACCGGGCAATATCGTTCCCAAAAGCTTGATGGATCCGGTTGCGCTGAAGTTCCTCGGCCTGGGCATCTGGCAAGCGCCCAACCAGGTAGGCTCTCCCGCCAGGACCGGGCCTTCGGGGAATCTGCAGGTCGCCAACACGTGCCGGTGCCTTCACCGCGACCGCTGGGATGAGAAGATCGACCACCAGTTTTCCGCAAATGAAAAGATTTTCTTCCGCTACTCGCAGTACCATAACCTCGGGCAGAACGGCGACAATTTCGCGAAGTCGCAATTCAACGCCTCCCGCGAAATTAATCCGACCGACGATATCAACGGCGTCATCAGCCTTACGTCCATACTCTCCAACAGAACCTTCAATGAATTCCGCCTCGGCTATAACCGGCGCGCGTCTTCCAATCCGGATCGGCCGGAATCGGCTAAAACGGCTTTGACAATTCCTGGTGTTCCGCCGGACACGTTTCCCTATTTCAACATCGGATACAGCATCGCCGCGCTGAACTATACACGCCAGGTGGGTGAGGACAAGATTCTGCAGAATAACCTGACCCATATCGCCGGAAAGCACAGCCTGAAAATGGGTTACGAAATGATCCGGACCGCCTATAGCGATACGTCAACTGCCCTTCCTTCCGGCCAGTACAACTTCTCCGGAGGCGCATCGCTTCCCTTTACCCCGAATACCGGCAACGATTTCGCCGCCTTCCTGATGGGCGCGGTAACCAGCGCGACCTTTACCAAGCAAGAGGCGATTTTTCTGCCGCGACAGTGGGACCACGAACTATACTTTCAGGATGACTGGAAGGCATTGCGCAGCCTTACTCTCAACGTCGGCCTGCGCTGGACCTATTTCTCGCCATATGAAACCAAGTGGGATCAGCAATCGCAGTTCGATCCCAACGCGATCGATCCGGTCAGCGGGCTTAAGGGAGCGATTACGCATCCCAAAGGACCCATCGGCAAACGCGATTTGAACAATTTTCAGCCGCGTCTGGGTCTGGCCTGGAGTATCACGCCGAAATGGGTGTTTCGTTCGTCCTTCGGCATCATGACCATCGATAGCGCCGGTCAAGGAGGCTTCGACGAGTATGCCGGCAATTTCAACATTCTGCAGCCGACAGGAGACCCCCGTGTCGTCTTCCGGTTGCAGGATGGCCCCGGGAAGATCGACTACGTGCTGAATCCCGACGGCACGGTTCCCTATACCGGCGCCAATTTTGGGAGCCGCACGGCGACGTGGAGAGACCCCAATCTGCACAATGCATACGTCATGAACTGGTCGGGAGGCTTCCAATATCAACCCGGCGCCACCTGGCTGATTGACGTCAAATACCAAGGCGCAGCCGGCGTCGGTTTGCAGCGGAGCTGGAACATCAACGGCATTCCTTTGTCGATCGCTCTCGGAGGAGACCGGGCGTTGCAGGACAAGGTCTACCAATCGCAGCAGAATTATATGATCTACCCGCAGTTCGGAGCGATCAACTATCTCTCCAACTTCAATCACAACACCTGGCATAGCGGAAACATTTCGTTAGAGAAACGGTATGGGAATGGGGTCACTTTCAACACCAGCTTCAACTTCTCTAAAAATCTGAGTAATGACGATTCGTTGAGCTATTACAACCGGCAAGGTAAGGCCAGGACTGCCTATGACCAGCAGAAGCAATTTGGGGCATACGTGCTTTACGAGTTGCCTTTCGGCAAAGGCAAACGCTGGCTTAACCGGGGCGGAGTACTGAACGCGTTAGGAGGCGGATGGAAAGCGGCTGTGACCGAAAACATCCTTTCGGGCGTACCCGTCTCAGTGACTCAATCCGGCAGCCCCTACAAATACCTGACGGCGGCTCGGGTCAACGCAGTCGTACCGATTGAACAGGCGTATGTTCCGAACTGGGATATGGGTAACCGCTTTCCGACCGGAGCGCAGACACCGTACTACAACCAGAGCGCTTTTGCTTATCCGGATGCCTACACCATCGGCTCGTTGGGGTCGAGAGTACTCGAGGCGCCGGGCCTCTACTGGATGCAGTGTTTCGCCACCAAGACATGGACTCCGGTCGGGGAGCGTTTGAAACTCAGTCTCCGGTTGGACGGGCACAATCTGCCGTGGAAGAGGCCGAATCTCGCGGCGCCCAACACCACTTACAACCTGAACAACACCGCGGCATGGGCCCGGTTTACCGGCGTTGTCGGAGATTTTTCCAACTTCGGCACTGCGCAGGCCAACGTTCAAATGTCGATCCGCGCGGAGTTTTGATATCTGGTGCGACCATAATATATGAGGTTCAAATGAGCAAATCCGAATTCATGAATAACGAGGCGGCCTCCCAATTGCCGCGCAGGGACTTTTCTAAGATCGCAATTGGGGGAGCGGCTTTATTGGCATCGGCGGGCAAGGCTAAAGCGACGCTGCGTCCGATTCCGCCGGGCATCAAGATCGGGACCAGCGCGGGTCAGCCGACTGAAGAGAACATGCTCTATCTCAAGCAACTTGGGGTGAAGTGGGTGAGCCTCGCACCGCGGCAGGAAACGGCAAACGCAGAAGGGTTCATCGCGATGCGGAAGCAGTGGGAGGCCGGCGGGTTCGGAGTCTACAATATCGGAAGCGGCGTCGGACCTAGCGGCAGTCTGCACAACATGTCGGAGGTCACACTAAACCTTCCAGGACGCGATCAGAAGATTGAAGAGTATCTGAATTACATCCGCTACCTGGGTAAGGCCGGCATCCCGTACAGCACCTACGCGCATATGGGTAACGGCATCTGGCGAAGCGGCCGCGAAATTCTTCCCCGCGGCTATTCCGGATCGACTCTGGACTTGTCGAGTCCCAATGCCCGGGGAAACTGGGCTGGAAAAACCTATTCGGAGCCTCTGTCACATGGACGGGTATTCAGCAAAGAGGAGATCTGGGACAACTATACTTACTTCATTAAGAAGGTGGTTCCCGTGGCTGAGGAGGCGGGCGTCCGAATCGGTATCCACCCCGATGACCCGCCGCAGCCCATGCTGGCGGGCGTTCCGCGATGTATCTTCTCCAATTTCGAAGGCTACAAACGTGCGATCGAGATCGCCAACAGTCCGAACATCGGCGTGTGCCTGTGCTGTGGTTCGTGGCTGGAAGGCGGCAAGATGACCGGCGCGGAGCCGGTGGACATGATCCGGTATTTCGGCGGCATGAAGAAACTGTTCAAAATCCATTTCCGCAACGTCAGTGCGCCGTTGCCGCATTTCACCGAGACGATGATCGACGATGGCTACTACGATATGAACAAGGTCATGAGGGCTCTGGTTGAAGTAAAGTTCGAGGGGATCGTGATTCCGGACCATATTCCCGGATTGGGTAGCGACCCGAAAACCGAAGGCAGCGGCGGTCGCGGCGGAGCAGGTAGAACGCCTGGAGAAGGCTTCCGGCCCAATCCTTCACTTTCGTACTTACTCGGGTGCATGAACTCCATGCTGCTCGCCGCCCAGGGAAAGACAGCGTGATCCCTCGGCTGGGTCGCGACCGGTAGCCGGCGGCCGAAGCTAAACGAGGCGCATGCGTTGTTCGCGCTCTTTCGTCGGACAACTGACCCAATGAGAACACGGCAGCTTGTCGTTTGAACCACGAAGCGGAGGACCGGATCAGGCGAAGCAACGGCCTTGTATCGCGCCTAAAAGCGCCGGAATTGCTGCGCGAGACTTCAACTGGCCGAGAACCAAAGCTGCTAGGGCGCGCTCGCCAGTTGGTCTGTTCGAGTCTTGGCACCCCCCGCCAAGTCTTCGAGATCGGACGCTCCAATCGACCTCACCTGGGAGCGGACCTCCGCCCCAGCTATCGCCCCCGTGCGGAGGTTAATCTCGAAGATTGGCATGGCCCTCCTCCACTAAGAGAACGTAGCAATCCGAGTCGAGGATGGGGTTTTCGTTTGCACTCACTCCGCGCGCGCCAGCCCCCGAGAGGCGGTAGCCCGCCACCCAGCCATTTGGACCAATTCGGCGAGCATACATAGAACTTCCTCCCCATCTGCCTCGTAACCATACTCCGCCCCTTGAGCGCACACGTCCCTGTGCTGGTTCAGCGTGAAGTGGAGAGAGGACGTTCCCTGTTAGCGAGTATATAGCCATTTAGACGGCCCAGTTTGGACGGTATAGGCACGGAAGCTGCAACTGGTTTCGAAGAACAATCAGGATGCTGGTCCCCCCGATGCATTGCCCAACGAAAATCACGGCGCTCGGCGCAAAACGAAACTGGCTAGGGAAAGGAATCGATCACGACTCGCTCCCGCGCTGTGGCGGACAGTTTCGATAAACACTGGACGACTACACGCGGGGTATTCACGGAACGGCGGCAATGGCGTCAATCCACGAGTTGCCGGCAAGACTTCAACATAGACTTCCGGGGCCGATGCGACCCCTGCTCCCCGCCTCAGGTTGTCGCCACCCTGTACTCAGAACTCAAGCCGAGCCTGGAACGCGATCATCCGCGGAGAGCTGTCACCGCCCAGCCCAACGCCGAGCAGGCCGGTTGGCGGGGACGTTGCGTACGTTAGCGCGCCGAATCCGGTCTGGGTCGATGGCTTGCCGGGAATCCCGGCATAGCCAAGCACCGGAAGCCCAAAGTTCGGATGATTGAACAAATTGAAGAATTGCGCATCGATCCGCAACTTCACATTCTCGTGCAGACGAAACCATTTGGTGAGGTAGAGATCACTCCAGATGAAGCCAGGACCACGGAGGGCATTCCGTCCCAGATTCCCAAACTGGCAGTTCTTCGGGCTATCGCCACCAGCGCATTCGCCCGTGCTCGGATCGACTGTCGAAATGAACGCGTTAGGATTCAGCCACTGAATTGTCCCTGGTTGAGTGACTCCAGGAATTGGATTGTGCTCGTAGAGCGGGACTCCGGGAACCCCGTTCGCGAACTGCGGACCACTTCCATTCACAATGCCGTTTCCGTTTGCCGCATACGCGGCGCTCAACACAGAGAACGGCAGGCCGCTACGCGAGAACACCGATCCGGACACCTGCCATCCATTAAGCGCAGGGCCGAGCAGGCCACGCACTTTGATCGGGATTTCGTACGCATAGCTGGCCGTAAGGTTGTGCCGCACGTCGTAATCGCAGGGACCTCGATCGCGTTGGAGATTGCCGGGAACCGGCGACAAAATCCCTCCTGCGGAGAACGAGAGGAAGCCGCCATTTGAGACCGTGTCTACGCAATGGCTCCAGGTGTAATTCACCTGGACTTGCAAGCCATGCCCGAGCCGCTTTTCAGCGGTGGTTTGAAGCGCGTTGTAGTGGCTGTTCGCGCCGGTCGAGAGCTGCGTGACGGCACCGAATCTGGCGTCGGTCGGCGAGCCATAATGAAACGGCGCAAAGCAGCCGTCGCACACGGTCTGGTAGCCATTCACCTGAGTCGTATAGGGCTGGTTGACAGCCCGAGTGCCGACGTATTGCGCCCGCAGATTGATCGTGTTTCCGATCTGGTGCTCCACACCGAAGCTCCACTCCATGAAGTAGGGTGCGTGGAGTTTGCCGTCCGGCACCGCCGTAATCGCCACCGGTTCGAGACAGGTGTTTGGGTTCGATAAGACCGAAGCGCATGAGAGCTGGCCTTTGGCGAAACCTGTACTGAATATCTGATTTGCAGCTACGGTTGCATCGATTGCGCTGTTCGGAACTCCCGGCGCGATTGCTGTTCCGCCCACGGTTCCGAGCAGACCGCCCTGAAAAGTCGATGAGTAAGGCGGATTGACGCCGACAAGATCCGCGACACTGCCGGGCAGGATGTCGCTGAAGAGACCGAAGCCGCTCCGCAAGACGGTTCGTGGCGCAACCTGCCACGCGATCGCCATCCTGGGCTGCAAAATCGCCAAAGGGGTTGAATCGAAAACATTTCCGAGGCCGGTATGAATCACCGCGCTCAATGGCTGGTTCACATCGTGTGAGATCGCCGCGAAGGAACCGTCGAGACGGGCGACCGCGTCGTGCGGATTGAGTGGATTGGAATTGTGCGTGGCCCGGATACCAAAGGTCCAGGTGAGTTTGGCGGTCACCTTCCAGGTGTCCTGCGCATAGAGGTCCACATTTAGGAAATCGTAGGGCTGAGAATTCGCCAGCGGAAATGTTTTTGATGCGGTGGAAGCCACGCCGTAGATGAACTGCGGCAGGGTCGTGTAGGTGACGAGGGGAATGGCGCCTTCACCGAAATCATAGTCGTTCAGCCGGAAAATCCGCGTGTTCGTGCCAAAACGAAGCTCATGGCTGCCATTGGTCCAGGCGAGATTGTCGTTGATGAAGACGCGCGCCGCGCGCCGTCCCTGTACCCACGTATTATCCAGCCCTCCGATGGTCGTAAATGGCGCGTTTGCGCCGCTGCCCTGGAGAACGATGGGGAATGCAGACAGCGTTTTCTGAAGATCCGACGGGCCGAACAGGCTTTCATACCAGGAAAAGGCTGGATTGAAGTAGTTCACCAGTCTTGAAGAAAAGACATGCGTGTATCCAGCTGCGAATGAATATAATGGCTGCGGCGAAAAGGAGTTGAATAATGGATTGATCGGGTCGGTATAGGCAGCCTGCAAACCGGTATCGGCTTGAAAACGGTACCACGTCGTGTTTCTCTCGTCGATGTTGTAGTCGATTCGAGCGGTCTGCACCTGTTCGCGATCATCGCTGGAATGGGAGACGCTTTGGCGATTGGCGCATCCATCGCCATTCGGAGGCGATCCTTCGGTTCGACTTCCGTCGCCGTTGAACGGACAGCCGAGCACTGCCAGGGGTGTTCCGTCGGTGTTGCCGTACAGGCCGAACATCTTCTGGTAGAAGGGCACCAGTTGTGGCGCGGCTTTGTATGTTGAGCCGGTCACGGAATCCTTCCCACCCAATCGCAGCTGCTGCAGAACGTATTGCTGGAATGCCGGAGTCGGGACGGTGGTTGCCGATACGATCGGCAGCGCGATGCGCACCCATTCGCTGTCGAAAAAGAAGAACAGCTTATCGTGAATGATCGGCCCTCCCAGGCTGCCACCGAAGTGGTTCACCGTGGAGCGGGGTTTGTGATTTCCCGGCGTGGCTTTGGTGAAAAAGTCAGCGGAATTGAATCGTGATCCATTCCAGAGTTCGTACAGATTTCCATGGAGCTGGTTCGTTCCGGATTTCGTGACGTAATTGACTTGTGCCGCTCCATATCGCCCCTGGTCCACAGTGTAAGAGAGCGTATTGACCGTGACTTCCGCAATGGAATTGAGCCCCATGACAAGATTTGTCGAAAGGCCGCTGTTGAGGTTAGTCAGCGGGTCATTGGTTTCGAGCCCGTCAACGATGTAGCCGTTCGAAAGCGCCGGCAAGCCGTTGAACTGGACATTTCCGTAACCGTTCGTGCCGCCGACGAAGTCGTTACCGCTGCCAGCGGTGTTCATCAGGGCGCCTGCTGCGAACTGCAATGGATACGTCAGGTCGCCGCCGGGGTTGGGAAGGTTCTCCAGTGCGCGAGCGTTTAGTGTCGTCGCAGTGTTCGGGTTTTCAGGATTCACCAGCGGAACCTCGCCCGATACGGTCACCTCGCCTCTTGCAGCAGCGAGTTTGAGCGTGAAGTTGACGGTCTGCTTTTGTCCCAGGCCCGCGGGGACGTTCGGAGCGTTCTGCGGTTCGAATCCCTCTGCCTCTACCTTGACGCTGTACGATCCCGGCATCAGTTGAGAGAAATTAAAGCGGCCTGAATCGTCTGTGATCGCGCCGCGTTTTGATCCAGTCTCGGTATTGATGATTGTAACGGTGGCGCGCGGCAGGGCAGCGCCGCTGGGATCGGATACGGTGCCGACGATGGCACTCGTCGTCTCTCCCTGTGCAAAAAAGGTGGCCAGGGAAATAAGCCAGACATGCGACGCAACCAACAATGAGGCCAGCAAGCTTCAAAAATTAGGTTAACCTAATAAAGTGTGCACTGTCAATGTATCTGCATTCTAACTTTAATATTTGCATGATGGGGACAGGTGCCTTACCATTTGAAGTAGTGCCAGCTAAACCAGTCCCCTTGAGGATCTCGGAATCTGTTGACGATTACCTGAAGGCCATTCTCGAATTGGGTGGCACGGAGGAGTTGCGCGTCACAACGAACGCTCTTGCGGAGCGGCTCGCAGTTAGGACACCTTCGGTGACTGGAATGCTTCAACGGCTTGCATCGGAGCGGCCGGTTTAGTGCTGTATGAAAAGCATCGGGGTGTTCGACTTACTGCTGCCGGGAAGCGGCGGGCCTGGGAACTTGTCGACATCACCGTCTGCTCGAACTATTCCTCCACGATGTTCTGAAGTATTCCTGGGACGAGGTGCACGAGGAGGCAGAGAGGCTGGAACACTTCATCTCCGAAAGATTTGAAGACCGGGTCGCCGCTATTCTCGGTGACCCGGAAATCGATCCCCACGGACACCTGATTCCCCAGAAACATGAGCATGGTGTATTCCGCGAAGAAGTGTGCCTCATTCAGTGGCCACTTCGAACCCCTGCCGTCATCAGCAGCGTCTCCGACCGCAGCCCATCCGCCCTCCGCGAAATGGAACGTGTAGGCCTCAGGCCCGGAGTCATCGTGGAGATCCACCAGAGGAACTCCGCCGGGGCCCTCGCGCTAACGGTAGGCTCTGCTCCACATCCCGTTCGTCTCTAGCAATGATTTGGCTCATTGCGTCCTTGTTCTTCCGGCAGCACCCCAACCCAAGGCGTAGTTCCCGAACTTGGCTATCTGGACGTTGAACGCTCAGATCCGCGAGTAACGGCGTAGTGTTTACAGACTCGGAGGACTCGGTTGCCGGCGAGCTATTGATAGTGGGTTTACCGGAGATTGCCTTTGGCTTTTTACGCAGCCTGCTGCCGACGAATCTGCCGCCGTTTTCGCGCCTGCTCCAGCTTCCGATCCCGCTCGGCATGGAACTCCTGCTGACGCCCGGCGAGCATGTCCTTCGGCGTAATGTAGCCCGTGGCGCTGTTCAATCGGAAGTTGTTGTAATCCTCGACGTAACTCTCCACCATCCGCCGCGCATCCTCCAACGACAGCGGCGTTCCCGGCCGGATGCACTCTCCTTTTAGCGATTTGTGCCAACGTTCGATTTTTCCGTTCGATTGGGGATAGTAAGGAGAAGTTCTGACGTGGGTCATCCCCGAGACCCGTTGTGCTCGTTCACCTTGCCGTAGCGGTCCCGCCAGTCGTAGAATTTGCTGGCAGCGATCTTTTCCGACCAGCGCCGGACGAAATCCACGATCTGGTCCCGCGTGTCGTGCGGAACCCAGACCCCGGTCAGAGTTCCCCAAGCTTTTTTTTTAGGGCGACGTGCTCAGCCATCAGTTCGGCCAGGACCTCATCTTTGGTCTGGATCTTCTTCTCCAGGTAGTCGATTCGTTCCTGTTCGGCGGAATGGTTGCGCCGCGCTTTCGGCTGGAAGGTAGCAGTCCCGTTCTCGAAGAACTCCTTCTGCCAGCGGTAGAAGACCGTGGGTTGGAGTCCGTGCTTGTCACATAACTCTGAGATCGGGGTCTTGCTCCAGACAGATGCCGTCTCAGGATGGCGACTTTCTCTTCCGGCGTGTAATGCTTCCCGTTGCTTCTCCAATTCCAGCTGAACCGCAACATCCCCAGCTATGGTTTCAGCCGACTCGTAAAGGTCAGCTATTTTGTCCATGACGAGCGCCTGGACTATGTTGCCGTCTTCTCCGCAGAACTTTCTCCAATTTCCAACATTATACTTGGCCACGTCTGCCCTAAATTGGGCGTTCACGCCACCTTTCTATCGGCAAGTTTTAGAAATCATGTTACTTACCCAAACAATGCGGCAAATTTAGTTCTCGGCCATGCTATCAAGAGACTAGGAGACGAGACGAAGGCTTATGCAACATCATCTTTGCAATCAGGGCAAGCCGCTTCAGCGGCGCGCGAATCGATCAACCGAATATAAAGCTCCTTTTCTCTTATCGAAAAAGAATATCGATTTAACGGCGCGCTTAATCCGTCCATCGAATCCGCCGGTGCGAAAAATCGGCAGTTTGCGTCACCAGCCCGAGTATCGCCCATGCTCGTCTTTCGGAATCGAGTTTTTTCCCCTTGGCTTTTCTCAACTCTCAAACCGTCACCCGCTCCAGAATCCACCCCTTTGCGTCACCAGAACCGCTGGCGGACGCCGCCACCAGTGGCTTCTTCCGAAGATTACGCGGCAGATTGTTACAGGCTTTCGTTTCATTCTTTTTCATTCTTATCGGTGCCCATCGACGTCCGGCCAGGCTCTTCCAGCCCCACACGACGCCCCCGAGTCACCTACTTACCCGAGCCACATCCCACCGCACTGCCCGCGTGGGCTGCCGGTCACCCCGCAAGCCAAGTTCAAAAAATGGCGGTTTGCGTCACCAGAACCGCTGGCGGACGCCGCCACCAATGCCTTCTTCCGAAGATCACGCGGCAGATTGTTACACATATTCGGAGAAGGTTCATTCCACAAGGTCCATTCTATGAACAACATTGACGGATCGCCCGCATCATTCCGGCGGCCAAATTCAAAATCGAGCGTTTGCGTCACTCCGGCCCAATTTCGCGAGCCGAATACTGTGGCACACGAAAGAGTTCGCTGCTCCGCTGGGTTCGTTTCGTTGTTTATTATTCTTATCGGCGGCCATCGGCGTCCATCGGAGGGCGGCCAAGCCTTTCGCAGCCCCACCCGACGCGCCCGAGCCCATCCACCAACCCCAACCGCATCCCACCACACCGCCCGGCGTGGGCGGCCGGTCAACCCACAAGCCACGTTCAAAAAATGGCGATTTGCGTCATCGCCAACTGAGGAATCCGTAAGCAACCCGCAGTGCCGGATCCCGCAATGGCACTCGAAACAAAGGAAAAACTCGGAAATCGGCTCTGTTCCGCAAAATGCCATTGACGCCGCCAGCGACTATGTGGCGGCCTTACTCCGGCCTGCGCATCCCGCAATTCCCGCGACCGAGACCGGAATTCCGGGTGTTTGCGTCACCAGAACCACCGGCGGACACCGCCGCCAGTGGCTTCTTCCGAAAATCACGTGGCAGATCGATACACACGAGGTACATTCTATGAACAACATTGACGGATTGCCCGCATCATTCCGGCGGCCAATTTCAAAATCGAGCGTTTGCGTCACGCCGGCCCAATTTCGCGAGCCGAATACTGCGGCATCCGAAAGAGTCCGCTGCTCCAATGTGTCGTTTCGTTATTTTTCATTCTTATCGGCGTCCATCGGCGTCGATCGGCGGCCGGGCCAAGCCTTTCCCAGCCCTACACGACGCATCCGAGTCCGCCTACCTACCCGAGCCGCATCTCACCACACCGCATCGCGTGGGCTGCCGGTCACCCCACAAGCCACGTTCAAAAAATGGCGGTTTGCGTCATCACCAACTGAGAAATCCGTAAACAACCCACAGTGCCGGATCCCGCAAGCGCACGTTGAGCTTCTAAAGATCTCGAAACAAAGGAAAAACTCGGCAATCGGCTCTGTTCCGCAAAATGCCGTTGCCGCTGCCAGCAACTATGTGAAGCCGAAACCGCCTTACCGATCCCGCAATTCCGCGACGAAGCGGATTTCCGGCTGTTTGCGTCACCAACTGCGGCATCCGCAAAAAACCCGCGGTATGCCCTACTTCTTCAAGAACCACCCCCTCGCCGCCGGATCGGTCTTGAAGAACTTCAGCATCATCGCCGAAATCTTTGCGCTGCCCTTATCCGACGGGTGCAAACCATCTTCCCGGACATCTTCGCGCAAGTACGCGAATCCATCCTTGCGGCCCTTCGCGCCATCCGTCCATATATAAGGACCCCACTCGATCCACGGAGCCCGCACCTCGCCTTTCGCCGCATCGTAATTCAATTCCGGTTTGCCCGCGATCTGATCGTCCACCAGCCACTTCACCGCGAATCCCGTCTCGTAAGCCGCCGGCTCCGGACTCCCGCCAAGTTCGGTATACCCGCCGTAACTGCGGCTGGTCACGTACGCCGTCTTCAAATTTGGAAACACATCGTGAAGATGATGCAGGATGGCAACCTCGTCATCGTGGAGTCTCTTCCGTTCAGTCGCCCACGGATTGCCGCCCGGATTGACCTCCTTCAGCCAGACCGCCTCCACCTGTTCGCGCGTCACCCCGGCGCCGGCCAACCGCTGATCGACGATACTCCAGTACTTTGCATTTGGATCGGCAATCATGTGCGCTGCCTGGCTCCCGACGCAGCCGTTCACCGTGACGAGCCGTGGATTGACCTCGGGATCGTCTGCTGCGCGCTTCTGAAACGCGGGAAACTCGATGTTCGGGTTGGAAAAGCCGATCGAAAGAAGGACGATCTTCCCCTCCGGAGATTGCTTACCCTTCGCGTCAAGCGGCACAATCGAAGCGGCTATTTTTTCGCCGGGCCGCAAATGCGCTGGCTGGTGGAACGTTCTTGCCGTCCGCATACAATCCACCCTCCTCGCCTTTGTACAAACCAGTGCCGAGGTCGGTCAGCGGGATCAGCCCCACCGAAGCTTGCGGCGGATGCTCTTTCATGTACTGTTCGCGCCGTTTGGCGATCTCCGCGGCAGGTGGCTGTGCCATCCCCGCCGCGAACGCCAGCAGCAAGCACGGCACAAGTTTCACACAATAGGATTTGCGCACAACGCCTGCATCTTGCCACGCTGCTTCGTCGACGTCAAGCCATTTCCGGGAATGAACTACAATCGGCCCATGGCGGTCACTGCATCGGCGGCTCGGGAGATCTCAGGGTGAGCCCGCGTTCCCCCGAAATCCCTTCGCCTCTGCGCGTCCGCGCCGAGATCGGAGACGAACGCCGGATCTTCACCTTCGCCACGCCCTTCCGTATCGGGCGCACGGATGAATGCGAAGTTTGCATCAAGAATGAGCACGTCAGCCGTAAGCATGTGGAGGTGGTCTTCGAAGGCGGAATCTGGCTCGTCCGCGATCTGAATAGCGCCAACGGAATCTTCGTAAACGGCGAGCGGCTGTCTTCCGTCCCGCTGCATTCTTCCACAACCGTGCGGCTCGGCATCTATGGACCATTCGTCGAGTTCGCAGTCGAGCCCAAGCCGGCGATTCCGCCTCCACAACCGCGCCAATCCCTCGCGCCACCCGCGCCCGTCTCCATGCCCACACCCGCGGCCGCCACGGTTGGACCCGGACCTACCAAGGACGCGTCCCATTATTTCGGTAATCCCCAGGACCAATCCATCGGCGAGCATACGCGCATGGTCCGCATCGCGTTTGCTCAGGTGCAAACGAAACAGAAGCGCAAGTACGGCGGCATCATCGCAGTGCTCGTCTTATGTGCTTTGGGCGCGGGCGGCTATGCCTGGTACCTGCACCTGCAAACTCAGAAGAATCGCGAAATGGCGCAATCGCTCTTTTATGCAATGAAGGCGATCGATGTGGAGGTCGCGGAAGTCGAAAAACGGGTCGCCGCCAACGGCAGCCCGCAGGATAAACAACAGATTCGCGCCGCTCAGCGGGAGAGGAAAATTCAGGAGGACAACTACAACCGTTACCTCGCCTCGCTCAAAGTCTACGATCCCAAAATGACCGAACAGGAACGCCTCGTCCTGCGCGTCGCGCGTATCTTCGGGGAATGCGAACTGGCTATGCCCAAGGGGTTTCTCGAAGAGGTCCAGAAATATATTCGGATGTGGCAGTCTTCCGGCCGGTTCTTGCGGGCCGTGCGATTGGCGCAAGAAAAAGGCTATACCGAAACCATCGCTCGCGAACTGCTCGATCAGGATCTGCCGCCGCAATTTTTCTATCTCGCGATGCAGGAGAGCGATTTCGACGCCACCAACAGCGGACCGATGACCCGCAGCGGAATCGCCAAAGGAATGTGGCAGTTTATCCCGGATACCGCCGTCAAATACGGCCTGCACCTTGGCCCCTTAGTCGATCTGCGGCGGCCCGATCCCGGTGACGACCGGCATCACTGGGACCGTGAAACAAAGGCCGCTGCCGCCTACATGAAGGATCTCTACAGTACCGATGCACAGGCTTCGGGACTATTGGTAATGGCCTGCTACAACTGGGGTGAACGGTCCGTCCTGCCCCTCGTCCGAAGCATGCCGGCCAACCCCCGCGAGCGAAACTTCTGGAAGTTACTCGACCTGCATCGCGACAAAATCCCGCAGGAAACCTATGATTACGTCTTCTACATCGTCTCAGCCGCGGTAATCGGAGAGAAGCCGCGCTTGTTCAATATAGATTGCGACAATCCGCTGGGCGGCCTGGAAGGTAAATAGCGGCGCTACATTGCGCCATAATAACTCCTGGAACTGAATATGCGAATTCTACTTATCTTTACCGCTATATCTGATCGCCACCGCCAGTTTCGCGGCCGACCTCACCGGCAACTGGGTCGTTGCCCAGCCGCTCAACGACGGCACCACCCGCCGTGCCTATTTCGACCTGAAACAGGCTGGCGACAAGATCACCGGCGGCATCCGCACCGGACAGTTTTACTACCACGTCGCTGAAAGCAAGCCCACGCCTGAAGGCGGCTATGCCCTCACCGCGTCCATGATGGATGGCACTCAGGAGCGCAAAGCCCAATACCAGGTGAAACTCATCGGCGACGAACTCCACATCATGACATCGGGTCGCGCCAACCGTCCTCCAGCCGAATCGGTCGCTCATCGCACTACGCCGGGTGAAGGCGCAATGCCCGCGAAGATTCCCGTTCCCGCGCTGCATAAGGTCCCCTATAACGGACTCGCCAAAACGCCTCCCATGGGATGGAACAGTTGGAATAAGTTCGCCAGCCGCGTCGATGACGCTTCGGTCCGCGGTATGGCCGATGCCATAGTATCGAGCGGGATGAAGGACGCCGGCTATATTTACATCAATATCGATGACACCTGGGAAGGCGTGCGAGATGCTCAGGGCAATATCACCAGCAACAAGAAGTTCCCCGATATGAAAGCGCTCGCGGATTACGTCCATAGCAAAGGACTAAAGCTCGGCATTTACTCCTCGCCCGGTCCCAACACCTGCGCCGGTTACGAAGGAACCTATGCCCACGAGGATCAGGACGCGAAAACCTGGGCGGCATGGGGCATCGATTATCTGAAGTACGATTGGTGCGGCGCGCGCAATATCTACACCGATGATGAAATGCAGGCGGTCTATCAGAAGATGGGCGACGCGCTCCGCAAGGCAGGCCGGCCGATTGTCTTCAGCCTCTGTCAGTATGGCCGCGCGGACGTCTGGAAGTGGGGCCCCGAAGTCGGCGGCAATCTCTGGCGCACCACCTACGACATTCGCGACACTTGGGACTCCATGACCAAAATCGGATTCAGTCAGAGCGACCTCGCGCAATATGCCGCTCCCGGCCACTGGAACGATCCCGACATGCTCGAAATCGGCAATGGCGGCATGAACCAGAACGAATATCGCGTGCACATGAGCCTCTGGTCGATGCTGGCCGCGCCGCTCATTGCGGGTAACGATCTCCGCACGATGACTCAGGAGATCAAAGACATTCTCATGAACCGCGAGGTGATCGCCATCGATCAGGATAGAGCCGGCAAGCAAGGCAAGCGTCTCTCGCAGTCCGGCGAACAGGAAATCTGGGTACGCGAACTGGAAGGCGGTGCCCACGCTATCGCACTGTTCAATAGGTCGGAACAGCCCGCGAAAATAACCGTGAAGTGGTCGGATGCCGGCCTGGGTGCTACGCCCAAACACGTTCGCGACCTCTGGTCGCATACCGATCTGCAGGCCGCCGGCCCTGAATGGTCGGCGGAGATTCCCGCACATGGAGTGGAACTGCTGCGCGCCGGAAGATAGAACCGATGTGCTACGCTTTCCGTGATGCTTAATACATTCCCACCGCGCATTGTTGTCTTACTCGCGCTCGTTTCCGCCGCGCAGGCGCAGAACTACTCGATGCAAACGATCTTCGGGAAAACGATCGTGACTGAAGGCGGGAATGCAACTGCATCCTTGCTTCGCTACCCCATCGGAGTTGCCGCTGACAGCTCCGGTAATACTTACATTTCGGATCAAACCGAAAATCGCGTCTGGAAAGTTGACACGTCTGGAAGGATCACAACATATGCCGGTAACGGAACGCCGTTCTATGGCGGTGACAATGGACCTGGATCGAAGGCCGCGTTAAAGTCTCCATCGGGTATCGCCGTCGATCCTTCCAATAACCTCTATATCTGCGACCTCGGCAACAATCGCCTGCGCAAAGTCGCGGCGGACGGCACCATCACCACCGTCGCGGGCAGCGGCTCGCAGACCTTCTCGGGCGATGGTGGCTCAGCAAAAAGCGCGGGCATATTGCCGATCGCTGTCGCCGTCGATAAAGCCGGCGATCTTTTCATCTCGGAAGGCGCCCGGATTCGCGAAATAGCCGCGGCTACGGGCATTATCACCACCATTGCCGGTACAGGCCAAATTGGATATAGCGGAGACAATGGGCCGGCTGTCGGGGCCAAACTCGCGACCGTTACCGCGCTCGCCGTGGACGCCGCCGGATTCGTCTATCTTGCCGATTACGCTGCCAATGTGATTCGAAAGGTCGACACCAAAGGAATGATCACTACCATCGGCGGCACCGGCACGTTTGGATACTCCGGTGACGGGTCCCTCGCGACCTCGGCCAACATGGACCCTTACGGTTTGTCGCTCGATCCTGCCGGGACGAGTCTTTACCTCTCCGAGCCTTTGGCCAGCACAATTCGAAGAATCGATCTCACCACCGGCAAGATCTCGGTCTTCGCCGGTCAGGCTGGCCAGTACGGCTTCGGGGGTGACGGAATGAACGCGTTCTCCGCCACGTTCTGGGGCCCTCTCGGTATAACAGTGGACGCTTCGAAGAATCTCCTGATTTGCGATACCGACAACCAAAGGATAAGAAAAGTCTCGGCAGGTACCAGTATGATTTCGACGATCGCGGGAACCAATTCGCAGTCGTACCTCAATCATCCGGAAGGTATTAACCTCGACGGCAAAGGCAATCTCTATATCGCGGACACCGGAAACGATACCGCAAAACAACTCAACCTGGTATCGGACGTAGTCAATTCGTTGATGCAGTTCCCCTATCTTCCCGAAGGCATCGCGGCGGATGCTAACGGGAATGTCTATATCAGTTCGCGCGACTGGTTCCTCTACAAACTCGCGGCCAACGGTCAGTACAGTCCAGTTGCCGGCACTGGCACGAACGGCTATTCCGGAGACAACGGACGCGCAGCTTCCGCTACGTTGGGCCGGGTTACCAGCGTGGCCGTAGACGCGGCCGGTAACGTCTACATTGCCGACGACCAGTATTATCGAATCCGTAAGATCGACACCTCAGGAAACATCACACTGATTGCCGGAGCGGGCTCTCAAGGCGCTACCGGCGATGGCGGCAAGGCGACCGCGGCAGGCATGGACCCATTCGACATCGCCCTCGATAAGTCCGGCAATATCTACGTTGCCGATCTTATAAATCACCGCATTCGCAAACTGAGTCCCGGCGGCAATATCTCAACCGTGGCCGGTACTGGCGCGCCTGGTTTCTCCGGAGACAACGGTCCAGCTACAGCGGCGACTCTCAATTATCCGTCGGGTGTTGCCGTGGACACTGCCGGCAACCTCTACATCGCCGATTCCGCCAACGGCTTGGTACGCAAGGTAACCACCGATGGCATCATTCACACCATCGCGGGCGATGGGACCACCTACCCGTTCAACGGTGACGGTCCGGCACTCCAGGAAAACTTGAGCCCCTACCGGTTAGCCGTCGATGCCACCGGTACCGTCTATGTGGCCGATTGGGCCAATGATCGCCTTCGCAAGCTTGTTCCGGTCAATGCCGCTTCACTCGCGATCGTGAGCGGCGACAAGCAGACAGGTAATGTCGGGAGACCGCTGAGCCAGTCGCTCGTCGTGAGAGTGCTCGGTAGCGACGGCAATCCATATGCTGGAGCGTCCGTGACCTTCGCCGTGACAAGCGGTAGCGCAACGCTCAGTCCTTCCACCTCGCAGCAGACCGCAAATGATGGAACGGCCTCTGTATCGGTCACCTTCGGCAGCACCCCCGGACCTGTCGCTATCACCGCCAGTTCCGCGGGCCTCACGAACGTGACCTTCTCATTGACAGCGACCGCCGGGGCGATCGCTCCCGCTTCGCTCAACAGCGTGAGCGGCGACAAGCAAAGCGGAACCATTGGAAGCATGCTGGCCCAACCGCTGACAGTGAAAGTACTCGGCACCGATGGCAATCCCTACGCCGGTGCGACCGTGACGTTCTCAGTCGCGAGCGGCAGTGCCACTCTTAGCCCCTCCACTCCGCAGCAGACCGCGAGCGATGGAACTGCATCGTCCTCGGTCACGTTGGGCAACACGGCTGGTCCGGTCACTGTTACTGCGACGATCGCCGGCCTCACTCCGGTCACTTTCTCATTGACCGCCACACCGAACAACGGTCCGCAGATCTTTGCCGGTGGTGTCGTAAGCGCGGGTTTGAGCGCGCCGTCCATGCAAATCGCATCTCCCAACGCGATCCTGTCCATCTTCGGCCAGAACTTCGCGCCTGCGGGCACTTCAAGGAAAGTCTCCGGCGGCGACCTGGTGAACGGGCTTGTTCCGACGAACCTCATCGGAGTGTGCGTCACATTCGCAAACGTGCGCGCGCCCATCTTCCTGGTAACGCCCGGACAGTTGAACATCCAGGAGCCGTTAGCAGCGATTCTTGACCCTCCATCGGCGGGAGACGGTACCAGTTCAAGTCATCACCAATTGCGATACGCCGGCTCAAGCGGTCTCCAACACGATCTCAGTCGCATATCAGGCCGCCGCGCCGGAGTTCTTCTATTCATCGAACGATGGCAGCGGCAAGTATCCCATCGCCGCCATTGACCCGAACGGCGGAGGCGTGGGCGACCCAGCCCGTCTGGGCGCAGGATTCGCTCTTGCGTCGCCCGGCGAGACCATCCAAATCTTCGCAACCGGACTCGGCTTGACGAATCCCCCGTTCACTGCCGGTCAGTTGCCCCCTTCCGCCGCGCAGGTAACTGGCGTGACCGTCAGCATCGACGGCGTTCCGCTCGATCCCTCGGCGGTTCCGTATGCAGGCGTAGCGCCCCTGAATGCCGGACTCTATCAACTGAACGTCGTACTTCCGGCGGGCCTGAGCCCGGGCGATCACAGCATAACCATGGCCGTGAACGGCATCAGTTCACCCTCCGGTTCCTACATCAGCGTAGGGCCGTAGGCTTTCTCTAGAATTTAGGAATCACCGGCAACGTTATATAGGAATGATGAGATCGATCGTGATAGATCAGTTGATTCGCGCGGCGTACAACCGTTTCATCCTCTACCACGCGCCCGCTATTCAGATTGCGATCGAACCGGGGGAAGTTACTGCTCGATATCTCGACTCGAATCCGATGTCCTTTGCGGAATAAGTTACTGGTAACTCCGGCATCGATGGCCAAACGATAAACGTCGCCGGACTTCATGAGCTTGGTCTTTTCCAGCGAATCGCGATACCGGGCTCTCAGAATTCCATCTGTCAGGTTGCGCGCCTCGCCGTTCGGGTACACGTCCACGAGTTTGGCTGTGAAGTCGGTATCGGGCGCGTTGCTGGCTGCGCGGAGCACCACCTCAACCGAACCCGTCACTTCCATGTCCGCGATCAGCGGCGTGGACGTGTACACCAGAACATCCCTGCGCCTCTCGACCGGCCGTTGATCCATCGGACCCCACGGGAAGATTGCGGGATTGCAGCAAACCGCGCCGCCCATGGTGGGGACCGGCTTCATCGGATCGTAAGTGAACTGGTCCGGAACCTCGTGAAGCCGCGGCGAACTGGCCAGTGAACCATCGCCATAGAGTGAGTTGGCGTGCCCGTTGCTCGATAGATAGAAGCGCACCCGTCTGGTTCGTGCCGGTGGCCACTCGCTCTCCTGACGCCACGTATTGGCGCCCATCACGAAGATCTCAACGGGCGGCTGCTCCATTACCGGCGTGTCGAGTCCTTTCAACCAATGATCGAACCACTGCAACTGGAACCGGCGGATAGGCAAAGTCAACGGCCCGCCGAAGCTCACGTTCTTGAAGGGAATCGACATGTTATGCGGCCACGGCCCGATAAGAACGCGATTAAGCCCACTCTGTTTGTGGAGCGCCGCGAATGCCGCCAGATCGCTCTCTACATAGTTGTCGTACCAGCCGCCGACTGCGAAGACCGGAATCTTGATGTCCTTGATATGCTCGCGGGTGCTGGCGCTCTTCCAGTAATTGTCGTCGGCCGGATGCTCCATCGATTCGCGATAGATGGGTGACAGTTGCCCAGTGGCGGCTATGTCGGCCTCGCTCACAGGCAAAGTCCAGATGAACTTGTTGAAGTCGAAAGCGTAGCCGGGCGCGGCGGAGATTCTCCGCCATCCATAGCAGCCGGTGACCGAGCTTCATCGCGCCCCCGGGCGAATAGAAACGGTCCCGATAATCGTCCCAACCCGACACCACCGGGAAGATCGCCTTGAGATGCGGGTTGTTGAGCAGCGCCACTTTCCATTGGACGATTCCGAGATATGAACCGCCGGTCATGCCGATCTTGCCATCGGACCAGGGCTGCGCGGCGATCCAGTTGAGAGTCGCATCTCCGTCGGTCGCCTCGTGTGTGAGCGGCGAGAAGACGCCTTCCGATTCGTACCGGCCGCGCACGTCCTGCATCACCACCACGTATCCGTGGTCGACAAAGGCCCGGTAATTAGGGACCAGGGACGTGCCTTTGCCATACGGCGTTCGGATCAGGATTGACGGAAAACGGCCCGGTTCCACCCGGATGAAAGACGTTCGTAGAGAGGCGCACGCCGTCCGGCATTGTGACCTTGACGCGCAGCTCCTGGAATGGCTGCAGAGCGATCGGGGTCGAGGCAGGATTCGCCCCGGCCGCGAGGATGACCATTATTCCCGCGGCGATCCAGCCGATAAATGTGATCCGGCGTTTTTGCACAGCAAATCCCAATAGAGCCGGGACACGCGCGCAATCGAGTGCGTGCGGTTGACATAGTCGGACGCCAAACGGCCTAGCTCTACTCTTAAGGAGCCATTCAACGCCAGTATACCCATATAGTCGAACAGCGCGGATCGCTCGGCAACTCCCTCGGGTACCGGCAGGAAGCTTCCTTTCGGGAAATCGGCATTTTCCTGCGACTCGGTGAGGAGGACCGCCTTACCTAGCCCCATCATCCGGATGCCGATGCCGGAAGTCTCTCCGGCGGCGGGAGCCCGCAGATTTATGCAAACGTCGACGGCCGACCCGGCGATCCAGAAATCGCGCTCGCTAAGATACGGCAACCGGTGAACGCCAGGCGCGGCCAGAAAGGGTTCGCAGGCGCGCGCGAGATCGCTCGACACGAATTCGCCCGCGACCAACAACCCGGCGGACGGCAATCCCTCGCGCACTTGCCTGAACACCTGGAGTATGTCCAGCAGGCGCTTCGATTCCCGCAGGTATCCGAAGACGCCGAAAAGGCAGGCATCGAACGTAATCCCGAGCCGCGCCCGGAACTCCATCACCGAAACAGGATCGATCGCCGCCGGCATCTCGAATAGATGTGGGATAGTAACGACGCGCGCGTCGGGTACATGCTGACGGATCAGTGCGGCGGCGCCCGGATTGTGGACGACTGTGCAGTTGCTCGCGGCAATCCGTTTGAGCATCGGGTACCGGAAGTAGCGTTCATCTGTGGCTGATGCCGCGCGATCCCGCCACAACTGGCGGCCGCGGTCGCGATTCCACTCGCCGTAGTTGTAGACGAACTCGTCCACGTATTCCGCTTCAGTCAACGATCCTAAGAACAGATGCTGCAACACGGCGTCATGCAGCACCGCGACGCCCGGACGTTCGACCGCCTGCCGATAGATCGCGCGGTGGAGCTGGTTATTGCCGATATGGTACAGGTGTACATCGGCCTGCGGTGCGCCGATTCGGATCGTGCCGTATTGCCGCAAGGCCTTCAACAGCGCGGCTGAATAGTCCGCGACCCCGGTGCGAGCTGGGGGTAGTGGCGAGTGGAATCCTACGGTCACGGGTTCTTCCTGCGCCTTCCAAACAACGCAGTTCCTACGCGAACGCAGGTAGCGCCTTCTTCGATCGCCACCTCCATATCATTCGACATTCCCATGGAGAGCTGGCTCAGTTCGTGGGTCGCCGCCAGTTCGCGCAGACGGGCAAAATAGGGCCGCGATAGCTCCGCGTCTTCCGACCAAGGAGGCACCGTCATGAAGCCCATAAGCCGCAGGTTTGCGGCCGCACGGCAAGATTCGACGATCGCCGGCAGATCGGCTGGCGGAGCGCCCGATTTGGAACTCTCGTCAGCGAGTTTCACCTCGATCATCACATCGATAGAACGGCCGAGCCCACGCGCAGCCTCATCCAAACGCCTCGCCAGCTTAATCGAATCAACGGTCTGGACTGCTTGAAACAGTTCCACGGCTGCGCGGGCCTTGTTGGATTGCAAATGGCCGATGAGGTGGAAGCGGGCCTCCTTCAGATCGGCCACCGCCGGGAATTTCTCGCCGAATTCTTGCACATAGTTTTCGCCGAACTCGCGAACGCCCAGTTCGTAGGCATCGCGAATGGCGGTCGCCGGGAAGACTTTGGTAACGGCGATCAGGCGGATATCCGCAACGTTCCGATGAGAGCGCGCCGCTGCCGCGCGAAGGCGCTCCTGCACGGCTGCCAAGCGGTCCTTGAGGCCTGGATCTGTCACTTCTCCACAATAGCGTGCGAGCGCTCGGAGAAGAGTAGGGCGTATGTCTCAGAACGTAAAGCGCAGCGATCCCTGCATCACCCGTGGCGCCCGGGTAGAGACAACCTCTCCGAACAGCGTGTTCGTCTGAACGCCCGCCGGCGTATACTTCGCGGCGGTGTTAAGGCTGGCATACTGGGTGTGATTGAAGACGTTGTAAGCTTCCCATCGGAATGAGAAGCTTCGCTTCTCATTTCTTAGCGGAAAGCTCTTGGAGATCGCCATGTCGTTGTTATTCACACCGGGTTGACGGACATCGTATTTGCCGGCGTTACCCGGATCGTTCATGCCGGGCAACGCGAAAGCTGAGGTGTTGAACCATTGGTTGAACGTGTGAATGCCATAAGCATAGCCGCCGGGGAGGACGTTCGACGAAAAGGCGTTCCCCACCACGTCCACGCGCTGGGCATCCCCGCCGCCATTGAGGTTGGCCGAGTTAGTGGTTGAAAAACTAATCGCGGCCGGTGTACCAGTAGCGAACTGGCTGATACCCGACAGCACCCAGTGATCAAATGCGTACCCAATCAGCTTATTCTTCACCAGGTTCGTTGCATTCGGTATGTTGTAGGTGAAGTTGACGGTCAAGTTATGAGTCTGATCGGAGCCGTCCAGACCGTAAGCATACGACCGCAAATTTGCATACACCGGAATGCCCGTGTAGTCCATATACTTCGAGAAGGCATAGGATACACCCATCTGGAAGCCCTTTGAAAAGCGGCGGGTCAGACTCATCAGCAGTGCGTGATAGTTCGAGGTGTAAGCGTCGTCGTAGTAAGTGATGCCGGAATAGCCGGGATAGGGTGCAAAGAAAATGTCGGCCAACGGCTTGCCCGTGGTGGGATCGAGGTGCTGGAATTGCGCTCCATAGGGAACCGTGTTGATGTTACGAGTCTGCTGGATATCTCGTCCGAGCACGACCGCATACGAAACGTCAAGTAAGAAGGAGTGGCTGAGGTCCTGCTGGATGCCAAAAGAGCCGTTGTAATTGCGCGGCGTCTTGGCGTTCACGTTGAAAGCGTTGGTAGCGTTAGGCGCGAAATAGCCGGCGGTCTGAGTAAAGGTGCTGAGCGACCCGTAGTAGGTGATCGGCGTCTCAATGGCCGGCGGATTCTCGGTGGTCGGACTCCAATAACTCAGCCGCGGGTTATAGAGAATCGCGATGCCGCCGCGTACGGCCGTCTTGCCATTTCCAAATACGTCGTAGGCAAAACCAAACCGCGGTCCCCAGTGGACCGGCTGCTGGTTGATGAATCCGCGCGGATAATTGGTGGCGCCGGATGTTACACCCCCAGGCGCCGGACTCCCGCTGCCCGGAACGAAGACGCCTACAAAGGCTTGCGGCAACAAGGCTCCCGTCAGCGGGTTCATCGCCATTCTCACGCCGTTCGAAAGCACCGGCACGTAGAGAACCGCGGCCTGGGAAGGATTGTAGAGGCCTAATGCAAGCGCGGATTGCTGGCCGTCATAGTGCGGATACATCTGGTTCGCCCATGTCCATCGCATTCCATAGTCGAGCGTAAGTCTCTTGGTTACTTTCCAGGTATCCTGGACAAACCATTCCGCTATGGCCTGCCGCTCGTTCGCGCCATAGCGCGCGTTCGATTCCGTATAGCTGTCGAAGGTGCCGAGCGCCGCGTTCGCAAACGAATAATTGGTGTCGAGCGGGTTATTCGAATCGGTACTGAAATTGATGGTGCCGTCGAACTTGCTGCGCTCTCCCTCGTATTCCCGGATGCGATAGATGTCGCCGCCAAACTTGATGGTGTGCGCCCCCTTTGTCCACGCGATACTGTCGCTCAGATTGAACGTAAAGTCGGTGCCGTTCTTGAGGAAACGGTCGTCGAAGCTGACGTTCGGCGAATCCTGAACGTTGAAGGAATAGCGCGGAATGATGTCGTCCGGGTTGGACGAAGGAAACCACTGCCCAGCCGTGTATCCCAAGGCGGCCCGCGACACTGTCGAAAGCGGATTGCCAGCCACCGGGACCTGCTGAGTTGGAGTCAGAGTATCGCTGTAAGGCTTCCAGCCTTCATGATTGCGGCGCACGCCAGCCTGAAACTCGGAGACGACTGTCGGCGAGAAGATGTGCGTCCAGCCGGCCGCAAGTCCTTCTTCGGAGAAGCAATAACATTGCGCGAAGAAGCCCACGGGTGTCGCTCCGGAGGAAACCGAATAGCCCTGATCCTCTGAAAGAAAAGTCTTGCCGCGCACAAAAATCCGGTCATTCTGTGTCGGTACGTAATCAATCTTGAATAACTGAGTGCGTTTCGGGAAGTTAATAACCTCCTGAATCTGATAGTTGTAGTTATAGCCGGTGATAGCCGGATTAACAAAGTTCGGCAACGGGAGAATATTCAGCAGAATCTGGCCGTTATGATCCAGGCGGCTTGACGGAATGATATTCCCCGCGAAAGGCGCCTTATTGTTATACGGATCGAAAATGGGGATCACTTGACCATTAGTGCCGTAGGTCTGCGAAAAATTTCCTTGACGTTCAAGGGCGCTCGGCATGGTGTACTGCGATAGACTGCCAGGTATCCGGCTCTCCAGTTGCTCGATATTGTAAAAACCGAAGAGCTTGGTCTTGTCCTTATTCCAGTGTCCAGGGATATAAATAGGTCCGCCCAGTGAGGCGCCCTCGGTGTTGTAGCGGTATTCCGGGCGATTCACGCTATTCCGGTTATTGAAGAAATCGTTGGCATTGAAATCGTTATTTCGCAGGTACCAGTAGCCGTTCCCGTGGAATTCGCTGCCGCCGGATTTGCTCACAACCTGAACCACGGTGCCTCCATTGCCCGCGTATTCGGCCTGGTAGGCGTTCAAGATCACCTTGACTTCCCCGATAGCATCCATTGAGGTGACACTTGAGAATACGCTAGGTGTTCCCTGGTCATTGCTGACCACGCCATCGACCGAGAGGATGTTCATATTGGCGCTTGCGCCCCGGATCGAAGGAGTGCTGGTACCGTAGGTCCCACCGGCTGAATCCTGATCGGCCTGATAAGCCACGCCCGGAATCGTTCTGAGGAGCGACACGACCTCCCTTCCTCGGGCAGTCAGATTTCCAAGTTGCTGCGTGGTGATGTCCGCGGACGATTCCGAGCTATCGGTCTCAACGTGTGCGACCTCACCGCTTACCTGCACGGTTTCCGCAACGGAGCCGATTTGAAGCGGGACCTCTCCCAGAGACACGTGTTCATTGGCACTCACAACCACGCCAGTGCGTTCAAAGGTCTTGAATCCCGGGTGCGCGGCCTTCACGATGTATGAGCCGGGCGGTATTGCCTGGAAAGTAAAAGCTCCAGCCTCGCCGCTGGTGGCCGAGCGAAGGTCCTTTGTGGATTCGTTCCGGATCGTTACCATCGCAGCCGGAACGGACTTGCCGGATGGGTCTATGATCGTACCTTCGATCGTACCCGTAGTCGTCATCTGCGCGAAGGTCAGCCCTGATGTAAGCATGGCGAGCAGCGCGCAATTGAAGAGATTTCGGTTAAGTGATCTTCTCATAAAAATCCCCTGATAAACGGCGAGCCACGAATGTGTGGATGCCGTTCACTGATTGAGCTTAGCGTCGTGAATGGTACCAATGACCCGAAGCGAAGTCAAGCCCAGCCTAAACGCTGTCAAGGCAAAATAGAAATGTCCCATTGACGGACTGTCCCCTTCACCTTGCTAAATATGCGCGCAGCGGATTCTCAGGCAGTTTCTTCAAACCTTGGATTACGCATTCGGCATTTAGCTCGGCGCCTGCGCGGCTCGTATGCGTGTGCTCGTCTCCGAACAGCGGTTCCACTTTCTCCGCCCCCAACGCATCGTAGCGCTGCGCAATCAATTCATTGAGGTCGATAAACGGCGCATGTTCGCTGGCCGCCGTCATCTCAGCCCATCCGGCGTAATCGTCTTTATTACGCGCAATCTTCCCGTCTTTCCAGATCTTCCTCGGAATCAGCGAACAGACGATCGGCGTTGCTCCTTTGGCCCGCGCGTCTGCAATGAACTTGCGCAGATACCAGCCGAAGCTGTAGACCACCTCGTGCCGTTTGGTAATCGGGTTGTCGATCTCCCGCGATTCCTCGCCAACACCGCGGATTGTGCCACGCGCGCGGGCTGTATCGTCGAGCGGTCCGGCGTCATTGTGCCCGAACTGCATAATGACGAAATCGCCGGGCTTGAGTTGCGCCATCACGCGATCCCAGTGGCCTTGCGTCAAGAAAGTTCGGCTGCTCAGTCCGCCGATGGCGCGGTTCACCACGTTAATTTTGGCGGGATCGAAGAAGCGGCCAATCATGTCGCCCCATCCCCATTGGCCATTAGCCCCATCGCCTCGCCCGTTACGTACTGTCGAATCGCCGATCAGCCATAATGTAGGCAATTCAGGATTCGTGGGTTGCGGTACTGGAAACGGCGTGCGGACCGTCTGAGCGGGCGTTGGATAAGGAGCGGTCTCCTGTCCTTTCGCCGACAGAAAACGCGCTAGGGGGCTATTGACGCCTTTCAATGCGGAGACTACCGTAGCGGCATTCAGCTCCGCGCCCTCGGGACTCGTGTGTGTATGATCGGTCGAGAAGAGCGCTTTGACCTTTTCTTCACCGAGCTTTTCGTATCGATCAGCCACCGCATTGGTAACATCGACGAAAGGGACGTGTTCGGATTGCGCGATCTCTTCGGACCACTTGCTGAACATCCCCGAGCCGCGCTCCACTTTTCCGTCCTTCCAGATATTGCGAACCGTTAGCGAGAGCACCACAGGCTTCGCGCCCTTTGCTCGCGTATCGGCGATGAACTTTCGCATGTACCAGCCAAATGTCCGAACGGTTTCCACGCGCCCGTCTGGCATGGTGAATTCCTTGGATTCGTTCCCGAGTCCTGGAAGCGATCCGCGCGCGCGATCCTGGTCCGGAGGTCCGCCGTCGTTGTGTCCGAACTGGATCAGAACGAAATCGCCGGGTTTTACGTCGGCCAATACCTTGTCCCAGAGGCCTTCGGTGATAAAGGTTCGGCTGCTGCGGCCAGCGCGGGCACGATTGGCCACATTAACCTTGGCGGTATCGAAGTAGGATGCCAGATGATCGCCCCAGCCGCGGTTCTCGATATTATTCGCGGTGGAATCGCCGACAACGAATACCGTCGGAATGTCAGGATTCAGCGGCGGATGCACCGGCTGCGCCGTGGCCTGCGCGAAAAAGAGAAGAGAAAGTAAAGCGATCGTCGCCATTCGAGAACCTCCCAGGGATGAAAGTCCATAATCGCGCATTCTGCGTATTCGGGATCGATCTCCAGAGACAGATCCGGTTGGGGTGCGGGTCCTTGGACATCAGCCAGGTAGACGTGCTCCGTGCCTCACATCCTGGAGCCGCCGCGATATAGCGCGATTCAGATCCGGGATGTGCTCCCAGCGTCGCATGAACTCATCGCGCGTCAATCGATCTGCGTCTCGCAACAGTGGAGACAGAACTGGAACAGCTGACCCCACGCTCCTGTAGCTGAGCTTAGCGGGTCTCTCTACATCATCGCCACCGGAGGCGCGGGATCTTCCGGACGGCCCGCGTTGCCGATCGAGACCCGAACCAGCACCACCCCGAGCGACAACATCACCAGAATTCCGATAAGATACGACGGCTCCTGAAACATCTGCGGCAACGCGCCCTTCACGACATTGAAGCCGGACGTTACCAATCCCATGAGCGCCTCCCCGGCAATCATTCCCGATGCCGCCAGCACGCCCGCATTCTCCACTCGAGCCTTTTGGGCTTCGTTGAAGCCGCGCCGTTCGGCGACCGTGTCGGTTGTCGCGCGAATCAATCCGCCGACGAAGATAGCGAACGTAGTTCCGAGCGGCAGATACATTCCGATCGCCACCAGCATCGGACTAGGCACTTTGACCAGAATCATCGTAATGCCGAGGAAGATTCCAGCGCCGATCAGAGGCCACGCCATGTCGCCGCCCACAATGCCTTGCGCGAGCGACGCCATAAGTCCGGCTTGGGGAGCAGGAATCTTGGGATCGCCGAACCCGATTCCGCCGGTATTGATGTTGCCCTGGTGCAATAGCAGCAGCGGAAAGTACATCACGGCGCTAGCCGCAACCACCGCGATCAATTCGGCGATCTGGATCTTCTTCGGAGTTCCTCCGAGAATATAGCCGACCTTAAAGTCCTGCAGCAGTTCTCCCGCAACGGCCGACGAGACGCAAACCACCGCGGCAACTCCCAGCACCGCAATCACACCGCTGGTTCCCGATACGCCCAGTGCGACCAGCAGCAGCGCCGCAATAATGAGCGTCGAGAGCGTGAGGCCCGAGATCGGGTTATTGGACGATCCGATCACACCGACCAGATATCCGGACACCGTCGCGAAACAGAAGCCGACCAGCAGCATAACTACGGCCGCCGTAATTCCCGCGGTCAGATTGCCTGAGAAATAGGTATAGAGGACCAACATCACGACGAACATGACCCCGACGCCGGCCAGCACCAGTCGCGAACTCATGTACTGATTCACGCGACTGATACCCGCTTCGTCGCCGGCGCCGGTGACCAGTTCATGGAACGCGCGCGCGAGGCCGGCGCCGATGTTCTTGCGCATTCTGAACAGCGTGTTGGCGGCGCCCGCCATCATGCCGCCAATTGCAATCGGGCGAATGACATCGCGCCAGATGCGCATCGACATATCTTCCCAGGTCCAATGACCAGGGCCGGCCATTTGGGGCGCGAACAGCGGTCCCAGGAAGTAGATCATCATAGGAATCATCACGCCCCACGCCAGCACGCTACCTGAGAAGTTGAGCGCCGCAAGCTTCGGTCCGATGACGTAGCCGACTCCCACGAGCGCAGGACTAACGGAGGGTCCCGAGGCGAGGGTCGTGCCTCCGACCGCGATGGTGTGAGCCGCCCCAAGCTTCAATTTGCCGGAGAGTCCGCTTGCCAGCACAATTGGAAAGTTGATGTCGGTAGCGAAAACTCCGAAAGCGCCCGCCAAGTACACGATGCCGCCATACGCAATGTTGTAGAAAAGGACGCTGGCGGTTTGCGCGCCCATCTGTCCGGCCTTATGGATGTGCGCGGCGGCAACGGATTCCGGAAAGGGAAGATCGGGATCCTCCACCAGAAAGCGCCGCACCAGCGAAACGAAGAGCACGCCGATCACACTGCCGGTGATCATCAACGCCGTGGCTTTCCAGTACGAATCAGGGCTGGCAAAATTGGGCCAGGCTCCGGTGATGACAAAGGCGGGAATGGTGAAAATCGCGCCCGCCGCCACGGACTCGCCGATCGAGCCCGCGGTCCGCGCAATATTCTCTTCGAGCAACGAGCCCTTAAAGACGCGCAGCACCGCCATACCGATCACTGCTGCCGGATATGTCGCCGCAATCGTTTGACCCGCGCGCAGTCCAAGGTAAGCGTTTGCCGCGCCTAGTACGACGCACATCACGAGGCCGATCAGCATGGCCCGCAGCGTCAACTCAGGCATCTCCGAGTTGGCTGGAACGAATGGCTTGTGTTCTTTCACCGGCGTCATGACAGTTTCGCCTTTACCCGCTCGCTGAGCGATTTCCCGTCCGCCGATTTGCCCGCCAGTCTGGCTTGCGCGGCTTTCATCACCAGACCCATTTGTTTAATGGAGGTTGCGCCGGTTTCCGCGAGCGCGGCGGCAATGGCGGCATCCATCTCTTCGGCGGAAGCAGCCGCAGGCAAGTAGGATTCAATCAAAGCGCGTTCAGCCTCCTCTTTTTCGGCGAGTTCCGGACGGCCGCCTTTGCGGAACATTTCCGCGGAATCCGTCCGCTGTTTAACCAGGCTCTTGAGCACCTGCTGCTCAGCGGCCTCATCGAGAGGTTTCATTGAGTCGACCTGCAGCTTCATCAGCGCGGTCTTGATCATACGAAGCGCGCTCAGGCGGGCTTCTTCGCGGGCCTTCATAGCGGCCGTCATATCCTTCTGTATCTGTTCGAGGAGGGCCATAGACTGTCTGCTATTCTAGAAGATCGCTCGGAGATCATGCACATCCGTAACCTCCCGCAACGTACAAAAGTCCGCCTGAACGGGTCCCAAAGCAGCTTCGGGCACAGGCGCGATGGATGCCTCAGGCGCTTCCGCTGGTGTCGCACCTGATTGCAAATCTCAAAGGTGAGAAATCGATGAATATTCTAATTGCAGAGCCCATGGCTGCCGCGGGAATCGATCTGTTCAAATCCCAGGCTGGCTGGAACGTTATTGTTTCGAATCCGAAGGAATACTCGAAGCACCTCGCCGAGGCGGATGCTTTAGTGGTGCGCAGCGCGGTGCAGGTGACGCCTGCCGTGCTCGCGCAAGCTCCCAAGCTGCGCGTGATCGGACGCGCGGGCGTGGGCGTCGACAATGTCGACCTTCCGGCAGCCACCGCAGCCGGCGTCATGGTCATGAATACTCCCGGCGGCAACGCTGTATCGGTCGCCGAGCACACGCTCGCGCTGATGCTTTCCATGGCGCGTTCCATCCCTCAGGCGTCCTCCTCGACAAAGTCGGGCAAATGGGAGAAGAAGAAGTTTCTGGGGCACGAATTGCGCGGTAAGACACTCGGCATCGCCGGCCTCGGCAGCATCGGGCGTGAAGTGCTCAAGCGGGCGCGCGCCTTCCAGATGCGGATCATCGCTCACGATCCTTACCTGATGTCGCAACTCGCCAAGGACATCGGCGTGGAACTGGTCGCGCTCGACGAACTCTTCGCACAGTCGGACTACATCACGCTGCATGTTTCACTTACTCCTGAGACCAATGGTTTCCTGAATAATGCGGCTTTCTCGAAGATGAAGAAGGGCGTCCGGATCGTCAACTGCGCGCGCGGCGAACTGATCGATGAGAGCGCGCTCAAGACCGCTATGGACAGCGGCATCGTCACGGCGGCAGCGCTCGACGTTTTCCCCAACGAACCGACTAACGCCGAGTACCCGCTGTTCGGCCTCGACTCGCTGATCGCCACTCCGCACATTGGAGGATCGACCGAAGAAGCGCAGGAGATCGTGGGCGTGCGCATCGCAGAGCAGATGGTGGAATACCTGCAGAACGGCGTGGCGATCAACGCGGTCAACATGCCGGCGCTCTCGCCCGAGCAGTATAAGGAATTCGGACCTTATATCGAGGTTGCCGAGAAGCTGGGTAACTTCGCGGCGTACCTCGCGGAAGGCAACCCTAGCAGCGTTCGTATGACTTACTACGGCCGCATCGCCGAAGGCAATACGACGCTGCTCCGCAATGCCGGTCTGGCGGGAGCGTTGAACCGTTCGACGGCGAACCGCACCAACATCGTAAATGCCATGCAAATCGCGGCGGATCGCGGGTGGAGCGTGAGCGAGCGTCTCGACAAGCGGTCCGGCCATACCGACACGATTGAAGTCGCACTTGAGACGGACAAAGGCGTGACTACGGTTGAGGGCTCGGTGCTGCTGGGCAAAGCGCGGTTGTTGCAACTCGACGGCATTTACTGTGAAGCGGCTCTCGCCGGCCATCTGATCTGCATGAAGAACGACGACGTTCCAGGTGTCATTGGTCACGTTGGTACGGTGCTCGGAAGGAACAACATCAACATCGCGAACTTCTCGCTCGGCCGCTCAGAGGGTCCGCTGGCGCCGGGGCATTCGCACCAGACCGCAATCGCCGTGGTGTCTACCGATGTTAATGTACCGGAGAGTGTGCTCGCGGAACTGAAGTCCAATCCCGCCGTCAAAGTGGCGCGGGCAATCGATCTCAACTAACTCGGAACACCGGGTTACTGTGCCGGCACGACCGAATTGGCAGGCGCCGGTGAGGATGAAACTGGTCCTCCCGTTGCGTTGTCAAACAGTTCCAAGCTTGGCATCAGACTGGTGCATGGGGTTTGCTGCACAATTCTTCGCGTAGGATTTGCCCAGCCGGAATAGCCGAAGAGCAACACGGCGCGGACTCGCGCCAAGCATGTGCCGGAGATCGAGCGAGGAGGCTGTGCCGGGCTGAAGGTTGACAGCGGATTGTTTGAGCACCTTCCTGGTCACGTCCATGAACTGCAAGGTGACATCCAACTTGTCGTATTTGATGAATCTTGCGGGGCGGAATTCAAGACCTCAGTCTGGCGCTCTGGCCGGAGGCGATTCCAATTAGGGGAAACCCCGCCCCGGTTTGAGGGACACTTGGCTGCGGCGAGGCGTACGTTGCAGGAAGGGTCGCTCGGCGTTCGACCGGTATTGCCGGCGGAATCACAGCACCTGTGAAGTGTTTACCGTTTTGAAGATAACGGCCCGGGAGACAATTTGGTTGGTTCGTAAAGACTAGAGGCGCTCGCGCGGATCGTTGGTTCGCTGTCGATTGACGGCACCGATGCCGATTCGGCGTAGACTGGCAGGATGGCGGCCAATCGCGAGACCGGCACGAATAGCGAGGCGGAGCGTAGACGACAGCTTCGACGCGCGGTCCTCGCTAGCACGATTGGGACAGCGATTGAATGGTACGATTTTTTTCTGTATAGCACCGTCACGGGCTTGGTGTTCGCGCGGCTATATTTTCCGCATGCCGACCCGCTCGTGGCTTCTTTGGAGGCTTTCAGCGTCTACGCGGTTGGCTTTCTCGCCAGGCCAATAGGCGCCGCAATTTTCGGGCACTACGGCGACCGCCTCGGGCGAAAGGCAGCATTAATCGCCACGCTGCTGCTGATGGGCACTGCGACTTTCCTGGTCGCCTTCGTCCCCGGATATCAATACATTGGTATTTGGGGTGGGATACTGCTTACGGTTCTGCGTTTCATTCAGGGCATTGGTGTCGGCGGAGAGTGGGGCGGTTCTGTGCTTCTCTCGATGGAATGGGCGCAGTCGAACCGCCATCGCGGCTTTATCACATCCTGGCCGCAGTTCGGCGTGCCGGCAGGCCTGTTTCTCTCGAATCTGGCGGTCCTCGCGTTGAGCGCGATATCGGGCAGTCAATTCCTGACATGGGGCTGGCGCATCCCGTTTCTGTTCAGCATCGTTCTAGTGGCGCTCGGCCTATATATCCGCTTAGGTATTGAGGAAACGCCGGTATTTGTCCGACTAGTCGCAGAGCGCCGGATCGAGCGTACGCCGGTTCTCGAGGTGATTCGTCGTCAACCCCGCGAAATCATTCTCACAGCCCTGTGCCGAATGGGCGAGCAGGCGCCGTTCTATGTGTTCACTGCGTTCGTGTTTGCCTACGGCACCGCGGTGTTGCATCTCGACCGTAACTTTCTCCTGCTGGCGGTGCTCGCCGCTTCGTCAATCTCGTTCGTCTCTATTCCGTTCTTTGGCCATTTGTCCGACCGATTTGGCCGCAAGCGAGTGTATATGCTCGGCGCAGCCCTCACCGGGGCTTACGGTTTTGTCTATTTCGCGCTCCTCGGCACCAGGGTGCCAGGACTGGTGGTGCTCGCGGTCGTACTCTCACTGATTCCGCACGACATAATGTACGGTCCGCAGGCTGCGTTAATCGCGGAATCTTTCACGGGACGTTTGCGCTACAGCGGTGCGTCGCTGGGCTATCAACTGTCGTCCCTTATAGCTGGCGGCCCAGCCCCCCTTATTGCAACCTCTTTGCTGGCCCGCTATCGTTCCCCTACGCCTATCGCCGTGTTCATTCTTGTCTGCGCAACCGTTACGCTTCTTGCAACGGCGATGCTCAAGGACCACACCAATCGGGACATCTCCGATAACTGAACCCGCGTTGCCGGCTTGTTTTGCGAAAAATAGCCAACGATGTTACCCCTACGTTCGATACTTTTCCGCCCGGCTGGTAACCTGTACCGATATGCTTTGCGCGGACGTCTGCAATCCGTAATGGGAGTTGATTCTGAGTTCATTTTGACCTGTGGTTTACGGCCCAACGAACACGCGCCTCTCTGCTTGAGCCCGGCATTCCACTTCGCCATGAAGCCTATCTCCATCCTCGCGCGGAGTACAGTGGGCTATGTTCGTAGGCTCACCCTCCATCTCAACGCCGATTTTTTTATTTATCGAGCGGAAAGGGAACGGGTGCCTCGGCCGCGAACGATTTCTGACACTAACGGCCATATCTAGCCCGCCTGGCGTGGCATCCACTTCCACCCCACGTTCAGCCAAAAGTTCACCGACGTGCTCGTAAGAAAGCGGATACCGGAGATACCAGCCCACGCACAGAACGATCACTTCTCAGGAGTACTGGCGTCCTTTGAACGGATCGACCGACATCGACTTCTACCCTATCAGGCTCTTTGCGTAATAACAGAAACAGGCCACTGGTTAAACAGGCGACGGCGCGCGTTTCAGTTGTTGCGATAGCTTGCGGCTTTTGCTTCCCAGGGTCCGAACGAGATCTTCACGCCGGGCTTTGCGCTGCGAAGTTCGGCGGCTCCTTTTTCGGTGACACCGGTGCCGCGAAGGTCGGCCTCTTTGAGGTTGGGCATGGCGATTAGAGTTTTGATCGACGCGTCGTCGATTTTGCCACAACCTTGAAATCTCACAGTCTGGAGGTTCGGCAGCCGAGCGCGCATGCGCTCGATCCATTCGGGCAGCACGGCAGTCGCGGTGACTTCGCCGAACTTCGCTCCTTCGATGCCAACGTTCATGGCGTAACAGCCGATGCGCAGTTCCCGCAGGTTGTGAAGTGAGAGAATGGCGTCGAGTCCCGCAGTCGACATGACGATGGTCCACACGTTTTTGTCCGTGCCCTGGCGTCCGCTGAGATCGAGATAGTTCAGAGTGGGGAGTTGCCGCAGTCCCTGCAGGCCGGCGTCTCCGAGTTCGTTACCGCCCATCGTCAGGTTCTTCAGATTCGTCAGCGTGTTCAGCCGCTCGAGACCGACGTCCGTCATCAAGGTTGACCCGACATCGAGCGATTCGAGGGAACTGATTCCGGCAATGTGCTCGAGTGCCGTGTCGGAGGACTTGGTGCCGTGCAGGTTGAGGCGCTTAAGCTTCTTCCAGTCCTTGATCGCAGCTACACCCTGATCGGTAACGTATTCCGAGTAATAGAGGTTCAGATCGGCGATGTTATGGAGGTTCTTGAGCTCTGCCATTCCTTCGTCGGTGATATGAGTCAACGACAGATCGAGTGTAGTCAGCGCCGGATATTCAACAAGCTTTCGAAGGTCGGTATCGGTGACCCACGATCCCCGCAGATTCACGCCGGTCACGACTCCATGCGGATCGGTAGTGACCGACCCGCCGAGAGACTCGATCCAGTCTGTCTTTGCATTCAGACAGCCGGCAAGACAAAGAAGAAGTGTGATTGAACGCATTAGTTTTCACCCTTGGCTCTTCGATTAGCCAACGCCGAGTCGCGATCGAAGACGATTTTACATGCAGGCAACGCTGCCGCAAGCTCGTGCATGCCTTTCTCCGTAACGAGCGTGTGATACAGGTTCAGCGACTTAAGTCTCCCCATCGACTTCATGGTTTCGATGCTCTTATCGCTGACGTCGGTTGAGTCGAGGCTGATGTCCTGCAACTGTGGCAGGGAATGGAGCGCCGCGAGTCCCGGATCGCCGATTGTCGTGTAATCCAGGCCGATCCTTTGGAGGTTCTTCAGCGACGCAAGTGCCTCAACGCCGGCGTTGTTGGTGCGCGTTCGCAGCAGCTCAATTCGCTCCAGCTTCTGCAGTGGTTTCAGCGCGGCCAGACCTTCCGCGTTGAACCGGGTATGGTTGAGACGGAGTTCCCGGAGATTGGTCAGTTTGGCGATGGCGGCGAGTCCTAAATTGCCCAGATCCGTACTCGTCACGTCGAGCACTTCGAGATTCGTAAGTGGGGCGAGGCTGCTGATTCCGCCATCGGTAATATCGGTGTAGCCGATCTTCAGAGTCACCAGGCTGGTGATGCGCGCGACGTCGACGAGGTACTTATCGGAAAGGTGCGTGTTCGAGAGGTCAAGGTTGCGCAGTTCACTGAGCCTGGCCAGGTGCGCGGTCCCAGGTCCCACAATCAATGTTCCCGAGAGCCGCAAAGTCTGAAGACGAGACAGCGCTGCGAGTTTCTCGAGTCCTGCGTCAGATACGGTCGTGTTGCTGAGGTTCAGTTCTTTGAGGCCGGTCAGAGAGGTGAGTGACGCAAGCCCGAGATCGCCAACCTGGGTTACCTGCAACTCGAGCCTTTCGAGATGATGCAATCCCGCCAGACTCGCGAGTTGTGCGTCACTGACCGGCGTTGCCGAGAGATTTACGGCCGTCACGTGTCCGTCAGTTGACTTAGTGGCGCCGCCTAACGATTTGAGCCATAGAACGATCGCGTCCTCGGAATCCGATGATGGCCGTTCTGCCGCATGTACCCTCGATGTCGGTGCGGCGGCTCCCACGAACTGAACCTTCGCGCGCGGCAGTTCGGCCCGAAGGGATGCAAGTCCGTTCGACGTGACGCGGGTGTAGCGCAGATCAAGATCGACGAGCTGTTTGAGATTCCGCAACTTGGCTAGTCCCGTATTCGTGACCTGAGTCCGATACAGGTTTAAGACCTCGAGATGCTCCATTCCGGCGACCACATCCATCGCGGCATCGGAGGCCTGGGCGCCGAGCAGACTGAGGCGGCGCATCGCTTTAAGGTTGCGCAGGTACTCGATTCCTTTGTCGGTGATGCGTACGCCCGAGAGATCGAGTTCTTCGAGATTCGAAAGGCCGGCAATCGACTTCAGACCGTCGTCGGTAACGAGCGCGTCGCGAAGGAGTAGCCGTCGCAGGTTCTTCAAACCCGCGAGGCCTTCCATGCCCTTATTGGTGAGAGGATTCTCGTTGAGGTCCAGATTTTCGAGTTGGGGAAACTGCGAGAGGTTCGCATTGGCAAGCCCACACTGTGCGCAACGGAGGTCTTTCAACTTCGTCCAGCCGGCGAGCTGTTTGATGTCGCTGTCCCGGATCTGGATGCGCGCGTTGAAGTGCCAACCGAAGGCGAGCCGCTCGACGCTGGTGAGGGTCGCGAGCGTTTTGAAGGCGGAGGTGGCGTCTTCCCGGCCGCCGCCTGGATTCCAAATCGGCCCCGGAAGATAAAGATCGCGGAGATCCTTCAGCCCTTCCAGCTTGACAAGTTCTTGAGGCCGCATCACCGCCGGCGTCAAATCGACGCCCGTGATATGGATATCATCAGTAAGCTGGGATATATCGCTGACCGGCTGGGCTCGTCCCGCGATTGTAACGTGCCCTTCCCAGCGCAGCACCCATTCGGCGATGTCGCGGTCCGACGCAGCTGCCGCGATCTGGACCAGAAGTAAGAAGGTTGTGGTTATGCGGAACACTTTTCGCTATTATACAAGGTGGGGTTTATTTGCGTAGGCTTTCAATTGTCTTTCTTTTGTTTTCTTTGGCCCTTCGGGCGCAAAGCGGGTCGTTTGCAACCGGACTCTATCCGGTACTCGAAAAGGCAACCTGCCGCAACTGCCACAATCTTGATGGAGTAGCCTCGGCGACGCGGTTGCATTTCCCCGAGGCCGATGCCCCCGCGTCGAAGATTGAGGCGTTCGGAAAATCTCTGGTAATCCTTGTGGACCGCGAGCATCCCGACCAGTCCCTCCTGCTGCGCAAGCCTACCAATCGCGTTTCTCATGCGGGCGGCCAACGGATCAAGCCGGGTAGTCCCGAAGAGGCGAAGCTGCTGGACTGGATCGCAACGCTCGCAAAACTCTCCGGCGACGACCTCACCGCAGCCCTTCATTATCGTGAACAGGAGGAACGGGGGGCGGGTGCGGTCAGTAACGAACCCGAGCTACGCCGGTTGACGCACAGCCAGTACAACCACACCGTTCGGGATCTTCTTGGCGACCAGAGCGGGCCGGCGAATCAATTCCCGCCCGAGGATTTCGTCAACGGCTTCAAGAATCAGGCACAGGCCCAGAGCCTCTCGCCGATCCTGATCGAGGCGTACAGCGGAGCCGCAGAACGCATCGCCCGCACCGCGTTCCACGGCGGCGATGCCCACGGTTTGATTCCCTGTAAGCGTCGGTTCCCTGCCGGGCACAGTTCGTGCGCGAGTTCGGGAAGAAAGCGTTCCGTCGTCCGCTCACCGGCACCGAGCAGAAGCGCTATGAAACGCTGATGGCGAGTGAAAGCGATTTCCAGAAGGGCGCCCAGCTTGTAGTAGAGGCGATGCTGCAATCGCCGAACTTCCTGTTCTGGATGTACTCGACGCCCGATCCGAAACTGAAGCCGTACGCTACCGCCAGCCGACTTTCCTATACTCTCTGGGATACGATGCCGAACGCGGAGTTGATTGCGGCAGCCGAGAAGGGCGAACTCGCGGACAAAGACGGTATTGAGAAAGCAGCGCGGCGCATGCTGGATCAGCCGCGCGCACACGAAGCCCTCGATGAATTCACCAGCCAGTGGCTGCGCTTCGATCGTCTGCTGACGGCCGCCAAGGACCGGAGAAAGTTTCCCGTTTATACGCGTGAGACCGCGCTGGCGATGACGGAAGAAGCGCGGGCATTCATTTCCGATCTCGTTTGGAACGGACGCAACTTCATGACCGCCTTCACGGCGGATTATGGCTACGTGGGTCCGGAACTCGCCAGTATCTACGGAGTCCCGGCTCCTTCGAAAGAGATCGAACGCGTTCCGTTTCCGAAAGGATCCGAGCGGTCAGGGCTGCTCGGACAGGGATTGTTCCTGGCGTTGACGGCAAAGCCCGATGAGACTTCACCCACGGCGCGCGGCTTGTTCGTACGCGAGCAGTTCCTGTGCCAGCATGTTCCCGATCCGCCGCCTGGCGTGAACACGAATCTGCCCGCAGTGACCGCGGATAATCCTCAGACCAATCGCGACCGCATGAACGCGCATGTGACGAACCCAACCTGCAGCGGATGCCACACATTGATCGACCCGATCGGGTTCGGTTTCGAGAAGTTCGATGCGGTGGGCGCACGCAGGGAGAAGATGGCGCTCGAGTTCCGCGCGCCCGGTGCGAAAGGCAGGAACGCCCCGGTCAAGACCGTTACGCTCGACTTAAACACGAATGGAAATCTCGCCGGTCTTCCGGATTCGCAGTTCTCCTCACCGGCCGATATGGGCGCAATCCTGGCGAAGAGTCCGCAGTGCCAGGAATGCGTGGTCAAGCAGTATTTCCGCTACTCGGCCGGGCGCCTTGAAGGAGCCGCGGACCGCCCTGCGATCCGGCAGGCGCTCGATCGGTTTCAGGCCTCGCAATTTCAGTTCAAAGAACTTATGCTGGCAATAACGGCAATGGAAGGAACATCGAATGTCGCAAGTGATCACAAATCGCGTTAGAACTTCACGTCGTGCCCTGCTGAAAGGTCTGACTCTCGCGGGAGCGCGTATCACGGTTGGTTTACCACCACTCGTGTCTATGTTCAATTCCATCGGCACGGCCTATGCCGCGGACCTTTCGCCGAAGCCGATAGAGACGCGCTTCGTCCTTTGGTTCAACGGGAACGGAATTCCGGAGCGCTACTGGATCCCGACCGAGGAAGGTCCCGACTATGACATCACGCCGTGTCTGGCACCGCTCGCGCCCTGGCGCAAAGACGTTCACGTGTTGAGCGGTCTCGACAATGCGGCCGCCAACGGTAAAGGCAACGGCCACACAAATTCGATGAGCAGCCTCATGACCGGTACCTACTTTACCGGCCGCGGGGCCGAGCGGACCTTCCATCGATCAGGTGATCGCGAATAAGATCGGCGGCGATTCGCGCTTTCGGTCGCTGCAGATCGGTGTGGCGCAGGAATCCTTCGGCGAAAGCATGCAGCGCAATATGAGCTGGTCGGGTTATGAGCGCGCGCTGCCGCCCGAGATGATTCCGCATCGCTTGTTCGATCGTTTGTTCGGCGTGCAGGAAGAAGGCTGGGTCAATCGAAAACGCAGTATTCTCGACGCAATTCGTGGAGACGCGACGGAATTGAAGAAAAGATTACCGGGTGACGACCAGTCACGCCTCGACGAGCACCTCTCGGGGATTCGCGACCTGGAGCGCGCGATTGCGGTGCTGCCGCCAGAGTACCGGCGCGTCGACCCGCCCGACTTCGATGGCGACATGAAGGATTGGCCTCGCATTGCGAAGCTGCAGAGCGATCTGCTGGTGCAGGCGCTCGCGACACGGCAGACGCGTGTTGCGTCATTCATGCTGACGAAGTGCCAAAGTATCTCGCGGTTCCCGTGGCTAGGATACACGGCGGCACGGCATCACGACTATACGCATGCCGAAGGGAAAACTTCGGGCGCCGATGGCGTTGAAGGGCAGCGTGTGCTGCGCGATATCTGCCGCTGGCACGTGGAAGAGTTCGCGTATCTCATCTCACGGCTCGAGTCCGTGCCGGAAGGTGAGGGTACGCTCTTCGATCACACCGCACTCATCTTTGTTCATGAGCACGCCGAAGCGAATCCGCATAAGAATAACGGTCTGGCCATGATTGTCGCCGGCGGGAGCCCGAAGCTTGCGCGAGGTTCGTACACGAAGGTCGAGGGGACGATCAGTGACGCGTATCTCACGGTGGCTGATGAGATCGTGGGCGCGGGCATCGACAAGTTCCCGACGGGGACGAAGAAGATTGGGGCGATATTGGCTTAGTCGTCTTCGGCGCTTATTGGGAACTCGACTAAGTAAGGCACCTTTGCTGGATTTTTGAACAGGAAGTCTGCTTCCGGGTCGTTTGTTGTGCGGCCACAGATGTCGTTCCCAAGCCTGACTGGTGGTCTGGATTCGGGGGTGGGGATAACGTTGGCATAGGCGTTAAAATAAGGTGCCACAGCGCTTCCAGATGCTGAGGACACTGCCAAGTGGATTCGACTTCCCAGGACGCGACTTGGGCGCACTGAGGGTGTCGGGTGCGCCAATCCAAGAAGCCGCGAATCCGAGTACGTGAAAACGCCACACCACATTCCGGAAACGCCGTTCTCCGTTCCCAATCTCCGGATTACCGACGACTCGCTCGGGGATTATGAGAATGCTTTTTCCGGGCCGAGCGTCAGCCGTACGTGAGGTCGGTGCTCTGTCCGACCTCGATAATATATCCGTCAGGATCGCGGATGTAGCAGCGCGTCTCGCCGTATTTGGGGATCGGCTCCGTGATGAACTTCGCTCCTCGATTTTTCCATAATTCATAGCACGCTTGAATATCCGCAACGCGGAAATTCATAAAGCTGTTGATGTGATTCGGGTCGGGGACGCTGAGCGTTACCGTCGGCTTATCCGGGGTCGGCCCGCCTCCAAGGTTCAGAATCATCCAGATATTCGCAAGCTGAAGGTACCCAGGCGCGTTGCCGTCACCCAAGCTCAGAATGCGAGCGCCGAAGACCTTTTCGTAGTAGCGAGCCGATCGCTCGATGTCGGCGACGGTGAGAAAATGTGCGATGCTGATCCCCTCTCTCGGGGGCATCTCATAGCTCTTCTGCTCGATTTGTACGCTGCCCATTTGACGACTCCAATTCCAATATCGCACATCTGGCACGTCAGCCCAGGGGCAGCCCGGCATGGATGACGCGCAACTCATAGACAGCCCCGGGAACGGCCCGCTCTCACCTTTGTCCAGTTCGCCGACAATACACCCGAAGCGAACGCGTAGAGTGACGCAATCGCGTTTCTCAGGAGTAATCATAGACGCTCAGTTGGCCGCATCAGGATCGACGAATACGCCAGTGATCAAATATCCGAAGTACGGGATCAGCAGATGACGCAATTCGTAGAAGTCATCGGCGCTGAACTGGGGCCTGACTTCCGCGCCAAAGCGATTGTCGGGGTGGATGGCAACGGATGCGATTCTCGTAATCTTCTTCGAAGAACTTCTCCCAAGGCGTCTCGAAACCAATCACTGTATTGAAGTAAGTAGACGTTTCAAACATAAGCTGCTCTCGCTGGACTCGACCGTCATCCCGCTGTGTCTGGCGGTTTTCGACTGGGCACATTACAAATGCGCCAAGGGCGCGGTGAAACTGCACATGGTACTGGATCACGATGGATATTTGCCGAGCTATGCCGTGATGACGGAAGGCAAGACGGCCGCTATCACCGCGGGCAAGCGCATGATGTTTGAGCCCGACACGATGCTCGTCTTCGATCGCGGTTACACCGACTATGGCTGGTGGCTGAAGCTGACACGCCAGAAAGTTAAGTTCGTCACGCGACTGAAGGACAGCGCGGAGTATGGCGTTATGGAGCAACGCCCGGTACCCGAGAACAGCAACATCCTGCGCGATGAGGTGATCTTGTTGGTCAGCCAGCAGGAGATTGGCTCAGAAGCCTGCTTGCGTCGCATCGAAGTCTGGGTGGAAGAAAAGCAGCAGACCCTGGTGTTTGTCACTAACCACATGAAGTTGGCCGCCTCCACCATCGCGGCGATCTACAAGGAGCGCTGGCAGATCGAACTGTTCTTTAAGGCTTTAAAGCAATCGCTGAAGATCAAGACCTTCATCGGCAGCACAGAAAACGCGGTTCAAACACAGATATGGACGGCCCTCATTGCCATGCTGTTGGTCAAGTACCTGCAACTCAAGAGTACGTTCAACTGGAGCCTGTCCAACTTGGTGGCCCTGTTGCGGCAACAACTCTTTGTCTATCGTGACCTTTACAAATGGCTCGACGACCCGTTCCAGCCACCGCCGGCTCTCGAGGGGATTCACGATGGCCAGATGACTCTAACTCTCGGCGACTAATTCGGACAGCAGACGCACGGACTACTGCCGCAAATTCCCTAAAAGAGGCTAACCCTATCATCTAATCTGGACAGCACCGCTCACCACCCAACGCCGGAGCCCCCAACCTGGATTCGCCCCGAATGCCCTACGCTCGTTCTATGTCCAATGATTCCAACAGACGCTTTCTCGGTCTTCAGCGCATTGCCAAATAGTGAGTCTTAAGACTCTCTGTTTTATGGCTTTGCGGGTGTTCGGGAAGTAGGATACGACTGCGCACGAGGAAAGGGGATCACCGGCACTTCCAGGGTGTCGAGACGGCGTATCCTTTCAGCCGCGTTGAGCAATTGATGTCCGATTTCTGGTCCGACGTTCGGACCTTGCGAGGTGGTGTATGAACGACGTGAAAATCACAGTAGGCGGCGCGATCGAAGATAAAGCTTTGGGCCGGTTCGTGGATGCAACTGCACCGCGCGGCGCGCGCGCGAGATCTTTCGCGAGTTCTCGATCTGGCGTTCGAAAGCTGGCACGCTCTTACACGTGTTCTGACCGGCAAGCGGATGGACTCGCTGCGGTACGTCCACCGCCATGAGGTCAACAGCGTGCCGCCTTGGCAAAGGCGCTCGGGCGCGACTACAGCATCGTCCATGGAGATGTCCAAGCGCTGACCTCCGCCGGGCTTTTGAATACCACACATGGTGGTTGGCGGCTTATTACGACGCGATCGAAACAAAGATCGCGATTTGAATGGAGTGGGTGTAACTACGATCGGGTGACGTATTAGGGTGGAGACTCGAATTGGGCTAGTCATGGATTTAGATTATGTTCGCGGTCGTTCGGGTCGAGACGCCCCCGACTGTAGCCACAACACCTGCGTCCCCGTTGCCGACGTCCTGTCCCACGTGTACGTTGATCTGGACCAGCCCCGCGCCGACGACTCCCGCAAAATCGACGGTCGATAGCTGGCCGCCGATTGTCACTGTTACGGTGTTGGCGAGCGGATCGGCCCCCGAAAAAACCTGTCCGGCAGGAACGCCGGGACTTTGCGGCGGGACTGAACCCAGTACCCCATAGAATGATCACCTCTCCCGCCCTGGCGGGGGCGGCGCTGGTCACATAGCTGTTGTTCGCGCGCTGCGCCACGACATAGGGCGAAGCCGCGGGGGAAGGGGCCCGGAGCAAACGTCGCGTAATTCGCGGTGAATGACTTGCTCGATTCCGTCCGCTGTCGTTACGACGACCTGCACCGGTCTCTATAGCGGTATCGTCGGGCGGCTGGATATTCACCTGCGAGGGCTGAATGAATTCCACCGATGCCGGCTTGCCGTTCACGGTGACGGACGTACCGTCCAGGCTGACCGGTAACTTGCCGTTTACAATTTCCGTCGCCGCGGTCCACGTGCGCGAGTCTCCCACGGGCGCGAAGCCGGCCCGAAGATGGCGACCCACGAACCGGTAGAGATTGCGCCGCCAGTCGTAGAAGCTGGCATCGTTCACGATGGAGTTGATGGTTGGCGACACCTGCGGAGTGCCGGTAGCACAGGTCTGGCCCTTGTAAGAGACATGCGCGGTCGGCGCGAAGCCGTCAATAGCTTGAAAGGCTAAGATTGCATTCGAAGGGGCCACCGCGATCGGGTGACGAGCAACCCAGCAGGTAACGTGCTACTCGAAAGCAGATTGCCTGGGAAACCAGAGAGCGAAAAAGCGCCGAGGAGGATACTCCCATCCGCCGGCGGTGGGCTGGGAAGAGGCGAAAAATTACCATTCCCCCTCCATCGTGATGCTGGTAGCGGTAGCGCCGAACATGAAAACGTCGAACTCGACCTGTGCATCATTGGGGTTTTGATGATTTTGACTGGTCCAGCGCCGCGCTCCGATGTCCGCGCTAAATGCCGCGTTCGCGAGACATCGACTGCTGCCGTAGCACGTAATGCTGCTGGGTTGCACGCTAAACGTCATCGCCACTGGGTCCCCAACGTTAAAGATGCAACCAGTGCAATTTAGGACCGACGTAACCGCGCCGCTCACGCAGTATTGCTGCGCTACCAGAACCGGCACAAAACCGATGAGTACAAGAAGTGCAGCAAGCGAGTTCGCTCCGCGCCGCATGAAAACCGGGAGTTCATTGCGTAGACTTCTGCGGCAATTTGCCATTTGCTGGTCTCCTCAAATTGGTAAACGTTAATCTTTGGCTAGCCTATACGCTTATGCGTCACCTTCGCTATTCATTACGGAAATCAGTACAAAGAAACCTTCATCGCGCCATCAAAAAATACGCGATGACGAAATCGGGCCGGACCTCGAAGAGTAAAGGTTTCCGCCGGTGCCCTGGACGAGAAGTGCACACTGGCTAAGAGAAGTCACCGTTATTCGCCAGAGCGGTGAAGGTCTGAGCCTGCGACACAGCAGCGGTCGCCGCAAAAAGCAGGAGGACGACACAAGCCCTTCTCTTCACCCGTTGCTTAGAATCTGCCCACACTGACTACCTGAGTTGCCGTGCAGTTCTGATCCTCGGATTTCTGAAACAGCGAAATTGTACCACGTCGAGTTTGCGAACTTCGCGCACGCTCGTCGCAGTGCGATGACGGAGCGAAACCCAGTGGCAAAACTTCGCGTTTATCTGGGTAGACCAGCTTTTTCCGATATCCTAGTCGTTTATGCCAAGCACCGGGTTGGTCGAGGCTACGCGCCAGCTTGTCACCAAGGCGTGGTGGGAGAATCGTCGAGCAGACTTCGATTTGCGCGTTTCGCAGAATGGTGCATGACGGGTTCGAACCTGCTGGAGCCGGGCAAAGTGTCCGAAAAGGAAACCTTGCGGCGGGTTTATTGGTGCAGACAGGCCGAGCTTTTTTGCCCTTGAATGGAGAGATACTGGATTTGGCGAGACTTTTGGTCGAGCCGATGGGGCCGCTACCGGCGAAAGCGGAAGTGGACGCGATTGAGTTGGGCCGTCGCGGCTGGTAAAAAACGAATGCGAGTACGTGTTAACCTGGAACTACAAGCACCTAAACAACGCCGCGATCAAGCGACGTGCGGAAAGGATTATCAGAGATCATGGCTACGAATCGCCGACCATTTGTACTACCCCTGAAAGAACTCGTCTGAGATCCCTCCCGATGAAATAGTTGAGGAGATTCACGCGCGTCGCGCCGAGTTGGCGGCGAAATTCGATTACGACATTGAGCGGCTCTTCCGGTACTTCCAGAAATCAGAGGAAAGCAATCCCGCACGTCGAGCAACTGAGACTGGAGGACCCGACCGGTCGAATCGAAGATCTGAAATCGTCATCAGCCTACCGCCCAGCCACGTTTCGCCCCGATTCGACCGTTCGGCTACTCCATCCTCGACGCGGGTGACTCGGCGACACGACGATTGGAAGATGTTTGATAGCCTCGTTATAAATGCTTTTTGCTGAGGATCATGGTTAATCTGAGTCAGGACATTCACCCCTTAACGGATTTCAAGCGGAACACGAGCGGCTTCTTGAACCGGCTGAAGATGCAAAGCCGGTGGTGCTCACGGTGAACGGTAAAGGCGGAGCTTGTTAGTGCACAAGAACGCAAAGAGTTACCAACGAATCCTTGACTGCATCGAGAGGTTCGAAGTTGTAGAGGCAATTCGGCTCGGCATCGCCGCGGAAGAGGAAGGCCGGGTCAAGCCTGCGCGAGAGGCATTAGCGCGGAAATTCCAGGATAAGCTTGACATTTCAAGTTGTTAACATCACAGATTCGGCGCTCGTCGACGCCAGGAGGAATATGTCCGGTTCATTCGCGATATCAAGAAAGCAGGCCCGATGCAACGTGGAACGCTGGCGTCTCGCGATCAAATAGCCCGACGTAATTGAGCACGAGGTACGGGACCAGGCTCTGCCGGTTTCATCTCCGTCAGGCATTATCGATGTCTCCGACGATTTCGCTCGCTCTCGCGAGACGAGGGTGCAACTATCTTAAGGAGCGAGCAACTGGAGATCCACGCCGCGAAACTGCGCGAAGGCCTTGTCGACGGTGGTCATCCGCATTTTCCCCGCAATCGAAAAAGCCGCGAGATAAGCGTTTCCCACGAGTTTATTAGCCTGGGCAACGGATACTTCAACAGTTTCGGAAATACGGCATCCACGAGAGCCAGTTCCGCCGCGAACTCAATACGTTCATCCTCAAGCAGTTCTGCAATCAGACTCCATGCCGCCGCGGCGGAAACAGCGTACTTCCCCATAATCGTCCGATTCCCCAGCAGACGCACCAGAGCTGAACTAGCACGTAGCGGCAAAGGACGGTTTCTCCCGCGGCGAGGCCGTCGAACCAGCGCGACGCCAGCTTGTGGTGTTCGTGGTGGCGCACCAGCAGCGGCAACAAGACATTGACGTCAGCCCAAACATGGCTTCATCGATTTGCTCCCGTGTACGAGTCTTCATGCGAGGCGCGTGCGCGTCGCCGATCGTCGGCGGCGCTTTGCGGACCTTTCGCCTCTCCGGGGCCAGCTTGGACTCGGACGGCTTCAATGAAAAATTGCCGGAGGGAGATTCCATTGAGCGCGGCTCTTGCTCTTCGCCTGAACCAGCAGTTCATCGGGAATTTCGATGGTGGCACCTGATATGCCATAATTATGACATATTACAGATGGAGAAACCGCTCATCGAAATCCGGTATTGCACGCAATGCCATTGGTTGTTACGGGCTGCCTGGATGGCTCAGGAACTGTTGACTACATTCGAGCAGGAGATCGGCAGTGTGGCGCTCACTCCGGGCACGGGGGGCGTGTTCGATATAGCGGTGGACGGAGAGATCGTGTGGTCGCGCAAAGAGATCGGCGCTTTCCCGATATCAAGGAACTGAAGCAGATCGTGCGCGATCGGGTTGCGCCGCTGAAGGATTTGGGACACTCAGAGCGGGCTCGCTGAGATCTGTCGGAAATAAAGGTTGCCGCAAGATCGGATAGCGGTCCGCCGGAACATCGATAATAGTAGAAGCTCCCGGCGAGATCCCTATGAATCCAACAAAGCCACCCCCAGTCCGGATGGCTCCTCGAGTTCGCAACCGAAGACGGTATTAACGCTGTGCGGCGGGCTGTGGCTAAAGTCACGGCGAGCGCCGTGTTCGCGGATTCGCAGCGCATGGCCCGCTTTCTACGTTTTGCCGTGGAGGAGTCGCTGCAAGGGAATGGCGGGCGTTTGAAGGAAATCGTAATTGGGGCGGAGGTCTTCGACCGCGGCACTTCCTACGATCCGCGGCTGGTACCCGATCGTCCGGGTGGAAGCGCGGGCTGCGCGCCAAGCTTCAGATTGATGATGGAGCGAAGGCCGCGGCGACGAGTTGATTATAGAGTTTCCGAAAGGGACCTATCAGCCGGTATTTCGTACGCGATCTCGCACGCGCCGCGGAAGCTCCGCCTGCGGCGGCTGCAGCGCCCGAGAGTCGCGCCACCATTGCGATTCTCCCATTGGCCGAATCTCGATCCGGAACCGGATCAACAGTATTTCAGCGATGGGCTGACGGAAGAGTTGATTCATGCGCTAACGCGTATTCCGGAACTGCGGGTAATCGCCTGGAATACGGCCGCCCATTTTCGCGCTGAGCAGGACATCGCCACAATCCGGACTCAGCTTGGCGTCGCATATGTGTTACGCGGAGCCGTCCGGCGGACCGGGCAACGCCTGCGGGTTACGGCGCAGCTTGTCGATACGGCGAGCGGTCAATACCAGTGGTCCGAGACCTATAATCGCGAAATTCTTGACGTGTTCGCGAATTCAGGAACAGATTGCGATGATGATCGTTAGCGCGCTCCAGCTGCGCTTGGGAGACGCGGCGCGGGTTGGCGTGAGCGGGCAACCGCAGCGAAGCGTGGAGTGCTATAACCTCTGCCTCAAAGGCCGGTTCCACGCGAACGAACGCACGGCGGAAGGCTTGCGTAGAGCAGTCGTCTGCTTTGAGCAGGCGATCGCGGTGGATGCTTCCTCGGCGTTGGCTTACGCAGGTCTGGCCGACTCGTACACGCTGCTCGCGGACTATGGCTTCGTCGTCCGGGACAGGTGATGGAGAAGGCGAAGACGGCGGCAGAGAAGGCGATCGAGTTCAATCCGAACTCGGCGGAGGCGCACGCGTCGCTGGCGTCGATCCGGTCGCTGTATGAATGGCGTTGGGTGGAAGCGGGACACCTCATCTTACGGGCGATCGAGTTGAATCCCGGATATGCGACCGCGCGTCATTGGTACGCGGTGGATTACCTGGCGATGTTGGGACGCCTGGAGGAAGCCGCGCCGCAGATTGAAATGGCGTGCCAACTCGATCCTTTGTCGCAGATCGTTCGTGAAAGCAGGGCCTACCTGAAGATGATTGCCCGCCGTTATGACGAGGCGATTGCCGACTATCGGCGAATGCTGGAACAGGACCCCTCGTTTTATAAGACGTACACTTCTCTGGGACGCGCTTTCATGCAGCGCGGCCAGCATGCGGAGGCGATTCGCATGCTGCAGCAAGGCCGGGCGCTCGCAGGCGATGTGCCGAGTATTCTGGGAGTCTCGGGCAGGCATACGCGCTCTCAGGGGATCGCGGGAAGTCCCAACTTCGCTGACCGAACTCGACCAATTGGCAAAGATCGCTACGTTCCCTGTACCTGCTTTGCGTAATTCATATCGGTGGAATTTGGCGCCGCTCTCGATTATCTTGAGCGAAGCACGGAAGGGCGCGAACTGCCGCTGTGTGCGTTGAAGGTTCATCCGGCGTACGATCCGCTGCGGAAAGAGCGGCGGCACGGGATCTGGTCGCGCGCATTGGTTTGTCCATCGATATTACGGTAAGGAGACACCGTAAGATTACCTCGTTCTACCTATTTTCCAAGGGGCTCAGGCTTCAGGATGGAAGACGAGGTGGATATGAAAACTTTCGTCAGTATGATTCTGCTGGCTGCGTCGTGCTGCCCGGCCGCGCCGCTCTGATGCTGGATACCTGTTGTTCCGATTTGGGCGGAGAGGACACCGCGCCGAAGATTGAGTGCATCCGATGGGGGCGTCCGCGCCAACCGCAGGGGCTCGCGCCGCGGCGCTCAACAATCTGGGTAGCGAGCTTTACGCGAAGGGCGACTATACCAATGCGGACAAGACTCTGCGGGAAGCGCTGGCAACGGAACAATCCTCCGGCCAACAGGACACGAATGTCGAATTGCTTGCGGGCACGCTTTTCAACCTCGCCGCGGTCACACGGATGCAGGCACGATTTACGGAGAGCGAGACGCTGTACCGACGCTCTATCGCAATTCGTGAAAGTGCGTGGGGTCCGGACTCGCCGGATTTGGCGCGTTCTCTGGCGGGCCTGGCGCTAGTGTATGCCACGGACGGCCGCATACAGCAGGGTTTGGAACTCGCCGGGCGTGCCGTACGTGTCAGCGCCAATGGCGGGATATGTTGCAAATGGCAACGGCGGAGAACGCATTGGCGTCTTTGCTGCTGTCAAATGGCGATGCCGCGAAGGCCGGCGCATTCGAAGAAGAAGCTTGTGCAGGGGCTGGAAAAGCGCGTCCGCAACTGGCCATAAGGAGTATGCGGAGGCGCTCAATAACCTGGGGACCTCGCGCTTTCGCTTGGGCAATTACCGGGGAGCCGAACTCGCTTTGCGACAGGCGGAGACACTGGCGTTGACGGTTGCACGCGTGGATCATCCGTTAACGGGACGTATCTGGAATAGTCTCGCGAAGACACGAGCGGCTCAAGGCGATGCAAAAGAAGCTGAGAAGCTGATGGAGAAATCGATAGCCGTCTCGCGCAACGTGTTGGTCCGGGCATCCCGATGTTGCGACTGGATTAGCTAATCTGGCGGCAATTTATCAGGCTAGAAAACGGTTTGCTGAGGCTGATTCTCTGTATCGCCAGGCGTTGGATATCGATGAGAAAGCGCTGGGCGATTCCAGTCTCAAGGTGGCGAACGACTGGAATAACTTTGGCGCTCCGCCGCCGCGCTGCATCACTATCGGGCGGCGGAAGGATATTTTTCGCGCGGACTCGCGATTGCCAGGAGGGCGGTCGGGACCGATCATCCGGGCACGGCGGGGATAGCGGTGAATCTTGCGCTGGTTTACTATTCGGAGGCAAAGTATGAGGAGTCCGCGGAACTATTCGCTACGGCAGTACGGGTCAAGGAGCTGTATTTGGGAAGCGATTCGGCGGAGCTTGCGCAGCTTTTGCGGTTATATGCGCAGACGTTGAAGGCGGGGCGGACTATGCGGCGGCGGAGAAGATGGAGTTACGCGCAACGCGCATTTCGACCCGCAATGCGGTGATGGCGTCGCGATAAGGCGGGCGGCAGCGCGATGCAACAATGTAACATGCCGATTGAATTGGCTGAACTTCTGCAAAAAACGATCGACAACGAACTTCCGAAGATGCTGTCGATCACGGACGGCGAGGCCGCGGTCAAGCATCGCGAATCGTGGTCTCGCAAGGAAGAACTTGGTCATTTGATAGATTCCGCGTCCAACAATCATCTACGTTTTGTGCGAGCGGCTCTGGAGCCTGAGTATCATGGTCCTTCCTATGACCAGAACCGCTCGGTCACGTTACACGGCTATCAGAGTTGAACTGGAACGAACTTATCGAATTCTGGCGCAGATACAACAGTCTCCTTGCAGGCGTAATTGCCCGGATTCCGGAGAGTAAGTTAACGACTCACTGCCGCGTGGGAAATAGTGCGCAGGTCACACTGCGGTTCCTGATTGAAGATTACATAGCCCACATGCAGCATCACCTCGACCATATCCTTCACCAGGGAAACCCTGACTCAGTATCCGGGCGCGGCTTTGGGTGTCTGAGCGGGCCTCGCCCCAAATGCGCGCGCCCAACGCACCCGCCCGTTTCTAGCGATACCAATCGTTGTATCCTCTCAATAAATCGTGGAGGTTCATAGGCGGACCCCGGAAGCGGATGATAAAGACGTAAGCGGAGCCTGTAACATTTTTGGTTGTCTTGTTCGATTTCGCTGAACAAATCGCTGCAGCTGTTCTAAGCTGAACTGGATAGTGACAGCCAAGCTGGAATCAGCGCAGTGGATCAGATTCTCCAGAAGCTTGATCTGGCCGGCATCCAGGACGAGCGTGCCCGCGAATGCATCCGGTTGTTGCTGAACCTGATCGAATCACTGAGGGCGGATCTGCGCAAAGCCCACGCTGAGAACCTGTATTTGCGAGAGCAACTTAACCGCGCAAAGGTGGAGGGGGCAAGGGGGACCGGTCCAAAGACAGTTCGGCGCCGGCCTACGGTATCAGAAAAAGAGCGAGGGGAGCCTTCGGAAACGAACCAGCGCACCAAGCGTAGCAAGCTGGACCGGGTTCGAGTCAGACCGGGAAGAGATACTGAAAGTAGACCGGACATCCCTGCCACCGGATGCCCGAGTTCAAGGGCTACGAAGAGGTGGTGGTGCAAGAGTTACGCTTCCGTTACGGATAATGTGAAGTTTCGCAAGGAGAAGTATTACGCGGCCTCAACAGGCCGGTCTACCTGGCGGCGCTGCCCGCCCGCTGGCTACCGCGGTGAATTCGGTCCCAATCTGAAGAGCCTGTGCGTGCTGTTTTCTCATTTGTGCAATATGACCGAGCCCAAGATGCACGAATCGGTTGAAAATCTGGGCATCGTGATCTCCAGCGGCCAAATATCGGCGTGGCTCACGGGCGCGTACCCGGAAATCCAGGAGGAAAAGCGAGCAATCGTAGCGTTTCGAAACGCTTCCAGCCATTCACGATGTCGCGGCACCGGCGCCATGCTCTGATAATGCCGCCCGTCGTGAACCCAGCATAAGGCTAGCTCGTCAGCCACGAGTTGGAACTGCCTGGCATCGTCACATACTAAAAGGCGCACATGCCCGCTTTCGGCATGATACGCCGGAAAGAGCGCCGCTGCCTCTATAATCCGGTGGCGGGCCCCTGAGGCCAGATCTGGAATCTGCTCCGTCAGCCTTCGCTGCAACTCCTCCTGGCTCCAGTTCTGATGGAACGGCAACTGCCCCACTCGCTCTAAAACCCGCTGCGATATCCCAAACTGGAGCATCAAGCCCAAGGCCTCCTCATTGAGGCGGAATATCCGCTCGCGCCCATTACGCAGCACGTCGATTATGGTCAGCCGATCTTTCCGGGCAGTGGTGAAGTATGCTCCGTACAGCGGATTACAGATGACTTGGCAGTGCTGGTTTACACCATTCACACGCGTGCCCGTGTCATCCATGTGGTGCCACGCGCTGCTTATTCAATCCGGCTTCCACGATACTATTTTTTACAGTGACGGGTTACGATGGACTGGATCAGCGGATCGCCAAAACCAAAGCCGATAAGACGTACTTGCTGAGGGTGCTGGAACATCCCGAGATTCCACTGCACAACAACCCGGCGGAGTTGGATGCGCGAACACGCGTCAGAAAGCGCGTGGTGAGCTACAGCCCGCGTTCGGCAGCGGGCGCTCAGATTTGGACGCAATGGAAACGCTGCTCAGCACAGCCAGAAAACTCGGAGTGAACTTCTTTCAATACATTCGGGACCGAGTCTGCGGCGCGAGGCGGATGCCATCATTGGCCGAACTGATCAAACAACGAGCGGAAACGATGGATCTCCAGTTCTTCGTGGGAACCTACGTAACCAACCCCGGTTTATTGAGAAGATACCCGTTCGGCGACTCTGCGCGTGAGATTCTCAATCTCCTGCTGCTGTCGCTCCAGTTGCTGGAGCAGTTCTTCGCGGCGGGGTTGGCTGGAGTGCCGATAGCGATTAATCGCTGCGCCTGCTCGTCTTGGACCGCCTCCAGTTGCCGTCGAACTCATCCACCATATAGTAAACGATCCTGCGCGATTTGTCCAGCAAAATCATCGGGGGTACCTGAACTGTTACGAATGGAGAGATACTGGATTTGGCGAGACTCTTGGTCGAGCCCAATCGGGCCGTACCGGCGAAAGCGGAAGTGGACGCGATTCATTGGGCCGTCGCGGCTGCATACGAATGCGAGTACGTGTTGACCTGGAACTACAAGCACCTAAACAACGCCGCGATCAAGCGACGTGCGGAAAGGATCATCAGAGATCATCCGCTAAGAATCGCCAACCATCTGTACCTCCGAAGAACTCGCCTGAGATCCTTCCCGATGAAATAGTTGAGGAGATTCACGCTCATCGCGCCGAGTTGGCGGCCAAATTCGATTACGACATTGAGCGGCTCTTCCGGTACTTCCAGAAATCAGAGGAAAGCAATCCCGCACGTCGAGCAACTGAGGCTGTAGCGAGCCGGACCGGTCGAATCGAAGATCTGAAATCGTCATAGCCTCCGCCCGGCCCGTTCCGCCGATTCGATCGTTCGGCTACTCCATCATCGACGCGGGTGACTCAGTGACACGACGTTGGGGGACTTTGATAGCATCGTTTTAAATGCTTTTGAGATGCGGAGAATCATGGTTAATCTGAGTCAGCACATTCACCCGTGACGGATTTCAGCGGAACACGAGCCGCTTCATGAGTCGGCTAAAGAGGACGCACAGGCCGGGGGTGCTCATAGTGAACGGCAAGGCGGGAACTTGTGCCACAAGACGCAAAGAGTTACCAACAAATCCTTGACCGGCTTGAGAGGTTCGAAGTTGTAGAGGCAATTCGATTCGACTCGGCATCGCCGCGGCAGAGGAAGGCGCCCGACAGGCATTAGCGGAACTTCAGGATAAGCTTGGCATTTCAGGTTGTTGACATCACAGATTCGGCGCTCGTCGAAGCCGAGGAATACGTTTGCTTCATTCGCGATATCAAGAAGCAGCCCGATGCCGCGGAACGCTGGTTTCGTGGACTCGTTGAGTCGATCTATTCACTTGAAGAGCAACCTGAACGATCTATTTTTCTCATCGTATTGTGGGTCGATCGCTTGAAGGAACGGGTTGTCGTATATCGTGTCTATCACGGCTCCCGAGAGCGCCTTTCCCAGAATGATCTTTCCTAACGATTAAATTGGACATCGGAATCTGCGCGTCGCGATCAAATAGCCCGCCGTAATTGAGTAGCACGAGGTACGGGACCAGGCCCTGCCGGTTTCATCTTCGTCGGGCATTATCGATGTCTCCGACGATTTCGCTCGCTCTCGCGGGACGAGGGTGCAACTATCTTAGGGGCGAGCAACTGGAGATCCACGCCGCGAAACTGCGCGAAGGCCTTGTTGACGGTGGTCATCCGCATTTTCCCCGCTATAGAAAAAGCAGCGAGATAAGCGTCTCCCACGAGTTTGTTAGCCGGCGACGGATGCTTCAACAGTTTCGGAAACACGGCATCGACGAGAGCCGGCTCCGCCGCGAACTCGATCCGTTCGTCTTCCAGCAGTTCCGCAATCAGACCCCACGCCGCCGCAGCGGAAACAGCATACTTACCCATAATCGTGCGATTCCCCAGCAGACGCACCAGAGCCAACTGCGGGCTCTGTTGCATTAACGATCAGGCCTGAAGGGAGAATAGGGGGATGATTTCCCAGACTGGTCGCGATCCGCTATTCAGCCGTCGCCGTTTTGAAGACAACGTTATTATTCGGTGCATTCGCTGGTATTTACGTTTTAAGCTGAGCTACCGCGAAATGGCGGAGATCGCAAGGAAGATGGGCATATCCGTGGCACCCTGCACCATCCTGCGCTGGGTAGTGCGGTATTCCGAAGAAATCGCCAAACGATGGCTGCATTTCGAACAGCGGCTCTGTTGTTACATTAACACTCAAGCTGCAAGAACATTGCTCCAGATCGCGTCTAGTGTGCGGCCGAATCCACGCGGCACAAGATACTGATCTTTGCTGAGTTTCTGGAGTAGCTCAACGCCAATGAGGACGCGTCTGGCATTGTAGAATTTCTGGAATCCCAACATCGGCTGAACTCTCAATTTAATGCGGCGATGATCCTGTTCCACGATATTGTTCAGGTATTTGCAGCTGCGGATCTTCACCGGATTAGCCCAGCGGAAGTTGAACTCATTCCGCATCCCCATACGGCGCAGAGCCGCGTGACTCGGCTTGAAGGCGTCCAGCGTGATGGAGCGTGGTTCCCCGTGGCGCTTCAGCGCTTTCCGGAAGAACGCTTTGGCCGCAGCTACATCGAGCGTGCGGCTCGATAGGATTCCACGGTCCGCCCACGCTCATCGACAGCACGATATAGAAATATCCAGCCAACCTGCACTGTCACATACGTCTAGTCGGCACGCCATGAGCGTCCCACGCGCTGCTCAAAGCGCATCCATCGTTTGGCAAATTCTTCGGAATACCGCACAACCCAGCGCAGAATGGTGCAGGGTGCCACGGATACGCCTAACTCCAGCGCTATCTCCGCCATATCGCGGTAGCTGAGCTTAAAACGTAAATACCAGCGAATGCACCGAATAATAACGTTGTCTTCAAAACGGCGACGGCTCAACAGCGGATTGCGACCAGTCTGGGAACATATTCCCCCTATTCTCCCTTCAGGCCTGATCGTTAATGCAACAGAGCCGCTCAAAAGCAGACATGCGCAGGCCAAAACGATTCCTGCATAGAACGGATCGTGAGACGCGTGCGCTATCAGGCTGAGCCTGGCTTCCACGGTGAACGCGATCCAGACCGCCAATGCGGCGAGAATGCCATTGACGAGAAAGCGAATGAAGGTGTCGAGCAAAAGGAACCGGTAATCCTGCAACAGTACGAAGAGCGCAAGAGGAATACCGGCATGGTGCAGGGCGGCTTCTCCGGACCAGGCCTTGATATCGTGCGCCGATTCGAAATGAACGAACGATATCGCAAACAGAAGCAAGACCATCGCGCCTGCCAGACGTTTTCCGCCGCTATCCCGTGAACCTCGAAGAGCTTCCTGAATCAAGGAAGCCGTGGTGAGCGCCGCAAAACCAATCGTTACCAGCAGAATCGCCGCGTAGTGGAAACGCGGCGCGCCGGTAATCAGATCGCCTACATGAAGCGCGACGGCGACGGTGCTGACAGCGTAACCCGCGACCCATAGAAACCGGGGCCGCGATCGCAACGAAATATGCAGTAGAACCGCCGGAAGAAGGCTCAAGACGGAGAAACTCCCGGCGATGATCACGTCGGCAATGGGATCGCCGGATGGCGCTGTCGCCATACCGACCAGCGAACCGAGATTCCAGAGAAATGCAAGGCAGGCCGCGATACTCGGCAACAGACTGCCGTCTGCGGTATTCCTTCGCCAATCTAGAAGAAGAAGGTAGAGGAGAATGCCAAAGACAATTGTACCGGCGCAATGGCCAATCGTGTTGACCAGGATCGGAGCGTGCAAACTCAGCCGATCGGGCATTCTGCCGTTATGATAGCCGAACAAGTGCCCCACAGTTCGAAACGCCGACAGGCGGATTGACGCGCTAGGAATCGAAGCGGACGAGTATTGGCCCGAGCAGATACGCAGTGAAGCAGCCTATCAGATACAAGACCGCCGAGCACCAAAGGACAATCCGGCTGAAGCGGCTGGCTGTCTGGCATGTCGCGGGATCGCCGGGTCGCAGGCGCCGGTCCGCGCTTGCAGCTTTGGCGCGATTGCGTAGACATAGACGAAGTTGCCGGAAATCAGGACACCGGCCACGATAAACACCCAATGCTTATGATGCGACATCGTGACCAGCCAGGGAGCTTCCGAAAGCACGGACGCGACCGTGGCGCCCAATCCAAACAAAACCAACAGCGACGGAAGCGCGCAGCAAAGCAGCGTTCCGAATGATGTGAAGAGTGACAGATAGCTGAGCGCGCCGCCGCCGAAATTGCGGCGGCGCACTGGCGATTGCTCGATTGCATTCTCGTTATTTCCTCTACTTCACCTGACTGACTTGAAGCGGCACAGCCGCTTTCAAATCCTTTCCCGGTACCATCACCCCTTGAACGATGACGGTCTGGCTGAGCTTCTTTAGGCCCTCGCTATAAGCGCCGGGATTCTTCGGATCGGCCGCGAGCGCCAGTATGTCTTTCGTTCCCGAAACCTTCAGCTCCAGCCGTCCCTGCACACTCGCCAGTTCGCCCCGAACGGACAACTGCGTCGTCTTTGGCGTGTATCCCTTGTCATGAAGCAGTTGCCACAATTGCGGCACTGCCACTGTGTTCCCTGGCTTCAGCTTCACGGTCGCGAGACCCTTGTTTAAGCTCACCTCGACCGTTTCCACGCCCGCCACTTTCTTGAATGCCACGTCGACCACGTGGGCGCAGGTCATTCAATCCATGCCGAAAATGGACAGGTCGACTTGCAATAACTCGGCGCGGCCTGGAAGGCCGGCAATCACGAACGCGCCCGCGAGAAGTAAAGCTTTTTTTCGCATCATATATTCCTTTCAAATGTTCTTTCAAAAAAAATACGCAAAATTGACCGCAAAGCGATACGGCTCCTTCGGATAGAGCGGCCCCGCATCGCGATAAACGGGAAACTGTATTCCGGCTTCGATCCCAATTGCGCGATATACCCCGAGCAGGCTGGGACCGAGAAACATCTGTTTTGCCCGGCTGCCCGGAACTTCGAAGTTTTGCCGTTGAAGGGAGCCGGTTCGCTCGCCTGTGAATTCCCCGAAAACGCGCCAATCCCAACGCGGATAATCGGTTCGCCATGAAAGCGGGCGATAGCCGTAAACGGCGGTGTAGGAAAGCAGATCGGGGCGGCGGTCGCCTTTGCGATTCCGCATACCGTTGATAACTGGTCCCGACCCAGAAGTACTGACTGCGCGACGCAACACCGGTGACTCCGCCGACAAGAAAACCGGGTCCGCTGTTCAGTCCGCGATAGAGGCCGGTTTCCTGTGAGGGCCGGGAACCAGAACGCCGGCCACGGCGGTGCTTTCAATCCGCTTGCCCGCGAAATCTTTTTTCTGAAACCGCCACCACGCAAGTCCGCTGAAATCGCCGCTGATCGGCGTGTTCGTCGTGACTGACGAGCGCGGGAAGGGTCCGGCCTGAAACACAACTGGTCCCGAGACGGCAAGCTTGATATTCTGCGTCAGCCCGTAGGTCAGTTCGGCTTCGAGATTCGAAGCTCGAACCCGCCGCGGCCATTGACGCCTAGATCGAAACTCCATCCGCCTTGCGGGTTGGTCGGCGTGGCTAAACCGAACACCGGCCCATGATCGGCTGCGGTCAGAAGCTGCCCCATCGCAAGCATGGCGGCCAACGCCGCAACTATCGCATGCCTGTGCATCTGCATGATCCTTTCTCCTTTTCGTGCATTGGCCCGCCCGTCGCGGCCAGCCCGAAACGTACAGGCGCGCGTGCAGGCGTACGCGTGCGGACGCTTATAGAAAGCGGAAAGGGAGACTAGATCAGAAAGATGGAGTGAAGCGCCTGTAAATCAGGCGGGGATGGCGCAATCGGACTTGAACCGCGCCAGGCTGCAATTGTCTCGAACTCGGGCAGCAACAAATCGAATTTAATATCGGCAACCACGGGCAAATCGACGTGGAGATTGACCGATTCCTGATGATCGAACACAATCAGTTTGCATTCGCGCCCTGAGTTCGGTTGCGCCGGTGTTTTCTCGCAGTGACCGTCAGGCGCGCAACAGCCCTTGGCCCCCGGCCACATGAAGTATTGTTCGCAGGAAATGCAACCGCCCCACATCAGAGTCGTGAGCAGCAGCAACGAAAGAAGCGAACTGGCTACCGCGCGGCGCATGTTTCCGCTACAACCATAGCACTTTCGGAGTTGCTCGCGTTAATCTCTGCGTCCGCCGCCGAACAGCCGGAGCAGGATATTGAGCGTCGCGATGAAGACGTTGAACACACCGGCGAACAGCATGAGCGCGCCGGGTATTGGGCTATCGGCATCCGGCGTGTGCAGAACATTGCTGGTCGCATAAACCAGAATAAATACGCCAAAAGCGCCGATACCGAAGCTGATCAAGACTCCGAGCACGCCAATATTCAGGAATGCGTTAATCAGGGCGGCTCCCATGACGGCGAAGAACATCCCAACCATTAAACCGCGAGGCGCGGAAAAAGTCCGTCCCGATGTCATCACGTACGCCGTGACTCCGAGAAACACAAACGCCGTGATCGCGAGTGACGCGAAGATCAAGCCGGGCGCCATTGTGCGCGCAAGGAACAGAAGCGGTGAAATGGCGATCCCCGAGACGAATCCATCCACCGCCAATGCGGAAATCCCGAGCACCGGATTATGCCGCACGGCGATCGCGATCCTCGGCACGGCATTCAACAGCACCATTGCGAGAATCCATCCGAGCCAACCGGAAAACAGCCGCGCCATGGTTTCCGACGTGCCGCCGACATACCCGCCAGCGAGAGCGCTGAACACGGCAAGGCTGAACAGCACGTACGTTTGCTTGATGACCGCGGCCTGCTGCGTCGTCAGGCTGATGGTTCCCGTGAGATTTTCCATCGGAGAGAGTTCCGGGCGATAGCTGTTCATACAACCAGTGTATCTGCTCAAACGATGCTCTACGCGCTCACTGCTTTGAAATCCCTTACCTGGGACGCTGAACAACCAATTCGGCCGCGCGGTGTCCCGGCGCATACTCAACCTGCGCATCGTGCAGAATATGCCAACCCGGGAAGTAGAGGGGCAGTTCATTCGGCACAGCCGCGAATCGTCCCTGCAACAGAGCGCTGATCGCGGCAATCCCTCCAGGCCGAACGCCCGCCCGAATCGCGGGATATAGATCCCGCTGCAGATAGAGCCAGCAGACCACCATGTCGTACGAGTCCGGCTTGATAGCGAATATGTTGCGTTCGAGGTCGAAGACGCTCGCGTCGATCGCGGGATATTCCTGCCGCAGCCGCTCGATCGCTTCCGCGTTGCGGTCCACCGCGGTGACCTTCCATCCGTGCCGATGCAGCCAGATGGCGTGCCGCCCGCGCCGGAAGCGAGGTCCAATGCGTCGCCCGGCGTCAGAACACTGGCCGCCTCAATCACCGCCTTAGCTTCCGCGGTAGGTGGTATATCCATAAGGGCTCAGCAGCAACGGTACGTGATAATGCGACATCTCGTCGCGAATCTCGAAATGGAGGCTTACCTCCGGGAAAAACGTATTTTCCTGCCGCCCCGCGAAATACGCCTCGACGTCGAACCAGAGCCGGTATACGCCGATTCGCAGATGATCGTTGGCCGGAACCAGTTGGCCGACTCGCCCGCTTGCGTCGGTCACCGCTTCCGCCAACAAGGTCCAACCGGAGCCCGGCGCGTTGCGCTCGAGTTTCACGAGCACTCCTTCCGCGGGCTTGCCGACCGACATGTCCAGAATGTGCGTGCTGATGCCCCTCATGATTGAAACAGTGTAACCAATCTGGAGCGCGTAATCCTAGCCTGCTCCTCCGCGGCGTTGGCCAGTTCCTGCTCCGGCCGATTCTCGATGCGGGCTGTTAGAGCTTCCACCACATCCTCGTCTGGCACGTCTTTCTCCAGGACGAAGTCGAACCCGAAGGTTGCATAGTAATGATGCAGCAGTGCCTCTGTCCATTCCGGCGCGACAGGACGATTGTGCGCGTATGCCCGGAAAGCCTCCAGCCATCCGAATTCGCCGAGATGCCACCATTGCGCGTCCGCCGCCTCGATTACTGCTTCGAGCGACTCATAGGGCCGCCGGGCGGCCATTTCGACTGCCCATGCTTCAGAGCCGCAACAATCGAGCATCGCCGACCGGGCATCTTCAAACGACAGCGAGTTGAAATGTTCGACGGTCACACGCGCGTCAATCTTTACCCATGGCGATAACGTAATACTGCGCGGTATCGTTGCCCACGTTCTTCCAGCCGTGCTCTTCACCGGACGCCGCGAACGCTACCGAACCCGGTCCAAGGTTGGTGGTTTTGCCGTTGATCATTACCGCTAGCGTGCCTTGGCGAATGACGATCATCTCGTCGTGTCCGTGGTGATGCGGCGGATGGGGCGCAGTGCCGGGCGCAAGTTCGGTAATGTGCATTTCGAGCGGACAGCCTTCGTGAGTGGTCCCGTTCAGGACTGCGCGCGACGTGTTCTGCCCGTTTTTCTTGACAGGGAGTTCGTCAAAAGCGTAAGTCTTCGAGGCGAGGGGCGCTAGCGGAGCCTTTTGCGCGGAAGCATCCGCGGCGGCCAATAACGGGAGGAGTATGGATAGATCTCGGCGAGTGTACTTCATCGGAGAAAGTATACTCCATCCGGTTGAATGAGCGGGCGCGTTGGTTATTGCTTGAGCGCCGCCAGGAACTGCTCAGGATTCGAGACGCTCATCATCAGTGAGGACCCGTCCACGGTCGGAACGTAGACCACATGATGCGGATCGGTGATGAAGACGAGCGCCTTGGAGTCATCTTTCAAACGAAACCAGCCGGCTTTGTAGCCGGGATAAGCCGTGCCGTTCGTCCGCCATCTCGGCGCGAGGTCCCGCTCTTGCGAAAGATCCACCGCGCGCGCCGATTTGAGCACCATCTTATCTTTCGGAACGAAGCGTCCATACATGTCGCCGCGAATCGTAATGCCGTCGCTCGATACCTCGAACGTCACATGGCGCGAGGAGAACGCCGCCCATGTTGCCACGCCGCCGCCGATAAACACGACCACAAGAATCACCGCGAGAATCAGGTAAACGCTGCCCTGCGCTGGAATGATCGGGAAAACCTGAGTGCTCATCTTCTCCAGTCTACGACTCTCCCGATTCTTGTCTCCTCTCTTCCGGCTTCTACCTCCCGACTCGGTCTCATGACCACCGGCAGGAGCTTGAGAAAACAAGTCGTCCTGCTTGTGTGTTCGTTCAGTGCGAAATGGAGAGACGGCGCTCTTCGTCAGTGCGTATGCCGCCTACAGCCGGGGATTTTCAAGGCACCGGGGTCAACCGATCCGATATGGTTTTTTGAGGAGCGCGGAAGGGATGTTTCTGCGCCGGTTCATCGTGCTGCGATGCAGCCCACCGGATTATCCCCAGCACCTTAGCGCCTGAGTCTCAACTTCCGGTTACGCCGTGATCCGCTCAGCATCCCGGTTAGACCTATGACTGGGAAGTCGCCCCACCCTCTCCCCCCCCTACCCCCCCTCCTCCCCCCCCCCCCCCCTCCCCCTTCCCTCCCCCCCCCCCCTTCTTCTCCCTCCCTTCTCTCCCCTCCTCCCCTCTCTCTTCCCCCTTCCCCTCACTCCCTCCTCCCTCCCCCCCCCCTCCCCCCCCGGTCTAGCATCGTTTCTGAACAGCGAATTGTCCGCGCGCTCAATGCCTAATCCCTTGGTTTGGTCAAGATCGGGCTATCATCGTAGCCAGCCGCGCAGCTTGCATCAGAAGGTAATTGCGCTCGGGGAGATTCACCGTTTTGCCCGCAGCCGCGCGGTAGTATCTCGCCGCTGCTTGCGAATCGCCAGCCATTTCCAGCAGATGTGCGCGAACGGCATCCATGCGGTAGTGTTCCGCAATTCGCCGGTCCTCCTTAAGCGCGTCCAGCAGATTCAAACCCTCTTTCGGGCCATGCACCATCGCTGCCGCGATTGCGTGATTCAGGATCACCATCGGATTGTCCGACATATCGTTTCAGCAACTCGTATAGCGCCAGGATCTGAGGCCAATCCGTATCTTCGGGGCGCTCGGCTTCATCGTGAACAGCGGCTATCGCCGCTTGCAATTGATAGGGTCCGACGGAGCCTTTCGGCAGTGCGGCCGAAAGCAGTGCGACCCCCTCCGCAATCTGTTCCCGGTCCCAAAGCGCCCGATTCTGCTGCGCGAGCGGAATCAATTCATCGTTTGGGCCGGTTCGGGCATGTCGCCGCGCGTCGGTCAACAGCATCAGCGCCAGCAGGCCGGCAATTTCCGTATTTTCGGGCTGCAGCCGCAGGGCCATGCGCGTCAGGCGTATCCCTTCCCGTGAAAGATCGGCGCGCCGCAGGTGTGGTCCTGAAGTAGCCGTATATCCCTCGTTGAAGATCAAGTACAAAACGTGGAGCACCGAGCGCAGACGCACCCCGCGCTCTTCGGCATCAGGCATTTGGAAGGGAATGCCCGATGCCTTGATGGTCTGCTTGGCCCGGCTGATTCGCTGCGCCATCGTTGCTTCCGGAACCAGGAAAGCATTGGCGATTTCAGCCGTGGTCAGACCGCCAACCGCGCGCAGCGTCAAAGCAATAGCGGAGGAAGGCGTAAGAGCCGTATGGCAGCACAGAAACAGAAGGACCAGCCCGTCGTCTTCAAGCGGCGCAGCATCCAGGCCAGCCTCGGACACACGCGCCGCCTCCTCCACCACTTCCGTCTCGCGACGCCTCCGTGCAGATTCGCTGCGGATACGGTCCGCCATCTTTCGAAACGCAACCTGCGTCAGCCAGGCGCGCGGATTGTCGGGAACTCCGTCGCGCGGCCATTGCATCACAGCCGCAATCGACGCTTCCTGAACGGCATCCTCGGCCGCGTCGAAATCGCGAAATCTCCGCACCACAAGCCCGAGCACCTGTGGCGTCAGTTCTCGCAGCAACTCTCCGATCGGAAGATCGGATGATTGTTCCCGCCAATCCACGATTCGCGTCTCAGCGTCAGAATCCCAAATCGTTATGGCTGCTGAGCACCTGCCGTACTTCAATCGGCATATTCGCCGGTTTCCCGCCCGGCCCGGGCGCGGCCGATGCACGGGCAGCAATCTTGTACGCCTGCTCGGGACTCTCTACGTCGATAACCCAGTATCCGGCAAGGAACTCCTTCGATTCCGGGAACACGCCGTCGGTAACCGGCTCTCCGTTATTCCCCGCGCGAACGATCTTCGCCTCCTGGGGCCAGGCCAGCCCCTTCGTGTCCACAAAAACACCCGAATCGTGAAGTTCCTTGTTGAAGCGCTGCATAAACTCGACGTTGCGCTGCAGATCTTCTTTTGACCACCTGGCGTACTCGTCCCAGGCGCCCTTTTTGCCATGCATCATCAAAATGTATTTCATAAGTCTCCTGCGGCCGGCGCTAACCTCTGCACTCTCTACGATTGCGGAGCGTGGATCGCCAGCTGCCGGACTTCGATCGGCATATTGGTCGGTACTCCGCCAGGACCCGGCGCGGCTGAAATGCGACCGGCAATTTCGCAGGCACGCTCCGGCGTCGCTACGTCTACAATCCAGTAGCCAAGCAGAAACTCCTTGGATTCGGGGAAAATGCCGTCCGTGATTGGCATTCCTTCCTTCAAGCCGCGCACGACCTTAGCCTCATGCGGAGCCGCCAAACCTTGCGTTGCGACGAACTCACCCGATTCTGTAAGCTCGCGGTTGAGGCTGGTCAGGACGGCCATATGGGCATCAATGTCTTTTCTGGACCACGCCCGGTATGCATCCACTCCTGCCTTGTTTCCTGACATCAGCAAAACGTATTTCATTTCTCTTGCTCCTTTGGTTTACGCTGCCTTTCGGCGCGTTCACAGGGTAGTCGGAGCCGCCTCTCCGGTTCTCGACATGCTCCCGGCAAATTTTCTGTACAAAAAAAGTTGGCGGTTCGATGTCGATTTGTAGCCTCCTGCGCCGACCTATCTACGGAGGCGCAAAAAGATGATTAGCCAATCCGTAGTAGTGGACGTCAGCCAGGACTGGGTGGCCGCATGCGGCCTGCAGGAACGATTCATGGAAATCCCGTGCGCTCAAGCACAAAGTCTCACCTGCAATGCCCGCTGCCGGCAGATGCGCGCGCTCGGCGGCGATTGCTTCCACTTCGTGTCCCTGCCCGGCCGCCGCTTTGGGCTCGCCGTCGCCGATGCGTCCGGCAAAGGCCTTCCCGCGGCGCTCATTGTAGCGAACGTCCAGTCCTCTCTTCGCACTGCCGCTTTGTTCGCCCCCGAAGATCCGGCCGCAGTCGTTAACGCGGTGAACCGTCAGTTGCACGCATGCTCGCCCGTCGATCGATACGCGACCTTATTCTACGGCGTCTTCGACGAAAATACGCGGACACTGCATTATGTAAATGCAGGCCACAATCCCGCCGTGGTGATCCGCCGCGGCGGCGCTGTCGCCTGGCTTGAAGCCTGCGCTCCGCCCGTTGGACTCTTTGCCGAAACCGTCTACCAGGCGCAGGCGATTCAGTTGTATCCGGGAGATCTCATAGTGGTCTACACCGACGGTTTCGTCGAAGCTACCAACACGGCCGGCGAAGAGTGGGGCGTCGACGGTCTTCTTGCCGCCGTAAAACGTTGCCGGACGCGGCAGCCGGAGAGCATTGTCGAATCTGCATTCGCGGCCCTCGACGAATTTTCAGGCGACAATCAAACCGACGACGCGACCATTCTCGCCGCGCTGGTTCACTGACCACAAGATAATCGCGAGAAATCAAATGGCAAAAGTCTCGGGACCGCTAAACATGCGCTTGGGGATTTCACTTGAGATAAGCATCCCATTTCCTCCACTCCGCCCTTGAAGCTTCTTTGAACTTCTCCTCGTGAGCGATTTTCTTTCCTTCGCACCCAAACGAGATGATTCCTGAAGGCTCGGACCTGACAAAAAACTGTTTGCCGCGGCATTCCCCTTTTGCCAACTGCATATTGAGGTTCATGGCAATCTCGGGGTCGCACACCCATACGGTGCGGGCCGGATCGGCCTTTCTTCGAACGCCTGCAATCCCACCGCCGCCATTGCACACGAAAAACTCCAGGCCGTCTTCTTCAAAGTTGGGCTTGGAAAAGCACGCAAGGGGTAGACCTTTCATGGTCATGAAGCGTGGAGGGGGAATCGCTGGAGGCAATGGTGCTGGCCTGAAACCGTACTTGCCCCGAAAGAGCGACAGGACGAAAGTCTTCCGAGCCGGCATGTCTGACCACCTTGCTTTCAGGATGCCATCTTCCACTCTGGCTCGCAAACCCGCATTGGGGGCGAACTGCGGTTTGAAGAAACCGCCGATTTTCCTCTACGCCTTATTGGCTGTGCCTGTGCCCGTGAAAGACTGAGCCGCTTTCATATCTATTGAAGAAAGACCAACGGCGTGGCTAACGGCTATTCAAGCATTTTTCGGTCTATTGTTTCTTGGTATGAAGCGCGACATAATCGCTTATTCGCCCGGCAGTCTGCAACGCAATGCCCACGACTGCAACATTCTGGGCTGCAGGCAATCTGAAGTTTATCTGAACTAGACCCAGAATAAGGTTTGGCGCGTCGCCGCTATAGAGCACATCGAACTGCTGCAGACTGCCGCCTTCAACTATCGATACTGTCCTCGTAGCGGGCATGCGGACAATGCTGCCGTCGATCCCATCCTCTCGCCCCATCCCGGTAGCCCAAATCGTGACAATCCCCGCGCCGAGTTCCGTTTCCGAGGTAACAAAGATCTGAGGCCGCGAGGTGACGACGAATACGTCCGGCAGATTGATCCTACCGTTCGGCCTCACGACCCTGACGTGGGCCGTCTAGTCCGCAGTGCCTGATTCGACAGGGGAAATTACTTCTTCGGGCACCACAGTGTTGATCTGATTCGGGCCTCCGTTTGCAATCCCGATAGACAACTACACGCTGAGAATGCTG
>CAVYEV010000020.1:0-52149 GCA_963767545.1 Terriglobia bacterium
CCGGCAGACCCAGACCGCTGCATGTTATCTGCTGAGGACCGTATTCGTGTGGAGGTGATCCGACGGTCCCGCACGGAACAGACTCGTCGGACGATTCGTGCCGCCATATTGCTGGATGCCGCCGATGGGGTCCCCGATATGGCTAATGCAGCCGCACGGCAGGCGAACCGAAATAGTGTCGTGCTTTGCATCCGCAAGTATCTGCGCTTCGGCGTGGAGGCGACTTTGGGAGAACTGCCTCGTTCTGGAAAGCCCCGTCGGCTATCGGATGAGTCCATCGCGTGGGTGCAGAATTTGGCCTGTCAGAAGCCGAAAGATCTAGGCTATGCCCAGGAACTGTGGACCTACAAACTCCTCACCGGACACGTTCGGCGCGAAGCGGCCGCCAGTGGTCATGCGGAACTGACGCGGTTGAGCCGCTCGAAACTACACAAGATTCTGACGCAGGCAGAACTCCGTCCGCACGGCCTGAAGGGAGAATAGGGGGATGCGTTCCCAGACTGGTCGCAATCCGCTGTTCAGCCGTCGCCGTTTTGAAGACAACGTTATTATTCGGTGCATTCGCTGGTATTTACGTTTTAAGCTCAGCTACCGCGAAATGGCGGAGATCGCAAGGGAGTTGGGCGTATCCGTGGCACCCTGCACCATCCTGCGCTGGGTAGTGCGGTATTCCGAAGAAATCGCCAAACGATGGCTGCATTTCGAACAGCGCGTGGGCCGGTCGTGGCGTGCCGACGAGACGTATGTCAAAGTGCAGGGTGGCTGGATGTTTCTGTACCGTGCTGTAGATGAGCGTGGCCGGACGGCGGAATCCTATCTGAGCCGCACGCGCGATGTAGCAGCGGCGAAAGCATTCTTCCGGAAGGCGCTGAAGCACCACGGCGAACCGCGATCCATCACCCTGGACGCCTTCAGGCCGAGTCACGCCGCTCTGCGGCGAATGGGGATGCGGAACGAGTTCAACTTCCGCTGGGCTAACCCGGTGAAGATCCGCAGCTGCAAATACCTGAACAATATCGTGGAACAGGATCATCGCCGCATTAAATCGCAGGTTCAGCCGATGTTGGGATTCAAGAAATTCTACAACGCCAGACGCGTCCTCATTGGCATTGAGCTACTCCAGAAACTCAGCAAAGATCAGTATCTTGTGCCGCGTGGATTCGGCCGCACACTAGACGCGATCTGGAGCAATGTTCTTGCAGCTTGAGTGTTAATGCAACAGAGCCCGCTCGATGGACTTCGCACGGGGCGGTTTCTCGATACGCCGGAATTTACCGCGTTTCACGATAAAGGAAATAACCAGACGATCTTCGACCGGTTCGACTATCAAGAGAGTGGCAGCGATGTCTTTCACCTTAATATGTTCCTGGCGCGGAACTGGTTTCAGATTCCGAACGACTACGATCAGTTGGCCCAGGATCAACACCAGCGCGTGCTCTCCTGGAGCATCGCCCCCGGTTATCAGCACACTTTCAACGCGCGCACGCTGCTAACGATAAATCCGTACATTCGAAAAGATCAGGTTAACTACTATGCGAGCCGCGATCCGTTTGCCGACACGCCCGCCACGCAGAGTCAGAACCGCCAACTGCTGAACTGGGGCGTCAAAGCCGATGTCTCCACCACGACTGGGCGTCACAATTTGAAGTACGGCTTGGACATAAAGCAGACGCGGTTGCTCGAAAACTTCGGCTTCGGCATCACCGATCCGACATTCAACTCGCCGTGTATCGATGCCAGCGGAAACGCAATCGGCGATCCTGCGCTCACGAGTCCAGGGCAGTGCGCGGCGGCCGGATTTCAGCCCAACACGAGCGACAATCCGAACGTATCTGCGCCGTTTGCGCCCGGCATTCTGCCTTTCGATTTGACACGCGGCGGAACGCCGTTCAACTTCCACGCCGCAGCCAACATCAATCAATTTGCGTTCTATGCGCAGGACGCCATCACCGTGGGAAACTTCCAATTCAACATTGGTTTGCGATTCGATCGCTATGATGGGCTGGTCACCAAAAGTGAGCCTGAACCTCGCGCCGGGATTGCCTATAACATCAAAAAGACCGGTACCGTGCTGCGCGTAGCATACGCGAGAACCTTGGAAACGCCGTTCAACGAGAACCTTCTCCTTTCGAATGCGACCGGAATCGGCGGCTTGGCGCAGAACGTTTTCGGCTCGAATGCCGTGGCAATTCAGCCCGGTTTCCGCAATCAATTTAATACAGGCCTGCAGCAAGCCGTCGGCAGATTCCTGCTGATCGATGCCGATTATTTCTGGAAATACACGCACAACTCCTATGATTTCAGCACGCTGCTGAACACAACGATCACCTTCCCGATCGCGTGGCATAACTCGAAACTCGATGGCGTCACCGGACGCGTGAGCACCACGAATCTGCACGGGTTTCAGGCATACTGGACGTTCGGTCACACGCGCGCCCGGTACTACCCGCCGGAGACCGGCGGCCTGATTCCGCAAGGCGCACCTCTCGCCGCAGGAGTCTTCCGCATCGATCACGATCAGGCATTTCAATCCACCATGACCTTCCGCTACCAACGTCCGCACAACGCCGAATGGATCGCTTTAACCTACCGCTTCGATAGCGGTTTGGTCGTCAGCGGCATCCCCGATGCGGGGGCGGCAATCTCTCTGCTGAGTCCGAATCAGCAGGTGACGATCGGCTTGGCGTGCAACGGGATTCTGGCGACCGTTGCGAACCCGATTTCCGATTGCGTTAGCGGCGGCGGCATGCAAGGAAAGGTGACATCGAAACTCCTGACGCTGCCACAAGGCGGGTATGATAATTTCGCAAGCCAGGAAAATGACGATCACAATCCGGATCGCGTCAAGCCTCGCAATCTGATCAATCTGGGGATCGGAACGGACAACCTGCTGCATTCGGAAGGGACGCGCCGCTATACCGCATCGCTCGACATCACCAATCTCACGAACGTGGTAGCCGCGTACAATTTTCTTTCAACGTTCAGCGGCACGCATTTCCTGCAACCACGCACTCTGGTCGCGCGAGTGGGGTTTGTCTTCTAGATTTACAAGTTGACCACATTTCGCCGACACGCGGGTGACCCATATATAGAAGGTATCTTCGCAAGAATTCGGGGCGGGCCAGCTCTTTCTCTGGACAAATCGCTCCAACTCGCTTAATTAAGCTCAACTGGATGAGTAGCGGCGAAGTTGACAGACGGGCAATCGAGCAGATTCGTCAGAGTGTCGATAGACCGAGTATTGGTGCTCGGCGGTCTTGTAGCTAACGTAGCAGGCACGAAGGATCTTACCTCGCGCGAGCAACGGTGTTAGACGAACCGCCCACCAGCGAGCCCACAATCATTGCTAACGCAGCGACAGCGAACGAGCCTAAGCCCGCATAAGCAGCCGGCAAATGGAAGAAGAAAAAAGCGACCGATCCGGCGGCGCCGGCGAGCATAGCGCTATATCCGCCCACGGTGTTCGCGCGGCTCCAGTAGAGCCCGCCTGTAACTGCCGCAAAAGCGCCGGCAAGGAAAATAGTGGCGGTAATGTTGAGGTAATAATAGACAGGACCGGGCAGCGTGTACCAGATACCCCAGAACAGCACGAACAGACTGACAAACAGGTTCGTCACGCGATTCAGAAGGATCTGTCCTTTCGGCGAAAGCGGCTTTTTCCGCGCCGGGACCGACGATATCCTGCGCGATCACCGAACTCCATCCCAGCAGATACGAACTGTTGACCGACATCGTGGCGGCCAGCATGCCCGGCCGTCACCAGCCCCAGCACACCAACGGGCAGGATCTTCGAAATCATGATCGGCATGGCTTCGAGCGAATCCGCTCCGGGTCCGAGTATTGCGAGCGCGCCGATACCCCACAACATCGGCATCATGCCGCGTCCCAGAAAGATGAATCCGGTCCACGAAAACACCTTGCGGCTGGTCTCCGGATCTTTGGTCGAGAACGTGCGCATGGCGGTGGTCTGCCAGCAGGTGTCGACGGCGAGCCACAGCAGCATCTGGAAAATGATGAAGCCCCAGCCGTAGTCGGGATTGGTGATCGGGACTGAATCCCGCATCGCCGCGATTGGTCAGCACCGCCTGATACATGTGCTCCCAGCCGGCTTTGTATATGGTGAAGCCGGTGATCAGAACCGTGCCGATACCGAGGAAGACAAACTGAATGAAATCGGTGATGACGATCGAGACCATGCCGCCGAGCACCGTGTACAAGCAGTTCAAGCAGCAGAATGCCGGTCATCATTTCCTTCAGATAGTCGCGCGAGACACCGCTGATGAGCAGCAGGAACGTGCCTTCCACCTTAAGGAACACGCCCATGTTGAGAATGCCGCCGATCGCAACCAGCACGCCCGTCAGGAGGCGCAGGTTCCTGCTGTAGCGAGCCTCAAAGAATTCCGGCACGGTCATGATGCCCATGGCGCGCATTTTCTTTACGAGAAATCCGGTGCGCCCGATGAAGATCATCACAAGGCCGGCGATCAAGCCGTTGACGAACGACGCGAATCCGGTCTTGAAGCCGAGTTGCGGCGTAGTACATGAACGTGATGGTGCCGATCTCGGTCGCTGCCAGCGTGGCAACGCCGATGTAGGTGCCGAGCTTTCGTCCGGCAACCAGGAAATCGCCGAGTCCGAGAACGTAGCGCTTCCCGTACAAGCCGGCCGCCATGGTTGCGGCGAGATAGACAATTACAATGATCCAATCGATAGGGTGGAAGTTCACAGGAAGTGGGCCGTCAGGTGGATTTGGCTAATCGGGCTTCTGGTGGCGCTCCTGGTCGAGCAGGCGGAACATGGCGCGAAGATCGGCAAAGCCCTTCACCGCAACCAGCGTGAGGATGAAGACGAACGCAACGCCCGCCACGGCGAAATCGAAGACCCAGAAGTCATACCAGATGTTCATAGTAAACTTGCTTGTTGCCGAACATCACTGTATCGCATTTTGAATCGCTGTTTGGAAGCGGCGGAGAAATCAGCCTCGCGGAGGCCCCGGGACGGGTAAATCTGATTGGCGAGCACACCGACTACAACGGGCTCCCGGTTTTTCCCATGGCATTGCAGCGGCGGTTCCAAATGCTCTTTCGGGCGCGACGCGATCACACCATCCGGGCAGTTGCTGCCGATGGATATGGCGAACGGCAATTCGAGATCGCGAGTGAGATCGAGCGGTATGAGCAAGGCGACTGGGGCAACTACGTGAAGGCGTCCGCGCGTATTCTCGCGCAGCGCTACGGCAACCTTTGCGGCATGGATATGCTGCTCCATAGCGACATTCCGGTGGCCGCGGGACTCAGTTCGTCGTCGGCGTTGGTGGTCGGAAGCGGGATCGCGCTGCTTGCCGCGAATCGCATCGAGCCAGACTTCGAAGAGCTGGTCGAATTGTTTCCCGAGGGCGAGCGCTACGTCGGGACGCGGGGCGGCGCGATGGACCATACCGTCTGCCTCGCGGGAGTAGTCCGGACATGCTCTCAAAATCGACTTCTCGCCCTTCGCGGTACATCCCACGCCCGTGCCGACCGAATGGCGGTTTCTCATCGGCCACAGCCTGGTACGAGCGGAGAAGTCGAACGCGGTGAAGGAGCAGTACAACGAGCGGCGGGAGTCGTGCCGCAAGGCGTTTCAGCGGCCGCAACCGCTGCTCACGCCGGTTGAACAACGCCGATACCGGCACGTGATCAGCGAGGCTGAACGCGTGGAGCGGGCCCGTGAAGCCATGGTCGGCGGCGATATCGAGGGTTTCGGCAAGCTGATGAACGCGTCGCACGCCAGCTTGCGCGATGACTTCGAGGTGAGTCATCCCGAGGTGGACGCACTGGTTGAAGCGTTCCTCGCGGCGGGCGCGGTGGGTGCGCGAGTCACCGGCGCGGGCTTCGGCGGTTGCGTGGTGGCGCTATGCCGCAGGGAGGAAAAAGACGGGTTATGCGAAGCGGTGGAGTCGGCGTTCTATGCTGGGCGTCCGGCGCGGCGCGAGTTCCCGGAATATCTCTTGGAAGCTGAGCCGTCGGCCGGGGCGCGGGTACTGCGTGTCTAGTGCAAAATTACCCGCGGTAAGGTCTTCGGGACGCCCGATATCGCGCCATGTTCCCTTGATTTCGACTGCGCGGATCTTTCGGCCCGCTTCGATCATCTGCTCGATCGCGCTCGTCAATTCGTACTCGCCGCGCGGCGAAACAGGCACGCGATCGATCTCTTCGAACACTCGCGGCCGAAAGCAATAGATACCGGCGCTGTTCCAATTGGTGGTGGACGTCCCCTTCGCCGGCTTCTCGATGATCTTGCGGATGAAGCCGCTTTCTTCGTAAACTGCCGCTCCCTGGTAGGGGTCATCGACGTATTTCACGGCAAGCGTCGCCTCGGTGTCCGGTTCTTCCTCGATTGGCTGCATCACGCGCCGGTAATCGTCCGCATCGCACCAGATATCGCCGTACGTCAAGAGAAACGGATCGTTTGCCACGAAGCCGTGCGCCAGTTTGGCCGCTCCTGCAGTGCCATTGATCGTCTCCTGATGGATAAATTCGAGGCGTATCGGATAATGGGCGAAGTACTGCTCGATCATCTCGTGCTTGTACCCGGTGATGACGCCGCATGCGCGGATACCGGCTTCTCCCAAGCGATCAAGGATATGTTCCAGTATCGGCTTCCCATGGACCGGCAGCATGGGCTTGGGCATTTCCTCCGTGAGCGCGCCCATGCGAGTTCCCTTGCCCGCCGCCAGCACGACCGCTTTTTCAATTCGTCCCATCGCTACCAAACCTTGCACGCCTTGGGCCGGACCATCGGCTGTCCCACTTTGCACGAAAAGGCCTGCTGGAATTCCGGCATATTCGCTACGACTCCGTTGATGCGATCGGCGTAAGGCGAGTGAGGATCGGTAATCGCGCGCATCCGGAGTGTCTCGGGACGCGCGCTGCCGCACGCCCATTGAGCAAAGCCCACGAAAAAGCGTTGCTCAGGTGTGAGGCCGTCCATCGGTTCAAGCTTGCGGTTCTTGGTGGCGGTTTTCCAGGCGAGCCATGCGAGCACCTCGCCGCCAAGATCGGCAACATCCTCGCCAGCGGTAAGCTTGCTGTTGATCTTGATGTCGTCGACGACGGTGTATTGCGCATACTGATCGCGGATACAGTTCACGCGCTGCTCAAACTCGGCTGCGTCTTTTTCGGTCCACCAGTCGCGCAGATTGCCCTGTGCGTCGAATTGACGGCCCTCATCGTCGAACCCATGCGTGAGTTCGTGACCGATGGTGCCGCCGGTGTCGCCATAGTTCGGGGCGGCATCGATCTTGACGTCAAATAGGGGCGGCTGCAAGACGCCCGCGGGGAAGTTGATGTCGTTCATTTGCGGATCGTAGTAGGCGTTTACTGTGGGGGGTGTCATCGTCCATTCAGTCCGGTCAACCGGCTTCCCGATTTTGTTCAGATCGCGATGAGACTCGAATGCTCTGGCGCGGCTGACGTTACCCAGAAAGTCGCTTGATTTGACGATAACCGAGCTATAGTCGCGCCATTTGTCGGGATATCCGATCTTGTTCACGACACCGTGCAGTTTCTCAAGCGCGCGCGTTTTGGTCGCATCGCTCATCCAAGGGAGTCCGCGGATCTCATTCCCCATCTCCATCTCGATCTCGCGTGTCATATCGAGAGTCTGTCTTTTGGCTTCGGGGCTGAAGACTTTCTGCACATAGACCTGGCCGAGAGCCTCGCCGAGATCGCGGTCCACTTGCCGCACGCATCGTTTCCAACGCGGGGGTTGTTGCTCAGTGCCGGCCAGGTATTTGGAATAGAAATTGAAACTCTCGTCCACAAACGCAGATGAAAGGTAACGCGCATTGCCGCGGACCAGATGCCAGCGCAGATACGTTTTCCAGGCACTCAGATCGCGGGAGGCGATCAGCGTCTCGAGTTCGCGGAAGAACGCCGGCTCGGTCGCATTGATCACAGGCGGTGTGGCGAGTTGGATATGCGAGAAGTACGCATCCCAATCGAAGCTGGGCGTCAGGGCTTTGAATTCCGCCGTCTTGAACTTGTGCAACAGATTGTGCGGCTCGCGTTTCTCAACGCGGGTCAGCGAAGCTTTCGCCATATCGGTCTCGATGTTCATGACGATGTCGGCATCGGCTTTCGCGTCCGCCGGACTTTCACCGAGGAGCACGAGCATCCGCCCTACGTGCTCCAGGTATTTCTGGCGATGCTCTTGCGATTTGGCATCGGTCTTGAGATAGTAATCCCGGTCCGGCAATCCCAGACCGCCCGCGTATGCGAAGGCGATTACCTGCTGTGAGTTTTCGAAATCCTGATTCGAGCCGAAGTTAAATAGGGCGCTTGAATTTTCGTCCGTATGCTCCCGCGCGAGCAACGCGGCTAATTGGCGTTTCGACTGCAACGCCGCGATGGCGTCGAGTGCGGGTTTCAAAGGCGCGAGACCGGCTTTCTCTACCGAAGCCTCATCCATGCAGGCGTGGAAGAACTCGCCGATCTGCTGTTCGGTTTTCGAGTGCGGCTTCGCCGGATCCGCCGCCTGCTGCAAGAACGCCCCACAGCAATCGCTGATTCTCATTGGTCAGTTTCGCGTAGACATCCCAGGTAGGCTGATCGGGCGGTATGGGATTGTTCTTGATCCACGCGCCGCAGGAGTATTGAAAGAAATCGACGCACGGATCGACTGCTGCGGTTCATCGACGTGGGATCGAGGCTTGGGCTATAGGGCAGCGCAGTCAGCGGTTGGTCCATTGCCGGGCTAGCGGATTGCGCAATTGCAGCCGAGACCGAGAAATAGGAGAGCAGAAGGAGTCGCGAGACCATATCCTCTATGGTGCACTAAACGGAAATCGGACATTATTGCTCAATTCTGTTTTGAGTGACATAATGTAGGAATCATGTTTTGGGCTCTCGCGTTGCTGGCTTTGGCCGCTCTCGCGGCCGCCGTTTGGTTCTATACCCGATTTGCCGCGGAGATGGCTGTCCTCCGGGCTGAGAACTCGCGGCTCATCGCATCCGAGGCGGACCTTCGCGCTCGTCTCGAAACGGAGCGCGCCAGTCTAGCCGAAAAATCCCTGGATCAGTTCCAGGCGGCTTCCGATTTAGCGCGGGGCCGGCAAGCGATCGATGAAGTGGTCAGGCCGCTCCGGGATTCGCTCGCTCGCGTGGACGAGAAGATCCACTCGATCGAACTCGCCCGCGCAGGCGCGTATGCAGCTCTCACGGATCAGGTGAAGACCATGTCCGAAGGCAATGCGAGCTTGCGCGATGAGACACGCAAACTTTCCGGCGCGCTGAAGAGTCCAATCGCTCGCGGGCGGTGGGGCGAGATTCAGTTGAAGCGCGTAGTGGAACTCGCGGGCATGACCGCGTATTGCGACTTCGCGGAGCAAGTGTCGGTTGCTACCGAGGACGGGCGCCTTCGTCCGGACCTGATTGTTCGTTTGCCGAACGAACGTGAGGTCGTCGTGGACTCCAAGGTTTCGTTATCGGCCTACCTCGAATCGCTGGAAGCGCCGGACGAGGCTGGGGCAACGGAGAAGCTGAAGCAACATGCGCAGCAGATCCGTAAGCACATCGATCGCCTTGGCCAGAAAACTTATTGGAGCCAGTTCCGCCAGGCGCCGGACTTTGTCATTGCATTCCTGCCGGGCGAAATCTTCTTCAGCGCGGCGCTGCAACAGCAGCCCGACCTGATTGAACACGGCGTCCGCAACAATGTTGTGCTGGCGACGCCGACTACGCTGATTGCGCTGCTGCGGGCAATCGCGTACGGGTGGCGCGAACGCCAGCTTGCGAGGAACGCCGAAGAGATCCGCGCGCTGGGCGCCGAACTTTACGACCGGATTCGCGTTTTCGCCGAGCACTATTCGGAGGTCGGTTCAGGACTCAACAAGGCTGTTGCGGCCTATAACAAGGGGCGTAATTCGCTCGATTCGCGGTTGCTTACGACGGCTCGGAAATTCGAGGACTTGGGCGTCGATCGTAAACGGGATCTGGGCGAGGTAATCGCCATCGATGCAGCCCCGCTCGCAGCCCCATATTCGCGTTAACGCGAGGCGGCGAAGTCGCGCAGGAAGAGGCCAGCTTCAGCCGTGTCGAGGCTTTGGATCGCATCCTGGACCAGAGTGACTTTGTAACCGCGCTCGCGGAGGCCCATCGCGCATTCCTTGACGCAATACTCGGTGACCACTCCGTAGACGATGCACTCTTCCGGCGCCAGGGCTTTAATCAGCGCTTCGGTGTTGGGATTGGTAAACAGATTGAGTTCGCCCTTTTCCAGAATGATCTGGTCCGCGCCTTCGACCGAGACAGTTGCCGGGTATTTGGGAATGGTCACGCGTCTATCAAGCAAGAGAGAGGCAGGCTTCGTCTGGCCCACGGTGCCGACGACGCAGTGAGGAGGCCAACATTTGAACTCGGGGTCGTCTTCTTCGTGAGCGCAGGTTGTCGAGATTACTTTGCCGCCATTCGCGACTGCTTCGCGATTGAGCTGGCCGATTCTCGGCAGCAGCTTTTCAGCGCCGGGGACGTAGAGCGCGCCGGCCGGGAACATGAAGTCGATCTGAGTATCGATATCGAAGTAGAGTTTCATCGAACCTGCTCGCGCACTCGCCGGGCGAGTTCCTGAAGATCATGGCTGTATTCGACCGTGTGGCTTGCGGGGTCGATGGCCGCCAATTGACGGCACGCCCGCGTGCGAGACTGCTCCAGCGTCTTATGGCCGATGACACTGCCGTTTACCATGACCGGCTTCTGGAGCGCTTCCGCTCCGCACGCGCACTCACCGGAACAGGCGACCAGGTCGTGATCCGAATAGCGGAATATTTGTTTGGAGCCGGGCAAAGAAGCCTTATCCGCGCTGAACTTCGCAGTTCCTCGCGTCACACCGTTCGATTCCAGTTCAACGATTTTGTAGATCGCGCCCATTGACGGAGCGTCGGCGGACGTGGCCAATTCGGTGCCTACGCCGAAGCTGTCCACGGGAACATGATCGGCGAGCAGCGCGGCGATGCGATCTTCGTTGAGATCGCCGCTCAGCATGATTTGGACGTTTGTCATCCCGGCAGAATCGAGCAGCGCGCGGACGTCCCGGCAAACCGTTGGGAAGTCGCCGCTGTCGATGCGAACGCCAAAGAGCGGCTCTCCCAACGAGATCACGCGCCGCGCACCTTCGAGCGTGTCATAGGTGTCGATGAGTTGGATGGTACCTGCACCGAGGAGCTTCTGCAATTGGCGGAACGCCTCCGTCTCGCTATCGAACGACATGACCCAGGAATGGGCCGCGGTCCCGACCACCGGGACGCCGTAGCGGAAGCCGGCGAGGGTGTTGCTGGTTCCCGCGCATCCGCCAATGTAAGCTGCCCGCGCTCCCAGGACTCCGGCTTCGGGAGTATGAGCGCGGCGGGTGCCGAATTCGTACACGGGACGACCCTTCGCGGCAAGGGCGATACGGGCCGCTTTGGTTGCGATGAGCGACTGGAACGTGATGGTTGAAAGGAGATAGGTTTCCGGAATCTGGGCTTCGATAATCGGAGCTTTGATCGTCAGGATGGGCTCGCCGGCAAACATCAAAGTGCCCTCGGGCACGGCGAACACGGTGCCGGTGAAACGGAAATTGGCCAGATAATCGAAGAATTCGGGCGCGGCGTTCGCAAATTGTGAAAGTCCGCGAAGGTAGGCGACCTCGTCCGGAGTGAACCGAAGACTCGGCCAGATACTCCAGGGCTTGCTGTAGACCCGCAACGATGATGAAATCGCGGTGAACCGGCAGGCGCCGCACCGAAAGTTCGAAGGTCGCGATTTCGTGATGTTTGGCCGCCGAGAAGTACCCGGCGGCCATCGTAAGTTCGTAGAGATCGGTAAGGAGCGCGCTCATCGTCTACCTGGCGCGCGCTTCATTTCTTAGCTGGGGTCTTCGGAGCTGCCGGCTTAATTCCGGCCGCGGCCTTTTGCAGATCGTCGAAAGCCTTGGAATCGATCTCATAGACACCCGGCTCGCCGGCTCTGGTGGCGAAGTACTTGTCTCCATCCTTGGTGATCGTAACCTTGTCCGTGCGCGATGCATTCTTACTGTCGTTATAGGTTACCGCCGCCTCGAACACCGGAGTACCGCCGGCATGGTCCACGAATTTGGTGGCCGAAAGCTCGCGCAACTTATCGATCAGTCCTTGGATGCTGATCGAGTCCATTTCGGTGCTGCCGGACATCCACTTCTCGCCGGTTTTCTGGTACGTCCCGGTCTGTAACTGGATTTTTGTGGGATCGCTGAAGCCGAAATCGAATAATTTCTTGTTGCGGAAGTCATCGGCCGATTTGTCGAGCGCATCTCCCAGATCGCTCGCGATCTTGTAAACTCCTTCGACCGCTGAACTCTTGGCGTAGTAGTTCTTATCTTTGTCTTTGCGAACTTCCAGCGTTTGAGGGCCGGAATTATCGGTGACAACTACTTCGGCGACTCTCGGAGAAGTAGCAAAAGCGGTCTGAGCCTTTTTGGCATCCTCGTCCGAGACGCGAGGTGTCCATCTTGGCGTCTTTCAGTTTACGAACCAAGTCGTCAATCTGGCTGCCGTCGGCCCGCAGCGGCTTCGGTTTGACGATCGTCCAGTCGTTCTGCGCATTTTTGCCGAACTCGACAGTCTGGCCCTTGGCCTGTAAGTTGAAGACTGGTCAATTTATCGGAGTTGAAAGTGAGAAGACGCTTATCGCGCAGATCCTTTTCCGTCTTATCGAAGTTGGATTTGGTGTAGGTCGGGATAACATACACCTTGCTGTCGCCTGCGAGCTTCGCGAATACGCCGCTACCCACAGGACTGTCGTCGCCAAGATCGAGCGTTACGGTCTTGCCATCCTTCTTCGTGACGGTTACCTGTTCTTTGGGAGTGGCGAGGCCGAAGGGCGCGAGATCGGCCGGCTTTTCTTCGACGACACGATCGGCATTGAGGGAGGAAAGCGCCGTAACCATGGAGCCGACCGCCTCCTGATCCGCCGCCATGGCCTTCGGTTGAACCAGAATCCATTTGTCTCCGGCTTTGGAAACAACGGTCGGCTCCGCGTCCTTCTTGGCGATCCTGATCTCTTTGACCTGGTCTTCGGGAATCGCAATCACTTTGGGAGTTGCCTCGGTAGTCGCCGCCGGCTTCTTAGCTTCGTCCGCTTTGTGCTTGTTGGTCCAGTAGATGCCGCCCGTCAGCGCGGCCAGAACCAACACCGCCACCAGGAGTCCGTTGGGTTTCACTGGCGCTACCTCCGCTTCCACCAAACGGCGAATCCGGAAAAGCACCACGATGAGCGGAAGGAAGATTACGCTCGAAAGCGCGATCATATTCATCTGCCGTCCGCTAAGCATAATGCGGCGATCTTCCGGCTCCTTGGTTGGAATCGAGATCAGAGATTCGTCGGCGGTCAGCCAGTTAATCATGTTCATTGCCAGATCCCGGTTCGCAGTCGGATAGCTCAGCGCCGAGTTGGAGACCCAGCTCGAACTGCCGGTTACCACAATCCGCGATTTGCCGCTGACCGTCCCGGCCGCGCCAAGCACGAAAGGACCCTTTTTGTCTTTATCCGGGTTCAGTTTGATCGGCGGTTTGAGGTTGGTCGTCATCGTAGCTGCTATCGGAACTTTCGAACAGCTTCTCCATGCCGGGCTTGTCGCTCTTAATTTCAAGACTCCGGGAGAGCGGGAATACCGTAGCACTGCGGCCCATGTCTTTGACGATCGCTTGGGTCTCGTAATGGCCGACTACCGGCGCGGCTTCGCCGAAAACCTGGGAATAGGGACCGACATCGTAGACCAGGTCGTTATCGACGCCGACGCCCCAATCGGCGACCATCTTCTCGAGTTCCGGTTCGCCTTCCGCCGAGCCGCTCTTGTCGCCAATCGATGGCGTAAACATGATAAGCGCTTTGCCGCCGTCGTCGACAAACTTCTTAATCGCGTCGCGAACCGGCGGAATATAGTCGTGAGTCGGGCCTGCGATCACTGCGATTGTGCAGTCTTTATCGATCTCAGCCTTCTGCAGCATGGGCAGTTCTTTGGTCTTGATGCCGCTCTTATCGAGCAGATCCTTGAAACGCGAATACCCTTCGCGATCGGTATCGGTGATGCTGGCTTCACCGCTGCCGGTGACGAAACAAGCGGTGCGGACGCCCGACGTCATGGCGCGTTTGATCGCGCCGGTGATTTCTTCTTCGGTCAGCGACTTGGCTTCTTCATGTTTGGTCGCCGTAATCCACGAAGATCGAGCCGAAGTTCTGCACGTGCGCGAGACGCGCGATCTCGGGCTTCTTCTCGGGATCGATGAACATGAGCTTGACCTTGCTCGACAGATCCTTGTAGCGATCCAGGGTCGCGCGGGCGTTATCGAACGCGCTCGTGCGATCGAAGTAAGTGATCGTGATGTCGTTCTTGAGGCCCGTGACAGCTTTCTTGCTCGCATCGGACAGGCTGAAGCGCTTATTGGACGTTGTATCGTATGACTTGTTATTTTGATTCGCCAGCCAGTTGGCGCCGGCCACAATGGCGATGACCACCAGAATATATACGGTGACATATGCGCCGTACTTGGTCTGGCGGGCTTGTATCCAGGATGTATTCATTTTGCGTTATGCCCTCCACCTGAGCGATTCGAGTGAACGCTGGGTCAGGAAGAGTCCAAAGAAGATGACGGATATGAAGTAAACCACGTCCTTTAATTCAATAACCCCCCGCGTAAACGACTCGCCATGGGAAAGAACCGAACAATAGGCAAGGACCTTGGCCCAGCCCGCCTGTTCGAAATTCAACCAGCTCAGCACCCAAAGCAGCAGCACCACAGCGAAGGTGACGCTGCCGGCGATGATCTGATTGCGTGTTGTCGTGGAAATGAAGGTGCCAATTGCGAGGATCGCGCCGCCTTGCAGTAGCAGGCCGAGCAATCCGGCTAAGATCGGTTTCCAATCGGGCTTGCCGTAGGCAAAGAGAATCGCGATGTTGATACAGGAGATGCCGACGATTACCAGGAACAGGATCATCGATCCCAGCCATTTGCCTATGACGAGTTCCTAATCGCTTATGGGCGAGGTGAGCAGCAGTTCGATGGTGCCGCGATTCTTTTCTTCCGCGAAAAGGCGCATCGTCATCATGGGAAGCAGGAAGAGAGCGACCACGCTCATATTGCTGAGCAGCGGACCGATGACCAGTTCATTGACGCTCATCGGCTGCGTGCGGCCGCTCATCTGCATCTCCATACCAGCCTGTACGAAGTAAGCGATGGCGCGCCAGAAGAAGTATCCGAAGATCACGGCGAATACCGTGATCAGGAGGTAAGCGATGGGGGAAGCGAAATAGGATTTGAGTTCCTTGCGGCAGATGACCCAGACATTCTTCATTACTTTTTCTCTCCCGCTACTGGCACTTCAACCGGTTGGTCAACCGGCGTTTCAAGGGGTTGCGACGCTCCGCCTGTGAGTTGCAGGAAGATATCTTCGAGACTCATGTTGATGCCTCGCATTTCATGCAAATTCCACCCGGCCTGCACAACAGCGCGCGCAAGTTCGGGGCGGACGGATTGTCCGGCAAGACTCTCAACCTCAACGACTGCGAGACTATCCCGGCTGTCTTTGATTTCCACGCGGCTCACGCCGGCAATCTTTTCGAAGCGCTGGCGCACGTCCGCGGGATTCAGATTGGCGGCCATGAACTTCGATGGATACCGTAGTCCGCGCCAGCTCCATCTTGCTGGTCAGGCCAGTGACTGATTCGCTGGCCACAATCCGCCCGCGATTGATGATCAGCACCTTCTGGCACGAGTGCTCCACTTCCGAGAGGATATGAGTGCTGAGGATGATGGTGTGATCGCCCGAGAGGCTGGCGATCAGCTCGCGCGTCTCGATAATCTGTTTGGGATCGAGACCGGAAGTAGGCTCATCGAGGATCAGAACATCGGGGTTGTGGAGGATGGCTTGCGCCAGTCCGACGCGCTGGCGATAGCCTTTCGAGAGCTTGCCGATCAGCTTTGTCTTGACGTCGCCCAAGGCACAGCGTCTTCGGCTTCATCGACGCGCTTTGGCACATCGCCCTCGGGAATGCCCTTCAGCCGTGCCACAAAAGTAAGATACTCGGTGACCTCCATCTCGGGGTAGAGAGGAGGCGTTTCGGGAAGATAGCCAATGCGTTTCTTGACCTCCAAAGGCTGTTCAAGCACATCGAAACCAGCGATAGCTGGCCTTTCCGGAGGTGGGCGGGAGGAAGCAGGTGAGGACCCGCATGGTGGTAGTCTTGCCTGCGCCATTGGGGCCCAGAAAGCCTACGATCTCGCCTTTGCCAACCTCGAAGGAGATATTGTCGACCGCGACATGACGCGCATAGCGCTTGGTCAGACCTTCGACTTTGATCATAAAGTAAATTTAATGGACGATAACTGCGTATCCGCCGTTACAAAAGCGCGCTTCCAGGGCTGGTTGCCACGGGCGCACGCTTATCGGCGTTCGCGTTTATCAACCTGAGAATCTATCATAACAGGTGGACCCCAGACAAACTTAGTGCCGCTTCATCCTAAATGCATCTTTCACTCCTAGCCGCGTTTATCGGTATCGCGGGCGCATGTGTGGGCGCTTATCTGCCCGTGGCGCACGGCAGGATGCGCGTATTTGTGCCAGTCAGCGGCGCGATCCTTATCGCGGTATCTCTGTTTTCAATCTTGCCGGAGATGGCCGGGGAAGAAGGCTGGCTGCGCGCGGGCGTGCTTTACGGGATCGGCTGGTCACTGCTGTATTTTGTAGACCGGTACGTTCATCCCGTGTGCCCTTCCTGTTCGCACGACCACGATCATGGCCACTGCGATGTCGAGTTGCACGGCTTCAGCGTGCCTTTGATAATCGCCACTGCCATTCATGCGTTCATCGACGGTTGGGGGATGACGGTGGCTCAGCAGGCGGGCGCGGGCTCGATGCGCGCCACGTTTCCACTCGCGGTCCTGGTTCATAAAATTCCGGAGGGACTCGCGTTGGGAGTCATGCTGCGGGCATCGCTCCGGTCGAGGGGAGCGGCTGCCGGATGGGGCGCGGCGGCGGAGTTGTCGACAATATGGGGCGCGCTCGTAGCTATCTCGGTGCTGCCGGGTGCTAGCGCAACATGGGCGCACGATCTGCTGGCGTGCGCGGGTGGTACGTTCCTGTACCTCGGATTCCACGCGATCCATGGCGCCCTTGGCTGGAGCTTTTTGAAGCCGGGAAGGCAGTGGTGAGTCTCGGCGATCGCGCCCGGGCGGGTCAGTTTATAGGTGAGGCTGTGGTTTAACCCAAGAAGACGCTGAGAAAAATGAAGCGCGAAGCGGGTGGTTGCGCGAGTTCAACAAACGCGGATAACGCCCATGCTCAAACGCCCCAGGAACTCGCTGAATATCCGTGGCTCGCCGAAGATCAAATGCGACGCGGTGCCTGTGTCATGCGCAGCAGCCGCTTTCATGGAACCTGTGGGGCAATCGCGTCTACATCGATGCCTGCCTGCTCAGGAACATCCGCGCATACTTATGTTGTAAACACGGGTGGGCTCGATGTCGATATGTTCCAATTCGGCCCATCTCTCGGTGGGGGATGGCCCGGAGGCGTGGGGCCGGGCGGCGGCAACCGGCATGCTTTGGGGGCTCTCGTACTTCCTCTGGCGACGCCTGCAGGCCGCGTCGGCGACGTTGGCGATGCTGAGCCCGCTCGAGTCGAGAGGCCAGCGCGGGGATGTTGTTCATCAAAGCCAGTCGATCGAGTAACGCCAGAGGCGGAGGATGACCACGTTTGGAAAGGCGAGCTGTGCGACCTATCCTCCGCTGCTTCCACTTGCGGAGGGTGAAGGTTACGCTGAGCGCAGCTAAAATAGATACGAGAGTTGGAGCTGTACATGAAAAGGCCCGTCCCGGTTGAATCTGCCTCCGCATTAATCGACGAGAAGATCAAGGAACTTGGGGACTGGCGTGGAAAGATGCTCGCAAAAGTCCGCAACATCGTGCACGAGGCAGACCCTGAGATCGTCGAAGATTGGAAGTGGATGGGGACTCCCGTCTGGTCCCACGGCGGCATCGTCTGCACGGGAGAGACGTACAAGAAGGTCGTCAAGATGACATTTGCCAAGGGAGCTGCGTTGGAGGACCCTTCAGGTTTATTCAACTCCAGCCTCGACGGGAATGTCAGGCGTGCCATCGACATCCACGAAGGCGACGAGGTCGATGAGGCAGCCTTGAAGGATCTCATCCGCGCCGCAGTGGATCTCAATCTCAAGGGCAAAAGCAAGACAAAGCCTCGGCGAGCTAGCAGCAAGCGGGCCGATTAGCTTCATCGCGGTCCCCGCCATATCTCTCTCATAGCGGAAGAGCTTCGGCGCCTGCCTCATACGCCAAGCAGTTCGGCATCGAGGCCCAGAACTGGCCGCCTAAGGGCGCCCGGTCCTCAATTACGTACCCGGTTACTGAACAGCGATTTGGACGGTGTTTGCAATCTGTCCGTCTACGGTCAAAACGACGTCCACCTGGCCCGCTCCTCGCAATGAAAGCGGGAGTCCCACGTTTACCTGATCGAGGCCTGGATAGACTCCTTGCGGACCCGCATATTGAATTGGCGCATTGACTCCGCCGATGGTCACGCTCACATTGGAGATCGACGAGAAATTACGGATACCCGTGCCGAAGAACGAGACGTAAATCGGCGTATCGACTCCGAGAGCGATGGGGACAGTCACGCAGCTGCCCGTGCCCATAGGGCAACTGTAGACTGTGACCGGAGATTGCATGCCAGAAGGAATGACCACTTGGACGGCTGTAGCGGCGGCTGCGCCCGCACTGGTTCCATTGGCGCTAAATAACGAGGGTGCAACGGAGGCGATCGTAACTGTGCCTTCGTTGATCGTACCCATGGAAGTCTGGACGGCGAGACTGGCGGTTCCGAGCGCCGTATCTGGCGGTATCTGGAAGTTAATCTGGTTGGGCGCCGACATAGGCGAGAGTTGCCAGCCGCGATGTGCCATGGCTATCTTGCACCGTGACAGACACGCCGCCAAGCGATGTTGGCCAAGCGGGTGAACTCGCCGAGACTGTCTGCGACGCCAGGCTGACGCCATAAACGGACGCGATCTCTCCGGGCGCGAGTAAGGCGGAGCCACTGGCTGCCGAAACCGCCGCTGGCGCATAGGTCAGGCGGTAAATAGCGCCGGCAGTATCGTCGGAAATCAGCAATGCGCCTGCGGCGTCGGTCACGGCGTCCACCGGACGGCCCCAAGCCTTGTTGGTAACGGGATCTAGCCAGCCTGTCACCAGATCGACGGCGGGACCCGGAGCACTGCCCGAATTAACCGGGTACCAGATGACCTTGTAACCGGTCGGTACTGAGCGGTCCCAGGAGCCGTGCAGCCCGATCACAGCGCCATTGATATAAGGAGCGGCAAAACCGGAACCTTGCAGAAAAGAGAGGCCGAGCGGCGCGGAGTGAGCCTGGATGCCCTTGTCGGGGATGTCCATGGCGGTGCAGTCCACGTGGCCGTCGCGGTTCACGTCGTAGTCTTGCAGGAACGGCATGCGATCCAGGCCGCCATCGGAATTCGAATCGCAGAAAGGCCATCCGTAATTACCACCGTCGCGGACCGAAGTAAATAAGTCGGGCGGATGATTGTCGACGTACGATGTCATTACTTTGCCATAGTTGCCGGAAGAGTCATTCGATGGATAAGGTATGTCGTCGCGATTATTCATCGCAACCCAGAGTTGATTGGTTCCGGGGAGAAAAGCGAGGCCCTCGGCGTTTCTGAGGCCGTGCGCAAACAGGCGTCCGCCCGAGCCGTCCGCGTTGTATACGTAGATAGCGCCGCGCTGCGGAGAGCCGGTTGTATCGGCGGTGCAAACATTGCAGCTCGAACCGAGAGAGACATAGAGTTCATCGTTGCTATCGATTGCGATGTTCTTAAGTGGATGCGAGCCGCCTCCGGGTAAGTTGGACACGACAACGTGACCGTCCTGCGCCTGGGTGTCACCGGGCAGATACACGTATCGGCTGACCTGGTTCGTTTCAGAAACGTAAAGGTAGGTTACCTGTCCGATGTTATGAAACACCATGCCGTGCGGGCTATTTAGTCCGGAAGCAAACGTATACTGTTTGGGAACTCCGCCGTTCGGATCGGGGCGTAGCAGCGTAATCTTACCGGAGCCAGGCTGCGATACAAGTACGTCCCCATTGGGCGCGACGGCCATAAAGCGAGCACCCCCAACGGTCGCAAGAAGTGAGATCTGAAAACCTGGGGGGATATTGAGATAGCGATCCTGGCCGAAGATTCCGTTGTGCAAAGCGGAGGGAACCTGGAGTTTGGTGTTGACTATTGCGCCAGGAGGTTGCCCCATCAAGAGGCTTGTGGCGGCCGATGCAGTCAGCAAAACAGCCGTTCGTAATGGCAGGAGGTGTGACATAAGTTTCTCCAAAGGTCTTGTAAGGGCGCGAATCAATACCCGAGCAATTTGAATACCGGCGCCTGCTGCAGCAAGCAAGCTCAGCAGGCAAGCTGCAGCAATCAAGCGCCGTTCGCGATAAACTGTCTGCAAACCAATGCTTAAACGTTTTTACGGTTGGTGGATCACTGCCGCCGCCGTCTTCACCTTCGGCATCTCGGTAGGCTTGCCCTACTACAACATGCCGTTCTTCTACGACTATTACAAGAAGGCCTTCGGCTGGTCGACCGGCGACATCACGTTGGGCTTTCCACTGGCTGCGATCTTGACGCTCTGGGTGGGACCGATCATCATCCCGCGTTTCAGCCCGCGCAAGCTTATTGTGGTGGGGACAGGCTTGACGTTCCTGGCCTTTCTCGGTTTCAGCCAAATGGGCGGCAGCCTGGCAGTGTATTACTTCTTGTGGTTCTTGTACACGATCGGTTACATACTGTCCGGGCCGATTCCGCACCAGATTGTGATATCGCATTGGTTCCGCAAAAAGCGCGGCATGGCAATGGGCATCGTCTATGTGGGCGTCGGCTTGATCGGCGCGATCGGTTCGTACATTGTAAAGCCGCTCACGGAAACGCTCGATTTCCATAAGGCTTTGTTAATCATTGGTTGCATTATGTTCCTCGCCTGGCCGCTTGCGATGTTTGTTCTTCGCGACAGGCCTTCGGAGATGGGACAGTTCCCCGATGGAGACGCGGGTCCGCCGGCGGAGCACAAAATCGAGGCCAAGACTTTCCGCTATCTGCTCGGCGAGTGGTCGTTCTGGTTGCTGCTGATCGGAAGCCTGTGCTCCATCGGTTCGATCGGCGCGATCAATCAACACATGAAACTCGTATTCAGAGACTCCGGTTTCGTCAATCAGGAGGCGGTGAATGCGGTTTGGAAAGAAGCGTCCGTATGTATCCTATGTTCCAGCATCGCTGGACGTCTGCTGATCGGCAGGTTCGCGGATATCTTTCCGATGAAGTATGTCATGACAGTGACTTATGTCATCGTGGCGGCATCGATCCCGTTGCTGTTGGGCGTGAAGCCGTCGACTAACCCGTATGTGTTCGCGGTGGTGTTTGGCTTCGCCATGGGAGCGGACTATATGTTGATCCCGCTAATGGCGGCGCGGCAGTTCGGCGTGAACTCGCTCTCCCGGGCGATGGCGGTTATTCTGCCGGTGAACACGATCGGCCAGACGTGGGTGCCCTATGGAGTGTCCTTCCTGCGGGATCACTACGGCAACTATGGTGTAGCGATGGGAGCCGTGTTGGGATTGGCGGTGATTGGCGCAATCGCAATCGCGCTGTTGCCGAGGGATGGGGCCGACCAGGATCGAATTTCAGAGAGAGTCGCGCGGCAGCCGGCCGGGGTGTAGGACTGATCTGCGCAAAATGTTTTCTGAGCCGCGACCGTTAAGGCAGACGGTGCGATAACCTTCGTACTTACGTCGTGCGCTGTGGCGCATCACGCTATTTACGCCAGGGACTCTGCTTGGTGTCACCATCAGCGAATACATCGGCGCTCAAATGACCTACGACCTGCGCCGCCTGCGGCTCAAAGGTCTCATTTTCCGGCCACTCCGCACCCACCCCGTTTCGTCACACCCTAAGGCTGGAAGGTCGCGCGGTTGTTCTCCCATTTAGAGGCGAGGGTATTCCGACCCGCCGTCGCCATGTTCACCGGCAACGATGCCGTCTTGCCCTTCCCGCTCCGCGCAAATAAAGGCTGCCTGAAGCTTCAAAATGTTGCTACATTCATTGAGATCTGAGTTAGATCAGACGTCTAGGCTGCGCGTTTCAACATCGCGATCTGGCCGCCGTGATACAGACTGTGTTGCACGATGCCGTGCAACAGATAATAGAAATCGTACTCGCGTCCCGGTACGGTCTCCTGCAACCGCGAATCATCGAAGCCTTCGATGGCGGTTGCGAGTTGCGCCGCGGTTTTGAACAGATCTTCTGTTGTTTGGTGCCATGCTTCCACGCTCGAGGCCGTAACTTGGGCCCAATCTTTTTCCGTGCCGTATAGCCTCGGCATTCGGACGCCCCGCGTGGCTTCGAGAGCAATATGCGCGTAGATGTGAATGTGCAAAACCAGTTCCCAAATGCTGTGCGCGGATGGCAGGGGTCTGGCGGCTGCCTGCTCAGCAGTGATGCCGTCGAGCAATTGGCTCAAAGGAGATCCATGCCATGGATCGCCGGTGAAGCCACGGCGTAATTGATCTGCGATGCGGAGCGATTCGGAGTTCATGCGATAGACTTCAAGATCCCATATCATGGTTGCTATGTCCGATGCGGAGCGCGATCCGATTGAGTCAATCGAACGCTGCCGGCGCGCCGGGGGCGGAGTTGACCTGGCTCGTGCGCTCACCAGCCTGGGTCAGATCGAGAGGAACCTGCGTCGCGTCGGTGTGGCGATTGAGCATTACGAAGAAGCGGCTGCCATTTATCGCGCTGAGGGCGATGCGCTGCGGCTGGCTCATACTGTCCGCCACCTCGGGGATATGCATCGTGGTTCGGAGCGCTTCGCGCTGGCCGAGCCGTGCTACCGGGAAGCGCTAGCGATCTATCGCAGACATGAACTGACTCCGCCACTTGATCTGGCCAACGCCCTACGGGGTTCGGCGCTACTCGAAGAAATGACCGGCAACACAGACGCGGCGAAACTTCTTTGGGCGGAGGCGCGCGAACTTTACGCGGCTGCGGGGGTGAAAGCGGGAGTCGAGGAATGTTGCCGCAAACTGGAACCGTAACTATTGCTCGAAGACGAAGTGGATCGTGCGGGTGCTGTTCACGGGTTTGCCGCCCTCTTTGGCTGGAGTGAAGGTCCAGAGTCTGGCGGCAGCAACAGCGCGGTCGGCGAGAAAATCGACGAGGCCGTCACCGTGCTGGATGGCGATCGCGCTGGTCACGTGCCCTTCACGACTGATATGGACGCGGACATCGATGGGTATAGGCTTGCCGATGCGCGGGCGAATTCCCTCGGGCACCTCGGGCGAGACCTGGTGGCGCACCTCCGGCGCCTGGTAACCTTCTTCAGTTTTCGAGGGAGACTCCGCGGTCTTGGTGGCCGGTTCAGGGGTGGGCTCAGTTTTGGGATGAGTATTCGCTGTCTCATGAGGCTTCAAAATCACGCGGTAAGTTTCGGAGGCAAGCGAATTATCGCCGCCCACAAGTTCCAGACGGAAGGTGATGTCGTCGCCGATGGGCCGATAGTTGACTGCACCGTTGCGAATCTGACTGGAGGTGAGAGGGATGCGGTCGTGAGAAACGTCTTCGGTCACATTTAGCGCGCCGCTCACGGATTCGCGAGCAGCGGGCGAATTGGGATCCCAGCTGATCCGCCACCCCCCTTCGCCCGGATGAACGGCCAGTCCCAGCGACGCGACGCGAGCGACTGCCGGGTGAGCACTAGAGGCATCGGCTTCGCCACTGTCTCCGCGGTATTGCCACCAGAGGAGTGCGAGGGCCGCGGCGATCATAAGGCCGGCTGCGACGATCTCCCACTGCAGGCTCTTGCGTCGTCTCCTGTGCTTTGGATCGTGAAGGACGGCGGCCGGAACTGCGCCGTCAGCCGCGTTGACGACAGGAGCGGCGGGGATGGGCGGCTCGGTTACGAATTCCAGGGGCCTCTCAGCGTCAAGTTTTAGAGCTTCCGGTTTGACAGCTTCCGGTTTGACAGATTCCGGTTTGACAGATTCCTGTTTGACAGATTCCTGTCTGGCAGGTTCCAATCTGGCAATTTCCGGTCTGGATTCCGGTTTAAAATCGGGTTTGACAAAATCGGATGCGGCAGGCATGGGTAAGCTGCCCATCAGAGTTCCGCGGAACTCAAACTCCGGGCCGGCGGCCGACTGCTCCAGACGTCCACCCTGGAAAAAATAATATCCCGCGGTCAAGGTAGCGACGCCGGACGGCTTGATAAGGAGGACAATGCCGGAGCGCCCAGGGAAGAAACGCTCGACCATCTCACGGTCCGACGGTTCGAGACCGAAGTCTTTGCGCGTGTGACTGCGATAGTAGCCTACGATTTCGTCAGCCGGGTGACGCGCGGCAACGGCCTGCAATTGGGTGTGATCGGTCTCGGAAAGAACGAAGGATGGGCCGAAGCGATGCTCGCAAGGGATTGGATCGAAAGACGTGATGAGGATCTCGCTAACGCGGCCGAGGCGAACGCTGCCGATCAGAAAGCCGCCTATTTCCGCGCCGCGGCGCGGAATGGACTTATAGGCTTCAACAACGAGCGAGGCGATGCCTCCGGCGAGTTCTGCCGGAAACGATACACGCGTGGAGCCGTCCGTCGAGTGCCATTCCAGATCGGGCGCCCGAGAGTCAACAAAGCTTGGCCGGATGCTCACACCCTATTTTAAACAGGGAGACATCAAGTCAACAGACACTTACAACGAACGCCGCCCGGAGTTGTCAGATAGATGACATGCCGGGAACTCTACTCCTCAACTCCTCTTGTGGGAACGCCTTCCATGAAATTTGATAACGTACCCGATGTGTGCCGCTTTCAGCTGTGCGCAGGCGCGCGCTATCCTCTATCGCTTAAACTAGGAGGTTCGCGGACACTATGAATACCGAACCTTCGGCGCCTGGCGCCCACACCTTTTCTTCGATCAAAGATATCGAAGCTAACGCCAAGACTCGTATGGAGAAGGCAGTTACCGATCTGCAGCACGAAATGTCCACCATCCGGACAGGACGCGCTTCGGTGAGCATTCTCGATCACATCCGGGTGGACTACTATGGAACTCCCACGCCGCTCAACCAACTTGCCAACCTGCACGTTCCAGAACCCAGTCTGATTACGCTTCAGCCCTGGGACACGTCGCAGATCGGTGCCATCGAAAAGGCCATTCGAAGTTCGGATCTGGGACTGAATCCGGCGAACGACGGCAAACTGATCCGCATTCCCATCCCGCCTTTGACCGAAGAGCGCCGCAAGGATTTCGTGAAGCGGCTGCACGGCATGGCGGAGCACCACCGGGTCGCAGTGCGGAACATTCGCCGCGATGCCAACGATCAGGTCAAAAAGCTGCTGAAGGACAAAAAGGTCACCGAAGACGACGAGAAGCGGGCCCTCGACGAGATGCAAAAAATGACCGATTCTCATATGTCGAAGATCGACGCGGTTGCCAAGAGCAAAGAGAAAGAGCTTTTGGAAATCAAGTAAGGCGGCCCAGAATTGACACGCCCGGCTACGATGAACATTCAGAAGGCGACTCAAAGCTACGAAAGATGGCTCGGCAAGTATCTCACGATCGTTGCCGCCGACCTTAACGCCAAGCACGAGCATATGGCCGAGGCCGTGTTTCCCTATTTCCGCGCAACATTCTATCGCTGGATGCAACTTTGGGCGGAGCAGACGGAACCTTGGGCGAAAGCCCCGGAAGTACTTGCCGTAGGGGATCTTCACGTGGAGAACTTCGGGACGTGGCGCGACATCGAAGGACGGCTAGTGTGGGGGGTGAACGATTTCGACGAAGTTTATCCGCTTCCGTTTACGCTCGATCTAATCCGCCTTTCCACCAGCGCGCACCTTGCCATTGAGAGTCTGCACCTCTCGATCGGCCACGCCGATGCCTGTACCGCGATCCTCGACGGCTATAGGAAGGGGCTCGACTCCGGCGGGCGGGCTCTGGTTCTTGCGGAACATCACGATTGGCTGCGCCACATGGTAACCGGCGAGCTTCGCGATCCCGTCCTTTTTTGGAAGAAGATGGATGCGATGCCGCCGATCCGCACGCCAGTTTCTAAAAGCGCCCGCCGCGCTCTTGAGCGCTGGCTGCCGGGTAAGAATCTGCAATACCGGGTGATTCATCGCCAGGCAGGCCTCGGCAGCCTCGGGCGGGAGCGCTATGTCGCTCTTGCGGCCTTCCACGGCGGCAATATCGCCCGCGAGGCCAAAGCTCTGGCGCCATCAGCCTGCGCATGGGCCAGCCCCGCCGACGCATCGAAGCGCATCCGCTACCGTGAGATCCTCGATACCGCGGTCCGCTGCTGCGATCCGTTCGTACATCAGGCAGGCTCCTGGATCGTCCGCCGCCTTGCTCCGGATTGCTCGCGGGTCGAACTTGCCTCCCTGCCTAAGGTTCGCGATGAGGCCCGGCTGCTCTTCTCGATGGGCTTCGAAACCGCCAATATCCATCTCGGTACCAAAGGAGCCGGCAAGCACATCGGCGGTGCGCTGAAGAAGCTACCTGAGCGTTGGCTGCACGAAGCGGCTGAGAAATTGAAATTGGCGACAATGAAGGATTGGAAACAGTGGAAAAAGGGATGATTGCCAACCCGGCGATTGCGACTCGCACGATTCTCGGTCCGTCTAGGCGCGCGTTCCTGAGCACCCTCTCAGCCACGTTGGCCGCCGCTCGCTTGAGTGCCGGAGATCGCCGGCTGCCACAAAACAAGAACGTCAAATGGGCCGTCAGTCTCGCGTTATGGGGACATTTCAAGCACGTCCCGTTCACCGATGTTCTCGACGTGATGCAGGACACCGGCTTCATCGGCATTCGCCTGACTGGTTATCCGGGCTTTCTGCGCGCCTACGACATCACTCCTGAAGCTATCGAACGGGAGACAAGCAAGCGCGGCTTACAGGTTGCGACCATCTCGTTCAACGGACCGGCTCACGACCCCGCCCAACAGGATCGCTACCTGAGAGACGGCCGGACCGCAATGGAGTTTCTCAAGACGTTCGGCGCCAACCGCCTGGTCTGTTTCCCGCCGAACCGCGTACATCTCAACGACGCCGCTTTCAAGACAATGTGCCAGAGCTTCAATCGATTGGGCGAGATCGCCGGTGAACTCGGCTTTCGCGCCGGTGTGCACAATCATCTGGATCAGATGGTCGAGAAGCCCGAAGAGATCGAGCGCTGCATGGAGATGACCAATCCCAAGCTATTCGGCTTCGCTCCGGATACCGCTCATCTGCTGCTCGGCGGCGCGGATGTAGTTAAGACGATCGACAAGTACCGCAACCGGATTGTCTTCCTCGATTACAAGGATGCCCATTGGACCGAACCCACGGCGGACGTGAAGCAGCCTAACGGGAAGATCTATCCGAAGGAATCCCGAGCGGCGAAGTTCCTCTCCAGCATCTACGATCTGGGCGACGGTGACGTCGACTTCCCTTCGGTACACCGCATTCTCAAGAAGATGCATTATCAGGGATGGATCTGCGTGGACCTCGATACCGCCCGCAATGGCCCCCAGGCCAGCTATCAACGGTGCGGGCGCTATATCACGACCAAGCTCGAATCGATCTACGCGTAATCGCGCAGATCGCGCAGCGCTGCGCCAGCCTAGAAGCGCAGTTCCGATGGCACAAACTGCAGATCGCGGTCGAGGATCATCTCGACTGTAGTCCCCTTAGGCAACGCCGCGTCGGGATGATGTCTGATGAGAACCGAGGCGAGGCCGGCGGCCGCTCCGGCAGCGGCTCCGATTCCAGCACCTGGCAGCGGGTGTCCGGCTGCCGCTCCGGCGAGCCCGCCAATTCCCGCTCCGATGCCCGCGCCTTCCGCGGTAGTCTTCGCCTCGCCCGATTTGTCGCGTTCACCGGTCACGGTACCCTCATTCCGATCCACTTTGCCCTTGATTGAGCTATCGGCCGATTCCAGCCGCGAACGAAAATCGCGCGACACGCCATTCGGCAGAACGATCGAATCGAAGCGAATGAATAGCTCGCCCTTCCCTTTGACTGCGCCCGCCGCCTTGCTGATCGTCACCGTTCCAACGACGTTGCTGCCGCGCGGAATCACGATGTGGTTATTGACGGTTATTGGATACAGCGTCTCCAGATATACGCGGTCGCCTTCGTGCGAATGTTTGGTATCGACGGAATTGCGCAGCGACAACGGTATATGTGTCCCCGACCGGACGATGATTTCAGTGGGATCGCTTGGCGGTGCCGTCCGCGGTACGATACTCAGGGGCGCGGGCGGCTGATTACTCCGTGAGATAACTGCAGCATCCACCGCGGCCGCCCCCTCGCGACGGTAAACCAGGCGGCCTTCACTTTCGCTGCCGCCGTGAATGACATCGCGCTCGATGGTCAGCACCGAGCCGTCACCGGACAGCGCCCAGCGATCGAGCGTACTGTAGTCTTGAGTGCCAGACACAATGGTATTGACGAGCAGCGCGCTTCGTTCCCATTTGACCTTACTGCTATGCCGCTCCTCGCCCAACTGATAATGCGTTTCGCCGCCATCGAGATCATAGGACCACCGGACTTTCGCGCCATTGGGTCGGGTGGAAGAGCAGTCGAGTAATGCACCGTGTTGCGCAACGGTCAGGAATCGCTCCTGCGGCGCGGCGATCTGCTGGGTGTTGCTGGCCTTGGCATCGTAAGTCCACTGGCCGGAGAAGTCAGTCACCGGGTCGGCGGCCAGTAGATGTCCAGTCATTGTCAGCGCTGCAAGGGTTACCGCTGCAAGGGCGATAGGAGTGGACGTCCGACGGCGCGTCATACTTACCAGGGTACACCTGCCGCCATATTTCTAGTGAGCGACTTCACCATAACGCAAGGTAAGAACCGCGGGCTTTCCGTTTGCGCCGGTGACGACCACGATCAGCCGGTCGTATTCCGAGTCGGCCAGCGCCGGTACTGTGCCGCCGAGGCGCTCCACCACCAGCGGCACGGTGTTGGAGTGGCCTACCACCAGGACCGTTTCGTCTTCCGGCAACGCCCGAAGGCGAGACACCAGCGCGTCCACTTCTTTCGCGGCAATCACGATCGGCTGCAGACGAAACTGCTCCGCGGTGGGTGCGGCGGTCTGCTGGGTACGGCGGACCTCGGTCGTAAAAATGGCGCGGATCCTCGCGTCCCTCAAGACGTTCGCGAGTTGCCGCGCCCGTTCTTCGCCGCGCGGACTCAGCACAACGTCGGGAGCCATCCCCGCGTTCCGCTCCGCATGCCGAACGACGATTATCGTGGCCGCCTGCGCGATGGGAGATAACCCCGAAACCAGCAGGACTGCCAAAATACGGCCGTGAAATGCATTCTTATGCGCCGGAATCATAACTCTCTCTCAGAACAAAATGAACCAGGCGAAAAGTCCCAGACTGGCCGATACCACAGCCCAAATCAGAATGGAAACCAGGCGTTCAGGGTTGATCTTGTCAGCCACGGACGTCTTCATAAAGATCAGACCCAGACAGACAAACACGACGCAGTCGGCCAAACCGTGGGTGATCCAGTGATGACCGGTGAGCGAGCCCATGAACTTGTTCAACGCGGGGTAGGCGTCCTTGGCCCATGCCAAGGCTGTATTGAAAACACAGGCGATGGCAGCCGCGAGAACAAAAGCGGTGCTGGCCCGTCCGAGATGTGGGGTTGCAGTGTTCATTATCGTGAGCCTATTGCGTTGCCGCGGAGGAGCGCAATCTTGACGCCGTGATCGATTATAGCTCCGGCCCCTTCTACCGCGAGGCCGGTTACGACAATCAGTAGGGCGACACTCATCACCATCTTTCGCGCAGTCGAGTTCGCATAGAGTTTATCCCGTACAGCGATGGGAAGGTAGAACGCCAGGATACCGGTGACAAAAAACAGATGTTCTTTCGTCTCCATGAAGATGTTATGAGCGAAAGGCCAGGGCCCTCTCAAGATGATCGTCTTTTCCGCGGGATAAAAGTTGACGTACCAATAACCGCCGAGAATCCATGCCACCCCCATGGAGATCGCCGAGATGAGGGCGGCTGCGCGGATGCGTCCCGCATTTTCAGGCCGGGAGTTCATCGCTTCGATGAAGACCCATAACGCCGCCAGAATTCCCAACACGCCAAAGCTCGCATGCGCTAAAAGTATGATGTCGATGCCTGTTATATTCACGATCCCTTTCGCGGCAGGTTCTTCTTAGAAATGCCCAAACTGACCGGGAGAGCCCAGCCATGCATGATCCCCGGCAGGCGGCGACCCCGCATCTCCGGCCTTCTTACCCCAAGTCCAATAGAGTCCGAGATAGGCGTAGTTTTCTGTCTGTCCAACGATCGTGTGGCCGTAGCAGAAAAGAAGCTGATAACTCTCGTCGCCGCGGAATTTGTAATAACCGCCGAAGTCCAGCAGGGTAGCGGCTTTGGTTTGGGGAGTGGCTTCGCCTTGCGGTCCGTGGAAAAAGGCTTCGGTGGCCAGCGTCCACTTCTTGCTTAGTTCCCTCTGCACGAGCCACCCCGCGTAGGGGAAACTCCGGTATCCGGGAACGCCTCTAATAATGGTCTCGCCGCCGCCGCCGTAAGTGGTCCAGGGGCCAAAACTCTTTTGGATCCAGAGCGGCACTTTATACCAGGTTTTGCCGACGCCCAAACCTCTCGCGGCATTGCCGGTGGGGATTTCGATCATCGTAAACGTCCCGATCATGGGGCGGTGCTTGGTCTCCTGCACAAAGCGAAACTTAATACCGGTTTCGATATCGCCCAAACCGAAGACGCGGGGGCCGGCGCCGAGCGGCGCAAAGGCCGGATTGTTGGAAGGCAGAATCGCCGCGGCGGGAATAATGATATGCAGATGAACGTTTGGAAGAGCTCCCCAATTGAACTCCACCGCGGGCCCTGCCGTGTCGGTTTCCAAACGAGTGCCGTCCGAACTGGCAAAAGTATAGAATTCGTAGTGCCGAAAGTCGATGGGCTCCGGATCGTCGGTTTGGAAGGGAGGACCGGCCCATGCTCCCGTCGCACAGAAAACCACGCAAAATAAGATTGGATAAAGAGATCGAACGGTTTTCATCGGTTCTTCTTCGAATGCGGCTCGTTCTCGATCAGTTCTCCGAACAACTCCCGGACTTTCACCTTGGCGGCCTTGAGCGCCTTGCGTCCCAGGGCCGTGGCGCGATAGACTTTGCGCCGTGACTTGCCATCTTGCCACTCCTTGGAACGAAGGTATCCTTTCTTTTCCAGACGATGCAACAAGGGGTAAAGGGTCCCGGCGCTGATTCTGTAACCATGGCGTTGCAGTTCTTCCGACATTCCGAGACCGAAAATCGAACCTTCAACCGCATGGTGGAGAATGTGCAGCCGGATCAAGCCGGAGTATAGGTCGCGGTCGTTCACTGTGATGATATCGGTTCTAGTTATCGAGATTCGATAATCCTAGCCAGTATACACGACCTCGGAACCGTTCGCGATACATTCACCCTCGCACCCTTGTACTGGAACATCAATTGGCTTGCTACGCGATCCATCTGGAAATACCCGCATCGCAACCTTTCCCCACGCCAGGCCGACGTTCGATAATTGATCTGGTTTCAGCGGTTCTTCAGAATCAGCCGCCACGCTGAATGGCAGAGAAGATAATTTGAATGAGACTTTTCACAATGTTCGGCTTTTCCGTCATGTTGCTTTCGTCCGCCGTGTTGGGGAGAGCAAGATCAAAATGGATGAACTGCTAACGGCCGCGCAAAAGACTGTCAAAGAACAGACGAAGAACGCCACCGTCACGGGCATCAGCAAGGAAAAGGAAAACGGCAAGACTACCTATGAAGTGGAATCGATGGTGAACGGTAAGAGCCGGGACCTTGTCGTGGATGGCGACGGCAAATTGCTTTCGGTGGAAGAAGAGACTGCCATCGAAAACATTCCCTCGTCCGCTCGCGAAGCCATTCAGAAAAAGGTCGCCGGCGGAAAAATCAAGAAGGTCGAGATCGTCACGCAGGGCTCCATGGTCAGTTACGAAGCCGCTTACACAGGGAAGAACAAGACTGCCGAAATCGGCGTCAACGCCGACGGGATCGCCGCATAAAGAGACGTGAGATGGGTGCAAACTCGATTATCCGTGAAGATTGGGTCCTATTATTGCAAGTCTTTTACTGCGCTTGTTCCCATTCAAGCAAATTCTTAGTAGAATCATAAGCGGAATGGCACAAACAATTTCGCACGACATACTGATTGCCGCCCTCGCGAGCTTTAAACTCGAAAGACAGCGGATGAACGAGAGAATCGCCAATATTGAGTCAATGTTAGACGGCGGCAGTGTAGCGAGCCCAGCAGCCGATACCAGCTCTGCGACTGGCAGACAACGGAAACGAAGCGCCGCCGTTCGCCGGCGAATGGCGGAAGCCCAGAAAGCGCGATGGGCGAGAGTCAAAGGGGAGCCTGAACCAGCGTCAGAATCGGCCACGACGGAAGCGCCGAAGGTAAAACGCCGGATCAGTCCGGAAGGCATGAAGCGGATTATTGCCGCGACCAAGAAACGCTGGCGGCTACAGAAAGCTCAAGAAGCGAAAGCGAAAGCACCCGGGGCAAAGACCGCTTCAAAGGGCGCAAAGAAGTCAGCCCCTAAGAAAACTGCTGCGAAGTCGGCAGCCGCTCCTGTTCGTACCGCCACCGCGGCTGCTGAATAGTCGAAGGATCCGCTCAGGCACGCGCGCCAGATCAGTTGCGGGCGAATGAGAAGGGGTGGAGCGCAGTTACAAACTGCAGTTCAATAGTGCGCTCCAGTTTACCTCCAGATCCGCCCGTGCGCTCCAATCCATAGCCGAATTTGACGATTTGCCGGCTGTCGGGGCGGAACCCGGCAGCTACTTCGAATGCCTGCGTGCCAGGGCCGGCGCTATTGTTGAGATATCCAGAGCGTTGCGCGATGAACCAGCGCGGGTGCAGTACTCGACGGACCTCGACGTATCCGGCCTGCTCGTGATAGGTCGGAATTAGACGATAGTCGAAGACAAACCGCTGGAGTTCGCCTTGCACATTCCAATGCCCGGATGCCCACTGGGCATCAACGCCGAAGGCCCCTGCGGGTAATTGATGCGGAGGCGCTTCTCCTGGAAAGTAGTACGCGGAATGCTGGTCCAGATACGGCCCGTAAAACGTAGAGACGCCGACGCGAAAACCCTGCCGGATGGTGTATCCGGCGCCGCCCGCCCAATTGCCGTACTGATCGTGATCGAAGATGCTACGGCGGTTGGCCGGGGAGGAGTTCACGAATTGCCCTCGAACATCAATCTTCTTGTAGGTAGCGTCGGCTTCGACTCCCATCAGACCGTAAGTACTCACTGGAGCGTAGTAGTAGCCATATGTCTGGGGCATGCCGATCAGAGGATTATCGGCGTCATCATAGTGAAGCAGAAACGAGCCGAAAGCGGACGAGAGTTCGCCAACGCGAACAACCAGTGAACCGTCTTTCCAGAATCGCGAATAGTTCAACGTGCCTTGCAAGATATCGGCTCTGACCCCGTATCCCTGAGTCTCCAGCTCTTCTGCGAAATAGGGACGGGAATGGACCTGCACTGCACCGGAAAACGACCAGTGATCGTTGAACTTAAAAGTCGGGTAGAGCATGGCTCGGAACCCGGCGGACACAGGCGATCCATTGCGCGGCGCCTCGGTGGATTGGGGACCTGCCAGCAGGCCGGCGCTTAACGTCGCACGAAGGTCGAAGCCGGAAGCGGCCTCTTGCGCCCAACCTGGCAGGGCAGTCAACAAAAGAGTGAGCGTTAGATAGTATTTCACAGAGTGTTCACCAAAACAGTGTTTTCCGCGTTTTCCTCAATAACAACAGCAGGTTCTCCCACGGCCATGCACAGTTGAAGAATAGATTGCTGATCTTCAGCCGGTCGCGGATGCGTCACACGGGTGAAAACGTCCGCGATTTGAGGATCGAATTGAGTGCCGGCGTTGGCCCGAATGATCGATATAGCACGGTCGTGAGGCAACCCGCGGCGATAAGGCCGGTCTGTAGTCATGGCATCGTAGGCATCGGCCACATGGACGATGCGGGCCGCCAATGGCACATCCATTCCACGCAGCCCAAGCGGATAGCCGGTGCCGTCCCAATTCTCGTGATGAAATTCGACGCAGGGCAGATATGGACTGAGTCCGTTGACACCCTCGAGAATTCTACGGCCGATAGTGGGATGCAGCTTAATAAGCGCAAATTCTTCATCGGTCAGCGCGCCTGGTTTCTGCAGGACATGGTCGGCTACTCCGATTTTCCCTATGTCGTGCAGCATGGCTCCGACGCGGACGATCTCCCGGTCATGAGAGGACATTTCCATGGCTTGCGCAACGGAGAATGAGAGTTGACTCACACGAAGACTGTGCCCAGCGCTATACGTATCGCGAGCGTCCAGGGCGTTGGCCAGCGATCCGACGAACTGCACGTATGCATCGTCAAGACGGTTCCGCGCATCGCGAATCGACGAGGCCGCGCGATTGAAGCTACTGATCAGGTCCCGAATCTCGACGATTCGGCTGTAAGCCTCCGGGAATTCAAGGAGCAATCCAGCCGACTCGCTCCTTTGCAAGTGAGAAACCACCCGATCCAATGGCTTGACCATCGATTGGGATGCCGCGGCGCTGAAGACGAGCGCCGCCAGACACGCACCAAAGGACGCCAAAAGAAAGACTTTTCTAAGCACAACCTGAACCGGAGCGGCAGCGGAGTCGACATTCTGCAGGCTGCGCAGAATATAACCGTCACCGAGCGCCGCATCCTGTATCCGGATGGAGAGGTAGGCCGCTCCATTGAGGCGCAGATCGCATTCCGGCAGCCCCGCGCAAGCTTTCATGCTTCTACCGATTTGCTGCAACGGCGCCTCAGCGGAGCTCATACGGACCAGGCGGCCGTTCTTAAACAAGACCACCGGAACGCCAAATTCCGCGAAATCAAAACGATCGCCGACCGAGAGATAACCCAGATTTTCATCCCCCTGATCGATCGGCACCGAGACGAGCCGATAGGTTTGGCCCGCATACTCCAAAACGCCCTGACCCGATGGGGCAAAAGCATTTTGGGGCGCTGTCGAGCCGCTTTCGCCGCTCACCATCCATGCGGCAGGTGCGCCGTTTGAGTTGGCGACCGCAAGGATATCAAAGCCGATCCGGTTAACTAGATCCCGCAGTTGATCCTCCACGGTACTGCGAGCGTCGGGATTTGAAGGCTCGGAGTTCAGAAGCTGCATTCCTGCCTTAAGGGCTGCATTCTCGGTTGCAAACCGCACGAAGCGGCTGACTTGGGACTCATGCTTGGCGCGGATTTTGGCTATTGCGGCCTGTTTGTCTCTCATCGCGGATCGCAACTCGTCGCGGACGCTCTTCTGGACCATGGACTGAAGCGCCCAAAAACTGATGCCGAGAAGAATCGCGAACGGGATGAAACAGAACGCGAAGGCGCGCGTCGAGAAACGCATACTTTACCGCCGGGCCTCGACGCGGGCGCGGTCCTCGCCGTCTCTTTCCCCAAGCGGGAGGAAGAATTCAATAGACGCCCCCCGCTTTGGCTCGACTCTCGCCGATTGCCTGAACCATCCAACGGCCTTATGCCAGGCGACGATGGTGTAAGATCCTGGCGGGATATCACGCAGGCAGAAGCGTCCGTCTCGATCCGCGATCGTATACCACTCACCCGGCGTGATGAAAATGGTAGCCGACATGTTGGGGTGTAAGTGGCAATTGATGAACTCGATGCCCGGTTTGGAGAACGTGACAACTCGCGTATGATCCCGGGTGTAATTGCCGAGATCGAACGATTTTGGTTTGGAAAGCGAGAAAATGTTGTGAAAAATGGGGTCTAGATTAGGAAACGATACGGTCGATCCGACAGGGATGACCAACAACTCGGGGATAAAGCGGCGATCCTTTTGTTCCATGGTTGCGGCGGCCGGAGTCCGCGGAGTAACGCTTGAGGGCAGTGGCCCTTCCAGATACACGACCACGCGGGAACGTTCGTCGCCCAGAGGGTCGCCATTCGCGTCGGAGCGGAGTTCTACGGCGGGACCCCGCTGGTAAAGGGCCGGGGCTGCCGTTACCCTCTTCTTCGTCAGCCGCTGTTTCACGATCACGGTACCGTGGATGTCTTCGGACTTCGCCGCCGCCGCCATCAAAAGGCAAATTGCCATTAAACTGAGTGATTTAGCCGCCCTGAGCCGTACCGCGCCCCAACCTATCCGGTTCATAATCCGTTACCCCCTTCCCATCCTTATATCGGCCGAAACCTTCACCACCTTTAGGAAAATCCGTCGTAAATTCATTTATTGTCGATTTCGCTACAGAATAGAAACTCGGTCGTGGACAGGCCCTGCCTGGTCGCAGCACCCGGCAGTTACTTGCCCACGTTCCTGAAGTGAACGTAATTCCGGCGAGATCGAGTGGTTAAGCGGGGCGGCTTTGCCTGATGTAACGATCCACCCTATCGCGCATTCAGTCTCAGTCTGACGCCAGAATCCGGCTGATGCCTTCCTCAAACACAGGTTGGAGTGTTAGCAGACTGACCACCAGGTATGCTTCAGATTCGAAGTCGTAGAAATAGCCGGGTTGCACCAGAACGCCACGCTGGAGAAGGTCGAGCGTCCACTCTTCTTCGCCGCGGATGCGGGGAACCTGAAGGATGGCATACCAGCCTCCTTCGATTTCCAGCAGCCGGAAATTGTTGTTCGCGCGCACGGCCTCTCGTAGGAACGCCAGATTAACGCGCAGCCGCGCCATGATCTGTTGCTGAATGCTCAGCCGGGCCGACAGCACGCTGGGCAGGGCGTATTGCACCGGCGTGCCGACGGAGAGGAAATTATCGGCGATCAGGTCGAGGCGAGCCAGTGCTTCTTCCCGGACTTTCGGTGGGCCACCCGCAATCATCCAGCCGAGTTTCATCTGGGGCATCCCCACCATTTTCGACAGGCCGCCCAGGCAAAAGGTCAGGACGTCATCCACGCCAATGAGCGATTGCGTCTCCGCCGGCGATAGCCGGTAATCGGCGAAGACCTCATCGGCAATAAGTGCCAGCGAGTGAGCCGCGCAAAGATCTCTTAAACGATCTAACTCCCATCTCTTGAGGTAAGATCCCGTAGGGTTATTGGGACTTACTACGACAATGGCGCGCGTTTTCGAGTTGATGGCGGCCTCAAGCGGGGCGAAGTCGATGTACCAGCCGTCGTCGTAACGGAGAGGGTATTGGCGGATCGTGACGGATTCGAGAGCCGCCAGGAATTCGAAGAGAGGATAAGAAGGGCGTGGCGTAAGGATCTCGTCGCCCGGATCGCATAGGAGTTTGAATAACCAGGAATAGGCTTCGCTGCTGCTTGCGGTCAGCACGACCCGATCTTCCGCCACGCCGTATAGCGCCCCGACTTGTCGGCGCGCCTGTGGGAGGCCGTTGGATGAAGGATCGTAGATCAACGTCCGCGGGTCGCATAAGCCCCCAAGAATTTCGCCGACAGGATAGACCAAGCCGGCGCGCGTGGGATTGGACTCGGTGAGATCGAGAATCGGCAGACCGGCCGCGCGGCGTTGTTCGATAGCTTCCGAAATCGGATTGCGCGGAAGATGAAATGGGAGCCGTTGCGAGAACATGTCAGGGTTCCTCAGGATAATTTAGTCCGGCAGCCGCTACCCTCCGCGCTATCCGGTTCGTCTTGCACTGGCATGAAGCTCGTAAGTGGGTTGATATACATTGCAATCGCGATTCAAGCGGCTACCACGACAAACGCCGATCCCGCGCCTGATCCGGATTGGCTTCCCGTCTTGCAGGAAGCGAATAGCCTCGACCGGTCTGCCCGCTACGCGGAAGCAGAGGCGCTTTACGATCGCGTTCTGAAAGCAGCCGGGGAACATCCACAGGATGACATGCCACACGCGCAACTGAGTAACGATGTAGCCGCGCACTATTATCGTCTGGGGCGGTATGCCGATGCGGAGCCTTTGTACCGGCGGGCAATCGCGATCTGGCGCCAGTGGCCGGGGGCGGCTGCGCAGCGGGATCTGGCGTTGACTCTCGGCAACATGGCCGCGCTTTTTCGGGCGCAAGGACGCTTCACTCAGGCGGAGCCGCTATACCGGGAGGAGTTGGACATCGTGGAGCGAGTAGTGGGCAGGATCAGTGTTAACTATGCCATCGCCTTGAATAATTTGGCGGAGTTGCGCCGATCCGAAGGCGATCTTGCCAGCGCGGAAGCATTGGCGCTCCAGGCGTACGGAATGTCAGATCGGGTCTTCGACTCCCATGACGAAAACGCGGTGATGGCGGCACACACACTCGCAGTCATATTGAAGTCCGAAAAGAAATACGACGAGGCCGAACGTGTCTTGCGACAAGTCGCGGACTTCTGGACACAGACTCTGGGTCCGGAGAATCCGAAAGTTGCGGTCGCCTTGGGAAACTTGGCCGATCTAAGCTGTGAACAGGGACGGTACGACGAGGCGGAGGCCCTGTCGCGCCAATCGCTGGCGATCCGCCGGAAGGCGTATGGACCGGAGCATCCGGAGGTCGCGCTCAATCTGAATAATCTCGGATATATCCTCCATCGGCGCGGAGATTATGCCGGAGCGGAGGCTTCGTTTCAGGAGGCTGTGCAGATCGCCGGGGATTCGATGCAGACGGACCATCCGCAATTGGCGCAGTTCATAGAAAACCTGGCTGCGCTGGAGGCTGAACGAGGCCGCTTTCAGGCGGCGGAGATGCTGCTACTGCGCGCCGCTGAAATCAGTGAGAAGAACTTCGGATCTTCGGACATTCGCACCCTCATGACACGAATTCGGCTTGCGCAGCTATACCGGTCGCGCGGACGATTGACGGCGGCGGAGCGAATCTATCGTGAAGTGCTACCGTCGCTGAGCGCATCAGCCGCGGCGAAGGATAGTCGGGTGGAGAATGCGCGAGGGGATTACGAGCGATTGTTGGCGGAGATTAAGAGCAAGTCGAAGCGGGGCGGAAAGGGCGACTAATTTTCGTGTAGTCTAGCGCTATGGATATAAGAACGAGAATGCTACTTTGCATGTGTTGCGCGCCGATTGTGCTCAGCGCCGAAAACAATCTGACGTCCACGGCGACACAGCGCTATTTCAATACGATCCGCAGGAACATGGAAGCGGCAGCCGATGCCATGCCCGAGAGCAAGTACGGGTTCAGGCTAACCGACGGGCAGATGACGTTCGCCGAATGGATCGACCATTCGACCGATCGGAACTACACCGATTGCGCGACGCTAAAAGGGGAGGCCGTGCCGGAGGCCGCGAAGAAAGTAGCCGGTCTGAAAAGCAAAGCGGAGGTAAGCCAAGCCTTGAAGGATTCGTTCGCGTACTGCGCCGGGGCTCTCGAAGGGATCGATGATCAGAAGGTCCTGGCATCGCCGCAGATGACTAATGCACTGCTGCACATCGTGATTCACAACAACGAAATTTATGGCAATATCGCCGGGTATTTGCGGTCAAGCGGCATCGTGCCGCCGTCCACGGCATCGAGAATGGGTCAAAAAAGCAAGAAGTAAGCGAAACTTTCAGCAATCAGCCGAAGAAACCTACCGGCTTGACTTAGCCGAGGGCTAGCCGCCGAAGACTCTAGTAAGTAATCCACATGGGCGAGACCCAGACGATGTTGCCGTCTTGCTGCTCGCCTCTCACGTAGTAGTAAGACGTTCCTTTGGTTGCTTCGGCGTCGCGCCATGTGAATTCGACGTCGCGCTTGCCAGGAGCCAGCGTGTAGACGTACTTATTGTTCTTGATCACGTTCACCTTGCTGAAGTTCGCCGTGCCTCGCAGTGAGACCTTAAACTCGGGCGCCGTTGTGACCGTGAAAGCATCTCCCATGATGTGGCTCCCACTGCGAAAATCCGCAATGATATTGTCGGTCGCGCCGTAGACGTGACGCGCTTTGAATCCCTCCAGCACCGATTGGCGCGTGTAGTCCTTCGCCAGAATGTTGCTGAAACTCAAGTGCGTTGAAACGTGATCGGAGCTGGCTTCGAAGCTCAGTTTGTATCCCTTCTCCAAAGCCAGACTGACCCATCCTTTAGGCGTAAACCCGCCGATGGAATCCTCAGCCGAGTTGGATCGCGGCGCACCGGGCATCTCATAATTTTGGCGGTCGCCCTGATAGATCTCGACCACCGGTTCGGAGATCGGGTCATTGTCGCGCCAGTCCGTTCCCATTGAGGCGGTGCCGCTGGTGTGCGAGGCCACGATCCCGTTGTATTGTTTCAAATACCGGTACAGCATAAGCGTATCGGGAGCCTGGCCTTGCGAGTTGTTGGCCATCTTGGGCAGACGCGGCAGAGTGCGGATGCCCCGTTGCGCGAAGATCACGTTGCGGTGTCCCTCGGGAAACGCCACACTGCGTTCGTAGTTGAACATCGGCACGAACGTTCCCGGATTGTAGAAGATGTCCGTCAGCTTCTGGATCATCCACCACGTGTACTCGCGCGCCAGCCACTCATCCCGTTGTCGTGATCACAGCAGCCGACCCAGTCCAGCGCGCCGGTATCGATCGCATATCGGAACTGATCGACAAGTTTCCCGTCGCTGCCGCCATCCATCGAAATCTCGCTATGCCGATGGAACTCGCCGCGAACGATCTTCAGCCCTTCCGCGGTACGGACGCCGCGGATAGAGGCAAGATCTTGACGCTCCTTGGCCACCATCGGGGTGACCGTCGCCACAGATACAGCTTCCGCCGGACGCACCGGCGGATTGCCCGACGCCGGTCCCAGAGCTATGCTGTTCGCAAACAAATCGTTATTATATTTATCCGGGCTGTTGCCCTCGTTAAAATAAGCAGCCGGCGCTTCGCCCTCTTTCATCGGCGGAAGTTCACGGCGATGATCGGACGACCCGATAATCATAAGCTCTCCAGGCCGGAGAGACGCCAGCGCCGGACGATTATCGAGCAGGTTGTCGGAGTGCGGCAGGAAGACCGGTTCATTCCACGTTTTGCCGTCAAACGAAACCAGGTACTCGGTCCAGATAGTGCCAATCGGCATCCAGAATTGCGGATGATTGCTGCGATAGGCGAGCCAAAGACGGCCGGAGGAATCGGCCAGAAGCCGAGGCGAGGTGTTGCGCGGGGCCACTACGTTACGAGCAGGCTGGCTGGGCGGCCGGGTCTTGGCATTATCGGGATTGTCTTTGAGCCAGCCACTCGCGTCGTTTTGCTTGTTAGCCTGGTCGGGCCGCGGCGATAAGTCGCCCGTGAGCACTGTGCCTGGATCGACTGCCGTGGTTACCCATTTGCCATCCGGCTCAAGACCTAGCAAGCGAACCGCGCGGCCTTGATAGAGCGCAATGCCGGTGGTGTCATACGCGCCAAAATCTTTTCCCCAACCCTCAGCGCCTTCTTCATAGGCGATCCACAGCCGGCCGGTAGGATCGTACGCGATCGACGGATAAGCCTCGTAACGCGCGGACGCCGCAGCCGGAATTTCCTTGCCCCATGAGCCCGGCCGCGCCGCGGTACGCACATAAACGTCGTAGCTGCCGTTGCGATACGAATCCCACGCTACGCTTACACGGCCGGTGTGATCCGCCGCAATGGCAGGATTCCATTCGTTTCCCGCGGACGAGGCAACCACCAGCCGGTTTGCCGAACTGGCCTCCGTTCTGCGTCGCGGACAGGATACTCGCGCGGCCGTGCCGCCAAGCCTGCCAGGCAACCCACACACGCCCGCTCGAATCGGTGGCAGTGGCCGGGTCCACATCCGAGCCGGCTTCGCTGGTGATCTGGATCAGCTTTCCGGGAATTCCATTCTCAACCGGCCGCGCATAGAGGTCATAGTTCGCAACACCTGAAGCGCTCTTATTGGCACTCCAGAAGACCCACGCACGGCCTGAACCATCAACCCCGATAGCCGGACGCCACAGATCGCCGCCGGGTTCGCTGATCGCGACAGGCGCATCCCATGCTCCATTTTTAAAACGGCGCGCCAGGACCTGGTCTCCACCCGGCTTTTCGGAGTATCTGGTGAAATCTTTCGGCTCTTCTTTAAGGGGTACCTGAAGCTTCAGATAATCCGGGGCGTGTTGAAATTCTAGATAGGCGATCCACAGACTGCCATCTTTGGATACCGCGGCCGCGGGATAGTCCTGTTCCGCGGGTGAACTCGTTAGCTGGGCGTATCCGGTCACCCGGTCGGCCAGTACCTTGCCCCCCAGTTCAGTCTTGAAGACGCCCCAAGGAACATCGCGGAGAGCCACGCTGAAATCGCCCTGAGCCGTGTGGACCTTGACGGCGGCGTTATCGCTGGTGGAATCAAGGAACACAATCACGCCGTTGGCGATGGGAGCTGGAGTGCGAAGTTGCTGGCCGCCTCCAAAGAGCCGAATCGCGTGGATCGAGGCTTTCCAGGAATTGTTCGGTTGCATCTGATCGCCTTCGTCGAAACGCCAGGGCTCGACGCCGGTAATGCGCGCTCCTTCGGCGGTTGCGGAACCGTCCCATCGGTCGCCGATCTTACCGTCAATTCCCAAAAGGATACGTACACCCACAGCATTTTGACCTAGCAGCGGCGCCGCCAGGAGAGCCAGAGTTGCGAGCGTTCTCATGGGTAGTGATTTTATCAGGATCGAGGGGTGATTGGTTCGACTTGCACCGGCGAACGGGCGGCTGTTCAGTTCCAGTAGTTCCGATCGAGACTACGATACTGTACCGCTTCCGCGATATGTTTCGCGGAGATCGCTTCCGCGTTGTCCAGATCGGCAATCGTGCGCGCGACCTTCAGCAGCCGGTCGTGCGCGCGGGCCGACAGGCTCAGCTTTCGCACAGCCATTTCGAGCGTCCGCTCGCCAGCCGCATCGAGCGCGCACTGCTTGCGGATCAGTCGCGACGGCATCCGCGAATTATAAAATCCGCGCGACTGCTGCACACTCCGCGCCGCTTCTACCCGCGCTCGTATCTCCGCCGACGATTCGCTCCGTTGATCTCCTCGTAATTCTTTGTACGGCACCGCCGGAACTTCGATATGGATATCGATGCGATCTAGTAGCGGTCCGCTGATCTTCCCCAAATAGCGCTGAATGATCGCGGGCGTACAACGGCACTCTCGCGTCGAGTCGCCGTAAAATCCGCACGGACATGGATTCATTGCGGCAATCAACGTGAAGTTCGCCGGAAAGCACAGCGTCATATTGGACCGCGCAATCGTGACACTAAGTTCTTCAAGCGGCTGGCGGAGCAACTCCAGCACATTACGCGGAAATTCCGGGAACTCGTCGAGAAATAGAAGCCCATTGTGCGCCAGGCTAACTTCTCCGGGACGCGGCGACCCCAGCCCGCCGCCGATAAGCCCCGCGTCCGAGATGGTGTGGTGCGGAGAGCGGAATGGCCGCCGGCTCAATAGTCCCTTGCCGATGGGAAGTATCCCCGCGATACTGTGGACCTTGGTGGTTTCAATCGCCTCTGTGAACGTCAGCGGCGGTAGCACTCCAGCCAGACGCTTCGCGAGCATCGTCTTTCCCGACCCTGGCGGCCCGATCATGAGTACGTTATGGCCGCCCGCCGCTGCCACCTGCAATGCGCGTTTGGCGGTGGTCTGGCCCCGGACATCCGCAAAGTCAGGCGCCGATTCATTGGCGGCGTCAATCGCACCCGGCCCCTTCGGTGTCGCGGGCTGGAACTCCGCTGGACGCGTCAGCAGCGCGACCACTTCGGCCAGAGATCGCACGCCGAACACATCGAGGCCCGACACTACGGATGCTTCCGCCGCATTCTCCGCGGGCAGCACCAGGCGCGTGATCCCTTGCTTGTGCGCGCAAACCGCCACGGATAGCGCGCCGCGTACAGGGCGAACAGCTCCGTCGAGCGACAGCTCCCCGAGGAATAAGTGCCGGTCCAGGCCTGTCAGACTTCCCATGGCTCCCAAGATCCCAACCGCCATGGGAAGATCGAAGCCTGCTCCTTCTTTTCGCACGTTAGCCGGCGCGAGATTGATCGTGACCGCTCGCGCAGGATATCCGAAGCCGGAATTCATCATGGCCGATTTGATGCGCTCGCGGCTTTCGCGTACCGCGGTATCGGGCATGCCGACTAGAATGAAATCTTTCGCCATTCCGCCGTGGTGAAGGTCCACTTCGACATCGATCGGATGAGCGTCAATGCCGAAGACTGCGGCGGTTCGTGTCTTGAAGAGGGGCACTCAGAAGTAAGGTGTCCTGCGAGTGGAATTTATCTTAAGTTTATTTGCCGTCACACTATTTGCTCCTCTGCTAGACTGAGCGTGTAAGCTCCGGCGGCATCCGCGGGGGAGTGGTGAAATGGCATACACAGCAGACTCAAAATCTGCCGGGCTCACCGCCCGTGAGGGTTCAAGTCCCTCCTCCCCCACCAAACTGATATCGATGCCTTGCGTCCGCAATGTCGCGCAGCAGACGGTTTTCGTCCTTAAAGCATAAGGACGGCATCCTGGTCGGCGCGCACTCTGATTTCATCCCTCAGCATGCGCGATTTCGGAAAGATCAGGTCCACATCCGATTGAGGATTGTCGTCGCCACGACGTCTTTTTTGAGCCGAACAGTCGCAGACTTACAATGCCGTCAGCACGCAAACACATCCGGGTCGTCTGCATGTATCGGAACCGCTCCAGGCACTTCGCTACCAAAAAATATTTAGTGCGCGGCCGCCGATATCCCACGGGCGGCCGATTGGTGCGTAAGCTTTCGGTCTCGACGTCCACCGATCAGCTCGTAACTGATGACCGCCACCATAAGTTCGATAAGCGCGACCGATCGCGCCAAGTCAATTCACGGCGCCAGTATAAATATTTACGCGAACTCCCCCAAGAACTTACGCCATTTTTCGCAAAATTGGCGAACGTTTTCTAGCAGTCGCCTGCTAAAACGATATCAGGAGAGCACACTACCGTGCCTTCCCAGACGAACGGAAGGAGACCAAAATGAAAACACCCGCGCAAATCGCCCCGGACCGCGCGCACACGAAAGAGACCACCGACCCGGCCGCGCGTCCGCGCTTGTCCGTTTTCGTTTCACTTTTCTGCTGCCGCTTCGTATTTTTACGAGCCGCCCCCAAGCTTACGAGCCGCAACTCCGAATCGAAAAACGGGGCATTTGCGTCACCTCCGGAACCCAAGCTCGCGAACTTGGCTTCTTCCGAAAATTACTCGAATGGGTTCGTTTCGTTGTCTTTCATTCTTATCGGCGTCTATCCGCGTTTATCGGCGGCCGGCCAAGTTTTTTCTAGCCTCACACGACGCGCCCGAGTCCATCCACCCCAAGCCACATCGAACCCGCAACCCAGTTTCAAAAAAGAAGGATTTGCGTCACCGAACCCACGATGCCGCCCAACATCGGCTCCCCAATTTTCAGGCATGGGCTCGACCGCGCCCCGGCAGGTACAGGCTTTTGTTTCGGAGAAAGAAAATACAGACACCCGCGCATGGACGACGCAAAATCCTGGTGTTTGCGTCACCTCGGGTCCAAATTCGCAAGCCGAATATGCTGGCACACGAAAGCGTTCGCTCCTCGAATGGGTTCGTTTCGCCGTTTTTCATTCTTATCGGCGTCCATCCGCGTTCATCGGCGGCAGGCCAAGCTTTTCCTAGCCCACACGATGCGCCCGAGTCCATCCACCGACCCGAGCCGCATCCATCCCACAACCCAGTTTCAAAAAAGAAGGATTTGCGTCACCGAATACGGACACCCCGCGCAGAGCCGACGCAAAATCCTGGTGTTTGCGTCACCGCTACCCGACCGGCACCAGCGCCCACAATCTGGTTCGATCCGCGCAAAATCGCCAGTCGTCTCACAAATCGCCCACGGCGCTTTTCACAACGCCGATCGAAAAACGCCTGTTTGCGTCATCTCCGGAACCCGAGCTCCCGAAATCTGGGTGGAGTCGAGAAGGAGCGCAGTGTCGTATCACCGAAATAGCAGGATGATGACCCGTTTCTCCTCCCCGCTCATCAAACCGGACGTGCCGATTTCCAGCATCCGGCTTTCCGACGGACTTCACGTTCAGCCCACGCAGAGAGTTTCAGCCCCTTTGCAGCCGCATGACGCCGAGTTTTCCATTGATGACTTGCGAGGAAAACCGTCGCGTCCCACGACTCCCGTTGCACTGATGTCGCCGCCTCAGAAAGTACCGCACGCGATCATCCACGTAAGCATCGATCTCCCGATAGGCCTTGCGCAGGCTCCCATAGCTGAAATACGCTTTCCATCCCCTCAACTTCTGGTTCAACTGGTTGCGCACTTCCTCCCATGGGCTTACCTGACTCGGTTGCAGCACATCGTATACCGCCTGCTTGAGTTTCCCGATCGCCTTATCGGCTGGCCTGGTTGCCATGTACCATCTGCCATCCTTCCAATGCCGCATCGGTCCGAATGTGTAACCCAGAAAGTTAAACGTTTCCCGGCGGGCATCCTTAACGCTCGTCTTGGCTTCATTCAGTGTCAGGCCAATCCGGCTCATCACCTTACCCGTCCATTCTCGTGCTTCCGCCGCATGTCCGCGACTGAGAATTACGAAATCGTCCGCGTAATTCACGATGACAGCGCGATATTGCTCGCCCTTTCCCGTTTTCCGCCAGTGTTTGAGATACCGGTTCATATACAGGTTCGCCAGCAAGGGACTGATGACTCCACCTTGTGGTGTGCCCTTTCCCTGACCTCCCGTCATTCGCCGATTCCCCTTATCCTCCCGTTCTTCGGCCGGAACCGAAAGCCACATCTTGATCAGATGCAGCATCGCTCCGTCCACTATCCGCCGTGCCACACATTGCATCAGTTCGGAATGTGGAATGCTGTCGAAGTACTTGGACAGATCCGCGTCCACTACATCGCTATACCCTTGCCACAGGTGTTCGTGTACTTCCTGAATGGCATCCTTCGCGCTGCGCTTAGGCCGATAGCCGTAGGCACACGCCTCCAGATCAGCTTCAAAGATTGGTTCCAGCACCAATTTGGCGGCGTTCTGGGCCACTCGGTCCCGAATGGTCGGAATACCCAGCGCCCTTTCCCCGCCCCCAGGTTTCGGGATCATTACCCGTCGCACTGGCTTGGGCTGATACGTTTTGTCTTGCAGTTCTTTCCGCAACCCGCTCAACCAGGCTTCCAGCCCTACTCCACTCTCGATCCCCGTGAAGGTCTCCCCATCCACCCCTGGAGCGCCCTGATTGGCGCGCGCCAGTTCATAGGCGAACGTGAGAATGTCCTCCCGGTAAATCTTGTCGTACAGCAGGTAAAAGCGGTAGTTCGGCTCCTGCTTCGCTTTCACATACAGTTTCTTTTGAAGTTCCCGTATCTTACTCGGTGTTGTCAGACTCATCATCAATCACCTCTTTCTTCCCTTCTTCCGAAACACATCCGAAGTAAGGGCCCTTGGCTCCCCCGGCATTACCCGGCTTCGTCGCTGTCGGGTCGGAGGTGGCGCGCTTGCGCGCTGGCCACCGTCCGCCGCTCAAACTGTACGTGCAGTTTTCCCGCATACAGCTTTCACGAAGACTCACGCTTCCGAGATGCAATCGAAGGAATCAACTGAATCAAATTGACCAGCCCGTACTCGCCGTACAGCTTGGTTTCCGGCAACTGTCGCCAGCCGCCGTTCCGCCAACGCTTGCATCGATGCGACCGAATGCGCCGCACAATCCAGCCGTCGAGCCGGTGGAAGAGCTTTCGAACGTGGGCTCGCTTGTAGTGATGGCCCCATCCCCGCAACACTGGGTTTAATGCTTCAATCAACTCCTTGGTCTTGAGCGGTACGCGTCGGCTGGTAAGCGCGCGCACCTGATCCATGAACTTCCGCATCGATTTCTCTCGAGGGATTGCGTACAGCGCCCCCGATTGAGCACCACTGCGAATCTTGCTCGGGGGCAACCGGAGTTGCTTACCGCGCTTGATTTTGTACCCGAGAAAGTCAAATCCTTGCTGGACGTGCACAATCCGCGTCTTCTGCGGATGCAACTGCACACCCAACTCATTCAGAATCCGAAGCGCCGCGGCCACCGCCGCTCGCGCTTCTGCCGCAGACGAACAGGTCACGACCCAATCGTCGGCATACCTCGTAAGCTGATATCCCTTGCGCCTCATCTCCTGATCGAACGGCGTCAGAGTATATTACTGAGCATGGGCGAAACCACCCCGCCTTGCGGAGTCCCGCGCTCCGTCGGAAACAGTCGGCCCCTGCCGTAGCTTCCCGCCTTCAGCATCGCCTCAATCAGGCGCAGCACTCGGCCGTCCGCCACTCTCTGGGCCACCAGCGACAGCAGTTTCGCATGATCCACCGACCCGAAAAAGTCCTTGAGGTCTGCGTCCACGATCCACTCCCGACCGCTCTGAATCTCCTTCCAAACTTTGCGCATGGCGTCCTTCGTCGATCGCCCTCGCCGATATCCGAAGTTGGCTTCATCCAACACCGGCTCGAAGATCGGTTCCAACCGATTGAGCAACGCTTGCTGACATACCCGGTCATAAATCGTCGGGATTCCCAACGTGCGAAACTCGCCCGGCTTTCCCGCCTTCGGGATCTGTACCTGCCGCACCGGTTGGGGCCGGTAAGCGCCATCCTTCAGTTCCCCGTACAACCGATCCAACTGCTGATCCAGTTGCGCGGCGAATCCTGCCAGACTCTGCCCATCGACACCACCACTGCCACCATTGGCCTTTACCATCTCCCAGGCCATCTCCAAGTTCTTCCGCTGATACACCTTGTCAATTAATGAATGGACCTTCTTTGCACCCGTCGGGTTGATCCAGTCCACCAGTCTCCTCGGACGAGAATGTACGGGTATTTCACTCATGCAACTGATCCTCCTCCCCGCCCTTGCTCATCTGGTTTTCTCTCTCTTCCCTACCGCCTTCGCCCGCTGCCTTCCCCGGCCCACTTCCGCCGCCGGTTGCCCGGTCACGCAACTTTCGCTGCGCTTGTGGTACTACACAGCCGTCCGTCTACTGTCAGAGCGTCGCTCGCCACTTCGCTCTCGCTTATAGGTCCGCTTACCCCGGTGCCACCCAGGGACTCTGCCAGTCCTCCTGAGGTCACGCATCACTCTTCCGTACCGTGCCATCTGCAAACACCTTGGTGCGGTGGGTGAATGAGAACGCCTTCGCCTATATAGTGCAGGCTCGACCTTGCCCCACCTTTGGCCGACCAGTTCATCTTCGGGGTAGCCCCCATCGATTACAGCCCGGTACTTCTCCTCATGCCCTTCGGATTCCACCTCGCGATGGACACCCTGCCCTCCGGGAAACGCAAGCGGTGGCTCCAGGTCCGCCTTGGCTGTGTCCAGCTTTCGCCTTCGTGCCCGTTTAGGCTTCTCCATACCTGCCTCTTTCCCGGCCCGCGAGGCATTACCCCCGCGTTCGGATATGACGCTCCTCATCCGAGCGCCAGAGGGACTTCAACCCTCCTGAACAACGCGCTGCTCAGCGCACACTATGGCCCTCTCCGAGACCCAAGCTGGCCGCGACCCTGACGGTCGCGTTGGAGTCGCCCCCACCAGCTCCGGGCTTCCCCTACTTGCACAGATTGCCTTATCCACATGCCGTGCTCACTACCCCGGTGGACCGATCCGGCGCTTCGGTTTGGTTCATGATGCGCTCCCGCATCGGGTTTCTGCCCGGACCGCTTTGGCCTTCCCTGAACAAAGGGCAGGTCGGCATCCACAACTTTCCTTTCGAGGCCTGCTCAAGCTTCACTCGCGTTACGGCCTGCGGATTTGCTCGCCCACCTTATGTGGACTTTGTCACGAGGCTCCCATCCCGTCGGTTAACCCGGCGAAACGGCCCGTCAGCTATCCAGTCATACCGACAACTCCTGGAGTGGGACTCTCACCCACTGGTAATCTGCGCCGTAGAGGCGCACCTCCGTTCCGCAAAACGGCAGGGCGCGTCTCCACAAATACCGGCAAAATTTTCTGCTTTGCGTCATCACTCCGTGGAGGCCCCATCTTGAAGACTGCCGTTAGGATCACAAACCGAGTGAAAATTGACCCTTTTGCGGGCTCTGTTGCATTAACACTCAAGCTGAAAGTATCTTCTCAATAAATCGTGGAGGTTCATAGGCGGACCCCGGAAGCGGATGCTAAAGACGTAAGCGGAGCCTGTAACATTTTTGGTTGTTGTTGTTCGATTTCGCTGGACAAATCGCTGCAGCTGTTCTAAGCTGAAGTGGATGAGTGACAGCCAAGCTGGAATCAGCGCAGTCGATCAGATTCTCCACAAGGTTGATCTGGCCGGCATCCAGGACGAGCGTGCCCGCGAATGCATCCGGTTGTTGCTGAACCTGATCGAATCACTGACGGCGGATCTGCGCAAAGCCCACGCTGAGAACCTGTATTTGCGAGAGCAACTTAACCGCCGCAAAGGTGGAGGGGGCAAAGGGGACCGGTCCAAAGACAGTTCGGCGGCGGCCTCACAGTCATCAGAAAAAGAGCGAGGGGAGCGTTCGGAAACGAACCAGCGCACTAAGCGTAGCAAGCTGGACCGGGTTCGGGCAGACCGGGAAGAGGTACTGAAAGTAGACCGGACATCCCTGCCACCGGATGCCGAGTTCAAGGGCTACGAAGAGGTGGTGGTGCAAGAGTTACGCTTCGTTACGGATAATGTGAAGTTTCGCAAGGAGAAGTATTACGCGGCCTCAACAGGCCGAACCTACCTGGCGCCGCTGCCCGCTGGCTACCGCGGTGAATTCGGTCCCAATCTGAAGAGCCTGTGCGTGCTGTTTTCTCATTTGTGCAATATGACCGAGCCCAAGATCGCGGATCGGTTGGAAAATCTGGGCATCGTGATCTCCAGCGGCCAAATATCGGCGTGGCTCACGGGCGCATACCCGGAACTCCAGGAGGAAAAGCGAGCAATCGTGGAAGCCGGATTGAATAGCAGCGCGTGGCACCACATGGATGACACGGGCACGCGTGTGAATGGTGTAAACCAGCACTGCCAAGTCATCTGCAATCCGCTGTACGGAGCTTACTTCACGACTGCCCGGAAAGATCGGCTGACCATAATCGACGTGCTGCGTAATGGGCGCGAGCGGATATTCCGCCTCAATGAGGAGGCCTTGGGCTTGATGCTCCAGTTTGGGATATCGCAGCGGGTTTTAGAGCGAGTGGGGCAGTTGCCGTTCCATCAGGACTGGAGCCAGGAGGAGTTGCAGCGAAGGCTGACGGAGCAGATTCCAGATCTGGCCTCAGGGGCCCGCCACCGGATTATAGAGGCAGCGGCTCTTTCGGCGTATCATGCCGAAAGCGGGCATGTGCGCCTTTTAGTATGTGACAATGCCAAGCAGTTCCAACTCGTGGCTGACGAGCTAGCCTTATGCTGGGTTCACGACGGGCGGCATTATCAGAGCATGGCGCCGTGCGTGCCGCGGCATCGTGAATGGCTGGAAGCGTTTCGCAAACGCTACTGGGATTTCTACAAACAACTGCGCGCCTACCAGCAGGCTCCCACCAAGGAACGGCCGGCGCAGTTGCGGAGCAATTCGACGAACTATTTTCTACAGTGACAGGTTACGATGGACTGGATCAGCGGATAGCCAAAACCAAAGCCGATAAGACGTACTTGCTGAGGGTGCTGGAACATCCCGAGATTCCACTGCACAACAACCCGGCGGAGTTGGATGCGCGAACACGCGTCAGAAAGCGCGTGGTGAGCTACGGCCCGCGTTCGGCAGCGGGCGCTCAGACTTGGGACGCAATGGAAACGCTGCTCAGCACAGCCAGAAAACTCGGAGTGAACTTCTTTCAATACATTCGGGACCGAGTCTGCGGCGCGAGGCGGATGCCATCATTGGCCGAACTGATCAAACAACGAGCGGAAACGATGGATCTCAGTTCTTCGTGGGCGCCTACGTAACCAACCCCGGTTTATTGAGAAGATACAGCTGCAAGAACATTCCTCCAGATCGCGTCTAGTGTGCGGCCAAATCCACGTGGCACAAGATACTGATCTTTCTGCTGAGTTTCTGGAGTAGCTCAACGCCAATGAGGACGCGTCTGGCGTTGTAGAATTTCTTGAATCCCAACATCGGCTGAATCCGCGATTTAATGCGGCGATGATCCTGTTCCACGATATTGT
>CAVYEV010000021.1:0-76760 GCA_963767545.1 Terriglobia bacterium
GTAAGCGCAACACAGCCCCGTTCTCCCGCGACAATCCGAAACCGAATCCCAAAACAGCGGGGCGTAAAGCGGGGGACCAATACGGTCAGCAGGCCACGCGTCCGGCGCCGCTGAGGGTGGATCAGCAGATCGCTGTGCCGTTGCCTGCCTGCTGCCCACATTGCGAGAGCAAGGTGATTGGGCGGGACACCCAGGCCCAGTATCAGGAAGACATCGTTCGAGTGACCCTGGTGCGGCGGTTTGACGTGGAGGTGGGGGTGTGTACCGGCTGTGGACGCAGGGTGCAAGGAAGGCATCCGCTGCAGACCTCCGATGCCTTGCACATAGGCCACGTACAGATCGGGCCGGAAGCGTTGTCTTTGGCGGCATTGTGGAACAAAGAGATGGGCATGTCGCATGAGCGAGTGGCGCGGTCGCTGCAATTGGGCTACGGATTGACGGTGAGCCGCAGCGGGATCTGCCGGGCTCTGGAACGGTTGGGCAATTTAGCCGCTCCCACCTACGATCGATTGAAGGCTTCGTTGCGGCACAGTCCATTCAATGGACTGGACAACCTGGGTTGCACGTCAGCAGCCGCTGCAGAATTGCCGGGTGATCGGTGACGAATCGGTCACGGTATACCTGATATTCGAGCCAGCATACGGTTTGCCGAGCAGCGGCGGTACTGGGGGCCGATTATGATCGCTTTCTGGTGCATGACGGAGCCCGGACCTGGTACGGTTTCTTGCAGGCTCTTCGACGGAAACCTGCCTGGCGCAGATTCCGATCTGGCGTTGCCGGGACCTACTGAAGTTTCTGAAACCGGGAAGGCGCGGCAGTTTCCGCAGGCGGCCTGGAGCTACTGTTGGACAGTCTGACACTTGCGGGATCGTCGCCAACAGGGACTGGTCGGCGAACACGGATGGCAGTGGCCACGGGCCGCCTGGAGGCTCGCTTGGACAGGCTGTTGGCAACGATACTGTGCCATGACGCGAATCAGCGTTTTGCGCGCCATTTACAACATGAGCAGCCCACCTGTTCACCTTTCTGTACTGTCCTGGCATTCCGGCCACCAACAACTTCATGGAGGCAGCGATTCGTCTGATGGTGTGGCTGGAAAACCTGGGGCGGCAACCGGACCTGGAACGGCGCTCGAACCCAACAGATTTTGACCAGCGTTTTGCGCACTGCTGGCAACAGGGCAAAGATGTTTTCAGCAGTTGGTTACCCTACAGCATTCTCAGCGGCCGATAGTGCTCGACCTCGTTCCAGCTTCTCTATCTCCGTAACTCCGCCCTTCTCCTCACATCTCTCCAATTACTCGCTATCCACAATGTCCGGACTCACTACTCCCTGCTGAGCGGCGATTCTGTCATGTTCTCCGGGATGGTAAACGTTGGGGAATGATCACATCGGCATCGAACCTGATTGAGTTGCCATAATGCACGCCGACTTCCGTTCCTAATCCGGCCCGTTGATTTCCAGTCCCGGTCCGCCCACGTCACTTCGATGGAGGATGGCGCGACACCTCTGCGCGTTGCATGTTATGAACGTGGTGTGCGAACGAAAGCCAACCAGACACATGACGGGTGCTGTCGTATTCAAAGCTTCTTGGTCATTTGCAGCTATCTCTTACGTCGCGGCGCTTGAGGATGGGCCGTGTTGGGATCACGGAGTTGGTTCTGCCCTTTGGTGCGATGCGCGTATTTGCATGGGTCCTGCGCGGCAATACTCAACGAAATGAGTACCCCAACGACGAGGATTTCAAGACGTATTTGCGTGTGCGCGAGCACTTGAGATGGGATCGACCAGGGCCATTTGATCTCCTACGAGACGAGACGATCTATATCGGACGTCAGGAGCAACAACTGACTACGGCGGCAATTTCTGTCAGTGGACAGTGTACGCATCTGGATATTTTCATGCGGCGAGGGAGCTAACGCTCATGCCAGTGGACAGGTTCTTCCTCACGTTCTCAATTTACCCGGTTATTTTTTTATACCGGCACTATCTCGAACTGGAACTCAGCGCCTGACCATGTCCGCGGCGAAACAGTTTTGCAAAGCACGCCCTGATTTGAAAAATGAGCACAAGATTTCGTCGCTTTGGAAGATGTTCCAAAGGTTGGTTCCGCCCGATCATATGTCTGCGAAGAACAACGGCAATGTCGAGCGGATTCTCAAACAAGTCGAGGAACTGGACCCACGCTCGATGGATTCGCGCTACGCATTAGGTATGGACTTTGCGACCCAGTCACTCCCTTCAGCGCGAGCACTGGATTTGAATGTCGTTCGACCAATAATGGATCGACTGAATGTCAGCTCAAGGCCATTGATGCTGAGCTTCAGTTTCCTGCTGAGTAGTAGGCACGTGTTGCCAAGAAGCCACGGTTTTGATTTCATCGGAGGAGAATCTCACTAATCGATCATCATCGATTGAGAGCAATGGCAGGGAAACGACACCACACAATTCCGCAGTTTCTACTTCGGGGTTTCGCCAGTAGCCAACGTGGCGACGAGACGAAGGTGTGGATGTACCGAAAGGGCAAACCGGGTGTAGAGCTCAATATCGTGAATGTTGCCGTGGAGCAGTACTTCTACGGAAAGCCCGACGAAACCGATCTGGACGAACGCATCACCGACCTTGAGGATGATCTCGCTCCGCTTGTCGAATCCCTCCGTGATGGGTCAGGCACGGTTGGGCTGATCAGTGATGATCGTATTCCGTTTCTCGTAGCTCACCTTTCATTTCGGACGCGTCATCTGCGGGAGAGTGCGATTGGTGTGATGGACTCGTTCATGGGAAAAACGGAGCACGTCCTCACGCAGAAGGACATCCTTATAACCCTTATTGCGAAGGAACTCGCCACGGAAGGCAGTACCTCGCGGGAACTGATGAGCTATTATTGCTCCACACCAAGGGTGTGCCTCCAGAAAAGCTTGATGATGCGATGCGCCTGCTCGAACCGGAATGGAAGACAGTCGCGGCGAATATCCTCGCGACGCAGGGCGACGAGTACCGTGGGACCATCGCTCAAGAGTTTGCTGCTCGTAAAGAGGTGCTTCGTGCAGGGGTGCGCAGCGGGTTTATCGACGCACTCTCAAAGAATCTCTCGATGGAAGGCAGGGTGGCGCTGTATGCTCCGTACCGTTGGTTTCGTTGCACTGCGCCCATTCCCCTGATTCTCGGGGACTGCGTGTGCATCTTTGAAACTGACGGAGCGCGACGGTTCGGTCGGTTGACGCTGGTGATAATGATGAAATTCAGCGGCTCTATTTCCGCTCTCGACGAATACCCTGCTTGTCGGTACGAGGTTGTCTGTTTTGCCAGTGATCGACTGGCACTTGCTGAATAAGGCATCGGCCCGGTGTAGCCACGGTTTTTCATTAGCTCTCGTCATCTCACGGCACATTCGCACCTCATCAAGGGTCTCGGGTTATGGGCAGGCATACTCAACGATCGAGAACTGCAGAATATCGTCGCAGACGTTGAAATCGGTTTCGTAAGTTGGTCTTCACCATCCAGTTTTTCCTGATGCACGTTCCTGGTTGGTACAGTGAACCAACGACATAAAACTTGTGGAACGGTTGTGATCTCCGTTTGATATCCATTCAGAGGCTCGCGGAAGACCAGCGTGAAAACTCCTCAGTACCAGACGGCCAGGTCAAGGACGAGGGAAACGCAAAGTACACTATTTTCAATCGAGCATCCGATTCGCAAGCTGGACTTCAACATTACCGATCCGATGTTGACTGACTGGTGGTCAGCTGCTTTTCTTCGGATCTTAGTCGTCCTCCGATTCCGGCGTGTGAAGCACGCGTGCGAAGCGAAAGATCGCTCTCTTCTAAATTAAACCTGATATTCGCTCAAGCTACTGATTCAAAACGCAGAACGTCGTCTTAAATTAAATGGATAGGGAACGACAAACGCGCATAGCACAGCCATCGAGCCGCCGACGTCTCTACCCGCTCCGCAGGACGCTGGCCGACTTATCATTCCCAATCTGGCCAACTTTTCGAACCGCCAACTCGTATCGGTTGCGGCCGCCATTTTTATCGCTCTTGCAGGCTGCTTGCGGTAGCTCAGCCCGATGCCCGGCTTGAGCCCGGTTTCCGGTACAGGTTTGTCGTCGCGAAACAATCCGGGTTACGACTTCATCTGACGGCGGACAAGCCAATGCCCCTCGCCGTTTCCGTGGCGAACTCCAATGGGTACGGCATTACGGTTATGCTATTTCTCCGCGGAACACGAGTGACCGTTTTCCGCCACCGCCCATGACATTGCATTGTCCAGGAATTGGATCATGAGCGGCTCGGCATACATCATTCCGCCATGGCCCAGCGCGGAGTACAGTGCATGACCTTTACCGACGCAGTGCCACCACGCGAGCGGATGATCGCTGCCCATCGTCGCCCTTCCAGGCGTATAACTCTTTTCATCCACGGTTACGAGGATATGGAAACCAGCTTTGGCGCGGGGATTCTCAGAGAATGAATACCATTCGTCCGCGCGGTGCCAAACCGCAGGAAGCCCTTTCGTGATGCGGCTTTTTGTGTCCTCCACGTGCACGTCCGCGGGCATGATCGGCGAATGAACTACGAACTGAGCCCCGATGACGTTATCGACATACCATTTCCACGCCGAAGCGGTCCTTGGGGCAGGAAACGTGGCAGGATCGCCTCCTGCGCCATGGAACGCTAAAGACGATCCGCCGTTCTCTATCCAATTCTTGAACGCAGTCCGCTGTTCTTCACTGAGAATATCGCCGCTGTTGTTGTTCCAGATGACGACCTTGAACTTTGCGAGCTGGTCCGGATTCATTACCGCTCCATTCTCGGTCACAAAGTACGGCCAACCCCGCTCCTTTGCGATCGCAGCCAGGGCGGCATCCGACGCCTGAATCGCCGCTTCTTCACGGAAGCCGGACGTCTTGGAGAAGATCAACATTCCGCCAGGCTTCAGATCCGCGGGCAGTTCCGGCGGAGTCTTGTCGATCTCGGGGTTCACGACGAAGCCAGCCGCCGCGCCTCCAAGCGGACCTCGACCTTTACGTGGAGCCCCACCATTGGCCTCGGGTCCACGGCCTGCGAATCCTGGCGGCGGTTCGCCCGGAACACGGCCGGCAGGCGGCTGCGGCGCCTGCGCCATCAGGACAACTGAGGCCAAAGCTCCTATTGCGCCAAGGGCTCTCGCTCGTGTTCCAAAGTTTGCTGGTGTTACAGACTTTCGCTCGTGACCGGTGCGTGGGGGCATTCCCGTATTCTATTCTCCCCAGCGGTCCAAATTATTTGACAGTCCGAAACCCTCTGCAGTGCACATAACAGCACCGCAAATTCAGGCAGATTCGAACCTCACCCGGTTCCGTTGGCGCTTCGGAAAACAGACTCTGAAAAGGTATAAGCTTTTAGGTTGTTCCTGTAGACGGTATCACTGAATTCGCAACAAACTCGAACCACAGGTGTGAGAAAGCTCAATGCGACAAACTTTTTTGCTTACCTTGATTATCGGCGCCGCGGCGCTCACGGGCCGCGCGCAAGCCCTGCCGGACGCACCCGGCAAGGCGGTCTACCAGCGCGCCTGTGGAACTTGCCACGCCGCCCAAATGGTGCTGGGGCGCGCGATGAGCCGTGACGAATGGAGTGCCGTCGTGGCGGACATGATCTCGAAAGGCGCGAAGATCAGCGATGCCGACTTCCCGGTGATCGTAGATTATTTGGCGCAGAGTTTCCCCGCGTCGACTTCTGCATCTGCCCGCGGAGGCGGCCGTGGACGCCCTGCCGGTGGAGGTGGGCTCACCATGGGGCCGAACAACAAGCAAATCGTTGACTCCGAGGCTGCCGCGCGCGGCCGAACCCTCTACATCGCCGAATGCGTGACATGCCACGGAGCGAAAGCGCGCGGCTCCCGCGATGACGCGCCCGAGAGTTCGCGCGGACCCGACCTGGTTCGCTCCCTGGTGGTCCTGCACGATCGCTACGGCACCACCCTCACTCCATTCCTGGCGAAGGGTCATCCTATGCAGAGCGGCAAGCCGAGCGCTTCGCTGCTGCCGGCCCAAACTCAGGAGCTCTCGCATTTCCTGCACGCCATGGTAAATGAGACTCTCCGCGGCGGTCCCTACACGCAGCCCGTCAACATTCTCACCGGCAACGCCAGCGCGGGTCAGGCCTTCTTCAATGGCGCCGGCCGCTGCGGATCATGCCATTCCGCAACGGGCGACTTGGCGCACATCGCCACGAAATACGATCCCCCTGCGCTGCAGCAGAAATTCGTTTTCCCGCGGACACCGAGTTTCGGCCGCGGCGGCCGGGCTCCGGTAATATCGAAACCCGTGATGGTCACGGTCACTCCTCCGTCTGGCGCGCCCGTCAGCGGGACACTGGCACACCTCGACGATTTCAATGTTGCCCTGCGCGATCAATCGGGTACTTATGTTAGCTGGAAGCGGACGCCGGATCTGAAGGTGGAGAAGAAGGATCCTTACGAAGCCCACGTCGAGCTGCTCAACGTCTACACAGATAAAGATATTCACGATGTGCTTGCTTACCTGGAGACGCTGAAATGAGCAATCCGATCATGCACTCAATCGCGGTGGGGGCGCTATTTGCAGCCGGACTCACGGGCCAGGTTCTCGATCCAGCCCAGCTTCTCCATCCGTCCTCTGACACATGGCCGATGTACAACGGCGACTATTCAGGGCGTCGTTTCAGCCCGCTGATCAAAGTAAACACCTCCAACGTCGACTCCCTGAGCCTCGCCTGGGTATTTCGCATCAACGGCGACGCCGGCGGCGCCATCAAATCCACGCCCGTGCTCCTCAACGGCATTCTCTATTTCACGATCCCCGATCATGTTTGGGCGATCGACGCACGCGACGGGCGCGAAGTCTGGAGTTACACCTGGCAATCGAAAGGCGGCATTCACATTGGAAACCGCGGCGTGGCCGTTTCCGGCAACTGGCTCTATTTCGAGACGCCCGACTGCAATCTCGTATCTCTGAATCTGAAAGACGGCAAGGAGCGCTGGCACGAGCCCATTTGCGACCTGGATCAGTTATATTTCGGATCCATTGCGCCTTTGGTGATCAAGAACCACATCATTACCGGCGTAAGCGGCGACGATCTGGACATTCCCGGCTACATGGAAGCCCACGATCCTGAGACGGGCGCGCTGCAATGGCGCTGGTACACGCACCCGAACGTCGGAGACGCCGAGGCGAAAACCTGGCCCACCGTCGATGCCATGATGCACGGCGGCGGAATGACATGGGGTCCTTCGACCTATGACCCCGAGTTGAACCTCCTCTACTTCGGCACCGGCAATCCCCAACCGGTGATCGCCGGGAAAGCACGCAAGGGAGACAATCTCTACACCGAAAGCATCGTCGCCCTCAACCCCGACACCGGGAAAATGCAGTGGTATTTTCAGCCGTCGCCGCACGATACACACGATTGGGATGCCATCGAAGTGCCCATGTTGATCGACGGAACCATCGGCGGGCGACCGCGAAAACTGCTGGCCCAAGCGAGCCGCAACGGCTACTTCTTTGTCGTCGACCGGACGAACGGCAAGAACCTGGTGACGACCAAGTTCGCCAATGCGAACTGGGCAAAGGGCATCGATGCCAAAGGTCAGCCCATTCCAGATCCGGCGAAGATGCCCCAGCCCGATGGCGCGCTAGTCTCGCCGAACCAGGGCGGCGCCGCCAATTGGCCACCGCCCAGCTTCAGCCCGCAGACCGGCCTGTTCTACATCAACGCGAGCGACGCGTGGAGCATTTACTACATTTATGACGATGAGGACAAGCCCGAAGGATGGGCCGGAAACGATCGCGGAGGATTCTCCCGGTCGAGCCTCGAAGCCATCGATTATAAGACCGGAAAGATCGTCTGGAACCACCAATGGGAGGGTTTCGGTACCCGAGCGGGTGTGTTGAGCACTGCAGGGAACGTGGTGTTCACAGGAGATGCCGCAAACAACTTCGTGGCTTTGAGCGCGACCGACGGTGCGCCATTGTGGCACGCCAATCTCGGCAGCAGTGTCACCAATGGACCGATGACGTACGAACTCGATGGCACGCAGTATGTAGTAGTCGGCGCGGGTGACACGTTGTGGGGATTCTCGATGGTGCGGAAACGGTAGTTGGGTACGATGCCGATCGGCCCGACCGGCACGGCGCCCATTTCGCCAGGAAAACGTTCCCAAGGGCCTCCCGAGGTCTGGTTCTGAGAAGTTTGCCGTGGTAGGCCCTGAGAAACGCGCATGTCGTCTTCGTCCGTGCCGCCGATCGGCAGTTTGTGACCAATCTTATTGGCTTTGACCGTGATCAGAGACTTATGCAATCGTCCTTTTGCTCCGACGACCACGCAACAATCCTCTCGTCTATGGTGTCCGCATTCACGCAATAAAGCACCGGTATCTCGCGGAATTCCCTGGTCAATCATTGAGCGCAGGCCGGTGATGTTAATCAAGCCGCGGCGGTTTCCCTTGCGGTGCCTTCAAGGTTGGCCGCGGCGAACGCCAGTGCCTGCTGAACATCGTCCGGCTCCAGTTCCGGATAATTTCGAAAGAGGTCGTTCCGGTCGGGATACAGGGCCCGGCCTCCATCACGCGTCGCACTACTAACCGCATCCGCCGATGCATGGCTGGCCATTGGTCTGGTTCGAGGGGTTACCTGTGCTTCGCCGATGCCCGCAGCCCTGATAAATGACGTTTGGGTCCTGAAGTCGACTTGGGCGGACGCTCAAATCAAAGCCTCGGGCAACCCTCTTGTGATAGGTCATCCGTTACGGTTTCCGCTGTTCTGAGCATGGCAACTTTGTCCTTGGGTAGCGTTTCGGCGAAGGCCCGGGATCAAGGACAGAGTAAACGACGCCCGGACGGACTAGCTGCAGGCGCGGCGACACTCGCATTCAACAGCGGCAGCGGCACACAGACGCAGACGATTCAACTCGGTCCAGTAGCGCCGGAAATGTTTACATTCAACGCTGCGGGACTGGTCGCGGGGAGCGTGCTGCGGGTATCCGGCGACGGCACACAGACGGCGGAAATCTTTTTCAGATGGATAACTCGGGCAACGTTGTCGCGCTTCCCATCGATTTGGGACCCGCGACCGACCAGGTATTTCTCATCCTCTACGGAACCGGTTTCCGCGCCGCCGGGACCGCGAATACGACTATGACAATTGGCGGGCAGAATGCGTAAGTCTCGTTCGCGGGACCGCAGGACGCGTTTGCGGGACTCGATCAGGTAAACGTAATCGTGCCGCCCAGTCTCGCGGGCAGCGGGTCGGTCAGCATCGTTTTGACGGCGTCGGGGGAGACTGCAAACACGGTCAATATATCGGTACAGTAGAGCTCTAGAATGAGCACCAAGGAGCATGGAACCTGAAAAACGGTATTCAGTTTTTACTTGGCTTGCTGTTCGCAGCAGCCGCCGTGGGTCAAACGCCCACGTTTAGCATTCTATACAGCTTCCCTTACACGGCGTTCACCACCACCATAGGGGGATATTTCCCAAACGGAACCATGCCGAATGGGCCGCTTCTCCAGGCCTCGGACGGCAACTTCTATGACACGACCATGCTCGGCGGCGACGACGGCCAGTGCAGCAAGCCTCCCTCAGCAGGAAATCCTGTTCCTCAATGTGCGGGTACGGTCTTTCAGTTGACGCCCGCGGGCAAGCTTACAGTGCTGCACGTCTTCTCCTGGGAAGGCGTTACTACGCCGTACGCCGATGGCAGCACGCCGAGAGGCGGGCTGGTGGAGGGTCCGGACGGCTACTTGTATGGGAGCAACAATTTCGGCGGGGTGGGCGCCGGCCAGCAGGCCAATTCCGGCAATGGAATCATCTTTCGCATCAGCAAGACCGGGACATTTCAGAATCTCCATGCCTTCTGCGGCACTACCTGCACTGAGGGGAGATTCCCTTCCGCTCTTGTCCTGGGGCTCGACGGCAAGTTTTACGGAACCACGGCCGGCAACATCTTCCGCATCAGCGCATCCGGAGTTCTGGAAATTCTGCATACGTTTAGCGACATCCCGGATGGAAGCAACGCGAAGACGGGACTGGTCCAAGCGAGCGATTGCAATTTCTACGGAACCACTTTGGGCGGCGGACCGACTGCCAATAGCAGCGGCACCGTGTTCCGCATCACGCCGGGCGGCGTCTACACCGTGCTCTACTCCTTCTCCTCAGCAGCGGGTGCGCCGCTGTTGAACGGCATCTCTCCGAGAGTGGGGCTGGTCCGAGCCTCGAATGGAAAGCTTTATGGCGCCACGACTCGCGAGGGTGTCTACGGCTTTGGCACGATTTTTGAGGTCGACCTCGCAGGAAATTTCCGTGTGGTCTACAATCTGAACAATCCGAACAAGGCAGGCGGAGGACCGGTGACTACGTTGATTCAGGCGTCGGACGGCAACCTTTGGGGCACCGACTCCGTCCAAACCGTTTACGCGCTCAACATCGCTGGAACTTTAACTCAGTCCAAACCTTTCACATGCGCCCAGGCCGATACACAGACGGTGTCGGGCCCCCTGATCCAAGGCACCGACGGTAAGCTCTATGGCGCAGGCATACCTGGCAATTGCGCGAATACTACCGGCCTCACCGCCTTTACCGCCGGCACAATCTTCAGCATCAACGCGAGCTTGCCGCCGCTGCCTAACCCGAAGATCGCCGCCGTGACGAATGGCGCCAGCTTCGCCGCGGGCAGCCTGGTGCCGGGCGAAATTGCGACCGCCTTCGGGACCAGTCTCACCACCGGCACGGGCATCAACCTCAGTTCCTCGCTGCCGTTGCCCGGCAGTTTGCTGGGCTCGGAGGTGCTGGTGAACGGCTGCCCGGCTACGCCGCTTTTCGCCGTCGACAACGTCAATGGCCAGCAGCAGATCAATTTTCAAGCACCTTGGGAAATTGCGGGGCAGCAGGTAGTCGCGGTGCAGGTAGTGAATAACGGCGGCATCAGTCCAATGGTCGGCGTTCCCGTGCTGGCAGCGCAACCCGGCGTCATTGCGATTCTACACGCCGATTATAGTGCGGCCACGACCGCCAGTCCCGCGACTGCAAATGAGACGGTGCTGATCTACGGCACGGGCCTTGGAGCGGTTAATACGGCCCAGGTGGACGGCACGGCAGCCAACGGCGAATCCACCATAGCGCTGCCCACCGTCACGGTAGGCGGGGCTGCGGCAATGGTCGCATACAGCGGACTCGCGCCAGGCTTCGTCGGACTCAACCAGGTCAACATCGTGATCCCTTCGGGATTGTCATCCGGGAACCAGGCCGTCCTCATGAATGTCGGCGGCGTTGCGAGCAATACGGTGATGCTGCCGGTCCACTAACCTGCCTCAGTCGCATTTCGCATAGGCTTTGGCATATCGTTTGCATATCGCTTTTGCATATCCAGGGAGCCATGCGGGACAATGACTATGTCGCATGAGCACTCAGGCTGGTCACCCCGTTCCGGGAGAGCGGCCATCCGTGCCGTTGGCGCGGGATGTCGCAAACGAGTTTCCAAAACTCCTGGCCGCCTTGGCTCGCCGGGCCCAGTGGCTTGGGTCTCGAGATCCGGAGAGCGCAGCGCAGGAGAGTCTGAAACGGTCTCTCGAAAATGCCATTTCCAGGCCTGCGATGGAGTATTATTTCGGCCAGGATTCGCCGGATGGATTGGAACCTCCGGAGTGGCCGCTCGACAGGCTTTTCGTCTGGCTGCACGCCGTCGTGCATTACGTTGTCCGGGAAGAGAAGAGCCGGGTCGGATACCAGCGCGAACTGCTCTTCGGCGCAGCCGGACCTGTGCCTTCGGATCCCACGCCGGATCAACTTGACACGGTCATTCAGCAAGAGCTTCACGGGACCTTGCAATACCGGGGATGGATAGAAGGCTATGCCCGCAACCACAAAATCCCCATACTGAGAGCCGAGAAAGGCAAGAGCAAGGAGGACTGCGTCCGGCCTTATCTGCGACGGCATTGATCGGCGGAATCATCATGGGGTTTACTGAATCTTCACCAGCATGGAAATAGGCAGCACCTTCCGCTCCCAGATGCCGAAGTATCCGACCGATGATCCCAACTACCGCATCATCCGGCGCGTGCCGTCCAGCTACTTGCATTACTACTTTTACATTCGCGATCCGGTGATCGGTCCGCTGGCCATGTGCGTCTCCACCACGAGGAGCCAACTCCGGGGTGCCCGCGTTGGTGTAGGATGTCATCAGGTCGTCCAACCGGAGCAATCGCATGAATGTCCGCCACCTCGTGCCGTCCGTGAGCCGCTGGCTCCTGTCCATGGGATCCCTCATGTTGGCGGCCGGCCTGCAGCAGCCGGTACACGCGTCAGGCGTAGACCTCTCGAAGTTCAGGCGCATCGAGCCGCGGTACATCGCGGCGCTGGGAGACCCCAGGGCCACCTCCGGCAACGGCGCGCAATCATGGGGCCTCTGGAGCCAGGACCCGGGCCCGCGCGGTTGCAAGCTGGACCGCTACGATCAATTGAAGGCGGCCGGCGGCGTGGCGCCGTCACAGTGGAAATTCGACGCTGCGGACTGGTGGCTGGAGGAACACGGCTTGATCATGGAGAAGCCGACCTTTCCGCTGCCTCCTGGGAAATACCTCGTCACCGGCGACCGCAAGGTGACGACCGTGCTGACAATTCAGCCCAAGGACAAGGACGGCAATCAGCGGTGGGAACTCGCCGACGGCGCGACCCTCTACGATGTCACCCATCTAGGATGCCGCTCCGCACGCTACACGCCGGCGACGGCTAACAACTCGTGTTCGCCCGCGAACGCTCGGACCACGGTTTTTCCCGTAAATCCAGGTGCGGCCATGCCCGTCGTGAACGGCTGCCGCAAGCAGGATTACGCGGTTGTCATCGTCGTTGGGCTGCCCGCCACTCACTGAGTGGCCGCACGCAGGGCGCGACCGCTCGCCACGTGACCACGGCGACACCCGAACGCTACTTCTCCACCGAGTGGCCGGAGCGCCTCTACTGGCTGGAATTGTGGCCGGTAGGCTCGTTCGGCGTGTGAACAGCGCATGCCGTTCTCCGCTAATGGCGGTTCCTCGCGCGCTCTGCTTCATGCTGCTCGGAGCTCAGGCGCGCCGTGTTAAACTTCACAGGGAGAATCCCCCAAGCATGGCCGCTTCTGTTGCCATCCGACTGCTCTCAACGGTGCGCGTATCGCTGGGCTGCTGCCTGGTTCTGTGCGCGCCCTTGCCTTGCCACTCGATGGCCGCTGATCCGGAAGCGCTCAAGGCCGATGCCCAAGAATTCTTTCGTGGTCGCGTAACGCCGTTTATCCAGACCTATTGCATTGCCTGCCACCAGAACAGACGGCCTACGCAGGCGGGAGTCAATTTCTCACCTGCCCTCAAAGATCCCGGTCACCCTGCCTTCACCGAACAGTGGAAGAAAGCGGCCGCCAGAGTGAAGGCGCATGACATGCCGCCGAAAGGCATGCCCCAGCCGAGCGATGCGGATCGCCTGATGTTCGGCGATTGGTTGGTCAAGCTGAAATACCTCAGCCAAAAGGATCCCGGGCCTTTTGTCATCCGGCGGTTGACAAAGACCGAATACGGCAACACGCTGCATGATCTGTTCGGCGTCGAGCCGTCGATTGCCGATGGACTGCCGGATGAAGTCAGTGGCGAGGGGTATCTGAATTCGCTTTCGGCTATGCAACTCGAGCAGTATCTGAAGATCGCCGATAAGGTATTGGACCGGATTGTGACGCCGAAACGCTCTCCGGCAATCACAGCCCAGAAGCGGTTATTCGGCAAGCCTCCGGCGGCGGGGACTCCCCCCCGCGAAGCGGCGCGAGAGGTCGCCCGCTCTCTTGCAAGGAAAGCCTACCGGCGGCCGCCGACTCCCGCAGAGTTGGATGTGCTGGTCGCGGCCTTCGACCTGGGAAGGGGTAACCACCTGTCCTACCAGCAGTCGCTTCACTTGATGCTCAAGGCGATGCTGGTTTCTCCCCAGTTTCTGTTTATTACTCCAGTTGAATCCGGGGCGAGCAGCGGGATCGTTCCACTCGATGACTATCAACTCGCTTCGCGTTTGTCTTATCTGTTATGGGCTACCATGCCTGACGATCAGCTGATGGCGCTGGCAGAAAATGGAACGCTCCATGAGCCGGCCGTTCTGGATGCGCAGGTACTGCGCTTACTGAAGGATCCTCGCTCGCGTGCGCTGTTTGACGGTTTCGGCGCGCAGTGGTTGGGCGTCGGTGGCTTGAAGCGCCAGGTCTTCGATTCCGCGATGTTTCCGCAAATGACAGCGCAAATGCGCACGGCGATGTACGATGAAGCCCGCCTGTTTTTCGAGAGCATCGTGCGTGAAAACAAGAGCATCATCCGTTTCGTCGATGGCGATTATACCTATCTCAATGGAACCCTGGCTCCGATTTATGGCATGGAAAAGGCCGTCACCGGGCCCGACATGCAGAGGGTCAATCTGAGTGATGGCAATCGCGGGGGAATTCTGGGAATGCCGGGCGTCCTTGCCGCAACCTCCTTCCCCAACCGCACCAGCGCGGTGAAGCGTGGCGTGTGGGTGCTGGAACAGGTGCTCGGCGACCAGGTGCCGGCGCCCCCGCCCAATGTTCCGGCGTTGGATCAACAGGACCAGGCGGCAGTCAAGAACATGACGCTTCGTGAGCGCACTGAGTTGCACCGCTCGAATCCCGTATGCGCCAATTGCCATCAGGTCCTTGACCCGATCGGGTTTGGTTTGGAGAACTTCGATGCCATCGGGCGATGGCGTGACCGGGACAGCAATGGCAAACCAATTGATGCGGCCGGCGAACTGCCGGGCGGAGAACATTTTTCGAGCCCCAAAGATCTGAAAGTCATCATCGCGGGACGAACTGAGGCCCTTTCCCGCAACCTGGTGGAGAAACTACTTGCCTACGCGTTGGGCCGCCGGTTGGAAGGTTATGACGAAATCGTGGTGGATAATTTGGTCCAAGAGGTCGCCGAGGACGGGTACCGCATGCAGACACTCATCAAGAGTGTGGTGACGAGTTACCCCTTTATGAACCGCCGAATCGGGAGAAAAGAGGATCTTCGATGAGCAGAAGCACAAAGATGAACCGGAGAACTTGCCTGAAAGGGTTGGGAGTATCCCTCGCTCTGCCAGTGATGGAGGCCATGGGTTGGGCCGACACCTCCAAGGGCCGGACGTACAAACCGCCAGTGCGCCTTGGATTCATGTACATGCCCCACGGCGTGATCATGAATCAGTTCTGGCCGGAGAATGCGGAGAGTTTTCTCGCCTCGCCACCGCCGGCGCTCCAATCGTTGCGTCCGGTGCTCGATCATTGTCTGATGATGAAGGGGATTTCCGGCGTCCCGATCTCTCCCTTTAATGGGGCGCCGCACGCGCTCGAACTATCCACCTGGCTCACGGCGATGTTGCCTGCCGCCGATAAACGGGCCGAGATCAATATCGGGATCTCTGCCGATCAGATTGCCGCCACCCACGTTGGAGCCTTCACGACGTTGCCGTCGTTGGAACTGGCCACCATGCCCCAAACACATAAGGAAAACCAGGAAGGGCTCAACGAGGGCTACTATTCGCACTGCAGCTATCGCTCCCCGACGCAGGCAGTCCCGGCCGAGGTCAATCCACGGAACGTCCTGTATCGCTTGTTCCAGAAGCAGGAGCAGGGCAGCGGAGGGCGGCGCGAATTGCCGCCAATGAATGCGCTGGATCAAAGCTTGTTGGACATCGTGTTAGGCGGCGCAAGAGAACTGCGACGTACATTGCCCACATCCGACCAGCAGAAGCTGGATGAATACCTGGACAGCGTCCGCTCGGTGGAACGGCGCATCGCTGCCATCGAATATCGCCAAAAAGAGGCCGCATTGGAAAAGGCCGGTCTCGGATCGAGCAAACATCACGCCTCCGATTCGCCGCCCATCGAGGTCAAGATTCCGGAAGGCGAAAAACGCAGCGAGTATATGCAAGTGATGTGCGACCTGAACATACTCGCGTTTCAGACCGATACGACTCGTGTCAGCAGTTACATTGGCTCGACACCCAATGGGGTATCGTATCCGGAACTGGGGTTCAACGACCAGCATCACTCGCAAACCCACCACAACAACGACCCTGTAATGGTTGAGAAGGTCGCCAAGATTACGGAATTCAACATCGAGCAGTTCGCTTATATGGTGAAGAAGATGCACAGCCTGAGTGAAGCCGGCGGCACCTTGCTCGACAACTGCATCATGATGTGGGGATCAGGCCTGGAGGATGGGAACAAGCATACACGCGAAAACCTTCCCTTCGTGATCGCCGGTAAAGGAGGCGGTTCGATCAAAACGGGACGTTTCTTGCCGGATACGAAGGGAAATCAGGGAGATCTGTTGACTACGCTCCTCGCCTGCGCCGGCATTCCGATAGACCGCCCGGTTGGGAACGCGACGAAGCAACTCGAGGAAATCAAGGCCTAGGATAGGAATCAACCATCGAGTGAGTCGGCTTCTCGCCGCTAACTGTCCCCAAGTCCCGTTCTGGGAGGCTTAGAGTAGTTCTGTCTGAGTCTCGGCAACTCTTCTGGAGCCGATGGTTCAGGCTTTCGGCTCGATTCCGATACGGTCATTCACCGCCGACGCGATCCGCTGTGTACAGCCGAGGTAGCGCTCGGTGGTCTGCACGGAAATGTGCCCAAGAAGAAATTGAATCTGCTCCAGCTCCCCATCGGCGGCGCGGCAGAGCCGAGCGCAACTTCTGCGCCTATGCCGCATTCGGTATAGTGCAGAGCATTTTTGGCTCGGCGGCGCGGTGCCACAACTTTCGCGGAAGCCGGACGGCCGATCGCCGCGACGGTGAGCTAAAAATGGAGTGGACTAAACCGCGGCCTGACTGCTTGCCCTATGGGTATTGAACCGAAACCGCTGCGCACACTCAACGAGATCCGCGCTGACATTTTGGCAGTGCAGCAGGAGGCCGAGGGGCTGCTGGATGAGATCCTCGAAGGAGCCGCGAAGTGAGAGCCGAATCGGACGATAGCAGCATCCCCCCGCGCCGGCCTCGCCAGAAGGGACCGGGCAACTGGTGCTACCGGACGGAAGACGGGCAGACTCGTTGTTCAGGTCAGGCTGGTCCGCGATTCCGCCTGGTTGAACCTGAATCAGATCGCAGACTTGTTTCAGCGCGATAAATCGGTCATCTCGAAGCACATTAAGAACATCTTCGACGAGGGGGAGATCGATCCTACTCGAACTGTTGCAAAATTTGCAACAGTTCAAACCGAGGGTGCGCGCTCCGTCGCCAGGGAAATTGAGTTCTACCGTCTGGAAGTGATTCTGGCCGTCGGCTACCGCGTCCACTCGCCGTGGAGGGCGCGGTGGATCCGTTCTTCCGCGTCAGGCGCGGGGATGCGCTGGAGGAAGAAACGGGCCGTTGGTTCGACCGCCTCTTCGAGTTGCGGGACCTGCAAGAGGAATTATGGCGTAGTGCTGCTATGGCCACCCGGGGCGCGACGGCTGCGCAGGAGAAGGCCGCCGCAAGCAAGAACCTGCCATCACCCGGGACCATCGCCACGCGCTCGCTGGGATGAGCGAAGAAATCGTAGTAATCGCCCCCGACCGTGCGGCAAGCCGCATTGTGCCCGGCGAGATCGAGCCCGGGAACGCGGGGCGCAACCCCGGGCAGGAAGCTGCGCTGGATTTCCCCGGCCTGTTCGACCTCCCGCGCCATCATTTGCCGCTGATGCTCCATTTCGGCGAAACGAGCCAGGAGTCACGGTCAAACCACAACCGTGAAGCTTGAGAGCGGTCCGGCGCTGTTAACCAAACGTGCGCGCCCTGACTGAGAGACCGAGAGAGTTCCTTCAGAAGTCCGGGGGCGCGCCGATTGGATCTAAACCGGACGCTGTGTTTTGACTGCGTGAGAGACGCTTTCCCGCAGTATTGGCCATTTCCAGCAAGTTCGTGCCGTCCCGCTGTTAACCAGAAGGACACAGAGTTCGAAGCCGGAGCTATTTGGCTCCCCAAACAGGATTCGAACCAAGAACCATTTGGTTAACAGCCAGGTGTTTGAAACCTTGTGCCTTGTAGACGCCGGAGAATATCTCCCCATCCTGCGATCTTGTCTCGAACCCTGCTCAGAATGCCCTTGCCTGTGGGAAGACAAAAGAGCGTTCATGTGACTGTGGTTGAACAACAAGGAGAGGAAAACAGCTATGGACACTGCGGTTTTGATCGCAATTGAGAACCTGCGCAGGATGGGCTTGGCGGGCCTGCGCGAGAAGTTCCGGAAGGTGTTTCAGGAAGAAACGCGATCCCGGCATCGGGAACATCTGTTCCGGCGGATTGCCTGGCGTCTGCAGGCCTTGAGCGAAGGTGATCTCTCCGAACGGGCTCGCGGGCGGGCGCACCAGATCGCGCAGGATGCCGGCTTGCGAACGGTCGCGCCGCGTGACTTCTTGCGAGTGAATGGCGAGCGCATCCAAACAACGCCCAGCGATCGGAATCGCCGGCAACTGGATAGCCGCCTGCCTTTGCCCGGGGTTTTGCTCAGCCGGAAGTGGCAAGGACGAACCATTCTGGTGGAGGTCCTCGCGCAGGGATTCCGCTATGACAACCGGCATTATGCCTCCCTCAGCGCGATCGCGGTTGCGGTCACCGGCACACGCTGGAACGGCCTGGCATTCTTCGGGCTTACGCGTCCTGCGGGCGGGAAGCGGAAGGAGCAGCCCCATGCAGAAAAGTAAGCAGGACGTTGCCACGCCATCCTCCTCTCGCCTGCGCTGCGCTATCTACACGCGGAAATCGACGGAAGAGGGTCTGCAGCAGGAATTTAACTCGCTCGATGCGCAACGCGAGGCTGCCGAGGCCTACATTCAGAGTCAGCGGCGCGAAGGGTGGATCGCATTGCCCGAGCTATATGATGACGGCGGCTTCACCGGTGCCAATATGGACCGTCCGGCTCTGACGAAGCTGCTCCAGGCGGTCGAAGCGGGCGAACTGGATTGTGTCGTGGTGTATAAAGTCGACCGGCTGAGCCGATCGTTACTGGACTTCACCCGCATGCTGAGCGTGTTCGAGAAGCATAAGGTGAGTTTTGTGGCGGTTACCCAGCAGTTCAATACCAGCACGTCGCTCGGTAGACTGACGCTGAACATTCTCTTATCGTTTGCTCAGTTCGAAAGAGAGTTGATCGGCGAGCGCACGCGCGACAAAATGTCGGCTGCGCGGCGGAAGGGGAAATGGGTAGGCGGATGCCCGGTGTTGGGCTATGACGTGGACCCGGGAGGTGGACGGCTGGTGGTGAACGAGGAGGAGGCGGAACGCGTACGGGCCATCTTTGCCCTATTTGAGGAGAATCGTTCCGCCCGGCTGACGCTGGCGGAGATCGAGCGGCGGGGCTGGCGGCTCAAAAGCTGGACGCGGAAGACGGGTCAGTTCCGCTCGGGCGGCGAGTTTGCGCTGAATTCGCTGCGGCGGCTATTGACCAACATTCTGTATACCGGCGCGATCCGGCATAAGGGGCAGCTTTATCCGGGCGAACACACGGCCATTCTCACGCCCGGCACCTGGGAACGGGTGCAGAATCTGATCACTCAGCGTGGGGCATTGGCCCGCGGCAAATCGCGGAACAAACACTTGGCTCTGCTGAGCGGGCTGTTGTATTGCGAATCCTGCGCGACGCGAATGGTGTACTCGTACGCGGGGAAGAACGATCGCAGGTACCCCTACTATGTCTGCCTGAACGCCCAGCGCAAGGGCTGGGCGGTGTGTCCCGGCAAATCGCTTCCCGCAGGCGCTCTTGAGGAATCGGTCCTTGGAAGGATCAGAGCAGCGCAGCGCGGAATTTGTGAACCCTGCGAGTGGGAAAAGATGGATCGCGCCCGGCAGGTGGAAGCGATACAAGCCATGGTTGAGCGGATCGGCTACGACGGCGCCTCCCGGCAAATCTCCATCCGGTTCCATGCGGCGGCGATCCCCACGGGACAGGAGGCGGAGGCATGAGCGGCAATCAGGAGGTCACCTATGCGCTTGATTTTTGCGTTGGCAGACAGAGCCAGCGGGAAAACAAAACGTTTTCATCGGATGGACAGTTGCGCGAGGGCGAAGCGGCTGACCGTTCCATTCCACGGATTGCCCGGCTGATGGCGCTCGCCATCCGCTTTGAGGGGCTGTTGCGGAATGAAACGATTCGGGATTATGCGGAACTGGCGCGCCTCGGCCGGGTGACGCGAGCCCGTATGACCCAGATCATGAAGTTGCTGCTGCTCGCTCCGGACATTCAGGAACAGATCCTTTTTCTGCCGCTCACCCAAGGTCTCAACGAGAGAAACCTGCGGTCGATTGTCAAGCGGATCGACTGGAACGAGCAGCGGCGCATGTTTCAGCAGATCACGGACCGTTTGGACCGGGCCCTCCGTTGATCCTCGGCACCGACTCCCGAGGACTTGCTAACTGCACTCTGCATGAGACATGAATGTGGGTGCCGAGGAGCAGCTACGCCGTGCATATCGAAACCAAGTACCTTAGGCTTTCCAACCCCGTGTCGCTGGGAGATTACGTTGAGGGCTGGCGGGTATGCTGGCTCGGTGGCTGGGATAAGTCCCGGGTCCTGTATGTGGTAATGGTCGAGAGAATCAAACCGGAGGCGGATCGGCATCTACGCCAACGCGCCCCTTCTGAGTTGTCGAAGGGGAAAACGCTTCCAATCCAGCCGTCTCCGGCGTCTCTGCACGGGAACGCTCTCACCACCGCGCCAGCACTTGAAAACGGGGACGCGTTGCCGCACAAAGCTCATCGTGGCGAAGCTACTCCTTTCCCTAAGCCTGCGTCCGCGCCGATCGACACCCTCGAGCACACCATCACCATTTCCTGCGGCGCCGAAACGTACGCAATGACGATCAGGGCCAAGATCGAACGCGTCACTCACCCACCGATGTACATACCTTCAGCGCAATTCCAGCGCGGCCGGGGATTGGAATACTGTCAGCTTGGGCCCGCGCCGGAGGGTGACGATTCCGACTTAAGTCTGACGCGCGGGCCGTCACTCTGCACGTCGGGCGCAGAATTGTCTTGCTTGTGTTCCCCGGGTGGAGTGATGAATGTGATCACCGCGGTAGATACCGCGCAAGGAGATCACAGCAAAATGAAACACTTCACCATCGATGCAGAAAACCATATCACCGTCCACGGTTCCCGCAAGGCGGCCCGCGAAACCCACGCGGGCGTTTTCTCGACCGAGGAACAATTCGCCGACCTGATCGGTTCCGATAGCCAGCGACTGCTGGAGATTTGGAACAGCCTTCCTGGCATTAAAGCCGTGAGCAAGTTCGCCAACCGGAAGGTCGCGACCGAGCGCATCTGGAAAGCTATCCAGAGTCTGGGCGAGAATGCCGCCACTCTGCCCCCAACGGAGGAACCCGACGGCTCAGCCGCCGAAGCTACCCCGCCCCGCGCGAAATCCGAGAACCTGCAGAACACCACCGAGACGGCACTGGAACTGGCAGCCACCGTTGGCCCACAGGCGCCAGACGTTGCGCCGAGGGCAGGCAAGGCGAGTAAGAAGACCACCCGGTCCGGGAAGCCCGCTACGAGCGAACCCCCGGCCAAGGTTGCGCGCCAAGGCAGCAAGACCGAGCAGGCGATCGCGATGATGAAGCGCCCCGGCGGAGCAACTCTGAAACAACTGATGGACACCATGGACTGGCAGGCACACACGGTTCGCGGCTTTGTCGCCGGAACCCTCACCAAGAAGCTGGGCTTGACGGTTGCCTCCACCAAGCCGGCAGGCGGAGAGCGAACCTACTCGATCGCCTCGTAGTTGCCACTTTCTTTCCTTCTACGCGAGCCGCCGGCTTTACCCCGGCGGCTTTCTTAATTACGCGTTTCAATCGATCCGCCTTTCGATTTGGTCCGGATGCGGTGCATTGGACCGAACTCAGCGGGTGAAGGTGCTGTGACCGGTCGCATCGGTCGAGGACATCGAAGTTTGGAGTTCTTTAGTTGCCCTTTCAGGCAACAGGCTTGCTTGTCACCCCCGCCGTCTGACTCGCCAAAGCGTGGTGACCGACGGTCGTCATGAGGCAAGTCGTCCCGATTTCCGCAGCGTTGCCCTACATCGTCTGGATCGGTTGTGATCCGGTCCCGTGCCCACAACATGTGGGTACATGCGCACCAGTCTCGCACCACGCGCTCGCCGGGAGCTAGCGCCGCCCGCTGCTCATCATCGATCTTTCCGCAAACAAAACATAGGACCCCGATCGCCCCGATTGACTGAATAGATGAGAAATCGTCCGTCGCTCGACCAGTCCTGGGGAAACTTTGGCTCCGGGGACTTCAGCAGAGCCGTTTCATCGTTCGCCAGATTGCTGGCCCTCTGATACAGGTCAGCCCCACCCTCGCGCAGGGAACTCCACACGATCCGGGTCCCATCCGGGGACCATACCGGCAAATCGTCAACAGCGGGGTTGAAGGTGAAGCGGTTGGTGGTTCCTTGCGTCAGATCGTGCACCCAGATGTCGGTGTTGTTCTGCGCGGTGTCAGCGATGCCGAACGCGACGCGTTGCCCGTCGGGCGAGACGGAAAGCGTGGTATAAGCGGCGGGCGCGCCCAGTGGTCCTAGAGATCTTCCGCTGCGGTCAAACCAGGTGAGTTGGCGGCTTCCGCTCGACCCTCCGCCGCGGTAGACCAGGGTGCCCTTTTCTGAGACCGTGAAGAAGTCGCCGTTGGCGCCAACATGATCAACAATTGGCATCCGCGTCGCCCGCGACCTCATTGACCAGGGCGGTCGTTTGGAGGGTGTGGCCTGGGCGCTCGCGCTTCATATAGTGGTGAGCCAGGCGTCGGAGTTCATCATGAACCATCCTGGAACGGCCGAATGCAGCGCTACGCTCGCGGGCGTGAGAGTCTCTCCACGCGGAAGAGGACCTCTTCGTAGGCGCGGTACGGGGTAACATCGTTGTTCCCGTAAGCTTTGTCTACCTTGGCTTTCCCTGCGGCGAGGACGCCGGTATCGATGTCGCACACGGCGACGTATTGCGCCTCTTTGATGCGGGTGAATTTATCGAGATGTGAGCCGCCCATCCATCCCATTCCGATAGTGGCGATCGTGACGCGATTCGATGGCGCAACGCCGCCATCGCGGCCTAGCGTCTGGGCTTTGACATACATCGGGAAACCGGCGGCTGCCACAGGTACGCTACTGAGAAGTTGTCTACGGCTTATCATGTGAATTCCTCTTCAACGGTAAAGATGCCGGATCGACGGCTGCGGCTTATATTTTATAGCTTATCCGCCGACCGTCCAACTCTTCGCAGCAGATCACGCGTCGAGGAGGTCGCCGGCGAAGCCGCCATTTCCGTAGGAGTCAGAGTCATCTTACGCGCCCAATTGGGATACTGCGCCGTGGTGCCGGGGAGATTCTGTTGCGCGCGTTCGCCGGTTAGATCCTCGTGATTGATTGCCAGCAGCATCGCGGGCGATTGAGCGAGATACGCGAGGCAGGCGTCACGGATCGCATCCGACCAATGCGTGTAATCCCCTTCGGGCAGGAGATGGGCATGCCGCAAGGCTTCGAGGAGACGCTGCTTGTCGCGTTCCCGATCGGCTCGCGAGTTGTGATAACCGGCTTCATCGAGAACACCGGCATTGCGTCTGGCTTCGATGTCCGCTCCGGTCCAGAAGCCGGAGAGCGTTGGAAGATCGTGGGTGGTGGTCGAGACGAGCGACTGCCCGGGATACTCGTGCGGAAGTTTGAATCGGCCGCCGTCGCCGCGCTCAAAGTACAGCAGCCGGTAGCTCAGAATGCCAAAGCGGCCGAGCGCGTCGCGGACCCACGGCTCCACAGTGCCGAGGTCCTCGCCGACGATAAGAATCCGGTTGCGCACACTTTCGAGCGCCAGAATACGAAGCAGATCTTCCCAATTGTCGCCGACGTAAGCGCCGCAAGTGGCGTCGAATTCATCGGGTATCCAATATAGGCGGAAGAGACGCATCACGTGGTCGATGCGCAGCGCGCCTCCATGGCGCGCCGCGGCCCGTATGGTGGCGACATAGTGCCCGTAGCCGCTGGCCCGGTGATGCGCACGATCGGGAGGCGGGAATCCCCAGTCCTGGCCTTTGGGAGAGAAATCGTCCGGAGGCGATCCGACGCGGCAACCCTTCACGTAGTATTCGCGATGGGCCCACAGTTCGCAGCCGTAGCGGTCGGTGGCGAGCGGCAGATCGTGATACAGGCCGATGGATATGCCGGCGGCTCGAACTTCTTCCTGCGCTGCCTCGGCCTGCTGGTCGATGCGCCATTGCAGATAGCAGTAGAACTCTATGTTGCGCGCATGGCGCTTGCGGAATTCGGCGACGGCGGCAGACTCCGGGTGCAGGAACTCGCGCGGCCATTCAGGCCAGATCCAAAGATTGGGATGCCGCCGCCGCAGATGCTCGTCAAGCGCGCAGTAAGTAGCGAAGCGGATCAGCGGCTCGCCTTCCGATTCGATCCACTCTCGCAGAGAACTTCGGTCAATCGTGTTGTGCCGCGTGCCATAGGCAAAGGCATAGCGCAAAAAACGCAGCTTAATGGCGGCAATGCGCTCGTATTCCACGAAATCGGATGCGCGCAGCCCAGCAAGTTCCGCCTGAGTTTGCGGACTTCGGAAGACGCGTTGAAGGCGAGGGCACTGCTGGAACTCGGGCAGGCGTTCCACGTCCAGGTAGATGAAGTTGCGATAGAGCAGCGTATAAGGCAGATAGGGACTGGTGTTGAACGGCCGCCGGTTGTGAATGGCGTGGAGAGGATTCAGGGCGATGAACGATGCCCCAAGCGCCGCGCCCCAATGCGCGACGTCTCGGAGATCGGTGAAGTCGCCGCAGCCCCAATTGCGTGGACTGCGGACGGCATAGAGTTGAACGGCAAGTCCCGCGCATTTTGCGCCGCCTTCAAGCGCCGACGGAATCCAGGCGCGCTCCGGTGTGCCAATCAGCCCCATTTCGAAGCGCTCGGTACACAGACGCGCTGAGACACGATGGTACCCGAGGCGCAACGGACCGCCGCATAAAGTGGCCACGGGGATCGCCAGACGAAGCCAGCGGCGATGGCCGGCTTCGATTTCGGCGACGCGATGGAGACCGCCGAGGGGAATCTCAGTTTTGGTCTGAGCGCCATCTTCCCAATCAATTTCGACGTGAAGGAGGCCGCATTGGTTTTCAACCGGTACATGAAGATCGACAGTGCCGGAGACCGCCTACGACAGCGCAAGGCGGAAGCACATGGCTCACTGTCGAGAGAAGCCGCGCATCTATGGATTGTTCGAGCGTTTGTCGACTTGTGCAATCGATTCCCAAAGCGCCGAGGATGGCTAGTTTCGTTTCGGGCGTGGCGTCGCGCCTATGACCGAAAATATCCCAATAATCCGACTGAACTCCGCAGAGTTCGAGGGCTCTATATAGGGCGGCATCGTAGTCGGCAAAAGGCATGAATTGTTTGTTGGGGGATGATTCTTTAGGATACCAGTGCCTCGGGAAATCGTCTGCGAAGGCATTTTTGTCAAAGCTCACGCTAAGCGTTCGCGATCGTGTGGTATCGCGGGCGAAACGCTACGCGAAACAGCGAGGCGTATCCGTATCGAAAATAGTTGAGGCCTACCTCGCCTCGGTTGTTTAGTCAGCTCAAGAAAGCGGAAATCGACCAATACCGTAATCATCTCGCGGCCAAGTATCGATGAAAAAAGTGCTCTTGGATATCAACCTCGTTCTGGATGTTCTGCTCGATCGCCAACCGCACGTGAAGGCAAGCTGGCAGCTCATGGTGTGACCACCATCCACTACGTAATCCGCAAGGAGTTGGGTACCGTTAAAGGCAAAGAGTTTTATAACAGCGATGCTCAGAGTTTTCAGTGTAGCCGCGATCGATGGCTTGATTATCCAGGAGTTCCAATTGTTCCTTTTCGGACTATATAGTGATGCGAGACCCGAAGGGATTCCGAGGATCTCCGGCCGCTCACTTACTCCTGAGGCACCCTGGCGAGCCACGAACGCTGAGGAGTTCTGGGAAAGCCTCTTTACGCGCTCTGCGCGCGAGTTCATTGCGCACGTCCCAGATTTATAATTGCTTCGAGGAGGTCACCCTGGATGTCCAGTAACAGTTCTGCACGCTCCGAACAAAATGGACCCGTAGGTCAGGGCGATTATGAGGTACAACAGGGCGACTGCCTGGTTAGCATCGCGGTCCGTTTCGGCTTCAATTGGGAGACTTTGTGGAATCTGCCCGAAAACATGGAGTTGAAACAGGTACGCAAGGATCCGAACGTGCTAATGCCCGGAGACAGGATAACGATCCCCGGCATCCGGATCAAAGAACAGGACGGAGCGACGAATAAGCGGCACCGATTTGTTCTAAAAGGCGTACCAGCGAAATTTGTCATGCGTTTCTATGAAGACGGGGAGCCGCGCTCTGGTGAATCGTACACGCTGATCGTTGACGGCAGCTTGCGAACTGGTTCGCTCGATAGCGATGGGCAGCTCACCGAATGGATTCCACCGCACGCGCGGACCGGCACGCTGATCCTCGAAGGAGACGAGACGATTCCTCTTGTTTTCGGCAGTCTCGATCCCGTCCAAACGGTATCGGGAGCGCAAGGCCGCCTGCGAAATCTTGGCTTCGCGCCGGGTCCGATCGACGGTATTTGGGGGCCGCAAACCGAGGCCGCCATCCGGCAGTTCCAAACGGTACAGAACCTGGAGATCACGGGCGAAATCGATGGCGCGACGCGAGACAAGTTAGTCCAGGTTCACGGATCGTAAACGGAGCGGCGGTGAAATATGGCAGACCGTTATAAATATGCGAACGGAGACCCAGTCATCGTGAAGGAGGGGGAACATGGCATGAACGTGCGCATGACGGAGGACAGCACGAGTGTCCTGCAATCTCTTCCCGAAGAGGGAGAATATCACGCACAGTTTGAAGTACAGAACTATAGTGAAGTGGACCCGATCCCCGTCGTCTCACGCCAGACCCGCCCCAGCACGAAGCACAACACGATAAACAAGAAAGTTTTGGTCGAGTTCATCAGTTTTGGGCATTCGCATATCTATCCAATCGAGGATTATCCGAAAGTCGCGCCCTTGTGGCGCGACCGCCTGCTTGCTGAATCAAGAGAGCTCGCACGCTCGATTCAGGGCGACCAAGCCATCGCTCGTGAGTTCCTGGAAAGTGATGGTTCCTTGGGTGCTTGGATGACTCACGGTATTGCCGCGGTAATCGACGTTTTCAAGAGACGTCCTGTCCCGAAACCCGAAGAATTCGATCCATTGTCCGATCGGGTATGGAAGATGGCGGATAAGGTCAAAGCTGGCACCGCTGCCGACTACGAGCTACTCCACGAGGCCGGACTCGAGTTCATGCACATCCGGCATGAGCAGGATCTGCTCCATAAGAAAATGCTTGCGCGCCTTAACAATCTCATTTCGGCGGCGGAGGCAGGGCAAACGGGCGCCGAAGAAACCGAAAAGACGGCGTTCTGGATTCTCGATCTGTACGGCCAAGCCGTGTGCAAAGATCCAGCTTCGCTGTTCGCCTACCGGTTTGGCGTGCTCATCGTCAGGGCCGGCGCGCGAGGCGCGGGAGCATTGATCGCGGACAACTCGGCGCAGGCGGCCTTTCAGCAAACCGCCGCTATCATGAGGGCCGAGTTACCGAAAGACGCCAAGGATCTGATGCTCGCGTTCCTTAAAAAGGGATTTTCAAAGATGGGGCCGATGGAGACGTTTGCCGAAAAGCTGATCGGCATGTGCATCGATGTTTTCTTCATCACCCTTGAATTCGTGATTTTCGATCTGGATAAACTGCCGCCGGAGCAGCGCGCTCATTCGGATTCTGTTCTGCTCGAGAAACTCGCCACTCAATTGGCTAAGGACATCGTGGATGCGATTGCGGCCATTGTGGTCACAGGCAAATTGCAAGACCTGCCTGCCGATTCGCCGGCCAGGAAACTGGTCGAGCGCCTGGGTGCGGTCATTCCGGCTGTAATCAACTCGAGCATTGAGGAAGTCATGCAGATGAAGCAGCATGCCGAGGCGGAAAAGCGGACTTTCTCGGATGTGTTTACTTCCGAAGGTGGATGGGCACTGATCCGCATCATTCGCGAGGGTGGCAAGGCGTTTCTGGAAGCGCCCATCAAGGCCCGGATGGGGGCCGCTCACGCAGACGATGTGAAATATTACCGGGCGCTAATCCTGAGCATCCGATTGCGTACTGCGTCCGTGGATGCGTCCCGAGTCAAGGGCAATGCCAACCGTCCGGCTTACATTGCGAGCGTAGGCAAAAGCGATGCCGCGACTGCGGAATCCGAAGAGTCGGGTCAGGCGGAGTCAAGTTGGAACAAGAAGCTGCCCCCGCCAGTTAAGAGTGGTCCCGATGAGAATGGAAATATCGGTATCGCCAAACTGAAGCCAGTGGCTGGCGAAGCTGCGCCAGAAATCGAAAGCAGCCCGCCCAAGCCGGCGCGCGCAAAGCGCAACCGGGTTAAGAAGACTCCCGAATCCAATAAGACGCCCACCCCAAAGGAAATGGTGGAGCGCATCGGTCCCGCTTACTCTTGGGACGAAATCGAAGCGATGACGGAAGCGGGCCAGATTCGCGATAAAGCGCATGTGCTCGCCGTCATTGTGCGCAATCCGAAGGGCAAGACAATAAAGGAGTGGTACGAAGTGAGCGAACTCGATGTGGCTCTTGGCTCCGCCAAACTCCTGGGCCACACTGAGCAAAAGGCGCTGGCTCGCATCAGCCTGATGGAACTGAAGCCAGGGTCGCGAATCATATTCGTCGGGCATTTGCAGCCATGCAACTTGCAAGCGGGTTGCAGCACCGTGATGCAAGACTTCGTCAACAAAACGCGAACTCCAATTGAATATCGCGCCGCTTATTCAGACGACGACACAACGCACGTCGATTTCGATCCGGACGAGCCTCGAATGACAAAGAAAGAGAGAGAGGCTTTGAGAAAGCAACAGTGATTCGCGTTATCCACGCGCTACCCGCTTTTTCCACCACATCCAGGCGAGGGCTGCCGCCGCTATCGCGATCGCGATTCCAAGGGCGCCGCGATCGAGCAGGTGCACGATCCGCTCCCAGTTGCCGCCCAGGAAATAACCCAGACTGACGAAGCAGATCACCCATAGCAATCCGCCGGTGTATGCGAAGATCGCAAAACTTCTTACGCTCATCTTGCTCGTGCCCGCTAACAGCGCGGAGAAGTGACGTACGCCGGCTACAAAATAGCCGAAGAAAAGCGTCCAGCGGCCGAAGCGTTCGAACCAATTGTGCACCCTGTCCATGTATGCGGCGGCATGTTTGCGGACGAAGGGAACTTTCTCCACCAAATAAAACAGGCCATTGCGGCCGAGAAGATAGCTCACGGTAATCCCGCAGAGGCTGCCGAGATAGCTGGCTGCGATTGCTCCAAGATAGTCTAGACGCCCTTGGCGGGCCAGAATGCCGGAGATGACGAGAATTGTCTCGTCCGGGATCAGCGGCCCTACAATGCCGAGTGTCAGCAGACCGAAAATTGCGAAATAGCCATAACGCGCGATCAGCCGATCGACGTTTGGCATGGATCAGGCGATCTCCGCGCGAAGTTGGCGAAGCGCCGCGGCGGGGTCGGCCGCGCGGGTCACCTGGCGGCCGATGACGAGATGGCTTGCGCCATCGCGAATCGCTTCCGCGGGAGTGGCCACTCGCTTCTGATCGCCGCGATTTGCTCCGGCGGATCGAACGCCCGGAGTGACGATGAGCATTTCGGGTCCGAGCGCGCGCCGGAGCGTCGCGGCTTCGAGCGGCGACGCCACGACACCGTCCATCCCTGCGTCCTTGGCGTTGTTTGCGCGAAGCGCGACGAGCGCGGAAGGATCGCAGGCGAAGCCGAGATCGAGCAGATCCTGCTGATCGAAACTCGTCAGCACCGTGACACCTAGCAGTCGAAGCGCGGAATCCCCGCGGCCTTGCACCGCGGCTCGCATAACGGCCATGCTGCCGTGGATGGTGAGGAATCGTGCGCCGGTCCGAGCCACCGCGGCTGTCGCGCGGCGGACCGTTTCGCCGATGTCGTAGAACTTCATATCGAGGAAGATGTCTTTGCCCTCATCGGCGAGTTCACCTATAAAATCCGGCCCGGTGGCCGCATAGAGTTCCATGCCAACTTTGTAGAACCCCGCTTCGGCCCCGAGCGTCCGCACCAGCGCGCGGGCATCGGCGGCGGAATCGAAGTCCAACGCGATTATCAGTCTGTCGTTGTTCATGTATGTTATTCGAGATGGATCGGCTTCGCTCCCCGCTCCAACACATGACCGATGCGATAGGCGGAAGGAACACGATCGATCAAAGCGCCTGCATCTGTTTCCGGCAGCGACATCACCAGTCCACCGGCAGTCTGCGGATCGTAGAGCAGCGTCTCGATCTCCGGCGCAATCTGACGCGTCTTTTCCACCACGCAGGAAGCGAACTCATAATTGTTCTTTTGACCGCCCGGAACCGCGCCTTCCCGCGAATACTCGATCGCACCGGGAAGAAAGCGGATAGCGTCCACCTGGATCGCCAACGTCGTGCCGCTGCCGAGCGCCATCTCGCGCAAGTGGCCGATCAAGCCGAAGCCGGTCACGTCTGTGCAAGCGTGAACATCGAAATCGAGCATAGCTTCGCAGGCGGCGCGATTCAGTGTCGTCATCGATTCGATTGCAGCGGCTACATGCTCCGGATGAGCGGTCCCGCGCTTCAGCGCCGTGGAAATCACTCCGGTACCGATTCGCTTGGTGAAAACCAGTGTGTCGCCCGGACGCGCGCCCGTATTGGTTTTGATGCGATCGGGATGGATCAGACCGGATACGGCGTAACCGAACTTCGGTTCATCGTCGTTTACGCTATGGCCGCCGAGTACCGCGCAACCCGCGGCTCTCATTTTCTCCGCGCCGCCGCGCATAATTGCGGCCAGCGCGTCGAGATCGGCCTTTGCCGGATACGCGACGATTGAGACGCAGCAGATCGGGCGCCCGCCCATCGCATAGATATCGCTGACGGCGTTGGTGGCGGCAATCGCGCCGAAAGTGTACGGATCGTCCACGATGGGCGTGAAGAAGTCTACGGTCTGCACCAGCGCGAGTTCTTCAGTTAAGCGATACACGCCCGCGTCATCCGCGGTATCGAAGCCGACCAGCACGTTCGCATCGGGATAGCGCGGGATCTGCTGGAGCACGCGGTCGAGGAGGCCGGGACTCGAGCTTTGAGGCGCATCCGCCGGCCTTGACCAGGGCGGTCAGATTTATTTCGGCCATCAATCCATAATAGTGTGATGGTCAATTCTTCGCGTCATTCACTTTTGCGTCTGGGCAGGATCCTTCCGGCGGCTGCGCTTCTTCTCGTTCTCGTTTTCATCGGTTACGCTGCGCGCGAGCCGCAGGTAGCCGCGCGTTTGAAGGGAGCTTTCCGCAAGCCGGCGGAAAATGGCTGGACGTACGTGCACCTGGAGGGTTCTCCCGCGGAGATCGGATATCAGCACGGTTTCCTGCTCGCGCCCGAGATCGAGGATGCGCAGAGAGTGATCGCGCTTGAAATCAAGCATGACAATAACAAGGACTGGGCGTTCGTTCGCAATGCCGGACGCACGATACTTTGGCCGCGAATTGAGAGCGAGTACCGCGAGGAACTGCAGGGCATCGCGGACGGCATCGCGGCGAAGGGCGTGAAGTTCGACGTTTGGGACATCGTGGCGCTGAACGCGGCCGAGGAATGGTCCTACTATTTCAAGAGCTATGATATTGCGCACGGGATCAAATCCCCGGCCAGCACGACTGCGCCGGATCATTGCAGCGCTTTCGTAGCGACTGGAGCGTACACCAAAGACGGCCGCGTGGTGATGGGGCACAACAATTGGACCGGCTATCTCGATGGCGCACGCTGGACCATGATCTTCGACATCGCTCCCGCGAAGGGTTACCACATCCTGATGGATGGCCTGCCGGGTTTGATCCACAGTGCCGACGATTTCGGCATCAACTCCGCCGGAATGATGATCACTGAAACCACTATCAGCAACTTCAGTGGATGGGATTCGAACGGCATTGCCGGAATTCGTGCGCGCCCGGAAGGCTTTGCAATATTCCGCTTCCATCGACGACTTCGCTCGCATCATGCGCGAGGGCAATAACGGCGGCTATGCCAACGACTGGCTTATCGCGGACCGGAAGACGAACGAGATCGCGAGTCTGGAGCTGGGTCTGAAGAATGTAACTCTCGATCGCAGTAAGGATGGATACTTCGTTGGGTCGAATATGCCTATCAATCCTAAGCTGGCGAGCGAGGAGACGGATTTCCCGTTAACAGACAAAGCAACGGGCCAGTGTACCAGGCATGTCCGGTGGGAGCAGTTGATGCGCGAATCGAAAGGCAAGATCGACGTGGCGGCGGGGCAGCGTTTTTTGGCCGATCACATGGATACGTTCACCGGTAAGGAGCAGCCGAGCGAGAGGACATTGTGCGGACACCTGGAGGTATCAAAGCGCGGCATGGGCGCATGGCAGCCGCCATTCGCGCCCGCCGGAACGGTGCAGAACAAGGTGACCGACGCCGCGATGGCGGAGCGCATGTCGTTCACCGCGGCGGCCGGTCATGCCTGCGGCATTTCGTATGGGGCCGAGCAGCATCTGCGGGAGCATCCCGAATTCGGATGGCAAAAGGAATTGCTGCGTGATCTGGCGGCGCGTCCTTGGACCACATTCAGCGCCACTACTGCTAGCCAGTAGAACGTTAGCTATTCGTAGGCGTTTTGTAGTTTTTTTGATCGTACGTAACCCTATATACTGTTGTGTAAATCTAATAAGCTATGTCACCCAATCCACCTCTTTATCCTCCACCTCCGAAATCCAGCTCCAACATGCCAATGGCTATAGCTGGCGGGGCCATCGTCGCCATGCTCGCCGGAAACATCTATCTCTTCACCCAAATCCAGGATCTTAAGAAGGACGCGGTGAAGGATCGCGATGCGATGCAGACTGAGATCGAAAAACTGGAGGAGAATACCTCCGCTGTCTCGGCCGCCAGCCGGAAGCATGCCGAACAGTTGCGCGAGCAAGTGAATGCGGCCCGAAGTCAGACTATGGCTGCCGCTCAGTCGCTGGCGCAGCGGGCCAAAATGGAAGCCGTAGCCTCTTCGCAAGAGAGCACCAAGAAGCTCGAACAGGAGCAGCAGCAGATTCAGGCAAAGTTATCGAGCGATATAGGAGACGTTAAGCAACAGGCCACCACGGCGAATTCGAAGATCGAGAATGTCTCAAGCGATGTGACGACGGTAAAGACTCAGGTTGCGAGTACTAAGAGCGAACTTGATAAGACTGTCGCCGAGTTAAAGAGCGTGCGCGGCGATTTAAGCGGCACGAATTCGTTGGTCGCGACCAACGGCAAGGAACTGCAGGCATTGCGGCGCTTGGGCGAGCGCAATTATACTGAGTTCAAGCTGACCAAGACTAAAGAGCCGCAACGCGTCGGCGACATCGCTCTGCTCCTCAAGAAAACCGACCCTAAGAGGAATAAGTTCACGGTCGAAGTACGCGCTGACGATAAAGCTACTGAGAAGAAAGATCGCAACATCAACGAACCTATGCAGTTCTACGTCGCTAAAGCTGCCCAACCGTATGAACTGGTGGTCAACGATGTGCGGAAGGATCAGATCTCCGGCTATCTCTCGACGCCGAAGGATCGGATCCCTCGCAATTAGCGCTGCTACCCCAAGAACTGTACGTGTACGTAGGTTCCCAGGCGCGGATTATATGCCAGGTACCATCCGGGATGATCGGGATCGTCATAGATGACAACTTGATCGGAATCCCAGAGCCAATCGGAAACATAGGGATAATCGAACGGGGCCACCGCGAAGTTAAAGCCGTGGAACCAGAAGTGATCGCGGTTGCCACCTTCAATGCGCCACGCGTGGCCAGGACCGAAACCGCCGGTAAACCGGCCATGTTCGAACGGACGATCCAAATGGAACCGGCGATCGTCACGACCGAAATCATGCCCCACCCAACGTCCGTCCGCGTCAACGTGAGGCCTTTCCGGATGGCCAGGCACATCGCGGAATCCGTGCTCTTCATGACCGCCAAAATGTTCGGGACCGTGGGGAGGAACGAATCCGCCGCCTACACGGCCTCGTTCTTCGTGTCCCCGCTCTTCGCGTCCCCTATCCTGCCCGTAAGCGGTACCCGCATAGGCGAGCAACAGTGCCACTGAAAAACCGGCAAAAAGTTTCATAACTCGTCTCCATGAGCGGTTGGTGCACGTGTCCTTCCAGTGTGCGAGTAGTACTGAAATACCGGGTACTATAGACTCGCAAGACGAAGTTGCAATATCATGTACGCAAGGCTGAAGTTCAGTTTGCAGCCGGATCCAGCCCTCAGAGCTTAGCGGCGGCTCATGACGAACCGCAGCGCCGCTTTGATTAAGTTCAACAAATTGAACTTAATGCATAAAGTGAGCGTAAAATGCATGGCATTTCACCTCCTTCTGGCCGACAGATTGAGGTAGGGCCCGGGCTGATATCCCGGGCGTTTTCCTTTGGAGCCCCTATAGCTCCGTCGGGAAACTTGCAACCTACCCTGAACAGCTACTGTATAGATCGGCACCGCAGTTACTAAAAACCTGAGCCGATTTCATCGATTCGCTCTGCGCGTGGCAAGCTTCACCATCGCGACGCCGCCGAAAATAATCGCCATTCCGGCGGCCTCCTTCCAGCCGAATGGCTCGCGGTAAAACAACCAGCCGAGAGCCACCGCGACTCCGCAATTCACGTACGGATAAACCGATGTGATCGCCACCGGCAGGTTTTCGAGCGCATACATATACGAGCTATATCCCACGATCCCTCCGAAGATCGCTAGATAGACGACGGCCAGCGCGGCGCGAGTATGCCAGACGATCGGATGATGGTACGGCGTCAACAACGCGATCGGGAAATAGATGAGACCGACGGCGAGTTGCTGTATCGCGCCCGTTACCGCGGGATGCGAATCAATCGCCGCGCGCCGCTGAAGAATGGAACCGGTGGTCCACGAAGCGACCCCCATTTGCAGGATCGCAAATCCGGCAATCGCAGCGTGCTGGAGATGCTCGCCCTGCAGCCCGGTGGTCAGGAGCACGGCAGTTCCCGCGAAACCTACGACCATCCCAGCGATCGCCGGTATGTGCAACGGCTCTCCTCCAAGCAGCGCTTCCATGCCGACCAGCCAGAATGGCGACGTGGTAATGAACAGGCTCGCGAGGCCGCTTGGAATTATCGTCTCCGCATAACAAAGGCTTCCGTTCCCTATCCCGAGGATCAGCAAACCGCAGCCCACAGCCGCCCACCAGCTTTTTCCACGCGGGAACTTCGAACCGCGGGCAAGCGCCATTCCAGTGAGAATCGAGCCCGACAGCGTGTAGCGCAATGCGATCAGCCAGGCCGGAGACAGGGATTCGAGCGCCATCCGGATACCGAGGTAAGTCGTGCCCCAGAAGAAGCAGACCGAAATCAGCGCGGCATAGGCTTTCCACGGTTTGGCCACTATTCGCCGCTCGGCACGCCGGCCGCTAAACGGAGGTGCATTCCTTGATTGTCCAATTCCGGGTCTTATGCTGCCACGTCCACAAGAGCGCGCTGCCGATCAGGACCAGGCCGATGCAGAGTCCGGCCCACACTCCGCGCGCGCCCCAGCCATAACGGAAGCACAGAATCCATCCCGCGGGCAGTCCGATGACCCAGTACGCGATCAGGTTCACTATCGCGGCGGTACTTGAATCGCCCATCCCGCGCAGTGCCCCTGTCGCCACCACCTGCGCGCCATCGAACACCTGAAACGCGGCGGCGATCGCGAGCAAGCCCCTGCTGGCGGCGATCACGTGTGGATCCGGTGTGAAGATGCGCGCGATCAGTCCTGGAAAAGCGAGAAACACGATCGCGGCGCTGCTCATGAAGATCAACGAAAGCCTTACCGCGCTCCATCCAGCTTCTCTCGCTGCCCCCAGATCGCCTCGTCCAAGCGCCTGCCCAACCCGGACCGCTGCCGCCGAACTGATCCCCAGCGGGACCATGTAAGAGAAACTGGCCGCGGAGAGCGCAATTTGATTGGCGGCTACCTGGGTCACGTCTAGCTTCGCGATGATCGCTGTAGCAAACGAGAACACTCCGATCTCGAACGCGATCTGCCCCGCAGCCGGAAAGCCGATGCGCAGCAACTTCCACATTCGCCGCAACTCGGGACGCTTTGAAACCCGCCACAAACCGCGGCCCGCGCGCCGGTCGTGGCGCAGAACGAAAAGGAACATTGCGGCGGCCATGTAGATCCGGGCAATCACCGTCGAGAGCGCCGATCCGCGCGTGCCCATTGCGGGGAAACCGAATTTGCCGTAGATTAATAACCAATTGCCCAGGGCGTTAATCACGTTGGCGCTGATCAGAACGAACGGGACCGGCTTCACATCGTCCACCGCCTGCAGGTAACGGCGGAATCCTGAGTACAGCAACAGCGGCAGCATGCTCCACAGCAGCATGCGCATGTAAGGCTCAGCCACATCCTCCACGCCGGAGTTGATGCCAAACCTGCGCAGGAACACCAGCGACAACTCGACCAATCCCATCAAGACAGGCGCGAGCGGTAGGGTGAGGTACACCATGTTCCACAGGGACTTGTTGCAATCTTCCGTGTCGCCGGCGCCGAAAGACTGCGAGACCAGCGTATCCATTCCCATCAGCAGGCCGATGCCGAAGATCCCGGCGACCGAGAAGATGACGCTTGCGAGACTGGCCCCACCAATCGCTTCGGCGCTGTTTCGAAGACGGCCCACCATCATGGTGTCGACGAGACCCATGGAAACCCACGCGAGTTCGGCAAGAATCAAGGGAAGAGCGAGACGAAGCATTTGCGATTGGCGTACTGGCGGGGTCGAGAGCCGCCGGTCCGCCGCCTGTTTCTATTAGAACGCACGGCGATTACACGGGCTGCGCCATTACACGGGCGCCAGGTTCAATGCTTCTTTTTAATTTCGGTAATTAATTCTGCGCAGCACCGTGACCTGACGATAATGGCGCAGACTCAATATGGAATCTATGCTATATTAAAGGGTTTGCACGGGAAGTCGAATTCACAGATGAGTTCGAAGCGTGGTGGCACACGTTGTCAGAATCTGAACAGGGAAAAGTCGATGCTCGCGTTCGTCTGCTAATGGAGCGCGGCCCGAATCTCGGGTTTCCCTTCAGCTCACAGGTCAAGACATCCCGCTTTCCTGAGATGCGCGAATTGCGCGCTCAGGCCGGGGGTGACCCCTTGCGGATGTTATATGCCTTTGACCCGCGCCGCACAGCAATTCTCTTGGTGGCTGGCGACAAAACCGGCGACGACCGTTGGTATGAAACGAACGTGCCGGTGGCTGACCGGTTGTCCGAACGCCACTGGAGGATGATCGAGAATGAGAGGACTGAACATGGCTAGGAATTTCCAGGAACTGCGCGCCGGGGTGTCCGCCAAAGCAAAAGCGGCCAGTGTGGCCGAGCACCGCCGCCTCGTGGATGAGATGTCGCTTTACCAGCTTCGGAAGGCGCGTGAACTGACCCAAACAAAGATCGCCGGGGAGCTACATATGGGACAGGGTGACGTGTCCAAGCTGGAACGTCGTACGGACATGTATGTCAGCACGCTTGCCAGCTACCTTCAAGCCCTCGGCGCGGACTTGGAGATCCGCGCGATGTTTCCCGATGGGCGGGCTGTGAAAATCACGCAGTTTTCTGAAGAGTCTCCAAATGAGTCCGCCCTGTGAGTCGGTTGCGCCACCGATTAGGCGCGTCGTGGGTGGCGCTCAACTTCAGCGTCGTACGCCTTCGCCCATGGGGCATTGTCATTCAACAGGTGGGCGAAGACACGGTCTTTCTCGGTGATCGGCATTACGCCGCCTGCCTCCCATCTCTGGGACAGATACTTGCACCGATCTTGAGCGGTTTCTCGGAGCCTCCTTTGCGCGCGCCATATCACCTTTTCGTTCGGAACTTGATTCTGCGTTATAAATACTCCCTCACTTCGCAGATCGCCCGACATTGCGTCTCCTCGGCCAGCACCAATCACATTCAGCGCGAAATCGATCCCAGGCGGTGTGCCGTCAATTGGCTGGTGATACATCCTTGTCCATTTTTCACTGAACCGGTCTGGATAGCACTCGCTCGGAGGGCCCGGAATTATCACCGGGCCGGCAAGCCGCAAATCAGAGTGAAGGCATGCCAACGCCTCCAATGCAGGGATTCTGATGATTCCGTAGCTGCCCATCTCGCGCACGTGCGAAAACGGTCCCACGTTGAATATAAATACCTGTCTGTCGATCGATTCACGCTTGATCTCCTCCGATTCCAGCGGGATCACCGAGTCACGATGTTCGGCAGGAAAGCACACCTTCCGGGGCGCGCTTTCGTGCTCGCATTTGTGTGGGATCGATCCGTTCGCGCCGACGCCGTATTCCTCCGCTGCGCGCGCCAGAAAATCTTCGAATTTTGGCGTACCCGTCCGAATGTCGCTGAATCCGTGATCGCGGAACTCCTGCTCAAGCCTCGGTCGTGTCATCGCCACAACAGACCGTCAGGCGAGCGGTCTTATTCGCAGAATCGAGAAGCATAGCTCAGTGCCCGCTCATCGGCAATGGGCAAGCTGTACCCGATCACCACGAGATCCCCGGCACTCTCGGCGACGCTTTCCGCAGACTGCCACAGGCCATTCCAAAAGCCATTCCATTCTTGGCCAAAGGTCGTCTGGAAATAGAAAGCCTTCGGCAGTGCGGGCATGATCATTGCAGGCAAAGAAGCGCTATTGACTCATCGCGAGCAATTTGGATCGACGAAATCCGCATACCCGAGGTATTCAAGATCGGAGCGGAAGCAAAGAACTGGCCGGGGGCCTAGCGAGGTTCCATCGCCGACAAAGAAACCGGTTCTTCCGCCGAACAAAAGCGCACGCCAGTTCGTGCTCCCGTGAAGCTTCAGTAAGTTCACAGGCGACGGCTGTTCTCGGTCGCCAATCGAAAACCCGTACCCGTTATTGATGTCCCACTTTCCAGCCGTATGCAGAGCTCGTTCGATGCCGAGATCGTAAATTGAATGTGATCACGGTATCGCCGGGACGCAGAACACGGGCGAGCTCGTCGTAATGCGCGGCGGGGGCAGAACGGATCGAATCAAAATAATCGCGAATGGCCTCTTTCAGGTTGCTTAGGAGGTATGGCCTTGTCGATCCTAACGCTTCCGCTGGCGAACCAGGCGGACATGTCATTAAATCGGCGAGAATGCGTTCGAAGTCGTCCAGCACGCCGTACAAGTCTGTGATTTCCTTCAAACAAACGTGGTGCTCGTCAGCAGTCGGGAGCGTGTCGATCCAACCTGCGAGGCTCTTCCCCAACCCGGCGGCAAGAGGATATCCGGCGTGCCGAGAGGCCCCCGCTCCAAGTACGAAAACCCTCATCGCTGTTATTAGTGTAAGCGGGAATACCGTTCGATTAGTGCGCCGACCTGTCCAAGCAAATCATTCCGTTTCTGCAGACGGTGCGCAGCTCAAGTTTCGTGCAAACCCTCTGAGGGCATCTAGCGCCGACGAGTTGAACGACGCAGCGCAAGGATAGGTAAAGTAAACGCCAACGCTGGGGCCTGGTAGACCCAGTCAACCGCTCCGACCTTGGCCCCTTTTTTCTACGAAATCGTGTCCGGGAGCGCAGACCGTATAATGGTTCGATCAAGGACAAAATTGGCATGGGCAAGTCCGCCGCCAAGCACAAGTTGAGGGATGCGGAGGACGTTCTCCAGAAGAGCGGGCGGGCGCTGCGCCACCATCCCGACGAAAAGCTGCCTCAAATCGGTCGTGCCGCGAGCGATGCCGCCGGTGACATACGCGACGCGCGGAGCAATGCGCGCTCGCACCGGAGGAGTAAAAAGCGATTCACCTACGCCTCTGGCGGATTTGCGCAACCGCTTTGTTGCGGAACGGATCGCAACAAGCAGTAACCCCTCCATGCCCGTGCCTTCCATGGAAACCGTGGCGGCGTTGCCGTGCTCGGCGCATCGAAGTGACTCCACACCGGGCGACTCCCAGACGGCGTTCGAGCGCCTTGCCACCCATCCGCGTTAATGATGGCATCCGCGCGAAATGCGCTGAAGTCCACGATTGAACCGCTTTCCTATTCGAAGATGGTAGCGCCCTCAGAAGGTCCCTGAATACTTCAATGCGCCACTTTCGCCGCAATCTCTGACATGATGACCGACAGCGGACAATCGCAGAGCCTTTCAGACGCGCACCGGATATCCCGAGGAGCACTATCATTTTGTAAACTTGTGTTGAGGTAATGATGGAACGCATAATTGCAATTGTTCTCGGTATGCTGGCAGTCTCGGTCCCTACGGTTGCGCAAACCGCGGCGGAAATCACGGAGCGTGCCCTTGCGGCTGCACCCCGGCAGATGCGAGAGGGAGCCACGGTCATCCAATGGAAGGCCGATTTAACTTACGAGACGTTAAAGAAGGGCACCAACCGTCTCGTCTGTTACGACCGGTCGGGAGAGCCCGGCCGGCAGCCGTTCGCGGTGCAGTGCACCAGCATCGCCAACCTCGATCGGGTCGCTCAAAACAGAAAGTTCGAGGCGACGGCCGATAAGGCCGCCAGACAGGCGGCTCTGGATGCAGCCGAGGCGAACGGAACCAGAGTAAAGCCTGAGTACGGCTCTGTGTGGTACGACATGAACGGCCCCAATAAAGAACACGCTCGAATACACGTTACGATCGCCGTCCCCGGTGCCACGACCCAGTCCACTGGTTTGCCAGATACTCCCAAACAGGGTGGCGTCTGGATCATGAACGCGGGTACTTCGACTGCCCACATCATGACTCCTGGCAGCTAGCGGCGACTTGACCCGGGAAGCGTCGGGCAATATCGGGCAACCTTCCCCGCCAACCGCGGCAAGTGTGGTAACGATGGCAACGTAGAGTCAGCAACTTGTACATTCCAAATTGCAAGCGTGCGTTCGAATCCCTCCACGCACCCATTCGTTCCAGACGACTTGGCCGGATCTCTCAATCTCCCAGGAGAGTTCGGGAATTCAGCAGCAGTAGCATCGGTTTTACCGGTGCGGAACCATTCCCATGTTTGTGTGTCACGCGACGGAGGGCGGTGAAGCCGCCGATCGTCACAAGCGAACAGTTTTATCAAGTCCTCGACCCGTTAGCGGCCACTTCGACCCACTTCCTAGCCGGGTTCTCCAGCTTGCCGCTGACGGGGTCCGTCGAGAAACGACGTATGCCTTCGATCTCCCGATGCTGGAAAGTCTGATTGCTTTTGTCGTCCAGACGCTAAAACCCCTCAATTTCGCCGAAGAGACCGTAGTCCGAGCCAAAGGCGCGAAAGAAATCCTCGACGCACTTGGCTTGAACTTCCTCGCGGATTCAGTCGAGAGCAATTGGGGCCCTGTGCCCGGCCAAATTCAAATGCGGATTGCGACGGTTTCTCCGGCTATGCGAAAGTACGTTGACGAACAGGCCGCCGGCGAGACGATTGCATCTGCCGTCGGCGTTGTTGGGCGCATTACTTTGAGAAGCATCGCCGCGCATTTGGTGAGATTGTCTTCGGAACGCGCTGACATCGTCATGAGGCATGACGTAAAGATCTCCGTCCAACGATGTCGTCCGATCGCGCCGTGGCTCAATTGATCGAAAGCTTCGCTCCAGCAAGTTGGGTGACGCCTTCTCGGTCTGGGTCGGGAAGAACTGGACAAACCTGTTGACTGATGAACGATTGCGGAGGGCTGCCAGGACCCGTAGCGCCACTGTGGGTCATCGTGCCGAGGAGCGTGAAATCGAGAAGCCAAGGCCGGCCGGACAGCAGCCAATCCCTGCGCCGCCGACTTTTGCCGGGAAGGACTTTGCGGCACAGTTCGCTACGCTGGTTACCGCGGCAGACGGCTTCGTAAACATGGGCGAACACAAGCAAACTGGCGATGCGCCGGGCGGGTTGCAGACGGGCCAAGGTCTGGGTCCAGGCGGTGGCGGTGTTGCGCGCGATTATCTTGATGCGCCCGGCCGGAAAGCGCGACAGATCCACACCGCTTACGCCGAGCGAACAATCTCGGCCACGCGCTCCAGCGCTTCCAGTAACGCCGGAGAGCTGATCCGCGTAGGAGCACGGCGCAGCCGGTCCAGTGGCGAGAAGTATTCTCCCTCGGCGGACTACCAACAACGCCTCCAGCTGCGCCGTCTGCTCCCTGCCAGGGAGCGCGGCCAGCCGCTGCCACAAGCGTGTCGTGGCTCGCTCTCGTACCTGAGCCACCAAGCGCGTCAACACGGTCACGCCGGGCAGGAGAATCTCGCATTCGATCAGGCGAGCGGTGACCAAGTCGAATAGAACCGTGGGCCGTTCGGCGCTCAACCAGGCCCTGGTGTACATCCACCGGATCAGTCGAAGGGGTTCCGTTGCGAAAATCATGGTTGAAACAACTACCAGGTTTTATGGTTTTCGCCGGATGCCCTATTTACGCGGTCTGCAGCAACATCGGGCAGTCGGTAAACCGCTGGAAACTGAATTTCGCAACGGAACCTCGAGCTTGGGCTTTATCCGGAAGCACGGACCCAGTTTGAGCGCGCGCTGGAATTGCAGCGCGGGCTGTTGGGAAAAAAAATCCGAAAACCCTCAAAACCATGAGCCGTCTTGGGCGCGCCATTTATCTTCTGGGTAAGTATCCCGAAGCCGAGTCGCTGCTCAGCCGGGTCGTGGAGGACCAGCGCCGTGTCGTGGGTCCCGATCATCCCGACACGCTCTATTCGGTGAACAGTCTGGCGGTCATACCTCTCCCGGGGCAAGTTGGCACAGGCCGAATCGCGACTCGCTCCCGCGCAGCGGCGCTGCAAAAACCCGATCTTCGAGTCACCGCCGCACAATCTCACCAAGAGAATCTGGCTCTGTTCCGTAAAATTGCGGCTCGCCCCGCGCAGCGGCGCTGCGAAAACCCCGTGCTCGCGTCACACACGCCACCTTATATCGGAATGCGCGTCCCCCTCCCCCCCTCTCCCCTCTCCCCTGGCGGTTCAGAAATAAAGCTTCAAGGCTAATTGATTCTGGCGCTCGGGATTGATGACGGTGGTGATGGTTCCAACCGCCGGATTTCCAATCGCGGAATTCGGCAGGCCGAAATTCGGATGGTTCATCAGGTTGAACGACTCGGCGCGGAATTGCAGGCGGAAGCGCTCGCGGATCATGAAATTCCGCACCACGCTAAGGTCCATATTGATGAAAGCCGGGGCCGGTCAGAATATCGCGGCCGGCGTTGCCGAAGCAATAGCAGGTGGGCGCGGCGAAGCGGCCTGGTTAAACCAATGGTTAGGACCGAGCGCTGGTCCGACGGAAGATTTCCGTCAGCCAGACGTTGGGCCGCGCCGTTGTACCGGTGCGGAAGGGTCGGTGGAGAGAGTCGACGGAGAAAGGCTGGCCGTTTTGCGCAGAGAAGATTCCCGATAGCTGCCAGTCGCGAATGAGATAGTTGCCGAAACCGGGATGCTTACCGAAGGGGAGCGATAGAATCCGCTCAGGGCCAGGCGTTACGAACGTCGAAATTCGATGAGCCTCGCTCGGCGGCCAGATTCCTGGGGTTTTGCGGAGTGACATCGCCAGTATCGTGTTCCTGGCCGTCGCCATCGATGGAGTGGCCATAGGTATAGGAAGCGAGCAGGCTCAAGTCCTTGGAGAACCTTTTCTCGAGCTTGGCGATCAAGGCGTTGTAGTTGGAGTTGACCAGAGGAGCGTAGTAGGTGATGTTGCCGACGCCCTGGTAGGGACGCCGGGAATTCACAGCGCCTGTTCCGGGAAACGCTAGATTGACATTAACGGGGTAGTAGAGTTTGTGCGCCTCCGATCCGGTGTAGCCGAGCTGCGCTAGCCAATCGCCGGGAAGCTGCTGCTCAACGTTGAGGTTCCACTGTTCGACATAGGGCGTGGAGAAATTGAAGGGCTGGCTGTAGACAGTCGTATTGGCGTTATAGCCGGTGCCGGCGAGGGACAACGCATTAGCCGGGAAGCCATTCTGCAATTGGAACACGGGCGCGGCAGCAGTGCCCGTGAATGTAGCCGTCGAAACCCATGGCGGATTTGAGGGCAGGCGGGCCGAGATGCCGTAATTCTCATCGCGGCCATAGAACATGCCGGAGCCTACGCGGATGACGGTTTTTGGCGTGACCTGATATGCGAGGCCCAAACGCGGCGCGAAGTTATTGGTATCGAGACGCGTCTGATAGCGGCCGATGCCCGCGTTGCACATGCCGTCCTGCGAGACCGGAATCAGTTGCAGATAACAGGGGCCAGCATCGAGCACGAAGTTGGATTGCTTGTCGTAAGCATCAAAGAAGGGTGTCGGCAGTTCGTAGCGGACTCCGAAGTTGACCGTCAGCTTTTTCGAAATCTTCCAATCGTCCTGGACATAGGCATTGTAAACATATTGCTGGATGGTGATGATCTGGTTCTGGGAAGTGTTCGCGCTGAAGACATCGCCCAGCAGGAAATCGCCCAGGCCGGAGCCGGTGTAGGTGCCGTTGAAGGTGAAGCTGGGGCGAGCGCTGTTCGTGGCTTTGGCGAAATGGGTGACGCGCGAGAAATCGATGCCGAACTTGATGGAGTGCCGGTCGCGGATCCAGGAGAAGTTGTCGAGGATCTGCCAGACTTTGCCGGATTTGGTCACGGGACGATTACCTGCGCCGCTCGCGGGGATGGGCGTTGTGCCGAGCGCGGTGGGAGTGCCGAGGGCGCTGAATCCAGTCAGCGTGAAGGTGGGCAAGCCTTTGATGTCGGGATCGTTGAAGGCACCCTTGATGCCGTACTGATCGAAGAGGCGGGGCCCATAGGTATCCTGGAACTCTTCGGTGTAGAGGAAGCCTAAGCGGAATTCGTTTACCTTGTTGGGCGATAGAGTGTGGGTCTCGCTGAGCACGATCTGACGCTGCACCAGGCTGGTGAACCCCTGGGTGTTGGCCGGTGCGGGCAGAAGAGTGGGCAGTCCATTTTGGTCCCAACCCTGCGAGATGCGTCCGAACAGATAATCTTTCGGCCCGAAGTGGTGATCGACCTTGAAGCTGTAGGTATCGGAGTTGACGACCTCCTTCGGGTTGTAGGAATAGTTGTTGACCGATCCGGCGAGATTGGGCAGCGGATAGAGTGCAAATAGTCCCGCGGCGACGGGATCCCACCGGCTTAACGGGATGGTGTTACTGGGGAAGGGCGCGCCAGCCGCGGGGTCCGTGACTTTGGAAGGGAAGACGCCCTGGTGCTCGGAGGTGATGGGGACCGAGGCAATCTGCGGAGCGGCGTTGCCTTCACGGGAGCTCTGCCAGCTTCCGAAGAAGAACGTCTTGTCCTTGATGACCGGACCTCCGAAGGTTGCGCCGAACTGGTTCTGAATAAAGGCCGGCGCGCCGCCGCCGCTCTGGAAAAAAGGGGTGGCGTCGAGCACGCGGTTGCGAAGGAAGTTAAAGATGTTGCCGTGAAAACTGTTCGTCCCCGATTTCATGGTGACGTTGACGACGCCGCCGGCGGCCTGTCCGAATTCAGCGGAGAAAGTGGATGTTTGGACCTTAAACTCTTCAATGCCGTCAATGACCGGTTGAATGACCTGGGCCGAGTTCTTGTCGTAGCCGAGGATCAGATTCTTGTTGTCGACGCCGTCGAGCAGGTAGCTGTTCTGCACGGCGCGGGCTCCGTTGGCGATGAAGTTATCGCGTTCCTGGGTGCGGGTGGAGAGCAGCGTTCCGGCGGTTAAGGTAGCGAGTTGAATGAAGGTGCGGCCGTTGAGCGGGAGATCATTCACGGTTTTTTCGTCGATGACCTGCCCTATGGACGAGGTTTCGGATTCGAGCACGGGCGCGGACGATTGCACGGTGATCTCGCTGGTTGCGGTCCCGATGGCGAGGGTGAAGTTCAGCTCGAGCCGGTCCTGAACGCGGAGCTCAATGCCGTTCTCGCGCTGCGACTGGAAGCCGGGTCTGGCGGCCTCGACATCATAGTGGCCCGGCCGCAAGGCCGGCACGGAATAGAAGCCCGCATTGTTTGTGGGAAGCGTCGTGGTGACGTTGGTTTCTTCCTGAGTTATGGTGATGCGGGCGCCGGGAATAATGGCACCGCTTGAATCGGTGACGATGCCGGAAAGAGTGCCAGTGTCCACCTGCGCCATGAGAGTGATGCCGCAGGTGCTGATGAGTGCGGACCGGATCAACTGCTTTACAAATCTGTCTGCCTGAAACATGCGAGATCCTCCAACGTGGGATGCAGTTGGCAGTCAGCATATCAAAAAAGGACCCGCTGATGTCATAACCGTCCGGTGACCCGATTTCCTGGCTGCCTCCGCCGCGCCTCTGCTTGCCGCGGACGATCCATCTATGTTTGCGGCCACCGCCGCGGCTCCCATATTGTCTTCATCCTCTGCGACGACCTCGGCTTCGGCGACCTGGGCTGTTACGGCTCGAAGATCCGCACGCCGAATCTCGACCCGTTAGCGTCGGAGGGTGCGCCTGGTTTCTTTTTTTGTGGCATTAATCCGCGCGTAGGGTATACGCTAGGACAGGAGAACCCACAATGTCCACTCTAAAGTCTCTCGAGTTGCTAGAACAACAGCGGGTCAACATCACCAATCAGATCGCGGCTCTTGGCGATCTGCGTTGTGGCTCGATCACTTCCACCACCGGCCGATGCGGCAAGCCGAACTGCCATTGCCACTTGCCCAAGGATCCAGGTCATGGTCCCAATCTCCGCCTCACCTACAAAGTCAACGGCAAGACGGTTACCCAATCCCTGCCCGATCCATCCGCCACACGAAAGGCTGAAAGAGAAATCGCCGAATTTCGGAGGCTTCAAGGCCTGCATAAGGAACTGATCGAGGTCAACGCCCAGATCTGTCAGTTGCGTCCGTCGGAAGCGGATGTACTTTTGCCGGAGGAAAAAAAACGGCGGAAGCGATCCGTCACGAAATCACGCGCGAAGTAGACCAACTATTGCGCGTCATCTTCAATGGCCGCCGAAGAACTGGGCGACTGGATTTGGAAGCCATCGAGATGGCCGTGCGCTCCGCCTTGCACCAGGCGGGCGCGGCAGCTTTGACCGAACTCTTGCGCTTCCCTGAACCGGCGGCCGAGCAGCGCACCGTTCCTTGTAATTGCGGTCTGACAAGCCGATTACAGAGAACTCCGCACCAAACTCGTACTCACCGCTGTCGGTAAGGTGAAAGTATCCCGACCCTACTATCTGTGCTCACACTGTCACACCGGCCAATTCCCCGCCGACGTCGAACTGGATATCGAAAACACGGAGATCTCTCCCGGGGTGCGTCGCATGCAGGCCGTTATAGGCCAGGAGGTTCCCTTCGATCATGGCCGCCAGCAACTGAAACTGCTCGCAGATCTGGAGATCACAATTAAAGCGGTCGAGCGCACGGCGGAAGCGATTGGGAGCAATATCGCCGCTGGTGAGCAGAGCGAGATTCAGCGAATCATTCAATTAGATCTACCCATCGTGGTGGGTGAACCAATTCCCATCTTGTATGTACAGATGGACGGGACCGGTATACCAGTCGCGAAGAAAGAGACCTGGGACGCAAGGGCAAAACAGACGGCCAATCCGCGCCGCCGGAACAGGTAGGGAAGGGGAGTTGCCCCCTTTTTCTTGACCGGCACTGTCCCTTCTGTTAAACCAGACAGATAGACTGGTTATAGAGGGCTTAATGGAAACCATAGGCGCATTCGAGGCTAAAACGCATCTGGGGGAATTGCTCGACCGGGTGGAGCGCGGCGAGTCCGTGACCATCACCCGCCACGGCAAGCCCGTGGCGCAGTTGGTTCCCACACCTCCGCCCAAAAGCGCAATCGCGCCGAGGTTATCCGCGAGCTGCTCGAATTCGGCAAAGGCCGGACACTGGACGGCATGAGCATCCGCGAGATGATCGACGAAGGCCGACGCTTTTGACGGGGCTCGTGGTTGATGCTTCACTCACCGCCGCCTGGTGCTTCGAGGATGAAGAAACCAAATATGCGCGCGACGTTCTGAGCCGTGCGGAGAACATCAGCTTCTTCGTTCCCGCCATCTGGCCTGCCGAAATGGTGAATGTGCTGCTGGTGAACGAGCGCCGCAAGCGGATTACTCCCGCCGACACGGCACGCGCCATCACGCTATTTAAGGAACTGGCGATTCAGGTGGACAGACCGCCCACTGTACAGCCTTTCGATGCAACGCTGCTTCTGGCGCGGGCGCATAATCTGACTTCCTACGACGCCTCCTACCTGGAACTGGCACTGCGCGAGGGCTTGCCCATTGCCACGCTCGACACACGGATGCGCGATGCCGCCACTGCCGCAGGAGTGCAGCTCTATGCGCTGACGATGTTTTGGCCGACGCGCTCGCATGGGAGCAGCAGTATTATCAGGAAGCGGTCGAAGGCATTCGGCAGGGATACGCGGAGTTCAAGGCAGGCCGCGCACGGCTGTAGAGAAGCCTTCGAGGAACTACGCGGAAGCATGGCCTTCCTCGTTAAACCAAACCCCCCACGGTCGCCGCAGGCGTCTGGGCGAACCGCATTAAGGCGAAGAAGCCCGGCTTGACAGAGACTTGTCCCGCACCTAATTATGATTAGTAACCTCCAGGAGAAGGGGATGGGACAACAGCAACGCAACGCCTTCATCACGACCCGGAAGGGGTTTTGTTGTCTCAGTATCAAAGGTTCTTCCTCACTCTTGGTGCAAGCCTGATTTAGGGTGCTAATGGCAGAGTTCGGGCTCTCAGCAGTTCAAATTTGGCTCGTCCGTACATCTGCCTCTTCAGCGTCTTCAACCGATTGATGTGGCCCTCTACCGGTCCGTTGCTCCAGACGTGTTTCACCGCGTTCTCCGCCGCTGCCCAATCCCTCTTCAGCTGCCGTACAAACCCGCGGATCGCTCCCAGCCCAGCAGCCTCCGCTTTCTCTGCCCAGCGCTCCAAGCTCGACACCTTGCCGCCGCAAAGGATGCTGCGAAAGCTTAGCACCAGGTGTCGCATCGTGGAAAAAACCGGACAACGGCGCTTCAGAATCTGGACCATTTCGCTCTGCTTGCCGCTCAACTCCGGTTTCGGTTTACTCATCAGCGCCGCCGCTGACCGCGGCGATATATGCCGCATAGCGCCGGGGTGGATTGGCTGGACTGCTCGGGCAGCCTGGCCCGCCACACCTTGCTCCTCCCGCCACGGCACCAGGAAACTCATGAGGGAGGCATAGCTTCCGATGTAGCCATGCCCGCGAATCTCGGCAACGAGCTTCTTCCCCTGTTGTTGCCCTTGTTCCCATTGCCGCCAGAGTTCTTCGCGAAAGTCTTCCGCCATACCGTGCCGTGGCGTCTTCTTGCTTTGCGGCGGGCACTCCTCCAGCCGCAACCATTTATTGACCAACGCACGGCAGATCCCCGTCTGCCTCATGATGTCCCTCACCTTCAGCCCTTGTGCGCGCAGGTTCTTCACCATCTGAAACAATTCCACCTTTTGTTGCCGCCGTTGTTGTCGCACTTGCTTTTGGCTGAGGTTGGACCGCGCCTTGCGCAGCTTCGCCACCACAACCATCGTCGCCTTCTCCGGCTCATTCTGCCGCAAGAATTCTGCCGCCGGCATCAACAGTTGAGAATGCCGGCGGGCCAACTCCTCTTGCACCGCCTGCTTGAGGTTCTGGATCAAGTGAAAGCGATCCGCGACTTGCTCGGCTGCCGGCGCACCACGTCGGCCGCCTTCCGCCAACAACCCCTGTCGGTCCCGGCTGATGATCTTCACCCCCGCGTGTTGCCGCAGCCATTGCTCGAATGACGCCGCGCTGCACTCCAACAGTAAATCGGCCACTTTCCTCCTCTTCAAATGCCCGAGACGGAAACTGGCACGGCGATGGGGATGATGGGCGGCGGGAGCCTGGGGAGCCGTATTCGCGCAGGTCCTCGGTACTCTGATTGTTCGTTTCGGTTATCCGATCGCCTTTGTAGGCGCGGCTTGCCGCACCCCATCGCTGTAGTGGCGCTCATTAGCCTGGCGAGGTTTTCCCCCTCTCACGTAGCCGCACCGGGAATTCGACGCGGCGAACTTCAATCACCGTGACGCAGGCTCAAGACGGAGAAAAGGGATCTACCTGAATCTTGAGCATCGCGGGTAGGGGTTTGGCGTCGATTTCCGAAACCTCCGTGCGTTGGCGCGCAGCCTCGGCCGCGGCGAGACCAGCCACCTGCCCTAAGGTCATCCAGACCGGTTCCATGCGCAACACCGACATGGCGATGTGAGTACTCGACAAGGCCACCGGCACCAGCAGGTTGTCCAGTTTCCTGGGCAACATGGCTCCGTACGGCACCTGTCCCGGTTGCGCAGGACCGAACGCCTTCCGTGGATACCAGAGGACACCCTCCATGAACCCATCCACGGCAAACCGGCGATCATGACAAGGATGAATATCGAAGGAGTGTTCACCGATCGCTACCGGCTGACTTACCGCGGGGGTTCGTTTGGTGGCTGGGTTTACCGTGAAGTTGTGTTGGGTTACGATGGCGCGCCCTTCAATACGCCTTCCCTGACGAACGTAGATCTGCCAAGGCCAATAATTTGAGTCGGGAAATTCTTCACGATGGAGTCCGAGAGGCGCCATATGTTGACGGACTACGGCAGGAACCCGTTCATCATGCTGTAGAAACCAGATCAGCCCAGCCACGTGGTCGACATGAAAGCTTTCGAGTCTTGCCCGGTGGCGCCGCTCCGCCTCGGGCCACGTCCAACTGGCGCCCGGAATATTGATGCTGGTCAGCGCCTCAATATCGCCGTTCATCTGAAACTTCCGCCGCGGCAACCGGTGTCCCCAACTCCAGTTGCTAATCCGCCCACTCGAGAAATCCTGCAGCAAAGGCATGTAGTCCACCAGGTGCTGATCGTAAGAAGCAGGCTTCTCGATGGCGATACGGCGGTCGGGATCATCGGTGAAAATCGATCTCGCGCAAAAGGCCTGGATGGCAAGAGAAGTCTCCCCTGTATCCGGCGTTATCACCTGCTTCCCAGTTCGCCAGTTCATATAGTGAATGCCGGCAAAGGGTTCGCCGTACTCGGCTTTGCTTTCCCGGCCGACACGGTAAGGCACCTTAGCCGCGGCCGCCAAATCGCCCTCGTACGTCCCGTCGATGAACGTTTTCGCCGACACCTGAAGCGCGGCGCCTTCCGGCGTCTCCAGTTCCACCAAGACCAGGCGTCTCTCATTGATGGTCGCGGATTGCAAATGATGTCCAGGCATCCAGCGCAATTGCTTTCCCTCGGCCGATACCAACTGGTCGAAGACGTGTTCCGCGACGGAAGGTTCGTAATACCAGCCGTTGTTGACCAGTTTCAACTCCTCGGGTTGGTCTGCGAATATCCGGGAATAGTGGGCGTAGACTTTGCGCACGAACTCCTCGACCAGTCCGCCAAACAACTGTGGCCGGACTGCGTCGGTGGTAGAGAGACCGCTCGCTGCCATGCCACCCAGGTGCTTCTTCGGGCAGGCGAGGAAGACCGACAAGCCGCTACGCGCGGCTTCCACCGCGGCAGCGACTCCGCCGGGTGTCGACCCATAGACCAGAACGTCACAGGTTACCTTTGGGATTTCCGCGGCCAGGTAAGGAGCCAGTCCGGAAACAGCAAGGAAGTCCCGGCGCCGGATCATACGCTCCCCCGCGTTCCAGTTACTCCACCGATAGCATCCGATGATCGGAGTGCCTGCATCGACACCATCGCACAGGATTCGCGAATCACCAGATGAGGCGTGAACACTTCATTACGGTAAGGCATCTCTGAACCTGCATCGATGCGTTCGAAGAGTAGTTCCGCGGCCCTCCGCCCCATCTCCTGCTTGGGCTGGTCGATGGTGGTTAACGGCACCGGAAGATGTTGAACGTAGCGAACATTGTCGAAACCAACCACCGAGAACGCGTCCGGTAGCGAAATGTTCAAGCTGGCAAGATTCTTCGTTAGCATCAATGCGACGTTATCGTTTCCCGCAAGGCATGCGGTGGGAGCGTTTGGCAGTGAAAGCAGTTCCCGAATGCGGCTTTGAATTTCGTGGTCGGCTTTGTCGACCACGTCCAGCAGGAACTCGCTCCCCGCAGCGCCATTCCGGTTCATGAATGCCTGATAGTGCGTCTCTCGAGGATGGGGCCGCGTCCCCGAAAGCGGACGACAGAACGCGATGCGTTTGTGGCCGAGACTGACCAGATACCGCAACGCCTGGTCGACGCCGGCGCGGTCGTCCAACACTACGCTGTCACAATCCGCCTCGCGTGCCGTGCTGAACAAAAGCACAGTCGGAATCCGAGCCCGGCGAAGTAGTTCCAGTGATCCTGAAACTTCCTGGTTCGGATCATGTGCCAAAATCACGCCTTTTACCCGGTGCGCCATAATCTTACGGATGTGAAACTCCTCGAGGTGCGTCTGATGGCGCGAGTTGCAAAGCAGGATCTGATATCCCCGCTGCAGGGCCGTATATTCGATCGACTCAGCCACCTCGCTGAAGAACCGATTCGCGATGTCGGGAAGTAGGAGCGCGAGTACTTTCCAATCGGTCCGCAGTTCCTCGCGCGAGCTTGTTTCCGGCACCAGAGTACCGCGGCCGGGTTGACTCTCCAGTAGACCTTCCTGAACCAATGGTTCAATTGCCCGGCGGACCGTCGGGCGAGATACACCCAACTCTTCGGCCAGAAACCTTTCTGAAGGCAGCAGAACACCTCGCGGCAGCTTGCCGGAGGCAATCCAATCTCGAATTTTTTCAGTGGTTCGCGATCTTTTCATGGCTAACTCACTGGCTCACGTAGGTCAGAACGCTCTCATTGTAAACCATACTTGATCCAACATTTTTCCAAAATGAGCCAAGCGTAAATTTTTCCTTGACGAGTGGTGCATATTTATATAGACTCGCCTAAGACCGAATTTTCTGAGGTGTTCCATGGTGAAACCGCGTTGCTTCGTTGCTCTCGCCTTGTTTATTCTCGTCGCAGATATCAGCTTCTGTCAGACATTCACCGGCACGATTTTAGGTACCGTTCGAGATTCGAGCGGCGCGCTCTCTCCTGCCACAAAAATCACCGTGGTCGAAACCGAGACGAATCTGCGGCGCTCGACTTCGTCGGGAAAAGACGGCTATTTCGAAATCCCGGTCCTTCCCCCGGGAGACTACCAGGTAGAAGCGGAACTGAGTGGGTTCAAGAAATTCGTGCGGACTGGTCTAAAACTGGAAATCAGCCAGAAAATGGAAGTTCCGATAACCCTGGAAATCGGAACCGTAAACGAGTCGATCGTGGTACAAGGTGAGTCGCCGCTACTCGAAACCACCTCCTCCACCAGGAGCCAGGATTTCGATGCCAAGAGCGTCTCCGAGCTACCGACGTCCAACCGCAACATCTTCCAGATCGCTGAATTGGCAGCCGGGATTAACGATTTCCAGGCCGGGGCTTCACCCGCCGATTCGGGATCCGCGGGATTTGGCTACTGGTCATCGAACGGCGGCATGCCCGGAACCAACGAAGTCATGATGGACGGCGCGTCGGCGGTCACAGCGAATATGGGAGCCGCATCCATCATTCCCACGATCGACGCAATCCAGGAGTTCAAAATTTCCACCAACGCGCTAGCGGCGGAATACGGAAGGACGGGCGGCGCGGTACTGAATGCCGTATACAAGTCGGGGACCAACTCATTGCACGGAACCGTGTATGACTTTGCGCGGAACAGGGTATTCAACTCTTCCACGTGGCTGAACAACCGCAGCGGCCTGGCGCGTCCCTTCAACAATACTCAGACATTCGGCTTTACAGTCGGTGGTCCGGTGCGGCTGCCGAAGATCATCGATGGGCGCAACAAGCTATTCTTCTTCACCAACTATGAGGGCTACCGGAACGTGCTGCCGGTCAATCAACTCCTGACGGTGCCCACGGTAGCGGAGAGGTCCGGCGATTTCTCCGGCCGTTACACCGCGGGCGGCCAGTTGATTCAGATCTATGATCCTCTGAATGCGGTGCCTGTGCCCGGTCAGTCCGGACAGGTGAATCGCGCGCAGTTCGCGGGAAACGTGATTCCCGCCAGCCGGATTAGTCCGGTGGCCGCCGCCCTGATGAACTATTACCCGCTGCCCAACGCGACACCGGCGAGTCCCTTGACCAGTGTCAACAATTACGTAACCAGTGGGTCGGGCAAGGACGTGCAGAACATGTGGTCCGTCAAGGGCGATTACAACATCAGCGATACACAGCACTTCTTTGCCCGCTATACGCAAAGCAGCCAGGGTGGCGGCGCCGCCAATCTCTTTGGCAACACGCCCGCCTGTTCCACTTGCCTGAAGGCCGGCAATCCCGCGGGATCCTATTCCCCACGCGGCGGCGGGTCGGATCTCTTCATTTATCCCAAGAACATCGTGCTCGGCTATACCAACACGTTGACGCCGCGTACCATTCTCGATGTACGGTATTCGATTAACCGACAGTTGTTGAGCCGCCTGCCGCAATCCACGGGATTCGATCTGACGAGCATCAATATGCCGAAGAGTCTCGCCGATGCGGTTTACTACAAGACGTTTCCGGCGATTTCGATCACCGGTTACCAGGGACTTGGTACTTCTTCCAATGGAGACCTGCTGCGGCGGGCCGACCTGACCCACGCGGTTCAGGCGAGTATCACACGATTGACTGGCGCGCATACCATTAAGGCCGGCGCCGATTACCGGCTGTCCCGTTATAACGACATTCAGGCGTCCGACGTCACGCCATCCTTCAGTTTCGGACCCTCCTTCACCCAACAGAATTCCGCCACAGCCGGTGCAACTTCAGGATGGGCACTCGCGACATTCCTCCTCGGCTTTCCCACGGGAGGGACTTACACCGCTCCGACTTCCGTCGCTATTCAATACCATTACGCCGCGGGTTACGTGCAGGACGATTGGCGCATCACCAAGAATCTGACTTTGAACATCGGCCTTCGCTACGACATCGAAACACCGTATACCGAGCGTTACAACCATGTGAGCAGTTTTGATCCGTCGGTGACATCGGACGCGACGAAACTCTTCCCGGCTGCCAAGGGGGGACTGCAGTTCATGAACGTCAACATTGCGTCGCGTTACCGCAACAGCCTCGACACGAATAATTTCGGTCCGCGGATCGGGCTGGTTTATGCTTTGCACGATCGTACCGTTTTCCATGCGGCCTATGGCATCCTCTACCAGCCTTCGCTGAACACCGGCTATGGCGCTGCCAATTTTGGCGGCGGCGGTTTCGACGCCACCACGCCCTTCGTCAGTTCCAATGATGGCGGCGTAACTCCTATCGGTACCCTGAGCAATCCGTTTCCGACTGGCTTCGTGCCGGCGATTGGCAGTTCGCAAGGCGCTAACGCACTCCTGGGCCAGGCGCTCACTACGCAGATGAGGAACATCGTGATTCCTTACACGCAGCAGTTTAATGCGACGGTGCAGCGGCAGATTGACAGTTGGCTCTTTGATGCCGGTTACATTGGCACCCGTGGCATCCACCAGTGGATTTCGATTTCCGGAGATCAGATCGCCCCGCAATATCTCCCGCTCGGCACCGCTCTGAATGTCCAGTTACCGAATCCGTTCGTAGGTCTGATCACAACCGGTAGCTTGGCCACCCCTACGGTCAGTCGTGGACAACTCCTGCGTCCCTTCCCGCAGTATACCGGTATCACTTTCAATACCGCATCCTCGGCGCAGATGAAGTATGATGCGTTGGAGTTGAAGGCGGAGCATCGTTTCGCCAAGGGGTTTACTACCTTCACCACGTTCACCTGGTCGAAGAATCTTGGCAACACCGGAATCCGTTATTACCAGGCTTCTCCGATTCAGAACGCCTACGACCTTACCCAGGAACGCTCGCTCTCGCCGATCGATATTCCGAAGGTGCTGAAGGCTGGATATGTTTGGGATTTGCCAGTGGGTAAGGGCCGCTTGCTAGCGAACTCGCTACCCAAAGCCGCCGATCTGTTGATCGGCGGCTGGCAATTGAACGGCACCATCACGGTGCAGAGCGGCCTACCGCTGGCCATTGCGGTACCCACCAATACCATCAATTTCGGAGCCGGACAGCGTCCCAATAACAACGGCCATTCCGCCGCGCTGCCGTCTGGCCAGCAGACCCAGAACCAGATGTTCAATACCTCGGTATTCTCCCAGCCGGCGGCGTTCACCTTTGGGAATACCGGCCCCTACTCACCGGATTTGCGTGGCGCCAAGACAAACGTCTGGAACGCGTCGGTCTTCAAGAATTTCCACATAGGAGAAAGAGTACGCGCGGAGTTCCGATTCGAGTCTTACAATATCTTCAACCATCCCATTTGGGCTACTCCCGGATCGACACTCAACACCGCGTCCTTCGGCGTGTCCCCGCAGAAGACCGGGAACCGGACTGCGCAGGTGGCGTTGAAGCTGGTTTTCTAGGCAACAGGTCAAAAAGGGCAATGAAGATTTGGGTTACTGCCGTACTGCTGACTGGAACGGCGTGGGCTGTGGATTTCCAGAAGGAGGTCAAGCCCATTCTTTCCAATCACTGTTTTCATTGCCATGGGCCGGATGCGGGAAACCGCATAATGGGCCTCAGGCTTGACACGCACGAGGGAATTCTCGCAACCACGCCGCGCGGGACCATCATCGTGCCTGGCCAGCCATCCTCCAGTCTCCTGGTCCAGCGCATCGCCAACCCCAAACCCGCTTTGCGGATGCCTCCCCCATATGCCCACAAGGATCTGGATCCAGAGCAAGTGCAGACCATCGAGAAGTGGATCGCGGAAGGAGCGGTATGGAAGGAGCACTGGTCATTCTCGGCTCCGCGGCGGCCTGCCTTGCCGGAAGTCCGCCAGGAGAGTTGGGTACGCAATCCCATCGATCGTTTCATCCTAGCCCGCCTGGAGAAGGAAGGCCTGCAACCGGCCGGACCGGAAGACAAAGGACGACTGCTGCGCAGGCTCAGCCTCGATCTCACGGGCCTGCCTCCAACCACCGAAGACTTGGAGCGGTTTCTACGCGACGAGCGGGCAGGCGCATATGAGCGGATGGTGGACCGCTATCTGGCATCGCCTCGTTGGGGCGAACATCTGGCACGCTACTGGCTGGATGCTGCCCGCTATGGCGACACGCACGGCCTCCACACCGATAACTATCGCGAAATCTGGCCTTATCGAGATTGGGTGATCCAGGCCTTCAATCGCAATCTTCCGTTCGATCAGTTCACCATCGACCAGCTTGCGGGGGACCTGCTGCCGAACCCGACCATCGACCAGCGGATCGCCACCGGATTCCACCGCAATCATGTGGCTACCAACGAAGGTGGAGTAATTCCCGCCGAAGTGCAGGCGATCTACGTCAAAGACCAGGTCGATACGACATCCGCCGTGTGGCTCGGCCTCACGCTGGGCTGCGCTACCTGTCACGACCACAAGTACGATCCTCTGACGCAAAAAGACTTCTATCAGATGGGAGCGTTTTTCAACAACACGCTGGAGGCGCCGTTGCATGGTGAAATCCCCGAACCGGAACCCATTCTGGTAATTGCTCAGCAGAAGGATCGCGCGCGCCTGACGGAATTGGAGCCCGGGTTGTATCAGTTGAGAGAACAATTCAACGCCATCCTCCGGCCGTACAGTAAAGACAAGCCGGATCCCGACGTCCAGGCGGCTCTTTCGTCGAAGAGGAAAATTCTCCAGGCGGAAGCGACAGTCCCCAGTGGGGAATTATTTCTTCGGACTCCGTTTACTTTACAGATCGAGTTCAACCAGGTCGATGCTACCCAGACCGTGCTCGCGGCTTACAGCGGCCAGGATATGCGTATGGAACTCGAACTTGAGTCGATGTTCCCGATCGTACGGTTAGAAGGCGCCAACCTCCACGGCCAGATTGCAGTACGCGGCAACACGGTCCGGATCGCTCCGGGCGCGAAGCAGGAAGTCACCATTTCCTACGACGGCGCCGGCCAACCCGAAGGCATTACGATTTACGTCAACGGCCGTCCGGTCTCATCCAGCACAATCGGTCCTGTCGCCGTCCAACAGAAACCGGGCTGGACATTCGACTCGCGGTTTACGCGGAAAACGCTCCTGTACCGAAGGCTGCTGACGCCCCGTGAAATCCTGCTGAGCGTCTCCGAGCCGGACCAGAGGACCATTTCCATTCTCACCGCTCTTGCGCGGGATCCGAGCGCTCTCCCTCTTTTCGAAACCCTGCAGAGGAAGGAACGCGAGTTCCGCGAAATTCGCCTCCGAGGCAATGTTACGCTCGTCATGCGGGAAAAGAACGGTCCCGCGCAGGCGCACGTGCTGCGCCGCGGGCAGTATGATGAACCGGGCGAGGAGGTGGCTGCCGGCACACCCGCAGTCCTGCCGCCGATGCAGGCTGACTGGCCGAAAAATCGTCTCGGCCTGGCGAAGTGGATAGTCGATGAATCGAATCCTCTCACCGCTCGTGTGACTGTCAATCGCTTTTGGCAGCAGGTCTTCGGTACCGGCCTCGTCAAGACCTCAGAGGACTTCGGAGCTACCGGCGAACCTCCGGTTAACTCCGAATTACTGGACTGGCTGGCTGTCGGGTTCCGCGAATCGGGTTGGGATGTCAAGAAACTCTTTCGTCTAATGGTGACCTCTGCGACCTATCGGCAGGCGGCTATTGCCGGCGGAGACAAAATCAAACGCGACCCTGAGAACCGGCTGCTCGCACGCGGCCCCCGCTTCCGTATGGACGCCGAGATGCTTCGCGATTCCGCTCTGTCGTTTGGAGGTCTGCTCGATCCGACGATTGGAGGCCCTAGCGTGAGGCCCTTGCAGCCGGAAGGCGTTTGGGAGTCCGTAGCCGTTCTTTTCAGCAACACTCGTTTCTACCATCCGGATTCCGGGCCGGCGCTTCACCGGCGCAGCCTCTACACGTTCTGGAAACGCAGCGCTCCCCCCGCATCGATGGAAATTCTCAACGCGCCGGCGCGCGAGACCTGCATTGTCCGGCGCGACCGCACGGATACGCCGCTGCAGGCTTTGGTCATGTTGAACGATCCCGACTTCTTCGGCGCGGCCAAGCAATTAGCACACGATGCGGCGGAGAGGGTTCTCCCAGCCCAGGCACGGCTGGACTTGTTCGCGGAACGAATCCTCTCCCGCCGTCTGAATACTCTGGAGCGGGCGTCCGTCCTCCGGTCGCGAGATAAGCTCGTCGGGTATTATCAGGCGCATCTTCAGGAGGCGTCCGCAATCACCGGGCGCAAGGACCCCGAAGCTGCTGCCTGGGTCATGGTCGCCAGCCAACTAATGAATTTAGACGAGGCCTTGAACAAATGATGAACTCTGAAGAAAGAGGCTTCCCGATCAAGGACGAGACGCGGCGTCAGTTTTTTCGTCGTGGGGCGCAAGGTGTAGGCCTGGGCGCGCTCGCCACGCTGCTACACGGAGAAACGGGTAATGGCCTGCCGGGAATCCCCCATTTTCCGCCTAGCGCCAAGAGCATCATCTACATGCACATGGTAGGCGGACCGCCCCAGATGGATCTGTTCGACTATAAGCCGCAGATGAAAGACTGGTACGACAAAGATCTGCCCGCGAGCATCCGCAAGGGGCAGCGCCTCACCACTATGACTTCCGGCCAGACACGATTTCCCATCGCGCCGTCCATTTATAAATTCCAGCAATACGGACAAAGCGGCGCCTGGATATCCGAACTGCTACCCCACACCGCCAAGGCTGCCGATCGCATCACCTTCGTTCGATCTTTACAGACCGAAGCCATCAACCACGAACCCGCCATCACCTTCATCCAGACCGGCAGCATGATTGCCGGCAAGCCCTGCATGGGATCGTGGATGAGTTATGGGCTCGGTTCCATGAATCAGGATCTACCGACGTTCGTGGTGCTCAACGCCTCCCACAGCAATCCGAAGGCGAACGTGCAGCCCATCTCCGCACGGCTCTGGGGCAGCGGCTTTTTGTCATCGCGATATGCGGGCGTGGCGCTGCGTTCCGCCGGCGACCCGGTTTTATTCCTCACCAATCCGGATGGCGTGAGTCCCACGGCCCGCCGGATCGTGCTCGATGGCCTGCACGAAATGAATGAGATGGAAAACCACCGGACCGGAGATCCTGAAGTACTGGCGCGGATCGAGCAATATGAAATGGCTTTTCGGATGCAAACCTCGGTTCCGGAATTGACCGATTTCACCCATGAACCGGCGTCTACGTATTCTTTGTACGGTGACGACGCCCACACTCCCGGTTCCTTTGCGCGAACCTGCGTGCAGGCCCGGCGCCTGGTCGAGCGGGGCGTCCGTTTCGTTCAGATTTACCATCGCGGTTGGGATCTGCACGGCGCGTTACCGGAAGTGCTGCCGAGCCAGTGCCGGGATATCGATCGCGGCTGCTACGGCCTGCTCGAAGACCTTCAAAGCCGCGGCCTGCTGGACCACACTCTGGTCCTCTGGGGAGGCGAATTTGGCCGCACGGTCTACTCGCAGGGCAAACTGACGCCTACAGACTATGGCCGCGATCACCATCCACGCTGTTTCACCGTTTGGATGGCCGGCGGAGGCATGCGTCCGGGTGTCACTCACGGCGAAACGGACGAATTCTCCTACAACGTCGTCAAGGATCAGGTACACGTTCGTGATTTGCAGGCTACCATCCTGCACGCCATGGGGATCGATCACGAACGCCTGACATTCGCCTACCAGGGGCTCGCGCAGAAACTGACCGGCGTTGAAAAGGCCAGTGTGGTGAAGGAGATTCTTTCTTGAAGCGGTTCATCCTCTTGTTTCTGGCCCTCCCGGCACTCTGTGCCGCGCGGGGCTTGAAGATTGTATCCGTCGAGCCGACCGTGCTGTTTCCGCGCGCGACTCCGCTCCGGCAGATCGCGATTGTCACAATACTGAATGACGGACAGCAGAACCTCGAAATCGGGATCACTGCGGAAGTCACGGGTGGAGCGTCCGGTCCTGTCGCCAAACTGAAAGTTCCTCCAGGCACTTCGCAGCACCGCGTACTCGTCCCCGATCTTTCAACGCCCGCAGAAGTCCGTTTTACGGCCCATGAAGTGGATTCAACCAAAGTTGCCGCCGAGACAACCCTGCCGTGGCAGCCGCAACGGAAGTGGAAAGTATTCATCGTGAAGTCCTCGCACGAAGACCTGGGCTACGAGAATTACATTTTCAAGAAGCAGCACGATATCGCGAATTACATCGACCTGGCTCGCGATATGAGCAAGTCCACGGAAAATCAGAGCGACCTGGAGCGCAAGTCCGACGCAAAGTTCCACTACACCATGGAGACACTTCTCTTCCAGCGGAACTACATTGAAGAACGTGGCGAACCGGCCTGGCGAGACGTTGTGGAGAAGGATATCAAGACCGGGCACCTGTACCTGATGGGAGCACCGAGTGGAGTCGCATCCCACTGGATGGACTACGAAGAAATTGCCCGGATGACATATCCCGGACGTCGTGATGCCAAAGATCGATTCGGGCTCGATTTGAAGACTTTCATGATCGTCGACAACCCGAGCCTGTCGTGGTCGGGCGCCCAGGCGGTTGCCGAGGCCGGTTTCAAATATGTCGCGCGATGGGGTCAGAGTTGGCGATCAGGCAACAACAACGACTACGCTACGACCAAGCTCCCCGCGCTTTTCTGGTGGGAGGCGCCCGATGGATTCCACAAGGTGCTGTTTGGCTGGCGATCCCACTATGCCATGCCGTTCTGGTATGGACAGACGGGAGGCGGCTACTCCAACCTGGTCGACCTCGCCAGCGACCATTTATCCACTCTCCTGAAACAGGTGGAGAACGGAACCACGCTGGGTCCCTATCCTTACGACGCTCTGATTAATCCGGAATACACGGACCACGACATCCCGCGGTTCGATGGTCGCGTACTTTCCGTATGGACGGAGAAATATGCTTATCCCGATATCCGCATTGGCAGCCCGGATCACTTCTTCGAATACATCGAGAAGAACTATGGACGGCGGCTTCCCGTCCTGCGCGGAGACTTGAACAACTTCTCGGCAGACTATGCCACCATCGATCCGGAGGCCCAAGGTTTGAAGCGCCAGGCTGCCCGGCTGCTTCCGGTGGCCGAAGGGCTAGGTGCTCTCGCCTCCGCCTTGAATCCCGGCTACTTGCTGTCGCCTTCTTTCGTGGATCGCACCTACACGCGCATGTTTGATTTCGACGAGCACAGTTGGCCGACTCAGCCCCCGGCCAGTGACGTGCAACTCTTCAACGCCGCCTGGGTGAAGAAGGCTGAGTCCGGGCGCGTTCTGAATGCCGCACAGGAAGCCTATTCGCAAGCTTCCAGTGCGTTCGCGAAACAGATTCGGACGGGTCCCGGCCAAACGCTGGCGGTCTTTAATTCACTGACACACGCCCGGAGCGAAATCGTCCAGACCAAGGGAGACTTTGCCGTACTCGTCGATCTTGCGACGGGCCGCCGCGTCGACTGTCAGAAAATCGGGAATGGCCAAGTCGCGTTCCTGGCGTCCGATGTGCCCGCCTACGGCTACAAACTCTTTCGAGTGGAACAAGCGACGTCTCCATCACATGGCGCATTCGAAGTCACGAAAGACTCCGTCGCCAACGAGTTTTACCGGATACGCTTCGATACGACCACCGGTGCTGTGAGGAGCATCCTCGAAAAGGCCACCGGTCGCGAACTGGTGGACGCGCAGGCGCCTTACTTGTTGAATCAGATGATCCACGTTCACAAGAGTCAGCGCGAGTCGAAGGAAGGCACCCTGCATTCTCCCGCGAAAGCTCGCAAGATGGAGGGCTCGCAGGGTCCTGTGCAGGCCGAATTCAATGTCTGGATCGATGACGACGATACCCAGGCTGCCATTCGCCAGACCGTCATTCTGTATGCCGGAGTCAAGCGCATCGATTTCATCAACCGGCTGGAACATGCTCGAGTGCTCTTCTCGGAGAAGTACGAGGATCGTTACAAGGAGAACATCTACTACAGTTTCCCCTTTGCAGTATCCGGCGGACAGCCTCGCGTGGAATATCCCGGCGGAGTGGTGCGGCCCTACACCGACCAACTGCGCTGGGGTTCCCACGACTTCCTCTATGCCAATCGCTGGGTAGATGTCAGTAATTCGCAAAACGGGATTACCCTCTCGCCCTGGAACGAGGGTACGTTTGATTTTGGCGAGATCCGCTATAACCAGTTCTCCATCGACTACAAGCCGGATAAGCCATGGCTCTTCAGCCACGCCTGGTCGAATCGCATGGCGGGACTCCTAACCCTGAACGGGGATGACTGCAATGCGACACTCGGTTATTCGATGACCTCGCACACCGGAGACTGGAATTCCGGAGAAGCCACGCGCTTTGCCTGGAGCATCGCGAGCCCGTTAACGGTTATCGCGCTGGACGCCAATGCGAGCGGCACCCTCGCGAGGAACTCTCGCAGCTTCCTCTCGGTAGCGGAGCCCAACATTCAACTGACGGTCCTCAAGAACTCCGAGCAGCCTGGCCGCGGGTGGGTCGCGCGGTTCGTGGAGACTCACGGCATCCCGACGAATTTCGTCCTGGACGCGTCGGCTTTGCAAATCGATCATGCCCAGGAATGCGACCTTGTGGAGAATGACCAGCGAGCATTGGAGGTCGAAGGAGGAAAAATCCAGATCTCCATTCGTCCCTTCGGACACGCGACTGTGCGGATGCAGCGGGGCTCGGTTCCGGATATCGTGACGGGCCTGGGGGCGAAAGTTATGGGCGACGACAGCGTCATGGTTTCGTGGCCGGCCGCTCCACGAGGCGCTGCGGCCTATAACATCTATCGGTCCGACGACCCTCAAAGTCCGCCGACGGCAGCCTCTCTCATCGCCCGCGCTACGAGCAACTCTTTCATCGACCATGGCCTTCACATCAAGACGCGTTACTACTATCGGGTCGCCGCAGTAAGCTCGGCAAACCTGCAGTCGGCACCGTCCGCGCAGGTCGATGCTACACCCGACGGCAAAAATGTAACTCCCCCGGCTCCGGTTCAGGAGTTTGGAGTTGTGCGCAGGGCCAAAGACACCCTGATGGTCTACTGGCGCTCCAACAGCGATCCGGACCTTGCGCGGTATCGGATCTACCGGGGCGAGACAGCCGACTTTAAGATTGAAAGCATCGAACCAGTGGCTACACTCGATCCTGCCCATTATTTCCTGCAGTTGTTCGTAGACCGCGGACTGCAGCCTGGCAGGACCTATTTCTATAAAGTACTAGCCGAGGATTGGGGAGGGAACCGCCAAACCATTTCGCCGGTTGCTTCTGCCACAACGCCTGCATACTAAGGGATCCAATGCGACGTAGCAAACTCGATGGACACGTGTACGATGTGATCGTCTGCGGAGGAGGCAGCGCGGGTGTCGCAGCGGCTTACGGTGCCGCCAGGGCTGGCGCACGAACCGCGCTTTTGGAACGGCTCGGCTTTTGCGGCGGTACACCCGTGGCCGCGATGATTCATTCCCTCGATGCAATCTACTCCTGCGAAGACACCACCCAGATAGTCGTCGGAGGCTACGCGCGAGATCTCGTGGAAGAAGTGACGAAAATGGGTGGACTCGCGACCAAAGATAATCCGGACGAGGTGCTCAGTCTTTATCCCGAGTTCATGAAGATTGCCGCGGACCGTCTTCTGAAACGCGCCGGTGTTCAGACGCTCTATCACGCGACGGTGGTCGATGCCCTCATGCAGGGAAATGCCCTCACGGGAGTGGAGGTCGCCCTTCGGGACGGCCGCGCTCAGTTTCGTGCCGGATGCACCGTGGATTCCACCGGCGATGCGGAGGTCGCCCACCATGCGGGAGTGAAATGGACCATCGATGACGAATTGCAAGCCATCACGTATCCTTTTCGCCTGGGTAACGTGGACCCGGGCGTTACCCGGCAGGATCTTGAAGAGGGATGCCGCACTGCGATGCAAGCGGCCGATGCGCGTGGCAGCCGTGTAGCGCACGGGGGACCGTGGGTCATTCGCCTGGCCGATCAGGAGGTCTCGATTAACTCGACCCGCGTCTACGGAAACCCGATCGACCCGGAAGACCTAACTCTGGCCGAACAGCAAGCCCGCGAAAACATGTTGGAGATATGGCAAATCCTGCGGCACGGAGTTCCTGCTTTGCAGCAGAGCTACATCCTTTCGGGCGCCACGGAACTGCATATCCGGGAGAGCCGCAAGTTGGTCGGCGAATATATCTTGACGGAAAAAGACATCCTTGCACGACGATCGTTTCCGGACGTCGTGGCGTTGGGCGCCTGGCCGATTGACATTCATCCGACTGACGGGTATGTCGGCGTCCATCCGCAAAAGGACAATCCTCCCCGACCCTACGAGATCCCCTATCGCTGTCTGGTGCCGCTGGACGTCGATCACCTGCTGGTGGCTGGACGGCCGATCTCTACAACGCATCGCGCGCATGGTTCTACGCGGGTCCCCGGCACTTCGATGGCGACGGGGCAGGCCGCCGGGATTGCAGCGGCGCTCTCCGTGCGAGCCTCAGTCACTGCGCGCAGGGTCGATGTGCCGGCGCTACAGCTGTATCTGCTTCGTCAGGGAGCCAACCTCTCGGCGGACCAGATGGTGAGCCGGTGACCGTCCGGTGGCTGCTTCCACCAACGCAGAAAACTGTAGGACAGGCGATCGTTTTTCAGTCGACGAGCCGGCGAAGCCGGCCTGGACTGCTGGCACGCGAAGGAATCAGACAGCGCATTATTCTTACGCTGCAAAATATTCCCCCACAATCACGAAATCAATCATGGCTACCAATCATCCAATGAGAATTGCCGAACGTCGCGACTGCGATGTGCTGGTCTGCGGCGGTGGAACCGCAGGCCTGGGCGCGGCCGTTGCTGCCGCGAGAAACGGCGCGCGGACCATACTTCTGGAACGGCACGGCTACTGCGGAGGAATCTGCGTCAGTTCCCTGGTCCACACATTCGACGGTGCCCGCAATTGCCGCGATCACCAACAGTTCGTTGTCGGAGGCATTCCTCGCGAAGTAATCACGCGGTTGGATCGCATACACGGGCTGGCTCTGGAAGACAACCCTCCTGAGACTCTCAACTTCGATCCCGAAGCGATGAAGCAGGTCTCCGATCAACTGCTCCGCGAGGCCGGGGTGACCGTCTACTATCACCTCGTAGCCGCCGAGGCGCTACGCGATGGCGACCGTGTGCAGTCCGTAATCGCCGCCGGGAAGGAAGGCCTCTGGGAGCTTCGCCCGTCCATCGTCATCGACACTACCGGCGATGGCGATATCAGCTATTTTGCCGGGGCGGAATATGAGAAGGACGGAATGATGCAGACAATGTCGCAGCACTTCCGAATCGGCGGTCTCAGCAGTCAGCGAGGTTGGTGCGAACTCGAACACGCGTGCCGCCAGGCAATGGACCGGGCCTACCGCGAAGGACGCGCTCCCAAGTATGGTGGTCCTTGGCTCATCCGGATTCGTCCCGGTGAGATCACAGCCAACTGCACCCGTCTTTACGGCGATGGCACAAAAACCGAAGATCTCTCCCGGGCTGAAATGCAGGGCCGCGAAGACATGGTCTCCATTCTGGAAATCTTTCGCCGCGACATTCCGGATTTTCGTTCTGCCTACGTGTTGGTCTCCGCTCCCGAGATTGGAGTGCGCGAGACCCGTCGTATTCTGGGCGACTACCAGATGACGGCTTCCGATGTCCTGCAATGCCGGCAGCAACACGACCCTATAGCACTGGGAAGCTGGCCTATCGATATCCACCCCGCGGACGGGCGCGTGGGCGTTCATCCTCACAAAGAGGATCCGCCCGCTCCTTATCCCATTCCCTTGCGAGCCCTGCTTGTGAAAGGTCTCTCCAACCTGATGGTCGCCGGACGCTGTCTTTCCGCCACCCACGAAGCTCACGGCTCCACACGCGTGAGCGGCACCGCGATGGCCACGGGCGAAGCCTGCGGGACACTTGCGGCGCTCGCGGCCGCCGCGAAAACCGATCTTCGTGCGGTGTCTTATTCAGATCTGGAGAAACAACTAACCAAACAAGGAGCCCTGCTAACTAGCGCTCTAACTCTATGCCGAATCCACCAACAATGTAGACCGGACATCCTCCACCGGATGCCGAGTTCAAGGGCTACGAAGAGGTGGTGGTGCAAGAGTTACGCTTCGTTACGGATAATGTGAAGTTTCGCAGGAGAAGTAACGCGGCCTCAACAGGCCGAACCGACCGTGCGCCGCCCGCTGGCTACCGCGGTGAATTCGGTCCCATCTGAAGAGCCTGTGCGTGCTGTTTTCTCATTGTGCATATGACCGAGCCCAAGATCGCGGATCTGTTGGAAAATCTGGGCATCGTGATCTCCAGCGGCCAAATATCGGCGTGGCTCACGGGCGCATACCGGAACTCCAGGAGGAAAAGCGAGCATCGTGGAAGCCGGATTGAATAGCAGCGCGTGGCACCACATGGATGACACGGGCACGCGTGTGAATGGTGTAAACCAGCACTGCCAAGTCATCTGCAATCCGCTGTACGGAGCTTACTTCACGACTGCCGGAAAGACCGACTGACCATAACGACGTGCTGCGTAATGGGCGCGAGCGGATATCCGCGCATGAGGAGGCCTGCTCTTGATGCTCCAGTTGGGAACGCAGCGGGTAGAGCGAGTGGGGCAGTTGCCGTCCATCAGGACGGAGCCAGGAGGAGTTGCAGCGAAGGCTGACGGAGCAGATCCAGATCTGGCCTCAGGCTCGCCACCGGTAAGAGGCAGCGGCTCTTTCGGCGTACATGCCGAAGCGGGCTGTGCGCCTTTAGTATGTGACAATGCCAAGCAGTCCAACCGTGGCTGACGAGCTAGCCTTATGCTGGGTTCACGACGGGCGGCTATCAGAGCTGGCGCCGTGCGTGCCGCGACATCGTGAATGGCTGGAGCGTTCGCAACGCTACTGGGATCTACAGAAACTGCGCGCCTCCAGCGGCTCCCCCAGGACGGCCGGCGCAGTGCGAGAGCAGAGAAGGACATTAAGAATTGCACTTGCGGGTAGTGGTGGCGTTGTCCGCCGCTATCGACGCACTTATCAGAATCTCGCGGGTGTGCAGGTTGTCGCGGCCATCGACGCCAATGAAGCGGAGGCTCAACAAGCTGCCGCCGAGCTCAAGGCTGCCCGAGCCTCCACTGATTTCGCGAACGCTCTCGCGGACGACGTGGATGCAGTCATGATCTCCACTCCGAATCACCTCCACGCACAACACGCGATTGCTGCCTTCGAGGCGGGAAAGCACGTTCTCCTGCAAAAGCCCATGGCGCGAACCGTGGCGGAGTGCGATGCCATCCTCTCGGCCCAGCGCGCCTCAGGACGCACACTGGGAATCTACATGAACCTGCTCGACCACCCGCTCTTCCGCGACATTCGCCGCCTGGTCGCGGAGGGCAAACTAGGCGCGGTCGCTCTCTTTAGCGCCCGTCTCGCGCACCGCGGAGGACTTGGCTGGGGTGGCATCGGTCAGAATTGGCGTGCTTCCCGCATGAGCACCGGAGGCGGCTCATTTATCCAACTGGGAGTCCATTATCAACACCTGATGCGCTGGCTGTTAGGGCAAGAGATTTCGGACGTGCAAGCGATGGCCACCAACTTCGCCTGTCCGCAACTGGAGGGTGACGACCTGATGCTCGCGCAATACCGTCTCTCAAAGGGCTCGCTGGGAGAAATCCAAACCTCATGGTGTTGTCTGGAAGAGCATGTCTCATTACTCGGCACCAAGGGTTCCATACATTACCGGGACAATCGCGTCGTTGAATACACTGCTGAAACCGGCCGGTTTGACGGCGAGATCCTCCATGTGAAAGGTGACGATTCCTTCGAGCGCTTTGAGAATTGCCTGGCCCCCGAATGGGATGATGCCGCGAACATCTATAATCAGCATCGTCGCTTCTGTGAAGCGCTGCAGGCCGGGACGTCGCCCGAAGTCACGGGTGACGACGCTCGCGAAGATATACGGATTGTCGAAGCTTGCTACCGGGCAACTGAATCGTTTGCCGCCAAAGGAGAAACCGCGTGAATCGACCCGTCGCCATCATTACCGGAGCTGCGCGTGGCATTGGTCACGCCACGGCTTTGCGCTTAAGCGAAGAAGGATGGTCGCTGGTTCTAAGCGGCCGATCGGAAGAGGAGTTGAACTCGCTCACCAGGAAAATCTCCGACTCGGGAGGGAATGCCGTGCCGGTGCTAGGCGATCTGCGGGAGAACGGCACGCCGCAGGCGTTGGTGGATGCGACCAAATCGCACTTCGGTCGCGTTGACGCGCTGGTAAACTCCGCCGGAATCGCGCGCATGGTCCCCTTGCTCGAACTCGACCTCGAAACCTGGCAAGGCTTCTTCGACCTCCACGTGACGGCAACTTTCCGTTGCTGTCAAGCGGTCGCTAAGGCCATGGTCGCGAGCGGTACCGGCGGCAGTATCGTTAACATCGGAACCATCGCGTCATCCATGGCCATGTATGGTACCGGCGCGTACGCCGCGGCCAAGGGCGCAGTAACATCATTCAGCCGGGTGCTGGCAGTCGAACTTGCGGCCCACAAAATTCGCGTGAATGCTGTAGCGCCTGGACCCGTTGCCACCGAGCAATTCCGCAAAATCCTGGAAGGACCTAAGTATGCCGAACGGAGCCGCAGCATCCCCCTCAACAGGTTGGCGGAACCTTCTGAAGTGGCGGACATGATCGCCTTCCTCGTTTCCCCTCGATCGGTCTACATTACCGGGCAAGTCTTCACTATTGACGGGGGCTCCTCGGCTGTCGGATGCTACAGCTACGAGACCTACAAGCGTCAGGAACCACAAATGAAATGACCTACGCTCGCACGCGCTGGGTGGTCGCCGCGTTGCTCTGCATCGCCACAACCATCAACTACATCGACCGCCAGACGCTATCGATTCTGAGTCCTCTGCTACGCAAGGAATTGAATCTCAGCGACCAGGACTATGCCAATATCGTGACGGCCTTCCTAGTCTCCTATACCGTCATGTATTCCGTCGGCGGCCGGGTGATGGATGCGCTTGGCGTTCGCCTCGGGTTAACGCTGAGCCTCGCATGGTGGTCACTGGCCACCATGCTTACTGGCTTGGCGCGTGGGGCTCTCAGTCTCGGTATCTTCCGTTTTATTCTGGGAATTGGTGAGCCCTGTGTTTATCCGGCAGGCGTCAAAGTCTGTGGGGAGTGGTTCCCCGCGCGTCTGCGCGCCACCGCAACCGGCATCTTCTCATCGGGCAGTACGCTCGGTGCGGTTCTGGCTCCACCCGTCATCGCGTGGCTCACGATCCGGTTCGGCTGGCATTACGCGTTCCTGGTTCCCGGCGCGCTCGGTCTTATCTGGTTGCCGGTCTGGTGGTGGATGTACCGGCCCATCTCCCAACACTCTTCCGTGAGTGCTGCGGACCTGGAGAAGATCGAAGGCCCGGTAGAAGTAACTGTGAAGCCTCTCTGGCGCGACTTGCTGTGTCAAAGAGTGGTTTGGGGACTCGTGATCCCGCGTCTCTTCAGCGACCCGGTTTGGTATTTCTACATCTTCTGGCTCCCGGACTATTTACAGCGCGTACGTCACCTCAGTCTTGCGGAAATGGGTTTATACGGCTGGATTCCGTTTCTCTTCGCGGACCTCGGACACCTGGGGGGCGGCGCATTGTCGGACTTTCTGGTCCGGCGAGGCATCGCTCCCTCGCGGGCTCGGATCGGGGTTCTGGTGAGCGTCGGATGCCTTGCCCCCTTCGGCGCTCTCGCAGGCTTCGCCCCCACTGCCGCGACGGCAATAGCGGTGACCTGCGTTGTCGCGTTTCTGACACAATGTTGGTCTACCAACACTGCGGCGCTCGCTGCTGACATACTCCCCAATTCGTCCACGGGCAGTGTCTTTGGATTGATGGGAACAGCCGGCAGTCTCGCCGGTGCGTGCTTCGCCCAGGTGCTCGGCTACATCATCCATACGTTCGGATACACAGCAGCCTTTGCATTCACAGGGCTATTGCATCCTTGCGCTGCCACGATTCTCTTCTGCATCCTTCGTCCAATCAGGAAAGACACGTATGCTGTCACTCCGCAACTTGCTCACTGAAGCCTTGGCTGTCTTCTCTCGCCTGGACTTATTGGACGCAGATTTGACTCGTGCCGCGTCCCTGGCCGTCGCCACACTGAGCGCCGGTGGGAAACTCCTGATCTGCGGTAACGGCGGAAACGCCTGTGATGCCCAGCATCTTGCGGGGCGAACTGGTTGGACGCTATAAGAACAACCGGCGGGCATTACCGGGGATACCATTGAATGCCGACGGGGCCACGTTGTCGTGCTTGGGAACGGTTTCGTTGCGAAGTTTGAGAGCATTTTCCAATCAGCGTATGACGCCTCAGCGTAGCGTGTGACACCCGCTCCGGGAGCAGCTCTTGCAGTACTGTCGCGGCTCGACGATATGGCACCTTGCTGCCCCAATCCGCGTAGAGGTACTGAAGTTCCGGCGTTGTGCCTACGCCTGCCGACCATTGAGCGGCCAGACGGTGACTCGCCTGCCTCCTTGACACCGGCAGCGGAGAAAACGGCGGCAGGATACTCGAACCACACCAAAAATCGTTCTGAGACAGCGCCTCCGGCGATCCTTGATACGCTGTTTGCGTCCGCACTGAAGGCATTTCCGGTGAGCGGCTTGTAACGCCTCAACCTGCCTGTGAATCACGCCAGCCTGCACCTGCCTGAGCACGGTCTTGCCTTCTTCCAAGGTGAGGCCGATCTCTTCAGGCCCGATTCCTGTGGCTTCTCGCTCCACCTGAGCCACTTGCTGCTTATGCAAAACGCAGCCTGCGAGATGCACCTCTAGCCAAATTCGAAATTCCATCAACAACCCCTCTCCGCAAAGACTCAAGGAAACCAACCGTTACTCGGGCGACGGATCACCCGAGACCCAGTTTGGCCATTCGATGGTCGCGCCCCCATGTTTGATACAGTCCCTGACACTGCCCGAGGGCAGCGCGGCAACGGTTCGCGCCATCAGACTTGACCCCGCGGCCCGGCATGCCGGTGCGGACCCGCTCATGTGGAAAGTGTCCGCGAATTGCCGCGTTAAAGTACTTCCCCTTCGAAGGCGCTGTCAGCAGCCCTTCATACACCGCGCCCGGAACTTCAAAGTAACTGTAGACCGTGCGGCTGCGAAACTCCAGTTGCAGAATCCATCGGCTGTCGTCGTACCCGATTTCCACCAACGTGGTGGATTCCACCGCAGTCATGTTCACGAGTGACCTCCAGGAGCGAGCTTGTCGTTTACATTCCAGTTGACCTTGCCGTCGCCGGTGTTCCGGTCATACGGCGAACTGGCCGCCGCGAAGTAATTGCTGCTTGTACCCGGCTGATTCGGAGCCGGCCAAAGAGGCAGGATTTTGGCGGAAATCGGATTGAAACGGGAAAGAGGGATGATGTTGCCGGCAAAGACCTGTCTGCCGATTGCCCGTGATTGTCCCGGAGAGCGGATCGTAAATGGGTAAGTTCGACTCGCTGAGATTGCCGGCCCGGGCATTGAGGCTCGGCACCGTGGCTTGTTGAGCACTCCCGGCAATTGCTTCAAATGGATCAAGTCTGAGCTTACCGCGTGCACCCCACTGCTTATAGGGCATGCGGTTCTGGCTCCACTCGTCGAACATGTTGAAAAGATGGTACTGGCCTTGGTAATAGATCAGCCCGGTAGCATCGCCGATGTGACCCTGGATGGGCGTGTAGTGAAATTGAGGCCGCAGCGGCTGGCGGTACGTCTCCGCCCCTGCGAGTTTTTCCACGTTCACGCGCCGTAATGCTGTTGATCCGTCCAGTTATTTATTGGACTCCAGATAAAGCCCCCCGCGACTCACTTCCAGCCCAAAGCTATAGGACCGGACTTCTCGGGTATGTCCCAGCGACAGACCCATCTGCTTGGTGAGGATCGCCGCCAGCGTCAGTGCTTCTGGACCCACTTGCACGCCGCCCACGCCAACGGCATCCGATGTTTGCAGTGGATGGCGCCCCTGCACACGGTGCTGGCATGCGTGGCAACGGCCTACCGCAATGTCGAAACGGCGCACTATGGTTCGCCGAACGATCTCTTCCCGATATTGCGCTTCGCAACTTTCAGACGTTACACCTCCACCACAATGCGAGCAGCGCTCCGGCAAGGGTACCGTGATCTGTTCATCAATGCGCGACGGAATCGGGCGGCACGCCCGCTGGTGCCCTTTCTTGTGACCGGGTCGCTTCGGGTTGGATTTGAGTTTTCCGCGAGAATGCGGTGCTGCCTGACGTTTGCTGGCTCGTAACGCCGCTTCGAGTTCCCGTCGCAGTCGCTCGCTATCCTGTTTGAGGCGCTCGACCTCCTTCTGTAGCCGCCCGATCTCCTGATGCGCGCGGTCCAAGTCTCGCTCGGGAACAAACTCAATGCTTTCCGAATGGCCGACCTCCTTAGGGCGGCTGAAGGATTTCATGCACCTTACAGTAGCCGAAAGCATGAACTTTTGTTCAGCGAATTCCTTCTTAGGGGAGCCGGATAAACAAGCTGTACAATTGACGCGGTTTCAGATACCGTAAGGTGGATGAACAGATCTACACGTCGTAGAGCGGGAGAGAGTCGCTGGTTGAGAGTGCTCGCGACGCTCAACGAGTATCAGGCGCGGTTGTTTGTGGCCGATAAAGCGCTGGATGCGGGGCGAGGTGGAATTAGCCGCTTATCGGAGTTGACTGGGATGTCGCGAACGACGATCACCAAAGCGGTGGCGGAGTTGAACAGTAGGAAGAAGCTGACGGTGGCGGAGCGGGGGCAAATCCGGGAGGCGGGTGGCGGCCGGAAGAAGGTGGAGGACTCCGACCCAGGATTGACAGTACAACTCGGTAAGATCCTGGAGGAGACGTCGGCGGGAGATCCAATGCGCGCGCTGCGGTGGACGAATAAGTCGACCGCAGCGATGGCGAAAGAGTTGACCAGCCAAGGCCACCCTGCCAGCGACAAGACAGTGGCGCGGTGTCTACGGGAGATGGGGTATTCGATGCAGTTGAATCAGAAGAGCCGCGAAGGTCCGCAACACCGGAACCGGGATCGGCAGTTCCACTACATCAACCGGCAGGTAGCCTCCTTCCGGAACAGCGGAGATCCCGTGCTCTCGGTCGATGCGAAGAAGAAAGAATTAGTGGGGCCCTTTAAAAATGGAGGAAGGACGTGGCGGCCCAAGGGAAAGCCCGAACGAGTCAACGTTCACGATTTTCCGTCCTTGGCGGAGGGCAAAGCGATTCCCTACGGGACATACGAGATCGGAGAAGACCGGGCGGTGGTCAACGTAGGAGTGACGCATGACACGGCCGAGTTCGCGGTGGAAAGCATCCGGCGGTGGTGGAACTTGGCCGGGCGCAGGAGGAAGCAAGGGGCCAAGCGAATCCTGATTTGCGCGGATGCGGGAGGAAGTAACAGCAGCCGGTCCCGTACTTGGAAGCTACATCTGCAAGGACTGGCGGACGAACTCGGAATGGCTCTCACGGTTTGCCACTATCCGCCAGGAACGAGCAAGTGGAACAAGATCGAGCACCGGCTGTTTTCGTTTATCAGTCTGACCTGGAGAGGGCAGCCGCTGATCAATTATGAGACAGTTGTCAATCTAATCGGGGCCACGAAAACAAAGAGTGGACTACGGGTGAAGGCCGTTCTCGACACCAACGATTACGAAACGGGGGTTAAAGTAACGACATCCCAAATGGAAGCACTCTGCATCCGCCGGCACAAGACTCATCCAGACTGGAACTACACAATCAAACCTCGATCTTAGAGTGTACCTGCCCGTAACTTTGTCCATATTATTGTTCCGTGTACCCTTAGGCTGAATTCACAGGCATCTCAAGCTGGTAAACAAATACCTCCAGTCTTCCTCAAACCGAGCGACTCGAAGGAGCGAATCGTATAGTCCGCGGGAAAACGGCCCCGCCCACTCACACACTCACTCTGGTCTATAGCCACGATTGGAAGCTGTCGCGTCATTCGTTCGGCACAATGCAGCTTGAACTCTTTTAACACGCCGCAATTCCAACTGGACGGGAAAGCCATCGCGCAGAAATTCAACTTAGTCTATGGGTCGCTATCGTAACGCCTTGGCACGCCGGCGGAGATCTACTTCGGTGCCGCGGAAGCGCATTCCAAAGAAGGAAATGGGTGGGCCTCCCTGTCTAACAACATAATCGTGGCGTCCGGCTGGCCCCGCGTGATGTCATCCAAGGACTATTACCGTGGCCCTGCATGGGACACGAGATCGGTCACGTCTGGACCATGGCTCAACCCGCCGCCAATTTCCTGAACGAAGGCTGGGCAACCTATGCCGAAAGCCTCATTCTCGATAAGGAGTTTGGACCCGCCACAGTCAAGGCCTTCTGAATAATCAGGCGGATAACTCCAAGGGCTCCTGGCTATTCCGCATGATCAAGGACGCTATCGGCGCGGATGCTCTCGAAAAGACGATCACGTACTATGCCCGCTTGCCGCTGACACCGCCTTGCCGGTTGGGAGGTGCTAGCCGCCTGCGCGCAACGCCACGCGCCAAAGAATTCGATGCCGCTCGTTTCTCCTACCTTGGCTCGAAGGCAAGCAAGTGCCACATCTGACCGCCGAAATCAAGTGCCAAAATGTGACCATTACTCAGCATCTGCCTGGCTTCATTTTGCCCGTAACCATCGAAGCATCAACACCGAGAGGCGTGGAACAGCATCGCGTCTGGATCAAAGGCGGTTCAACGTTTGTCACGTTTGCGGGCGACCCATCGGATGTGCGCATCAATCCCGATGGGTCTCTACTCTTACGCCGCTGATGCACTTTCGCATCCGATTTACGTGAGGCTCCAGCCCTTTCTGATGGCCGGCTTAATCATCTTGTTGGCCTCGGCGTTGTTGGTGACGCGCATGGTCTTGCTGTCCCAATCGAGCTTGCCCTCAAAATGATATGCGAGCACGCCAAGCGTAATCCATTCGGTGAACGGCGCTGCCACGCTGAAGTTCGAACATGCGGGATCTCCACCCTTACAGGCGCGAATCCAGTCGCGATAGTGGCCTGGCGATCGGGTAAGAAACTCGGGCGGGAAGTGATAGTCCTTCATCCGCTCCACCGGGATCAGGCGCGTGTTCTCGCCGTATGTGCCGGTCGTGATCATTCCCTTGTCGCCGACAAAGAGACTGCCGTTGCTACCGGATGCCGCGGCGCGATTGATCTGTGCTTCCCGGCGAGCAACCGCGTCCGCCGGTTGGGCTTCCTGTTGTTGCTGCTGCTCTTCGGACTGCCGCTGTTGCGCCTCAAGATCGGCGAAGTAGGTCTTCGGGAAGACTGCGCCGATAATCGTGGGATCCTGTTGCGGCCGCCGCTGCCCTTGCTGCTGCTGAGGACCGCCCATGCGGCGGCGCGGAAGATCGCCTAGGATTTCTCCCTTCGGCACACCGGGGATATCCGGCTGCTCCTTCATGGCGTCGTACCAATAAATCTTCACTGGTGGCATGTCGCCGCGCGATGGGAAATCGAATCGTAAAACCGATTTCGATGGATAGTAATACTTGCTCTTGCCTTCCTGTTTGAGGCACTCGACGCTGGTTGGCGCGCCGAGTTTCAGAGCAAGATTCGGCGCGCCGAGAATATGGCACGCCATATCGCCGAGCGAGCCGCAACCGAAATCGAAGAATCCCCGCCAATTGAACGGCGCGTACTTGTCACTGTAAGGGCGGGAGGCGGCT